>JAAVWC010000009.1 GCA_023910675.1 Gemmatimonas sp.
ATGGCGGCCGACTTCTCGCCTTCGATGGTGCGGCGAGCCTGCTCGATCATCTCTTCCTGCTGCTGCTTGGTCTGCGCGACGAGATCGGCACGCATCTTTTCGGCCGTCGCGCGGCTTTCGGCGATGATCTGCTGCGCTTCGTTGCGCGCGTTCTCGAGCTGTGCGCGCTGCTGCGCGAGCAACTGCTCGGATTCGGCGCGATCGCGCTTGGCGCCCTCAATCGCGTCTTCGAGCGCCTTTTCACGCGCCTCGACGGCAGCGAAGAGCGGCTTGAAGGCGAACTTGGAGAGCACGACGAGCAACAGCACGAAGATGACCAGCGTCCACGCCATCACGCCGGTGGCCGGCGCGAGGAGATCGACCGGGCCTTCGGCCGCTTCGTTGGCAAACGCGGGGGTCGCTGAAAGCATCAGCGAGGCAGCAAGCACGCCAGCACGGCGGGCAGAAAAAGCGAACATGGAAGAGTCCACGAAGAAAGAGAGTGCGGCGGGGCGCCCGTTCGGACGCCCCGCACGCGATCAGATCAGAACGTGATCTTGCCCTGGATCGAATAGCCGATCACGACGCCGAACAGCGCGGCGCCTTCGATGAGGGCGGCCAGGATGAGCGCAGCCGTCTGGATGCGGCCGGCCACTTCGGGCTGACGCGCCATGCCTTCAACCGCCGAACCACCGATGCGGCCGATACCCATGCCAGCGCCGATCACCGCGCCACCGGCGGCAATGCCAGCGCCGATCATCGCCATGCCCTTCGGATCCTGAACAACCGGGGCAGCAGCCTGCAGGAGACCCATGATTTCCATCGTATAACTCCAGAAAGAAAGTCGTGTTGGTCCTTCACTCCCGACGGACACTCTGGTCCGCGTTGTCCGCCAACGAACCCGAAGGTTCAGCGGAGATCACCGGTCGCTCGACCGGCTACATGACCACTGCATTGGGAGAAGCGCAGTAATCGTTTGAAAACTCAAAACCCTAACTCTTGACTGCTCCTAGTGGTGCGCTTCCCGGATCTGTCCGATGAACACGCTGGCCAGGAGCGTAAAGATGAACGCCTGCAGGAACGCGACGAACAGTTCGAGCATGCTGATCGCGGTGGCCATGAGCACCGGCACCGGCGTGATCGCCCAGCTCTTGAACGAGAAGATCAGCCCCATGATGGCCAGGAGCACGATGTGCCCGGCGGTCATGTTGGCAAACAAACGAATGGTGAGCGCGAACGGCTTGGAAAGCTTGCCGACGATTTCGACCGGCGTCATGACGAAGAACATCAAGACGCGCATGACGATCGGCAGATCCTTGTTCCAGTAGAAAATCGTGTTCAGGTAGCCGAGGCCGTTGGCGCGGATACCCGCGACTTCCACCACGATGGCCGTGACGATGGCGAGCGTCGCCGTGACCGACACATTCCCCGTGGCCGTGGCGCCCCACGGCAGCATGCCGAACAGATTGCAAACGAGAATGAAGAAGAAGAGGGTGAGTGCGAACGGCACAAACCCTTCTCCATGGTGCCCCACGTTGGGGAGCACGACTTCGTTGCGGAGATACAGCGCCATGGCCTCAATGGCTCCCGCGAAGCCGCGGGAGCGCCCTTCGGTGGCATGCTGCTTCTGCGACGCGTTACCGGCTGTGATGAGCAGCAGCGCCACGACGGTGGCCGCCATGAGCATGAACACGACGTGCTTGGTGGGCGACAGGTCGAGCGTCACGGGGCCAATGTGCACGGGGGCCCACTGCGGCAGCTCGATTTCCTTGGCCAGGTGCGAATTGGGCCACGGGATTTCGAGGTGACGACCGTCGGTGATGTGCGGCGTAATGAAATCCACCGGCGCATCGGCCGCCGGCGCGGCAGCGTGCTCGGTGGTAGCCGCATGCTCCTGCGCACGCACCGAAAGCGGCGCGAGCACGAGCAAGGCAACACAAGCGAGGCGGGACAACGAACGGATCATCGACTGCATCCGGGAAGTAATCAGTTCAGGAAGAGCGGCTCGACGAGTGTCGAGACGAAGTAGAACAGCACCAGCGACAACAGCGCCGGCCCTTCAACCAACCCGAGCGCCTTGATCCCGAGGAACGCCCAGAACGCTACTGAGGCAAAGCGCAGCAACACGCCCAAGCCCCACCCCGCAATCACCTGCTGCCGCGCAACGAGTCGCGCAATGGCGAAGGTGAACGTCTGTACGACAACTGCCAGCCACGCACTGGCCTGGACCGACTGGACCGACGCCGCGTCGGTCCAGATGAACCGCTGCATGATGAAGGCACTGACCACCACGATGGTGCCCTGCGCCGCCGTAAAGCCCAGCAGCGACCGCAGCATTCCCATCGGTGCAACGACCGGCCCCGTCGGCATGGCGTTTCCCGTCATGATTTGGGTGTCGAGTCGTTGGTGTGATGGTGCGAGTTACGCGGTGACGTAAGTCGCCGGTAGCTCAAGTAGAATGTGCCGCCCCCGCCAACCAGCACGCCGCCCAACAGGAACAACGGCGCCGTACCGAGCCGCCGGTCGAGCCACCCGCCGACCCACACGAACAGCAGGATGGACACGCAGAGCTGCATACCGAGCCCGGCTAACGCCCACGGTGACACCTCGCCGTCCTGCAGCCCTTTCGGTGGCTTGGAATCACGCATGGGACTTTTGGGTGTTTCATCCATTCGGGGCGGAAGCTAGACGCTTGTGAAATTTTTCGCAAGCGTACTTTTTGACCGAAACCGAACACACACCGACATCGGTCCGAACCGGCCGAACGCCAACACCCACTGTCACTTAGGTCGACGTGACGCTCTAAATCTGCTATTGACAGCCTGAATACCCGTCGATAACGTGGCTTAGTATCGAAATGTGATGCCCGATCGTCCAACCGTATGCAGGGCCTACGGATTCACGTTGTGGCATCGCTCCCCCGACATTTCGCCCCATACCCTGATGCTTTCGCGCATCACTGTTCCACTGCTGGCAGCTGCCGGGCTCGTTTTCGCGTGTGGTCCGCGAACGCCGAGCCCTGTCGCGAGCGCTCGTCCAAAAGCAGGAAAGGACGCGGGAGTCACGTCGCACGTGATGGTCGATACCGCCAAGGGAACGGTCCGGTTCGCCATCGAAGTGGCCAACGAATCGGGAAAGCGGGTCGAACTGCTCTTCCCCAACGGTCGCACGCACGATTTCGCGGTGCTCGACAGCGCGGGACACGAAGTGTGGCGCTGGAGCGAGGGACGGATGTTCACGCAGGGCTTGCGCAACCGCCTGCTCGATGCGCACGACTCCACGGTATACGACGAACGGTGGGAGCCGCCTGCTCCGGGACGCTACACCCTCGTCGCGCAGCTCAACAGCGACAACTACCCCGTACGCCAGCGCGTCGATTTCGCATTGCGATAAGCGCACGCGACGCACGCAGCAATCGCGCGACACGGATTCGCGCGCTACTTTCTAGGTCACACGCACAACGGACGCCCGACGGCGTCCGTTATTGTTTGCAGGCTCCCGTGCTGCCACGACCTTCCAACCCACGCCTGTGACTTCGGCTTCAGAGACTTCGTCTCCCGACGCGAACGACATTGCGCTGCTCGAGCGACTTGCTCAGGCACGCACGCAGCTCACGCAGCAGATCGCGCAACGCATCGTAGGGCAGCACCATGTGGTCGACGATCTCGTCACGGCACTGTTGGCCGGCGGTCATGCCGTGCTGGTCGGCGTCCCGGGCCTCGCCAAAACGCTGCTCGTGCAAACCGTCGCACAAGCACTCGACCTGACCTTCTCGCGCGTGCAATTCACGCCCGATCTCATGCCGAGTGACATCACCGGCACTGAGCTCATGGAAGAAGAGCCTGGCACGGGAAAGCGCGCGTTCCGCTTTGCGCCCGGTCCGGTGTTCGGCAACATGGTCCTTGCCGACGAAATCAACCGAGCCCCACCGAAGACGCAGGCCGCACTGCTGCAGGCGATGCAGGAACGTACCGTGACGGTAGCGGGTCGCACCTACGATTTGCCACGTCCATTTTTCGTGCTCGCCACGCAGAACCCGGTGGAACAGGAAGGCACGTATCCGCTCCCCGAAGCGCAGTTGGACCGCTTCATGTTCGAGTTGAACATCGGCTATCCCACGCGTGAGGAGGAGGAGCAGATCGTGCGCTCCACCACGGGTGATACGCAGGGGAAGATCACGCCGGTGCTGGGTGGTGAGGAGCTGTTGCAGCTGCAGCGGTTGGTGCGCCGGTTACCGGCGCCGCCGAGTCTGGTGAGCTACGCAGTGGCGCTGGTGCGCAGCACTCGGCCCGACGCACCGGAAGCGACAGCGAAGGTCAAGAAGTACGTGAGCTGGGGCGCCGGTCCGCGTGCATCGCAGTACCTCGTGCTCGGCGCGAAGGCGCGTGCGGCGATGGACGGGCGGGCGATGCCGGATATCGCGGACGTGAAGAGCGTGGCGAAGTCGGTGTTGCGTCACCGCCTCGTGGTGAATTTTCAGGCGGAAGCGGATGGGATTCCGACGGAGTCGTTGATCGATATGCCGTGAACCGCCGGCGTCATTTGCCGGGGTGTTTCACGGGCGGTGTTCCTTCGGGAACGCCGCCCGTTGTGCATCTGTCACGCTGCCGCCGTACCAGAATTTGGGATGCGGGGGAGCGCACGTTGACGATAACATTGGGGGCTGCCCAGATGACAGCGAGATGACAGCGGGACGAGATGTTTTGTGCCGTCCGCGCTGTTTTCCGCTCTCGCGCTTAGCCTGCTCATGCCGACACCACTCTCGTCCGCCGCCGGATTGGCCAACATGTACACGCCACGGGTCGATGGTCAGCCACTGCACCATGTCACGATGGAGATGGCGACCGAGCGCACGGGCGAGGTGGAGTTCGCCGATACCGGCATCGTCCCGATCACGCTCAGAACGCTTGGCGACACGTGCATCCTGATTGGTACGCAGCAGCTGACAATGCAGAGCGCGCTGCTCAGCATGCTCGTGCTGCGTCTGGCGTATTCGCCGCAGATGATGGTGCGTCGTGATCAACTCTTGCGCGAACTGTGGCCAGATCAGGAGGAGGTGCGTCAACGAGGCAATCTCCGGCAGGCGCTGTACAAGCTGCGCGGTATGGGCGTGCGCACGGCGATCCGCGGTGACATGGTGTGTCTGGATGAGGCGCAGCTGCAGCGAACGTTTGCGCTCACGCCCACAGTGGAGCTGTTCGAACGCGACGTCACGCGAGGCGCCGAACCGTACGGGTTGTTCCTTCCTGGCGTGACCGCCCCGACGCCGGAGTTGCGCGAGTGGCTCGATCAGACCCGCGAGGCGCTGCACGGGGATATCCGCCGTGTGCTCGCGGATGTGTTGCGTGCGCGACGCGAACGTGCGGATTGGAGTGGCATGCACGTCGTGGCGCGCTGGTTGCTGGAGATCGATCCGCTCAACGAAGACGGTACGCTGGGATTGGCCGAGTGCGTCGCGATGACCGGATCGAAAGTGGAAGCGGTCGGCATTCTCGATCGCTATCTCGCGGAGGTGGGGACCAGCACCGGAGAGATCCGTCTTCCGGCGAGTGTGCTCCGCAAGCGTTTTGTGGAGCAGCCGGCGCGTCGGCGTTCGGTTGCCCTGGTGACGGACAAGCATTTCGTGGGGCGAGACACGGAGCGAAGTGAGCTGACGATGTCGTTGCGCCGCGCACGCTGGCATGACGGCAGCGCGGTGCTCGTGCACGGACCGCCGGGTATTGGGAAGTCGCGCTTGATGAGCGAAGTGCTGAAGGTGGCGCAGCTGGAGGGATACCACGATGTGGTCGTCGAGAGCCGCGAGAGCATCTCGATCCGGCCGCTGGGAGCGCTCATCGAAGCGATTCCCCAGTTGCTGAGTGCGCCCGGGGCGATTGGGTGTGCGCCAGAGAGCCTCGTCGTGCTGCGCAAGCTGATCGGCCATGAGGGCAAGGCGGACGCGGAACCGGAGGCGCCGGAAGCAGACGTGCTGGCGGCGGAGCTGTCGCCGGCGGAACGCATCGAACACGCCATGCGCACGATGCGCGCGCAATCCATCCGGCATGCGGTCGTGGACCTGTTCGCTGCGGTTTCTGAAGAGCGCCCGATTTTTCTGTTGGCCGAGGATGTGCATTGGCTCGACAACGATTCGTGGGAAGTACTTTCGGATGTGATCCAGCGGGTGAACGAGATGCGCGTGTACATCGTGCTGACGGGTCGTTTCAGCACGGTGAAGGAGGAGCGTCCGGCGCGGATTCCGGTGCCGCTCACCTTTCGGCGATTGGCCCCGATGGCCGAGGGGGCGTTGCTGGAGCTGATACGCCAGGTGGCCGACGAACACGGTGTCGAGGTACCGCCTGCCGTCGACACGTGGATCATCGGCGGGTGCGAAGGCAACCCGTTGATGTTGCGGGCGCTTCTGGAGCATTGGGTGGTGACCGGTCAGGCGGTCGGGGTGCCACCGATGTTGATGGCGCTCATCGATCACCGGATCGACCGCTTGAACGGTCACGCGCAGCGGGCGTTGCAGGCGATTGGCTTGCTGAATCGGTTCGCGTCGCTCGAGCGCGTCAAGTTGGTGTTGGAGTTGCCGGTTCACGAGTTGATTCACGCGATCGAGCAGCTCGAGCTCTCGGGATGTTTGAGCACGAGCCAGTCCTCACTGATCATCACCCACGACCTGGTGCGTCAGGTGGGAATGCGCCGGATGTCCCCGTTATTGGACGCGGCCCTGCGCGCGGCAATTGGCGACACGCTTGAGGCGGAGTATGGGAGGACGGGGGATCTAATCGTGCTGAATGAAGCCCTTGTCAATACCGAATTCAGCGACCGTCCGGATGTTCTGAGCAGGTTTATCCGGAAGCACGAAGAAGCGCTAATTGAAGGCGGTCGGCCAAGCAACGTCTTGCGGGCAATCGAGACTCTGTCGGTAACGATGCCTGAGATTTTAGAGGAGAGACAGTTTGAGATTCTCCAGTCTCGACTTCATAACCAATCGGGGAAATACCGTCGCTCGCTGACGAATCATCTTGGAGCGCTAAACATCCCCCAAGACATACGAGGAGTTAGCGTGCCCGAAGTTGAGGAGTTGATCGCTATGATTGATGCAGGGTATCGGGCGGATCCACTCATTGATCGCGACGAGCTTGCTCGATGCGCCAGATTTATCGCTGGGCAGGCGCACCTACCTCTTAGCACACGCGTAAGGGCAGCCGAAGTTGGGCTCACAATCGCGGCGAACACGTGTGATAGCACAATTGCAGCCATCTGTTACTCTACACTCAAGACGGAACTCTCAGGCGAAGGACTCGAGGAGAAGTCGCAAAAGCTGGGACTGCTCTATCATGCAGTGTTCGGCGATCTGTCGATCGCTGAGAAAATCGCTGTAAACGTGCTGAAGCGAAGTAACCGTCGCGCTGCATCGACCGAAGTTGCTCTCGACGTTGGCCGAGCCGCCTTCGCGCTTCGACTTTGCGGCGACTTCGAAAATTCGATGACCGCGTTCAAGAAGCATTTTGAGATGTCGCGCGAACTCCAGACGCCGAGACTAGGCCTGTATTCAGCTTGGCAACTTGCGCAAATAGAACTTGAGCGTGGAAACAGGGATGAGGTAAGCGAGTGGAATCGAAAACTTGGTGAAATCCTCGAGGATGATGAGGATCCCATTTCATCAAGTTTTGTGCACGCGCACTTCTGTCGCTGCGCTATAGAAGATCGCAATAAATCGACGGCCTTGAAGTTCCTTTCTCTAGTAAAGGCAAATCAGCCAAAGCTCGCGCCTCCGAAGGCCTCGGCCTACGTGGTAGCTCTGGAACTCGGTGTTGAGCTGATTTCTGCCAGGTGGGCACCTAGCGAACCGATCATCGAAGCTGCCTTGGACAGACACCGGCGTACATCCAGATTCGGGACTTCTGATTACCTCACCGCTACAATCGCCGAATCGATGGTACGGGCCGGCAAGAGTCAGCAAGCAAAAGTCTTCATTTCTACCTACGTTAGTAGCGAACGTCGCGAGAAAGCACCTCTGTCACGCGCTCTAGCCAACGAAGTCAAGAAACTCGAGTAACCCTAAGCGACGGCAGGGGTCTTAACTCGCTTACGTACTAACTCAAGTATCTGAGTGAGGGAATGAACCCTGCCGTTGTCAGCTGAGTTGAACAGACGATTGAACTCAGTAGATGACAGAAGAGCGTCGCAAATTTGAGGGTCAAACTGAATTCCTCGGAATTTGACCAACTCAGCACGCACTTCCACTTCACCGAGTGCCTTTCGGTACGGCCGATCTGTTGTCATTGCGTCAATGGTGTCCGCGAACATGATGATTCGGGAGCCGAGCGGGATATCCTTTCCCTTAAGCTGATCAGGATATCCGCTCCCGTCCCAATTCTCATGGTGATGTCGAACGGCAGGTACAATGTCCTGTAGTTCAGAGATCTTTGCTACCAGCTCCGCGCTCTTGATGGGATGCAGTTCCATGATGGCTCGTTCTTCCGAAGTGAGCCGACCTGGCTTCATGAGAATTGGAGCAAATATCTCATGGATTTTTCCGACATCGTGTAACAAGGCGGCTTTCGAAACCATTTCGATTTCCTTCGCCGATAGTCCGACGACTTCAGCAATAATCCTCGAGAAGCGACGAACGCGCTGCGAGTGACCTGAAGTGTACGGGTCGCGAAACTCGACCGTTTGAACGAATAGCCCTAGAAGCTCTTTATTTGTCGTCTCAAGCTGGTGCTTAGACTGGTACATGTTTCGCATGCCCCATACAAGGGCGCAAAGCACACCGACGCCCCAAACGTCCCAATCCACGTACGCACGAGCGAACCCATATACTGCGGCGATGGAAAAGATATCATAAGCAATGCCTGCCACATTGCCTTCGTACCAAAGGCGCAAGATGCTTTTGCTCTCAGCGATGCCGATTGCGACAGCGACGGCAAGCGTGTTGATCAGCAGAAAAACCACGACCGCACTGATGTGCGGCAGACCATGGAAGGCTGGATCAACTTGAAGTGCTTTCCCGCCTAGACAAAGATAAACCACAATCGATGACGCACCGGCAAGCACAGTTTGACCAACGTTAAAAATGCGTTTCAACGCCGGCTTGGGCTTCATTAACTCCGAGAGAAGCGAGCCTGCACCCACCAAAGCAACAGTCGACCAAGAAGGGTAGAGGACAAACGCTGATAAATAGGGCACAAATGAAACAGTGCCGAATGTGCTTCCCTGGACACGGTAACGAATAACCGTTCCTACAAAGGCGACGCCGACAAGCCAAGCTGCGCCGCCAAGCAATTCAGGGTTTACCGACGGTCCCAATAGGTACAAGCCAACAAGCGCGCCCGCCGAAGCGAGCACGATCGCATGCACATACGCGACGACGCTTGTTTTCATGGTCATAGGAATTTGACCCCGCCAGACGTCTTACTTTAGGTCAACCCCAAAGCTTCATATCGGCCAGAACTACCGACCAAAGCGCATTCACGAGCTGGGCCAAGAATTCCATGAAACGTCACCTCCCATACGGTCAGTCACGCGTGTCCCGCTCGGGACGCCACGTGCTTGGACTAGGTTGGCTCCGCTCGTACTACTGGCCTGCCCGCTCAGCTCCGCTCTAGACGGCTGACGGGGACGTTGGGGGTATCGTCGTGTCGATGACGAAAGGGGTAAAGGGCGAACACGGGGTCCCGTGTCCTAGTTATCGCTCCAGGTGCACCCACCGGTTGGTCGCGTCGAGCACCGACAACACGGCGCTCGTTTCCGCGCTCTCCCGGACTTCACAGCTCCCGGTCAAACAGACTGGCTCGCGACCCACGCGCGCCGAGACGCTTACGAACACGAACTCGCGGTCGAAGGCGTCCACCAGCTTGGCCCCCTCTAACGCAAGGCTGCGCTCTCCACCCGGCGTGCTCTTCATCGCCGAGCTGATTGCCTGCAACGTGGCCCGCGCGGCCAGCTCGACGCGCGATCGCTCCGTCTCCTGCCCTTCCGCTTCCCCAAAGACCTCCTGCCCGTCTCGCGACAACGTCACCCGGCACAACACACCGCGCGACCGGGACCGACGCACCTCGACATCCTCGAAAATCAGCAACCGACGCCCAGCCGCCACGTCAGGCAGGGTCGCCGAAGAGATAGACGACCGAGTGCGCGCGGGGGCACTGACCTCCTCCATCGTGACAGGTCGCGCCACCGGCGGAACCCCCGGGGGGACCGGCGCCGTGTAGCCACCGGCAAACGACCCCGTAAAGGCCGGTGCCGGTGGCCCTGACGTGGGCGTGGCCACCCCACCCGAAACGGCGCTCAAACCAGACACGACCGTGGCCTCGGCAGGCGTGTCCATGACCCGCGGCACGTCGAGCGTGGTGGCAATGGAGATCTTGCGGTGGTTGACCCGCAGCCCGAGGTGCGCCACGAGGGCACTCTCGATGTTCCGCACCGTGTTCTTGGGCAGGACCTGGTCGGTCGTCAACACATGGATTTCGTCGACCCCGCCCATCTCACTAGGGACAATACGCACGGAAATCACGCCGGGAAGCGTGGCGATCAGTTCCTCGGCGCGGCGGATGGGTAGGACACTACCGGCGATACTGCCTGAGGCAGGTGACGGGATGGTCATACCAATGTTGGCGGGAATGGACAGATCAGGCTCCGAAGCATGGGCCAACGGCGTGGAAGGGTCCGCTTGTCTTATCGGAGCGAATATGTGACCAAAGCCGCTTTGCGGCAAGGCTCAAAATCGCCCAACGTCTTGTCCCGCATGAAGGTAAGGCTCCAGGCCTCAAGCTTCGTCTCGTCCATCATCCCCGCCATCCTCGGGGCCCGCGAAATCCTCCCCTTCATACTCCCGGAGTTTCCGGTACAGTGTTCGCTCACCAATGCCCAGCATTTCGGCCGCTTTCCGGCGGTTTCCGGCAGTATCCCGAAGCGCCGCGCGAATGGCGACCCGCTCGATTTCGGCCATCGTCATCCCGGGCCCAAGCGTGATGACCGTCGCCGGCGGCGCTTCGTCACGCGGTTCGATGCCACGCACCATGCTGTAGCCGTTCGAAGGCAGAATCTCCGTGAGTCCGGCCACCGGCGCGGGCACCGGGCGTACATCTCCAACCCACGAGGGCTGCGGCGCTGGTCGCGTCTCCACATCCATGCGACGGCGCAGCTCTTCGACTTGCAACTTGAGTTCGACGAGCGATCGCACGATGAATTCAAGTTCGCGTCCCTGTGCGCGTTCACTGCCCTGCACCAACGGTCCCACATGCACCGGGAGCAAGCGACGACCACCACTGTCGCGAATGGCGCGCGGAATGTCATCGGCGACGATCTCGCGACCATGAGCGAGCACGACCATGCTCTCGACAAGATTGCGCAACTCGCGCACGTTGCCCGGCCACGGATACTCCACGAGTAAGCCGAGTGCGTCACCGGAAATGCCGAAGAACTCGCGGTCATGCATCGCGCTGAACTCGGTGACGAACTTGCGCACGAGGAGCGGAATATCTTCGCGACGTTCACGCAGCGGTGGCAGATACACGCTGAGCACGTTGAGCCGATAGAAGAGATCGGCACGGAACGCCCCCTCGTCCACGTGTTCGCGAAGCGGCCGATTCGTGGCGGCCACGACGCGTACATCCACCGGAATGGTTTGCACGCCGCCGACACGCGTGACTTCACGCTCCTCGAGCACGCGCAGCAACTTCACCTGCGTAGCCGGCGGAATTTCGCCGATCTCATCGAGGAACAGCGTGCCGGTATCGGCCAGCTCGAAGCGCCCAAGCCGTCGTTCAGCCGCGCCGGTGAATGACCCCTTCTCGTGACCGAAGAGTTCGCTTTCGAGCAACGTCTCGGGGAGCGCGCCGACATTCACCGCAATGAACGGCTTGCCGCGCCGCGGACTCAGGCGATGCACCGCACGCGCAACGAGCTCTTTACCAGTGCCGCTCTCGCCTTCGATGAGCACGGTGCTGGTGACCGGCGCGATCTGCTCGATCTTGACCAACACTTCGCGAATGGCCGCGGACTCGCCAACCAAGCCGGTGTCCGCCGCCAGCATGTAGCGCTCGAGCCGACGACGGATGCTATCGACGACATCATCAATGACAACCGGCTTGGACCACGTCTCGGCGTATCC
This sequence comes from Gemmatimonas sp., assembly GCA_023910675.1. Classification (GTDB taxonomy): domain Bacteria; phylum Gemmatimonadota; class Gemmatimonadetes; order Gemmatimonadales; family Gemmatimonadaceae; genus Gemmatimonas. Next base: position 12,083 of record JAAVWC010000009.1, read on the forward strand.
GATCTCGCGCAGCCGCTCGAGCATGAGCGGATCGTTCACATCGGTGAAGCCGATCACCGCGACATTATCCCACAACAGCTGCCGCACGAGGGCGACGTTGGCCGAATCGAGCAACGCCCCCGTGAGCACGAGCACCAGCGGACGCGCGCGCCGCAGATCGCCGCGCACGTCGTCCATGGGTGAAATCGTGACCGTCTGCACGCCCTGCGCTTCCAAGGCCGCATTGAGCCGGACCGCCGGCTCGACATCGGTCATGAGAATGGCCACGACGCCGGCGGCGGCGTCGTCCATGCCACCACGCCGCGCCGCGGTGGGGCGTGCGCGCATGCTCACGCCTTCCCTGCGCGCTTGTAGAACGGGAGCTTCACGACGCGCGCGGGAATCTTCTTGCCACGAATATCCACTTCGAACGTGGCGCCCTCGACTGCCGCAGCCGTGGGCAGATAACACGTACCGACGGGAATACCGAGCGTGGGGCTCATCGTGCCGCTGCACACCTCACCGATGTGCACGCCACCGTACACCACACCGTACCCGTGGCGCGGGAACGCGCGCTCTTCGAAGGTGAAGCCCACGAGCTTGCGGTCGGTCCCGTCCTGATGCTGACGCACCAGCACATCCTTGCCCAGGAACGGCTCGGCCTTGCTCAGCTTGACGAGCCAGCCGAGTCCGGCTTCGAGCGGTGTCGTGCGATCGTCGAGCTCGTTGCCGTAGAGACACATGCCGGCTTCCAGACGCAGTGAGTCGCGGCACCCCAGGCCGGCGGGCGTTACGCCGCCCACGTTCATGACCGCGTTCCACACGTGCTCCGCCTTCGTGTGATCGAAGTACAACTCGAAGCCGACCTCACCGGTGTAGCCGGTGCGCGAGATGATGCACGGCACGCCGGCGACATTTCCTTCGGTGAACCAGTAGTACTTGATGCCGTCGAGCGGCACATCGGCGAGCGACGCGACGATGGCGGGCGCATTGGGGCCTTGAATGGCCAGCAGCGCCGTCTCGTCGGAGATGTCGGTCATGGTGCAATCGAACGCGCCAATGTGCGCCTGCAGGTGCGCGAGATCCTTGTCGCGGTTGCTGGCGTTGATGACGAGCATGAGGTGATCGGCAAAGCGATACACGAGCAGGTCGTCGACGATGGTCGCATCGTCGCGCAGCAGCGTGCTGTACTGCACCTGCCCGATCCCAAGCGCGGCGACATCGTTGCTGGTGACACTCGACACGAAGCGAATGGCGTCGGGTCCGCGCACGATGACTTCGCCCATGTGCGACACGTCGAACATGCCGCAGCTCTCGCGGACGGCTTTGTGTTCGACGGTGATGCCGGTGGGGTACTGCACCGGCATTTCGTAGCCGGCGAAGGGGACGATCTTCGCGCCGAGGGCGACGTGAACGTCGTGAAGCGGCGTACGCTTGAGCGCGCCGGAGTTGTCAGCAGTCATGGGCGGAAAAGAAGCGGGCGCACCCGATGTGAGTGCGCCCCTCTAAAATGCCGGAAGTGGCAGACATGTGCCAGCCATTGCGGCAGACGGTCAGGTCACGTTCAGGGCTCGATCAGCGGATGACCGCCATGACCTCTTCTGCATGTCCCGCCGGCTTGACCTTCTCGAACACCTTGACGATCTGCCCCTTGGGGTCGATGACGAAGGTGGTGCGCTCGACGCCCATGTACTTCTTGCCGTACATGGACTTCTCCTTCCAAATATCGTAGGCCTGCAGCGCGACCTTTTCTTCGTCGGCGACGAGCGTGAAGGGCAGCTCGTACTTTGTCTTGAACTTGACGTGCGACTTGACGGAGTCGGGGCTGATGCCGAGGATGACGGCTTTTTTCTGGTCGAAGCGCGGGAAGAGATCGCGGAATTCGCAGGCCTGGGTGGTGCAGCCGGAAGTGTCGTCCTTGGGGTAGCCGTAGAGCACGACCCACTGGCCGCGCAGCGACGAGAGCGTGAGCGTGTCGCCGGTGTCGGTGGGGAGCGTGAAATCGGGGGCCAGTTGGCCGGCAGCGATGGGCATGGGTGTGTGCAGAACGGGAAGTGGTAACGAGCGGAAGATGTGGCGCGGGCTTACAGCGACACGTTGCCCATGAGGGCGGCCATGATGGCCTTCTGGATATGCAGCCGGCTTTCAGCTTCGTCCCACACTACACTTTGCGGGCCGTCGATGACCTCGGCGGTGACTTCTTCGCCGCGATGTGCGGGGAGACAGTGCAGGAAGATGGCGTGCTTGTTCGCCTTGGCCATGAGCGCGCTATCGACTTGGTAGAGGGCAAACGCGAGCGCCCGCTTGGTCTGTTCCTCTTCCTGCCCCATGGAGGCCCAGACGTCGGTGGTGACCACGTCGGCACCGTTGACGGCCTCGTTGGGGTCGCGCAGCAGCTGCACGTTGGCGCCACGCTCGGCGGCCAGCGCCATGAACGATTCGTCGGGATCGTAGCCTTCGGGGCAGGCGACGCGGAGGCCGAAGCCCAGGTGCGTGGCGGCTTCGATCCAGGAGTTGGCCATATTGTTGCCGTCGCCAATCCAGGCCACCGTCTTGCCGCGAATGTCGCCCAGGTGCTGCTGCACGGTAAGCACGTCGGCGAGCACCTGGCACGGATGCGAGAGATCGGTGAGGCCGTTGATGATGGGGATGCTCGCATGCTCGGCGAGCTCGACCACATCGTCGTGCGCGAAGGTGCGGATCATGATCCCCTGCACGTAGCGCGAGAGCACGCGGGCAGTATCGCCGATGGGCTCGCCGCGGCCGATCTGCACGTCACGGGGCGACAGGAAATGCGCGGTGCCGCCCAGCTGAATGGCGCCGATCTCGAAGGACATGCGCGTCCGCGTGGACGACTTCATGAACAGCATGGCGAGCGCTTTCCCCGTGAGCGGCCTGTCCGTGTACCGACCCGTTCGCATACGCTCGGCGAGGTCGAGCAGGGCGAACGTTTCAGCGGGCGAGAAGTCGGCGATGTTGAGGAAGTCTCGGTGCGGGCGCTCGGCCCCGGACGGTGCGTGCATGGTTATGCGACCCAGGCTGGGGAGCACGTTGACCGGTCCCCGGTGGGAAAAGCAGACGGCGCGGCTGAAGGGCCGCGCCGAGCGAAGGCGGGAATTTATGCGGGGACTAGGGCGAGGGGAACGGCCCCTTCGATCCTCGGCGACCATGAATCGAATCGCAGGGCTTTGCCTGTATGCGCCCGGCTCCTCAATCATGTCACGTACCGCTCCTTCGTACGCGACCCGTCGTGCGGGAGGCGGAGGGCGACCAACACGCGTCGAACACGTCCTTGCTGTGAGTATGGACGGCCTGGAGAAGGCACGCGAGTGCAAGCGATGCTCAGTTGCCTCGCGTCAGACGAGCCCGCCAATTGGTCAGCACGAGCAGCGGTTCATCGCGCCCCACACCGTACCCGATGACGACATGGCGCCCATCGGGCGACACGTCGAGCGCGATGTCGTCGCGCGCGCGAAGGGCGTCGAGCATTGGCGCTGGCACCACCGTGCGCCGCGTACCCGGGGCTCCATCGGTACCGAGTACAACGGCCTGTACTTCGCGCGCGATGCGCAGCGCGTCGGGCACTGGCAACTGACGCTCGCGCTCCAAGCGCGCGCAGCGTCTCCCCACGCACGTACGGCATCACGTAGTACAACAACCCGTCCGCCGCACCGCTGTCCAACAGCGGGAGGATGTGCGGGTGCTGCAGCTTCGCCGTCGTCTTGATCTTGGCGAGGAAGCGCTCACGGCCTAGCGCAGCCCCGAGGTCGGGGTGCAGCACCTTGATGGCGACTTCGCGCTCGTGCTTGAGATCGTGCGCGAGATACACCGTGGCCATGCCGCCGGCGCCGAGTTCGCGCTCGACGCGATAGCTACGGCCAAGGGCGGCGGTGAGGCGTTGCTGGATGCTGTTCACCTGCGCGAGATGCGCCGTTGACAGAACGATGGAGAGCGTCAGTTTCTGCCAGTCGCTCCATGAGGGAGGGCACCGATATCGCCGTGATGCCACCGGGCATGGGCCAGCTGTCATCGCCGCCGTGCACCACGTACATGGCCTTGGGCTTCCGCGTCGCGATCGCGGTACGGAGCCCCGTTGAGGCGACGGGCGCTCGAGAATGTCGACGTAACGGTTGACTGTTGAGGCGCTGCGTTCAAGGCTGCCGGCGAGCCGCGCCGTGTTGAGCGGCGTGCCATACGTGTGGGCCCGCATCCGCCAGAGCCGCCCAATGGTGGGGGCCGACAGGCCAGGTGCAAACAGGGGCACGTAGCGCTCGAGGAACGTGCGCATGAGGTCGAGCCGTTGGCGGACGATCTCGAGGGGGGACCGGAGCATTGCAAATCATACCTGCGATGTTCGATTTGAAAATATGCCGTAAACCTTTACCAAGTAGCGGTTTAACTGGTTACCCTGCTGCTCTTCGAGGGGGGCCGCCAGCGCAAACCCGGAAAGCGCGCCATGCCACAATCTGTGGTGACCCATTCCGCGCCGGATTCAATCGCGAGCGCTGCGTGATACGCGTGTGCCACGGGATTGCCACGGGATTGCCACGGGCGGCGCCGCAGCGGCAAATGCCTGCGAAAAGCGCCCGGTGATGAGCCCCCAGGGAGGAGCGACTCCAAACGAGGATGGCGCCGAATCGCCTCGGCGGAGGCCAGCACGTTGCTATATTCCCATTATGGACCGAGTCGTCGTAGTGCATCCCAGCCACGAGTCGGCTGCGCAAGCGGACCGGGCGGCGCTCCGGGAGCAGTCGCCGCAAGCGCGATTGGACCGCCTACTGCGGATGCAGCAAGCCTACCGGGAGCGATTGGGTGATGCTGGACGCGGACTTACGCGAGTTGCTCGCATTGTTGATCGCCAACCAGGTTGAATTCCTGGTCGCGGGCGGTCACGCCGTCGCCTTTCACGGCTATCCGCGCTTCACTGAAGATCTGGATTTGTACGTGCGGCCGAGCCCGGAGAATGCGGCGCGCGTGATGGCCGCGTTGCAGACGCTCGGGTTTGGCAACGTCGGGATTGCGGCAGAGGACTTTGTCGCCGATGACCGCGTGATTCAACTTGGGCGCGCCCCGAATCGCGTGGACCTGCTGACGCGGCTCTGGGGGATCGATTTTGACGGGGCGTGGGCTCGCCGCGTGACCGGCACGCTGGATGAGATCCCAGTCTCGATGCTCTCCAAGACGGATCTCATTCGCAACAAGCGCGCAACCGCGCGTCCTCAGGATCTCGCGGATGCGGCGGCGCTGGAAGCGCTGGACGAACCCTGATAGGCTGACGCCGGGACCGTCAGCCGCACGGTCTCCCGACCGGCGCGAGATGCGCGTCGGCGATGCCGCCGGCGCCGAGTTCGCGGTCTACGCGATCGCGGTCGGCGAGGGCGGTGGTGAGGCGGGCGAGCACGCTCACTGTTTCACCTTGGCCAGCAGCTCGGGGATCCAGTTCTGCACGTAGACCACGGGCGGCACGGCGGGCGCTGGCGGCTCCTTGATCATGAGGAATCGCCCATCAGGGGAGACGTCGTACTGCGGCCGATTGCGCGCGCGCGCGTAGCCGTCGAGACGAAACAGGGCGGTTGGTTCACCCATCGTGCGCAGCGGATCGGTGACCATGGGAACCTGCATGAGCGTTCCGTTCCCGACGTAGTAGAGCGTGCGCCCGTCCTTCGACCATCGCGGTTCTTCGCCGCCGTCGCGCGACACCAAGCGGCGTGTGCGGGCATAGGGGAAGTCCACGATGTACACGTTGGGAAGACCGGATGCATTCGACATGAACGCGATGGTACGGCAGTCGGGACTCAGTGCGAGCTGAATGTCCTGCGCCGGGCTGCTCGCGACCGTCAACGTGGTGGTATCTCCAGCTACATTCGCATAGATGTTCGACAGACCGACAGGATCGTCGGTGCGGAATGCCAGCGAGCCGTTGTCGCACATCTCCGCCTCCCACAAGGCACCGGTGCTCGGCCCGTAGTCGCGCAGCTTCGTGGGCAGCGTACGCGCGGCCGCGTCACTCTCGAAGACGGCGTTCGTTCGCCCCAATGGGGCCGGCTTGGGCATCGATCCGACGAAGATCATCCGCTCGCCGTTCGGCGTCCAGGTGGGACGCCACGCGATGTTCCCCACGGCGCGGACCGGGGTGCGCGATCCGTCAGATTCACGCAGCCAGAGAACCGTCGCAGCGCCACGTACGCTGACACCGATGCGTCCATCCTTGGGCGCAACGGCCGGATACTCGAACCATTCGCGCCAGCTCGAGTCGACGGGTGTTGCCTTCCCTCCGCGATCCACCCACACCAGCTCGCGCTTGGCATCACCAGATCTGGTGAGCGAATAGAGTACATCGCCTGTCGTGGACATTGCGAACTGCCCCGGGGCAACGCGATCGATAATCGGCTTGAGATCGCCCGTGAGCACACCACGCCTCGCATCGAACGGTCCGGCGAACAAACCACCGTCGCGCGGAGTCGTGAGTACCAGGCCGCTCTGCTCGTGGTACCACGCACCGGCCACGTCGGGAATCGCGAGGCTCAGTGAATCCTTGACGAGATCGTAGAAGAACGCATCGACCTTGAGAGAACAGTTCGATTCGCAGGCGACGATCAGGAGCCCCTTTCCGCCGGGCAACGCCTCGATGTGCGGAAGCTGACCGTTCCACTCGCGCGGCACGTTGAGCGCATTGGATACGCCGCCACTGGCGGAGATCCGGCGCACGCCGCCGCTGTCGCCCGCCGTGAAGACGATGGTGTTGTCGGAGAGCCACGCACCGGCGTAGTAGAATCGGTTCGTGGCACCGGTTACCAACCGAATACTCGTTCCGCCTTCGACGGCAATCTTGCTGAGCGTGGCGTCGCTGGAGAAGTAGCCGATCCAGCGTCCGTCTGGTGAGAAGAACGGACTGCGGCCACCTTCGGTCCCGACGATCGGCACGGCATCCTGTTCGGCCCGACGCTTGCGAAAGAGCGACCATCCCGCCGACGTGGAGTCGGCGAATACAATTGTCTCGCCATCGGGCGAAAGCGCCATCTGCGTGGAGATGAATTGCGCGCCCGGTGAGGTGGCAACGGGTACTGCCGTATTCCACAAGACCACGCGCTGCCGACTCGGCCTGCTGTCATTACCGGAGCCTGCCGTAACTCGCGCCGCTGCCCACGACGCTGCGGCCGTCGCGAGCATCGCGAGCGACACGGCGACGAGCATGCTTTTGCGGGACGTGCGAGTTGGAGCTGAGAGTTGCTGCGTGTTGACGGCCGACGTGTCCTGCCGCAGCGCACTCGCGAACTCCCGAGCAGAGGCGAACCGGTCGGCAGGAAGTTTCGCGAGCGCCTGCAACACCGCCGCTTCCACTGCCTGTGGTACGGTCTTGCGAACGCGGGTCAACGGTTCGGGCTCGCTGGTCATCACGCGCGCCATGATTGCCTGCACACTGGCCCCCGTGAACGGCGGCGCGCCGGTAAGCATCTCGAAGGTCACGGCCGCGAGCGCATAGATGTCGCTGCGCGCGTCGACGACGCGTTCCCCGGACGCCTGCTCGGGGCTCATATACTGCGGCGTGCCGAGCGACAGTCCCGTCTGCGTCATGCGCTGTCCGCCGGCCTGCTGGACGGCGAGCGCGATGCCGAAGTCGGCCACCAGCGCGTGCCCGTCCTGCAGGAGAATGTTCTCCGGCTTGATGTCACGATGCACGACGCCCTGCCTGTGGGCGTGCTCGAGCGCGTCGGCCACCTCGACGGCGATGCGAATGGCCTCTGGAATGGCGAGCTGCGTTTCGCGTTCGAGTTTCGTGCGAAGCGTTTCACCGGTCACGAACGGCATGACGTAGTACAGCAGACCGTCTGCGGCACCCGAGTCGAGCAACGGCAGAATATGGGGATGCTGCAGCCGCGCCGTCGTCTTGATTTCGGTCAGGAAGCGGTCGGCGCCGAGCACTGCACCGAGGTCGGGGTGCAATACTTTGATCGCGACGTCGCGCTCGTGCTTGAGGTCGTGCGCGAGATACACGGTGGCCATGCCGCCGGCGCCGAGTTCGCGGTCGACGCGGTAGCGGTCGGCGAGGGCGGTGGTCAGTCGATCGAGGATCATTCCTTGTGCGCTCGCGAACGGAAGAGCGCGAGATCCACGGCGCGCGCCATCGCGGCGTACCCCGCCGCACTCGGATGCAGATGGTCGCCCACGTCGTACGCGGGCAGCATGCGCGTGGTATCGGCGGGGTCCCACAGCGCCCGTTCAAAATCGATGACGCCGTCGAACTCGCCGCTGGTGCGCACCCACCGATTGAATGCGGCATGCTTGGCATGTCGCAGTGCGGGAGCGGGACGATCGAGCCCCCCGATGGGCGTCAGCGTGGCGCCGTAGATGCGCACGCCACGCTCGCGAGCGCGCGCAATGAGCTGACGGTGACCGGCGATGAGCTCTTCCACGCTGACCTCGTTGCGCGGGTCAGCGGCACCGGAACCACGTGTGATATCGTTGATCCCCTCGAGCATCACGATGTGCGTTACTCCCGCGATCATCAGCACATCGCGATCGAAGCGTGCCAACGCGCTCGGCCCGGTTACGGTCGAGAGCACGCGATTGCCACTGATGCCCGCGTTCACAATACCCAGTGCCGGTCTGCCGCGAACCAGCATGCGCTCAGCGAGGCGATCGGGCCACCGTGCGTTACTGTCGACGGGCGCACCGTAGCCGTCGGTGATGCTGTTGCCGAAAGCGACCACGACACCGCTCGCGCGCGCATTCACGACATCGAGGCCGGCCACGAAGGCCCATGCTGTCAACGTCGTGTCGGGAGTGAAGGTGGCGGCGCCAGCGAAGTCGCCCGGTGCAGACACCCAGCTGGTCTGCACGGACAAACTGTGTCGGGTGGTGGCGCGTGCCGAGTCCGCGATGGCGAGACTGATCATCACGTCGGCGCGGTCAGGCAACTCGAGCGAGATGGGGTCGCTCACGAGATAGCCGCCGGGACGCACCACCACCGCACTCCGCGTGTCGAAGGTCACGACACGATCGGTCGCGGGGTCGATGGCGGGACCTACCGCCGCGCCACCTGTCCGCCGCGCGATGTGCACCGCGCGCAAAATGAGGGGGCGGTCTCCGTATTCGTTGGACAAGCGCAGACGAACTCGCGAGCCGCCAATGGAAATGCGCGCGACCTGCCGGAGTGTGCGATTGACGACGGTGTAGACCGGATCGACGGCTGGTGCCGCTGGCGGTGCAGCAGCCGCTTGGAGACTTGGCGCCCACGTGCCCAGCCACCGTTCCTTCGCGATGAGAGCACGTCGCTGCGCCGCCGCGGGAGCAGCACCGAGGTGCGCGAGAAGCACGAGGAGCAGCAGCGACACGCGTGCCGTCGTGTGCGGCGAAATGAGACGAGCGATCTCAGCATTCATAAGCACCGAAAGATGCACGCTCGTGCACCCTTGCGCTGCTTTCCACGCACCATGGCCTGCGGAGGGCGTGCGCCCGCCCATCGGGAACGCGCACTGAAGCTTTCCAGTTAACGGAAACCCTACAGGATGTACTTCCGCAGGTCTTCGTCCTCGCTGATGGAGCGCAGCCGCTCGCGCACCATTTCGGCGTTCACCATCACGGCGTCCTTGCCGCGGTCCGGCAGCTCGTAGAGCACCTCTTCGAGCAGCGTGGTCATCACGGTGTGCAGGCGACGCGCGCCGATGTTCTCCATGCGCTCGTTCACACGCGCCGCCACCTTCGCGAGTTCCGCGATGCCATCGGGCGTGAATTCGAGACTTGCTCCTTCGGCTTCCACGAGCGCCGCATACTGCTTGGTGAGCGCGTTCTCGGGCTCCGTCATGATGCGCACGAAGTCGGCCTCGGTGAGCGCCTTGAGCTCCACGCGAATGGGGAAGCGCCCTTGGAGCTCGGGGATGAGATCACTGGGCTTGCTCACGTGAAACGCGCCGGCCGCCACGAAGAGAATGTGGTCGGTCTTCACCATGCCGTACTTGGTCTGCACGTTCGAGCCTTCGACAATAGGGAGCAGGTCGCGCTGCACCCCTTCGCGCGACACGTCGGGGCCCCCGCCCTGCCCGCGCTCGCCGGCGATCTTGTCGATCTCGTCGAGGAACACGATGCCCATGGCTTCCGTGCGCTCGAGCGCGTCGCCGGTGAGGTCGTCGAGATCGATGAGCTTGTCGAGCTCCTCGTCGAGCAGAATGCGCCGCGCTTCGCTCACCTTCACGGTGCGACGCTTCTTTTTCTTGGGCATCATGTCGCGGAACCATTCCGCCACACTGTCCATCCCCTCGGGCGCGCCGGGCATGGCCGACCCGGGCATGACGGGACCGCTTTGCGTGACCTCGATTTCGACCTCGCGCCCGTCGAGCTGTCCGTCGAGCAGCAGCGCCTTGAGCTTGTCGCGCGTGCGCTTGTGCCGCTCGAGCGCCGCGTCGTGCTCGACCTTGGCGTCGGGCGATGCTTCGGCGGCAAGCGCCGGCGGCGTGGGCAGCAACAGGTCGAGAATGCGCTCGTCCACCTTCTCGATGGCGAGATCCTCCACCTCGGCCTCACGCTCCGTGCGCACCATGTCGATGGCGTTCTCGATGAGATCGCGCACCATGCTCTCCACATCGCGCCCCACGTAGCCGACTTCGGTGAACTTGGAGGCCTCGACCTTGACGAACGGCGCGCCAGACAGCTTGGCCAGACGCCGCGCAATTTCCGTTTTGCCGACGCCGGTGGGCCCGATGAGGATGATGTTGTTGGGCGAGATCTCTTCGCGGATGGACTCCGGCGCGCGCTGACGACGCCACCGGTTTCGCAGCGCGATGGCCACCGACTTCTTGGCGTCGGCCTGCCCCACGATATAGCGATCGAGCTCGGCGACGATCTGCCGCGGCGTAAGATCGGCGAGACGCGCGATGGCTTGTTGTGTCCGTGGGCTCGCCATTACGCGGTCGGCTCCAGCACCGTGATGTTGGTGTTGGTGTAAATGCAGATTTCGCCGGCGATGGTGAGCGCCTTGGTGACGATCTCGCGCGGCGTGAGCGCGGTTTCGCGCAGCAGGGCGCGTGCGGCGGCCTGTGCATACGCGCCGCCCGACCCGATGGCGAGAATGCCGTCGTCGGGCTCGATGAGCTCACCGTTGCCACTCAGCATGAAACCGTTGTTGGCGTCGGCAACAATGAGCATGGCTTCGAGGCGACGGAGCACGCGATCGCTGCGCCATTCCTTGGCGAGTTCGACGGCGGCGCGTGGCAGGTTGCCGGGATAGCGCTCGAGCTTTTCCTCGAACTTCTCGAAAAGCGTGAGCGCGTCGGCGACCGACCCCGCGAAGCCGGCGAGGACCCGCCCGCCCTTGAGCTGACGCACTTTGACGGCGGAGTTCTTGGCAACGGTGTCCCCAATGGACACCTGCCCGTCGCCGCCAATGGCGACGCGTCCGTCGCGGCGGACCGCGAGGATGGTGGTGGCGCGGATTTGCGGGAGTGGCATGCGGGAAAGATATTACACCTATGCCTGCCCTCGAAGCCCGCCACTGGACGGCTGACGACGTTCGTGCACTCCCCGACGAGCTGGGAAAGCGGTTCGAATGCGTGGACGGTGAGCTGTTGGTGAGCCCGAATCCTCACCTGCCACATCAGTCGGCAGTCGGCTTCTTGTTGCAAATCCTTGCTCCGTTTGCCCGGCAGCATGCGATCGGCGCCGTGTTCATGGCCCCCGGCGATATCGAACTCGACCGGTTCACGCTCGTGCAACCCGACGTATTCGTGCTACCGCTCGTCAGCGGTCGTCGGCCGCGCACCGCCGAGGAAATCGGGCATCCGTTGCTGTTCATCGAGGTGCTCTCACCGAGCACGGCGCGCTACGACCGCGTGGTAAAGCGCGGACGCTATCAGCGGGCAAACATCGAGTACTGGATAGTCGACCTCGAGGCGCGGCTGCTCGAGCGATGGCCGCCGGATGCTGACCGGCCGTTCATTCACACCGCGCACGTGACATGGGAGCTACCAAACGTGCCGGAGCTCACAGTCGACCTGTCCGCGCTGTTCATTGATGCGTTGGGTGATCCCTGATCGCCCTTCCGACTTTCACAGGCTATTCGTGACCGCGCCCATTCTCTACACCGACGTCCTTGCGGCACGCGACCGCCTCCGCCCGTTCTTCGCACCGTCGCCGGTACGTGAGTATCCGCTGCTGAACGAGCTCGTTGGCTACGGCATTTCGGTGTTCGTGAAGCACGAGAATCACTTGCCCACCGGCAGCTTCAAGGTGCGCAACGGGACGTCGTCCATTACTGCGCTGACCGCCGAGCAGGCCGCGCGAGGGGTGATTGCCGCCACCACCGGCAATCACGGTCTGGGGCTCGCGTGGGCTGGTGCGGCGCGCGGGGTGTCGGTCACGATCTGCGTGCCCAAGGGGAATAACCCGGAGAAGAACGACGGCATTCGCTCTTTCGGGGCCACGCTCATCGAGGCTGGCTATCGTTACGACGAAACCGTCGCGGCCTGTCGCGCCATTGCCGAGCAGGAGCAACGGACCATTGTGCACTCCACCAACCATCGCGAGGTACTGACCGGCGCGGGGACGATGAGCGCGGAGTTCCTCGAGCAGGTGCCGGAGCTGGATGCCATGGTCATTGCGCTCGGGGGAGGTTCGCAGGCGGTGGGCGCGTTGGTGGTGGGCGCCGAGGTGCGGCCCTCGCTCAAGGTGTACGCGGTGCAGAGTCAGGGCGCGAGCGCGCAGCATGATGCGTGGCACGACGGCGACGCCAGGAGCGAAGCGCCAGTGGAGACATTCGCCGAGGGGATCGCGACCGGCTCGACGTACGAGCTCACCTTCGAGACGTTGCGCGCGGGGCTCGCCGACTTCGTGCTGTCGAGCGACAAGATGATTGCGCAGGCAGTGCGAGACTTCTGGCGCACCACGCACAACCTGGCGGAAGGCTCTGGCGCTACGGGGCTGGCAGGACTGCGACTCTTGGCGCCGCGGCTCGCCGGTCAGCGCGTGGGGATCGTGATGTGCGGCGGCAATCTCGATGCGCAGCGGGCGGTGGTGATTTTGGGGGGCGGAACGCCGGGGCTTTGAGATTCGAAACGGACCGAAATTTGCCCGGCGTTCACCTCGGTTTTTGGCGGAGTGACCGCAGGTTGTTGCGCCTGCGCCTATTAGATGTAGAGCGCACGCAACACACTGTCCGAGACCAACTCGGACGGAACAATACAAGGCGTTTTACTGGAACGACTTACAGAACCAGGACGGAATTTGCTAGGCTTGCCAATACGGCATAAGCATTGCACTATACCTCGACAGTTGAATCAACGCACCTTTCGGGCGTCGGTAATTTCAACCCCTATTTTCAGGCATCATATGAAGAACTTCCGCAGCATGGCCCTCACGCTGGCAATGGCGTCCATCGCCACGCCTCTTACCGCGTCGGCGCAGATCTGGACGCAGTGGACGTCGTCCACTAGCGCAACGGTGAGCGGAACGCTTGGCAGTGCGAGCGTCACCTACACGGGCGCGCGGCTCGGCGAGCAGTTGTTTGACGGAACTGGCTCTGTCGGCTCCACCAATTTTTTCAGTCCCTCTGGAGCGTACACGCAGAACTCGCTGAGCGCACCGCCACTGGGCTTCATTCAGTTCAACGCGGCGGTTTCGAACGTCACCATTTCGTTCAGTCAGGCGGTCGTCAATCCCTATTTCGCCTTCATCAGCGTTGGCCAGAGTTCGCTTCCGGTTACCTATACGTTCCAAGATGCACCGACCGTCACGGTACTTTCGAACAATAGCACCGCCTGCGCGTACTTCGGCTGCGGCGCCTTCACCACCGGCCCCGGCTCGATCACCGGCTACGAATTCTCCGGTACCGTCCAACTGACCGGCACCTTCAACTCGATCACGTTCAGCGCGACCTCTGAGGGCTGGCACGGCTTTACTGTTGGCGCCGAGCAAGTGAGCACGGCCGTACCCGAGCCGTCTGCATTCGCGCTCGTTGGCGTCGGCTTGCTTGGCCTGCTTGGCGCCGCTCGCCGCCGCCGGGACGCGTAACTGCGTTTCGAAAGAAGGCGGCCGGTCCTTATGTGGACCGGCCGCTTTTTTGTCCCCTCAAAATACCGACGACCCGCATCGATGGCCAATCACGCCTGCGGGTGCGCCTGCCGGTACACCCTCTTGAGCCGCTCCACGCTCGTATGCGTTTAGATCTGCGTCGTGCTAATGCTCGCGTGCCTCAGCAGTTCCTGCACCGCACGCAAGACGACCAGCTTTCACGCCGCCCAGTTGCAGCAACAGCGCGTCACGCTTGACCAGGTAGTTGCGCGAGGCGCGTTGCGCGTGGTCACCGAGCGGCACGAGGCGTTCCTTGCCCCCCTTGCCGCGCACCTTCACTTGCTGCAACACGAGATCGAGCTCGGGCAAATCGATACCGCACAGCTCCGACAAACGCCGCCCGCTCGAGTAGAACAGCTCAAGCATGGCCAGATTGCGCACATCGGTGAACTCCAGACTCTGCGCGCGCGTGGTGGCATGCTGCATGAGCGTCTCGGCCTGCTGCTTATCGAGGTACGCCGGTAGTGTACGCGGGAGTCGCGGTGAGCGGACCGCGCGCAGGATTGATGTCGACTCGCTCGTCGCGGTGCATCCACCGATAAAGGCTGCGCACCGCTGACAGCTGACGCGCAATGCTGACGCGCAATGCTGACGCGCAATGCTGACGCGCAATGCGGCGCGTGGCGTGTGCGTTCTCAAAATTCTGTCGCGGTTTTTCTCTAAACTCTGTCGCAGGCTGAGCCATACGCCCCACGTTTGCGCCGTTCCCACGGGACCGGACCCGTGTCATCGGGAGGTGCAGGAGGATACTCAGCATGTTGGATCGACACGCCGTGCAGGCGTTACTCAAGACCGGACACTTAAACTCACCACCCGCAACTGATCAGCTTCGGGTTGTGGGTTCAGGTTTTGCGTTTTGGGTGTATCGCGCGGGTGGCTGCTAACGCTTTACGCCCGCGGGTGGGCCCGCCGGTACACCTTCTTGAGTCGCTCCACGCTCGTATGCGTGTAGATCTGGGTCGTGCTAATGCTCGCGTGCCCCAGCAGCTCCTGCACCGCGCGCAGATCGGCACCGCCGTCGACCATGTGCGTGGCGAACGTGTGCCGCAACGAGTGCGTGGTGAGATCGGCCCCTTCCCCAACGGCGTCGAGCAACGACACCATGGCGTGCTGCACGGCGCGCGTGCTGATGCGGGTACCCCGCTCACTCAGAAACACCGCACCGCGCGCAAGACGGCCAGCTTTCACGCCGCCCAGTTGCAGCAACAGCGCGTCACGCTTGACCAGGTAGTTGCGCAAGGCGCGTTGCGCGTGGTCACCGAGCGGTACGAGGCGTTCCTTGCGCCCCTTGCCGCGCACCTTCACTTGCTGCGACACGAGATCGAGCTCGGGCAAATCGATACCGCACAGCTCCGACAAACGCAGCCCGCTCGAGTAGAACAGCTCGAGCATGGCCAGATTGCGCACATCGGTGAACTCCAGACTCTGCGCGCGCGTGGTGGCATGCTGCATGAGCGTCTCGGCCTGCTGCCTGTCGAGGTACGCCGGCAGTGTACGCGGGAGTCGCGGAGAACCGACCGCGCGCGCAGGATTGATGTCGACCCGCTCGTCGCGGTGCATCCATCGATAAAAGCTGCGCACCGCCGACAGCTGACGCGCAATGCTGCGCTTGGCGAGCCCGCGCCGCGTGAGATGGGCCATGTAGCCGCGGATACTCGTGCGCGATAGCTCGTTCCAGTCCCAGCCGCCAATGCCGTGCGTCTGCGCCAGCCACGTGGAGAACTCCGTGAGGTCGCGCGTGTACGCCGAGACGGTCTTGGCCGAGAGGTCGCGCTCCTTGGCGAGATGGGTGAGGAACTCCCCGATCTCGGTGGGGAGCGGCGCGACCTCCGGCGTGTCGCTCATTACGCCAGCGACGCCACCGCCGCCAGTCCATGCTCGTCGCGCCAGGCCTGCATGACCGACAGGCCCCGTTCCGCAAAGAGTTCGCGCTTCTTCGTCTTGTCCTTGAGCACCTTGGCCGGCACGCCTTCGAGATCGTCGAGCAATCCGAAGTTGGCGTTCATGGGCTGGAAGTGCTTGGGGTCGGCCTCGCGCAGGTACCGATAGAGCGCGCCCATCATGGTGGTGGGCGGCGGCACCACGGGCTCCTCTCCACGCACCATGCGCGAGAGATTAATGCCGGCGAGCAACCCGGTCGCACTACTTTCGGTGTATCCCTCGACGCCGGTGATCTGCCCCGCAAAGAGCGTGGTGGGCGCGTCGCGCAGCGCGAGATGCGGCGAGAGCGCCGCCGGCGCGTTCACATACGAGTTGCGGTGAATGCTGCCGAAGCGCAAGAACTCCGCGTCGGCCAGTCCCGGAATCATGCGGAACACCCGTGCCTGCTCAGGAATGCGCAGCCGCGTCTGAAAACCCACGAGGTTCCACATGCGTCCTGCACGATCTTCCTGGCGCAGCTGTACCACCGCGTGCGGGCGCGAGCTGCTACGGGGATCCTGCAGTCCAATGGGCCTCATCGGGCCGAAGCGCAGCGACTCACGGCCACGACGCGCCATCTCTTCGACGGGCATGCACCCCTCGAAGTACGGCACGCTGTCGAATTCGTGCGCTGTGAACTGGTCGGCGGTGGTAAGCGCGTCGATGAACGCTTCGTACTCGTCCTTGGAGAAGGCGCAGTTGAGATACGCCCCTTCTTCACTCGCCCCTTCCATCGTTTCCTTGCCCCAGCGCGACGCGCGGAAGACAACGTCCTGATTGATGGATTCGAGCGAGACCACCGGCGCGATCGCGTCGTAGAACGCCAGCGACTCCACGCCCAGCCGGGTACGAATACGTTCCGCGAACGCATCGCTCGTGAGCGGGCCGGTGGCGATGATCCCGACTTCGGGGAGCTCCGTCACTTCGTCGCGCGAGACCGTAATGCGCGGGTGCGCATGAATGCGATCGTGCACCCCCTGCGAAAAGATTTCGCGATCGACGGTGAGCGCGCTGCCGCCAGGTACGCGCGCGTCGTCGGCACAGGCGAGAATGAGCGAGCCCAACGTGCGCATTTCCGCCTTGAGCAAGCCGTGCGCGTTGGAGGGCTCGGTGCTCTTGAACGTATTGGAGCAGACGAGCTCGCCGAGCTTTTGTGTGCGGTGCGCCGCCGTACCGCGCACGCCTCGCATTTCGTGAATGACGACGTCGTGCCCGCGTTCGGCGAGCTGCCACGCCGCTTCGCTCCCCGCGAGCCCGCCGCCAACTACATGGATACTCACGCCACCTCAGCCACTTCGGCGGCTTCGTCTGGCGACGCGACATCCCACTCGTTCGTGCACTTGAGGCACTTCCGGAAGGTGCCGCGCGTCTTGTTGCTCTTGGCTTCGGCGCCCACGTAGCCACACTCCGGGCACACCTCGGCGACGGGCTTGTCCCACACGACGAAGTCGCAGTTGGGATAGTTCTCGCAGCCGTAGAACGCCTTGCCGCGCTTCTTGGAGCGACGCTCGGCGATTTCCCCACCATCCTTGGGACACTTGACGCCCGTGGGCATGCTGCGCGTGCCGCGACACTTGGGGAACTTGCTGCACCCCAGGAAATCGCCGGAGCGCCCATGGCGGATGACCATGGGTTCGCCGCACTCCTGACACATGTACTTCGTGAGTTCGGCCGGCTTCTTCTCACCCTTGATGGGGCGCGTGTACTTGCAGACCTTGGGGTGATTTTCGCACGCGACGAACGGCCCGAAGAAGCCACCCTTGGCGACGAGCTTGCCGCCACATTCGGGGCAGCGTTCCGTGGCCAGTGCCGACAGATCGTACGCTTCGCCGATCAGCTGCGGCAGATCGTCGTCGTGCAGATTCTTCTTGATCTTCGACCACTCTTCGCCGAGGACCTCGATCCAGTTCGCGTCGCCGTCGGCGATCTTGTCGAGCTCGAGCTCCATCTTCGCCGTGAAGTGCACGTCGAAGAGGTCGGGGAATTTCTTCACCATGACCTTTTCGACGGTCTCCCCCAACTCCGACGGGAAGAAGCGACGCTGTTCGAGCGCCACATAGCGGCGCTCGGCGAGCACCGAAATGATGCTCGCGTACGTGGACGGACGACCGATGCCGAGTCGCTCGAGCTCCTTCACGAGCGACGCTTCGGAGAAACGCGGCGGCGGCTCGGTGAAGTGCTGGGTGGGCGTAATGGCCTTGACCGGCACCTTCTCGCCCATCTCGAGGAACGGGAGCGCCTGCTCGTCTTCGAGCGCCTTGGAGTCGCCCTCTTCGCGGGCTTCGCGATAGAGCGCGAGGAAGCCCTGGAACTTGATGACGGAGCCGGTGGCGCGGAACAGACACTGACGGCCCTTGGTGGCGATGTCGAAGTCGACCGTGGTGGTATCGAACACGGCCGGCGACATCTGCGACGCCATGAAGCGCTGCCAGATGAGCTGATAGAGCTTGAACTGATCGGCGGTGAGGTACTTCTGCACCTGCTCCGGCCGACGAGTGGGATCGGTGGGACGTACGCCTTCGTGGGCGTCCTGCGCGTTGGCCTTGCCGCTGGGATAGAGCTGCGGCTGCGGCGACAGATAGTCTTCGCCGAACTGCGTCCGCAGGGCTTCACGCGCGGTGTTGGCGGCGTCTTCACTCACACGCGTGGAGTCGGTACGCATGTAGGTGATGAGACCGGTGGCGCCGTCGATGCCGACATCGATGCCTTCGTACAGATCCTGCGCGAGCCGCATGGTGCGCTTGGAGCCGTAGCCGAGCTTCTTGGCGGCTTCCTGCTGCAGCGTGGACGTGGTGAACGGCGCCGCCGGGTTCTTGCGACGCTCGCGCCGCTTGACCTCGGTGACTTCGAATTCCTTGCGCCCCTTGAGATCGGCGAGAATGGCGTCGGCTTCGGCGCCGGTCGAAATCTCGGGCTTCTTGCCGTCGACATGGTGCAGCTTGGCCGAGAACGGCTGCTGCCCCTTTTGCAGGTCGGCGGCAATGCTCCAGTACTCGACGGGCGTGAACGCGCGGATTTCGCGCTCACGTTCGACGATGAGACGCAGCGCGACGGTTTGCACGCGGCCGGCGCTGAGTCCCTTTTTCACGGTCTTCCAGAGCACCGGGCTGGCCTTGTAGCCCACCAGTCGGTCGAGCACGCGCCGCGCCTGCTGGGCTTCGACTTTCTTGTTGTCGATATCCATGGGCTTGGCCATGGACTTATGGACGGCGTCCTTGGTGATCTCGTGGAACATCACGCGGCGAATGGGCGCCGAGACGGCGTGCCGCTTGGGCTGCGTGAAGTACTGTTCGACGTGCCAACCGATGGCTTCGCCTTCGCGATCAGGGTCGGTCGCGATGAAGATCTCGCGCGCGCCTTTCGCGATTTTCTTCAAATCCGTAAGGATGTCTTCCTTTCCTTCGATGGTCACGTATTCGGGCGCGAATCCGTGATCGATATCGATACCGAGCTTTTTGGCCGGCAAATCACGGACGTGACCGACGGTAGCGCGCACGGTGTAGCCGCGCCCCAGATACTTGCCGATGGTTTTGGCCTTGGCCGGAGACTCGACGATAACGAGCGACGTACCGCCAGCGGGCGCCGGCTCGAGATCTTCTTCGATCTCCACCGGCGCGGCTTTGCGGGCCGTCACTTTTTTCACCGCGCTCTTTTTGGCCGCCGCCTTCTTGGCGGGGGCTTTCTTTGCGGCCGTTTTGGTCGCGGACTTGGCCGCGACCTTCTTGGCCGTCTTGGTTGCTGCCTTTTTTGTTGGCATCAGCTCAGTGAATCAGGGGACGCTCGCCGCCCATGGCGCCATCATCGAGCCCGACGTCATCCGCCACGGCGCGGATGTCCGCCAGAGTGATGCGGCCGTCAACATGGACGAGGGCACGCTCCACCAGGTGTTCGAAGTCGTTCAGAGTCACGGCGCCTGAGTTGTACAACATGAGGAGATATCCCCAGGCGTCCGTAGAAAACCGGCCGCGTTCGTGTGGTCCCTGCACCCGCAGCGATGGCACACGTTCACTGTCGGCACCGTTCCATGCAGGCGACGGTTCATTATCGCGGTAGAGCAAGGAAAGAATCTCACCGATTTGTCGCCGGTCGTATCCTTTTGCCGAAAGGTACGCTTCCACCTCCACGACATCCGTGTCGGCGGCGAACCGTTCCCGCAACTCGTTCAAGACCGGCGTCCAGCGATCGTCCATTTCCTAACCTATCCTCGGCGTCCCCTCATGGGCAAGCGCCACGACAGAATCTGTAACCTGTTGCGATGTAAGAACTTCGACGTTAACCACCAGGTCGGCCCTATTATAGAGGGCACTTCTGGCCTCCCAGAGCTGGCGCATCCGGGCCGGTGGATCGGCATGTTGTAACAGCGGCCGGATAATGCGCGATCGGGCAATTCGACGCATCGCTTCCTCGGGGGATACCCGGAGATGGACGATTCGTCCCGGCGGCCTGAGCAGGTCGATGACGCCGGCGTTGGTAATCCAGCCGCCGCCGGGCGCCAATACCATTGGCGGCGCAGCCGCAAGTTCCTGTGTGAGAGATACTTCCAGCTCACGGAATACCGACTCGCCCTGCTCGGCGAAGAATCTCGACACCGACCGGCCCACCCGGCGCTCGATCTCGACATCGAAGTCGAGGAAGGGGCGGCCCAGCCGCTTGGCGACGACCCGCCCGATGGTGGATTTCCCGGCGCCTGGGAGCCCCACCAGCACGAGGTGCCCGTCGATCTGGGCTCGGGATAGGCTCATGAGCGAGGACGGCGCAGGGGGGCGACTGGAGCGTCGGGGATGGTCAGCGTTCGAGGCGCTCGTCGAGCCGCGCGAGGTATGCCGCCAGGTTCCGCTGGGTCTCCGGCAGCGAATCACCACCGAACTTCTCGAGCAGCGCGTCGGCCAGCACGTACGCGGCCATCGCTTCGGCGATGACGCCCATGGCGGGGACGGCGGTGACGTCGCTCCGTTCGGCGACGGCCTGCGCCGCCTGCCCAGTCGCCAGGTCGACGGTGCCGAGGGGACGCATGAGCGTGGAGATGGGCTTCATGGCCACGCGAATGACGAGCGGTTCGCCGGTGGTCATACCGCCTTCGGTACCGCCTGCGCGGTTCGTGCGGCGCCGCACATGGCCGGCGCGCGTGCGTCCGGGCGCGGCCTCGATTTCGTCGTGCACCTCGGCGCCCCTGCGGCGCGCCGTTTCGAAACCCAGTCCGATTTCGACGCCTTTGACGGCGGGGATGGAGAGCATTGCCTGGCCGAGCCGTCCGTCAATCCGCTTGTCCCAGGACACGTGCGACCCGAGCCCCACCGGGAGACCGGTCATGACGACTTCGCAGATCCCGCCCAGCGTGTTCCCCTCTTTTTTGGCGGCGTCGATGCGTTCGATCATCAGCGCTTCGGCGACGGGATCGAGGGTGCGCAGCGGTGACGCGTCGGAGGCGGCGTTGAGGTCGTCGGGGAGGGTGTCGGGACGTGTCGCGTCGACGCCGCCGAGGTGCACCAGGTGCGAGCCGATGTACACGCCGACTTCGCGCAGCAGCACACGGCAGACGGCGCCGGCGGCTACGCGCGCGGTGGTCTCGCGCGCGGACGCACGTTCGAGAATGTCACGCGCGTCGCTGCGGTCGTACTTGAGAATGCCGGTGAGGTCGGCGTGTCCCGGCCGGACCCGCGTGACCTGTCGTTTGCGGGGCCCCTCGCCGTCGGCGTCGCGGGGCGCGGGGTCCATGATCTCCTGCCAGTTCTTCCAGTCGCTGTTGCGAATGAGCATGGAGATGGGCGAGCCGAGCGTTTCGCCCGCGCGCACACCGGAGAGGAGCTCGATGCGATCGGTTTCGATCTGCATGCGGCGACCGCGCCCGTAGCCCTGCTGACGGCGCGCGAGGTCGACGTCGACATCGGCGGCGAGCAGCGGCACACCGGCCGGCACGCCTTCGAGCAGCGAGACGAGCGCGGGACCGTGCGATTCGCCGGCGGTAGTGAATCGGAGAGGCATTGGGGCAACCTACCCAAGCGCCCCACGTATCGGGAGCGGGCTGCCGAGTGACGGAGAGTTCAGATCTGTGAACTGAGCGCTCAGAACTCAGATCTCCGAACTGAGTTCTGGATAGGCGTGAGAGTCGAGCAACGCAGAGGCGAGCGGCGAGGACCTGCGGTTGGGGAAACCGCCACCGCGGGGCCTCGCTGCTCGCCTCTGCGTTGCTCGACTCTCACGCCTATCAAAGGCTGAGTTCTGAGTTCTCGGTCTCGAGTCTTGGTCTGGGTCGCAGATGTCAGTTCTCAGTCAGAAAGAATGAAGGGCCCCGTTTCCAGGGCCCTTCGTCCTTCAGCAATCAGCAACGGGTGCTTATTGGCAGGTCGTCGTGAAGTTGTCCGGTAGGGCGACCAGCGTGACCCCGCGCAGCGTGGCGCCGACCAGGACCAGCTGACCGTTGGGTCGGACCGTGGCGCGCACGGGGCCGATGATCGGATCGCGGATGGGGATCGAGGCGATCTTGCGGTAGCAGTAGGTGTCAAACACATCCACCACTGGCTCGCTCGAGGCCACGAACGCGAGGCGCGAACGGAGCGGGGTCGAATTGGCGCCCGTGTTGAGCGGGTGGAAGTCCAATCCGCCACCACTCGGCCGGCTTTGCAGAATACCCTGCAGGCGGAGCGAGTTGTCGAACAGGTAGGTCGAGTCACCCTTCACCGCGTTGAGCTCACCGTCGAAGTTGATCCCGACACCCTGAATGCGGGCGAAGGTGTTCGCGATGAAGTCGGTCACGTCAATCGGCCGCGACACACCGCGGTCGATGACCGGTAGCGGCGGGATCGTTTCGAAACCACGCGTGACATCGTACGTCAGCGCGCGGCTGCCGAGCACCGGTCCACCTTCGCCAAAGACGGCGCGACGGAAGTTGCCGGAACTGCGGACGAACGTGGTGTCGCGGAAGGCCAACTGATCGAGGCGGGCCACGATTGAGTAGTTGAACGTCGACCCGTCCAGACGCGTCACCAGCTGGCGTGCCGGCAACAGAATGGAGTCGGCCCCCACACCGCTCGCGGCGAAGCGCTCGATTTCCAGCGTGTCGGAGCGGTTCTGCGACTGCCCCATCGCCTGCTCGAAGAAGAAGTGCGACGACTGCCGCTGCAGATTTTCCCAGCGGATCGTCCCCTGATTCGGGAACGGTGTGCTCTGGCCCGGGGTGGGCGTGGTCGAGTAGACCAGCACCACATCGCCACAGGCGCTGCCGGCGGTCAGCGGGCCCGAGCAGGTCGAGGCGATGAACTGCGGGCGATCGCTGAAGTCGTACAACGTACGCTGCGTGATGATTTGATCGGTGTTCGCTGCCCGGGTGCTCGTGATGGAGTACACGACGATGTTCGGCAGCGGATACCGGTAGACTTCGCGGCCGGTGGGACCGGCGTTGAGGTTCACGTAGCTGATGTTCGTACCACCGGAGTTCGCGACCAGCAGCGTGTCGCCCATGCCGCCGTCGCGATTGCGTGGCCACGGCGCGATACCCCACGGGCGGGAGCCCACGGCGATCGGCGCACGGAACGTTGTGTCGGACAGGTTGAACACTTCGAGCCAGTTGCGCTCGATGTTGGTGAGGTACAGACGATCGGTGCGCGGCACGTACAGCGCATCGGCCACCTGGCCGCCACCTGGGAGCGGGTTCGTGTAGCCCGCCACCACCTGCACGGTGTCAGTGCGCAGATTACCCGACCCGAAACGAGCCACGTCACGGCGTCCGTTCGCATTGCGGGCGAAGCCGGCAATGGTCACGGGCGCGGGGAACGAGGTGACCGGAATTCGCGAGCGGAACGTTCGCACCAAGGTAGAGAACGTGCCGGTGGAGCCGACGGAGTCGGCCACGACCAACTGACCGGTGAGCGTGCGCACCTCGTAGCCGATCGTCGAAATACCGACGGGGTCGGTCGCTTCGACGAAAATCGTGTCGCTCACTTCGACGCGCGGGTTGACCCCGGTGCGCACCACCGGACGGGTGTCCGCGTTGGCCGGGCTCTGGACCGCGTACGAGACGGGCGAACCGAGCACGCGCTGGTTGAGCGAATCGGTCACGAACGGCGTGACGGTAATGATCGCGCCGCGCACCGAATCGGGGATGGTGAGCGTGTCCAGTACCGCGATCGAGTCGCGGAGCGGCGAAGAGTATGTCAGCGAATCACGGACGGTGAACGCACCAGTGATCTGATAGCCGATCGTGCGCACCTTGTAACGCGCCTTGCCCGAGAGCGACAGCACCAGTGCTTTGCCACTCACCACCGGTGAGTTGGCCACGGGGCTCGTGATGATGGCCTTCGGCGGCTCGAGGTTGCCCACGGTGAGCACCATGAGGGCCGTGTCGGACACGTTGCCCGCGCCGTCGGTGGCGACCGTACGCGCGTTGACCGTCGCGCCAAGCGGCGCGTTGCTCGGTACCTTCACGTTGACGGCCAGCGTGATCGAGGTGACCGCCGACGTCATCACGGTGTCGTACTGGGCTGTGATGCCACCGGCAAGCAGGAGGCGAACCCGCTTGAGACCGATGTTGTCAGCGGCGTTGATGGTCACCGACAGCAGCGTGTCGGCGACGGGGTTACCCTTGGCAATCGTCACGCGGGGCTTCACCGTGTCGGCGAAGGGCGGATCGATGACCTCGTCGCCGCTGCAGGCGCCCAGGGCCACCGCCGCCACCAACGCGGCCGTGACCTGGCGCATGCACGACCGGGATGCGAAGAAAGTTGCGTCCATGAGTGATTTATCCTTGGCGCCTTAGCGACCGGGCGGCGGCGTAACGCCTTCGTCCAGGATGTGGGGCGTGACGAGGATGAGCAGGTCGCGCTTGGATTCGTTCTTTCGGTTCTGGGAGAACAACTTGCCGACGAACGGCAGGTTCATGAGCACCGGGATGCCGCTGCGGAAGCGCGTCGTTTCGGTGACCGTGAGTCCACCGATGACCGCGGCCTCGCCGTCAGCCACCAGCACCTGCGATTCCGCACGTTGCCGGTTGAAGATGACGCCCACGTCGGTCTCCGAGATCTCGGCGCTCGAGTTCTCCGCCTTGATGTTCATGAGCACCATCTTGTTATTCGTGATCTGCGGCGTCACCGAGAGCTTGATACCGGCTTCTTCCTTCGACACCGCGGCGCGGGGGAAGAACGCGGCCGCATTCGGCGCCTGCGCGCCGGCACCGCCACCACCGCCACCACCGCCACCACCGCCACCCTGGCCGCCCTGGCCGCCAGCGTCGATCACGCGGATGGGGATTTCCTGACCGACGAAGATTTCCGCGCTGCGATTGTTGAGAATCGTGATGCTCGGCTCCGACTGAACGTCGGCGAGCGACGACGTCTGCAGCGCATTGAGGAACGCGGTGAGCTGGTAGCGACCGAGCGCCGTGCTGTAGATGAGATTGAGCGCATTCGGCTTGATCGCGTTGTTCGCGTTGGCGATACCGGCAATCGCGTTACCGCCGAGGGCGATGCGCGCCGGCCCCTGGAAGGGCGTGCCGCCGCCCCGGGCATCAGGCACCCCGTCACCATCGGTATCGATGGCCGTGAGCGTTGACGGGTCGGTGCGCGGCACGAGCTGCTGGAAGAACTGCTTGTTGCCGGTACCGAGGTCGTACGCGAGCCCGATGTCCTGGATACCGGTACGATTGACGAAGATGATTTTGGCCTTGATGGCGACCTGCGGCGTGCGCACGTCGAGCTGCTGAATACGCGTGACGATCTCGGGCAACCGCGAGGGCACTTCGGTGATGATGAGCTTGTTGGTGGCGCTATCCGACGCGACCGAGCCGCGCACAACACACCCCTGCCCGCCCATTTGCTGCTGATTACCCTGCCCGCCACCACCACCGCCCTGATTCATCGGCATACCGAGATCGCGACCGGTGGCCATCGTGCTGAGTCCCGTGCAATCACGGGCCAGCAGCGCCTGCACCGTGTTGCGGAGCACCGCAGCCTTGGCGTAGTTGATGTCGACAATCTGCGTGATCAGCGGCTCGAGCGCCTGATTGGAGGCCAGGTTGCGATAGCTGTCGACGGAGATGATGCCGCTGGCATCTTCGGTGGCCGCGAGTCCCTGCGACTGCAGGATGGCTTGGAGGGCCACATCCCACGGCTTGTCGGCGATATCGGCAGTCACCGTGCCCTCGACATCCTTGCCGACGACGATCGTGCGCCCCGAGAAGGTGGCGAACGCGGCAATCACATCGCGGATGTTCGTGCCGTCATACGAGACCGTGATCCGCGGCTTCTGCGGCTGACGACGGGCGGCGCTGATCGACGCTTCCGATGCCGGCGTGCGCGCCGTGAGCATCCCTTCAGAGCGCACATCGAGCGCCGGCGTTTCAGCCGTGGTCACCACCGGCGTGACCACCGGCGTGACCACCGGCGTGACCACTGGCGCCGCAACGGGCGCCGCAGCGGGCGCGCGGACCGCGACCGCGTGGCTCTCGCGCTTGCGGGCCGAGTCGGCGGGCGCCGACGATGCCGGCACGGCCACCGGAGATTCAAGGCTTCCCGTCGCGACCGCCGTCACGTGCGATGACTGACGCGCCGTCCCCCAGCGGGCAAACTGCCCGGCGGGCGCCTCGATGTTGATGCGCAGGCTGTTGCCGTCACGTTCCACGGTGTACTTGTGCGCGGCATCGAGATCGATGACCACGCGCGCCGTGTCGGTGCGGAACTGCGAGAGACGGACATTGCGAACGGCACCACGCGCCTTGCCGTCGTAGTTGGACGGGATGGCGAGGTTGGCACCGCCGAGATCCACGACAATGCGGCTCGGGCCGCTGAGCGTGAAGTGATTCAGCGTGACGGCCGCATCGACATCGAGCACGATGGCCGTGCCGTTCGGCGCGGGTGCCACTTCAATGGCGCGTACGCGTCCGCGAATCGTCGCGTCGTCATTGGTGATGGCCGTGGTGGCCGAGGGGGCGGTGTGTGCCGCAGGGGTGAGCGCCGTGCCCACCAGCATCGCGGCCATCACCGCAACGGTCGTCGGTCCCATCATGGAATCCTCACTTTCGTCGTGTCGCTGCTCAGCGGCAGCGTCTCCTGCCGATTGAATCCGAATTCCTCGATTGTGAACTGCACCGCCTTCTGGCGGATCCCGCTGACGCGCAAGCGGCCAAGCTGCTGACCCACTCGCACGCGATATTGCGTCTTCGAATACGAGTCGCGGAGAATCGCGACGGAGTTGTTCCCATCTGGATCGAACGCGACGGCCGTCAGGCGCAGATCACTGAGCAACGGCCGCACGTCGCTGCTCGACATGAGCGACTTGTACGGGTCCCGGCGTCCGCCACCGCTATAGGCGAAGGCTTCGCGCTGAATGGTGATTTCCGAGGGGGTCGTCGCCTTCTTGGGTTCCGCCTTGACCACGGTGGCCGCCGACGGCGCGGTGGCCGCGCCGACCGTACCCGCCAATTCACCGCGGATCGGGCGGACCGCCGTCTGTGCACCGAGCGACGTGGTCAGCGAACCGCTGACCGCCGCCAGGAGCGCGAGGAGAGCGTGGCGAATCATGAGGAGCGCTCCTTGGTTGTGCGTGGCGGCGTCGTCTTCTCGACGTACGTCTGCAGCGTGATCGTGGCCGCGAGCGCGCCCTTTTCGGAGGTGCGGATCTGGCCGCGCTGCACATTCGACGAACCCGCGGTGATGTTGAAGTTCACCGGCGCGACGATGCGGGGGAGCGATCCCACGTTGGCGAGGAACTCACCGAACTGGTGATAGCCCCCGATGATCGTGACCGTGTAGCGATAGGTGTCGAAACGCTGGCCGGGAATGACCGCTTCCGGCGTCACGCCACCGACGTCGAGTCCGGCGCGGCGGGCAGCCGTGCTGACCTCTTCGAGGAGGGCCGGCACTTCGTTGCCCGTCGGGACGAGGCGACGCATGACGGTGAGCGCCGAGCGGTTCTGCGCCGCCTGCGAGCGCAACTCCTCGATGCTGCCACTCGAGAACTCGCGTGCGGCCTTCTGATTGGCATCTTCGAGTTCGGCGACGTGCGTCTCGTCGAGCGTGAGCTGCTCGTTCTTGGCCGCATACGGATACATCCAGTACAGCACCGCGAGGGCGACCGCCGCGAAGCCGATCAGCAGCTTGACCTGGTCTCGCTGGTTGGTTGGTAGGGAAGCCATGGCGAACTCAGCGAACAGGGACGACAAGCGGCGTCGTACGTACGACACCCGGGGGAGGAACTTCGAATTCGGCGCTCAGCTCGAACTGCGTGACATCCTTGCCTTCGACGATCACGATCTCCGACTTGGCGAGCGTGACCTTCTGGATGAAGGGCGAGCTTTCGAGCTGACGCATGAACATCGTGAGGGCTTGGATGTCGACCGTCTGCCCAACGAGGCGGAAACCGAGCGGCGGATTCACGACTAGCGTATCGGTTGCGGCTTCGTCGGCGGCCTTTTTCTTGGCGGCCGCACCGGCGGCGGCCGGAGCTTCTGCGGTTTGCACGGAATCAACACCCGGTGGCAACGGTGCCTTCGAGGTCTGCTCCATCGTGGTCAGCCACGTGTAAGCCGGCAGCGCGCGACTGACCTCGTCGAGGATGTGCGCCCACGTGTAGCGGTTGTCGTCGATCGTGCGGATGATCTGCAGCTGGCGGATGACCGAGTCGCGCTCGGCCGTGAGCTTCCGACGCGCTGAGAGCACCGTGGCGTACCGGGTCGAGTCACGGACCGCGCGCTCCATGCGCCCTTCGACTTCCGTCGCACGGGCACTCTGGGCGCTGAACAGCAAAGCGACGGCCGCGACGGCCACAACCACCGACGCCGCAGCGCCGACGAGGAACGGATCACGGATGGTCGATCTGATGGCGCCGAAGGCCCCGCCGAGTGCAAAGCCGCCCGAGGCGCTCTTGCGTCCCTTCTTGGTGCCGGGGAGGAGATTGATTTCCAACATCATGGGTCGTTTCCTCGGGCGCTCAGGCAACGGCGCGCAACGCGAGTCCCACCGGCAGCATCAGCAGCGGTGCGACTTCGTCGGTGGACAGGAACTCGAACGCGCCTTCACGCACGGCGAGCTTGGCGAGCGCATTGGCCGGCTGCACCGGGAGACGCAGACGATCAGAGAGCCACGGCAGCAGACCCGGCACACGGGAACCGCCGCCACAGGCGTACACGGCGCGGATCGTGCCGAAGTTGCGTTGTGCCGTGGAGAGAAACGTGGCCGCGCGCTCCATGCCAATGGCGATTTCTTCGCCGCGCATCGACACGACCCCATCGAGCATGGCGTTGCGATCGAAACCGCGCAGCAGATCCTCGGCGTCTTCGGCACTGATCCCGTTCTCGCGCTGCAGATCTTCGCGGAACCGACGCGTGCCGACGCCGAGATCGCGCGTCAGAATCGGTACACCCTCGTCGAGGATGTTCAGGTTGGTCGCTTCGTTCCCGATGTTGAGCAGCGCGATGGTCCCGTTCAGCGCTTCGGGATAGTTGGCTTCGAACGCGTTATGCAGGGCAAACGCATCCACGTCGATCACCGTCGGCTCAGCGTCGGCTTCGATGAGCAGCGCCTGCTTGGCTTCGACCAGATCGCGCTTGGCGGCGACGAGCAGCACGCTCATGTCGAGGCCATCGCCGTTGGGATCGAGAACCTGAAAGTCCAGTTCGACGGAGTCCATGTCGAAGGGCACATGCTGCTCTGCTTCCCATCGCATGAGCTCACGCGCCTGCTGTTCCTTGACCCGTTCCATCTGGATCTTCTTCACGATGACGTCGCGGCCGCCGACGGCGGCCACAATGCTCTTGGTTTTGAGGCCCGTCGCCGCGATCGTCTGCCGGATGGCGTCGGCCACGAGACCGTGGTCCATGACTTCGCCTTCGACGATCGCTGTGTCGGCCAGTGG
This sequence comes from Gemmatimonas sp., assembly GCA_023910675.1. Taxonomy (GTDB): domain Bacteria; phylum Gemmatimonadota; class Gemmatimonadetes; order Gemmatimonadales; family Gemmatimonadaceae; genus Gemmatimonas. Next base: position 41,885 of record JAAVWC010000009.1, read on the forward strand.
TGTGATGACCACTTTTGCCAGTTCGGGGACCGGGCCGCTGTGGTCAATGACCACGGCTTTGATCAGCCCTGAGCCAACGTCGAGCCCTACAGTGATTTTCTTCCGGCCGAAGAGCGCCATGGGACGGGGGGTTGCACAGTGGTTTGCACTCTTCGCCCCCTGCCGCTCAGCGGATCAGGAGACAGATTGACTTGCCGAAAACCGGCGTGTCACCCTTGAAACGACCCGAGCCTCACGAGGTAACGCTGTCCTCAGGGAGGCAGGCCGGTACGAAGGCCTACTTCGTGACGGTGTCGGCTCTTGTCAGGGGAATGTTCAGTCGGCGGTTTGGGCGGCTCTGCGGTTATCGCGACAGCGACTGCCAGAGGGAAAACGGGCGTAGCGCGGGGCGCGCCACGGTCGCCAGTGCCATCTGAATGGCGCACCGATCGTAGAAAATGCGGCTGGCAGCCCCCAGCTCGGCCCCACCGCCGTTCGGGTCGACGACTACGACCGCCCCACGCACGAGCAATTGCGCCGCCCGCGCATCGAGGGGGCCGCGCACCGCCAGCACGCCCTCGATGGTCACGGTGCCGCGCATGGTGAGCGGCCCTTCGACCACCACCAGCCCGCGCCAGAGTGTCGGCCCCTCGATGACCACCGACAGTCCGGTCAGCACGAGCGCCTGCCACCCGTTGCGCACGGGAAAGGGAGTGGGCCCCGTGAGCGAAACGATCGAGGCCCGCCGCGAAACACGCGGCAGCGTCGACGCGATGGAGTCCGCGAGCCCCGGCGGGTCGGCAACGTGTGGTGGTTGCCCAGGCCAAGCCGTCACCGGGTCACCGGAGACCGCCCGCGCCGCAAGGGCCGCGACGCTGGACGTGTCACGCACCATCCCGCACGGGCTTGCTGGGGTGGGCACATCGAGCCCTGACAGCAGCGTGCCTTGCTGACCCGTTACACTCCCGGTCACGGTGAGCGCGGCGGGGATGGGCCAATGTGGCGCGTGCAGCCAAACGGCACGCAGCAATTCGCGCTGTATAGGCCCGCGCCGAGCAGTTCCTGGAATACCGGCGCGCGTGCGCAGAATGGCCACCAGGGGGTGGGTTCGCTGCCATTCAACGTCAACGGGCCGCCCGCCGGCGGTGACCACACGGCGTGTTGCGATTCCTCCTGGCGGTGTCGCCCACACGGAATCGACCTCCCAGTGCGCCAACGCGAGCGCCTGCCCTTCCTCTGCAGCGTCGAGCGCCGCACTCCCCGTTTCTGCGAGGCGGACCGCCCGTGCGCTCTGCCACCCATCATTGACGAGCGCGAACGCCAGCAAACTTCCCGTGGCGACGGCGAGCAGTACGAAGGGAAGTACAAATCCGCGACGATCCGGGGTCATGGTTGTCTCCGGTCGGAGGCCGTCGCGCGGAACGCAACGAGCGTCGAAGCGCTGTCAACGCGCCCCCCCCCCCAATCCAGAGACGCGACGCGGCGCGCGCAGGGAAAGCTCGACGCCCGCGATACGCTCGGCGATGCTGTCGGCGAGTGGCGCGAGTACGGCAACCGGCATCTCGCCTGAGGTCATCGCGCGTAGGCGGATTCCGCCGTCTGCCGCAGACGCGAACGGACCGGCCGCTGGCTGCAGTCCATCCCACAGTGCGCCGTCACGCTGACGGCGTCCCAGCCACCATGCACCGGCACTACGATAGTGCTGCAGGCGCGTATCTCGGCGCACGAGAACGGGCGCGCCTGGCAACAGCGTGAGGGTGGAATCGGCCAGCGAGAGTCGCCACTGCGGCACAGCGGCGCGCTCATTGGCAAGGCATGGTGCGTGCGCGACCGACGTTGGGGTTTCGCGTAGCCGCGAAGTGCGGTCGACCGGTGGCTCCCCTGCGGCAACCGAGGGTTGCCACCCCCGGACATCGTCACCGACGCGAAGGGTGCTCACCCACTGGTCGGCTGTTCCTGCGGGTACCGCGACGAGTAGATTGGCCGTGTTACGTCCTTCGCACACGATGAGGACGCCGAGGTGGCTCCGCACCTCGAGGAGCGTATCGGTCACCACCACGAGATCGCGCCCATCGAGCGGCTCCAACTCGGCCGTCAGCAGGAGGCGTGCGTGCCGGAGCTCGCGTGTGGTGGAGAGGACCGCCGACTGCATGCGCGCGACGCGGGCCACGTGGATGAGCAGTAGCGCGGCAGTGGCCGCTGCCAGAAGCGCAAGCGGCAGCGCCACGAGCAACTCGACGAGCGTGCTACCCTGTCGTGGACGCGGCTGTCTCATTCACACCATCCGGCTGTACCGGAACGCCGACGCCGCGCGCTGTCGGCCCCCAATCCACTAGGCTGCCACTGCGCCTGCAGCTGAAGGGCATGGACGCCGCCGGTGACGGTGACGTCGCTCTGCAGGACGGTACGCGGACCGACGTTGCGCGTGCGGCGTCCCGCGCCGGCGAGACACGGTGCCCACCAGATCCGTGCGTCCATACGCTGCTGCTCGCCAAGCACGAACTCGCGTTGCCTCGCGTCATCGACGACTTGCGAGGTGGTCGACGCCAGCAGGAGGACAAGCGTGCTCCCCCCAGAGAGCAGCACGAGGGAGACACAACATTCCACGAGCACACGACCAGCGCGTGCGGCGGTGATGGAAGCGCTTGAGATTCGAGACATGGCGACATCTTACGTCACCAGCCGCGCCGCTATGTCATCAAAAGCGTGCGCGTTGTATCAATCGACCGCAGCGCTCGATTCCGGCGTAGTCGAACACAGACTACTCGCGTGAAGCGGCAACAGAATGACGAACGCCGCGCCACCTTCGCGGGCACGCTGCACCCAGATCGTGCCCCCCAGATTCTCGATCGTACTGGCGACGATGGCGAGCCCTAGGCCCGTGCCCTTCCCCGGCTGCTTCGTGGAGAAGAACGGTTCAAAGATGCGTTCCGCGTCTTCGGGCGCGACGCCAGTGCCGGAGTCGGCCATGACCACCTGAAGAAACTTTGGTGGAGACTCGGGACGCGCCAGCCATGCGAGTGCGCGCTTGCTCGGGCGATGCGCCCACTTTTGCGGGAGCGGATCGGTGCGGCGCTTCTCGATACCGTCACCGAACGCCGTCGCGTCGTTGATCCGGGAGCGAATGACGATTTCGCCGTCACGATCCATCGCGTCAACGGCGTTGAGCATCAGGTTGACGAACACCTGCTCCAGATCGTGCCGCTCCGCGTAGACCGCTCCGGTGGGGGCTTCGAGCTGCCGGTTGACGTTCAAACGTCGCGTGATGCCTTGATCCCCGAGCAGTCGCAAGACGTCTTCGATGACATTGTCGACGACGATCGGCTTCGGCGTGAGGCGCCGCGGGCGCGCATAATCGAGCAGGCCGCGCATAATGCGATCGATGCGCGTGATCTCGCGTTCGAGAGCGTCGATCGGCTCGGTGGTCCCGGGGACATTCTTGGTTCGCATACGCAGCACATGTGCGTAGTTCGCAATCGCCGACACGGGATTCCCGATCTCGTGCGAAATGCCGGCGGCGATCCGCCCCATGGTGGCCAGCTTTTCAACCCGCATGCGGGACTGCGAGGCCGCAGCCATCTGCTCCGTCATGCGATTGATGCTCGACGCCAGCTGATCGAATTCCGAGGTGAGCGCTGCCGGGACCGCCTTGGTCACGTCGCCGCGCGCAATGGCATCGGCGGCGGCGACTGAATGCTGCAGCGGCACCTCGATGAGATCCGCGACTTGCCGTTGCAATACGCTCGCCGAGAAGAGCGCGATGAGAAAGACCAGCAGCACCACGATCGGCCACCGGACCGTCGCCGGGAGCGATTCGGTAAGCCACATGGTGGTGATGATCGCGACGATCAATCCGGCACTGGCAACTATGAGGACGCGTTGCAGGCGGTCATGAATACTCGGACGTTTATTTTCGGGCACACGTGGAGGATGCCGTCAGCGCGTCCATTCGGCAACTGCAGGCGCGCAGCGGTGACCGCGTTCCACGCCAGGGCGTCGCAGCGGATAGGGAAAAGGGCCGGGCAATCGCCCGACCCTCTCCGTCATTGACGTGCTATGTGCGCGACGCGCTTATTTGCAGGTCGTGCCGCCCGGCTCGCCTTCGGCGAGCGTGGCCGGTGTCGAGGCGCCGACGCCGATGACGCAGGTGGACCCCGAAGCGTTGGCATGCGTGGCCTGAGCCGCCCAACCGGTGGCCGTCTGCGCGGTCATGCTGAGCGTGACGCCCGACGAACCCGTCGGCGCGGTGTAGCCGACGTACGTGTTGTTGTCCGCGAAGAACGCTTCGGCCGCCGAAACCATGTTCTTGAGATCCGACTTCATGGCGGTGATGTACGCCTTCTTCTTCGTGTCCGCGAACTTCGGGATCGCGATCGCGGCCAGGATGCCGATGATCACGACGACGATGAGCAGTTCGATGAGGGTGAAACCCTTGCGCGTCTTGTTCATGAGAATTCCAGAGTGGGGGGAAAGGTGAGCCATTGCGACTCTCCGATGCCTCCCAGTGGCAGGGTGCATGCCGCACGGCTAAAACATGTTAAACCATTATATCACAGCATCTTCCATTTTCCATTCTCTAGGAATGTGTGATTTCCAATTCGTGAACTGCAAGACATCTTGCAGCCTGCAAGGCATGTCCTCGCACCGTGTAGCCGACGTAGGTGTTGTTGTCCGCGAAGAACGCATCGGTCGAGGAGCCTATGGTCTTGCGGGCCGACTTCATGGCCGTGACATACGCCGGATCGAACGTGCCGAAAAGGCAAAGGGGCCGAGCTTTCGCCCGACCCCCCCCCCACACGTGCTGTATGGACCTGTTTCGTCGCGCGACGCGCTTATTTGCAGGTCGTGCCGCCCGGCTCGCCTTCGGCGAGCGTGGCCGGTGTCGAGGCGCCGACGCCGATGACGCAGGTGGACCCCGAAGCGTTGGCATGCGTGGCCTGAGCCGCCCAACCGGTGGCCGTCTGCGCGGTCATGCTGAGCGTGACGCCCGACGAACCCGTCGGCGCGGTGTAGCCGACGTACGTGTTGTTGTCCGCGAAGAACGCTTCGGCCGCCGAAACCATGTTCTTGAGATCCGACTTCATGGCGGTGATGTACGCCTTCTTCTTCGTGTCCGCGAACTTCGGGATCGCGATCGCGGCCAGGATGCCGATGATCACGACGACGATGAGCAGTTCGATGAGGGTAAAGCCCTTGCGCGTCTTGTTCATTGAGTCTCTCCAGGGTGGGGGGATGTTCAGGAGGGCGCCGTTCGCGGCGGACTTCCCGACACCATAGCAGAAGGCAACGGCCTTGCCACGGTGGAGAAACCAATAAAAGTCATTACACCGCAATGAGTTACACCATTATGCCGCATGCATCATCATTTGTACGCCATCGCGTCTTGCATGAAATCGTGCAGCACGCGGCACTGGAAGAATCTGCCAGGAATTCTGCAGTGCCACCAGCGTGACGGTGCCCCGCTGCTTGTAACGCCGACGGTGCCAGCGAACGAACGTCAGCCCCAGACGCACAAACCGCCGCGCCATTACTGGCACAGCGGTTCGGCGTTCGCTCCGCCACCGGAGCTGATGGCACACGAGAAATTTGGCAGTGCGTTGTGTGTGGCCGTCGCGGTCCATCCGTTCTGCGTCCCGTTGAAGGTCAGGATGACCCCGGCCGACCCCTGCGGCGGCGTGATGTTGGCGTAGCTGTTCTCGGAGCTGAATCGCGTCTCGGCGATCAACGCCAGATTGTGGAGGTCCGACTTCATGGCCGCGATGTAGGCACGACGCTTCGAATCGCCGAACTTCGAGATGGCCAGCGTCGCCAGCACGGCGAGGATGACGACGACCGCCAACAGCTCGATGATGGTGAACCCTCTGCGGGGGGCGGTGCAACGGTTCAACACGACTCAGACGTCTCCATAGCGCGCCAGCTTCCGGTACAGGGTGGAGGGATCGATACCGAGCATGTCGGCGGCGCGGCTCTTGTTGCCGCCTTCATTCTGCAGTACCCACTGAATGTACGCCCGCTCGATGGCTTCGAGGGTGGGCGTGACGGGCGCACGCTCGCTGACCAGCGGCTCGGCACGACGCGCCGTGACCCGCTCGGGAAGCGCGTCCACCGTGATGGTGTCGCCCGGCGAAAGAATGACCGCGCGTTCGAGCGCGTTTTCGAGTTCGCGCACGTTGCCTGGCCAGCTGTAGGCCATCAGGGCATCGAGCGAATCCTCCGACAGGACCATGGCCTGCTCCTGACGCGCCAGCCCCGAACGGTACAGGAAGCTTTCGGCGAGCAACGGGATGTCGTCGGTGCGCTTACGCAGGGGCGGCAGATGCACCGCAATGACGTTGAGGCGGTAGAACAAGTCGGCGCGGAAGGCCCCGCGCTTGATCTCCTCCTCCAGGTCCCGGTTGGTCGCGGCCAATACGCGAGTGTTCACATTGATCGACTCCGTGGCCCCGACAGGAATCACCTCGCGCTGCTGCAGCACGCGCAGCAGCTTGACCTGCGTCGACGGTGTCGTTTCGCCGATTTCGTCGAGAAAGAAGGTGCCGTGATCGGCCGCGGCAAACAGACCCATCTTGTCCTTCACGGCGCCCGTGAATGAACCCTTCACGTGGCCGAACAGCTCACTCTCCAGCAGCGATTCCGGCAGTGCGCCGCAGTTGATGGAGAGAAAACTGTGGTCCACGCGTACGCTGAGATCGTGGATATAGCGCGCGATGACTTCCTTACCCGTTTCCCGACTCACCGGTGATGAGCACCGTCGAATCGGTCGGGGCCACCGTCTCCGCAAGTCGCAAGACCTCGAGCCAGCTCTTGCTGCGACCAATCGGCCGACGGCTGTCACTCTTGTCGCGACGACGGATCTCCTGCTTGAGCGAGTGATTCTCGACGCGCAGCTTGCGATGTTCGGCCGCGCGCTTGAGAATCGCGATCAGTTCATCGTTGCGAAACGGCTTCTGGATGTAGTAGAACGCCCCTTCGTTCACGGCCTGCATCGCCGACTGCAACGTGGCCTGTGCCGTCATGAGAATGACCGGCAGATCGCTGTCGACCTGTCGCGCATGACTCAACACCTGGACGCCGGTGATGTCGGGCATGCGCACGTCGGTGAGTACGATATCGGGGCGCAGCTCATCGATCTTTTCGATTCCCTGCCGCCCGCCATGCGCCGTGAAGGGCCGAAACCCTTCGGTCTTGAGCAGGATGCGCAACGAATCGAGGATTCCCGATTCATCATCGACAATGAGGACGCGCGGTGCACCTTCGGACAAAGCAGGACCAGTCACGCCGAAACTCCGGACGGGTTGAGTTGGAACGATGAGACGGGAGGCACGGTCGGGGTCACCGGCATCACAATGCAGAAGCGCGTTCCCTTGGGGAGGCGATCAACCAGCACCACCCCACGATGCGCTTCGACTGCGCGGTGTACGACCGGCAATCCCAAGCCGGTCCCGCCCACCTTGCCACTCACGAAGGGTTCGAAAACGCGATCCTTGAGTTCGAGCGGGATACCCGGCCCGTCATCGGTGACGGAGATGGCGATCAACTCGCCGGTCACCGCGACGGACGATCCGTCCACGCCGTTGGGGGGACGACGGTCGACTTGGACGAAGACATGGCCATCGGCACCAACCGCTTGGATGGCATTGAGTACGAGATTGAAGATCGCGCGATGCAGCAAGTCCTCGTCGCCTGCCAGACGCGGGAGGTCGGGGGCGATATCGACCTGCACCTGCACATCAGGCCCACGATCGGGATGCGCCGCCGCGAGCATGGCGGCCGTATGCGACAGGGCACCCACGTCGAGCGCGTCGAGTCGCGTGACCCGCGTGCGGGCGAAATCCAGGAAGTCGGCCAACAGGCGGCTCAGCCGGTCCGCTTCGCGCACGACGAGCCCGTGCAGGATGCCTTCGTCATCATCGTCGGTGGCAGCACGCACCACCCGGCGACGCGAGAGCTGCTCCGTAGCACTCCGGATCGACGCCAGCGGGTTCCGAATCTCGTGTGCGAGGGACGCGCTCAATTCGGCGACGGCCTGCAATCGCTCCGCCCGAATGTGCAGCGCCTGAATCCGCTTGCTATCGGAAATGTCCTGAAAGATGGCGGTGGCCGTGACGCTGCCATCGGGGCGAGTGCCGTCGGCCACCGTCGTCGTCACGCCAATCTCGAACTCTTCGCCGTTACGGCGAATGATCCCTTCGGCGCGCGTCGTGCGCACCCCATCGCGGGCACTGCGTTCGAGCAAGTCGGCCAACTGCGGCGAGACGCCAAGCAGCGACGGTAGCAGCGGCCGTCCGGTAGAGGCGCGAAGGTCGAGCCCCAGCAGCTCCGACGCGGCCGGGTTGGCATACAGCAGCCGCCCCTGCGAGTCGATCGTAACGATGCCGGAGCGAATGGTGCGTAGAATTTCCGCTGCCTCCAGCTGGACCTTTACCAGCTGCGCCGCGAGCGCCTCACGTCCGGAACCCGCCTGCCGAAGTCGCAGGGCCACATACCCGGACCCGATCGCGACCACCGCAAAGACCGCCAGCTGGACCCCGACGCCCAGGAAGGGAGCCCCCGCCCCCGGCCGAAGCCAGAGCACATCCAGGGTGTACAACAGGCTGGCGGAGGCCGCGACGATCAGCCCGCCGCGGAAGGGGAGCAGCAGCGCCCCGCTCGCAATCACTAAGATGTAGAGCGCGGCGAACTGGGAGCTCCAGCCGCCCGTGATGTGCACGACGGCCGTGACCAGGAGCAGATCGAGGGCGCATTGGCCCACATAGAACGCGAGCCCCAGCGGGCGCTGCCGTTCGATCTCGACGTGCATGGCCGACCCGACCGTCGCCAGGATCGCCATCGCGAAGGCCAACGTCGCGATGAGGGTATCCGACGGGGCCGCTTCATTCCAGACGAACACCGCCGCCACGAGGATGGCACAGGCCAGGACGACCCGCGCAAGCCAGACCCAACGGAGCATCCGCCGGGGCTCGAGTATCTCCTGACTGGGATCCTGCGGAAAAGGGGGGGTGTAGCGCACGCAGCGAGAGGGACCGGAGTCGTGCAGATTGCAACAGGGCCATGTGCCCTCGAGGTATTGCAGAATGCACTACCCTGACGAACAAGCCGCCAGCCCGTTTCCTTTGGGTCATGCTAGTTGACGCTGCGTTGTCCTCCGAACTCGAGCTGTCCGCAGGGACCATCTCGGTCCGGCTGCTGTTCGTTCTCCTGCTGGTGCTCCTCAACGCCTTCTTCGTCGCCGCCGAGTTTGCGCTGGTGGCGGTCCGCCGGAGCAAGATCGATCAGATGGCGGCCGACGGTGACAAAAGCGCCGTCGTCGTCCAGCGCGCCCTGACGCAGCTGGACCGCTACATCTCGGGGACCCAGCTGGGGATCACCTTGGCCTCGCTCGCGCTGGGGTGGATTGGCGAGCCGGCGGTCGCGGTGGTGGTGGACCGGGCGCTGGCCCTCGCGGGGATCGCCCCGAAGCCGGGGGCGGTCCACACCGGCGCCGGCATCGCTGTGGCGTTCCTCGTCATCACCTTTTTGCACATCGTCCTCGGCGAACTGGCCCCCAAGTCCATCGCGTTGGCCAAGCCGGAATCCGTGAGCCGGTGGGTGGTCCGCCCGCTGATGCTGTTTTCGCGCGTGATGTCGCCGTTCATCGCGATGCTCAACGGCACCGCCAACCGGATGCTGAGCTGGGTGGGGGTGCAGCCCGTGTCCGAAGGGGAACATGTGCACAGCCCCGAAGAGCTGCGCCTGCTCGTCATGCAGGCGCGCGCGCACGGCACCCTCGACGAGTCCGACTCGGCGATGCTCGCCGGCGTCTTTGACTTCCACAACAAGCGCGCCGTCGACGTGATGCGCCCGCGCACGGACATGGTGGCAATTGCCGCGGATGTGGAGCTCGAGGAACTTATTGAAACGCTGCGCCGCGAACGCTACTCGCGATACCCCGTGTACCGCGAAACGGCCGATGACATCGTCGGCGTGTTCCTCGCCAAGGACTTCTGGCTGTCGGACGCCCCCGAGACGTTTTCCCTGCGCGAACATCTGCGTGAGCCGTTGTTCGTCCCCGCCACGCGCGCGGCCGAGCGGGTGCTCGACGATCTGCGCAAAACGCGCGCGCACTTGGCCGTGGTTCTCGATGAATACGGCGGCACCGCGGGGATCGTGACGATGGAAGATCTCGTCGAAGAAGTCGTTGGCGATATTGCCGACGAATACGATCCGCTCTCGCGCGACGCGCTGCTCTTTGACGGCGTGTTGGAATTGGCCGGATCGATGTCGCTGGTCGATGTGCGATCGGACCACCGGCTCCCGATTCCCGAGGGAGACTGGAGCACCTTGGGGGGCTACGCATTTGCCGCGTTGGGGCGCCTGCCGAAAGTGGGCGATCGTGTCACCTATCCTGACGGTGACCTGGAAGTGGTGGCGATGGACGGACGTCGGGTGGCCGCCCTGCGCGTTCATCGCCGCGCCGATGCGGCAACAGAGGTAAAGGGATGACCATGTGGACACCGATGATGCGATGGCTCGCGCGAGCGACCGGCCGTGCGATCCTCCTGGCCGGGTTTGCCTGCGGTGCCTCCGGCGAACGGATCGAAACCCGCGACGGTCAACCGGCCGTCGCGGTGGGGCGCGATACCATTGGGCCGGCGGCACCGCCCGGCGCACCGGCACGGGAGTTTCCCGCGCCCCGGCGTGACGTCGCGTCAATCGTGGCGCCGCGTTGGACCGACGAGGATTCGCGCGACGACGCCGGCGAGTTCCGAACCGTTGTCCGGTTGGCGGGGATCCGCGCGGGCCAGACGGTCGCCGATATCGGCGCCGGCGATGGCTACTATGTCGCGCGCCTCTCGCCGCTGGTTGGCACGCGCGGCGCCGTTTACGGCCAGGACATCATTCCCGATTATCTGGGGCTGCTGCAGCGCCGTGTGCAGCGGGACCGGCTGACGAATGTGCGCGTCGTGCTGGGTGATGAGCACGACCCGCGACTTCCGGCTCGCAGTGTCGATGTTGCGCTCATGATTCACATGTACCATGAGATCGCACAGCCGTTCGCGCTGCTCTGGAATCTCGCCACCGCCATGCGTCCGGGTGGCACGCTCGTCATCCTCGATCTCGACCGGCCCACGTACGGGCACGGTACGCCGCCATCGTTGCTCACGTGCGAGCTGTCACGCGTGGGCTACACGCGCCGCTCGTTCACCAAAACGGGAAGCGCGGAGTACGTCGCCGTGTACGTGGCGCCGGACAGTGCATCACGCCCGTCATCCGAGCAGGTGCGCGCCGCGCTGGCCTCCAAGCCATGTCGCGCGTCGTGAGTGGCGCCCGCCGGCTAACACGGAGCACGCGATGAGCACGAATGACGATGCGCTGGTCGTCGCGCCCGGTGTGCAGATCCCGCTCGCGGAGTTGCAGATCACGGCAATTTCCGGCGGCGGCCCTGGTGGCCAGCACGTGAACAAAAGCGCCACCCGCATTGCGGTGCAGTGGAATGCGCGAACAAGCCGTGCGCTGCGCGACGAGCAACGCGAGCGGCTGTTGGAAAAGCTGGCGTCGCGACTCGATACCGACGGCGCGCTGCGCATTGTCGCGGGCGAGTTTCGCAGCCAGCAGCAGAACCGGCGGGCTGCGCTCGAGCGGCTGCAGCAGCTGATTGCGCGCGCGCTGGTCGTCCCGCGGACGCGTCGCGCCACCAAACCGACGCGCGGGTCGGTGCTGGACCGGCTGTCCGAGAAAAAACAGCGCTCGGCCACCAAACAACAGCGCCGGCGCCCCGCAGACGACTGAACGTCGACAGGCAACCGGCGCAAGACGGCGCGAACGCGTGCGGACAGCGCTCAGAACACGATGATGTTCGCGCCGATGTAGTAAGTCACGAAATCGGCGCGCCCGCGCACCGGGACCGGTGTGGCGTTACTCTCGAATGCCGCCCTGACCCGGTCGGCCGTGAGGTACTGCACGTCGTCGTGCCGCAAAAAGCGAGCGCCGATGTCGAGGCGCACCGGATGCGTCCCCTTGGTGAGCCGGATGTAACTCCCCACCGCGCCCCCGTATGCCCACACGGCATCACTGGCGTTGGTCGAGCTCGCGAACGGTGCCTGATTCTGCGAGCCCTCGACCGAACTTTCCGTCCAGAAGACCGAGAAGCCCCCGAGCGCCGTCGCGTACGGCGTGAACGTGCCGGATGGGCCGAGGAGCTGCGGGCCGACCACCAGCGACGCGATGTTGCTCGAGGTCCGAAGATCCAGCTGAATGAGCCCACCCGTCCCCGCGAGCGGAATACGGCGACGGCTATTGGCGTACGAGATGAACGAAAAGTCGCCGCGAAGATTGACGATCTTGTTCTCGTCGAGCGCCCCGAGGACGTAGGCGCCGAAGCCGTAGCCGTTGTTGGTGGTGGCCCCGAAGTCGCCTTTAGGCTCAGTCACCTGCAGGTGAACGCCGACCGACCCCCGTCCGGACGGTGCGGAGGCGGCGCGAGGATCTCGTTGGGCACTGAGTGCCAGCGGTGCCGCGCACAGAATGGCGGCGGAAAGACGGGCGATATGCATGCTCGTGTATACGCCGAGGCGTCGAAAAAGTGTCACATGGCGCGTGGACGCGGAGGGCGGGGCACTCTTTATCGCTTCGACACCTTGAATCCCGATACAAGTTTTCGCAATTGTTCGCATTATGGCCCGGATGGTCCCACGCCAGCGGTTGGTATGGCTCGCGCTCCTGATTGGAGTGCTGGTCGCGGCGTGGCATCCGGTGATGGCCATGCCCAGAGCCGCCGCCGTGCCAATGTGGCCCCCAGCTGAGCAGACGGGGTCGCCCGTGAGCAACCCGGCGGCCGTTGCCGGTGGGCGTGCCACAGCCAGCGCGGCCCCTACCCCGCTGCCGACGCTCGATGGGTCCGGTCCCAGGGGGCCGCATCTCCAGGAGCGGATCCCACTGGAGCGCCGCCACCCGTCGTGGCATCGCGGGGTGTCCCGTCGTCTCCCCCGGGGGATGAGCGGCCAGCTCTCGCTGCCGTCTGAGTCGGGAAGCATTCCGGCGCCGTTTCGGTTGTATTCGCAGCGGCTGGAGTGGCATGTTCTGCCGTTGCCGCTGGTGCATGGCGTGGGAGGCCGTTCGGCTCCCCCGCGCGCGCCGCCGCGCTGACCTGACGAACTGCTGGATCCCATACCGGTGAGCGGGGTGCTGAGCCTCGGCCACCGGAGCACGCGCGCCTTCGTTCTGTTGGCGCCTGCCCTGCCCTTCCTCGGTCCATTGACTCGCACGTATGTCGGCACAGGCCACCCGCGTAAATCAACTCGTTACTGCTTCGCTCGGACTCGACGTCGAGCAATCCCGCTGGCGCGCCCTGACGCGACAGATCTCTCAACAGGATCCGCTCGCCGGTCGCCTCCGCTCCGTGGGCGGCGCCGTCGATGTCGGCTATCTCGATCGCGAGCTGTCGCCGGATGACGTCCGGCGGGCAATCACGGAGGGGGAGCTGCCCCTCGTGCTGCTGTCGCATGACGACGCGGACGTGATTGTCCTCCACCGGAAGGATGCGGGAGACCAGACGCAGGCAAGCGTGGTCACCCGTAATGGTGTCACCACGCTGCTGGAGGCGACACCGGATCAGCTACCCGACATGGTCTGGAAGCGGCTCGGAGCGCGCGAAACCGTGCGCGCGCTGGCCCCCATGGCGCTTCGGTCCTCGACCGCGGCAGTGGGGGACTCGGTTCCGCACAGTCCCCTCGGCCATGGCCATCCGGACGGCGACGAGGAACACCGCACGCCGGTCCAGCGCACTTTCGCGCTGATGGCGCGCGAGCGACGGGAGATCTTGACGGTGTTCTTCTACGCGACGCTGGCGGGCGGTTTGAGCCTCATTCTGCCGCTGGCGGTCGGCGGCATCGTGCAACTGGTCCAGGGACGGTTGTTCCTGCAGCCGGTCATCGTGCTCATTTCGTTCGTCATCCTCGGCACCATCGTCGCCGGCGTCCTGCAAATCGGCATTCTGAAGGTGGTGGAGCGCATTCAGCAACGCGTCTTCGCACGCATGGCGCTGGAATTTGCCTTCCGCGTGCCGCGCATGAAGTACAGCGCGTCGATGGAGCAGAACCTTCCCGAACAGATGAACCGGCTGTTCGAAGCGGTGGCTATTCAGAAGGGCGTGCAGAAACTGCTCATCGATGTCCCCACCGCCGTACTGACGGTGATGTTCGGCCTCATTCTGCTCACCGTCTACAGCCCGTGGTTCTCGCTGTTCGCGGTGGTGGTGCTGTTCATCCTGTACCTCATCATCAAGTGGACCGGGCCGGAAGGACTTGCCACGTCCATCGTGGAGTCGAAGTACAAGTACAAGGCCGTCCACTGGCTGGAAGAAATCGCCCGCGCCGTGCACGCGTTCAAGTACGCCGGCGATTCGACGCTGCCGGTCGAACGCATGGACGACGTCATCACGGGCTACCTCAAGTACCGCAAGAAGCATTTTGCGGTGCTGGTGAAGCAGACCATCGCCCTGATCGGATTCAAGACGTTCATCACCGCCGCGGTCCTCATTCTCGGGGCCACGCTGGTGCAGACCAACCGTCTGCTGCTTGGCCAGTTCGTGGCTGCCGAGGTGGTGATTGTCACGGTGCTTGCCGGCATCGAGAAGTTGATCACGAGCCTCGCCACCGTGTACGACGTGCTCACGTCCGTCGACAAGTCCGGCCACGTGGCAGACCTGCCGCTCGAGAGCCGCGGTGGTCTCGCTCCCATTCATTCACCGGGCGTCGGTATCGCCATCGAGACCCGCGAACTCGCGTATCGGTATCCCGGCGCGCCCCTGCCGTCCGTCTCGGGGGTCACCCTGCGTATTGCCCCGGGTGAACGCGTGGGCATCATGGGCGTCGACGGGTCGGGCCGCAGCACCCTGCTCAAGCTCCTGGCCAGCCTCATCGACGACTACGACGGGACGATTCGCTATGACGGCATCACGCTGCGCGACCTCGATCGCCCCGCGTTGCGCTCGCGGATCGGGCAGATGCTGTCGTGGACCGATCTCTTCGACGGGAGCGTCGAGGAGAACGTGAGCGTGGGACGCGCGCACATCACGCCGCTCGACGTGCGCGCCGCGCTCGACGATTTGCAACTCACCGACGAAATCCAGCAGTTGCCGCAAGGCCTTCAGACCGAGCTTTCCAACGGCGCGCGCAACCTGCCGACGCACCTCGCCAACAAGCTGCTCATCGCGCAGGGTATTGTCGGCAATCCGCGGCTGGTGGTCTTCGACGACTTCTTCCAGAACCTCGACGCGTCGTCGCGCGCGCTCATCATCCGCCTGCTCACGGACCGCTCGCGTCCATGGACGGTGCTGGCGGTCTCGAACGATCCGCTGCTGCTCGCCGAATTCGATCGGGTCGTGGTTGTACACGGCGGTCGGGTCGTGCGTGAGGGACCGTTCCAGTCGCTCCGACACGATCCCATCTGCCGCACCCTGCTCCACGAAACCCTCACGCTCAACGGAGACTGACCCATGGCCGCCTCCGATCTCAATATCGAGCGCGAACTCAAGAACCTGCCACTCGAAACCACGACGCTGCTCGGGCGCGCCGACAGTGGACGCATTGTTTCGCGCTGGCTCATCGGCATTCTCGTCGTGCTGGTGCTCATCATGTTCCTGCCGTGGCAGCAGAACGTGCAGGGCACCGGGACGATCACGGCGCTCAGCCCCTCCGACCGCCCGCAGCAGTTGCCGACCCGCATCGAT
Source organism: Gemmatimonas sp. (assembly GCA_023910675.1). Lineage (GTDB taxonomy): Bacteria > Gemmatimonadota > Gemmatimonadetes > Gemmatimonadales > Gemmatimonadaceae > Gemmatimonas. Next base: position 57,573 of record JAAVWC010000009.1, read on the forward strand.
GGTCGCATCGAGGCGTGGTACGTGTCGGAAGGGCAATTCGTGAAGAAGGGCGACTCCATCGTCGTCATTTCGGAAATCAAGGAGGAGTACCTCAACCCGAACGTGCTGTCGCTGACCAAGCAGCAGCAGACCGCCAAGGAAGGCGCGATTGACGAGAAGCTGAACAAGGCGACCGCCCTCGACCAGCTCATCGTGCAGCTCGAACAGCAGCGCGAGTTCAAGCTGCAGCAGACGCAGAACAAGCTGTTGCAGTACCAGGCTGAAGTCCGACAGGCCACGCTTGAAGACTCGGTGGCGCGCGACCAGCTGCGCCGTCGGGAACGGCTGTTCCGCGACACGCTCGGCCTGGTCTCGGTCAACGACTTGCAGACCTTCCAGGTTCGTGTGCAATCGGCGGCCGCCAAGCTGGTGGAGAAGCAGCAGATGCTGGCGATTACGCAAACGGACATTGCGAGCATTCCCGCCGAATACGGCGAGAAGATCTCCAAGGCTCGTTCGGATCGAGCGGCCACCTTGTCCGAGGTCAGTGAGGGACGGTCGGATGTGGCCAAGCTCAAGGACAAAGTCGGCTCGCTGACGGTACGTAACAGCTTCTACGTCATCGAAGCCCCACAGGACGGTTATGTCGTGCGCGCCACGCGTGCCGGTCAGGGGGAAATCGTGAAGGCCGGCGAAGCCATTGTCACGGTGCAACCTGCGCATCCGCGCAAAGCGGTCGAACTGTACGTCAAGCCCATGGACGTCGCGCTGCTCAAGCCGGGACGCCATGTCCGCGTATTCTTCGACGGCTGGCCGGCCTTGCAGATTTCCGGCTGGCCGCAGGTTGCCGTGGGGACGTTCGGTGCGCAGGTGGCGGTCATCGATCAGTTCCCGAGCTCCGACGGGCGCTTCCGCGTGTTGCTGGTGCCGGACACCACGCACGACGAACCGTGGCCGGCGCAGCTGCGCCTCGGCACTGGCGTTGAAGGGTGGGCGATGCTCGACAATGTCACCGTGGGTTGGGAAATCTGGCGTCAGCTGAACGGCTTCCCGCTTTCCATCAAGCCAGGGGATGCGTTGTCGGGCGACGCGGTCGCCGGCGACAAGGGCAAAGGCGGCGGGGGCAAGAAGTGACGTCGCTGCACAGAAGTGCGTTCGCACTACTGGTGACGTTGACGATTCCGTGGGCACGCGCGCAGTCGCAGGGGACGCCCCCGCGTGACAGCGCGCGACTGCGCACGAGCATGCTGGTGGGAACGATCGTAGACACGGCGGGCACGCCGTTCCCGTTCCCGGCCTTCGTCGATGTCGTTCTTGCCCACCATCCGGTATCGCAGCAGGCGCGTCTCGTCGCCGAGCAGGCACGCGCCGAGTTGCGCCAAGCGTGGGGGGCCTTCGACCCCAAGCTGGTCGCGTCGTGGGATCAGAAGCGCTTTGGCGGCACGGAGTACTTCAAGTACTTCGACGCCGAGATGAAAATTCCACTTCCCATCGGCGCCGACGTGACATTGGCGTTCGACCGCACGATGGGCCGGTACTTCAACCCCGACCGGCGTACGACTGGGGCCGGTACGTTTTCGGCCGGTATCTCGCTGCCACTCGGACAGCGCATCATCACCGACGAGCGCCGTACCGCGTTGCAGCAGGCACGGGCGGCGCGCGACGCGGGTGACGCCGAGCGGGTAGGGCTGCTCAACAAGCTGCTGTTTTCGGCCGCCAAGGATTACGGCACGTGGTACGAGATGTGGCGCCGGCGCGCGATCGCCCAGGAAGGGGAGGCCCTGGCCGACTTCCGGTTGCAGGCGGTCCGGCAACGCGTGGCCAACGGCGAAAGCGCCCCGATCGACACCATCGAGGCGATGCTCGAACTACAACGCCGTCAGGTCACCCGGTACGAGACCGAAGCGTCGTTCTTTGTCGCGACGCTCAATCTCACGGCGTACTTGTGGGACAGCGAAGGGCGGCCGGTGGCGCTCCCGGGAGATGCCAAGCCCGTCCTCGACGGCGTGGAACGGGGGGGCATTGATGCCACGCGACTGGCGGGGCTCATCGATCAGGCCACACGGCGGAACCCCGACCTGCTCAAGGTGCAGGCCAAGGTGAAGCAGGCAGAGGCGGAGCGACTACTGGCTACGCAGGGGCTCATTCCGCTGGCCGAAGCCAAGTTGGCCGGATTGGCCCAGCGCGGTGCCGATGAGACGTTCTTCAGTCGTGATCGCCTGGACAACAACTACAAGGCTGCCCTGTCCGTCAGCACACCGGTGCTCTTTCTCAAGGAGCGAGGAAAGTTTGGGGCGACTGGCGCCAAGCTGGAATTCCAGGAGTACGAGCGGGACCGCTTGCAACGGGATGTCGAGTTCGACGTGCGGGCGGCGATGTTCGACCTGACCAACCTTGAGCGGCTGCTCGACCGCCAAACCGCCAACGTGCGCAATGCGCGTTTACTTCGGGACGCCGAACAGGTCCGTTTCGAAAACGGCGAGAGCACCCTGCTCATTCTGAATCTCCGGGAACGCCTCGTCCTGGACGAAGCCGCCAAGCTGGCGTCGCTTCAGGGGAAGGTCGCAGCGGCGCGCGGTGCGCTGGCGCTGGCGACGGGTGACCGGACGCTGCTCATCATCTCGCGCTAAGTTACCTCCATGGCTGAACGGTTCTTTGAAGACGATCCCGAGTTCATGGACGAGCTCGACAAGGATTTTGACGACTCGCTGCTCGAGGACGGTGACGAGGACGAGGACGAGGAGAGCGACGGTGTCGCCGACCTCTCGGGGCTCGTGCATTGCCCCTATTGCGGCGAGTCCGTGGAGATTGCTCTCGATCCGGGGTCGGGCGCCAATCAGCAGTACATCGAGGATTGTCAGGTGTGCTGCCGTCCGTGGCTCGTCTCGGTGAGTTACGACGAAGACGGGACCGCGCATGTGTTCGTGGACGCCAGCGACGATCACGACAGCGATGACTGATCCGCGCACTCCGACAGCCGACGACGTTCGTCGGCTGTTGTCGGAGGCGCTGCGGCGCCCCGCGCAGGAAGGGGCGCGCCTCATGGCGTTGCACTGGCTGCACCAGCTGGCCGCGGCGCGAGCGACGTGGCAGGCGTTGCAGGAGGCTGCGGACGGCCCGGGGCGCGGCCGTGACGTGGAACGCGCGAACGCCTCCAGCGAGGCGCTGCATAAGGCGCGGGTGGCGCTCCGCCGCCTGCGCGCCACGGTACGCGAGAACGAGCGCGTGCTCGACGGCGCCATCGACAATAAGCTGGCACGGGCGCTGAGTGCGTTAGGCCAGGCCACCAACGCCGTACGGGACGCCGACGTGCAGCGCGCGTGGCTCGAGACGGAAGAAGCGCGCCTTCCCGAAGGCGCGCGCGGTGAGGCGCAGCGCCTCCGCGAGTGGCTCGTTGGACGCACGTCGCATTCGACCGCCGCGGTGAACGACGCCTTCGCCCGTCACTTCGATCCGTTCGACGACCAGCTCTTTGCGCGACTGGGCAGCTATCGCCTCCTCCGCCGTGTCGGGAGCGACAGCACGCCCATGCCGTTTGCGCGGCATCTGGCCACACGCATTGCCCGGGCGGAGAACCGGCTGCGACGCGACATTGCACAGGTCATCGATGTGTCCTCGCAGGACGCCATGCACGAAGTGCGCATTCGCCTCAAGCGTCAACGCGCGCTGCTCTCGCCGTTTGCCCGTACGCGGCCGGCGATCGGGGCATGGTTCGACCTGGCCACGCGCGGGCAGGATCTGCTCGGTGCCATTCGCGACGCGGATCTGCTGGCGCGACGCGCGCGCAAGGCAGGGCTTCAGGTGCTCGAGGTCGCGCTCCGCGATATCGTGCTGGCGCACTTCGCGGTGTTTCAGCAGCACTGGTGCGACCGACTGGAGGAAGTACTGCGCACCATGGAAGCGGCCGTGAACGCGCTGCGTGCCGAAGGGATGCCCATGTCGCCGAATGGGCTTCCCATGGAGATCGAACGGAAGTATCTGCTACGCGCGTGTCCGCCAGCCGCGCGAACCGTACCGCCGGTGCGTATCGAGCAGGGGTGGATCCCCGGACAGGCGCTCCGTGAACGGTTGCGGCGGCGCACCGCTCCTGATGGCAGCGTGACCTGCTGGCGCACCGTCAAGCTCGGGCCGGTCGAAGCGCGGGTGGAAGTCGAGGAAATCACGCCGCCCGAGATCTTCGACGCCATGTGGCCGCTCACGCGGAGTGCGCGCGTCCGCAAGGACCGCTATGTCATCCCCCACGGTGCCCATACGTGGGAGATCGACGTCTTTCTCGATCGCCCGCTGGTGCTGGCGGAAGTCGAGCTTGGCGACCTTCACGAGGCGATCACGTTGCCACCGTGGCTCGCCCCGTATCTCGAGCGCGACGTGACGGGAGAGCCGGCGTATGTCAACGCCGTGCTGGCCCGCGCCGAAGCGTAGCCGTGTCGATGCTTGCCTCCCTTGCGCCGTTACGCGACCGCCGCGATCGGGTGGTCGGGTACGCCGTGAGTGCACACCCAGACGATGTGCGTGGCGGGGCCATCGGCCCCGATGCGGAGGCTCGGCAGATCGTCGAAATGGTACCGCAGCTGAGCCGTCTGGCGGCACGAAGCATCATCGTCCCGGTGACCCCCGCCGTGGTGCGCGAAGGGGCCATGACGCGCTTCGCCTCGGTTGATGCCGTATGGCTGATCGCCACCGAGGCGCTCGACGATCCGGTTACGCGCCGAGCAGGTCGATCGGCTTATTGGTGCCGGCTTTCATTTTGCACTGCAGGGCTACCCGGAGGGCGACCCGCTGCCCCTTTCGTTCACGGGGAGTACCATGGTGCTCGACGCGGCGCGGACCTCGCACGCCGCACTCGCGCACCAGGTGCGCACCCTTTCGGAGGCCGGGTTGCGCCCACTGGTGCGCGGTGTCGATGATCGCGTCACCCGCCAGCGTGTGCTCGCCGCCGGCGTGCCGTTGTACGCCGGCCGGCAATTGACACGTGGCGCCGCCGTGGCGCCTGATCGGACGACGGAAGACAGCATCCTGCGCGCCATCACCATGCTGGCGGCCTTCAGTGACGGACGTCCACCCGATGCCGCGTTCGATGCGTTCGTGCGCGATGATCCACACGTCGCGGCGTCGCTCCTCAAGGCGATGTCGTCGGCAGCGCTTGGTGTTCGCGGCCCTCGCAGCGTATCGCATGCGTTGACGATGCTTGGACGCGATGCCATCATCGAGCGGTTGGTGGCGGTCACGGCACGTCTCATTGGCGAAGCGGCGCACGATCCTGAACTCGGCTTCGCCGCACTGCGACGGGCCAGGCTCTGCGAACGCATTGGTGTCGCGCTCGATACGGCGCCGCACCCGCGTGCGCGTGTCGTCGCAGGGCTGTTGTCGATGCTGGAATTCGCGTTCGCGGCACCGGCGCCGGTTCTCGCGCAACGGATCACGCTGCCATCGCCGCTGCGCGATGTCCTCGATGCACGCGAGAAGCCGCTGGGGCAGCTGCTCGACGTCGTCGATGCCATGGAGTACGGCTGGTGGGAGGATATGACGGCGCGTTGCCAGCGCCTCAGCATCCGGCCGCGAGTCGTGGCCGATGCGTGGCTCGAGACGTGGCGGAGCGCACGTGACGAGCTCGGACTGTCTCGCGCCGATTTCAACTGACGACTGGGTAGATTCCGTCATGCCACACACCGCCCGCGAATATCTCGTGCACCGCTTTCGCGGTGACGCCCAGGTGCTCACCGATCGCGTTGCGGCCCTGCAGCGCGGTACCAAGATCCCCGGCCCTGACGCCGCCACGTCTCGCCGCATGGCAGAGGCGTGTGAGGCGGTTGCCTCCATGGTCGAGTCGATTGCGCCGCACGAGCACGCGGCCGATGAACTGGATGCGATCGTCGCGCTCGTTCCGCTGCTCGAGCAGCGCGCGCGCGACGCCGGGATGCTGCCACCGATACGAGCGGTCTACACGGGCGCGGCCACGCGCATCCGCGAGGTGCAGACGGCGGAGGCCGCTGCCGCGAGCGGCTCGTCACTTCCCGGGGCGCAAGCGCACGACGATGTGCCGGACGACATGGTGGACGACGTCGACGTCGACGACGACGACATCGATGATGATGATCTCGATGCCTCGCCTGACGACCTGGACAACGGAGCCGCGCGGCCATGAGCCGGGGGCGTGCGGCGGCGCATGACGACACGGACGACGACGAGTCGTCGACGCCCGGTAAAGTCCGGCTGGACAAGTGGCTGTGGGCCGCGCGCTTTTTCAAAACGCGGGCGCTCGCGGCCGAAGCCGTCGATGGCGGCAAGGTGGACGTGAACGGCGACCGTGCCAAACGCGCCAAGCCATTGCAGGTCGGCGATGAGGTCCGACTGCGGCAGGGACCAGTGGAGTGGGTGTTGACGGTCCGAGATGTCGCCGGGCGCCGAGGATCGGCGGAGATTGCGCGTGGCCTCTACGACGAAACGGAAGAAGGGCGACGCAAACGCGAACTCGTGACGGAGCAGCTCCGGAACATGCCCTCCGCGTTCTCGCACGGTGACAGCAAGCCCGGGAAGCGAGACCGCCGTGCCCTGCGTCGACTGAGAGGGAACTGACCCACGCCCCAGACCCACTCCCCACCGCGAGCGACGGCGCTTCATGAAAGGCGCTTCACAGTGGTTACAGGGCCGGATTTTCGCGTTACTATGGCACTGCAAGGCATTCCCCGGACGGAGGGCATCGTTATTGCTCCGCCATGTGGAATCTGGTGCCGTTCCTTCCCTCCCCTGTTTCTCGCATGCGGATCCTCGTCATCGAAGATGATCGGCTCGTCGCCGATCTGATGCGTCAAGTCCTGATGGACGATGGGTACGCGGTGGATGTAGCCCCGGCGGCCGAAGATGGCCGCACGCTCGCCCTCGCGAATCCCTACGACGCGATTGTCCTCGATCTGGAGCTGCCCGATCGCAGCGGGCTGTCGGTGTTGCAGGACCTGCGGCGTGAGGGCGCGACCACGCCCATCGTCGTCGCCACCGCGCACGACACCACCGCGGATGTCGTGCGCGCCCTCGACGCCGGCGCTGACGACTACTTGCAGAAGCCGTTCGCCAATGAAGTCCTGGCGGCGCGCGTTCGCGCGGCGATCCGCCGCGGCGGTGCGCGCTCCATGGAAAAGGTGCAGATCGGCGATCTCACCCTGCACCGCGTGAATCACGAAGTGCAGTGTCACGGCAAGACGGTCAACCTCACGGCACGGCAGTACGCGCTGCTCGAGTTCCTGGCGATGCGTGCTGGCGAAACGGTGACGCGCCCCGTGCTGCTCGAGCACGTGTGGCATTTGCAGTTCGACCCGGGCTCGAACGTCGTCGACGTGCACGTGGCCCAGCTGCGCAAGCGCTTGCGCGAATCGGAGAGCACCGTCGACATCCGCACCGTCCGGGGCGAAGGCTACGCGCTGGGAATCAGCTGACGCGTCAGCGATTGAGCAGGGACTGCGCCCGACGAACGATCTCGGCGATCGTTTCGCCGGGCGTGGTGGTATCGACCCGATGGCCCGACAGGAGATGCGCGGCCAGCGATGAGACGGTCGCGCGCACCACGGTCTCATCGTCGCGTGTCGGCCCGACGATGACTAACTCGACCGCCGAGCCGGCCCCCGCCAGGCATTTGGCCAATTCTGCCTGCCGGCTCGCTGTTCGCACGGCGACCCCGAGGTCGCGTAGCGCTGCGTCCAGCGCCAGGCGCCACGCGCGGTCGCTGCCGTAGAGAACAATCACGTGGTCAGCGCGCCGATGCCACCGCCGCGACGGCGGAGATTTCCACCTGAATGCCCCGCAGCTGCGCCCCCACCACGGCACGGGTGGGAAACGGGGCGCTGAAGATGGTGCGATAGACCGCGTCGAACGCCCCCCAGTCCTTTTCGTCCGCGAGATACACCGTGACACTGACGACATCGGCCACCGTTGCCCCGCCCGCCTCGAGAATGCGCACGAGATTCGCCAGGGTGATCCGCGTCTGTTCTTCGATGGTCGTCCCGACGATCTGCCCGGTGGCTGGGTCGCGTGGCGTCTGCCCCGAGACAAAGAGCAGCTGCGAATTATTTGCGGTGCGTACGCCCGGCGAGTAGGCTCCCGCAGGCGGCGGAAGGTCCGGCAATATCACGGGCGTCCACTGACGGGACACCGGGGCGTTCGATTCGTCGTGTGACATTCTCAGGCAGGCGGAGGTGAGGCAGTGGCAACGTATCTCGAACAGCTCGAGACACCGGTTCCGATTGTGGACCTCGATCGGCTTGCCCACAATCTGGACCGGATGGCCGCGTACGCCACCCTGAACGGCCTGCGACTTCGTCCGCACGTAAAGACGCACAAGTCGCCACGGATTGCCGCCGAACAGCTCCGCCTTGGCGCCGTGGGGCTCACCTGCGCCACGTTGCGCGAAGCCGAAGTCATGTCCGAAGTGTGCAACGACATCTATGTGGCGTACCCGCCCGTGGGCGCCGCACGCCTCGAGCGACTGGCCCGGCTGCCCGCCGACGTTCGCCTCACGGTCGCGGCCGATGACATTCAGTCGCTCGATGCACTCGGCGTGGCCGCCATGCTGGGCGGGCGCATCATCGATGTCATGATCGAAGCGGACCTTGGCATGCATCGTGTTGGCGTCACCTCGCCACAGAAAGCGGCGGCCATGGCGCTCCACCTCGACCGTTCGACGTCGCTGCGTTTTGCCGGACTGCAGTTCTATCCCGGCCACATTCGCAGTCATGTACACGAGCAGGCCGATGCGCTGGCCCAGTTGGGGCGCGACATCAGCGCGTACGTCGACGCGTTGACCGATGTGGGCTGTCCCCCCCGCGTTGTCAGTGGTGGATCGACGCCGGCGGCGTGGCGCATGCACGAGGTCCCCGGCGTGAACGAAGTCCGTCCCGGTACCTACGTGTACAACGATCGCACGACCGCGCAGATCGGCGCGTGTGATTGGGAAGACTGCGCACTCACAGTGCTGGCGACGGTCGTCAGCGTGTCGGTGAAGGGACAAGCGGTCATCGATGCCGGCACCAAGGCGTTGGGGCGCGAACCGCTTCGTGCCGAGGGCGACGGCTATGGTGCGTTGCTCGACCACCCGGAAGTGATCGTGTCACGCCTGTCGGAGGAACATGGGATCCTTGACGTGTCGCAGTCGTCGTGGCGTCCCCGGCTGGGCGATCAGGTGCGCGTGGTGCCGAACCATGTCTGCATTGCCGTGCATCTGTTCGACGAAGTGTTCGGCGTGCGCGGCGACGCGGTCGAAACGCGATGGCCCGTGGCAGCCCGTGGTCGCGCGTCGAACCTCGAGCTGGAGACCGCGCCGAAGCGACCGCGGGCCGTGTAGGCGTTCGCGATCACGCCCGCGATCACGCTCGCGCGATCGCGGCGAGCATTCCACGCGTCAGCCGCAGCAGGTCATCAGCGGCGAGCGAAATTTCGAGGCCGCGGCGCCCCGCACTCACGTGAATGCGATCGAACAGTATTGCCGTTTCGTCGAGCACGAGCGGCAGCGATTTCTTCTGCGCCAGTGGACTGATCCCGCCCACGATGTACCCGGTCGCCCGCTCGGCGGCGTGCACATCGGCCATCGTGGCGCGACGTCCGTGCACGGCGTCGGCCACGGCCTTGAGATCGAGCATACGACTCACCGGTACCACGGCGCAGGCCAGACCCACGCCCTCCACGTCCGACGACCAGCGTCTTGAAGACGCTGTCGGGATCGAGCTGTAGTGCGTCGGCCGCCTCGAGCCCGTACGACTCGGCAGCGCGGGTCGTGGAGGTAGCTGAGGACGTCGTGCGGTATGCCGGCCTTTTTCGCGAGCACAATGGCAGGAGTCACGCGTGAACGTTGTCACGGGGTACTAACTTTCCGCCATGACTTCGCCGCGCCGCATTCTGCTGGTCGACGCTGACGCGTTTCTTCGTGGCGGTGGCGCGTCAGGAAGATCCGGAAGGCGCGGGGCGGGCCGCGCTGCTCATTGTGGGCGGTCGACCGGGCTCTCGCGGCGTGGTGTGCAGCGCCTCGTACGAATGCCGCGCCTTTGGCGTGCGCTCGGCGATGCCTATTGCGCGGGCGCTCAAGCTGTGCCCTGAGGCGATGTGCGTCCCGGTGCCGCGACAGGCGTGCAGCACGCGGAGCAAGGAGATCCAGGCCGTGCTGGTGCGCTTTGCCCCCGTGGTCCAGGCGTCGAGCATCGATGAGTGGTACTGTGACCTGGGGGGCACGGAGGCGCTGTACGGCCACGAGCCGCTGCGCGATACCGCCCATCGCATCCGGCAGGCGGTATTCGAGGCGACCTGGGCTCAACGTGTCCATTGGCGGAGGCACGTCGCGGCTCGTGGCCAAGATGGCCTGTGGAGGTGGCCAAGCCAAAACCCGGGACCGGGGCCGACGGTGTGCACTGCGTGGCGCCGGGCCAGGAGGCCGGCTTTCTCTCCACGTTCAGGCTGGCCGATCTGCCCATGGTGGGGCCCAAAGCTGGCGGAAAAGCTGGAGCGCATGGGGCTGATCCGCGTAGCACGAGGCCCAGGGCTGGACGGAGGAGGCACTGGTGAGCCGCCTCGGCGACCGGGCCGGTCCCGTGGCTATACCGGCGGGTCCGCGGACTCGACGACAGCATCGTGTCCCCCCGCGACCGCCAGAAGCAGGTGAGCCGGGAAGACACGTTCGCCCGCGACCTCGACGACGATACGGTCATCGAGCGGGAACTGCTCCGGCTGGCCGTCCGCGTGAGCAGCGATCTCCGACGGCAAGGCGCTGCGGGCCCGAACGGTAACGGTCAAGATCAAGGACACGGACTTCCGCACCCGGTCGGCCCAGCGCACCCTGTCGGCGTACATCGAATCGGAAAAGTCGGTGCTCAAGGCGGCCCGTCCGCTTCTGCGCCAGCTCCGCGGCAAGCGGCGCGTTCCGGTTCGGCTGCTGGGGATTTCCCTCTCCCACTTCGACGACGAGCCGGAGGCGCTCCCGCTGCCCGTCACGCAGCTGGGGCTCTTTGCGGCGTCCCCGGCGGCTCCGGTGTCTGCGGCGGCGATCGACCCGGAGGAGTCACCCCGCGACCGCGCCCTGACCCGGGCACTGGATCGCATCCGGGATCGTTATGGATCCGGCAGCCATTCTTCCGGCCGGCCTTGTGGACCCGACACACGATACGGGCCCAAGGGTAGAAGAATGACCCCGGTCCCACTAGGTTCCGCTACGGTATGGCAGACGCGGCGCCGAATCGTGGTGTCGGCCGAATCGACGACCGTTTTCTCTTCCTGCTCAGGGTGTCTTCATGAGTGCTCAGCAGTACGATCCGAACAAGTTGGGCTGGGGTGCCGCCATCATCACCTGTGTGATGACCGCCGCGCTCGGCTTTGGTGCGTACACGATCCACAACAACACGTATCGGCACCCGCGCGATCCCATGATGCAGCAGGTGTACTACGAGCGCGATCAGGCCAAGCACGCTGCCGCCGGCGAGCACGGCGCGGCAGCCGGTGGTGAGCATGGTGCCGCTGCTGGTGAACATGGTGCCAAGGCCACCGAAGAACACAAGGACGCTGCGCCGGCCGCTGAGAAGCACTAAGCGACCGTTTGCTGCCGCTACGAAAAACGCCGCAATCGTGATTGCGGCGTTTTTTCTTGCCAAATGCAGTCCATAGGTTTTCTCAATGCTTTCGTTCCGAACATTCAATTTGCATAACTATCACGATATATCGATGTTGCGTCCATGATCGAGACCCTCAAAGCCAATTTGCTCTCGCCGATCCCGCTCGCCTTCGCGCTCGGTATCGTGACGCGCCTCATGCGCAGTGAGTTTTCGCTGCCCAAAGACATCTACAGCGCGCTCTCCATCTACCTGCTCTTCGCGCTTGGTCTCAAGGGTGGTGTGGAGCTCGCCCACGCATCGTTCGACAGCATCATCGCGCCCGCCGGTGTGACCCTCCTGCTGGGTTGCATCACGCCGCTCAGCACCTATGCCGTCATGCGTTACGTGGGGCGCTTCGGTACGTCGGACGCTGCGGGTATGGCCGCACACTATGGCTCCGTGAGCGCCGTCACCTTCATTGCGGCGCAGCAGTTCATGCAGCGCGTTGGCGCGCCGGCGGAAGGCTTCATGCCCACGCTGCTCACGCTGCTCGAAAGCCCGGGTATTCATATCGCGCTGGCGCTGGGTGCCATTCAGCGTAACAAGCAGCTGCTCGCCAGCGGTGGCGACACCGGCGCGCATGGCTCCATCAAGGAAGTACTGCACGAAGTCCTGACTGGGCGGACGATGATCCTGCTCGTTGGCGGCCTCCTCGTGGGCTACTTCATGGGTGAGTCGGGATGGAAGGCGGTGTCGCCCTTCTTCGACAGCGGCTTCAAGGGCGCGCTCATGCTCTTCCTCCTGGAGATGGGCATCGTCGCCGGTGATCGTCTCGGTGACCTCAAGAAGGTGGGTCCCTTCCTGCTGGCGTTCGGTATCATCATGCCGCTCATTCACGGCGCCATCGGCGTGGTGCTTGGCGAGTGGGCAGGACTCACACCCAGCGGCGCCGCAGTGCTCGGCACCATGGCCGCCAGCGCGAGTTACATCGCCGCACCGCCGGCAGTGCGACTCACCTTGCCGGAAGCGAACCCGACGTACTCGCTGACGGCTGCACTCGCGATCACGTTCCCATTCAACATCCTCGCCGGTATCCCGATCTACTACAGCATCGCGCAAGCGATCGCATCGTAACCCTTCACGAACTCACCATCATGCTGACGCATTCGTTCAAACTGGTTACGATCATCGCCGAGCCGGTGCTCGAGCCCCGCATCACCACGGAACTTCGCCGTCTCGGCGCCACCGGCTTCACGGTGGTCGAAGGGCGCGGTCAGGGATCGCGCGCGCTGCACGCGGCGGAAATTCCCGGCATCAATGTGCGCATCGAAACGATCGTCCCGCCCGATGTCGCCGACCGCATCGTGGAATACATCTCCAAGCAGTATTTCGCCGACTACGAAGTAATCGCCTATCTCTCCGATGTGCAGGTCGTCCGTGGAGAGAAGTACCGCGCCCCAAACACCGGAGCCTGACATGTGTACCACGCCGCATTCGACGATGGTATCCCCGTCGCGTCGCCAGCTGCTGCAGCGCACGGCTGCGATTGGCGCCGGCGCTCTGTTCGGAACCGCACTGAACACGCTGCTTCCCACCGAGGCCGCCGCCGTGTCACGCATGCCGGACGTATACGCAGACCCGGCCGCCGCACTCGCCGCGCTCTACGAAGGCAATTCCCGTTTCGTGAAGGGCGAAGTGATGGCGCCCAACCGCAACATGGCACGCCTCAAGGAAGTGGCGGCCGGCCAGAAGCCGTTTGCGGCGTTCCTTGGCTGCGCCGACTCGCGTGTGCCGGTGCTCTACGTGCTGGGGCACACCAAGTGTGGCGCCGTATCAGCGACCATGACCGGCAACGACGTGCCTGGACAGATCTCGACCCTGTACCAGCACATTCGTCGCGCGGCCAAGGAAAGCAACGGCGACTTGAACAAGGCCATCATGCGCAACGTCGAGCTGCGGGTGGAGATCCTCAAGGAAGCGTCACCCGTTATTGCGAAGCGGGTGAAGGCCGGCACGCTCGTCATTGCGGGCGGCGTGTACGATCTGGAGACGGGACGCGTATTGCCGGTGCAGGTATGACCCCGCTCTCCCTCAACACGCTCAACTATCAGCACCTGCTGTACTTCTGGGTTGTCGCGCGCGAGGGGAGCATTGCCAAGGCGACGGTGGTGCTGAATCTCACGCAGCCCACCATCAGCACGCAGCTCAAACTGCTCGAACGATCTCTGGATGCGTCGCTCTTCGAGCGACGCGGCCGGAATCTCGTGCTCACCGATACGGGGCATCTCGTCTTCCACTACGCCGACGAAATGTTCCGGACGGGACGTGAACTCACGGAGGCGCTCACGCGCGGCGACGCACGCATTCCGGCGCGACTCGTTGTGGGCATTTCCGACTCGTTGCCAAAACTCACCACGTGGCGTCTGCTTCGCCCGGCGCTCGACGCGGTGCCGGGACTGCATCTCACCTGCCGGATCGACAAGACGGAACGGCTGGTGGCCGACCTGGCCGTGCACGCGCTCGACGTGGTGCTCGCCGATACGCCCGCATCGCCGTCCATTCCCATCACGCTGTACAATCACCTGCTCGGTGAGTGTGGCGTAACCGTGTTTGCCACGGAGGCACTGAGTACCAAGTACCGCCGACGTTTTCCGCAGTCGCTCGACGGCGCGCCGTTCATCATGCCGACGAACAACACGACCATGCGCCGCTCACTCGACGCGTGGTTCGTAGCCAACGATGTGCGCCCCAATATTGTCTGTGAAGCCGAAGACGTGGCGCTGTTGCAGGTGTTCGGGCAGGAAGGGATGGGACTCTTCGCCGCGCCCACGGTGGTAGAGGCACAAATCCGTCGGGCGTACCACGTGCGTGTCGTGGGTCGATTGCCCGACGTGCGCGAACAGTTCCATGCGATTTCGGCCGAACGGAAGCTCGCCCACCCTGCCGTGGTGGCGCTCAAGGACGCTGCGCGCGCCCGCTTGTTCGGATAGCGGTGCGCCGTGCGGTGGGTGTTACAGCGGCAGGTTAAACCAGAACTCAGCGCCCTTCCCCACTTCCGAGTTCACGCCGATTTCGCCGTCATGCGCTTCAACGATGCCCTTGGCGATGTAGAGCCCAAGGCCTGACCCTGCGCGCAGCAGGCGCGGCGCCTGCCAGTAACGCTCGAAGAGACGCGGCACGTCGTCGGGCGCCACACCGGGGCCGCTGTCCCGCACACTGATGCGCACGCCGTCTTCCTGTTGCGTCGCCGTTAGGACGATTTCACCACCGTGCGGTGTGAAGCGTACCGCGTTGCCCAGCAGGTTGGAGAGCACCTGCGTGAGCCGATGCTGATCGCCGAGGACAACCGGGAGATCGTCATCGATGCGACGGACAAAGCGCAATGCAGCATCTTCCATGACCGGCTCGAAGATATCGGCGCATTCCTTGAGGAAGTCACTCGCCGGCACACGCCGCCGCTCGACGCGCAGTCGTCCCGCGGAAATGCGCGACACGTCCTGCAAGTCCTGAATGAGGCCATCGGCCTGACGGGCCGCTGCGCGCACCGCCTCCACTTCGTCGCGCAACATGGGCGCGATGTCCTCGTCGGCCACGGCCGCGGGGGTATCGCGCTTGAGCACCGCACCGGTCAGCATCACGATGGCATTGACGGGATTGCGCAGATCGTGTGACACGATGGCGAGCATTTCGTCACGCTCCCGTACGGCACTGCGCGACTGCTGATAGAGCCGCGCGTTTTCCAGCGCGAGCGCGGCAAGGCCGGCAAACTGGTCGGCCACCTGCTGCTCTTCGAGCGAGTGCACCGCGCCCGGACGCGTGCGGACCAGATGCAACGCTCCAATGGCCCGACCACCGGCGCGCAGCGGCACCAGCAGTACCGCGCTGGCCCCAAGCGACTGCGCGCGCTGACGCGATGCGGTATCGTGGAAATTGGCGTTGAGCCACGCGCTGATGTCGGTGAGACGCTGTGCCTCAGCTTCGTGCGCGACCCGCGCACTGCTCGCCGCGGTGGGCTCAAGCTCCAACGGCTCTGCCACCTTGGAGAGCAACGCGGCCGTGTCTTCGTGACGGTGCGGATCGAGGTGCGTGGCTGCGGCGCGGCGCATCGCGCCATCGGGGGTAAGCAGCTCCAGCAAGCTCCACTCGCCAAGCAACGGTACCGGCAGCTCCGCGATGGTCGCCATGGTCGACTCGACGTCGAGCGATGCCGCGAGCACCCAGCCGGCGGTAGCGAGCAACCTCTGCCGTTCCTCGCCCTTCACGCGTTCGCTCACGTCACGCAGCGTGACCATGAAGGTGCGATCCCCATCCATCGTGACCCGCGCAATGGACGCTTCGGCGGGAAACGTTTCGCCATTCTTGCGCAGTCCCGCAATGGGCCGGCGGTGCGCCATGGTCCGCGCATCACTCGCCCCTTCGGCGAAGGTACGCATATGGCCGCGGTGCACCGCGCGCGTGGCCATGGGGAGCAGACGGTCGAGCGGCTGGCCGAGCATTTCAGCTTCCGTCCAATGGAATATCTTCTCCGCCCCGCGATTGAAGCGGACAATGCGGAAGCCGTCATCGAGTGCGATGATCGCATCGGCCGAGATGTCGACAATCGCGGCAAGCGCGGCGTGTGAGTGCGTTTCTGGCATACTCGATCAAGGTAATTGAAAGGGTCGACGTCGGTGATATCCCCATTGCCCATGAGCGATGCCCAGCGCATGGGTACATGGCCGACGCCACGCCTCCCCGGTGTGCTTCGTCGCACACTGCGGCGCAATCGTTGCGCATGCTGCAGTTTTCTCATATGAAAATATCCGCTTTGCCCTTTCCAATATCCCCACTTCCGATCGTCACGCTAGCCTTCCTGATCGCGGGTTTCGTAACGCCGCTGCTTGGCGTACCTGATGTGTGGCGCGATCGCGGATGGCTGCTGGGTCTGCTGATTACAGGTTTGCCGGTCGCGTGGCGCACTCTTCGCGGGATGCTGCGCGGCGAGTTTGCGGCGGACGTGGTCGCGATGCTCGCGATTGTCGGCGCGTTACTGCTGGGGCAGCCATTGGCCGGTCTTGTGGTGGTGCTCATGCAAACGGGCGGTGAAGCGCTCGATGCGTATGCGGTGGCGCGCGCGTCGAATGCCGTCTCAGCACTGGAGGCCGATGCGCCTCGTACGGCGCATCGTGTGAGCGGCGGCCGTGTCGCCGACATCGATGCCGACGCCATTGTGCCGGGGGACGAACTCCTCGTGCGTCCGGGTGAACTCGTTCCCGCGGACGGCGTCGTCGTTGATGGCGCGTCGCATGTGGATACGTCGAGACTCACTGGAGAGCCGGTGCCGGTGCGCGCGTCGGCGGGCTTGCGTGTGTACTCCGGGAGCTTCAATCAGGAGGGCGCGCTCACGATACGCGCCGAACGTCGGTCGCAGGAGAGCCAGTACGCGCGCATCGTGGAGCTGGTGCGCAGCGCCCAGGCCTCGAAGAGTCCGTTGCAGCGTACCGCCGACCGGTGGGCGGTGTGGTTCACGCCGCTCACCTTGGCGGCGTGTGGGGTCGCGTGGATGATCTCCGGCGAGTGGTCACGGGTGCTGGCGGTGTTGGTGGTCGCGACCCCTTGCCCGCTCATTCTCGCGGCGCCGGTGGCGATCATTGGCGGCATCAACCGGGCCGCCAAGCGTGCCATCATTGTACGTCACGGCGGGGCGCTGGAGGGGCTCGCCAAGGCCGACACCGCAGTGTTCGACAAGACGGGTACGCTCACGGTGGGAAGGCCAAAGGTCTCGCGCATTGTTGGTGTCGGAGAGGCGGTGTCGCTGGAGCTGTTGGGGAAGGCCGCAGCGGTCGAACAGGGGTCCGGGCATTTGCTGGCGCGCGTGCTGGTCGCCGAAGCAGAAGCGCGTGGAGCACCGCTGGTGATTGCCGCCGAACTGCAGGAGACGGCGGGGCATGGCATTACCGGGCGGGTCAGCGGCGAGGCGGTGTTCGTGGGCGCGCCGGACTACGTGCGTGAAGCGCTGCTGCGGGTGGCGCCGGTGGCGGCGGGCGTGTTGGCCGACATGGAGCGCGAAGCGAGCGGCCTGCGCGCCTATGTGGGCACCGAGGGGGGCGAATTGGCGCGCTTCGAGTTCGCCGACGAGATGCGGGCGGAGTTGACGCCGATGTTCGCGGAGCTTCGCGCGCTGGGCTTTACCGGGCTGCAACTGTTGTCGGGAGACAAGCAGGCGAACGTGCAGGCGGTGGCCGACGCGGTGGGCATTACCGAATACGCGGGCGAGCTGTCGGCGCAGGACAAGGTGGCGCGGGTGGCGGCGCTCGAGAAAGCGGGGCACCGTGTGCTCATGGCAGGTGACGGCACGAACGACGCACCGGCGCTGTCGACGGCGACGGTGGGCATTGCCCTGGCCGGCCACGGCGGCGGCGTGGTGGCCGAAGCGGCCGATGTCGTGCTGCTCATCGATGATCCGTCGCGCATTCCCGAGGCGGTGCGGATCGGGCGCCGCGCGCTCATGATTGCGCGCCAATCGATTGGGGTGGGGCTCGGGCTGTCGCTGGTGGGGATGGGCTTTGCGGCGGCCGGGATGCTGACGCCGGTGGCGGGGGCGCTGGTTCAGGAGGTTATTGATGTGGCGGTGATTCTGAATGCACTGCGGGCGGCGACACCGGGCCGGACGAGCTGAAGCTCGCAACCGAGAACTGACAATTTCGACGACAAACGTCAAACTCCCCGCGGGAGCCGAGATCTCGGTCGCCGCGAGGAGTTTGCCCTTTGTTGTACGAGTGTCCGGTCGTCAGGTACGGCCTACCTTTGCGATCGCCCGTTTACGATGGGGCTCGCTCAGGCCTTGGTGCGACAGCGGCGGGCAACCACACCCATTCCAACGATGCCTGATGCCAACAGCAGGACCGAAGACGGCTCAGGAACTTGATGGGACGGTACAGAGAAGACGCGAATGCCGGAAAGGCCCTGCGCATTTCCTTGCCCGTTGGTAGCCGACCCGATCGTAGTGACACTGATCGCCCCTTGATAGGACGCGTAATGGTACAAGCTGGCCGACGGTCGCGTTCGCGTCGATCAAGCGCTCGTCCGTGATCTGGGAGAGGAATGGCTGATCAACGACATTCGCACCAACCTCGTCGGCCCACTGTTCTGTTTCGAGGAAGTCGGCAAATGACTGACCGTTGGAGCTGTTGAGATTGGTTACGCCGTACGCACCCGTGCACAAATCCCAATTCGAGACTGTGCATGGCAGTTGGGTGAAGTACGCGTCCCCTGGGCCTGCGCCGACGCCATGGGCACGGCCAGCGCGATCGCAAACGCCACGAAGCAGCGCGCGCGATTACCAACCGGCAACGGCAAAGCGGGCCCGGTCGAGGAGACCGGGCCCGCGCTCGTGTACCCGAAGCCGTTACGCCGGCCGCGTCAGCAAACCATCCGCCACGCACACCCGCTCCCGCCCGTTCTGCTTGGCCTTGTAGAGCGCCTTGTCCGCACGGGCCACCCACTCCTCGACTTCCTCGTGAATCTCGAGCTGCGCCACGCCAATCGAGGCACCCACCGAGAACTCCATGCTCGGATGCGGGGCCGGCATAGACGACAGCTGCTCCTGCAGCCGCTTAGCCAACGTCTGCGCCATCTTCCAGTCGGTGTTGTGCAAAATGGCCGCGAACTCGTCGCCGCCCAACCGGCACAGCACGTCGCTCTGCCGCATGAACGTGCGCGACAGCGCCTTGCCCAAGTTTTGAATCGCCACGTCGCCCGATTGGTGACCGTACATGTCGTTCACCATCTTGAGCTTGTCCATGTCGATCATGAGCAGCACGACGGGCTGACGGCCCAGCGAGAACATCTGCAGCGCGCGCTGCGCCATCACATCGAACAGTTTGCGGTTGCCAATCCCGGTAAGCACGTCGGTCGTGCTCTCGCGACGCGCCTCTTCCAACTGCTTGCCCAACCGATCGAGCTTCGTCGCGAGGCTCACGTACTGCTCCTGCTGCTGCTCGCGCCGCGTCTGCAGCGCGCCTTCGATGGCCAGCACCGCGCCCACGACTTCCGACTTGATCGAGCCGGTCTGCATGCGCTTGAGCGCGACCTTGGCCCGCTCCATCTGCGTTTCGGTGGTGACGTCGATCGTCTGATCCACCTTCACTGCGTTGTGCACGGTCTCCACGCAGGCCCAGAGTGCATCACGCAACTCGTTGATCGACGAATCCACGTATTTGGATTCGTCGCGGCGCTGCTCGGCGATCGTGCGCACCACGCCGTCCCAGTCGCGATCATGGACGCCGAGCGACCCCTGCGCCTGCTCTTCGAGCGGATAACCAAGGGTGACGTGACGATGCCAGCGCGAGAGTTCGCGCGAGATGTCTTCGCCGGACCGATCGGGGAGATCGATGGGGTAGCGCGAGAGCGCCGTGAGAATGCCGCCAAGCGCATCGAGCACGAGCTCAAGGCTTTCATCGGCGGACGCGATGGCAGCAGCGGCCGTGGGCGCCGGCGGCGCGGCACCACCAGGAATAGCCTTCAATACTGGGGATTCACTCGCGCCGTTCGAACTTCCTCGTTCGGACGAGAGGCGGGGTTCGGAGAGCAACTTGAAGAACATGGATTGGGAAAGAGGTTGTGGTAATCATCGGCAGATCCGTCCCAAGGGTTAAATTTTGCCATGCTCGCGTAGTCCAAGATGTCACACAGCGGGCACCGAATTGCTTCGATGCCCGCTGGCTCCCGTCATGTTCCCCCTACTGGTCAGAATTCGTCGGCGGCGAAGGCCATAATGGACGCACTGCCCGACTGAATCGCCGTCAGCAACGTCGCCGTTTCGGGGAGCACGCGCGAAAAGTAGAAACGCGCCGTCTTGAGCTTGGCCTCGTGGAAACGGCCGTTGGCCGCCCCCTCCGCCAGCTTCTGCCGTGACACCGTGGCCATGCGCAGCCACTGCCACCCCACCGCAACGTAGCCCATGAGCTGCAGGTACTCGGTGGCCGCCGCGCCCACTTCGTCGGGGTTGGCGAAGCCCTTCTCCGCGAGGAGCATGGTCGCCTTCTGCAACTGGTAAAATGAGGCGCCGAGCGCCTTCGCGAAGTCGTCGAGACCGTCCACCTGCGCGGCGGCGTCCACGTCACCCTTTACCAATTCGAAGAAGCGCCGCACCAACCGCCCCCCTTCCATAGGCAGCTTGCGCCCCACCAGATCGAGCGCCTGCACGGCGTTCGTCCCTTCGTAGATCTGGGCAATGCGCGCGTCACGCACATACTGCTCGATGCCGTATTCCTTGATGTAGCCATGCCCGCCGAGCGTCTGCAGCGCGACGTTCGTGTTCTCGAACCCCTTGTCGGTCAAGAACGCCTTCACCACCGGCGTCATGAGCGCCACGATGTCCTCGGCGTCCTGACGCACCGCGGCATCAGGATGACGGTGCTCGATATCAATGCGAATGCCCACCGCATAGGCGAGCGCGCGCATCCCTTCGTTGAGCGCCTTGATGCGCAGCAGTCCTTTGCGCACGTCAGGGTGCACCAGGATGGAATCGGCCGGCCCCGACGGGTTCTTGGGACCTGTGAGCGAGCGCCCCTGCAAGCGATCCTTGGCATATGACAGCGCATTCTGATACGCCACCTCGGAAAGCCCGAGCCCCTGCAACCCGACCGCGAGACGCGCGCCGTTCATCATGACGAACATCGCGCGCATCCCCTTGTGCGGCTCACCCACGAGGAAGCCCTTGGCGTTGTCGAAGTTGAGCACGCATGTCGCCGACGCCTTGATGCCCATCTTGTGCTCGACACTGCCGCAGGTGACGCCATTCCGCTCCCCGAGTCCTCCACTCTCCGTGGGGAGAAACTTGGGGACGACGAACAGCGAAATGCCCTTGGTGCCTCCGGGTGCATCGGGGAGCTTGGCGAGCACGAGGTGCACGATGTTTTCCGTGAGGTCGTGCTCACCGGCGGAGATGAAAATCTTCGTGCCGGTAATGTCGTACGCCCCATCGGCCGTCGGGACGGCTTTGGTGGTGATGATGCCGAGGTCGGTGCCCGCCTGCGCCTCGGTAAGGCACATGGTACCGCCCCACGTGCCATCGATGAGCTTGGGGAGATAGCGCGACTTCAATTCGTCCGACCCGTGGCTCATGAGGGCACTGTAGGCGCCATGCGACAGGCCTGGATACATGGAGAAGGAGAGATTGGCCGAGCAGAGCATCTCCTCCATGACGAAGCGCACCATCTCAGGGAGCCCCGTCCCACCATACGCAGGCTCGGCGCTGATCGCAGTCCATCCGTCGGCGGTGTAGCGCGTGTACGCGTCCTTGAACCCGGTGGGCGTTTTGACCTCCCCGTTCACCAGCGCGATCCCTTCGGCGTCGCCGCTCTGGTTGATGGGAAACAGGACGTCTTCGCAGAACGTCGCCCCACCGGCGAGGACCTCGTCAATCATCTCCGGCGTCGCGTCTTCAAAGCCGGGGAGCGCCGAGAGCTGGCCGATGTCGTGCACGTCGTTGAGCAGGTAGCGGATATCGTCGAGCGGAGCGTGGTAGGCAGGCATGGGCGAGGGCTCGGGGTGGGGTATCCCTCCAACCTGTGGCACGGAGCGACAGGCGGCAAGGGTCATTTGCGACGGTTCCGTCATGTTTGTGCAAAAATGCGTGGCAGCGGAACCGGACGCGGCCGAATGCCGTATCGGTTATTGTCCCCCTACCCTGAATGGAGCGAATTCTGGCATGAAGCAGTTCTTCACCGCCCTGGCGGCGAATCTCGTCACGATCGCGGTGTGTGTCGTTGCCGCGGTCCTGCTCATCATTGGTGTGGCGGCGTCGGCCGGCTCGCGCCCCACCACCGTGGTGCGGCAGGGCTCGGTCATGATTGTCGATCTCGAGCAGGCGTTGTCGGATCAGCCGGCGCGCGCCGAGGCCCGTTCCGTGTTCGACGACGCGCTGTCGCCGGGCAGCGATGCCCTGCCTCTGCGTTCGGCGCTGTTGGCCATCCGCGCGGCAGCGGACGACGACCGCATCAGCGGCATTTTGCTCCGCGGCTCCGTCACGGGCGACGGCGTGCGCTCTGGCTATGCGGCGCTCCGCGAGCTGCGGCAGGCGCTCGTCGCCTTTGCCGCCAGCAAGAAGCCGGTGCACGCGTACCTCGTGAACCCGGATGTGTCCACGTACTACGTGGCCTCGGCGGCCACGCAGATCACGCTCGACCCGTTCGGCTCGCTATTGTTGCCTGGCATGGCATCGGAGCAGGTGTTTCTGAGCGGGCTCTTCGAGAAATACGGTATTGGCGTGCAGGTGAGCCGCGTGGGGCGCTTCAAGGCGGCGGTCGAACCGTTCACATCGCACCAACATGAGCCCGGAGAACCGCCTGCAGGTCGCGTCATACTTGGGTGACCTGTGGAGCGAAGTGAAGCGCGGCATTGCCGAGAGCCGCAAAGTGGACACGCTGACCCTGCAGGGCATGGTGGATGCCCAGGGGATCATGCTGCCCGCCGACGCGCAACGCGCCAAGCTCGTGGACCGCGTGGCCTACTTCGACGTGGTACTTGCTGACTTGCAGACGATGACGGGCAAGGCGGGCGGCACGGTCGCGCGGAGCGCCAAGGACAGCACGCGCGACGCGGAGCTCGCGGCGATCATCGAACAGCCCTCGATGCCACAGATCACGCTCGATGCGTATGCGCCCATTGCCGTGGCGAAAGACCGCATCATTGGCGGCAGTCAGGCGATTGCCGTGGTGTATGCCGAGGGGGATATCGTGGACGGCGAAGGGGGCGACGGGCAGATCGGAGGCGCCGCGCTGTCGCGCGAGCTGCGCAAGCTTCGCACGAACAACACGATCAAGGCGGTCGTGTTGCGGGTCAACAGCCCAGGCGGCAGCGCGATTGCCTCAGAGCAGATTCAGCGCGAGCTCACGCTCATTGCGAAGAACAAGCCGCTGGTGGTGTCCATGGGTTCACTGGCGGCGAGCGGCGGCTATTGGATCAGCACCGCCGGCTCCCGCATTTTTGCTGAACCCAACACGATTACCGGCTCCATCGGGGTGTTCTCGCTAGTGCCGAACATCAAGGGACTCGCCGACAAGCAGGGGATCACGTTCGATACGGTGAAGACCGGGCGTTACGCCGATCTTTTCTCGCTGGCACGGCCGCGTACCGAGGCGGAGCTCGCGGTGTTGCAGCGCGGCACCGACGCGGTGTACGCGGCGTTTTTGCAGCGCGTCGCGAGCGCCCGCAAGCTGACGGTCGATTCGGTGGGGATGATTGCCGAAGGACGCGTATGGTCGGGCGCGCAGGCGCTGCGCATCGGTCTCGTCGACTCCATAGGTGGCCTCGACATGGCACTCAAGAGTGCGGCGTTGCTCGCGAAGCTCACTGGCGACTACGAGGTGCGGGAGTATCCGCGTGTGAAGTCGGCCACGGAGCGCATTACGGAGTTGCTGGAAGACAAGCCGGCGCCGGTGGCAGCGCGGGCGAATGCCGCCCTTCGCGAGATGGGCGCGCGCGGTGTGGCCGCCGATCTGGCGCGCGACGTGACACGTGAGCTCACCATGCTGCTGTCGTACAACGACCCGCGTGGGGTGTATGCGCGGATGCCGTACA
This sequence comes from Gemmatimonas sp., assembly GCA_023910675.1. Lineage (GTDB taxonomy): Bacteria > Gemmatimonadota > Gemmatimonadetes > Gemmatimonadales > Gemmatimonadaceae > Gemmatimonas. The sequence goes on from JAAVWC010000009.1 coordinate 81,677, forward strand.
TTTTGCGGGTTCGGTAACGGCGGTTGAACAACGGGGGGCTGGTCCGGCGCTCAACTCGCCACGGCACTAGCCCTCAGGGAAAAGAACGTAAGGAAAAAGGGGGAAGCGCGGTTCGGTCCACCACGAACAACGATCTCGTTGTTACCGGCGAACCGAACCGCGCTTCCCCCTTTTCCCTTACGTTCTTTCTCCTGAGGGCTAGTGCCGTCGGCCAGTGAACCGCCGGACCAGCAACCGCAGTTCAGCTACCGCAGTTCAGCTACCGCATCAGCCCTCGAACACCGGCGTCGTCCACGCGCCGTACGTCACCTTGCGCGCGGCTTCGAGGCGACGGCCCTGCGCCTGCCAGTCGGCGAGATCGGCGTGCATACGCGCCAGATGAGCGCCGGCCTTGGCGATACAGGCGGCATTGCCACGTGTCTGCACGTCACCGAGCGCCCACTCCGCGGCCTTTGCGCGCGCGCGGGCAATGACGAGCTGATCGACGCAACGCGCGGCGTGATAGCTGCTCCACGCAGCCATGGGACGATCGTCATCGATGCCGTACAGCGCCCACACACCATCGGTGGTCGGAATGGCATCGAGGAGAAATCCATCGAAATCTTCAGGGATTGCGTAGGTCGCGTCCGTGCTGGGCATGCTCATAGGGAGGCACCGAAAGAGTGGGCGGAACGCATCGAACCGAGGACTGTCCGGCTGTTCGTCATGGGCGGCTCTTCCGGACACTCACTCAAGCTGCGCGCCGTGCTTGATGGTTCCCTCGCTTTCTACATTTCGCGCATGCCTATCCGACATTTCCCGTCGCCCGCCGTGTTGGCGCAGGCGACGCTGCTGGCCCTGCTCTCTCCCGTCGCCCCGCTGGTCGCGCAAGCCACCGTCGCGACGCCCAGCAAACCGTCTGTATCCAAGCCAACGGCCAAGCCCTCCGCGAAGGACAGCGGCGCCAAATCGGCGTACCCCACCGGCGGCACATCGGCCGCCGCCCGCGCACTCGCCGGCAAGCCGGTGCCGGTGTGGCCTGTGCCCGGACCGGCGCCGCTGGCCGGCAGCGTCCTGCCGGCCAAGCGCATTATTGCGTATTACGGCAATCCGTTCTCCAAGCGCATGGGCGTCTTGGGCGAGTATCCGAAGCCCGACATGCTTTCGCGTCTCGATCGTGAGGTCGCGGCTTGGAAGCGCGCCGATCCCGACACGCCCGTGCAACCGGCGCTGCACCTCATAACCACGGTGGCGCAGGGCGACGCGGGCAAAGACGGCAAGTATCGCATGCGCCACAGCGACAAGCTCACCGAGAAGGTGTACGGGTGGGCCAAGGAGCGGAACGCGCTGCTCTTTCTCGATGTGCAAGTGGGGTTGAGCACTATTCAGGAAGAGCTGCCGCGCCTGGAAGCGTGGCTGTCCAAGCCCGATGTGCACGTCGGCATGGACCCCGAGTTCTCGATGAAGGACGGCACCAAGCCCGGTCGCAAGATCGGCAGCTACGACGCGGCCGATGTGAACTGGGTCATCGATCAACTCGCGCGCATTGTGACGGCCAACAACCTGCCGCCAAAGATTCTGGTGGTGCACCGTTTCACGAAGCCGATGCTCACCAACGCGACGAAGATCAAGCGCGACCCGCAGGTACAGGTGGTCATTCACATGGACGGGTGGGGCCCGCCAAGTCTCAAGCGCGATTCGTACGCGGCATACGTATACGCCGAGCCGGTACAGTTCACCGGCTTCAAGCTGTTCTACAAGAACGACACCAAGTACGGTGGCCCCATCATGACGCCGGCGCAGCTGCTCGCGCTCACCCCCAAGCCGCTCTACATCCAGTATCAGTAAGCCGCAGACGTCAGCGCCACGTCAGCGCCGCGTCAGCGCCACGTCAGCGACATGAGGAACGACACGCGACGCGGTAGCCCGGGCTCGAAGAACCGGTTGCGCGTCGCGTTGATCACCAGGCTCGACGCGTAGCGTCGGTCGAACGCGTTCTCGAGCGACACGGTGGGTTGCACGCGCACACGACCGACTGACGGCACGTCGTACCCTGCGCGCAGATTCCAGACGCTGAAGCCGGCGCCGTACACCGACGCCGCGTCGTTGGCACTGGCTCGGGACGACGCCGTCCACTCGACGGTGCCGAAGAGTCCACGCGCGCGCACCGTCCCGAAGCTTTGGGCATAGTGTTCCGGGACACCGGGAATCCTTTTGCCGGCGAACGACACCGCGCCTACGTCGTAGCGATCGAAGCGAAAGCGCGAGAAGGTGTACGCCGTGCCGAACTCGAATGCCTCCCACTGCCCGCGCACACTGGTCTCGGCACCCGTGCGCGTAGAGCGGCCGGCGTTGCGGAACGCGCGACGTCCCGGCTGGTTGGGTACATCGAAGGGAACGAGTTCGTCGAGCACCCGCGCGCGGAAGACCGCGAGGTCGGCGCGCAGATGCTGACCAAGCACCGCCTGCGTCCCCATCTCGACCGTGCGTGTTCGTTGCGGCGCGAGCGTGCTGTTCAACCCGGCGGCGCCATTCTCCTGATTGGTGAGCTCCGTGACGGTCGGCGTTTCGAAGGCGGTCGACAGACTCGCATAGAGCGACCACCATGGACGCGCGCGCCAGGTGAGTCCGAACATCGGACTCACCGCATCGAGCGTCCGATTGCCGGAGTCGTCGGCATTGGTGGTGGTGATGAACTGATCGCGGACACGAAACCCAACCTGGTCGTAGCGCAACGCAGCGCTCGCGAACACCCGGCGCGGCGCTTCGACTTCCACGCGACCGTAGCCCCCCACGTTGGTGGCGCGCTCTTGCTGGTTGAGTCGCGTGGCGCCACGCTCGGCACGCACCACCGGACAAAGCGCCGTGACGGGCGCGGTCGCTGCCACCGCGGCGCAATTCTCGAAGTTGGCGCGTGCATCCACCTGCCGCTGCGCATCGATACCGGCACCAAGTCGCACGGGCCATGCAAGCGCCCCCACGCGCCATGCGCCGTGCATGCTGCCCCCTACCACGCGACGATCGACATCGACGATGGCGAAGGGCAACGGGTTATCGAGGGACCGACTGCCGGTAAAGAGCGATCCGCGCACCGTCCCAGAGGAGAGATCACGCTCGGCGAGCAGCGCGATCTGCGACTGGACGACGGCCTTCCGCGAGCGGCGTGTAATGTTCAACGAGTCGGGGAGCCGCGGATCGCGCGCGAGTTCCGCGGCCGTCAACGCACCGGTGTTTTCAGCGCGCGGGGCCGCGTAGTGTGTGCCCTGCACTTCGAGCCGCGTTCCCGCAACGGTGACGAGCGCACGCGCAAAGACACTCGAGGCATCGAGGCGCGACCAGGTGCGCGGTCCGTTGCCCGCAGTGCGCGTCGCCGAGAGCAGCCATGCCGGCTGTCGCCACTGTCCCGACGTGTCGGCCATCGATCCCGACAGCTGCACGTTGCCGCGCTGCCACCCGCCGCCATCCCACACACGCGCCTGTCCGCTGACGGGCGTCGCCGACGGCGCGCGCGAACGCATGTCGATGACACCACCCGCCGCGTTGCCATACAGCGCCGCCGCCGTGCCGCGCACGATATCCACGCGCTCAATCGTTTCGAGATCGAGCCAATCTGTGGGGGTCTGTCCGTCGGGCAACGACAGGGGAACGCCGTCGCGCAGCACACGTACGCCGCGTACGCCGAACGCCGACCGCGCGCCGAAGCCGCGCAGCGATATGCGCTGATCCTGCGACGGGTTGGCACGGTCCTGCACCTGCACGCCCGGCACCGCCAGCAGCAAATCACTCACGCCGGTTCGACGCAACGCCGGCCGCGCCGACAGTGGCGCCGTGCTTACGGCGAATGGCAACTCGAACGGCGAGCGCGCAGCGTCTCGCGTGACCGTTACGCGCACCGATTGCAATCGCTGCGTCGTATCGCGCGACGGCTGCGCGTGCAGCGGACGCGCAGCCGGGCTTGCCGAGGCAAGGAGAACGAGGGCACCGAGGGCGGACGCGACGGTGGGAGCACCGGCGCGGCGGATGGCGCGGTCCGCCACGAAGTCAGGGTTTGAATGCACCCTGCGATCTATCGCCAAGGCGGAACGGAGGGAATCCCCCGGCTTGCAGCAGGGGGGTCAGCGACCCGCGTCGGAGCAGGTGGGCTTCCGCTCGAATGGGCTCTCATCCATCAGCTCACCGGTGCGGGAACAGACAATCCCTGTATTCGTATCGCGAACCGCCATGAACCAATGCGAGGGCGATGTGTTCGACGCCACCACCCGCTGCTCCTGCGGCATGCGGAGACCGCGGGCCTTGAGCTCGGGCCAGGTGGCGAAACGCTGATTCAAGATGCGGAAGGCCGACTGCTGCTCATACACATTCGACAACGTGCCGGCCATCGCCGTGCGGCTTCGGTCCTGCTGCTTGCCTCCGTTCACTTTGAGCGCCGCGATGACCATCGCGATCATGGCGAACGCCACGACCACGCTGGTGACGAGCACACTTTCCCGCTCGGCGCGCGTCGCCGAGGCGACCGAAGCGGCCGAGGTGGCGACGCGCTTCGCGCCCGGTACGGCGGCCGAGGTCGACGGCGCCTTCGGCGCGGCGCCGCGAACATTGCCCGCCCCGTAGGACGACCGACCGCCCGACAGTGGCTCCGCCCGGGGATACGTCACCGGGCGCCACTCCGCGTTGATGCCCAGCGAACGCGGTGACGCGCGGAATTTGTCCGCGGCGAGCGTGGACGGGCGACGAGAGAGGGGATTCGACATGCAGTCATGTTACGGACTGGACGATTGCGGCGGCATAGTGGCACCGGCACGACCGTCACAGCGGCAGCATTGATTCGACCTTTTTCGTGACGAACCGCTTGTCACACGGCGCAAGCACCATAGTCTGGACCGCCTATATTTCCTCCCATGTTTTTCAAACAGCTCTATGATCAGCCGCTGGCCCAAGCGAGCTATCTCATTGGCTGCCAGGCGACTGGCGAAGCCATGGTCGTCGATCCGCTGCGTGCCCCTGCGCCGTACATCGAGCTTGCACGCAGCGAGGGCTTACGGATCACGCACATCACCGAAACCCACATCCATGCGGATTTCGTTTCGGGCGCACGCGAGCTGCACGCCGCCACTGGTGGTCGCCTGCTGCTGTCAGGCGAAGGGGGCGACGACTGGCAATACCGCTTCGCCGCCGCCGATGGTGCGACACTGCTGCACGACGGCGACCACTTCATGGTGGGGAACCTGCGCTTCGACGTGATGCACACCCCCGGGCACACGCCGGAGCATCTGTCGTTCGTCGTCACGGATACGCCGCGTGCCGCCGGTCCCATGGGCGTGCTCACCGGTGATTTCGTGTTTGTCGGCGATGTTGGCCGCCCCGACCTGCTCGAGAAGGCCGCCAAGGTGGCGAATACGATGGAAGCGGGAGCGCGCACGCTCTTCGCCTCGCTGCAGCGGTTCCGTGCCCTGCCGGACCACCTGCAGCTCTGGCCAGGCCACGGAGCCGGCTCGGCCTGCGGCAAGGCGCTTGGCGCTGTGCCGTTCAGCACCGTCGGGTACGAGAAGCGCGCCAACTGGGGGGTGGGCACCACCAGTGAATCGGCGTTCGTTGCGGCTGTGCTCGAGGGGCAGCCGGAACCGCCGCGCTACTTCGCGGAGATGAAGCGCATCAATCGAGACGGGCCGGTGGTGCTCGGCGCGCTCTCGCCGCTCCCACCTTTGGACGGCGCAGACGTCTGCCGCCGAGTGGATGCCGGTGCGTGGCCCGTCGATATGCGCAGTGCCGCCGACTTTGCTGTGGGCTTCCTGCCGGGCAGCCTGTCGGTGCCCTACAGCAAGTCATTCAGCACCTGGGTCGGTTCGCTGGTGCCATACAATGTCGACATCGTGCTGCTGGTCCCGGATGCGGACGTGGCGCTGGTCGACCGTGCCCGACGGGACCTCTCCCGAATCGGCCTTGATCGGATCGTGGGATGGGGAACGCCGGATGCCGTGCTTCCCGCCCATGCGGCACGGGGCGGGGTCTGCGGAACCATGCAACAGCTGACGGCGGCGGCACTGGCCGATGGCGACGGGTTGCCAGCGGCATATACCGTGATTGACGTACGCGGCCGGTCGGAATGGGCGGTCGGCCATGTTCCTGACGCGGTGCACATTCCCATGGGAGAACTTTCCGACCGTCAGGGCGAATTGCCTGGCGGCCCCTTACTGGTGCATTGCCAGTCGGGGGCGCGTTCGGCGGTCGCCGCGAGCCTCCTGCACCGATTGGGACGCCCCGACGCCGTGAATGTGACGGGCGGATATGTCGCGTGGCGCGACGCCCGCCGCGGCGGGTAGCCGCGACGGGTAGCCGCGACGGGCGCGTGAGTTGGCGCGTTACTGCGGACGCGCGGTGATCATATGCTGCAGGAACTCGCCGGCGCTGCCGCGCTGACGCGAGTTCCCGACGCGCAGGGCGTCGACGCAGGCAAGCATCTTGTGCAGCCGCGCATCGCGCGCCGCAACCTTGGTCACGCCGTTGAACAGCGGAACCAGTGCCTCACCACGAACGGTCCCGCCTTCCATGGGCCACACGAGCGTGCGCACGGGCTCGTCGGTGCCGAACACACTGGCAAGCTCCGGATGCGATCCGGCGGTAGGCAACCCTACGCGCTCCGGTCCGTGGACCGCCGGAAAGGCGTACCGGGCGCCATACACCAGGAACTCGTGTAGCGAGGTATCCACGATCGTCCGGCTCCCCGATCCGCAAATGCCTGCATGCTGGAGACGGGCCACCGAGCGATGTACGGCACTCGTGCTGGTAGCCAAGGCGATCGCGAGCGGCTCATATCGATCTTCGGGAACCAGAACGAGGCGGAGCGCTACCGCGATGTCGAACGGCCGGAGAGAAGGCTGCGAAGGCACGGGTTTCGGTCAGAAAGTGAGAGGATGGCGGCTTGAGCAGTTTACCCCGTATTTTCCGAAACAATGGTGTACAATCAGCCACATCGTCCCTCCTGACATTCAGCTTGTACACCCCTAGCACCTTTTACGTACACTTAAGCACGTTTGGGATCAGTACAGTTAAAGCGGACTTAATACTCATACCCAGCGCCGTTTTGTCAACCGCCGGTCGACTGGGTGCAGCGGCAGCGCGGCAGCGCGGCAGCGCGTGGCGGACGGACGCCCTGACCACCGTGGTTCGTGTGCCGATCCGTGTCACCGTGTCCGTGAGCTGCTGAGCTTGCGCGTGATTCCGCCGGACGTGTCGAGCCGGTCCTCTGCGAAATACGCGACGTCACCGAACGTCGCCGCTCTGAGGAAGCCATGCGGGACATCGGCACACAGCGCGCGATTGGGCGCGTGTCCGCGTGCGTCGCGCACGAGATCCGCAATCCGCTCGCGGGGAGAGCATGCCTTTCTGCTCGTCGGCGACGCCGTAGTCGTCGGGACGAAAGGCGACGCGTGCGTGATCACCGTACGCGACGAAGGTGTGCGTATTCCTGACCACCGGCGCGAGCGCATCGTTCACCCCATAAGCGACGACCGCCAAGGCACCGTAGCGACAACTGGCGCCCACGCGCGGGACAACTCAGCTTACGGGGATGTCCGATACCTCCCTGTTTCACGCCACGCCGGTCTTCCCTCGTGGTTTTCGCTGTGCAAGCCGCAACGTAGGGCTCAAGCCAACCGCCCGCGATCTCACGCTGTTCGTGAGCGACGTCGATGCGTCGGCCGCAGCGGTCTTCACGCGCAATCACTTCCCCGGTGCGCCCATCATTCTGGGCCGCGAAACCATCAAGGGCGGTGTCCTGCGCGCGGTGATTGCCAACAGCAAGGTGAGCAATGTCGCCACCGGTGAACGGGGGGTGGAGAATGCGCGGCGGATGGCGCGCGCCGCCGCCGCCGAGCTGGGGACGAGCGCCGACCGCATTCTGGTCAGCTCCACCGGCGTGATTGGTGTACCGTTGCCCATCGACAAGATCGAGGCCGGCGTGGTGGGCATGACCGCGGACCTGCTGGGCGATCCGATGGTTGGTGCGGAAGGAATCATGACGACGGATTCGCATCCCAAGGCGCTATCGGCGAGTGTGGGGGATGCGACGATCACGTGGGTCGCGAAGGGCTCCGGCATGATCGAGCCCAATATGGCCACGATGCTGTCGTACATCTTCACCGACGCGGCGTTCGACGCGCCCACACTCGACCGTTTGTTGCGTGCGGCGGTGGCCCCGTCGTTCAACATGCTCTCGGTGGATACCGACACGAGCACCTCGGACACCTGCGCCATTCTCGCGAACGGTCTCGCGGGTGCTGTAGACGAAGCCGCGTTTCTCGCGGTGCTGATCGCCGGGTGCACGCGCATGACCCAGATCCTCGCGCGCGACGGCGAGGGCGCGGAGCACCTTATCCGTGTGGAGGTGGTGGGTGCGCTCACGGCGCAGGAAGGGCACGTGGTTGCCAAGTCCATCGTGAACTCGCCACTGGTGAAGACCATGGTCCACGGTGCCGACCCGAACGTCGGGCGCTTGCTCATGGCGGTCGGCAAGTGCTTCGAGTGCACGATCCAGCCGTCCACCACCGATGCGTGGATCAACGGCTATCAGGTCGTTGCCAATGGTGAGCGGCTGTCGTTCGACGACGAGATCGTGCGCACGACCCTCTCGCAGGAAGTGGTCGTGCTGCGCGTGGCCCTTGGCGTGGGGACCGGTGAAGCGACGGCGTACGGCTGCGACTTCACCAAGGGCTACATCGAAGAAAACGCGGCGTACTACTCGTCCTGAGTGGGCGCAGGATAGAGCACGCGGCATCGCTCTTCATTGCGAAACACGAAACGCACATCGTCACGCGTTTCGACGTACGGCATATGCTCGACGAACAGCTCCCAGTCGGTGACCGCCCCACGTGTTGGCTGCGTCTCGCTACGCATGCGCCTATTGGAGCGAATCGGCGCGAGTGGCAAGTGCCCTGACCGCGTGCATAGCGGCACCGTCGGGAACGCTGCGTGGCGGCGCCGGCCACGACGTACTGCCATCGCCGCGCGCAACCGCGAACGCCACCAGAAATGTCGCGCCCGCCGAGGACTGGAAACCCATGCGATGTCGTCCCCGCGGCGCGCGCATGGGTTTCTGTGCGGCTCAGCGTTTACTCTGGGGGTGCGGGAAGTCCCTTCAGGTTGAGGGATTGCACCTGCTCGACCCATTCCGTCAGCCGCTCGAGGCGCGTGATCTGCGGCGTGATGTCGAAATGCTGCACGAGCGCACCGCGCGGCACCGTTTGCGTGAGCGCCGTGGCCTGCATGAGGAAGAAACGACGCTTGTCGGGTGAGTGGCAGGGGTACTGCAACTCGAAGCGCTCACGACGCCCCGACAACAAGTCGCGGAGTCCGCGCCCGACGGCCTGCGCCATCAAATCCTCGGGCGTCGCCATGCAGGCGGTGACGTAGTTGAGCCCGATTCCAGACACGAGCGGCTGCGGCGCCTCGTTGAGCTCCCCAAAGCGTGTCCAGCTCGCGTTGGTCTGCAGAATGGTCCCATCGGCGCCCAACACGACAATCGATGACGGAATCGAATCGAGGATGTGCTGCAGCCGCTCTTCGCCGCGCTTCACCTCGGTGACATCGATGACGCTGACGATGACGCCGTGCGCCCCCGAGTCGCCAGTGAGGTATGGCAGCACCTTCACGTGCAGATGCGACCCGTCCGGAGCCTGCATTTCGTGCGACTCCGATGTATTGCCCGACATCACGCGGCGACACATGGACACGATATCGACACCCGGAATCTTCGCGGCGATGTGCTCGAGCGGTCGGCCGATATCCTGAGGCATGACGTTGAGCAACCGCAGCGCGGCATCGGTGAACTTGCGGATCCGCAGCGACGAATCAACGAAGAGGGTGCCCACGCCCGTTGTACGCAGCAGGTTCTCGATGTCGTTATTGAGGCTGATCAGCTCTGAGATCTTTTCCTGGTACTCAGCGTTGACCGTCTGCAGCTCCTCATTGACCGACTGCAGCTCTTCATTGGTGCTCTGCAACTCTTCGTTCGAGGCCAAGAGCTCTTCGTTGGTCGCTTGCAGCTCCTCGTTCGAGGTTTCGAGCTCCTCGATCGTCGCCTGCAAGTTCTCCTTCGTGTACTGCAACTCGTGTTCGAGCTGCGACAGGCGAAGCGCAGACGAGTCGTCGAGCGCATACTGGTCGACGGTGCCGCCAGCCAGCGGCTTGGGTCCGCTTTCAAAGAAGATGACGTACGTGCGGCTGCGGTCTGGACCGACATCGAGTGGCCGCACGTGCAGGCGCACGGTCGGCTCGTTGGGTTCGACCTCGATGCCTTCGTACAGAATATCCCGGTGTTCCTTGGCCACGCGCGCGAGGGCGGCGCGGAGTGCCGTACCGAGCGGACGCGGAAGCAGCTTGAAAATTTCGAGCGTCGACCGGCCAGCCGGCACCTTGAGCAGCGACGACACATCGCCAAACGTATGCAGCAGATGATACTCGGCATCGAGTACCACGCAGCGCAGCTTGAGCACGTCGGTGAGTTCCTGAAAGACATGCTCCAGCAGGCCGTCGTCACTCGCCGATCGGACCGGCCCCATGCGCGTGGCCATGACCGCCTGCTCCGCCGGTGTCGTGACGGAGAACGATTGCATCATGGGGCGCCGCGGGCGGCTGGGCAGCGCTTCGGCGAGCGTGTGACGGCCGGGCTGCAATGCCTGATAAATCTTCCACTTGGCGTCGATCACATCGAACAGGGTCGACAACGGCCCGAGGGTTTCACTGGAGCCGAGGAACAGAAACCCGCGCGCGCGAAGCGCATACGCCAACAGCGCAATGACCCGGCGCTGCAGATCGGTGCCGAGATAGATGAGCATATTGCGGCAGGACACGAAGTCCATGCGCGTCAGCGGCGGGTCCTTGAGCAGGTTGTGGCGCGCGAAGATGACGCGATCGCGTAGCGCGCGACTCACCTTGTACCCGTCGCCGTCGGCCACGAACCAGCGCGAGAGACGCTCGGGGGTCATGTCGGCCGCAATGGAATCGCCGTACTTGCCGGCAGCCGCGAACTCGACGGCATCCTGATCGACGTCGGTCGCGAAGACGCGCACGTTCCGACTCAGCTTGGCGCGTTCGAGGGCCTCGAGAATGAGGATGACGACCGAATACGGCTCTTCACCGGTGGAGCAGGCGGGGATCCACAGACGCAGCTCGGCATCGGCCGGGGTGTCGGCGATGAGCTGCGGAATGATGCGTTGCTCAAGAATGCGAAAGGCTTCATCATCACGGAAGAAGCGTGTGACGTTGATGAGGAGATCACGATGCAACTGCACGAGCTCCGGCTTGGAGTCTTCGAGCAGACGCACGTAGTCATCCCAGCCCAGGCCGGGGTGCATGAGCACCCGGCGTTCGATGCGGCGGATGATCGTGTTGGGCTTGTAGCCCGTGAAGTCGGTGCCGAGCCGGTCGCGCAGCATGCCGAGCACCCGCTGTACCTGCGAGGCGGTCCCCGCCGCCTGATCATTGCTGGAGTACGCGCGCACGCCGCCGCGGCGCAGGAAGAACTGGGCAACGGTGGCGGGAATATCCGCGACCTGCAGGACCTGATCGGCAAGTCCGGTGGCGACGACGCTGCGCGGCATCCCATCGAACTGGGCTTCGGTCGGGTCCTGCACCAGCACGAGCCCACCTTCCGCCTTGAGCTCACGGGACCCGCGAGTACCGTCACTGCCGGTACCCGAGAGCACGACCCCGACCCCGTACTCACCACGTGCGTGCGCGAGTGAGGCGAAGAAGACGTCGATGGGGAGGTGCAACCCCTGGCCCGCCGGCTGCTCCGCCAGCCGGAACTGGTCTCCGTCGAGAGTGAGATTGGTTTTGGGCGGATTGAGGTAGACGGTGTCGGCCTCGATGCGCATCCCGTCTTCGGCGCGAAGGACGCGCAAGGTGGTGTGCCGTCGCAGCAGCTCCACCATCAGCGACTTGTGGTCGGGAGAGAGGTGCTGAATGACGACGTACGCGATGCCCCGATTGGGGTCGGCGTTATCGAAGAACTGCTGCAGCGCCTCCAGACCGCCGGCACTGGCTCCGATCGCGCAAATGGCGATGGTGGGGCTGTCGCCCATGCCGGGCACGTCGCCCGTTGCACTACCCTGCTCGGTGATGGTCATGCTGACGGGAATTGTCTGGAGGTACGTTCGGTGGTCCATCCAGCACCGCACGGATGCGGGCCAGGAGTTCGCTGGTGGTCCACGGCTTCTGAATCAGGGGGGCGTCGCACGGGGCGTGGACATCGCCATCGGCGTAGCCTCCGCCGGCGTATCCCGTCACCCACACGATACGTGAGGCAGCGGCATATTGGCGAGTCGCCTCAAGGACCCGGAAACCGTCGCCGTGGGGCATGACGACATCCGAGACGACCAGATCGACCGGCGGATGTCCCTTGTCGCGCTGTTCGCGCAGGAACGCACAGGCGGCGTCACCACTCGCGGCTTCGGTGACGGCGTAGCCGGCGCGACGGAGGACGCGCGCCGACATCGCCCGGATGGCGTCGTCATCTTCGACGAGAAGAATGCGCTCGTCGCCGCGTCCCACCTGCGACGCAATACTCGGCAACGAGGAGGGGGTGAGCCGAGCGTCCGCGACGGCCGGGAAATGCAGGTGTATCGTGGTGCCCTGCTCCGGCTGGCTTTCCACGGACACGCGCCCCCCCATCTGCTCCATGAGCCCGTAGACCATCGACATGCCGAGCCCGGTGCCTTCTCCCAATCGCTTCGTGGTGAAGAACGGTTCGAATATGCGGGCCAGCGTTTCGGGACTCATGCCGCAACCGGAGTCGCTGACGGAGACCACCACGTGACGCTGGGCACTCGACGCGCGCGACTGCGAGTCGGGGGTTCGTGCGGGGCCGGCTTCCGCGTGCAGCACGATACGCAGCTCACCGCCGCGATCGCGCATGGCGTCGCGCGCGTTGGTGGCGAGGTTGAGCAGGATCTGCTGGACCGCACTGCCATCGGCGAACGCGAGCGGCACATCCCCGTGGGTGAGACACTGCACCACGATGGTTTCGGGGAGCACCCGTCGCAGAATGCCGGAGACATCCTGCACGACGGGTTCGAGCAGCGTGGGCTCGACCCGCAGCTGCTCGCGCCGCCCGAAGGCCATCAGCTTGCGCACCATGTCCGCCCCACGCTGGGAGGCGCGGAGAATTTCCGCCAATCCTTCACGCGCTTCGAACGAGAGCCCATCGCCCGAGAGCAACAGGTCGGCGTGGGCCAACACAATGGTGAGCAGATTGTTGAAGTCGTGGGCGATGCCGCCGGTGAGCTGACCGAGCGCTTCCATTTTTTGCGATTGCCGCAGCTGCGCTTCGAGCTCGCGCGCGGCCGTCATGTCGCGCGCCACGGCCACGTGGCGCCCCGGCACGACGTTGGCGCGACTGGCGTATTCCACCTCGACGACGGTGCCATCGTGGCGCCGGAGGCGCACGACGCCGCGTCCGGTGCCACTGCGCAACAGCTCCGCATGCTGCCGCATGAGCAGCTCATGGTCTTCCGGCACGACGAGGTCGAGGAGCGTGAAGTCGGGGGGGGGCGACGGCCTGGTCGCGAGAAACGATCCCACGACGGCGTTCGCGCGCAACACCCGGAGATCGTCGTCGTAAATCACGATCGCGTCGAGGGCGCCGTCAAAGACGGCCTTGAAATGCGCCATCGCGTCGAAGCGCTCGTCCTGCTGCCGATGCGTTTCCGTCGTTTCTATGTGCTGAATGACGGCGCCGGTCTGTCCGCTGAGTGCATTGATCGACAGGTGGTACCACCGATCGCCGGACTCGTCCGGCGCATGGTACTCGAGCTCAAACGCCATCGCCCGCCGCTGGAGCACGGACTGTAGCCCGTTGGCAATGGCGTGGGCATCGGGCTCGCGAAACCAGTTGCCGCGCCGGGAGAGCTCGAGGTAACTGGTGCCCACGCCGGCGCCAGCGAGGGTGTGGGCATTGGCGAGCACCGAGACATGCCAGCGGGCATTGCCGGAGCGGATCACGCCTTCGCTATCGACCAGCAGCAGACTGGCCGGTAAGGCATCGAGGACTTCCTCGACATCGTGCGCGTGTCGTTCGAGCAGATCGCCATGGAGGCGTTCGTCGGTCACATCGGCCACCCGCACGAGCCGCGCGGGGGTCCCGTGGTACAGGCAGTGCGACCACATGGCCGAAAACACGCGTCGGCGTCCATCGAGGTCGGCCGCGACATCGAGCGGCGAAGAGAGCACGCTGGCCATGAGGCGCATGGCGCGCGGCTCGGCCAAGAGTCGTCTGTCGAATGCCTGATTGGCGGCCAACAACACGCCCTCCCCGTCGAGCACGATGTGCGCGTCGGGGAGGAGTTCGAGCGGAAGCTGGCCGGCTTCGACGGCGGTGACGTGCACGCAAACGGAGTCGAGGGGATTACACCTACAGGAAGCTCGACGTCGAGCTCGACAGTTGTCCGCAATAGGCGCCGGTGACCGAGCGCGCGCAATGGTCATTTCGAGGTAACGGGCGCTCCGAACGCCATTTATTCCGAACGCGACCGCAGCGGCGGGCGGTGCCAATGGCGCGTTTGCTGTTCGTAACTGAACGCCAGCCCGATGAGCGTCGCTTCACTCCAGGCCCGTCCCAAGAACGAGAGGCCGGCCGGCAGGCGCCCGTCGCGGGTATAGCCCATGGGCACCGTCATGGACGGGAAGCCGGTAGACGGGGAGAAGAGCTGACTGTTGTCGCCGTGCGGCGTGTTGAGATCGCCAATGCGCCGCGGCGGGTTGCTCCAAGTGGGGTAGATCATGGCGTCGAGCTGCAGCGAGTCCATGAGCTGCGTGACCGCAACGCGGAGCGCCGCGCGCACTCGCTCGCGCGACTGGCACCCCGCGCTCTGCTCGGGCGCGTCGGTGGCCTGCGCGGCGTCGCGGAGACGCTGTTCCACGGTAGGGTGATACCGGCGGCTGCGCAACACGTCATTCACGTTCTTCACGGGCGCCTCCGGGCCGCGAGCGGTGAAGTAGCGCTCGAGGTCGGCGCCAAACCGGTTACATCCGCCCTGCTGTCGCCGCTGAATGGCGTCGAGCGAATCGACGCGCACCGTGTCGAACACGATGGCGCCGGCGCGGCGCAGGTCGGCGACCGCCCGCTCGAACACCGCATTGACCTCGGCGTCGAGCGTGGGCCGCTCGTAGGCCTGACGGAGCACCCCGATTCGGGCGCCGCGGAGGGATCCGGCGCGCAGCGCGTCGGTGTAGCGCGCCGGGCGCTTGCTGTCGGCGGGCGCGGTGACCGTGTCGGCGGGATCGCTGTGGGCAATGACATCGAACACGGCCACCGCATCGGCGACCGACCGCGCCATCGGCCCCGCCACATCGGCGACCGCATTGAGTGGCACGACGCCGGCGCGCGAGGTGAGCCCCATCGTGGAGCGAATCCCCACGAGCGCCTGGTGCGCCGACGGCCCGCGAATACTGTTGCCGGTATCGGTGCCCAGGCCGAGTGTCGCGAAGCCGGCGGCCACGGCGGCGGCGGTCCCGCCGCTCGAGCCGGCCGTCACACGATCGAGGGCGTACGGATTACGCGTGTATCCCGGCAGGATGGAACTCACCGTTTCGTACGGCGTGAAGGCCCACTCGGCCAGATTGCTCTTGGCCAACACAATGGCCCCCGCCTCCTTCACCAAACGCACCATCGTGGCGTCCTGCTTGGGCTTCCATCCCTCGAGCGCCAGCGACCCCGCCGTGGTCTGCAATCCGACAGTCTCGAAGTTGTCCTTCACGATGAGCGGGATGCAGTGCAGCGGCCCGACGGGTCCCGACCGCGTATAGCGCGCATCGAGACTCTCCGCGACAGCGAGCGCCGCGGGATTCGTGATCACGATACTGTTGATCGCCGGTCCCTTCTTGTCGAGTGCGTCGATGCGGGCGAGATACTGCTGCACCAGCACGCGGCATGTCAGCCGCTTGCTCTTGAACGCGGCGTGAATCGTCGTGATCGACGCCGTGTCGACGGGGAATGGGGGCCGCTGTGCCGACAGACTGAGGGGCAGCACAGCGTACGCGAATGCGAGAAGGGCGCGGAATGGACGCATGACGTGAATTAACCGCTGATACGCGGCGGGGGAACCTTCCCGACGTGCGGGTACGCCTCTCCGAAACGCATCAGACAGTCTCCCCGATGAGCCCCGCGCGCACCTCGAGATAATCCACGAGCTGTACGACGGGGTCGAAGCCCACGACGTTGACCGCATCGGCGACGAAGTTCGAGAGCGCATTGACATCGTAGAAATAGTGCTGCCCATCGCGGTCGTCGACGAGATACTCGATCCCTCCCACATCGATGCCGGCGGCCTGCGAAATGCGCTCAACCTGTGCAATGATCTCCGCGGGCGGATCGGCGCGCTCGACGCGCATGCCGCTCTTGGGCGCGTCAATCGCGCAGGCGCCGCGCACGAGCGCCGCGCCACTCGTGGTCTGACACGCGTCGGCCGGGCACAGGTCGAACGAGCCCACGGTCGGATACACGTTGATGGCGTAGAGATACTTGCCATTGAGCGTTTCGACGCGCGTGATGTGTCCATTGCGAAGCGGCGCCGCCTCCTGCACGAGAGCTGTGCCGTCGACGCCGAGATCCACCGTTTCCGCCGCGATTGCCGACGACAAGACCTCCGCATTCTCGTACTTCACGATGCCGGCACCACTGCCTCCGACATTCGCCTTCACCAGGATCGGGTAACGCAGCCCGTCGGCCGCGGCGAGCGCCTGCGAGGCATGATTGATGACGCGGGAGCGCGGAAAGGGCAGCCCAAGCTCGCGCAGCAAATCGAGCTGGGTAGCCTTGGACAGCTCGTTGGCGTACGCCTCGACGCCATTCACCACCGGCACACCAAGCCGCTCGAGATGCCGCAGCCAGTGCAGCGTGTAGAACGTGGTCTGCCCATGGCCACGCAAGTACGCCGAGGGGCTGGCCCGGTTGAACACCAGCGACCACGGCAGCTCGCGCGCCGAAGGGTCGAACGCGTGGGCGGCCGCGTCGAGCCGCTCGTACGGAATACCCCGCTTGTCGAGCTCAGCAAACAGCGGGCGGAACCAGTCCGGGTGCTCGTGATAAATGGCGAGCGGACGAATCGTGGACATATCGCACTCCTGACGCTGCGGTAATGCCGTCCGAATACGACAAAGCCCGGGCAATGTGAGCCGCCCGGGCGTCGCGTTTTAGCTCGTTGTTTTACGTGGCGGCAAGAGGCGGCAAATGACCACGAAGCAGTTGGCCCCGCACGCTAGCCCTACGAACAAAGCTGGTCAAGTATTGAGCGTCTTGCTTTGAACAGATCAGGCCGCGCGACGCCTCCGGGCGTTAACCGATGCCGCCTCCGGTTGGCCGGGTTCGAGGTCACGGATTTTGAAGCCTTTCACGGCCGCCGCCAAATGGGCAGACTGTCCCTGGAGCTCTTCTGCGGCGGCCGCCGATTCCTCGGCATTTGCGGCCACCTGCTGCGTGACGTCGCCCATGACCGCGAAACCCTGGCCAATTTCCTTGAGGCCAAGGGCTTGCTGTTCCGTGCCGGTCACGATCTCCTCGATCACGAGCGCGACATGCTCAACATGCTGGCGCGCGGCATCGAGCTGCTCACGAACGGCCTGCTCCCGCGCCACACCGCCGTCCACGTTTTGAATCTCTTCGTCGATGAGGGCGGCCGTCTGCTTGGCGGCTTCCGCCGAACGAATGGCCAACGCGCGCACTTCCTCGGCCACCACCGCAAAGCCGCGACCGGCATCGCCAGCGCGCGCCGCTTCGACGGCAGCGTTGAGGGCGAGCAGATTGGTCTGAAATGCGATCTCGTCGATCGTTTTCACGATCCGCTGCGTCGCGTCGGCTGACTGCTTGATGCGCTGCATGTCGGCCTGCAGGGCGAGCATGGCGTCCGAGCCACGCTTCACGCTCCGCGACGCGTTTGTCGCGCTGACGCGCACCTCGGTCGCCTGCCCGGCGGCCACGGTGGCGAGTGAGCTCAGTTCAGAGAGGGATGCGGCGATCTCCTCGGCGCTTGCCGCTTGCGTAGAGGCCCCCTGCGCCAGCTGCTGGCCTCCCTCACTCAATTGCGACGAGGCATCATCCACCTGATAGGCGGCGGCGCGCACTTGCCCGAGCGTTTGCGACAGTGAGTCAATCGCGCTGTTGAGCGCGCCCTGCACACGAGCGAACTCGCCATGGAAGTCCCCTTCCATGCGGGCTTCGAGATTGCGATCGGCGATCTGTTCCAGCACCCGTCGCGCTTCGGCGAGTGGGGTCGCTGCCGCACTCATCACCCCTTCGACGCCGCGCAGTACGTCGGTGTAGCGCCCCTCGATCGTTCCGAGCTGCGCCTGCACATCGAACTCACCGGCCCGCGCCGAGGTGGCCAGTCGGTCGATTTCCTGGACCGCATAGCCCACCGCGTTCTGCGCTCGGTCGCACGCATCGAGCGAACGCGCGCACTCGATGGCCATGGCGTCGACGGCCAGCGCCACGACGCCGAGTTCATCACCACTGGTATCGTGCAACGCCTCCGGTGTATACGGCGCGACAGCCACGGGCTCTCCGCGAGCCAGTGAAGTCAGCGCCGTGGAGACTGCCCGCATGCCGCGCTCCTGCAGTGCCTGAATGTGCGCCGAGATGTTCGTCAGCCTCGTGCCAATGGACGCGGCCAGGCGCCATGCGTACCACAGCCCCGCGACAAAGAAGACCGCGAAGATGCCCCAGATGAACCACATGGCGCGCGTGAACTGCGTCGCGGTGGCCGTCTTGACGTCGGCGCTCGTGCTTTGAATGCGATCGCCAAACGCTTCCATACCGTCTTCGACTTCGGCGAAGCTCACGAGGAACTTCTGATAGAGTTCGGCCGACTGCGCGGGGTTGACGAGGGCGACCCCCTGCACGGCGGCGGCAGCCGCCGCGTATCCCGATACGCTTTTCCGGAGCGCGGGCATGTGTTGGGCCATGGGCGTGTGCGCCAGCAGTGTATCGGCGGCATACAGCGATGCCATGAAGCGGGCGGCGTGCTCTTCGAGCGCTTGGCGCGAGTCGCGCACCCCGGCACTGTCACCGCGCTGGGCCGAGAAGAGCGCCTCGAGGACATCGGCGCGCATCGCGTCGTGCATCATGTCGCTATCCATCTGGTAGCGCTGCGCCGTATTGTTGGCCACCAGCGCCGTGGTAGAAGCACGCGCGAGACGGAGCGCCGCCTGCCCGGCCACTGCCACCGCGAGAATACCCGCCGCGCCGAGTAGTGCAACGGCGCGCAAGCGCGCCCGAACAGACCGTAGAGCTAACATTTCAGGGGGCCACACAGAGTTCACCACGCGACATGCGGCTGCGGCGCCGTCATCAGTGGCGCCCCCCCGCAGGGGGCACGCCGATTCGCACTTCGTAATTATCGGATGGGCCGAACCGGAGCTTGAGGGGCGTTCCGTTTCCAGGCATTGTCGGCCGGTACCCGGTCGGGGAAGCGACGCTGTGGGTCGAGGGTGATGCCCTCAATCACCCGTCCGCCGAAGACCAACTCGGCCGGGAAGGTGCGGTTGCCGCCAAACCACACGTCCACCGGGTACGTCACGCGTGCCGTCGTCGCATCGAGCATCACCGCGTTCTTCATGGGACGGATGGCCGGTCCCTTTTCCGCGAACTTCACGTCGAGCACGATGGGCGCCGGCATCTGTCCATCCTGCGCGACGACTACCGTGGTCCGGATGCCCTGCGGCTTCACGCTCGCCAACCGGTGGTCCACGCTTTCGGTGGTGAAGAGCCACGCATTCCAGAACCATCCCAGATCACGGCCCAGCGCCTTGTTCATGAAGAACATGTAGTCCCACGGGGAGGGGTGCTTGAACATCCAGGCGGTGGCCCACTCGCGATGTGCCCGCTGCACGGCGCTGTCGCCCACGATCCCTCCCAATGCCGAGAGCATGAGCGGCGTCTTGCTGTACGTGGTAAAGCCGTAGTACTGCGGGCCCGCGTAGTTGGCGTTCCACATCATGGGCGGTTCGGCTTCGCTGCCACTGACGCTGCCGTACCTCTGCCCTTCCCCGTCGAGCACTGGCGGTTTGCCCGCGGCATCGGCATCGGACAGGATGTTCATGTACTGATTGAATCCTTCGTCCATCCAGCCGTACCACGTTTCGTTGTTGCTCACCACCATCGGCCACCACATGTGTCCCGTTTCATGATCGGCGGCGCCCACGTTCGAATTGATCACCATGGGGTACTCCATGCCCGCGCTCGGCCCATCCTGCAGCGTGAGCTGCGGGAACTGGTAGGGGAACCAGAGCTTGGAGTAGAACTCGAGTGCGTGACGCGTGACCTCACCGGCCTTCGCGAACAGGTTTGCGCGGCCCGGCAGGTACAGCATGTGAATGGGCACGACGCCCTTGCCGGGGATGGTCGCGCGCGTGGCCTGCCACACGTACTTCTTGGCGGTGGCCCACGCGAAATCGTTCACCGTGTCGGCGTGAAAGCGCCACACGAGCCGGCCGGTGCTGCTCGTGGCGGTCGCCTGCCCCGGACCGACTTCGTCGGCGCCTACAATGGTGGTGACCTCGTTGGTCGTGGCGACCTTCTCCAACTGCGCACGCGCCTTGGCGGTGAGCACGTCGGCAGGGTTCTGCAGCAGTCCGGTGCCGCTCACGATCCAACCGGCCGGCACATCGATGTTCACATCGAAGGTGCCGAAGTTGTTGTAGAACTCCGAGGGGCCGAGGTAGAGCTCTGAGTCCCAGCCGCGCAGATCGTCGTACACGGCCACCCGGGGATACCACTGCGTAGGCTGAAACAGGGTATCGGCCCAGCGCTGCGTCATGCGGTGCCCGGTGCCCGGACCGCCCGGCAGCTTGTGCGACCATTCGATTTCGAGCACGGCCTTGGCGCCCGGCGCAATGGGCGTCCCCAGTCGGACGCGCGCGTTGGTCGAGCGGCCATTGAGCAGGGTATTCTCCGCCGCGGCGGCCGCGGCGGCCTGCTGCTGGCTTTGAATGGCGCGCGCCCCTTCGGCGCCGGCGACGGTAGCACCAGCCACGTTCACGGACTTGCCATCGACGGTCATGCGGGAGATGACCATCCCGTCGGTCACCTCGGCGGGGACCCACGGTGCGGAGTGCGGCGCATTGCCCAGAAAGTGATTGGGATCGAGACGCAGGCCGATGGCTGCAAGCGCGTCGGGGCTGCTGTTGTGCAGCGTGATGCGCGCCTTGCCGGTGAGCCGGGCTGTGGCCGGATCGAGTGCGACATCGATGGCGTAATCGGTGCGCAGCTGCCAGTAGCGGGCTCCGGGGCGCCCGGTGGAGTCGCGGGTGCCGGCGGCCATCGCCTTGCGGATGGCATTCGTGATGGGAATGTCACGGCGGACGGCGCGGGGCGGGACCGCTTGCGCCGGCAAGGACGCGGGAGAGGCTGCCGAACAGATCGCCACGAGGGTGGCGACAGCGAAAGACGAACGGACCATGGACGCTCGGGGAAAAGGAGACCCCGAACGCTAGCCCCGCACGCCCGCCGCCAGCAACGCCTGCCGCTCCGATGGCAGCACGGGCTTCACCACGTGGTGATCGAAGACGGGGTAGCGTTCACGGCATGGTTCGAGCTGCGGCACCCTGCCCTGTTGTCGCGCCTGGTCTTGCTGACGGGCGACACGGTCAACGACACCGTCACGGCTGTGGCGGCACGCACGGGGGGCAGCTCATGGCGAAACCGTTCCAGCAGCACGACGTGGACGCGATGCGGGTGAAACTCACGAGCGTGAGCGCGACACCGGTGGGTGATTCCGCGCAGTCGGGGCGGAACTCGACGTACGTCAGCCCATCGTCGTGGCGGTACGCAGCGCGTCGACGATACGCGACGCCGTGATGCGCTGATGCGATGCGTGCCAGACAACCTGTCCGTTGCGGACCACCAGCGCCTGCGGTGACTCGTGTTGCACGCGCAGCAGCTCAGCGAGGGCGGTTGACAGCGGGCGCTCATTCTGCACGATGAGCAGCCG
Source organism: Gemmatimonas sp. (assembly GCA_023910675.1). GTDB lineage: Bacteria > Gemmatimonadota > Gemmatimonadetes > Gemmatimonadales > Gemmatimonadaceae > Gemmatimonas. The sequence goes on from JAAVWC010000009.1 coordinate 103,636, forward strand.
GGTTTCTGCGCGGGGGTTCTCGCGTACGAACGCATCGTACTCGCGCTTGACGCCGATGGAGATGGAGCAGGTGGCGCTGTGCTTGAAGATCACGACCGGTGTATCGCGGTCGACGAGGTCACGGGCGTCGCGCATGGCGGGCGAATCGGCCGTGGGCGCCGCGACTTTCGGTGTCGAGCTGGCAATGGGCGTTGCGGCGATGCCGGCCTGTTGGGCAGACAGTCTCGCCTCGAGCATGGTGGTGTACGTGGAGAGCGCTTGCGCCCCCGACTGCCGACCAATGAGGGCGCCCTGATCGAAGAGGAGTACGGTGGGAAGCGCCCGCACGTCATATTTCGTGACCGTCTCCAGATTGCTGTCGGCGTCCAACGTGAGCACCGTCACCCGATCGCGATAGTTTTGGGCGAGCCGGGTCATCACCGGTTTGAGGGTCACGCAGGGCTGGCACCAGGATGCCCACACGTCGACCAACACCGGCACCGGTGACTGAAGGACGCGCGACGTGAATTCGGCGTCGGTGACGGCTGCGGGAAAGACAGAATCGCTCATACCCGGAAGATAATGGACCAGACCACGCGACACGATATGGACGACATGATCCAGACCCTCGAAGCCACCGGCGATTACCGCGTGCTTCGGCGATTCGAGGCGCGCGATCGGTACGCCCCCGCGGCGCCGGGCATCGACGTGCGGCGTGGGCTCATCCTCGATGTCGAGACGACCGGGCTCGATACCACCAACGATCACATCATCGAGCTCGGCTTGGTGGCCTTCGAGTTCGACGGCGGCGGCATCGTCTACGGTGTGGACCGCAAGCGGGAATGGTTCAACGACCCCGGCATTCCCATTCCCGACGTCGCGTCGGAGATCACGGGCATTACCGACGACATGGTTCGTGGCCAGCACATCGACGACGACGCGGTGCTCGCGGAGATTGCCCGCGCCCACCTGATCATCGCCCACAACGCGAGCTTCGACCGTCGCATGCTCGAACGGCGGTATCCTGCGCTCACCCAGAAGCATTGGGGCTGTTCGCTGAACGATGTCCCGTGGGCGCGCTTCGGGTGTCGCGGCGCCAAGCTCGACTATCTGCTTTTTCAGCTGTGTGGCGCATTTCACACGGGCCATCGGGCAGGCGACGATTGTCTTGCCACGTTGCACGTGCTGGCGACACCGCGTGACGGTGACGTGTCGCCACTCACCCTCCTGCTGGAGAACGCCCGCAAGACGACCGCACGATTGTCGGCGATCGGTACACCGATCGAAACCAAAGAGGTGCTGAAGGCGCGTGGCTACCGCTGGTTCAACGGCAACAGCACGCGCCCCAAGACGTGGTTTCGCGATGTGCCGGAAAGTGAGCTCGAGGCCGAACAGGCGTGGCTGCGCGAACACGCCTATGGCGGGTTGGCCAACCCGCCGTGGCGCATTGACCGGTTTACGGCGAAGGAGCGGTATTCGGAGCGGGTGCTCTAACTGCGGAGTACAGCAGGTGGGGTTTGGTCCGGCGGTTTACTGGTTACGGCACGAGCCCTCAGGGGAAAGAACGTACGAGCACCGGAGGAAACACGGGGTGGTCCACCGGGAACCGCAGTTGCGATTGTGGTGGACGGCACCGCACTCTCCCCTATGTCCTTGCGTTCTTTCCCCTGAGGGCTCGTGCCGTAACCAGTAAACCGCCGGACCAGCCGCCGTTATTCACCGCCGTACACAAGCGTGCTACGCCGTTCGTCTGGCTCGCAAGCGTACACTGAACACCATCATCGTCACCATCACACCGACCGCGGTGAGATACGCGGTTTGCAATCCGACCAGTCCGCCTCCGGCCGCGTCGGCGAGCGCGCTGAGCACGGCCACCACCATGAGGTTGCCGATGGCAATGCCGATGTTCACGAGCGCCTGCGCCGCACTGCGCTGCTGCGCGCTCACTTCATCGAGCACGACGGTGCGCAGCGTGCCGCCCACCACAATTCCCACGCCGGCCCCGATGAACAGCGTGGCCACCATGAACGCCCAGTAGTGGTGCGCGAGTAGTCCCACGAGCAGAGACCCGATGCCGAGGGTGCCGAAGCCCCAGAGCATAACCGCTCGCGGCCCCAGCGTGTTTTGCAGTCGCCCGAACAGTGCCGATGCCACCGACGAACAGAGTACCAGCGGCAGCAGCATGAGCCCGGCCTTGCTGGCCGGTGTCTGAAAGGCGGCCACGGCCACCGACGAAATGAAGATCACACTGCCCATCCCGAAGCCGGCGCCCGTACACAGCACCCACGTGGTGCGCAGCTGCTGCGTGCCGAAAAGCGTGAGCGGTACGATGGGCAAGGCCGCGCGGCGCTCGACCCACATGAGCGAAGGGACGGCGAGGACGGCGGTGACGAGCAGCGCCGGCCAAACCGTAAGGCCCGTAAGCGTATCGACCGCGCGATTGATCCCCAGCGTGAGACTGGCCAGCATGATGGCAAGGACCGTGATCCCGGCGTAGTCGAACGGCGGCGACGCATCGGGCCTGCTGACGCGTGGCAGTGACCGATACCCCATGGCGAAGACAATCGCCGCAAAGGGCAGATTGATAAGAAAGATCCAGCGCCAGCTGGCGACGACGAGAATCGCCGACGCGAGAATGGGCCCGAACAGAAATGCCATGCCGAAGGTGGCGCCGATGAGGCCGAGAATCTTCCCGCGTTGCTCCGGCGGGAAGGTATCGCCAACCACGGAGCTCGCGGTGGGCGTAATGCCACCGGCACTCAACCCCTGAATGGCACGCCCCAGCAGCAGCACGTCGAAGGTGCTCGACTGCGCGATGATCAGCGAGCCGATGGCAAAACCGGCAATATCCATGAGGTAGATGGTGCGCCGGCCAAAGCGATCGCTGAGCGCCGCCATCAGCGCCGTACTCGTCATCGAGCAGAGACTGAACACGATGGTGACGAGTCCGACTTGCCGGTTGTCCACGCCGAACGCGGTCCGCAGCGCCGGGATGGCGGGGGCAATGACGGCCGCATCGAGCGCCGCCATAAAGACCCCGGCAAAGAGCACGGTGAGCAGCCGCTGGCGTGCGGCGGCGTCTTCGGGAGAGAGCGTGGGTGGAGGCGACGGCGACGACGCCGTTGGGACAGCAATGACGGTCATGCCGGCAATGTAGCGCGCCGCGCATGACTCGGCCGCCCATTCCCCGCCGTCTGCCGCCGGGCGATACTTCACCGGTGCGGCGTGGTGCCGTGTGTCGTACCGCGTTGACCGGCCCCGCAACAGGCGGCCGTGCGGCAGGCCTTTGGGGCAGGTGGAGTGATGCAACGAGTTGTCGTGATCGGTGCGGGCGCGGCGGGAACGATGGCGGCGATCTTCGCCGCGCGCGGTGGAGCAGACACGATCCTGATCGAGCGCACCAAGGACGGTGGTCGCAAGATTCTCATCAGCGGCGGCGGACGGTGCAACGTACTTCCGTCGCGCCTCGATGAATCGCGGTACGTGACCGACTCGTCGCCAAACACGCTGCGCAAGATTCTCCGTGGGTGGCCGCTGGCCGAACAGATCGCGTTCTTCGAGCAGGAGGTCGGCGTTCCGCTCGAGGAGGAAGTCGAGAGCGCGAAGCTGTTCCCTGCCTCACACAAGGCGCGCGATGTGCGCGATGGCCTGCTCGACCTGGCGCGTCGGTCCGGTGTGCGCCTGCTGTTCGATACGAAGGTCACCGGCTTGCAGCGCGATGGCGCGCAGTGGCTGGTCGCGCTGGACAACGATGTGCCGCTGCGCGCGGACTCGGTGATCGTGGCCACGGGTGGCCTGTCGGTCCCCAACACCGGCAGCGACGGCACGGGGCTCAACATGCTGGCGGCGATGGGGCACACCATCCACCCCACCTATGCGGCGCTCACGCCGGTGTGCGCGGACAACAGCGCGTACGGCGAGCTCTCGGGGATCTCGCTCAAGGTATCGCTGACGGCCACCTCCGAGGCGCGGCGGGCGACGGCCAGCGGCGGCTTTCTGTTCACACACCGCGGCTACAGTGGGCCGTCGGTGCTCAACGTGTCGCACGTGGCGGTGCGGGCGCGCCACGACGCGGCGAGCGCCGCCAGCATCTCGGTACAGTGGACCGCTCACGACGAGGCGGCGTGGACGGCGCTGCTGCAGCCGCACGGCTCACGTCAAGTGTCGAGTGTGGTGCGGCACGAGTTGCCCGATCGGTTGGCCGATGTGCTCATGGCGCAGGCCAACGTGGAGCCGACGCGCAAACTGGCCGAGCTGACGCGCGACGAACGGCGCCGCCTGATCGACACGCTGGTGCGCGGGCCGCTCCCATGGAACGGCGACGAAGGCTACAAGAAAGCCGAAGTCATGGGCGGCGGTGTACGCCTGTCGGACATCGATCCGCGCACGATGGAAAGCCGCCTGCACAAAGGCCTGTACCTGTGTGGCGAAGTGCTCGACGCGTTCGGCCCGATTGGCGGCTACAACTTTTTTTGGGCGTGGGTAACCGGGCGGGCGGCGGGACAGGCGGTCGCGGCGGGTTGACCGCGGAGGTTTGGTCCGGTGACTTACTGGCTACGGCACTAGCCCTCAGGAGAAAGAACGCAAGAGCACAGGAGGAAGCGCGGTGCCGTCCACCCCGACCGCAACCGCGGTTCCCAGTGTACCAAACCGCGCCCTTCCCTGTGCTCTTGCGTTCTTTTTCCTGAGGGCTCGATCCGTAAGCGGTGAACCGCCGGACCAGCCCCCGTAGTCAACCGCCGTTACTTCGCCAACCGCAGTTCAATCGGCTGCCCCACCGGCGCAATCCGTACCAGGCGCTTGCTCTGCTTGTCCACGTAGAACACGCTCGACGACTCGCCGCCCGTCTGTTCGATCTTCCAGGTGTCGAACGTCCCGGCGGGTACCGTCACCGATTCGCTGCCGACCACGGTGAGCTTGATCGGCTCTACCGTGCCCTTGCCGGCCTCGAACACGTTCACCGTGAAGCTCGCCTTGTCGACCCAGCGGAACAGCGGCAGTGCCGCCGTAATCGCGTCGGCGGCAATGGTGCCCTTGGGCAGTTCCGTGTCGATGGTGACCGACTTGGGGCCCTGCTGCGTCATGGTCTGGGCGCTTCCCTTGGCACGCCCACCGGCGAACGATACGTCCGTCTTGAGCTGCTGCCCCTGCATCGACATGCCCTGCTGCAACGACGTCGGCGACAGCGCCGCATCGATCTGCAAGGTGCTCTGCTGCGCCATCATGCCGTTCATGATCGACGTGTTCTCCTTGAGCGTCCATCCAGCTGTCGCCTGCTCGACCGAGATAACGGACTGCCCCGCAGCATTGCCCTGCACGAACACCACGAAGGAATCGCGCGAAGCCTTCAACTGCGACGCATCGAAGGCCACCATCATCGTCTTGGGGGTGAGATCGGACGGCTGCATCACGTCACCGTCGGCGTTCACGATCTTCACTGGCGCGACCTTGGCGAGCTTGTCGTACAACTTGGACCCGTCACCCACGATCACGACCAGCGCCTGTTGCGGCCGGATGACCCGACGGGCCGCTGCCGTTGCCTGCGCGATCGTGACCGCGGCCATCCTGGTGCGATACGTCTGCAGATAGTTGGCGGGCAGGCCATACAACTTGACGGTGGCCACGCGTTCGGCGAGCTCTTGCGGCGTTTCGATGGTGAGCGGGAACGAGCCCACCATGGCACCACGCTTGAGCTCGAACTCTTCGCGCGGAATGGCTTCGACAGTGATGCGGCGCAACTGCGCGAGCATTTCCACCATCGCCGAATCGGTGACTTCGGTGCGCACTTCGGCATTGGCTTCGAAACGCCCCATGCCACGGGGCCGCGTGATCCGTGCATACGCGCCGTAGGTCCAGCTCTTCTGCTCGCGCAGAATGGTGAAGAGGCGTGCGTCGGTCCCGCCGCCCAGAATGGAGGTCGCAATGGCGGCCGCAAAGCGCGCAGAGTCGGCCGGGCCAATGGCGAGATTGCCCACCAGCACATTGGACTGCACGGAGCCTGGACGATGTACCAGCAGGATCTCGGTTTTGGCGCGCGTCGGCGGTGCCGGGAACGCCACGGGTGCGCCCGTCCCGCCAACCCATCCGCTGAACGCCTTTTCCGCATCGCGCGTCAGCTGCGCGAGCGTGATGTCACCGGCCACCACCAGCAACGCCCCGCGCGGCCGGACTCGCGTGCGGTGGAACTGCTGCAGGTCCGCACGTGAGATGGCGCGAATGGTGGCGGCGGTCGACGTGCCACCGTACGGGTGCGCCCCGTACAGCGCCGCGCGGAAATACTTGTTGGCCAGGTAACTGGGATCGGCCGCGCTGATCTGCAGCCCCGACAATGCCTGCGTGCGGGCAAGTTCGATTTCCTTGCTGTCGAGCGTCGGCCGTGCGATCACGTCGCCAAGAATCTCGAAGGCCAGCGGCGCCGCATTCGACAGCACCGAACCGCTCACCGACAGGAAGTCGTCGTCGGAGCCAGCGGCAATCCCGCCACCTGCACTTTCGATCTCCTTCGCGATCTGTTCGGCGCTCCGCTTGCCCGCTCCCTTCGTGAGCAGCGACGCGAGCATCGTCGCCGTCCCGGTCTTGTTCGCGGGGTCGTACGCATCCCCGGCGGCGGCGACCAATCGGAAGGCCACCGTCGGATTGCGATGACTCTCCACCAACACGACGCGCACACCATTGCTGAGCGTCGCCTCCTGGAACGGCGGGAGTGATGCCGGCTTGATGGGCGCAGGGGCGGGCGGCTGCGATGGGTACGACTGTGCCGACGCCGTATACACGGGGACCAGGGCGGCGAGCGCGATCACCCGAGGGCGGAATAGATGGGAGCGGCTCACGGGGTCTTGGTCTCCGGCTTGATGAGAACGATGGTGCTGTTATCGGGACGCAGATACTTCGCGGCCACGCGCTTGATGTCCTCGACAGTCACGGCGAGGAACCGATCGATATTGCTGGTCACCGCCTTGGAGTCACCGAGATACATCGTCGCTTCCTGCAACGCTTCAGCGCGGCCCATCGAGGTCTCAAGGCCGGCGATGCGCGAAGCACGGAATGCATTCTTGGCCTTGGCCAGTTCTTCGGCGTTCACCCCGCCGCTCACGATCGACTGCACCTGCGTGGTGAGCAGCTTCTCGACGGAATCGGGGCTGACGCCCTGATTGGCGATGCCGAGGGTACCGAACACGTTGGGCCCGCGGCGCGGCCCCACACCGGCCAGCGCCTGCGCCGCCACGGCGGCCTTCGCCTCACGCACCACCGCCTGATTAAGGCGCGAGCTTTCGCCGGCACCGAGAATCGTGCTGAGCAGTTCCAGCGCGGGCCAATCGGCACTCTTGTACTCGGGAATACGCCACAGGACGAGCACGGCCGGCAGGTTGGCTTTGCTGTCGGTGACGCTCTTGCGCTGCAGTCCCGTGTTGAACGGCTGCTCGCATTCCACGGCCGGCGGTGTCGGACCAGCCGGGATATCGCCGAAGTACTGCGCAATCAGCGCCTTGGCTTCGCTCGGCTGGAAGTCACCGGTGACAACGAGCGTCGCGTTGTTGGGACGATAGTACGTCTTGTGAAAGTCGATGACGTCATCGAGCGTCGCCGCATTGAGATCGTCCATCGAACCGATCGTTTCGTGCGCATAGGCGAAACACGTCTTGGGGTCGATGACACTCGTGAGCGCGTTCAGGAAGGCGCCGGTATACGGCTGATTATCGATACGCAGCCGCCGTTCTTCCTTCACCGTCTCCCGCTGATTCTCGAAGTTTTCCTTCGTGATCTTGAGCGAGCGCATGCGGTCGGCCTCGAGCCAGAGTCCGAGGTTGAGCCGGTTGGAGGGGAGCGATTCGTAGTAGTTCGTGCGGTCGTCGGCGGTGGAGCCGTTCATGTTGCCGCCACCACGCTCGATGAGCGCCATATGGTCGCCCTTCTTCACGTTGTCCGAGCCTTGGAACATCATGTGCTCGAAGAGGTGCGCAAAGCCCGTACGCCCGGGCCGCTCGTTCCGCGCCCCCACGTTGTACCACACGTTCACCGTCACGACCTGCGCTGAATGGTCTTCGGCAAGGATGACGCGAAGGCCATTGGGCAGCGTGTAGTTCTCGTGGGTGATTGGCGCGATGGACTGCGCCTCGAGCGAAGGGAGCCCCAGCGCGAGGGCCATCGTGCACACCAGGGCACGTCTCGCGACGCGCCGCGAGGGTAGCAACATGATCAATGCATCTCCGGAAAAGGGTATGGACAGGACGGATCAGGCTGGAGAAAGTTTCACCGGCCTTCGCCGAACCGGTACCGGCCGGGTCCGAGAAGGCACCATTCATCGCGCGTGCGGCCGCGACCGTATCGGCACAGGTCGTGCACTGCCTCAGGATGGGACGGTTATCCCGGCCACACGATCCCAGCGGAGAAAGCGCTTCTACCATCGAATGCGTGACCTCCAACCCCGACCTGATCCACCCTGGACAGGTCCTGACCTCGCCCGCCGACCCGCTCACGGAGCGCCTATGACCTTCACGCACAGCATTGCCGGTGTCGCCTTCACCGTGCTCGCGTTCGCCGCCTGCGGCGATCGCGACAAGACGGACAATACCATGATGGGCGACAGCGTTGCCGCCACGTCCAACAGCGGCGGCACCCTGTCTGGCGACGACGTCGACATCGAAGGACTCGCACTCGGCCGCACGGTTGGTACCGACGGCAAGATTACCGACAAGCTGGAGGAGTTCCGGACCACCGATACCATCGTCGCCGTGGTCGAGACCAACGAAAACGATGCGGGTAAGGAACTGAGTGCACGCTGGACGTACGGGGACGACGAGCAGTTGATCGAGGAACAGCGCCAGACCGTCGCGGCCGGCGAGAAAGCGCGCACGATGTTCCGTCTGACCAAGGCGAGCGCGTGGCCCGTAGGCACCTATCACGTGCGCCTTCTTCACAACGGCAAAGAAGTCAAGTCGGCCGACTTCACGGTGAAATAACCATGGCTCTTTCCAACAGAACGTTCGCCGCCGAGCAGGTGGCGAAGGACAACGCCACCGGCTATTCGGTGGTGAACAACCTGACGGTGCGTACGCCCTGATGAAGATCACACCAATGCCGTTGCTCCCCGAGGCGTTCAACGACACGCTGGTGATCCGTTTCTAGGGGGCAGGCGCGCCCCCACGTCCACGCAGGCAACGGGCTCCGCTTCTGGCGGGGCCCGTTGCTACTTTTTCCGCACCCAGCGGAACCCAATGCCAAGCGTGCTCATCGCCACGGCCTCGCCGCGTTGGCTGCCGAGGAAGGTGCGCGTAAAGAAGAGAGTGGGTGTCGAGCCCCGCAGGCGCGGGGCGCCGTAATCGAGCCGAATCGTGGTGCCCAGGCGCGCCCCCTGCCCTTGCACGCGGTAGAGCGTGGAGCCCACCATGGCGCGCAACACGGTGGAGCGAATGTCGAAGGCACCGCCGGCCAACAGTGCGGCACGCTCCTCGAAGCGCACGTCCTGACAGCCGGTGACAGTGGGGGTCACGAAGCAGGAGTTGCCGTTGCCCACGGCAAGCGGGGTGAGCCGTGCCCCGGCAATCCACGCCCGCTTGGCGCCCTTCTTGAGCGGCGCGGTGAGGAGCAGCGAGGCCGACGCCAGCGGCGCTTCGGCGAGGGCCGTGGTGGAGGTCACCGGCCCGACTTCGATGTCGGCGGAGAGCAACCCGGTCGTGGTATAGAAGCCCATCCCCACCCCGGGGCGGCGTTGCGCGGCCGCCTGGAGCGACGGCGTACTGAGCATCGCCAGGGCGACGAGCGAAGGGAATGAAGCGGCGCAGAGGCACAGGACCCGGGGTGAAGGTGATCGCTAAACATATCGCCTGACGCAGTCCTCATTGGACAGCGACCACGCCCGGTGATACCTCAGCGATGAGCAGAGTCTTTTGGCCCACCATGGTGCGCTTGTACCCGTCTGACGCGGCCCAACCGTGGGAAGCTGCAGGACACCGCTGCCGGCCCGGCGTTCGCGGTCCGCAAGCGCATTCCCTTCCCGATGGACACCAACGGCGTGAATCGGAAGTGACCGGAAGGGGCAGGTGTTGAGCAACCTCTCCTGTGTTCCGCTGCCGCTGGTGGAAGCGCAGAACGGTCCGAATTTCCAGGGCCGAACCGTTGCGGTAGAAACGAACATACAGTGTCCCTGCATACACGGCGCAGCCGCTCTCGAACCAGGCTTCGCCTGCTGGCGCGTTGCCGGCACTTTCACCGGGTTCGGCGACCTGGACCGCGACATGCGCCCCCTGCCCTGGGCTATCGAAGATGGGCGGCACGTACACGTCGATGCTCCCCAACCACCACTTCCATGATCCACGTCGTGCTATTGGACTGCGCCGCACTCAGGTCGCCCGTGCCGTTCGTTTGCGCCAAGGCCAGCGGCGCCTCGCTGTCGATGCAAGCGAACTGTTCACGCAGGACCCGTCCAACGTCACCTACGGAACGCGCCACGCAAACCGATTCCGTGTGGTAGCGAGCCACCTGCGAGACGATGCCGGCCAGTTGCGCCTGGGTACGACGTGCCTGCTCTAACTCCTCGTGCATTTTTCGTACACGCGACCGGGTTTCCACCACGAGTTCAACGCAGCAATTGGCGCAACGCCGCCGCAGCGACACCGTGAACGTCCTGCGCAGAGCGCGGCCCCGACAACCGAGAGTACGAGGAGCATATCGGGGCGCGTGGTGGTGCGAGCGACCGCGTAGCCGATAGTGAGCAGCCCGGCGATCGGGGCACCCAGGACTGACAACAGCGCGGAGGCCACGGAACGATGAGGCAAGAGGCGCACGCGGCCGAATGGCAGGAGAAGACAACGCGGGTCCGGACGATTCCAAACGCCAAAGGCAACCTTACAGAACTAGACGGACAGTTTCCGAATTCTTTTCGCACCCGCACTAGAAGCGCCGCCCCAGACCGCGCTGACACATCTGTGAAACACTTTGGGGCGATACCCCTTCTATGGCGCGGGTATGCTCCGTGCCGCAGAAGTCGTGCGCCATGACTGCGACGTCCTCCACATTCCCCCTTCTCTTCGAATGAACACCCGCGAGATCGTTCAACTGCTGCACCGGATTCTCGACATTGCGGCAACGAATGGCCGCGATGCCGGCTTGGCGGAGGAACTCCGGAACTACCTCGAGAACCGTGATCTCGTGCTGCTGTGCGACGGCGATTCGCTCGTAATCAACGGCGACGATTCCGCCTCGGGGCTTTCGACGACCCGCGCCCTGCTCGCGCACCTGGGGCAGATGCAGGTACGCCGACTGTATGCGGCCCGCGGGATCACGTTGGATTCAGTCTCGAGCCTGTTCGGCGCACTGCGGGAGGGGAGCGCTGATGCGCTCAAGGAGCGTCTGGGAAGCGGCACACTGGAGAAAGTCCATGTGGAGTTCTCCGACCGTGCAATCAGTGCAGAACGGCATGCGGAGACCGACCAGGAGGAAGGCGTCGTCGAACTCATCGTCGCCCCAGTGCCGGCTGAAGCCCCTGTTGTAGTCGAGTGGGAGCTTCCCGAAGACCCAGACATCATCGAACGCGAAGTGGAGAGCCAGCTGGCGATATTTCGGCAGATGTTCGTGCAACTGGCCACGTCGAAGCAGCCACAGGAGAAGGCGGCCTTGTTCGGGGAGCTGGTCGGCATGCGCGGCGGCAATGAGGCGCTCATTTCCTTCCTGAACAGCCAGACGCGTTACGTCGTGCTACTCGCGCTGGCACTCCTCGGCGCCCGCAAAGCCACCGAGGCAGGAGCAATCATCAGCCAGCTCATCGTCACCGCCGACCCGATCATCAAGCTTGCCTGCGTCAAGACGCTCAAGCAACTCAACGTGAAGGATCGCTGGGTCGCGTTCAATGTTGGGCTTCAGGATGACGACCCGGCGGTACGCCATGCCTGTCTCGAAGCATTCGACGACGACCCGCAGCGCCTCGCGGCGAAAACGGTGCGCGCCATGTTGCTGCGCGAGCGTGACGAACGGATGCTGACCGCGATCTCGGATCGGCTGGAGCGGTACCGCGGCTCAGAAGTCGTACGAGCGTTGTCGCAGGTGACGGTGTTTCACATCAAGGAGCGCGGTACGATCTCGGTCCTGCGCAGTCTCCTGCGCTCGCTGGTGGAACTGCAGCCGCAGTCTGCGAACCGATTGGGGCATTATCTACGCGGCTCGCCAAATCCGCTGCGTTCGGCACTGGGCGCCGAGATCATGAATGACGCCGACGCCCGCCTCGCGTCCTTCGGAAAGCTTGGCCGGAGCGATTCCGGGCAGGATCTGGTGGACGACGATGCCACCGACGATTTGTCGCTCGACAACGACTCGATCTTCCCTGATGTCGTTCACAGCGAGCAGAGCGACCGGGGTGACGGTGAGACGGCTGTCGATGCGGCACGCGCCAACGCCGCTGCGGCCTGACTGGTGGCTCGCAACCGTCGTCACCCGACTACGTTACCACGGCGTGGAGCGGGGCGAGCGATCGAGGGCGCGCCGCACGGCCACCGCCAGTTCGATGGGCGTGAACGGTCGGCGTAAGTGCACCCCGCCGTCAGTTTCGTTCTCGAGTCCGATGGCGTCACCCGTTTCGTCGAGTGTCACCAGCAAGACCGGCAGCTCCGGGAAGCGCTCGCACAGTCGCCGAAACGGATTCTCGCCGCCAGCGCCGAGCGTCACGATGTCGGCAATGAGCAGATTCGGAACGAGGTCGATCTCCCGATTGAGCAGTGGGCGGACACTGGCTGCCGTTGTCACCGTGTATCCGAGCTCCGTGAGCAGTCGTGTCATGGTGTCGAGACTGAGCGCATCCCGCTCGAGCAGCAGAATTCGTTCGCGTCCCGTGGGCATCCGGTCCGACACACCCGCCAGACTGTCGGCGCTGGACGCTTCGCACGGCAACACCAGGCGTGCGGCGGTACCAACCCCCTCGGTAGACGAGACCAGCAATGCGCCCTCCGTTTCGTCGAGAAAGTCGGTGACGATGGACATGCCCACCCCACGATCCCCTTGCCGTGACTTCGTGGAGAAGAACGGCGTGGCGATGCGTTGCAGCATTCGCTCTTCCATGCCCTCGCCGGAGTCGAGCACGCTCACACGCACGTACGGCCCAGCGTCGGGCAGTCGATCCCATAACACACGGCCCTCTTCGCGCGGCGCGGCCGTCACCTCCATCGTGACGCCGATGGCGTACGCATCGGGGTCGTCTCCAGGCATCTGCCCCAGCCGTTTCTGCTTGGCCACCAGCGAATCGCGGGCGTTGGAGACGAGATTGAATACCGCCTGTTCGAAGTGCACCTGACTGCCGCGCACGAACACCGGCTGGGACACCGTCTCGATGCGCAGCGTGGCGTTGACCGGCAACATGGGCCGGAACAGGAGCTCCAGTTCGCGCAGCGTATCACCGACGTTGATCACTCCGTCGTTCATGGACGGGCGATAGCGCTTCTTGAGGAGGAGCCGCGACAGATCGATGGCGCGTCCAGCGGTGCGCTTGATGGTCTGAATTTCGCGCAGGGCCGCCGGCGGCGTATTCGCAAGCATCTCGGCGAGCTCGGCGGAACAGAGTACGGAGCTGAGCAGATTCCCCAGGTCATGAGCCACGCCGACGGCGAGCAATCCCTGCATTTCGGAACGCTGGGCGTTGCGCGTTTCCCGATGCACGGGGAGTTCGCCGGTGATATCCCGAAGGATCGTCAGCCACTGCGTCGTCTGACCGTGCTCACTCGACACTGGGGAGGTGGTCGCCTCGATGGCGCGCCACTCGCGCTCGTCGTAGCGCAGCCGGAAGTTCGTCACGAAGGTGCGGCCGCCCCGTAGCCCATTGCCAAAGGCCGTGGCGGTGGCCTGCTCCTGCAGGGGATCGAACGCGCCCAGGTAGCCTAGGAACCAGGGCGCGGCGGGCACTCGATGGCGCGGCAGGACAAACCGGCGCTCAAAGTCCACGACGCCGAAGGTGGGTTCACCGTTTGCGTCGAAGCCTGCAATGACGCAATCGGCCAGCTGGCCGAGCGCGGTGAGTACCGGAGAAACGTCCATGGCCTATCGTGAAAGTACTGGCAAGCGGCGACGCGTGCACAATTTGGAACCCGGAAAGCGGCTGCTACAAATAGCGATACGCGGTGTTTCACCGCTGAAAGCTTCATGAAGAGGCGGTCTGCTCCAGCCGGTAGCCCTGGCCGTGGATTGACTTGATGTCGATGGCGGCACCGACGTCCGTGAGGGCTTTGCGGAGCCGCGAGACGTGCACGGAGATGCGGTTGGCGGCGAGGTCGGGACTCGTCGTACAGACGGGTGAGGATCCATTCCCGACGTGCCACTTTGGGGTAGCGTTCGATCAGCGCCGCGAAGACGTCGAACTCACGGGGGCGCAGCACCAACGGCGTCCCGTCGACTTCGACAAAGGGACGCTCCCCCAAACGCACATTCGCAAAACGCCGCTCAGGCACCGCATACAGGCCACGCCGCCGCCGCAAGGCGCGCAGCCGCGCCAGCAACTCGGCGGGGATGAACGGTTTCGTCAGATAATCGTCGGCTCCCTGGTCGAAACCGTAGACCATGTCCTGCGTGTCCGACATCGCCGTGAGCACCAGCGTGGGGCGTGCCCCAAGCGCCGGGATCAGGGACACACCGTCCCCATCGGGGAGCTGCCGATCGAGGACGACGATGCCAGGATCGAAACTGTTCACCACAGCCCGCGCTTCCTTGATGCTGCGGACCGCGAGGACGTTGTAGTGACTCTGCCGGAGCAGCGCACTCAATGATTCCGCCAGATCCCTGTCATCCTCAACCAGCAAGAGGTTCATCACCCGTCTCCACTGCGGTCCGTCCTATCCGTCCTAAAAGGAACGACGAAGGCGATCGATAGCACGCCCCGTCGCGCGCGGGCACTAGGACCAAGGTCTCGCCGTGGTCCCTGCTCGCGGTGAGTCTCGGGAACAGCCGAGTAGACCGTCTGGGCTGTGCCTCCCCCGAGGGGCTGAAACACCCCTGCAATGTGGGGGCAATAGACTAATCTACCAAGCGTTCGCAGCAATTCCTGGTACGTCGTGCTCCAAGCTGCTGCGGGCCTTTATCCCGTGTTCAATCAAACCACCCACGCTCCAGCGAGGAATCCGTTATGTGTACAACTTGGCCGATGCGATTCGCCGGCGTCGCCCTTGCGCTCTGTGTTGCGGCGCCGGTCGCGCATGCGCAAAACCTTGTGGTCAATCCGAGTTTCGAGGCCGACAACTATTCGACCTTCTCCGGATTGAATCATTCCGGTCCTGGCGCCACGTTTGTCGGCACCAATGGTCTGGACTACAGCCCGCTTGGGACCATCGCCGGCTGGACGATTGGAAGGAGCGTGGACGTCTACACGGGTCTGCCCTACACGCAAGTGGACGGAAACTCGTACCTGGATATCGTGGGTGGCGGCAACTCCGGCACGGGTGCGTTCTTCATTTCGCAGCTGCTTGCGACAACAGCCGGTCAGACCTACTCGCTCAGCTTCAACTATGGGGAGAACGTTTCAGCTCAAGAGTGGCCAGAGCGTTGACCTTCGCGTGTCCTTGACGTCCAATGCCGGTACTGGCCCGATCGACTTTGCCCAGGCCATTTCGTGGACGCTCCCGGCGGACGCCACCAACAACCCGCGGTGGCGGACGGCTTCGTTTTCCTTCACGGCCACTTCCGCACAGACCGAACTCCGCCTTGGTGACGAATCCGGCATCCCGCTGGGTTCGGTTTCGCCGACGTACACGGTTGGCGGCGCGGTCGTTGATAATTTCTCGGTTGTGAACGTCACCGCAGTTCCCGAGCCGCGCAACTTCATGCTCGTAGCCGTGGGCCTCGCCATGCTGTCTGGCCTCGCGGGCGCAAAGCGCCGCCGGACGGCGTAGCCAACCGGGTTGGACAATCGTCTGATCCCGCAAATTGAGGAACAGGTATCACCCGCTCCTCAATCTGCCGCTGGTGAGGCGCCGTGGTGAGCCCGCTTGCTGCTGACGCAGCCGTCTGGAGCAGCGGGGGCCGCAACGCCCGGGCTGGGCCCCGCACGGCACTGGGGACGTGGCGCTCGCCACTTCCTGGCCGCCTCCCGCGTAGCAACCCGAGCCCGGAACGACGACGAAGTGAGGGCATACCGGCGGGCAGACGGGTGATCCGTCGCCCGCACTGGCTCGGGTGGGGACTGCCCGGTACGCCTGGGGGTCGTCGGCCTATCGGCACGGACAGGCGAGCGCTCCGGAGCCTCTGGCACGCGTCGCGTACGGGAATGTGGAGCCTGGACGCGGGTGGCTGAGGGGCCACCCCCCGCCAGGCTGAAACAGGTCTGCAATGAGGGGCAGTAGCATGCGTTCCAATTCGATGGACGCGTGACGTAGTCTCTGACCTGGATGCCCCCCGATGGAAGCACCGACGATGGTCGACGTGCAGAAGGACGAACCGCAAAAAATCGAGCGGTGGGTGGTGGTGCTCGACAGTCCAGACGTTCCGCCCTCGGTGTATCAGATGCTCGTCGATGCGCGCTTGCGTGTGGTGCTGTGCGGCAGCGATCTCACGCGGCTTACGCAGCGGGCGCGCGAACTGCGGGCTGCGGGGATCGACGATGGCATGCTGGTGCCGGTGTCGGGCGATCGCACGATGTACATGCTCGCGTTGCTCGATCTTGGTGCCTGCTATCGGGTAGGACTGTACGTCGTACCGCTGAGCGTGGCGGGGACCCATCCGTTTCCATCGGCACTGCGCCGCGCCGACCTCCCAAGCCTTTACCGCGCAGAAGGGTACAACCTCTTCGCCGCCATTCAGGAACAGCTGTGCGAACGCGGCGGCGGCTGTCTCTGCATTTTGTGGGACGACGAGACTCCGTCCGGTGCCACCGCGCGACACGACGTCGCTGACTCATTGCGTACCGTGATGCTCGAATCGGGGCGAACGCGCTCGCGTGGCGTGGCCACCGTGTTGGTGATTCCGTCGCCGGACGAAAAAGTCGAGCCGGCCATCACCATCGACGGCAATCCGCACATGTTACCGCTCATCCTTGAAAATCCGAACGCGCTGGGTACGAGCCCCTCCGCCCGGCTTCGATACGCGGAGATTCTCGAGGCGACGCTCTCGCGGCAGTTCCACGCGACGGCCGATGTCGTATCTGTCCACTCCGAGCGTGCGGCGCACCTGCGCATGGTACTCGCTGATCCTCCACTTCTCTGAGCGCGCCGACATTCCTGCACTCCCCTTCGGCTTGCAGGACACCAGCAGCGAGGTGCGACGCTTGGCAACTGGCGCTCGCTCGTCGGGCACATATTGACGTACCATTGATGCTGTCGCTGGCGCTGGCTGAAGCGGATACGCAGGTGACACGATTGATCGGCACGTATCTGGAGCGTCGGGGCAACCGTAGCCATCCGAACGGCAGGAGCTTCGAGCAGGGTGAGGAATATGCTGGCCGCGGCCAGCGCGAACTTCTTCTGGAATTCCACCTGATACCCCGCCACTTCCTCGAGCGCAGCGCGGTTTCCCGGCGCCTGGCGTTCGGCCTCAACCTGCCTCGCCGCAGCGCGCAGTTCCTGCACGGTCATGCTCCGGTCGGTGCGCGGTACGTTCACCGTTCGTCGACCACAATGCGGCAACGAACATGGCGATGGGAATGGTCATGCCGGCGATGAACGGCACGGAGAACAGCAGGATCTCGAGCCCGCGGCCGCCCGCGATGTCGCGCGATCTCGACCTCAGCAGGAGGAACACACTCTCCAACAGGACGAGTGCCGCAACAAAGGCAACCGTCACCTGACGCAGGAGCATCCGATCACCTTCGATGAAGTTGCGCCGCTCTTCGCTGACCCGCTCGTGCAGGCCTCGGCCAAGCACGTCGGCGATGCCCGCGAGCGCGGTCGCGCTCAGCACCCGTTGTCCGCAGCCGGCGCGTTGGTCGAGTTCCCGCTCGAACAGCTGCTGCATGGCTTCACCGTGGCGGCTCCGAAGACCACGTGGCAGGCAGATCATGAGCGCGGCAAACGCGCGACTCCACACGCGTCGCACCAGCTGAGGCCGGGCATCCCTGCTCATGCCCGTACCTCCAGGCCCGACAAGCGTGCACGTGCCTTACGCGCGACCGCCTCGAGGCGCACGCACTCCGCCTCCAGCGTCTGACGTCCACCGGTGGTGAGCCGGTAGAATCGCTCCCGCCCCGAGTTGCCGACCGGACGTTCGTGTTCCTGCAGCTCCTCGATCCACCCGAGTCGAAGCAGCTCCTCCAGCGACCCGTACAAGGTCGCGGGCCAGAGGCGAACAGCGCCATCACTGAGCGTGCGCGCGTCGTCCTGGATGGCGCTGCCGTGGCGCGGGCCGGCGGCCAGGGACAGGAGGATGTAGAGCCAGTTGGTCTTCATCGGGACTTGAGAGTTCATGCGATACCATAGAATACTATGCTCTAATAGTATTGATCAAGACTGTAGCTGTCAATCCGGGTGAGTCCCGCGGCATCGTCCGTGTGCGCCACTTCAAGTTACCGTATATTGCGCTACTTTTTAGCACATGATACGATCCACGAGCACCGGCACAGCAAAGCCTGGCGACCAGCTCACGCGCTTGGGGTTTTCGCCGACGACCGTTGCACTGCTGCGTTTTCTCCTCGTGCACGCCGACGAACCCATCCACCTCCGGGGGCTCCAGCAGGCGCTGGGAGCTGGGAGCCGCTCACTGCAGCGGGATCTGGCCACACTGATGGCGCTTGGCGCGCTGCAGCAGAGCACCGGCGCTGGTCGGCGTATCGACTATGTCGTTGACAAGGGGTGGGCGCTGTGGCCGGCACTCCGTGCGCTGGTGATCGGGCTGACCCCGCCCTCGTGGCTCATTCGGGATGCGCTCCGGACCGTCGACGGCATCGACGCCGCCTTTGTCTACGGGTCAACAGCCCGCGGCACGGCGAACGCGGACAGCGACGTCGATGTCTTCGTGCTTGGCAACGAGGTGGACACGCGCGCGTTGCACCGGGGATTACAGTCGGTGGCCATGCTGACCGGGCGGCCGGTCAACCCGGGTATCTTCACCTATCGCAAGCTCGCCGAGGGGCTCGGTCGCCCGGATGCGTCCACGCGCCGGTTCCTTCGCGAGGTCCTGGCGGGTCCCAAGACGTGGGTGGGCGGATCGGTGAGCGCGCTCGAGCCGTTGGCGATTGCGAGCGACGCCGCCTTCTCGCCGCCAGTGGAGTATGCGCCATGATCTCTCGAAAGGCAGGGCGCGGAGGGTCACGCCGCGACACCGCAGCTCAGGGCGTCAACGCATTACCACTTCCGCCGAACGATGCAGCACGACTGCAAACTCCGGTCGCACCGGGGTGGGTGGAGCCATTGCCCGCTCGTGTCGAATGGATACGTGACCGACTGGAGCGTGTCGCGTTCTCGCGGGTGGAAGTGGCGAACAAGTGGCGGAAGGTCAAGGCCAAGGCCGATGATGCCGCCCAGAACGTGAGCGCCGATACCGCCCTCGGTGCCGCCTATGATGCAGGTCGCATCGCCTGCGAGGCCGTGCTGGCCTGTCATCACGTGCGTGTCCGTAGTGGCCATGGCCACCATGAGCGGGTCTTCAGTGCTGTCGCGGCGTTCGAGATCGCGGGGTGTGCCAACCTTGTTGCCGACTCCGAGGAGGTTCGGATTGCTCGCCACGAGAGCGAGTACGGCAGTGAGCTGGCGACCGATGAGGACGTGCGGCATGCCCGTGCGTGGATGGATCGCTCCCTGCCGGTCCTGCGATCAGCCCTCGCGAAACTCGACCCGGAACTCGCGCCATACCTTCCGTAGTCGGGACGACGCGGCAAGCGACACGGGCCTTACCGAATGGTGGGGCCCGTCGCCCGACGGCGATCCACGTCGGGATCACAGAGGTACAGCGCGGCGATTCACAACAGCGCGTGGAATCCGCTGGGCGCCCGCGGTTCGGCAGAAATGGTTCACGCCGATTGGCGGTCGTCGCGCAAAATCGAAAGTCGCTGCCCTCGCACGCGCTGCGACTCAGTAGTGGTAGCGCGCCTGAAGGAAGTCGATGCGATCCTCCGAGACCATGTAGACGAGGCGATGCTCCTGCGTGATTCGGCGCGACCAGACGTTGGTACCGAGTCCCTTGAGCGGCTCGGGTTTTCCGGTGCCGGCGAAAGGATCACGTATCACCTCGGCCATCAGGCCCATGATCTTCTCCGCGATTTTGGGCTGTTCGCGCACCCAGTACCGGAGGTCTTCATGACAGAGCGGATCCACCACCATCGCTCGGCGAGGCGGACGTACGGTTCCCGCCGCTTTCGGCTTTCTCGCCATGCAGAGACGTCAGTCGGCGGACGCCACCTCGAGCATCGCGCGCAGCGCCTCGAGCGACGTCGGATCGTTGGCACGCGTTTCTGCGCGCGTAAGCGCCGCCAACAGTCGCGCAGCGTTCTTTGGCGACCGAAGCAGGTGCGCGGTCTCCTGGAGGCTCTTGAGTTCAGCCGCGGGGATGAGCGCCAGATCTTCGTGTCCCCGACGCTGCAGGATCACCGGCTCCTGTGAGCTCTCTACCTCGTCCCAGACCTCGGCGAGGTGCTCGCGAAGATGACTGTAGGTCGTAGTCGTCATGAGGAAGACACCCGATGTATTGTACAGTACTACTGTACAGCTTTCCCGTTCGCGTGTCAATACCGGACATCGCGTTGAACCGGACGGCGCCGCCGTGCGCGCAAAGCGGGGCCAGTCTCTCTCGCCCGGCCCCGCTTCTCTGCTCACTGCCAATCGGCGTGAACCAAACCCGCCACGGAGTGTGATCCGGGGGCCCGCCAATCGGCGTGAGCCCCCACTATGTGGGGGCGCACGCCGTTTGGCGGAGCTGGCTCACGCGAAATGGCACCGTCACCGGAACCGGTGAAGGTGAAGGCACCGTCCAATCGCGTTTGGCACCGTAATCATTCGACGGTATCGGTGTCAGTCCGAGAGCGAAATGTTCACGACCAAAGAAGGCGCATCCACACGGCGCTCCAAGAAGAGTGCCGCTCGACAGGAGCCGTATAGCCTAGGCGGCGGCTACCGGATCTTCCTTCCAGTTGAGCACCTCAGCGTGCACTGATGTTCGACCATTCACACCCCGTCCAAGCTCAATTGTGATTAGTCGATCCTCAGGGAACGCCGGACTAAGCTCGAGCGCAAGGTAGTCAAAGAGTGCCCGTTCATGCACAGCAATGATTACCTGTCGCTTCTGCTCTTTCGCCAATGTTCGCAAGAGCGCGGCGAACTGCGCGATGTGCACCTCGTCCATACTCTGCACTGGGTCATCAATTAGTAGCCACGGCAAGAGTGGTTGAACGGACAAATGCAGTGCAAGAAAGAGCGTCAGTGCTGCGGTATTCAGGTTGCCTGCGCTGAGCATCGCTCGAGGATTGCCGCCACGGCCTCCGCGCCTAAAGAGCGTTTCGAGTGCGGCCTCTACGCCACCGCCAGAACTGTTCCGTAGCGAAAACGCCGGAATAAAGGGCTCGTCTGGTGCGAGCCGGACGAACAGGTCTCTCCAGACAGCGTTGAGCGAACCGTTGAAGACCTGACGCAAGATCTCAGCTCTTGCCGTCTTCGCGGCCTTCACCATGTCCTTCATGTCAAGGATCTTCTCATCGGCTGCAGCCTGTGCCTGCTTCCAGCTTGAGAGACGCTCCTCAATCGAAACCGTTTCCCTACCGAGTCCATCTATAGTGCGCCGTTCGCGCGAGAGATCATCAAGGTGAACCGCCCCGAGTTTCGTGGAGACTCGGTTAGTTGAGTGCCAAGCGCTCCGCAGGAGGCGCTTGGGTGCGGTAGTACTGCTCCTCGAATTCCGCCGGGGAAACATACCCCAAGGGCTCGAGGATGCGGCGGGTGTTGAACCACGCGACCCATTCCAGCGTCGCATACTCCACGTCGTCGAAGCCTTTCCAGGGCCCACGCCGGTGGATGACCTCGGTTTTGTACAGCCCAATGATCGACTCGGCGAGCGCATTATCATACGCATCGCCGGCGCTGCCGACCGACGGGGCCGCGCCCGCGTCGGCAAGACGACTGGTGTAGCGCATCGCGACGTATTGCGAGCCACGGTCCGTGTGCACAATCAGGCGACCATCCAGCTCCCGATCATGCAGGGCCTGCTCGAGCGCATCGAGCACCAAGTCGGTGCGCATGGTGGTGTGCGCCCGCCAGCCGACGATGCGCCGCGAGAACACGTCGACCACGAACGCCACGTACACGAAGCCGCGCCAGGTCGCGACGTACGTGAAGTCCGCGACCCACAGCTGATTGGGCTGCTCGGCGGTGAACTGCCGTTGGACGAGATCCGCTGGGCAGGGCGCGGCCGCGTCGGGGCGCGTCGTGGTCGTCCGTCGACCCCGCACGATGCCCTGGAGGCCCGCGAGGCGCATCAGCCGCGCGACGGTGCAGCGGGCCACGGTGACGCCCTCCCGCTGGAGCTGATGCCAGATCTTCCGCACGCCATAGACCTCATGGTGGTCGCGGAACACCGCCCGGATCTGCTCCAGCAGCTCGGCGTCACGCCGCACCCGCGGCGATTGCTTGGTGGTGTCCGCGCGGACCGCGCGTCGCTGGTAATAGCCCGACGGGGCGACCTGCAGCACCGCGCAGATCGGCTCGACCCCGTACACGCCGCGCTCCGCGTCGATGAACGCGTCGATCACGGCGGGGCCTACTTCGTGAAGCGGTCGAGCTCCGCCGCCGCGAAAAACGCGCTGGCCTTCCGCAGAATCTCGTTCGCCCGCTTCAGCTCGCGATTTTCGCGCTCCAGCTGCTTCAGCCGCTCACGCTCGTCCGACGTCACCCCGGGACGCTTCCCGCTGTCCCGCTCCACCTGGCGCACCCACAGCCGCAGCGTCTCTGCCGTGCAGCCAATCTTCTCCGCAATGGACCGGATCGCCGCCCATTGCGTCGGGTGGGCGTCACGCTGCTCGTGCACCAGCCGGACGGCCCGCTCGCGGACCTCCGGCGAGAACGGCTTGCTGCCGCGCCCCCGGACCCCTTTGTCTTTCGTCATGCTCCCAATCTCTCAAAGCTGGGAGCCTCCGCCAAACCCGGGGCGGTTCAAGGCCACGTAAGACTGAAGATCTGAGATCTTGCCGAATTGCCAGCCGACGGTCGCTTTCTCCAAGCACCTCATCAATCTTCGCAAAAAACCCATCAAGAGGTAGCTTCAGAGCGACCCCAAAGTCTGAAAGACGAACACTCAACTCTTCGACGGCGGACTCGATCGCTTGGCCTTCCTGATCACGTAGGCGAGCAAGCGAAAGAGCTCTTTCGGTCGAAGACAGTTCGGCGAGTAGCTGAGCTCCGCGGCCCGCACTCTCCCTTTGGGCGCTTAGGCTATCCTGCAGCCGCGACAGTCGCGCGATCCGCACCTCCAACAGTACCAATTGCTCGTCTGGCAGGAGTCGAGCAGCAACCGCGCGCTGCTCACGCTGAACTGCTGCGAGTCGTTTCTGAATTGCGACTTTCTCTTCCGTTAACGCAGCTAGAGCATCCGCCTCCACCGAAAGATCTCTGATCTTCTCTGATAACGCGTCGCGGAGAGGAACCTGCGAAACCTCGCTGTAGATGCGAGAACAGACAGGGCATTTGTCTCCATCGACGTGAGAGTGCAGTTGCGATAGAGCAGCCACAAGCGCGCCGGAATTAAGCGCCCGATCCTGCAGCTCTTGATCGATAGCCGAAAGCCTGGCCTCGTGACGCAAAGATTCAGCGTCAAGCTCGGCCGCTACGGTAGATTCACGAAGGCGCTCATCAACCAACTCCCTGCATCGCTTTAGCTCTCTCGAAACACGGTCAACAGCCGCTTGAACTGCCGCGTCTGGCTGCTCAACCGTAGACGGCAGATCCGAAAAGAACTCGTTTACCGCTTCGAGCACCTCAAGAAGAGCTCTCCCGGCATCTTCTCGCCACTCCGATACATCGGAACTAAGGCGCGCGAATAACACCTCGAGGTGCTGCCTTTCCGTCGAGCTGACGCCTGTTTGAACGCGCGCCCACTGCGTTCGTAGCGCAGACACTTCTCGTTTTGCCGCTGCGATCTTTCGCCACGTAGACTCGTCAGGCATTTCTTGCAAAGCGACTTCTACCAAATCCAGATCCAGCCCGAGAGGCGCAGATACGCCTAATGCCTCAAGCTGGCCGCGGAGTTGAGCCTCGAGCATTGATTGTCTGCCGAACGCGTTTGCCGTTTCTGCACGAGTTTCCGTGAGCTTCTGTTCAGCGGCGGCGATCTTTTCGCGTAATGCGGCAAACTGTTGCGAGCCATTCCTAAGTCGACTCACGTGTCCGATATCGTGCAGTCCATCGATAAGCGCGTCTAATCGATCGAGGCCTAGCAACTCCTTGACGAACGCCGTGAGAGGTGTGTCGCTCTTTTTTGAATCGGCACTTTGATAAATCTCCAGGAGCCTGCCAAGTGTCGACTGAGCCAAATAGCACCGCTCAGAAAAGAACTTCTGCAACGGAGCAGCGAGCAAGGACGGTGTTTTTATGCCAGCGCTATTGACGAGCACTTCGGCCATTTCCCCTTGGAGACCGACCCCCGATGCTCTCAGTGCAATTCTCCCTACATCTGCTTCCTTATGGAGAACATGATTCAGATAATTGGGCTCTGCATTTCGCAATGATTGGGCCTGCCCAGTCAGCGCGAGCTCAATGGCAGTCAGGAGACTCGTTTTCCCGGCTCCATTGTGCCCGTGTACCAGAACGACCGGAGCACTCAATGGAACCGTGATTTCGCCCCGGATGCTCCGAAAGTTATCGACTGTCAAAGACTGCAGCTCAGCGATCATGCTCTTCGTCCTCGGAGGTCCTCTCTATCTCACCATCGACGATCTCATATAGACGTCGCGCAACGGCAGTTGCGCCCCCTCTCTGCCAATATGAGTGAGACACCGATCCATCCCGAGTTTAGTGTACGAGGGTGATCGAGGCTGTTCCCATGTCGTCCGCTCTTTCCGTTGCGCCGTTGCTTCTTCATGATACCGGGGTGTCACCGACCCGGACCCGTCGCCAGTTCCCCGCGACCTACAAGCTCCAGATCCTCGCCGCCGCCGACGCGTGCACGAAGCCCGGTGAGCTCGGCGCGCTCCTGCGTCGCGAAGGCCTGTACTCGTCCCATCTGGCCATGTGGCGGGCCGCGCAGCGACGGGGCGACCTGCAGGGCCCGGCCAAGCGCCGCGGACCGGCGCGGTTGGCGCCCGATCCGGCGCGGAAACAGGTGGCCGAGCTGGAGCGCCAGCTCGCGAAGGCGACCGCGCGCGCAGAGCGTGCGGAGCTCATTATCGACGCCCAAAAAAAGTTCTCGCAGCTCTTGGGCCTGACACTCCCGCCGCGCGACGAGCCCACCGAGACGCGCTCGTGAGCACCGTCACGACGCACGGGGCGGCAACGTCCCTGCGCGGGCTCTGTGCGAGCCTTGGGGTCGCGCCGGCGACCTACTATCGGGCGCGGCGACGCGCCGAGCGGCCCACGTGCGCGCTGCCCCGCCGCGCACCACCACGCACGTTGGCCCCTGTCGAGCAACAGCGGGTCCTCGACGTGCTGCACGAGGACCGCTTCGTCGATCTGGCGCCCGCTCAAGTGTATGCAACGCTGCTGGACGAAGGCGTGTACCACTGCGCCGAGCGCACCATGTACCGGCTCTTGGCCGCGCACGACGAGATCCGCGAACGGCGCGCGCAACGGCGACACCCGGTGTACACCGCGCCCGAGTTGCTCGCGACCGCACCGAATCAGCTGTGGAGTTGGGATATCACCAAACTCAAGGGGCCCACGACCTGGTCGTGGTATCACTTGTACGTGATCCTCGATGTGTTCAGTCGCTACGTCGTGGGCTGGATGGTCGCGCCGCGCGAATCGGCGCTCCTCGCGGAGCGGCTCATCGCCGCCTGCTGTACGCGCGAAGGCATCGGGCCCAATCAACTCACCCTGCACGCGGATCGTGGGTCGTCGATGGTGTCGCAGCCGGTCGCGCACCTGCTCGCCGATCTCGGCGTCACCAAGTCGCACTCGCGCCCCTCCGTCTCGAACGACAATCCGTATTCGGAAGCGCAGTTCAAGACACTCAAGTATCGCCCGGATTTCCCCGCGCGCTTTGGGTCGCTCGAAGACGCTCGCGCGCACTGCGTCGACTTCTTTCACTGGTACAACACCGAGCATCACCACAGCGGGCTCGGGCTGCACACACCCTTCGACGTGCATCACCAGCTGGCTGACGCGCGCAACGCCGCACGCGCCGACGTCCTCACCGCCGCCTACGCCGCACGTCCTGACCGCTTTGTCCATGGTCTGCCCACCCCCCGCGCGCTACCGACCGCCGCGTGGATCAATCCTCCCACACCACGACCGTCAACCGACGTCGCTCAGTAAACCCCACCCACCCGGTGTCTCAAACTCATTGACAGGTTCCGCCTTCGGACGCAACCTTAAGAAGGTCGTCCAAGATCTCGCGTTCTCCTGTGTAGGAACGCCGAATCAGAGTTTCAAAATCCACAACCTGCGCCCCGACGGAATACGAGGACAGCGGCATCAGCACAGCCAGCCAGTTCTCAAGCTTAACGGCAAAGTCGGTGTCCGCGGCCTGCCCAACTGGGAGCACGCGAGATACTCGCGAGAGCGACTGAATTGTCTTTGGACTTGGAGCAGGGCCAACAACAACGGTCGTTAGGGATCGCCGCGAACCGAGTACGTCGAGAGCGCGTGCCGCCCCCTCGACTCTTCTAACGATCCGCGGCTCCAGCTCACTCGTTGATTCGACGACTAGCAGGATGCTGAAAAAGTCGGTTAGAAATCTGGCGTAACCGTTGTGATGTTGTATACTGGGCGCGACTCTTTCTTGGGGCGTTCCGATGCGTGGTGCCGATCAGCCGCAGTCGACGATGTTCAGCTACGTGTCCATTGAGGACCGGATCCCGGCCGATCACCCGCTGCGCGCGATGCACGCGCTGGTGCAGCCGATCCTGCGGGCGCTCTCCCCGCGCTTCGCAGCCCTGTACTCGGCGATGGGGCGCCCCTCCATTCCGCCTGAGCGCCTCCTGCGCGCGCTGCTCTTGCAGGCCCTGTACACGATCCGCAGCGAGCGCCAGTTGATGGAGCAGCTCGACTACAACCTGCTGTTCCGCTGGTTCGTCGGCCTCAATCCGGATGATCCCATCTGGGTGCCGACGGTCTTCAGCAAGAATCGCGAGCGCTTGATCGATGGCGGGATTGCCGACGCGTTTCTGCAGGAGGTGCTGCAGGTCGCCGAGACCCATGGGCTCCTGTCGCATGAGCACTTCACCGTCGATGGGACGCTGCTCGACGCGTGGGCGAGTCAAAAGAGTGTGCAGCCGAAAGATCCCGCGGCCCGGACGCCGCGCGACGATGGCGACCCGAAGAATCCGACCGTCAACTTCCGGCAGCAGCGGCGCACGAACGAGACACACGAGTCGACGACGGACCCCGACGCGCGGTTGGCGCGCAAGCGTAGTGGCACCGCGTCCATCGTGGGCGATCTCGGCAGTGTGTTGATGGATAATCGCCACGGGCTGATCGTCGCCACGGATGTGCGCGCGCCAGGCTACGAGAGTGAGCGCGACGCCGCGCTGGAGATGCTGACGACGCTGGAGCCCCGGGCCCGGCGGCGCACGCTCGGCGCGGACAAAGGCTACGACTCCCCGGCCTTTGTGGAAGGCGTGCGCGCCGCCGGCGCCACGCCGCACGTGGCGCAGAACATTCACGCCCGCAAACCGCGCAACGCCATCGATGACCGCACCACGCGACACGACGGCTACGCGATCAGTCAACAAAAGCGGAAGCTGGTGGAGGAGAGCTTCGGCTGGGGCAAAGTGGTCGGCGGGCTGCGCAAACGGCATCACCGCGGCCAACGCCGCGTCGACTTCGTGTTTCGCTTCGTGCACGCGGCGTACAACCTGGTGCGGATTCGCACGCTCATTCGTCGACCGACGGCGGCGTGACGCGCGACGCGTGCCGATACCGCGGCCGCGCGACGACGGAATCAGCGCCACGGCGCGCTGAACCACCGCGCCACACGCGAATCGTCTCGCCAAAAGCGCTGAAAACGTCCGCACCACGAGAACATCGCGTCCGTTCACTATTTTTTCAGCACCCTGCTAGACTTCAGTCGCCCCGGCAAGCCGACCGACAACGCGGCCATCGAGTGCTTCCACAACAGCTTTCGACTTGAGTGCCTCACGCAGCATTACTTTGTCGATCTCACGGACGCCCAACACACCATCGAGCGGTACCGGTCGGAGTACAACAACGACCGGTCCCACAGCAGCTTAGGCAACGTGCAACCGGCCCACTTCCGGGCCACCGTGGCGACCACCGCCAGCGTCTCGAGCACCGCATAGAGTGAGTCGTGCTGGACCAGGATTGGGGGCTAGACCAAAATCAACCATCGGCTAACGGTAGCGTTGGATCAGAAACTGGGGTCCCGTCAGGGGAGCTCAACTGACCGAGTTACCGAAGCACTCGTGGCGATTCAACGCCCCGCGCCTTAAACGTCGAGTACCGAGGGCAGAGCCAGCGATGCAACAAGATAAGGCGTTTGTTGAATCACGTCTTCTAGTCGTGATCCAGGTTCATGGTACATGGCCAGCGGGCGGTCTATTGCTTCACATGCTGAAAGGGCCGAACGGCTCTAACTGGGCGGAACCGTGCAGTTCTTACTCACTCCGCTTCCGAGACGCAGCATCCACTCTACTAGACGTGTCGCGGTGGCGCATTGAGATCGACAGCCATCGGTGGAACGGCACGAATGACAACCGTCAGCGCCTAGACGCGGCGCGCAAACTCGCTCGAAAGATTCGTGAGCGTCTGAGCGCCGACCGTTGTTGCATGGTAACTTTGGTCTGCCACAGCCATGGCGGGAACATCGCTCTCTGGGCGTTCTTGACGCTGCACGAATACGAGCAAAGGCGCATCCTCGGCATTGTCTCCATGGGCACGCCTTTCCTCAATGTGCCGAGGAAGCTAATGCCAAAGCGTGTGGAGATTCGGAAACCGCAGATGATGTCCACCACAGACTGGGATTATCAATCTGGAACAAGCCTATCTTCTGTTCCCGTGGAGGCTGCACTCTGGGGACCTGTCTTAAACTATGGTATGATGAAGCTGTTCGGTGCATTCGACCTGCTATCAATGTTCATGGCCTCTGCGTTGGCCGCGTTTGGCGAGGAGCTCTTCAGCCATCGGTCTGATGCCTCTTGGCAAGTCGTGGCTCGACTGCTTGAAAAGGAAGTACCCATCAGACTTCACGCGCTGCGAGCAAAAGGAGATGAAGCTGAGCGCGCCACTCGAGTTGGTGCACTGTCGCATCACATCGTCAATGCGCTCGCGACGACTACACTCGGAATTCGCAAACTGGCTGTGATATTGTTCGTGGTGCTATTGGTGCTAGTGAGCTTCGGCGCAATATCGAGTCCCGATGTCGGAAGTGGCCAATTGTGGACTCCGGCCTTTGAAGAGGCTTGGTCGGTCGCCGCAGTATCCATGGCTGCGCAGTTCGGAATTACGATTGTGTGCGTGCTTGTTGCGGGGCTCGCGTTCGGCTGGAGCTACGTTGACGCCATGAGCGGTGTGCAATGCATTATTGATAGTAGGCCCGCACCACTTCCTGCGCTGCTCT
Source organism: Gemmatimonas sp. (assembly GCA_023910675.1). GTDB lineage: Bacteria > Gemmatimonadota > Gemmatimonadetes > Gemmatimonadales > Gemmatimonadaceae > Gemmatimonas. Next base: position 133,225 of record JAAVWC010000009.1, read on the forward strand.
TCTCAGAGCAATACGTTGTTCCAGAACCAGGATCGTCGCCTCACAGCATCCCGGAAGTGCCAAGCGCGCCTCCGGAGATTGCAGCCTGGATCGCAGAACAACTCGAATCGCTATGTGACGAAGCGGATATGAGGCTATCCGGCTGACTGACGCGGCCACACGCGAGTTTCTGCCTCGGTGGACACCCAAGTCGGGCAATGAGTGGACAGCTGAAAACCAGTCACCTCAACCAACGAGCTCAGGTGTAGCCGGCCGCCGCCCCCCGACAGGGGCATTCACCGCCACGAGCAACGCCTTGGAAGAGACCAAATAGCTAAGCAGGTGATCGCGCTAGGGCGACTGGGGTGGTCGCTGCGGCTGATCGAGGTGGCGACGGGCGTACGCCGCGAGCGATCATTGGATATCTGAACCCAGCCTACGTCACCGTGCGTCGTCGTCACGAACGCCGGCTGACGCAGTGGTCGCAGTCAAAGCCGACCACCGCGCCGGCGCGCGTAACGAAGAGCCCCTGACCCACCTCACGGTGGACCAGGGGCTGCAACGCGATCAGAGTCGGGTGGCGAGCTCGAGGGGGCGACCTCCGCGCGATTACCCCTCTTCCTCGACGACGGTCTCGCAATCGCGAGGGGTACCGCAAGCGGCGTGTTCGAGCTGTGCAACCCGTGCCGTCAACGCCGCGCACGTCGCGGTGAGCTCAGCGATGGTGCCCCGCAGGACGTTCAGCTGGTCCACCTGTCCGGAGAGCGTGAGCACGTCGAGACGCAGCTCCTCGAACGTGTCCTCGTCAATGCCAGCCTCGCGCTCTTCAAGATCATCAATACGCGACTCGAGGCTCTCCAGCGTTTCGGCGTGCTCGTACATCGCCTCGCTGACCTTCTGTTCGACGCATTCGTCGATCATCGAAGGGAGCGTTTCATCACGCAGGTTATCGATGGCCTCGTCGATGTCCTCCGCGACGCGGTCGGTGACGAACTCCTCGAGCTGGGGGGTCAGCGCGATGGCCGTCACGACGACGGGCTCCGCCGTCGACTCGTCCTGAGAAACCGGGGCGTCGTAGTCCCGCGGCACGGGCAGGCTCACCGCGGCCGATGCGGGTTCCACCGGGGCCGGCGACACCACCGGCGTGTGCGGCACCGCGGCGTCGGGGGCGTTGAGGGTGGGTGTGGCAGCACCCTGCAGCGCGAGCTGGATGTGCAGCCTGCCCGCGCCGGCGGGGTGCTGGTTGGGGATGACGGGCGTGGACGGCAGCGCGCTGTCGTGAGTCTGGGGGCTCGCCCTGACGGCGAGCGAGAGCAACAAACCATTCGGGTACATCAACGCCTCCTGGCGTTTCGGGTAGCGCAGTGGTCGGCGTTTCCGACTCTCTGCACACCGAGTCTAGGAGCGCTGTGGGGGTGATTGCCGCGGGGGCGCACCGGACGGGGGCGGTTCACCGTCCTGACGCCGCCTGCTTGCCGCCCGGTCCGGCGAGCCGGGCCATCCACCAGCGGGCGGCCGTGGCGGCCTCGCGGTCGAGCCGCGTGGCGGGGCTCGCCGCCTTCTCCCGCTGCCGGAGGGTGCGCTCGGCCAGCCCGAGGTCCCCCAACAGGAGAACGGCCCCCAGCGCCCCATTGCGGACGTCCGCATTACCATGCGACAGCAGCGGACGGACCAGGGCGATCTCGGCGAGCCACGGCCCAAGCAACCGGGCGCCAGCAATGAACAGCGTGCGCCCCGGCGCCCCAGTGCTTTCGACGAGGTACTCGAGGGCGTCGACCCGATCCAACCGGTACTTCGGGGTCCTGCCCTGCCCCACGGCGGAGCGGCGCCCGCGGGGGTCGCGCACCTTGCGGACGGTGATCGCGTTGGCGGCCAGCACGCCATCGCTCAGCGTCCCGCGTTTGAACGCGGGCGTCAGCGCGGCGAACTGTCCGATAGGCATCGTGGGCCGGGGCACATCGCAGACGGCATCGAGCGCGACCCGCGACTGGCGCAGAAGTGCCCGCGCGCGCGACTCGGCCGCAGCCAATTCGGGCCAACCGACGCCCGCGCGCTCCACGGCATGGTGCAGCGCCCGCCGGCGCTCCTCGAGCCCGGAAGACACCGCCGACGCCAGAGGGAGCATCGCCGACACGGCTCCCCGCATGGCCGCGAGTTCGCGCACGGCGAGCACTTCGCGCGCCGCGGCCAGTATCGCCAGATGAGGGTCGTCCGCCCCGCGCAGCGCGCGAATCGCGATCCGCTCCTGCTCGAGCCGACGGAACGCCGCGCGATTGCACCGCGCCTGCATGTCACGCCACGGTACCCACGCCGCGCGGACCGCCGGCGGGAGCGACATCGACGCGTAGGACGTGTCTTCCTGTCCCAGCGGATGGAGCGCCACAAGCTGCGGCGCACGCGCCCGTCTGCCATTGGTGTACTGCACCCGACAGGCCGACCGCAGCGCTTCGCCGAGATCGCGTTCCCGGCGCTGCAGGATCTCGGCGAGACGCACCAGATGTTCGTCGGCCTCGTCCGGGCTCGTCGTGCACCGCGCCACGCTGATCTGCTCGGTGATCCGCCGCAGCGACACGGGCCGGCCATGCGGCCACTGTGCATCGCGCACGCGCTGCTCGACCAGCTCCACCAAGCGCGCCGCCAGCTCCGCCGCCGAGCGCGCGCCCTCCTGCGCGAGGCGCCTGCTCCGCACCAGACGCGACCCGAGCTGCTCGGCCCATGCGTCAACGCGGTCGCGCCAAACGTTGCGCAGCACCCCCACCGCGCCCCAGAGCGCCGTCCGCCCACGTCCGCGGTCGTGATCCACGAGCAGCGGGAAATCGTCGGCCAGCCGCTGCAGAAGGCTGGCGGTCTGCTGGCGCGTCTCGAGCGTCAGGGCCAGTTCGGCGTGCAGCACGTCGGTGACGAGCTGGGTCGGCACATAGGGCGTGGCCGCGAGTCCGCTGGCGACGTACAGCGCCACCAGGACCCGCCCCGCATCGTCGAGGAAGGCCGGATCATCCCCATCGACCAACTGGTGGGCGAGCCGATAGCGCGGACTTCCCCCGCGACGGCACAGCGGCACGATCTCGTCCGCCTCGGCCGCGAACCACACCCCCGGCGGCACCGGCACTAGCAGGGATGGCTGCAGCGTGCGCAGGGTGCGGCGCAGCGTCACGCCCGTGGGCAGCGTCCTCCCCTCGCCAAGGATGGCGAGCTCCCGACGGAGTTCGGGAAAGCCGAACCACGGCCGCCCACGGCCCGCGCGCTCCACGGCGGTCGCGATCCGCGTATCCCAACGCGACCTCACGAGTCCGCCTGCATCGCGATGGCATTTTCGACATCCGCGAGGGCCACGGCACGCCCCTCGGCACGCGCCAGGCGTTCCGCGCGCTGCACGATGTCATTGAGCGGCCGCACCCGTCCGTCGACCTCTTCGATCAGGCGCAACAGCACCGCCTCCGCGCGTCGTCCCCCCGCCTTCCCGAGCACCCGACTCACGGCGGGGCTGAGTTGAGCGATCACCCACTCCACGTCCCCAGGTGCGAGCGGCGGAATCGGCAGCAGCGTCGACAGCCGTTGACCGAGTTCCCCACTCGCCTTCAGCGCGGCGAGTTCGGTGGTGGTGCTGACGAACGCGAGCCCCAGCGGGTGCTGGTGTCGGTCCCGGCAGTGGTCCACCAGTTGGGTCACGTGGATCAAGGCGGGGGTGGCCAGCTGCGGGGCCTCGTCCACGAGAACGGCCCCCACATTGCGGAGGTGGAGTTCATCGGCGCACAGCTGCAGGAGATAGGTCGCGCCGCGGCGCCGCGCGCGGTCGCTGACCGATCCCAGCAG
>JAAVWC010000010.1 GCA_023910675.1 Gemmatimonas sp.
GGCCTATTGCCCTGCGAATAAGCGGATCCAATATCGCCATGTCTTCCGCTACAGTCGCGAGCGGCTTGTAATCGTCGGGCACTGGCCGTCGACCGGCGAGCACTTCGTAAAGCATGATGCCACAAGCATAGATATCCTGTCGAGAATCTCTGAGTTTTGGATTTTGCTGCACTTCAAGAGGCACGTAGCCAATCGAACCGATTTGTGAAGTCGTGATCGTAGTCTCGGCCAGCTGATCGAAAAGAAACGCGCACCCAAAATCAAGAATGATCGGCTGCCTGTCCGACTCGCGCACGATAAGGTTCGACGGCTTTAAGTCACGATGAATTACTCCTTCGTTGTGCAGATAGTGAAGACCATCGAGGATCTCGACGAAGAGCTTTATCGTTTCCAGAACCGAAAGGCCGCAATCACGAAGAGTGCGCCCACGAATTAAGGGCATCAGGATATAGGCATGCAAGTCATCAATCATGCCTGTTTCGATAACATCGATCACAGCGCGATGCTGGAGGCGCTGCAGAACGGCGCTCTCCCGTCTGAAGCGCGCAGACGCCTTATCGCGGTCGCCCACAAACGCGGACGGATCGAGAATCTTTAGTGCGTACTCAAACGTCGCGACACTCGTGCTACGGGACACACGAAACACTGTCCCAAATCCGCCTTGACCGATTTGCTCAATCTTCGTGAACCGATTGGGTACAGCGTCGCCCTTGGCCGCGTCTGTTGACGCCGCCCCGACGACGGCATCCACAGTTACAATCCTAAGCTCGGGGGGCTCGATCCTCACGGGCACATCATGCTTCGCGAAAATCTTGTTTAAGATCCGAGGCTCGGGTACGGGCAAGCCCATGCTCGCCACCTCCTCGACGGCGGCCCAATACTGTGCAACATAGGCCACCGCATCGACCGCGGCCCTGTTCAGGGCGGTCGCCATATCTTCCTCCGCCCACGAGAGCGAGGAACTGTTTGTCATTACGCCAAAATGTTCTTTGAACGTTTGATATACAACACTTCCATTCTGCCCCTTCGCAATCTTTTTCACCATCTCAACCAACTCCCAGTGAGCCTCCCCGGGAAGGGGAATACCGGAGGCCTCAAACCTCAGTTGATCGGGGTAGCGTAAGGGCATCTCCCTTAACCTCTCTCTTGGTTGAGAACGGATGACGAAGGCGACGACGTCTAAACACCGTGCTTATCAAAAAGCCTTGAAAAGAAATCCGAAACTACGCTATGTAGCGATTCCTGACTCAACTCAGCTCCACCGAAGCGATAGACCTCGTAACCCGCGAGACGAAGCTCGCGGTCGGCCGCGACCATTGTGGCATAGCGACTGGGATCTGCTCGATCACCATCAGCGTAGTGATGCTTGCCATCGAGCTCGAACACAATTCGCGAGTTATTTGGCAGCAACATGAGAAAATCCATTCTCTGCCGGGGAAGTGGAATGGCACCGACGGCCCCAGGCCCCCGTTCAACGCGGGTAGCCTCGCGGACCCGCTGGCGAATCGTCTTCGGATCGTAATGCAGGTAAACCTGGGGGACGAGCGCAGGCAAACGATGACTCAACTTAGACCGAAAGATTGCGAAATAGCTTCTGAAGAAGGCGCGCTCAATCGCCGGGTGGAGCTGGTCCTGCAAACGACGGAAGAGTGCACGTTCTGCGTCACTGGATTCGCTCGCGATTTTCGAGTCGGCATTTATCGACGAATACCACTCTACGAGGGTGGTCCACCTAAGGCCATCCGCCAGAATATCCCTGTCGTAGATCAGGCAATACTCTTCATTCCTTACGACCGCGATTTCGTTCGTTAACGCATTGGAGATCACGATATCTGGCTTTCGCTCGCCGGCGGCAAAGATCAAGTTCTTGATTCTGTTGTTTGGCTGGCCGACGCGTTCGCCACGATAGACCGGCCGACCGGAAACATCCCCTTGTGCCGTGAGACGCCAGCCATCGACCTCGATAAGGCGATTGATCGCCGAAAGTAAGTTTTCAGCCGCTGCGCCCGAGCGAACCACGGGGTGGAACAGTTCACCCAAAAAGGAAAGAAGGAGAGCTGTCGAGCTCGAAAGAATCCCCAGTCTCTCAAGTAGGAGATCTTTAAGGGACCAGTCCTCGGGATTGTCGACGGTATGCCGCCAAATCTCACCCCAAAGGGCCTCATGTCTTCTATCAAAAGACGGCAATAAATCAATCGGCCATACACGCTTCAGGAATTCCAGCAGACCAAGTTGCCCACCCAAGCTCTCTGTTCCGAATTCGTGCTCGAGGACTGAAACTACCTCTCTACGCGTTACCTCTGACAGCAGTGGTTCCTTCTCGCTCGCCCGTTGAAGGGCCTCCGCCATAAGGAACGAGGCATTCCGCGCGTGCAACCGACGAGCGATCTCGATTACTTGATCGTCGGCCATCTCTTGGATTCGACAACACACGTATCGGGCCTTTCCCTTGAAGGCCTCCGCCCCGTCGTCGGTAGATACGCTCGATTGAATCCCGACTTCGACACAAACAGAAGGAACATCATATGCCTTCAACTGGTCGAGTTCGGCAACTACCTGCGCTCGGACGAGACCGGCACGAGCTGTGGTGTCGATGCGCAAGTGCGCGGCAAGGGAGAGAGTGCCCGAAAAGAGTGGATCGCTCATGCTCCATTTACCCGCAGATCTTCGTACAAGCGTCCATAAGTAAGCAGAATCTGCAGCATCGCCTTCTGAATCGCCGGAGAATTGAGCGCCTGCGTCGACATGGTCGTGTGGGCGTCGAGCGCGGCCATGATCGCGTCCTGATTGGCCTTGGGCAGATCGGGCGACGCCGCAAACTGTTCCTTGGTGTTCGACATGGCCTGCTTCCGCAAGACGGGCGACTCCAGGAGCTTACCCTTGATCACGCCCGTCACGTACGTCAGGCGGTCGGTCTCCGTGAGCTCCCCGGTGAACAGGTCGTTCACCTTCTCGATGATCTCGGCCAGCCGCGCCTTCTCGCGGTCCTGCACCGCCCCGGCGCCGGCCTCGGTGATTGGCGGCAGCGGCACGGGGCTGTCCTTCACCAGCGTGGGCTTCTGCGTGCCCTTGTACCGCAGGGCGTAGTGGGTGAGCTCCAGCTTCGACAGATCGATACCTTCCCGCTCGCGCCCAAAATCGAGCAGCCGCAGCAGGTGGCGGTAGAAGATGGCGCGCTTCTCGATCTCCGTGTTGCCGTAATCGAACACCTGCGACAGGAAGGTGTAGAGCCGGCCGAACGCGCCCAGATCACCCTTGAACAGCACCAGGGCGTCCATGGTGTGCTTGGCCGTCTCGGCCGCGTCGTCGTCACCGCCTTCATTCGCCGCGCGCCAGGTTGCCAGCGCCGCGCTGTACTGCTTCGTGAGCCGGTCTGCGACGGGCTCCACGGCGCGAATGAGGTCGCTCTGCTTCGATGACGGGTTGAGGTCGACGGCCGCCACCCGGTCCACCTCGAAGTCATCGTAGTACCCGGTTGCGTCGAGCTTGGCGCGCAGGTCGTAGACGAGATTTGGATCGGTGGTCGTCTCCAGCGTGGCTGTCTCGTAGTACACCTTGAACGCCGCCAGCACGTCTTCGGGCTCGTTTACGAAGTCCACCACGTAGGTGGTGTCCTTGCCCGGGTACGCCCGATTGAGTCGCGACAGCGTCTGCACCGCCTGAATGCCGTCGAGCCGCTTGTCCACGTACAGGGCGCAAAGCAGCGGCTGATCGAAGCCCGTTTGGAATTTGTTGGCGGCCAGCAGGATCTGATACTCCAGCCCCTTGAACGCCTCGCGAATGTCACGACCCTTGAGGCCGGGGTTGAGCGAGGCGGTGACCTCGGTGAACGGGTCGGGGCCGCTCTCGGCATCCACCACCTCCCCCGAGAACGCCACGAGCGATTGCAGCGCGTACCCCTTCTCGGCGATGTACTTCTGCAGCGCCAGCTGCCACCGCACCGCCTCCTTGCGGCTGGCCACCACCACCATGGCCTTGGCCTTCCCGCCAAGCAAAGGCGAGACTGTGGTGCGAAAGTGCTCGACGATCACCTGCACCTTCTGCGCGATGTTGTAGGGGTGCAAGCGCACCCACCCCATGATGCCGCGCATCGCCGCGCTGCGTTCGACCTCCTTCTCGTCGAACGCCGCACCGCCGTGAGCCAGATTGAAGGCGGCCTTGTAGCTCGTATAGTTCTGCAGCACATCGAGAATGAACCCCTCCTCGATAGCCTGCCGCATGCTGTACACATGAAACGGCACCGGCACGTTGTCGGGCGCGGGCTTCCGCGACGGATCGGGGCGCGTGCCGAACAACTCCAGCGTCTTGTTCTTCGGTGTCGCAGTGAACGCCACGAAGGTGATGTTCTTCTCGTCGGCGCGCGCGGCCATCTGGGCGGCGAGCAGGTCCTCCGTGCTCACTTCCCCGCCATCTTGCAGAGCGGCCAGCTCCTCGGCGCTCAACAACTCCTTCAGCTTGGCCGCCGCCTCACCGGTCTGTGACGAGTGCGCCTCATCGGCCAGCACGGCGAAGCGCTTCCCTTCGGTGGCCGCGAGCTCGCGAACCGCTGCGAGTGCAAAGGGGAACGTCTGGATGGTGCACACGACGATCTTCTTGTCGCCCTGCAGCGCCTCTGCGAGCTGGTCACTCTTGGGCTTCCCCTCCCCCTTGATGACGGCCACCACGCCCGTCTTGCGCTGCATGTCGAAGATCGCGTCCTGCAACTGCCCGTCGATCACCTTACGGTCGGAGACTACAACGACCGTATGGAAGAGCTTCTTGTGCTCGGCATCGTGCAGTTCGGCGAGGAAGTGCGCCGTCCACGCGATGGAGTTGGTTTTCCCCGACCCGGCACTGTGCTGCACGAGGTACTTGGTGCCGGGGCCGTCGGTGAGCACCGCCGACTGCAGCTTGCGCGTGACATCGAGTTGGTGATAGCGCGGGAAGAGCATGCCCACTGGCTGCTTCTTTTCGTCGCGCACGGTGACGAGATAGCGCCCGATGATCTCCAGCCAGCTCTGGCGCGCCCACACCTCTTCCCACAGATAGGCGGTACGATGCCCGAGCGGGTTGAGCGGGTTCCCCTTCCCGCCCTCGTCGCCCTTGTTGAACGGCAGGAAGGTGGTAGCCGGCCCGGCGAGACGCGTGGTCATGAACGCCTCGCAGTTGCTGACTGCGAAGTGCACCAGAGCGCCGTTCGGGAAGCTCAACAGCGGTTCGGGCCCCTGCCCCTTGGGATTGGGCACACGGTCGAACCGGTACTGATCGATGGCATCCTCCACGCGCTGCGTGAAGTCGGTCTTGAGCTCCGCCGTGGCTACGGGAATTCCGTTGAGGAACAGCACAAGGTCAATGGCGTTCTCGTTGTGCAGCGAGTAGCGAATCTGCCGCACCACACGCAGGCGGTTGGCGTCGTAGCGCGCGAGGATGTCGGCGTTGAGACCGAAGGCCGGCTTGAATTGCGCGAGGGTTAGCTTGGCCTTGAGCCCCACCAGTTCGATGCCGTTGCGCAGAACGTCGAGTGTTCCGCGCTGGTCCATCTGGGCACGCAGCCGGTCCAGCAGCGTGTCAGCCGCCTTGCTGCCGTGATTCTTGACCAAGGCTTCCCAGGCCTGCGGCTGGGTGGCCTGCACCCATGCGATCACATCGGCCGGATAGAGTGCGCGGGCGCGGTCGTACATCGCGGCGTCGCCGTCGGCGTAGACCCAGCCGTTGGCATCGAGGTGGTCGCAGACCTCGATCTCGAAGCTGACCTCCTTGTGCAGGGTCACGCAGACACCTTCTGGCGTTTGAGTGCGTCCAGCGTCTGGCCACCCTTGGTCTTCCATTCGATCCAGCCGTTTGCGCTGGCGCCGATCAATACATAGGCCGCACCACTGGGCGTCTTGAACAGGTGATCGCGAGTGAACACGACTTCGTCGCCGTCAACCTTGAGAACGCCCGACTCGAAGAGCGGGTCCCGCATGCGGCCGTCGCTGGTATTGGCCATCGATGGCGTGATCTCGCGCGGTCCCCGCGAACCGGCCAGCACGACGAAGCCTTCTGGCGTGAAGAGGCCCCGGCCATCCGCGCCCCGCCGCCTGCAATAGAACATCTCTTCCCGCGCGGGATCCGACGTGGTGCCGGCAACCGCATCGAACATGGGAAATCCGAGGGTCGACACCAGTGCCTGACCAGTCTCGAAGATTTCGAGGCAATCCGCCTCGAGCGGTGCGGGCGTGTACGGGCGGCTTCCGTTTGTGGCGTTCTCGTCGCGGAACCGCTTTGCAGCGCGGATGGCCTGAATGCAGTACCACTCCAGAAATAGCGCGTGGGTCTGGGTAAGCGAGTTCGTGCGGGAAATCAGCACCAGCGCCCGCTCCCAGAAGTCCTTCTCCTTGTTGTGCGCAGTGAGGCGTGCGCGCAGATCGCCGGTCTGCCCCACGTACACGGTGTCCTCTCTGCCGTCCTCGGTCTCGCCCACCAAGAAGTAGAGCGCCACCTGCGTGCTCTCGGGCATGGCGAGGAAGTCCGCCAGCAGGCTGCGAGGCACCTCGATGACCTGCACGATGCGCGTGGTGATCTCCGCGATGCGGATGCCCCGCGGGTCGCCGGCGGGCAGGAAGATCTGAATCGTCTTGGCGCGGGCGGTCACGCGGCCTCCGCTGGTGCAAGGCCACGTACGTCAACTTGGCCGGTAACGGCCGCCGTAATGAGAGCGGCCCGGCGTTCCTTGAGTAGCTGCACGGCGCTCGCGCTCTCGTTAAGCAAGCCGTCAATCATGGCCGTTGTTCTGTCAACGTGATCAACAATCCTTAATTGCTCGTCGATTGACGGAAGCGGAGTCGAAAGGGTCCGGACCTCTGGCATGCCAATGGTCTTGACGGTCGCTCCAGTGGTGAGTCTGTCAAATTCGTCACCCATCGAGCGCATCCGCAGTAGGAGGTAGCGAGGCAGAATTCGACCGCTACACTCCCAAGCAATGAAGTGCTGCGACACGGCCATTGACCGAGTGGTGATCGCACATCGACCGATGGTGGCATCACGCGAGAACACCACCACACCGGCGGGTAGGATGCGCGCTGATGAGCCGTCGATGCCGGCCTTGGTTATAGAGAGCGCCGTTTCAGCGATGAATTCGTGCTCCTTCAAGTAGCCGGTGTCGTTGAGCGATACCCACGGGATGTCGCCGCCATCCCAGTAAGCCGCGATCTTCTTGTCTGGCGTATGCCCACTGTGCATCGTAGCAACCCATTTCAGCTTACTCACTTCCCAATGAGCAGGCACGCGCCCGACGCCCGCAATGCCCGAATGCTTCATCGGCGCGTCTGGGTTGAGCCCCTTGGTGACCGCGTGCGAGATCACCGCCTGTCGCTTCTCCTTCAGCAGCGTGATCAGCCGCTCCTTCTCGGCCAAGAGGGCGTCGATCTTGGCGGTCTCTAGGTCGAGAAACTGCCAGATTAAGACCTGCTCATCACCTGGCGGGATCGGCAACTCCATCGAAGTCCACGCTTCCATACGAAGAGCCTTCGTACCATGCGCAGCCTCGTCCAAGCGAGACAGTGATTCACGCGCACTACCTCGCAGCAGCCACGACAGGAACTGACTGTCAACCGATTCACGCGGAAGGATGGCTTTGAGGTCTTGGTTAATGGCCATCGGCCGCATTGTACGAACGACTGGAAATGAGTGAGCGAGGATCATTCCGCGAACCACAACGAGACTCGCCCCGGCGGCGATGACAGCGGCAGAACCGTCTTGGACTGCAAGCTCCGAAACATGGTCAACGGTGTCATGCAGTTCGTCGACCTTCAGGTCTTTGGACGAAGCCCACGGGACAGTCCCATTCCAATAATCAACGCGTTCCTTGCTGGGCGTTCCCCCACTGCGCATCTCAACCAAGTACTTCAACGGGACGACCGCCCAGTGCGCGGGCACTTCACCCAGCCACTCCACGCCGCTGTGTTTGTATTCGGGATACCGAGGGAGGCTCACGACTTCCCCCCGCGCCGTTCGGGCAACTCCAGCGCCTGCAACCGCATGACGCGAACGATCCGGACTTTCCGGATAGTTTCGTGCCTGCGCGAACGCGTTGCGGAGTCGGATTGAACCTGTAAGGATCGCTTACAGGTTGCGTGATGGGAGCGATAATCCGCGGCCCCGCTCACTGGCTCAGCTCCCCGATCATCCGAACGATTCGGTCGGTCACCACCTTCAACTCCGCGTCGATCTCCGCGAGCGGCCGGGGCGGCGTGAACACATAGAAATGCCGGTTAAACGGGATCTCGTAACCCACCTTCGTCTTCTCGTGGTCGATCCATGCGTCGGGGGCGTGCGGCTTCACCTCCCGCTCGAAGTACGCCTCCACGCTCTCTGATAACGGCACGTTCTCCGTGTCGCGCAGCGATGAATCGGGCACGGGCTTCCCCTTCCCCTTGCCCTTGGTTGCAAGCACCACGTTTCCGGCGTTGTCGCGCTCGGGGCGCTCTACGGTGATGGTGCGGTAGCCGAAGTCCTCGTTGCGGAAGATCTTCGAGATCGGCTTGCCGTCGCGAGTGGCCTCCTCAAAGGCACCGAACAGCCGCGTGATCTCCTCGATGTGCGCTGCGCCGATCTCCTTGCGCTTGCTGCCGAGGCTCTTGCGCATCTTCTGCCACATGGCGCTGGCGTCGATGAGCTGCACCTTGCCTTTGCGCGTTGCTGGCTTGCGGTTGCTCACGATCCACACGTACGTCGCGATGCCGGTGTTGTAGAACAGATCCGTGGGCAGCGCGATGATCGCCTCCAGCAGGTCGTTCTCCAACACATAGCGTCGGATCTCGCTCTCGCCGCTACTAGCGCCACCCGTGAAGAGCGGGCTGCCATTCAGGACGATGCCGAAGCGGCTGCCACCATCCTTCGCCGGGCGCATCTTGCTGAGCAGGTGCATGAGGAACAGCAGCGAGCCGTCGGATACTCGCGGCAGCCCGGGGCCGAAGCGACCGTCGAACCCTTTCTGTTCGTGTTCGCGCCGCACCTCCTTCTCGATCTTCTTCCATTCCACGCCGAACGGCGGGTTGGAAAGCATGTAGTCGAACTTCGTGGCCGGCAGCCCGTCGCTGGATAGCGTGTTGCCCGGGAAGATTTTCGAGACATCCTGCCCCTTGATGAGCATGTCCGCCTTGCAGATGGCGTACGACTCGTCGTTTAGCTCCTGTCCGAACATCACGAGCCGCGCCTCGGGGTTGATCTCCGCCAAGTGCTCGCCCGCCACGCTCAACATGCCCCCAGTGCCGGCCGTGGGGTCGTAGATCGAGCGCACCACGCCGGGCTTGGTAAGCGCCTCGTCGTCCTCGATGAACAGCAGGTTCACCATGAGGCGGATCACTTCACGCGGCGTGAAGTGTTCACCGGCCGTTTCGTTGCTCAATTCGGCGAAGCGCCGGATAAGCTCCTCGAACACGGTGCCCATCTGCGCATTCGAGACCGCATCGGGGTGCAGATCGATGGTCGCGAACTTCTCCGTGACCAGGTACAACAGATTCGCCTTGTCGAGGCGCTCGATCTGCGTGTGAAAGTCGAAGCGCTCGAAGATGTCCCGCACCGCCGGCGAGAACGCCTGCAGGTAACTGCGCAGGTTTTCGGCGATGTGGTCCTGGTCGCCCAGCAGGGTGCGCAGGTCCAGATTCGACGTGTTGTAGAACGACTGGTTGGCCGCCTTGAGGAGAAACGGCTCGGGGTTGAGCCCCGCCTTGGTGCGCTTCTCCAGCTCGGCCAGCACCGCGGCCTTGGTGGGCTCCAGCACGCAGTCGAGGCGCCGGAGCACCGTGAACGGGAGGATTACCTTGCCGTACTCGCTCTGGCGGTAATCGCCGCGCAGCAGGTCGGCGACGGACCAGATGAACGCCGACAGATTCGGGGTGGCCGGGGTCACGGTGCGCGGGGTGGCGGTGGCCGTGACAGCGGTCAGGACATTGGTCATCAACAGCGGGGCTTCGGAATGGAGGGAGAACGGCGGACACGCCGACTACATAATGTGGGACCTCGGACTGACAGGCGGGAGGCGCCCCCCTGCCCTGCCGCTGCTTTGCTCCTACTCCTGCGGGGGCTTGTCCGGGCGAAATCCGGATAGTGTGCGTGCATTGGAGGGTAATTCGGCTAGCGAGCATCATATACGCGCCTGATTACGCCGATGATCGCGAATTATCCGGATGTCACACCGGCCGGCTGATGTGGCCTTCTGAGACATCCGGATACCGCTGCGGTCCGCCCCCCTCAATTGCATGGCGACCAGGATCTGGCCCGTCGAACCCGGTCTGTGGTCGGATTCTGCGTTTTGGCGGTGGTTTGGATCCGGCACTTGGGCCCACACCGCCCAGGTGCACGCCGGGACTATGCTGTTCGCATCTCCAACGGTGCATGGACCATGTCCCACAAACAGACAAGCCGGCGACGGCTATCGAATCAGCAGCTCGAGCAACTCCTCAGGCAGCGGATCGCGGCCGGCCTGCCGGTGGACACCAAGACCATACGCGACCTGGGGGGCGCGTGCGGGAGGTGCCGGATGAGTCGCCTTCGGCGCCGAATCCTGAACGCCAGGTCGCTGTCGCCGCAGCGGCCCCTCGGACCGCCTCCGACACCTCCCCGCGCGCCGGGCCGCCCTTCACCACGGTCGCTCATGTCCATTCTGGCGGCGTTCCTGCGCCGGGGGGTGGTCCCCGCAGTTGCGGCGCGGAAGAGGAATCAGCGTGAGGCCATCAACGGGCCTAGGCTGGTGTCACCGGTCCTGTGGACCGGCAACCATAACCGGGAGTTCCCATGCAGGTGATCCGACGCTTGATCACGGTGTTCGCGAAGTGCTTTGGCTTTTCCCCTCGCTCGACGGCGCAGACGCCGAGCGATCAAGCCGCCGCCACGCTGATGGTCGAGAAGTCCTCGGTGGCTGTAGTAGGCGGCGGGCGCCGACCGTCGAGGTTGCGCGGCAAGGCGGTTCGTCTGACCTGCTCGTGGCACGTGGCCGAGCACGCCGGCAGTGCCCTCGTGTTGCGCCGAAGCGGTGACGTGCCCACTGGCGTCGATGGCGTGCTCACGGCTACGGCGGCGAGGATCAAGAAGATCGGCGCGGGCCGGCGCCCGGAGAACATGGAGGGGCTCATGGTTCGCGTTACCACGACGTGGTCGGTGGCAGAAGATCGAGGTGGCGTCGTGCTGTTGCACCGCATCACCGACTGACCCGATGCGATTCACTCGCAGATCTTGACGCGAGCGTTCGCTCAGACCTCGGCAAATCGCGGTTGCGGCGCAGAACATCTGCTGAAGGCGTTTACAAGCGTCTACAATGTTTACACTCGTAAACACATAACCCATTACACAACAACATCTTACGCCTTGCGCGCGCGACGATTTTATTGTACTATCTGTTCACGGCGGCTGGCTGCCAGTTCGTCGCGCGTTCCCCGGTGCTTCAGGGGATGAACCGAGGCGTGCGGTTGTTACGAACTGCATGTCTGTTCCCCGCGCAGGCGGGGATGAACCGAGGTTCCATGGTTGCTCTTTTGGACCGTGACGTGTTCCCCGCATAGGCGGGGCTATCAGTGGTAACGGCCCGCCCTGGCGCTTTCGAGCGTCAGGGCGGTGTCGTTTGCCCCCTTGTGGCGGCGAGGCTTTTCAACCGACCTGCCGCCTCGCCGCGCCGGTCACGCTCCCTTTTTGCGCCCCCTCGGTCGGCGACGAGCTATCCACTCAGCCCGGCATGTGGGGCATAGCCGAGCGCGGCGCCCGGTCGGCGTTACGCCGAGTGCGTCACCGCAGGGTGACTCTTCGCCGCTAAGGCCCGGGCACACCTGATCGCCGTTGCTATTGCGGGCGCGGCGCATGTAGGGCCCGAGGTTCATCGCGCGGTCGAAGCCCTCGAGTTGATAGTTGCGCCACCACTCCTCGACGCGCACGCGAGAGTAGTGGCGGACGCCGCGGACGAAATCGTACGGGACCTCATAGCGGTCCAGCAGACGGCGCGTTTGGCGAACACTCAGGCCGGTGTGGTGGGCAGCCTGTCGGAGGCTGTACGAATGGGGGTGTGGCATGGGCGAGCATCGCCGTGCCTTCACGCTCACCACAACCCGTTACCAACCGTGCACACCACACCCATAAGCGCGACCCGACCGCCCTCGATTGCTCAAATCCATACGCGTCATCGAGTTGCAGCGAACGTCAGCGAATGTCCTCGCGATCATCACTCGAATTACGACGCCGTGAATTCGCATACCGGTCCTGATATGCCATACACCGCGCCCGTAATTCGGACGCAAAACGCCGCTGCGACACCATGTGTCACCGAATGTCAGCGAGCCACCAGTAACAGCCATCGCCATTTGAGGCCCCCATGAAGCCACTGCTCGATTGCACGGCGGTCATCACCCGCCAGCAGCTGTTCGACGCACTCACCGGCGCCGTCTCGCCGTCATACGCTCGAAAGATCAAGTCGTTGGTCGGCCGAGCACTCGACGCTGCGGAATGTGTTGATGGCAGCACGCGCGATATCCGTCTGCTGCTGACATATCTTGACCGCCTCGAGACCACCCGTGCCGTCGCGCCCGACGCCCCCGCCGCATGCAGGAAGGTCCGTGCGCTGGTGCTGGGTAGAACAGGCGCAGAGCGCTTGGTGCTGCCGAACAAGAACACGGTGCTGTCCGATGCATGGACCGCATTGCTTTCGTACGGCGGTAGGGACGACAAGCGCCGCAACCCAAGCCGACTCCAAGCGCTGGCGCGTGCTGTGGACGCGGCCGGCGGCGGTGAAGACGCCCCTGCGGTGCTGCCCAGTGATGAAGCCATTTACGCGAGTGCCGCGCAGATCGGGCTTTCCGAAAAGACAGTTCTCAACGCCATTCGCACTTATCGGCGCTTGCGTAAAAGCGCCATCGAGGTCGACGCACGTAATCGCGACCGATTCGCGCTGCTTGATGACCGCCGTCGCATTCGTGGACGAAACGCACTCGCCGCGCTCCGTAAGAGCGGCAACACGGAAGTCACCGATGCCATGGGGGCGATTGCCCGGTTGGCCCCGCGTTTTCACGCACAACTGCTCAAGTACCAGTCTCATCCACTCGTGAAGGGCAAGGCACATCTCGCTTCGACGGTGGAAGCCAACCTTGCTGCGTCCTCACGCCTCGTCGGTGCGCTCTTCCGTTACGCGCCCGAGCGTCTACCGACGTTCTCGATTAAGCACCTCTGGAAGGACATGGTAAGAATGGACCCCGACCAGCTCGAAGTGGAGGAGTGGGACGAGGTCCCAGACGCAGGGAGCGAGGTGTGCCTTGCCCATTGGGTCGTGGCCATGACGGCCCCGGAGATCCGTACCAAGTGCGCGCCTGGCCTCGACAGCGGATACGTCTCGATGGTGAAAGCGGATCTCAAGAGCTGGTACTCGCTGACGGAGTGGGCGCACGGTACCAAGATGCGCGCCGTAGCGCCTGAAGAGTGGAAGTCATGGCGCGCGCGGTACTGCTCGCTGCGACAGCATGTGACGGAGAATCTGATTCCACGAGACCTGCTGCTGCATAGCAAGGACAAAGAAACGATTGTAAAGAGCTTCAACTTGGCGCACATGTACTGCGTCATCCTCCCCACGCTGTTCCACGAGGCGGAGCGGCTGCTCGACCGGTTGGATCTGGAGATCGCCGCGGCCAAGAAGGCTGGCCGCGATGTGTCCGCGACACAGCGCGACCTGCCAGCAGGGGTGTATGAGGCGCTGTGTGCATTTGAGGAGCGGGCTGAGCCCGCACTGGCGCTGGCGTTCATGTTTTTCGACGGGATGCGGTCGGTGCAGTATCGATTGGGCCGCTACGGCATCAACATCACGCCCGACATCGACTCGGACACGGGGGAGTGGTTCGGCGTCAAGACAACGTGGTACGGCAAGCGGATGGCCACCGCTCGCGTGAAGCAGGGCAAGGATCGGGCACGCCAGCTTGGGGTCGCGCATATCTCCATGCGCGTGCTGCGCGGTTTCGTTGAGCATGTACGTTCGCGACGCCTCGTTGCGGCCGGCGTCCCCCTGGCCGCGGCCACCGCACCTAACGGGCAATTTGCGCTCTTCGTGTCGACGACGAATGCGCCAGCGGCGTGGTCAGACACCCACTATCAGCGAAGGCTCGTCGGCGCGGCGCTGTATCGGGTCGCAACGGAACTGCTCGGTCGTCAGTTCGGTGAGGAAGCGGATTATGAGGCGTTTGACCGCAAGCGGTTCTGCGGCGTGCTCGGCACCCATGCGTCGCGATACGTCATCGCCACGGGGTGCGCGGTGCTGCTCGACGACGACATGCAGCTGGCGGCGACGTTGACGAGCGATGACATCGACACGCTGCGTGAATCGTATGTGGTGTCATCGTGGCTGCCGGAGGGACGCATCGGAACATGGGAGAACGCGGAAAGCTATCGCCCTTGGCTGGAGAAGATGGTGCGTCCGGGCGCGTCCGAGCACCCGCTCGATACGATGCCGACTGAGCTGCTGCCACCTGCGATCCGTACGCTGTTCGCGAATTGGGATACGGAAGATCGGGAGATGCAACGACGTATCGCGCGCAGCACGACGGGGAGCCCGTCGGGACGGGTGCGGCGGGCACGGCCGGATGTAGCGGAACGCAATCGCGCGGCGGCGCGCGAGCGGGCGGAGGCACGTGCACGAGAGGGCACCGCGGAAGTGGAATTGCACGAACAGCGCGATCACGCGAACAGAAGGGCCGCGTAATCACTGCGGCGCGCACACGGCTCCCCCCGCGTGCGCGCCCCACCCTGTGATGCGCCGGTGCACGAACGCACACGGCGCACAGGCACGAAGCAGCGACCGACGAACGCATCCCCGGTCCGCTACGCTTTGCAGAACGACGCACCGGCGTCGTGTCTCTACACACTCGGAGGAGTCGTGACTTCCACGAACGGAATCGAAGGACTGTCGATGGCCGCACTCTTGTTACTCATAGTGCCCGTCGTGCTGGTGGGGATGTGGTATCGACGCAAGGCGGCCCGTGAGGCCGCAGGTGCATTAGCAGAACGCGACGCCCTCACCGCGGCGCTTGCGGCCGCACAACAGGAGTCGGCCGCCGCAGCGGAAGAGCGCGCTCGCCTGGAGGTGAACGCGGCCGCGGCCGCCGCTGCCACAAACACGTTGCAGGTGGCGCTGCAACAGCTGACGACGGACATCAGTGAGCGCCTACTGCAACAGCAATCGGCCTCGTTTGCGCAAACGACCGAGGCACTCGAGCAGCGCGCGGCTGCAGAAGTGCGCACAATGCGCGACGTGCTCGAACGCGCGACCGACGAGCGGGCTGCGGCGCAGCTCACGCCGATCAACGCTGCGCTCACGAGGCTCGAGGGCATGCTGGCCGCATCGCGGGAGGGGGGCGCGCTCACGGCAGGCAGGGTGGAGTCGCTGTTGCAGACGGTCACGGAGGAACAGCGCCGCCACTGGCAGGAGACTCGGCAATTGCGCAGCGCCTTTCAATCACCGCAAGTCCGCGGGCAGTTCGGCGAGTACACCTTGCTTCGCGCGCTCGAAGACGCCGGACTGAGAGCGGGCGTGCACTTCGAGGTCCAGGCCGCCGACCACGACGAGGGAGGAGGGTTCCGCCCCGACGTACTGGTACGGCTGCCCGGGGATCGACTGATCATCGTCGACAGCAAGGCCCCGCTTGAGCATCTCCTTCAGGTGTACGCGTCCGACGATGCAGAGGAACAGCGGTCGTCAGTGGAGCAGCATGCCCGCGCCTTACGACGGCATATCGACCAGCTGGCGGCCAAGGCGTATCCGCGCCGCGTGCAGGCCAGCGCCCGTCTGGCGCAGGCGGCGAACGTGTGGACGTGCGTGTTGCTATACGTGCCGAGCGAGACCGTGCTCGATGTGGCATTTCGCGGTGATCCCACGTTGCTGCAACACGCGTCGGAACGCCGTGTCTGTCTGGCGTCGCCCACGACGCTACTGGCGGTGCTCAATACCGTCGAACAGGTGTGGCGCCAGGACCAACTGAGCCGCGAGGCCGAGCAGATCGTTCAAGCGGGGACGCAATTGTATGAACGACTGGGGCAGTTGCTGCGCCACACCACCGCGCTGGGAACCTCGCTCACGCGGTCGGTCGACGCATACAACGCGCTCGTCGGTTCGATGGAGAGCCGCTTAATCCCGTCTGCCCGCACGCTGCGCTCGACGGGCCTCCGGCTCGCGGAACCCGCACACGCACCGACCGTGATCACCGGGCCTCTGCGCGTCTTTGGCCACCGCGCGCAGGAGCTCGCGACGTCCGCCGACGCCCCCCATCCCCAACACCAGGAGGATCCGCAGGAGCGAGCGGCGTAGGCGCCCCCGCACAGCACATCGCATGCTGGTCCACCAGCCAGATCGGCTGGCATACTTCTCTCTCGATCAGGAGTTGTCGATGGCTTGTTCTACCGAAGGGGCTGTGATTCCGCGCTACGCGGTGGCCACCGTGGGGCTCATGATGGCCAACGGCGCCGGTTCGTTTGGGCTTTTCCTGCTGTCGCGCGGTGCCCCGTGCTCCACGTCGCGTGAGGCGATGCGTCGCCTGCACGATCAGATCCACCTGCAGATCGTACAGCGCGTCGAGGCCGTGCTCGACCGCGATCAGTTCGACTCGCCCGACGCCTACATCGCGAACGTACAGCAGCGCGCCGAGCGCGCGGCCAGTCTCGTGGTTCCGGCACTCGCCTCGTGCCGCGCCAACCGGATCAACGATTTCCGGCGCTGGCTGGATCGCCGCATCAACGACGCCATCGCCGGGGACCCGCTCGCCGCCCCGCCAGCGGCGGTGCCGGTGCCCATGCGGAACGAGTCGACCCTGCCGCTTCCGACGTCTCCGCGGGACAGTGAAACGCGACTCTCCGCTGTACTTCGCGCGCTGCCGCGCAACGAGCGTCGTGTGTTGGAGGTTCGCGCCAGCGCGGGCGGCCGTTCCTGGACGCACGTTGCAGAGCGCGTGGGGCTTTCGGTCCATGCCGCGCGGCGGTTGCACGCCCGAGCACTGGCGCACGCGCGAGAACTCGCGCTGGAGCTGCTCTCCGGACGCCCCTTGACGCTGCCCCCGGCGGACGCCACCGATCAAGCGGCGTAACCACGCGCGCCAGCTATCTCGGCGCGGCGAGCGCCGCTTCGCGGCAGACCAAGTCGAACACGTCGTCGTTCAGAACGGTCCAGCGGTATGGCAGCTGGAGGACCTGCGCGACGGCGCTCGCGAGAGATCGAGATCTCGATACACCAGCCTCGCACTGGATGACCAAGCGTCGACGTTGCCGGTTGCGGCGGACGAAACGGAGGACTGCGGTGGCGTCGGAGGGGGTCATCCCTCGCGCTGCCGCGACAGGAGCGGCAAGCGCACCGGTATCGTCGAACGCAAGAAAGAGAATGTCTACCCAACCGTCGGGAACTCGGGCGGCTCGTGCCCCGTGCGAGCGGATGCTGATGAGCACTTCGTCAGCCGCGGGGATGTAGCACTGGATTTTCTGCACGCTCATCACACGAAGCTGCAGGACACCGCTTTGGGGCTCGTGGCCGACGCCCACATACCCATCGTGTCGGAGGCGCGCAGGGAGATCACGGGGAAGTAGGGGCATCTACTCTCACCTCACGGGGCGTCAGTTCCAATCACGAACAGGGCGCCCGAATCGGGATCGTGGGCTACGCCGATGAGCGGGAGAAGCGAAAGAAGATCGTTCTTCGTTGCTCCCAGTTCGTTCATCGCCCGAGCCATGGTACGCAATTGTTCGAGCACGGTGTCAACAGTGATGGGGACGAAGTGGCGTGGGGCGACCCCACTGCGAACCAGCTCTAGGATGCGGCGTTGCCGTACCACTGTGAGCCAATCGGGAATGGTCGTTGGAGGCACCGTTGTTCTACGGGTCGTAACCGACGCGCCAGTTGCATCCCCGAGCGGGCTCATAGGCATATCAGATCGAGAAGGAGCTGCCGACGTCACAGATGCGTCAGCGAGCGCCCGCCGACCACCCCATACGCCGCCCGGAGACGCAGATGACGCGAAGTCGCACCCGAGGCGCCAAAGCAGACGCCTCAGCGACGATTCCGCGTAGTGCACTCCCGTTCGAGAATAGAACCAAGAGGCTAGTGCCGCCGTGGTCCGCTCCTCCGGCGGCTGCGCAAGAAGATGGCGGTGCAGGTCGCGCACCACGTCATCGTGTTGGCCGGCCCAGCGCGGTGGGCGCCCTGCCCGGCGTGGGGCCGGCGGCGCACCACCCGCCTTGTCCGCAGCACGTACCCACGCGTGCAGGGTCTGGCGAGTCACATTATGGTCCTTGGCGATCTTGTCGAGGGTGTCGAACCCTTCCCCCCGCGCCCTCTTCCTTTTCGATGTTCTGACGGCATCGACGGCTTCCTGACGAAGGCGCTGCTGACGCGCGATCTGCCGTGCCTTTTGGGTAGCTGTGAGGCGCCGTTCCACCCCCGAAAATGTAAAGGAATTTCGACCAGTCGAGAGGTCAGCCGAACGCCTTTCCCTCTGAAAAACGGCATGTCGGCGATAAAGCGGAGCATACGGTAGGCCTCTGTCATGTCCGACAGCGCCACGCTCACTGAGAAATCACCGATCCGCCCCGATGCCCTCGGCGTCGACGCGCCCAGCACCTTGGAGGCGCTCGCGGCGAAGCTCGCGGCCCTCCATGCGTACAGCACGAGGTACGGGATCACGCGCCCGGCCGCCGACCTGCTCGGGGAGATCCTCGACGACGTGCGTCGCGTCCAGGCGACCGCGGAGGCGGAGTGGATCTCGCCCGGCCAAGCGAGCGACATCTCCGGCTACACCACGGAACGTCTACGCCAAATGTCTCAGGCCGGTCGGCTCCGGCGCAACGGGTCGCGGTTTCTCCGTGGGGAGATCCAGCGACTGCGTACGCAACGCCGCCGGACCGCGACGACGGCGGCGGCCACGTCAGTCGAGTCGCCCCCGCTCCCAGCGCCCAATGCTCGGTGGGAGGAGGCCCCACCTCCAGTACCTATGCGCGAACAGCAGGTCGAATCACACGACCGCATCGACGCGCTGAACGCCCAAGGCGAAGCAGGCGTCCGCAACCCCCTTACCGGCCGTGCGCTCGGTATTAACCCCGACCGATTGAGGCAGTAAGCATGTCGAAGAACCAGCACGCAGGCGAACCGCTGTCGATGCGTATCACACATTCGACGCGCGCATCGAACGACGTCACTGCGGAGTGGCACTGGACCAAGCGCGGATGGAGCCGGTCGTTCCACAAGGACGGTCATCGCGTCGTGGTATTCCAGTCCAAGCCGGAAGGCACGTATTACGCGCGCGTTGGCCCTTCCGACGAGCAACGGCAGATCTCTTTGCAGACCACCAATCGTGAGGTGGCCGAGGCGTGCGCGTTGGACTATCTCAGGGCGCCCGCAGCGCCCATAGATCCGCCGACGGACGATGAGGTGTTCCGGTGGCGCATCGTCCCCACACCACTGCCAGAATCCTCGCCACCATCCATGACGCTGTTCCAACTCATGTGCTGGTACGTGGCATCAGACCGATTCCACAGTCAGAACAAGGCCGCGACGCAACGGAAGGTCATGAGTGCCCTGCAGATTCTCCTCATGGGGATCGGCCCGAACACCGACATCACTTTGCTGGACACCAACACGCTGGACGGATACATCCGGCAGCGGCGGCAAGGGGATATCGCCTACACCGACTTCTCGACTCTCTCCGACGGCACAGTGCGGCCGTACGCGCGCGTGACCGGGCCGGTCAAGACGCGCAGTATCGTGCTTGAGCTCACGCAGTTGCAGGCCATGATCCGCTGGGCCATCGAGACGCGGCCGCTCGACAAGCGTGGCTATCTCCTGGACGGGTGGCCACTGCGAGAGGATATGCTGCGCGGCCTCAAGAAGATCGAGAAGCGCGAGCGCGTGCCGCGTGCGCCCTTGCCGCGCGAGTCCATTCAGCGGCTGCTTGCCACGGCCCTGTCCCTCGCCGCGCAGGCACGCACCGAGAAGCACACGGAGACGGTCATCCGATGGACACGGTTGGCGCTCGCGCTGCTGATCGTAGACGTCACTGGCGAGCGTATCGGGGGAGTGCGGCAGGTGCGGCGCAGCGATGTGCGTTTCGTCCAGCGTGGCCTCGACCGCGAGCTCCGGCTGACCTATCGCGGCGACACCGTGAAGCCGGGCTCGACCCGGACGCTCACGTTTCCGCCGAAGGAGTCTCGTTTGGCGCAGGAACTGCTCAGCGAGCTTCCCGTGATCGGCGACGGGCTCCTGTTTCCCAATGCGAAGGGGATGCCGATGAGCACCGACGTCTTCATCGACGAACTGCATGCGTTGGCCGAAGCCGCCGAAGTCGAGCTCACCGCAGATAGCGTGTGGCACGGCGCGCGGGTGACGTGGGCGACCGAGCGGCGCCATCTCGACCACAAGGCCGTGATGGCGGCCGGGGGGTGGAGCGACTATGAAACGTTCTCCCGCTATGTGCGGCTGACGGACGACGACCTGCGCGTGGCCGTCGCCGCCGGTCGGAGCGAGGTCGCGCTGCCGGAGGTCGACGGCACGGTCGCCCCGGTGGCCGCCGACGTGAAGCCCCGCATCACCCGTCGTCCGGGTGGCCGTCGCGCGTAGGCAGAGTAGCCGATGCCAAGCGGGAACCAGGAATCGTCTGACAAACACGAACTAGGAATGGCCCTATTTGCTCCGAAAACACAAACGCCGCAGCCACTCGTAAGTGGTTGCGGCGCTTGCAATTGCCCCTCCTGGGGTCGAACCAGGAACCTTCTGATCCAGAGTCAGACGCTCTGCCAGTTGAGCTAAGGGGCAGCTGGCTTCAACAGGGCAACACCCCGCTGAGCGGTCAAATATAGGGATCCTCGCGCGGGACGGTAGTGCCCCCCACCTGTCAGCCTTGCCCTAAGACGGCGGAAAAGAACTCCGGTAACTCCAGAACCCATTGGCCCACCTGACCGGTCGGGCTCCAGATAAACCGATCGGACCAGATATGCGGGTGATCCGCCCCAGGAAGCCAGCACTCCAGCAGTTGCGCATCAAGATCGACGATCCAGTACTCAACCATGTGCCGCTGATACAAGACCCGCTTGACGAGCCGGTCATGACGGGCCGTCGCTGGCGAGAGCACTTCAACGACAAGCATCGGATCGACCGCTTCCGCGTCGCCAGCCAGACGGCCGTTAACCAGGGGGAGCACAAACAAATCCGGCTGCACCGACGTCCTTCCGTCGACATATACGTCGGCCGGTGACACTAGCACCTCGCCCAGCCCAGTTGGCTCGACAAAGTCGCTCAGCAGGCGGAGCAGACGAGCCACGGCGCGCTGATGCGACCGACGGGGCGCTGGACTCACGAGCAGCTCCCCGTCGACCACCTCATAGCGGCTTCCGGGGTCCTGCTCCTGCAAGGCGTGCACTTCTTCAACCGACCACAGTCGGGGCGACAGCGCGGGCATACCCATATTCTGCTCGGCACTCGGCGTTTTTCGCAACTCGGCAGCGACATCCCACAACGTGCAACGGGGGCGACGATTCCTCGTCACCCCCGTTACGCGCATGGTATCACGCGAACGCCTACCCCTTCTTCACTTCCTTCGCCCAGCTGTCCCGCAGCCCCACAATCCGGTTGAACACCAGCTTCTCCGGCGTGCTGCTCTCCGGCTCACTCATGAAATATCCCGTCCGCTCGAACTGATACCGCGACCCAATGGGATCGCTCGCCACGCTCGGCTCGATCTTGGCGTCGGGAATGACCACCAGCGACGCCGGGTTGAGCGCGCTCAGGAAGTCCTGCCCCTCGGGCACGTCGTCGGGATCGGGCTGCGAGAACAACCGGTCGTACAACCGCACTTCACACGTGAGCGCCTGCGCCGCACTCACCCAGTGGATGGTGCCCTGCACCTTGCGGCCATCTGGCGCCTGACCGCTGCGCGTGTCCGGGTCGTACGTGCAACGCAGCTCGATCACCTCACCCGCGTCGTTCTTCACGACCTCGTTGCACGTGATGAGATAGCCGAAGCGCAACCGCACTTCGCGGCCCGGCGACAAGCGATAGAACTTCTTGGGGGCGTCTTCCATGAAGTCGTCGCGATCGACATACAGCTCGCGCGAGAACGGCATGGGGCGCGCCCCCGTCTTGGGCACATCGTGCGGATAGCTCGGCGCATCGAGCATCTCCACCTTCCCTTCGGGATAGTTGGTGAGCACGACCTTGAGCGGGTTGAGCACACACAGCACACGCGGCACTTCCATGTTGAGATCGTTGCGCACCGCATGCTCGAACGTCGCGATCTCCACGCGGGCATCCTTGCGCGCCACACCAATGACCTCGGCAAACGCGCGAATGGCCTCGGGGCGCACGCCACGACGACGCAGCCCCGCAATGGTGGGCATGCGGGGATCATCCCAGCCGTTCACGTGCCCATCGTTCACGAGGCGCAGCAGCTTGCGCTTGCTGAGCACCGTGTAATCGAGCTCGAGACGCGCAAACTCGATTTGCGTAGGCGGATTCACGAAACCCGCTTCGGCCACGAGCCAATCGTAAATCTCGCGCGCGTCTTTGAACTCGAGCGTGCACAGCGAACGCGTGATCCCCTCGATGGCGTCGCTCAATCCGTGCGCGAAGTCGTACAGCGGGTAGATGCACCACTCGTTGCCGCGACGGTAATGATGCGCGTGCCGAATGCGCAGCAACAACGGATCACGCATGATCATGTTGGGGTGCGCCATATCGATCTTCGCGCGCAATACCTTTGCCCCGTCGGGGAACTCACCGGCCTTCATGCGCCGCAGCAGATCGAGATTCTCGTCTGCACTGCGCTCGCGCCACGGGCTCGCGCTCCCGGCGCTCGTGACGGTGCCGCGATTCGTGCGGATCTGCTCTTCGTTCTGGTCGTCGACGTACGCCTTGCCCTTGAGCACCAGCGCTTCGGCGATGTCGTACAGCTGCTCGAAGTAGTCGGACGCATAGTAGAGTCCGTCCCAGTTGAAGCCCAGCCACCGCACGTCGCGCTGAATCGCCTCCACGTACTTCACATCTTCCGTGGCGGGGTTGGTATCGTCGAAGCGCAGGTTGCAGGTGCCCCCGAACTCCTGCGCAATGCCGAAGTTGAGACAGATGGACTTCGCGTGCCCCATATGCAGAAAGCCGTTGGGCTCGGGGGGAAAGCGCGTCGCCGGCCCACGGCCGAACCGGCCGGTTGCCACATCGTCGGCGACCATCTCACGGATGAAGTCGCGACGCGGAGCCGCAGTATTTTCGGACATCGGGGAATCGGACACGGGTGTACGGGTAAGGATGACCCGGCAATCTAATCCCCACCGGTATACATCGGTGTATCGCGGGGTATGCTCCGTGGCCGTCGCCTTCCGGCGACGGGTACGGGTGTTCCGTCCCGCCCTCTGTCCTCAACCTGCCAGCATGCCCCGTCGCGCTGTTGTCGTCTGCCTGGCCGCCCTCTGCGCCGTGCCGCTTGCTGCGGGGTGCCGAGGTGCCGCGTTCGCGTACGGCCCCGACCTGCGGGCGGCGCAGGCGCACTTTGACAATCTGGCCGCCGGCTTCGAAGCGCGCTTCACCAACGTCTCCCGTGCGCAAAAGGTGCAGTACGGGCGCATGCGCATTGGCCGCTACGCGCTTGCCCCCTCCAAGCTCGCCGACGACACGGCCATCTGGACCACCATGCGTAGCACGCGCACCGGTGCCGAACGGACGGCCGAGTGGCAGGCCGGACTCGTCAACAACCAGTTCCAGTTTGTCCCGAAACGCGACACGCCCATGCCGACCAAGCTGGGCGACCAGCGGCATGCCATTTCGGTCTCGCAGCGCGGCAACGACGACTGGTTCTGGCATACGGTGGTCGAGCACCACGTAGGCGCCATCCCGCCGACGCGACTCAACGACATTGCCAAGGCGCTTTTTCTGAGCGCCGAACGACCGGGCAGCGCCATGCGTGCCGACTATCGCGACGGGTTTCCCCGCACGACCACCGCCCTGGGGCGCCTGCTCAGCATGGACACCATCATCGCCGCGTCGCAGCTGGACGGATCGACGCTGGTGAGCATGCAGATTCGCATCGATGCGCGAAACATTGCGGCGCAGTTTCCGGCGTACGCGAAGTACATCCAGAAGTACGTGGAGCCGGCCAAGTACCGTTATCGCCTCGCCGATCGCCTTGGCAACGACTGGTTCGATGCGCAGGCCGCCAACCGGGTGCTCACCCTGCGCTTTCGCACCAAAGGGGGCGCCCTGCAGCCGCTCACTGGTGCCGCACGGCCCATGCCCGATACCCTTGTCCTGAACGTCGACGCGCTCGCCAAGATCGGCTTCTTCTCGGTTGGCGTATCGAACATGGTGGGGGAGTTCGTACACGTCAGCACCCCCCGCGAACGCGCCTGGCAGATCCGCTTCACGCGCGAGCCCAAGTGGCACCTGCCCCTTATCGCGGAACGCCTCCTCAGCTCGGCCATCCGGCACCCCTTCGAGGGAACGGGAGTCTACTTCAAGCTGGGGTTCCGCACGGGCCCCACTGGCCAGACGATCAGCGAACGCGTCGTCGACGCGGCGGTCCGGGAAAGCGCCATCATGCGCTGGCTGGGCAATCTGGGCTTCACCGCCATGAGCGATTTTGCCGGGAACGTGGAGGAAGAGGAGAATCGCTTCCTGGTGGAGCTGTTCCGAGGCATGCGGGCCGACATGGAACGGCTCGTGGCGACCACCCGATAGGCACGACGCGACGGCTGAAAGCACGGAAGCCCTGATAAGTCAGAGACTTACCAGGGCTTCTTAGACTGCCACGCGCACCGTCATTGGAACTCTCCGTCCTACCGAGCGGCGGCGGGCTTACGTCGTTGTACACTGGACGATGCACCGGGTTCCCGCGTCACACCAGCGCCGGATCCGTCACGATCCGGTACCTGCCGGGCGACTGTTTTGCCACGTCAGGTGCTACCAAGTGGAGCTGAGGGGGCTCGAACCCCTGACCTCTGCAATGCGAATGCAGCGCTCTCCCAGCTGAGCTACAGCCCCAGTGACCCGGACAACAAAGGCCCCGCTCCTGTGGCGCGGGGCCCATCGGGTAACGGATGGGAAGCTAGCCGGTGCGAGTGCCGTGTCAAGGTGGAGGGCACCACGGGCACGCACTACGCGTTTCCTGCGGGTCATGACCAATATCCGTATCGCACCACCGCCCGCGCATCCGCTCGACGCCGACTACGTGCGCGACCAACTCGTTCCGCGCACCGTCGACATCAACGGGAAGACGTACAACCCCGATGGCGAGTACGTGCTGTACTGGATGCAGTCCACGCATCGGCTCGACGAAAACTGGGGACTGCGGGCCGCCATTCGCACCGCGAATCGCGTGAACCTGCCGCTGGTCATCCATCAGGGGCTCGACCCCACGTACCCGCACGCGAGCGACCGGCACCACACGTTCATGCTGCAGGGCGCGCGCGACACGGCGCGTCGTGCCGATGCGTTGGGACTGCACTACCAATTCGTGCTGCGCCGTCGTCGCGATGACGATCGGCGCGTGGTGGACCGCGTGGCTGCGCGCGCGTACGTCGTGTTTACCGATCTTTTCCCCACGGCCGGTATTCGCGAGCGTGTTGCGCGATTCGGCGAACGCGCCAACTGCCGCGTGCTCGCCGTCGATAGCGTGTGCACGGTGCCGAGTGGGGCGTTTGTCAAAGCGGAATTCGCGGCGCGCACGATTCGCCCCAAGCTCGCGAAGCTGCTCGACCACGCCATCGAGCCCGTCGCTGATGATGGGCCGCGCATCCTGCTTTCTGACACATTGCGCGCGTCGCTGCGCGCAACGATTGCCGAGCACGGCGGTCTGACGCCGCTGCCCATCGCCACTATGAGTGATGAGGACATCGCCCGCGAAGTGGCCGCGTGCGAGATCGATCACACCGTTGGCGCCGTCGCGCTGGCTGGTGGCTCCGTGGCGGCGCACACACGCTTTTCGCATTTCCTGCAGCACACGCTGCCGCGGTACGGCGAACAGCGCAACGAAGCCGCCGATGGTGACGGCACGTCGCGCCTGTCGCCCTATTTGCACTACGGACAGATCGCGTCGGCGCAGGTGGTGCGCGATGCGCGCGCGGCAGGCGTGGGCGCCGACGATCTCGATGCGTTCGTACAGCAGGTCACCACATGGCGGGAGCTGGCGTTCAACTGGTGTGTGCGCACGCCCAACTTCGACCAGCTGTCGGCGCTCCCCGACTGGGTGCAGCGCACGATGGCCGAGCATGTGAACGACCCGCGCCCGGCGTTGTACGACCTCGACGAGCTGGAAGCCGGGCGCACCAGCGACCGACTGTGGAATGCGTCACAACACGAGTTGGTGACCGAAGGCATCATCCACAACTACCCCCGTATGCTTTGGGGAAAGACGCTGCTGCTCTGGACCGAGAATTACGAGCAGGCCCGCACCATCATGTTTCACCTGAACGACAAGTACGCGCTCGACGGTCGCGATCCGAACAGTGTGGGCGGCATCATGTGGTGCCTGGGCCTGTGGGATCGCCCGTGGGGCAACAAGGCGGTGTGGGGCGGAATTCGCCCCATGGTTACACACCGGGCAAAAATGAAGTTCGACGTGGAAGGGTACGTGGCGCGCGTACGCGGCAGCCGGTTGTTGTAACAGCGCGCACCAGTAGGCGTGCCAGGCGGGCGGTGTTACAATCTGCGCATGGCAACCCTCAATCCTGCGATCCTTCCCGCAGTCTCCGCGGTGCGCGACGCCGCCCAACGGCTGCGCTCGTTTCTGCCGCCAAGCCGTCTGGTGCGCAGCCACGCACTCTCCGACGCGATCGGCGTCGAGGTCTGGTTCAAGCTCGAACTCGAGAATCCCACGGGGTCGTTCAAAGTGCGCGGCGCGTACAACGTCCTCGCGGGACTCTCCGACGCCGAGCGCGCTCGCGGCGTCGTCGCATCAAGCGCCGGGAATCACGGACTGGGGGTCGCCTATGCCGCCAAGGCATTCAATACGCCAGCGATGCTCTACGTGCCGAGCAACGCCCCGCAGGTGAAGAAAGACGGCATTCGTGCACTGGGAGCGATCGTGAACGACGAAGCGCCCGACTATGACGCCGCGATGGTGGTGGCCAAGGCGCACGCCGCACGCGAAGGCATTCGGTACATCAATCCCTGTCTCGGGCTCGATCTGTTGGCTGGCCAGGGTACCGTGGCGCTGGAAGTGCTGGAGCAGCTGCCTTCGGTCCAGACGATCATGATCTGCACGGGCGGCGGTGGGCTGCTGGGCGGCATGGGCGCCGTGCTCCGTGCGCTCGCGCCTACCGTGCGCGTGGTCGGCGTGCAGACGGTGGAGACCGCGGCGATGTCCACGAGCGTGCAGGCTGGCCACGTGGTGGATTGGCCGTCGACGCCCACACTCGCCGATGGACTGGCCGGCCAGATCGACGATGACGCGCTGCACATCGGCCAGGTGTGCGCCGACGAGCTGCTGGTCGTCTCCGAAGAGGAACTCGGCGACACGATCGCGTGGCTGCAGCGCACAGCCGGCATGGCGGTCGAGGGCGCGGGCGCAGTCACCGTTGCCGCGCTGCGTCACGGCCATCTCAAGGCGCCGTCGGGGCCACTCGTGGCGGTCGTGAGCGGACGCAACATCGATCGCCCGCGACTCGATATCTTGTTGGCGCAACATCCGGCCTGATCGCGCGTACTGCTGGCGAATGAGACAAAGGCCGGAGTGCCCGTGGGCGGCCCCGGCCTTTGCATATCGGCATTCGTCACACGCGACTGGCGCGAGCGGTTTGCGTCAGCGCGCGGACGACTCGTCTGCCCGTGGGATATCGGTGCGCGGACGGTCGGCGCTCGTGTTCCGCGACGCACCACCCTCCCGAGCCACCTGCATGGGTACTTCACGATCGGTGGTGCGGGACATCCGCGCCTGACGGGCCGCCGCGCTGCGCGACTCGCCACCTTCCCGGCCAATGGCCGCCATGTGCGCACGGTCGCGACTGACCGTCACACCGCCCTTCCGTCCCGCATCGCGCGCTTCGTCTGACGACCATTCGTGCGCCGTCCCCTTCTCGTGGGCAGCACGCCCACCCTTACTCGCGATCTCGCGCTGTCGCGAAGGATCCATGGACGCGAACCCGCGTCGGCTTTTTCCGGTCATACGCCCCCCGGCCGTCCCGATTGATTTCAAGTGTGGTACGCGGAGGCAGCACGGTCATCTGTCACTGTCCCAGCATTCCACGGCGGTCTTGCCAGCCTGTACTGCAAACACCGGGCCGTAGTTGGGTCCGGATGCCGGCACCATGTGCTAACGCAAGCACGGGGCCGGACCCCCACCGTTACAGCGCTGGCAAGGGGCGGGGTTTTCGCAGGATCGGTCTATATTCGTCAAATGCCGCTGCTTGTACGCTTTCTCGGGACCGCCGCCTCACGCCCCACCGTCGAACGGGGGGTTGCTTCGCTTGCCGTGATTCGGGAAGGCGAAACCCTGCTCTTCGACTGCGGGGAGGGCACCCAGCGCCAAATGATGCGCTTTGGCGTCTCCTTCGCCTTCGAAGATCTGTTTTTTACGCATACGCATTCGGACCACATTCTGGGTATTACCGGACTCATCCGTACGATGGCGCTTCAGGGACGGACCGAACGGCTGCGCCTCTGGGGCCCCCGTGGCGCCGGGAAAACGTTGCGCCAATGCATCAGCTTGGGTGGCGAGCGTACCACGTTTCCCATCGACATCACCGAGCTCGAAGCGGGCGCCTCGCTGAGCCGCGGGGACTATCGTATCGATACGTTCGCGGTCGATCACGGGCCCTCCGCGTCGCTGGGATATGCGGTCGTGGAAGAGGAGCGCAAAGGCCGCTTCAACCCAGACCTCGCGCGGGACATGGGGATTCCGGAAGGACCGCTCTGGGGGCGCATTCACCGCGGGGAATCCATCACGCTCGACGACGGGCGCGTGATCGCACCGAGTGTGCTTGTCGGTGAGCGACGCCGTGGACGGCGCGTGGTGATTACCGGAGACACTCGCCCGTGTGCCGCGACGATCGAAGCGGCGCGCGATGCCGACCTCCTCATTCACGAAGCGACCTTCGCCGACGAAGAAGGCGCGCGCGCGCTCGAAACGGGACACAGCACGGCGCGTGAGGCGGCGGAAGTGGCGAAGGCCGCCGGCGCACGCAAGCTCGCACTCACGCACATCTCCGCGCGCTACTCGCTGAATGCCAAAGAACTCGAGCGCGAAGCCCGCGCGGTGTTCCGCGATACCGTCATCGTGAAAGACGGCTCCGAAATCGAACTCGGACTCACGGAAGAACTGGCAATCGGTGACGCCATCGCCTCCGGCGTACCGTCGAACGACTGACGTTACGCTTTCAACTGCTTGAGCTTTCGCAGCGCGGGCACACGCCACGCGAGCGTGGCAACCACGCCGAGTGTGGCGATTCCACCGACGACCACCGAGGTAACCGCGCCCCACCACCGCGCGGTCACCCCGCTTTCGAAGGCGCCGATTTCGTTCGAGCTGCCAATGAAAATCTGATTCACGCTCGACACGCGGCCGAGCAGCGCTTCCGGCGTGCGCATCTGCAGCATGAGACTGCGGATGACGACGCTCACCATGTCGCTCGCACCGGCCAGCACCAGAAAAGCGATCGACAACGGCAGGCTGGTACTGAGCCCAAAGCCAATCGTGCACAGTCCAAATCCGGTGACGGCCAACAACAGATTTCGCCCGGAGTGCGCGAAGGGCGGAAAGCGCGTGAGCAACACGCTGGAGATCACCGCGCCGGCGGCCGGCGCCGCGCGTAACAGTCCAAGCCCTGTTGGCCCGGCCTTGAGGATTTCTCCGGCAAAAAGGGGCAGCAACGCCACCGCGCCACCAAAGAGCACTGAGAAAAGATCGAGGGTGAGTGCGCTGAGTAGCATGCGGTCGGCAAACACGAACCGCAGCCCGCCCAGAATGGCCACGCGCATCGGCTCTCCGCTGGCCTCACGCGCCGGCGACTGATGGCGCACAGAGAACAAGACAAGCACCGCGAACATCATGAGCGCGGCGTCGACGGCGTAGCTCAGCGTGATGCCACCCATGGCATACAGCAACCCGCCGAGCGCGGGCCCAAGGACCGCCGCCAACTGCCAACTGCCGCTGCGCCATGTGATGGCGTTGCTGTACAGCGTGCGCGGCACGAGTTCGGCGCTGAGCGCCTGCCGCGCCGGTTGCAGAAAGGCACGCGCCAATCCGCTCACCACGATCACCGCGTAAATGGCGTGTACACGTGACGGCGCGGTCAGCGGCACACCACCAATCGGCGCGGGATGCCCCAGCCACCAGAGTGCCAACGAACAACCCACAAGGGCGCTCAGCGCCAGGAGCGCAATACGTCGACGGTCGTGCGTATCGGCCACATGCCCGGCAAAGAGCGACATGCTGATTGCCGGAAGCGCCTCGGCCAATCCCACCAACCCCAGTGCGAGCGGATCGCGCGTCAGGTCGTAGATTTGCCACCCCACGACCGTGCCCTGGATCTGCACGCCCAGCGTGAGAGTGAAGAGCGCAAGGATGTAGCGACGGAAGTTGGGAATGCGCAGCGCAGCGAACGTATCGCGCGGCGGCATGGTTGCATCGGCAGACATACCCCTAAACTAGTCAGCCTCCCAGGTGGGAGGCTGATTGTGTATTCGTATCCGGTCCCACGAAGGGATCAGCGACGCACGACGAGGCCAACGCCGGCAAAGTAGTCCCGCTTGGCCGCCGAGGGCCCGACGCCGCCGCGCACGTCGAGCTGCACGTCCGGGCTGAAGAGGAACGTAAAGCCGCTGTTGACGAACTTGCTGACGACCTTGGAACCGTCCTGCGGCGCAAACGCGAACGCTTCGGCGTACACACCCACACGCCCCGACGCGGCGAAACCGAACGAGCCACTGCCCGCGTACTCCGTGAAGCTGCGCACCCCATCATGCGGACGCGCCACATTGAAGTTGCTCGAGAATGCGACGCGGTCAGAGAGCGACCACGCGCCGAGCACCTTTACCTCAGGCTGCGCACGCTGCGCACGGAACACGCGCGCCCCACTCGGGACCGACGTATGGGTGATGACCGAGAGCGCCGGCTTCCACGACGGTCCTTCCGGGCCGTCGGCGAGCTTGAACTTGAAGCCGACGGTGGCGTCCTGCATGCCATTGCGGAGCTCACCACCGGCCCGCTCCTGCACGAACGAATTGGCCGACAGTCGGAGCTCGACCTTGCTGGCAAGGCCGGTGCGCATCAGCACTTCGCCAAAGCTGGTCGAGCGGGTGTCGCCTTCGCGCGAGAACGTGCTGCCGCTCTCGACCTGCACGTGCCCCGGATCGACGAGCACCGTGGCTTCGGTAAAGTCAGGACGATCGGACACAAGAGCATCGCGCGTTCCCATGGACGCGCAGGCCGTCAGGCCGATGGTGGCGGGAACCAGCGTGAGCAAATGACGCAAGGACATGGAGGCGGGCCGAAATGAGTGAACTGCGATGCCAGCCTCGTCGCCGGTCACCCCTCATGTCGGCTCGTCCCAATGCGACCTTTAGGGCACTGTCACGAATTCCGGCACCCCTATCACACCCGCCCTACGGCAACAGCACAGGGCCCTGCGTCTCCATCATCCACCCGATTCGACAATGATACGCGCTTCATCTTCTCGCTCTTCGAGTCGGCGGCGCCGCCGCGCCTGGGCTGCCTCATAGCGACGCTGCTGCTCGTCGGTTTCCGGCTCGACCTTCGCGATAGGCACCGGGCGCCCGTTCCGGTCGATCGCCACGAACGTGAGATAGCAGGTGTTCGTGTGCCGACGCGTACCGTTGATGAGATCTTCGGCTTCCACGCGCACGCCGATTTCCATGGAGGTGTTGCCCACGAAGTTCACCGACGCCTTGCACGTCACGAGATCGCCCACGTGAATGGGCTCTCGGAAATCCACGCGATCGATGGACGCGGTCACACACGCACTGCGCGCATGCCGGAACGCCGACACCGCGGCGGCCTTGTCGACCATGGCCATGATGGCACCACCGAACGCATGCCCCAGAATGTTGGCGTCATGGGGCATGATGAGTTCACTCGTTTCGTGCTGCGACGCGGAAACGGGACGCGACGGTCGATCGGTCATCGGGAATTCGAAGAAAGAAGCCGGTGCACCAGACGGAGCGTTGGCGCAGCGCTACCGCGAGATGGCCGAACGCGCCGCGAAGCACGCTGCACCATGCCATCCAGTGCGGTGGAGACGTCGAAGGCGCGCGCGAGCGCCGCCCGTCCGGCGGAATCGAGCGGCGGCGATTCGAGCGCGATCAGTTGATACGCCGGCGCCGCCACGGTGGCCACGGGCCATTCGCGCTTCGACGAGGTCAGCTTACGCGACCGCAACACGAGCGCCAGCGCCTCACCGTCGGCCGATGGCGTCGCGACGACTTCGTACGCATCGCGATCCCAGCTCACTCGCGACGAATCGGCCGCCCACTCCGGGAGTGTGGTGCGCACACTCTGCCACCACGTGGGCGCCGTCACGCTCAACGGCGGCAGGTACAGCGCCAGCGCCTCGCCATCGGGCGCCTGGCCCGGCACCATGAACACGATGGCGGGATCGCGTGCGAGATCCGTCACTCCGAAGCTGGTGCTGTCGAAGCGAAAGCTGTCGAGCGTTTCGACCGCCGCCTTGGCACGGTCATCACCGGCGCGTCCAGCCTGACGGATGCTGTCCGTGAGCTGCGCCAGCGATGCGCGCGCCTGGGCGATCACGCGTCCGGCATCGGCGGCGCCCAGCAGATCATCGAGCGTCGCGAGATGTCCGGTGCGCACATCGACCACGTAGCGACGACCGCGATGCTGATGCGGGCGTCCGCCTTCGATATCCGCGTTGAGCAGATGCTCGAAGGTGAGAAATGGACCATGCACATCGAGGATTTCGATCTCGTCCTGCACCACGGTGCGCGGATCGTCGGGCGCGTCTTCATCGGCCGGATCGATTTCGAGCTCGCGCGGATGGGCCGAGCGCCACACGGCGAGTTCGTGCAATACGGTGCTGTCCGAAAACAGCAGCGTGCTGTCACGCGATGTGAGCGCGCGTGACCAAAGCCGCACCGTGGCGAATGAGGCGTCGGGATACTCGGCGCCATCGCTCGACAGGAACACCTCGATGAGACGTCCGTCGACCTCAGTGAGCAGAATGGGCGCACTCCGCACCCGCATCCCTTCGCCGCTGCTACGCACCCAGTACGTGGAGTCACCGGCCGCGAACAGAAACTCCGCCGCCGGCAGCGCCGTCGGCGAACGTGGTGCGTCGGCGCAGGCACCGCTGACGACGAGTGCCGCGAGTGCGAGACCGCGCAACAGGGACGAACCGTGGCCACGGGGGCGCGGCATTCAGCTGGTCCCGTGCTGAGAGCCCTGCACCAGGGCGCGCACGCCATCGACCAGTCGCGCGATTTCAGCGGCCGAGGTGTAGCAGGCGCAGCCGGCACGCACAAATCCTTCGTCGGCGTAGCCAAGGCGACGGGCGACGGTCGTGGCGTAGAAGTCGCCATGCGAGACATACACGCCGCGCGGCGCCAGAAAGCGCGAGACATTCTCCGAGACGTGGCCGTGCACACGGAACGACAGTGTGGGGGTGCGCGGTGTCCCGGGCTTGGGGCCATACAAGGTCACCTCTTCGATTTCGGAGAGTCCCTGCCACAGTTGCGCCAACAGCTGTTCACCGCGGTCGTGCAGCCCCTGCATGGCGACGGCGAGGCGGTTACGGCGCGGAGCGGTGATGTCTCCGGCGATGCTGGCCAGAAACTCCACGGCCGCGGCGGCGCCCACGATGCCTTCGTGATTCTGCGTGCCGGTTTCGAGGCACTCCGGCACCCAGTCGGGCGAGGGCTCGAGACGCGGCAGGTCGAGCGCCGCTGTGGCGTCGTAGCGCCCGTACACCACGCCCAGGTGTGGCCCGTAGAACTTGTAGGCACTGCACAGCAGGAAGTCGGCGCCGATGGCCTTGACGTCAACGAGATTGTGCGGTGCGTAGTGCACCGCATCGACCACGGTGATGGCGCCGGCGGCGCGCGCCAAGCGCACCAGCGACGCCACGTCGCTGACGGTGCCAAGAATGTTGGAGGCCGCCCCGATGGCCACGACGCGCGTGCGATCGGAGAGCAGCCGTTCGAGTGCACCGCGTTCGTGACGATACGTATCGAGATCGAGCGGCAGCCACTTGAGCACCGCCCCACGCTCCTTCGCCAACGCCTGCCACGGCGCAATGTTCGCGTGATGGTCGAGCTCGGTGACGATGATTTCGTCACCGGGCTTGAGCGTGCGTCCCATGGCGCGCGAGATGTGAAAGAGGAGCGTCGTCATGTTCGCGCCGAACGCGATCTCGTTCGCGCCGGCACCGAGGAAATCCGCGAGCGTTTCGCGCGCCTGCATGAGCAATGCGTCGGTCTCGGCGCTGGTCGGATACGCCCAGTGCGTGTTCGCGTTGTGATGCAGCAGGTAGTAGGTCATCGCCTCGGCGACGCTCTTGGGCACCTGCGTGCCTCCCGGTCCGTCGAAGTACGCGACGGGGGTATTCGCTTCACGACGTGCCAGCGCGGGGAACTGCGCGCGAATGGCGTCGAGGCTGGCGATCGTGGCGTCGCTGTCGGCGGATACGAGCGTGGTCGACATGGTCAGGATTCCTTGTTGCCGCCAATGATGGCACCGCCCAACCGCTCCACGACCTGTGCGGCTTCCACGTGATCGGCGTCTGCGCCGAGTTCGAGGTGCGCCATGCGATACAACTCCGACGTCAACTGCAGCAGCGGCGCGACGGTCTTCTGCTCGCGCGCCAGGTCGGCGGCAATGCCGACATCCTTGTCGAGCAGCGCGAGGCGGAACGTACGCGGAAAGGCGCGCGTGAGTACACGGTCGGGGAAGAGATTCATGCTCGCGTTGGAGCGACCACTCGAGGTGTTGATGACATCGAGCGCGATATCGGCTTTGACCCCGGCTTTCTCCAGCGCCACGAGCCCTTCGGCGGTGCCCCAAATGTGCATGGCCAACAGCGCATTGTTGACCGGCCTTGAGGGCATCGCCGGCGCCGACATCCGCCGCAATGGACGATTTTCTTGCCGAAGCACTCGAGTACCGGGCGCACCCGCTCGAGCGTTGCCGCGTCGCCGCCCACCATTACCGTGAGGGCGCCCTGCTCTGCCCCTACGACCCCGCCCGACACCGGCGCGTCGAGAAAACCAATCCCTCGCTCGGCCAGACGTGCCGCCATCCGTCGCGACGTCGCCGCATCGCCGGAAGTGCAGTCGACCAGCACCGACCCGGCGGGCATGGTCGCCAACAGGCCGTCCGGACCATCCAGCAGTGCCTCAACGTCGCGTGAGACCGGCAGACAGGTCACGATCACGTCACGGTCGCGGGCCGCAGTCAGCGGGCGTCGCCGCCACGCGGGCGGCCGCCGAAGCCGCCAGGGCCTCGGCCTTGGCGGTCGTGCGGTTCCACACCGCCAGATCGAACTCTGGGCGGGCGAGGTGGCGAGCCATCGGCGTTCCGATGGCACCAAGACCGAGAAAGGCGACGCGAGGCATGCGGATGGGGGTAAACGTCAGCGCGTGGTGCCGGTTGAGGAGATGCGCGGCGCCATCAAGATTGAAAGATGCCACGTCAACGCATCCTCGTGCAGATCGACGGCCTCCTTTCTGTCCACGCCGTTCGCGCCGTCTGGACGGCGCTGGGGGCGGTTCCGGGGATACTGGGGGCGGAGGTCACCATGCAGGGGGCCGTCCTGGAGACCGACGGCTCCCTCGACCAACAGCTGCTTGCAGAGGCGCTGGCCATGGCTGGCGTGACGCTCCGCAGCCTCCAGATCGAGAAAGGGTCGCTGCCCCTGCTCTAGCGCAGCAGGCTGCCCAAATCGGCCTGCCAGCGTCGCTTTGCGCCTCAGGGGTGCCGCACTAACTTGCGCCCAGACCGCTGCCCTCTCTGCCGATGACGCCACGCTCCGACAAAGACCGGCCGCTTGCCGCGCTAATCGTGCCGGACCTGCTCGAGCTGCTCGAGGAGCACCCGGAAAGCATCGGGCCGCAAACGGAAGAAATGCACCCGGCCGACCTCGCCGACGTTGCCGAGGCGCTGCCGGAGGCGCAGGTGCGTGCCTTCCTGGCGGCGCTGCCGCGCAATCGCGCCGCCGAGGTGCTGGAGTACCTCGACGAAGACTTGCGGACGCAGGTACTCGAGGAGCTTCCGGCCGGCGAAGCCGCCGAGATCGTCGCGGAGATGGACCCCGACGAGCGCGCCGACGCGCTGGAAGAGCTCGACGAGGAAACGGCCGACGAGATTTTGCAGGAGCTCGAGCCGGAAGAGAAGGCGGAAACGGAACGGCTGCTGCAGTACGACCCGTATACCGCCGGCGGTCTGATGACCACGGAATTCGTGTCGGTGCTGGAAACGCTCACCGTGGAAGAGTCACTGCGCGGCGTGCGCGCGATGGCCCGTGGTGGCCGTCGCGAAGCGATGTACACGATCTACACCGTTGATGACACCGGTCGTCTGCGCGGGGTACTGTCGTTGCGTGAGCTGCTCGCGGCCCCCGAGGGGTCGCGCATCAGTGAGCTCGCGTGGAGCGAAGTCGTGAGTGTATCGCCCGACATGCTGCAGGAAGAGGTCTCGCAGATCACGTCCAACTACGACCTCGTGGCGTTGCCCGTGGTGGACGTGAACAAGCGCCTGCTCGGCGTGGTGACGGTCGACGACGTGATCGACGTCATTCAGGAAGAGCAGACCGAAGACGCGCAGAAGTTCGGTGGTATGGAGGCGCTCGAAGAGCCATACATGCAGATCTCGCTGTGGCAGAACGTGCGCAAGCGTGGCGGCTGGCTGGCCATTCTCGCCGTGAGCGAGATGGTCACGGCATCGGTCATGGTGCGCTACGAGGGCGAGCTGTCGCGGGTGATTCTGCTGTCGCAATTCATTCCGCTCATCATGAGCTCCGGCGGCAACTCCGGATCGCAGGCCACGTCGCTGATTATCCGCGCGATGGCCCTTGGGGAAGTGCGCCTGTCCGACTGGTGGAAGGTGGTGCAGCGCGAACTGCCCGCCGGTCTCATTCTGGGGTTGATGCTGGGCACGCTCGCGGCGGCGCGTATTTCGCTGTGGGAGCTACTTGGCTTCTATGACTACGGACCGCACCATTTCCTGCTCGCGCTTACGGTGGGTATGACGCTGGTGGGTATCGTCACCATCGGCTCGCTCACCGGTTCCATGCTGCCGTTCATTCTCCGACGGTTCGGCTTTGACCCGGCGAGCGCATCGGCGCCGTTCGTGGCCACTCTTGTCGACGTGTCGGCCATCAGCCTCTACTTCAGCGTAGCGTACCTCATGCTGCGCGGAACGCTGCTCTGAGCGAAATCTCCGGCCAAGCGCCTCCGGCGTCGGCGCCCACCCGCCACGCGATCTGGCGCGGCACGCTGGCCGTGGTGTTCAGCGCCTGCTGTTTCGGATCGATCTCGCCGCTCACGGTGG
This sequence comes from Gemmatimonas sp., assembly GCA_023910675.1. Taxonomy (GTDB): domain Bacteria; phylum Gemmatimonadota; class Gemmatimonadetes; order Gemmatimonadales; family Gemmatimonadaceae; genus Gemmatimonas. The sequence continues at coordinate 37,455 of JAAVWC010000010.1, forward strand.
TGGCGACGGGCCACGGCATGGCGCTCGAGAGTATTCAAACGTGGCGCTACTTTGCCAGTGCGGTCGTGCTCGTGCTCATCGGGTTGGTGGTGAAGCCGCTGGCCCCTGCAGACGGGCTCGGTCCGTGGTATCAGCCGCGAACGCTCGTTCTAGCCGGAAGCGGACAAGCGCTGGTGGCGACGTTGGCGTTGGCGGCGCTGCGCTGGCTCCCGGCAGCGACGGCGAGCTTCTTGTTCTACACGTATCCGGCGTGGGTGACGATCATTACCGCGCTGCGGGGGCTCGAGCCGCTCGACCGAACGCGCCTCGTGGCGCTCGCGCTGGCATTGGGTGGCATCGCGGCGATGGTCGGTGCGCCCGACGCGGCGGCGCTCTCCCCCGTCGGGCTCGTGATCATTCTCGCGGGGGCGCTGGTCTACGCCTTGTACATTCCCCTACTCAGCGCCTTGCAACGCGGCCGCGATGCGCTCGACGTGTCACGCGCCATTGCCGTTGGCGGCACGGTCCTCTTTGCCACCTGGTCGCTGAGCAGCGGGACGCTGTTCGAGATTCCCGACATGGTGGCGTTTGGCGCGAGTCTGCTGCAGGGCGTGTTGTCGGCGGGCTCGTTCCTGGGGTTTCTTGCCGGCCTCAAGGTGCTGGGCAATGTGCGGACCGCCATTACCAGTACGGTGGAGCCGTTCTGGACGACCATGCTGGGTGTGGTACTGCTGGGTCAGGGAGTAGGTACTGGCACGATGCATCGGTGGGATCGCCATCATGGGGGCGGTGCTGTTGCTGCAGCGACCGGTGGCGTCCGCACGCGTTCGATCGTCCGAGAACGGGCAGTAGGCGGCAGTAGGCGGCAGTAAGTGACACGACGCGCACACCACTACACGACACCGTCCGGCACGTGGCCGGCGCATTCACCAAGACAGGTAGCGATGGCAAAGATTCTGGTCACCGGCGCCGCCGGCTTCATTGGGTCTCACACGAGCACGCGCCTGCTGGCGCGCGGTGACGAAGTCGTCGGTCTCGACAACATCAACGACTACTACGACCCCACGCTCAAGGAGGCGCGTCTCGCGCGTCTCCAGGAGCAGCCGGGATTCCGCTTCGTGCGGATGGAGTTGGGTGACCGGAGTGGACTGGAGACGCTCTTCCGCGACGAGCGATTCGACAAGGTGATTCACCTCGCCGCCCAGGCGGGCGTGCGCTATTCGCTCACGAATCCGCACACGTATATCGACAGCAACCTGGTGGGATTTCTGCACATCCTCGAAGGATGCCGTCACCATGGCGTGCAGCACCTCACCTACGCGAGCTCGTCGAGCGTGTACGGCGCCAACACGGCCATGCCGTTCTCGGTGCACCAGAACGTCGATCATCCGGTGTCGCTGTACGCGGCCACCAAGAAGGCCAATGAGCTGATGGCGCACACGTACAGCCATCTTTACGGGCTGCCCACCACCGGCCTGCGTTTCTTCACGGTGTACGGCCCGTGGGGACGCCCGGATATGGCACTCTTCCTCTTCACCAAAGCCATTCTCGAAGGGAAGCCCATCGATGTGTTCAATCATGGCAAGATGCGCCGCGATTTCACCTACATCGATGACATCGTCGAGGGCGTGATTCGCACGAGCGATCACACAGCGCAACCCAATCCGGCGTGGAACTCGGACCATCCGGATCCGGCCACGAGCAAGGCGCCGTATCGCATTTACAACATCGGCAACAACAATCCGGTGGAGCTCATGCACCTCATCGAGACGCTCGAGAAGGCGCTGGGGCGTACCGCGGAGAAGCGCATGTTGCCGTTGCAGATGGGCGACGTACCGGCCACGTATGCCGACGTCGAAGCGCTCGTGCGGGATGTGGGCTTCGCGCCGCAAACGCCCATTGAAACCGGCGTGCAGCGGTTCGTCGAGTGGTACCGCATGTACTTCAACATCGGCGACTGATCCGCCAGGCCGCCCGGTTGGCCGGGCGGCTGAATTCTACCAGTACAGCGCCATCGCGCGCGTCCGGCCGGGGCCCATCACCAGAGCCGGCCCCGGCAACCGCACGGCGTGCAGCAGTTGCTTGGCTCGCACCCACACCGGATGGTTTCCCGGCAGGCGCGAGGCGTCGAGATCGAGCCCGACGACGTATTCGGCCGGTACCCCCGCGCCCATCCCACGACGCCCCCCGGAGACCCGAAGCGCCGAGGGCCAGTACGGCGCGGCGGCACGCGGCAGCATGTCATGGACGTTGGCCGCGAGCCAGACCGTCTGGCTGGCATAGTCATACTTGGCACCGCGCGGTCCACGCCGACGGAACAGGCTGCGCGAGGTCGTGGAAAAGGCCGGCGTGATACGGTTGAACATGGGGAACAACGACGGCCGCACGTTCGTGGCGGTGGGCTCCGCAGTGGGCACCTCGGCACTGTTCGACTGCGCAGACGCCGTAGCGGGGCGGAGCACCATCGCCAGACCGACCAGCACAGCCATCAGGGCCACCCGCCGTACGATTCGCCCGTCTTCGTTTGGTGCGCGCATCCGAGTCTCTCCACAGGGGACCTGCCGACGGTCGTGTCGACTCCCTGACGCACTGCAACGGACGGGCCATGTATGGCTGGGCTTGCCAGACCGCTCCAACGCCGTGTCGGCGAACCGGGTGACCAGCGGCGATCCATCGTGAGCCGCCGACACGGTGACGCGGTCGCTCGCGCGTTCTGACAGTATTTGCTTGTGGTGTAACGGTTGAGCCATCCACGATACGAGCCCCTCTGCCGCATCCACGCCACTGACGTTCTCAAAACGGCGAGAACTGTTTCGTCCACGCTACACCGGTGGCACGCAGCCTACGACACCACCCCTAGCGTCGCCGTTTGGCGCCGCCGCCGAACGTGAAGAAGGCGTAGCCCACCACGAAAACGGTGGCAAAGCCGAACCATTGCAGCGCGTACGACAGATGGGGGCCGTCGGACACGGTGGGGGCCGGGACCCGCGTCGGCCGCGTGATGTCCGTCATGACCGTGTCACCCACCGCCAGCAATATGAACGGTGCCACCGGGCGGCCCATCATCGCGGCAATGGTGTCGCGATCGAGCAAACGCATGGCGCGCGGCGATGACTGCATGCGAGCCTGCCCGGGCTTTGGCGGCGGAAACTCCGTGAGCAACGCCTCGAGCCGCAGCGTGTCCGCCTCGCGCGCCTTGTCGAAGTCGACTGTGCGGCCATCAGCGGCGTAGAGATACCCGCGCAGCACGATGATGGCGGTGTCCCCCCAGCTGCCGTCGAGCGGACGCACTGGCGTCAGGAGATACACGCCCGGCGATCCGTTCTGCGATCGCGTTGCATGGACAAGCTCGCGCGAATACTCCGCCACGCCCTGCACCGCTACGCGGCGCCAGTGCGTGACACTCGTGTCCTGCCCCTGCAAGCCGGCTAGCGACAGCGGCGACTGTGCGCTGCGCGACGACACGATCGCGTTCTGCGTGCGACGTTGCTGCAGTCGGTCGAGCTGCCAGAATCCCAAACGCACACACACTGCCGCCGTCATCGCCGTCAACACCCCAAACGCGATGGTCTTGCCGCGGGTACTCATGACGGCGAATCGCCCGGCGTCTCTGGGATGGCGCGTGGTGCATCGGGGGGGCGCTTCGCCGCACGTGTCGATCGCGGCTTCTTCGTTGCCGCCGGCGTTGGCGCGTCAGTCCCCACCGGCGGCGCCGGTGGGCGACGCGTGCGGGTACGCGGACGAACATCCGCGCGTGGCGAAGCTGGCGCCGTCGGTGCCTGCGGTGCCTTCGACTCCATCGAGGGCACCGCCTCCTTTGGCGCTTTGGGCGCTTTCGGGGCTTTTGCCGTCTTCTCCTGCTGCTTCTCCTGCTGCTTCGCCTGCTGCTTTTCCTGCTTCTTTTCCTGCTTCTTCGACTTCTCCTTCGTACCACGCTTCTCGCCCTTCACTGGAGCAGGTGCCAACTGCGCGCTCGCCGCCGATGAGTCATCCACCGGACGCAGCGGCGGCAACGATTCCGGCGTGAGCACCAGCATGCTCAGTGGAGGTAGCGAGATCGTGAACGACTGCTCGAAGCCATGGTAGGGCACGGCTTCCGTATCGGCGTGCGCGTCCACGGGGTAATCGCTCCCGCCAAACTGCGGGGCATCGGAATTGAGCACCACGCGATAGCGCGTACGCTCCGGTGCCCCCAGTCGATACGCAGGGCGCGGCACGGGGGTGAGGTTGAGCACCACCACCGCGTGATCGCGTCCATCGAAACGCGCATAGGAGTACACCGACTGTTCCTTGTCGGCGACATCGATCCACCGATATCCGCTGGGCTCATGATCGGCGCGCCACAAGCAGGGCTGCTCACGATAGAGCGCACCAACTGCCGCGACATACTCCATGAGGCCACGGCGCCGCGGATCCTCGAGCAGGTGCCACTCGAGACTCGCGTCGTGGTTCCACTCTCGCGACGTACCGATTTCGGTACCCATGAAAAAGAGAGACTTGCCGGGGCGCGTCACGGAGTAGCCAATGAGCGTGCGCAAATTGGCCAGCTTCTGCCACATATCGCCCGGCATCTTCTCGACCATCGAACGCTTCAGGTGCACCACCTCGTCATGCGAGAGGGGGTTCATGAAGTGTTCGCTGTACTCGTACCACATGGCGAAGGTGAGCTTATCGTGAGCCCCCTTCCGGAAGAAGGGATCGATCGTGTAGTAGTCGAGCGTATCGTGCATCCAGCCCATGTTCCACTTGAACGTGAAACCGAGCCCGCCGTCCGCGATTGGCGCCGTCACCTTTGGCCACGACGTGCTCTCTTCGGCCACGGTGATGACGCCGGGATACAACGACTGCACCGCGTGATTGAGCTGCTTGAGAAACGCCATCGCTTCGAGGTTCTCGCGGCCGCCATAGCGGTTGCGCAACCACTGTCCCGCTTCCCGGCCGTAGTCGAGATACAGCATCGACGCCACGGCATCAACGCGCAGGCCGTCGATATGGAACTCCTCGATCCAATACAGCGCGTTCGCCACGAGGAAGTTCCGCACCTCGTGCCGAGCATAATTGAAAATGTGTGTACCCCACTCAGGGTGATCGCCGAGCCGCGGGTCTTCGTGCTCGTAGCACGCCGTCCCGTCGAAGCGACGCAGCGCCCAGTCGTCCTTGGGGAAATGCGCGGGCACCCAATCGAGCAGCACGCCGATACCGGCCTGGTGCAACGTGTCGACGAGAAAGCGGAAATCATCGGGCGAGCCGAAGCGCGACGTGGGCGCATAGTAGCCACCAACCTGATAGCCCCACGATCCGCCAAACGGGTGTTCCTGCACCGGTAGCAGCTCCACGTGCGTGAACCCCAATCGACGCACGTGCTCGGCCAGGCGCGGCGCAATTTCCGTGTACGTGAGCATGCGATTGTTCTCGCCACGCATCCACGACCCCAGGTGCACCTCGTACACCAGCATCGGCTCGCGCAACGGATCACTCTCGCCACGCTGCGCCAACCAGCTACCGTCATGCCACGTGTATTGGCTACGTCCCTGCACGATCGAGGCAAAGCCAGGCGACTGCTCAAGCTTGAACGCATATGGATCGGTCTTCACACGCAGCGTACCCGTGCGCGTGAGGATCTCGTACTTGTAGAGCGTTTCCGCCCCGATACCTGGCACGAACAGTTCGAAGACTCCGCTGCCGCCAAGTGCCCGCATGACATGCGCACGGCCTTCCCAGGCATTGAAACTGCCGATGACACTCACACGCGACGCATTGGGCGCCCATACCGCGAACGCCGTGCCCTCTACACCGTCCATCGTGCACGGATGCGCGCCGAGCTTCTCCCACAAGCGCAGGTGGCGCCCCTCGTTGAAGAGGTGCAGGTCCATCTCCCCGAGCGTGGGCAGAAAGCGGTACGGATCGTCCTGCTCATGCTCTATGCCATCCGCTCCCGTGATGCCAAGGCGATACCGCAGCGGCAAGGACCGATCGGAGAGGAACGCCGTGTAGAGGCCGTGAGCGTCGCGTTCCATGGGCACATCACGCTCGCCAAGCATGAGCCGGACGGCGGACGCGAGCGGTTGAAACACACGCACGACCACACCGCGTACGCCGTCGATTTCGGCGTCGTGCGCTCCCAACACGTCGTGCGGGTGCATGGACTCGCCGCGCACCAATCGGAGCGCGGACTCGGCGGACATGGGTTGCAAGGAAGACGGGGTCATCCCGTAAATGTAGGGGACGACAGGCGCCCGCGGTGGGGGCGTCGGCGTTGACTTGCCGCTAGAAGAGCGATGGCTGGTCGCCGATAGCGGACGGGTCGACGGAAGGAATCCCGAGCCGCTGCTGGAGCATCCGGACCGACGCCGGCGCATGACCCGCGAAGTGATTGTTCACGAACCCGAACACCTCGCGAACCTGTCCGTGCAGTATGGGGATCATGCGAGCCCAAGCGTCGAGCTCTGCGCTGCGATCGGCCTGCAGGTGGGAGTAGTCGACGATCTGACGGAGGGCGCGAAGTCAGTTCCGCATTGGATGAGCATGGGCCCAAGGCGTGGCCCCAACTCACGCATGCGGTCGACGAACGCCATAAGCAGGTCGTCGCAGTTTACGAACCGGCGCTCATGCGTGATTTCCTGCGGCAACTTGCAGGTAAAATCAAAGTACTCCGGCACGCGCGAGGGCCATCCGCGCACCGTGCTGCTGGGCGGAATGGCGTAGAAGGTAGAGTCGATCTCCGCGACATCGAACGCGCGGGCAAAGGTGTGCAGGAAGTCCACGGGTCGCGTTCCCTCGGGATAGAAGGGGCCAACCCACGCGGGATAATTCCACCCTTGGGTGCCCAGCCGAAGTGGGGGCGTAATTGTCAGTGGGCGCGCGGACATGACAGACAGTGTGATTCAGACACAGGCCAATGTCCACCGCTCGTCGATCACCGACCGCCAGGCGCTCGCGGACGGCACCACGGTGCCATTCGTCCCGCAACACGGCGTCCGGAACCAGATGTGACACCGCGACACCTACTTGCCGTATCCAAGGCATACAGGCCGCACGGCAGCCTGCGGATGTGTCCACGCCGTGTCACCCGCTTCGGGAGCTTCCAATGATTCGAGTCGTCATCGCTTCGGCCGCCGTCGTGCTCTCCTCGTCGGTGGTGTCCGCCCAGTCGTTTGCCACTCCTGCCCGCGGCTCGTCGTCACCGACGGCGACTGCGCGTGCCCTGCCCACAGCTGAAGAGCATATCGTGCTCGCCCGCAGTGCCGTCGCGTCCGGGGACTTTGATGCAGCACGCCGCGAATACCTCGCAGCCGTCACGCTTGATCGCGAAGCGGGTCGACTCCCTACGGAGTCCACTATGGGACTCGTGCAGATGCTCTACGCGCAGTCGTACACCCGCGAAGCGTCGTACATGCTCGACCTGCTGGCCAACGAGGCGGCGCAGCGCGCTGACGTGGAGACAGAGGCACGTGCGCGAGCCGATGCCCTGTGGCTCAAGGCCGGGGACGGACGGTGGGCGCAGGCGCGTGAAGACGCCACCCGCCTTCGGTCTCTCATCAAGCAGGGCGTGCTGTCGGCAGACACACAGCGGTACGTCGCGACCCGCTTCCGCTAACTCTTTCCGGACCACACACCATGCTCGCACTTACGATACTCGCACTGGCGGCGGCAACGCAGTTCACACCGCCCACAGTCGATCTCAGCCACCCACGCGAGACGCGACGTTCCATTTCGGCGTCCGCGGATCCGGTGTCTCCTCGCGACAGCGCGCTGATGCACCTCGAACGCGCGCGCGTGGCTGAAGCGGCCGGCGATCTCTCCTCCGCGCACACGGAGTATTCAAGGGCCATGTGGCTGCAGCGCAGCGCCGGTGTCCTACCGGTTGATGCATCGTATGGTGCGGCCACGGTACTGGTGCAACTCAAGCGGCACCGTGAGGCGGCCGATGTCCTCGACCAGCTCGCCGCCGACGCCAATCTGTTGGGCGATGCCGAAACAGAAGCGCGTGTGCTCCTCGACGTGGTTGCAGTGAAGTCCAAGCACCATCGTCGTGTCGCCGCACGTCAGGATACGCTGCGACTGCGGGCGCTGCTCTGCGACGAGCGTCTGACAGGTGACACGCGTCGTTTGGTCAAGGCACGTCTCTCCTGACCTCAATCAATCCGTCGCTGACGTGAGTCAGCGATACGTCTCGAAGAATCCGCGTCCGGTCCCACTCAGTGGCACACCGCGAACGCGGCCGCGCAACCGGGCCTCGCCGGCCATCTGCACGAACCATGGACGTGCGAGCCCCCGTGTGTAGTTCCCCTCGCCTCGTTCAGCGAGCCCGATGCGGGTGTCGGTGGCGACGGCATCGTCGATCGTGAGCAGCAGCTGCAGCGTATCCTGGCCGCGCACGTCGAACAATTCAGCGGTCGCCGGCACCTTGAGTGGACCGGCCGCCGTCCGCACAGTGCGGGCATCGTTGTATTGAATGACGCGCGGTCGGAAGAGCGCGAGAAAGCCGCGCTCGTCGGTGACATACACGAACAGCGGCGACGAACTGCCGGCGGTATCCTCCGGTGTCACGCGTCCATACAGCAGCGTGTAGGGGCCGGCGCGGGTGGCGCCCCACTCCCACGTCACGCCGCGCCATCCGCCCCAGTTGTGGTCGTGATACGCCTGCACATTGTCGTAGCGATCGCAACGACCGGCCACACAAATGGAGCCACTGGCCGAGGCGCGGAGTCCGGGCACGGCGTAGCCCGACGTGAAGTCCCCGCTTACGAGTGTGGCGCCGGGGAACTCCACTCGCGCCGCCGGCGTGACCACCAAATCGAGCGTCAGCTGCGCGCCCGTGCCCGCCTCCCGGCCGATGGATTTGAGCGCATACCGCCCATCGGGGAGCACGGAGACGCCGCCCTCACCAATGCGCACGTCGGCATCGCGGACACTGAATCGCACCTGTTCACGCGTCACGTTGGTCACGAATCGGCGGGGCGCCTTGTCGCGTTCATGCAGCGTAACGAGTAGTTGACCGCCCCACCGCTCGCCTCGCACGTCGCCACCGACCAGGAAGGTAATGAAGGCCCATTTCGACGCGTCCGGCGATAGCACGTTGAAGTAGTGCCACTCTCCCCATGAATCGGCGTTGGCCATGCCTTCGGCGGGGCGATGAAAGCGATCGATGTCGTGGCGCAGTTCGGCGTCGGTGGGCCGCATCCACCGCGTATCGCCGGCGTCGTCGTTCCACGCACCCTGCGAGATGGTGGGCATGGCATCAAGCTGTCGCGTCGCCGATGGAACCTCGCCGGATGCGCGCACCGGATGCTCGACACCATCCGCCGTGGTCACATACAGCAGCTTGCCCTCGAGCTGTGGTGCGGCCATGCGCACCGCGTCCGCGAGCCGCGGTGCACTGAGCACTTGTCGGTGCACGAAGCGCGCATTGGGTACCGAGAAGAACAGACCGCCAAGCCCGCCGGTGGTGAGCACCTCGATATCGATACCTTCGGGAAGCACGGTAATCTGTCCGCCGCCAACCAGTCGCTCCTGACTGGCCTGACGGACCATGGCTTCACCGACCGCCAGCAACACGATCATCACGCCAACACCCACGCCGAAGCCACCGCAGAGCAGCAGCGCACGCCACGGGCGGGACGTGACGGTGCGCCACGCCAACAGCCAGGACGTTGCCAAGCGCCACGCGTTCACGCCGGCGAATTCCTGGTGTCGCTGGCCACACGGCCGTCGAGCAAACGAATGACGCGTTGGGCGGTATTGGCCACGACCGTGTCGTGCGTAACAAATACCAGCGTCGTGCCGTCGCGATGCAACTGACCGAACAGCTGCAGCAAGCGCTCGCCGGTCGCGGCATCGAGTTCACCAGTGGGCTCGTCCGCCAGCAGCATGGCCGGTTCGTTCGCGAGCGCGCGCGCAATCGCCACGCGCTGCTGTTCGCCACCGGACAGCTGTGTGGGCCGATGGCTGCGGCGATCGCCGAGTCCCACATATCCCAGCAACTCCGCCGCACGCGCCCGTCGTGCCGCTTTGGCCATGCCCGCTTCCGCCAGTGGCAGCTCGACGTTCTCGAGCGCCGATAGCGTGGGCATGAGATAGAACCGCTGAAAGACAAAGCCGATGTGGCGCAGGCGGAACGCGGTGGCTTCGGCGTCGTTGAGCGTTGCCGTGTCGCGCCCATTCACGAAGACACGCCCCGTGCTCGGCACATCGACCGCGCCAAGCAGATGCAGCAGGGTGCTCTTGCCGCAACCCGACGGACCCGTGATGGCCGCGAATTCACCGCGCGCGATCGTGAGATCGATGCCACGCACCGCGTTCACCGTGGCGTCACCCATGGTGTAGCTGCGCACCACCTGCTGGCACTGAATGACGTGGTCGCCCTCGGGCAACCGGAGCGTGTCAGCCAACGGCATCCTCTCGGAGCGAACGAACAATGGGGATCGAGGCAGCGCGCCACGCCGGCACCAGGCCGGCGAGCGTGCCGGAAACCAGCAGCAGCGCGAGCGCCTTCCACGCGGCTTCCGGACTCCACAAGAAGAAGTCGAACGCTGCGGGCAACCCTGGAAAGTCTCGAAGAATGCCGTTGAGCCACTTGGCCGTGACGAGGCCCAGCACCAACCCGCCGGCAATGCCCGCACTGCTCATGAAGAATCCTTCGAGAAACACCTGACGCAGCACGCCACCCTTTTGCGTCCCGATGGCACGCAGCACCGCGATCTCGCCCCGGCGTTCGTTCACCGACAACGTGACGAGGGTCGCGACGAGCAGGAATCCAATGCCGAGGCTGATGGCGCCCAGTACGAAGGCAAGCTGACGAAAATACGACAGGCGTTCCTCCACCTGTCGGATTGCGGTTTCGGTACTGATGGCCGTGACCCGCGGCTGGGTGGTGGCAATCCACCTACGCACCGCCTCGACACTGGCGGAATCACCGCGTCGCGATTCAGCCATGGCGACCGACAGGCGATCACGGAACTCCGGTCCCAGCAGTGCACGCACCTCCTGGAGTGGCAGCGCCATGACCGGCGTCTCGGCGGGCACATAGAAGAAACGCGCGTCCCCAACCAGTACGACGACACGTGAGCGCGACGCGGTGCGGAGCTGCGCATTGAGCCCCGAGGCAACCGTGAGCGTATCGCCGAGCTGCTTGCCGCTGCGTAGCAAGAAGGCGCGGTTCACGACGGCCGGGAGTGGCGTCGCGGTAGCGACACTGTCGCGCGGCGCCGGCAGATCGCGCCCGGCATCGAGAACGTAGTCACCCTGTACATCCTGCTCGAGGCCGAGCGTAAATACCGAGGGAAAGCGGTTGCCTGGGAGCGACAGCGTGGCGCCCAACGCAGGGCTCACCGCCTTGATATCGGGATTGGCACGCAGCGCGGTCACGATGCCGGTGGCGCCGTCGATCGTGGCTTCGCTGTCGAAGGGGAGTGTGCCCTTGGGAGCCACCCGCAGCTGGTAGCCACGAGTGAGCAGCAGCGTACGGAACGACTCGCGCATGCCGGTGGCCAACATCACCATATCGAGCAACAGCGCCGCGGCCACGGCGATGCCAAGAATGGCAACCAGCGTACGCGCGGGGTTCCGGCGCAGCGTGGCGACCGCAAGCGTGATACGCATGCTCATGACACAATCCCCATGCGTTATCGCCCCATGAGCGTCAGCGGCGGCGTGCGCACCAGTCGCCATGCCGCCAGGGCCCCCGCACCGATACCCAGTACGAGACTGGTGAGCGTGGCGAACGCGAAGATCTCCGGGGTGAGTAACGCAAAGAGCAACGGCGTGCGATACACTTGCTGGAAGTGCGCGTTCACGATGATGCTGGCGATCCAACCGATGGCCGCACCAATCACGCTGCCAATGATCGAGACCAGTGCGGCCTCCATGACGATCGCGCGCACCACCGTGCCCTGCGAAATCCCCATGAGCCGGAGCGCCGCGATGTCGCGCCGGCGTTCCTCTACGCTCAGCAACAGTAGGCACAACAGAAACACGGCGCTCGCGACCACCGTGATGAGCCCGATGGCTTTGTGAAAGCGCTCGACCACGCGAAAGGTGCGCGAACTCTGCACCGCGACATCGGTGGACTTGTGCGCGCGAAAGCCGAACGCCACGTGATTGATGCGCGCGATCGCGGAATCGACCGATACGGAGTCCGGCACCCCGACGGCAAAGCGGTCGACCCGATCGTCCAGACCGAGCAGCGCCTGCAGATGATCGACATGCGTGCGAATGCGATACTCGCGCCGCGCGACTTCGGCGGGATCGGCCTTGCGCTCGAACACCGCGTCGACGCGCACACTGTCGCCGGGCATGCCGGGCTTTCCCGACAGCCGTACGATGCTGCCGGGGCGCAGCCCCAGATCCTCGGCCATGCGGGCATCGACCGCGATGCCGCGTACCGTCGGGGCACGACGGCCTGAGGTAGGCGACAGCGACGTGTCGCTCTGTGCAGCGGCAGTGGCGGTCATGCCGGACAGCACCAGCAGTGCGCCCGCGGCTGATAGCCGCAACAGGCGGCGCCTGATCATCGTTACTGATCCCCGCGCGTGATCAGCGGGATGACTTGCGGGTGCGGGTGCGGCCCGCCGGCGCCACGGTGTCAGCCACGGTGGGCGTGGGGTCGGTGGCCGGCGACGTGCGGGCCACAGGAGCGGAAGCAGAAGTTGGACGCGGCATCGACTCCACCAACACCTGAGCCGCGAGATTGGGTCCCACGACGGGCTCCTGGCCCGCCACGCGCAGCGTGATGGGTCCATCAAAGGGTGCGCGGTGCACAAGCGTAATCTCGGCACCGGGCTGCAGGGCAATATCGGCCAGATAGCGCAGCAGCGACGGATCCTTGTCGCTGACCCGTACCATGCGGGCATGTTCTCCCACGGCGAGATCGGCCAGCGTGCGATGACGTCGTTCATCGACGACACCATCAGCCGTGGGAATGGGTGCGCCATGCGGGTCCGCCGTGGGATTCCCCAACGCGGCCGCCATGCGATCGATGAGTTCGTCGGAGGCCGCATGTTCGAGTCGCTCCGCTTCATCGTGGACACGATCCCACGCGTAGCCGAGCACGCTCGTGAGATAGCTCTCGAGAATGCGATGACGACGAATGGTGCGGAGCGCCGCCCGACGCCCCAACGCGGTGAGCTGCACGCCGCGATACGGCACGTGATCGAGATAGCCCTGCGACGCGAGCCGACGGATCATCCCCGTAACGGACGCCGGTGCGACCCGCAAGGCATTCGCGACCTCCGACGTGGCGGCCGCGCCGAAGCACGTCTCCAGTTCGTAGATCGCCTTGAGATAGTCTTCGACCGGCTCTGTGAGGACCGGCGGGGCGCTGGCGCGGGGTTCGGACATGCCCAAAGATCAGCGGATGCGACCGCCAACGGGACCCCGAACCATCAAAACCGGGACCATGGTACGATGCCGTACGCCATTGGCCGTAGTGCCGTAGAGCACATCCTGCAGGCCACGATGGCCATGCGTCGCCATCGCGATGAGATCACACTGCTCGCGATCGGCAGCCGCGGAGATTTCCGCGGCCGGATCGCCCGCAGCCAGAATCGATTCGGTTTCGAACCCTTCCCCCCGCAAGGTGGCGCACAGCCCCTCGATGTAATCCCGGTCGACGCGCATCTCCTCCGACTCACGCAACTTGAGCGACAGCTGATTGCGTGCGGCCCACCCGTCGGCGACGTGAATGAGCACAATGGACGAGTGACAGAGACTGGCCAACTGCCGCACGTGCGCGAGAATCACCTGGTCGTACGACGAATGTTCTAGTGGCACCAGAATGCGGCGATACATCAGGCGATCCACCCGCCGATGGTCTGCACGAGCAGCCACACGTTGAGCGCGGCAATGATCGACGCCACCGAGTACGCGGCCACGCGCAACGGCAGAGAGTTGGCAAACTCGCCCATCTTGACGCGGTCTGAGGTGAATTGCACGAGCGGGAAGACGGCGAAGGACAGTTGTAGCGACAGAATGACCTGACTGAATATCAGCAGCTTGGCCGTTCCACTCTCCCCGTAAACTATCGCCACGATGGCCGCCGGCACGATGGCAATGGCGCGCGTGATGAGGCGGCGCAGCCACGGACGGATGCGGAGGTTAAGGAACCCCTCCATCACGATCTGTCCGGCCAGGGTCCCGGTAAGCGTCGAGTTCTGCCCCGACGCGAGCAGCGCCAGAGCAAAGACGGCACTCGCGCCGCCCACGCCGAGCAATGGCGTCAGAAGCTTGTACGCATCCTGAATTTCCGCCACCTGCGTGTTGCCGGTGCGATGGAACGTCGCGGCGGCCACAATGAGAATGGCCGCGTTGATGAACAGGGCGAAGGTGAGCGCAATGGTCGAATCGAGAAACGCAAAACGCACCGCCTCCCGCTTGCCCTCGGTGTTCTCCGCGTACTTGCGTGTCTGCACGATACTCGAATGCAGATACAAGTTGTGTGGCATGACGGTGGCGCCCAGAATGCCGATCGCGATGTAGAGCATTTCGGGGTTCTTCACGATTTCGCTCGTGGGCACGAAACCACGCGCGACGGCGCCAAGATCGGGGCGCGAAATGACCAGCTCGAACAGGAAGCAGCCGCCGACCACGGCGATCAGCGCAATGACCATCGCTTCGAGCAGACGAAAGCCTTTGTTCTGCAACAGCAACACGATCATGACGTCGAAGGCCGTGATCGCGATGCCAACGGGAAGCGAAATCCCGAAGAGCAGATTGAGCGCAATGGCGGTACCGATGACCTCGGCCAGATCGCACGCGGCAATGGCCAACTCACAGAGTACCCACAAGACCAACCCGGTCTGCCGCGAGTAATGATCGCGACAGGCCTGCGCGAGGTCGCGGCCGGTGACGATGCCCAGCTTGGAGGCGAGCCCCTGCAGGAGCACCGCCATGAGATTCGACAGCAGAATGACCGACAGCAGCGTGTAGCCGAACCGCGACCCGCCGGCGAGATCGGTGGCCCAGTTGCCGGGGTCCATGTAGCCGACGGCCACCAGATAGCCGGGCCCGGCAAAGGCGAGCAGCTTGCGAAACCATCCCGCGCCATGCACCTCGACCGAGCGGTGCACCTCGGCCAGCGACGGCGCGAGACGTGCCCGCCGCCAGCCGGGTTCGGCGGCGGGGGCGGAATCAACGGAATCCACTTCAGAATTGGGTAATGCCATACCCGTATTTTAGGCTATCCTAAATCCTAAGGCAAGCAGGCGAGCCCCCGGCGGGGCTCGCGACGCATGGGCTATTGCTTGGCGGCAACTCCATCGCGCCGAGGATCGGCGACCCCGATGCGTGTGCCATGGGGGCGTACCAGCACCGCGTGTACGCCGCCCATGGTGATGTCGGCCACGCGACTGACCGGCCGGTAGCCGCGCGTCACGAGCGCCTGATACACCGGCAGGTCGAACCCCGGCTCCACCTCGACGTCTTTCTGGGTCGCCGACGTGTAGATGCGCGGCGCGGCGATGGCGGTCCACGGGTCTTCGCCGAACGCCAGCGTGCGCAGCGTGACTTGCACGATGGACGGTTGGATGTACTGCGATCCTGCAGCCCCGATCACGAGACGCACATCGTTGCCCTGTAGAATGACCGTGGGCGACATCGTGCTGATCGCATAGCGGTTGGGGCCGCGTGTCCGCGCGTCCAGGTTGGACGCCGACGAGTTGAGCCAAAAGCCTTCGGTAAACACGCCCGATCCGAACAACACGCCTACCGTCGTTGTCGCCGAGACCGCGTTGCCACGCGCATCGACAATGGACAGGTGCGACGTGAGACTCTGCCCGTCTTCGTTGCGTGGTGATGCCGCCTCGTCGTTCTCTGACGGCGCACGCGACGCCACCGCAGCCGGGTACGGATTGAAGCGGCGGCACGCGTCCGGCACAGCGACACTATCGAACGCCCAGGCGTCACCGGCAACCACGGTGTCGGGGAGTGCGCCACCCACGAGCCCCGCACGTTGCTGTGCAAAGCCTGGCGCTGAGTTCCCGCGCGCAGGCACCCGCACCGCGAGCGGATCGCCGCGAAAGCGTCCCGCATCCGCGCTGGCCAGTCGCAGAATGTCGGCCATCTTCACGACCGCCTCGGGCTGCGACGTGAAGCCACCCGCACCCGTGACGCCCGAGAATTCCGCCATCTGCAGCATTTCGAGTACCGATGTACCGCCCATTGGCGGTGGCGCGCCAAGCACCGTGTACCCGCGCCACGTGGTGCACAACGGACGCATCGCCGTGACCGGGTACCCCTTGAGATCAGCGGTCGTAATCAGTCCGCCCAATGATTGCACCTTGGCACTGAGTCGCTCGGCCACCACGCCGGTATAGAACGCGTCGCGACCACCATCGCGGATACGTTCGAGCGTCACCGCCAGCTCCGGTTGCACCAAACGGTCGCCAGGGCGGAGCGACTCACCGCCGGGCATGAAGCGCACCATGGCCAGCGTGTCTGCCTGCATCTTGGCACGCGATGACGCAATGGTGCGTGACAGTAGTGGCGACACGATGAAGCCGTCACGCGCCAAGCGGATGGCAGGGGCCATGACCTGCGCACGCGTAAGCGTTCCCCATTTGTTATGCGCCTCCAGCAGCCCGGCCACCATTCCCGGCGTCGCGGCAGCGCGTCCCATGCGGCGCGTGCTGTCGGGACGCCCCCACGCGGGGTTGTCGCCGGTGCGCGGATAGAACGACAAGTGTTCGACGCGCCGCGCCTTGGCGTCGTAGAAGGTCATCGCCCCGCCACCACCGAGCCCTGTTTGCGAGATGTCGGTGACCGACAGCGCGAACGCCGTGGCAACAAAGGCGTCAACGGCGGTACCGCCTTCGGCCAGAATGCTGGCACCGGCGGCAGCGGCATCGGGATGAGAGGCGGTCACCATCCCCCGTGATCCTTCTACCCGTTTGCCTGCCATGGGTGCTTCAGCACGCGGAGCGGAAGAGCCGGCACACGCGCCGAGCAGCAACGTCGTCCAGAGCAGCACGGCGGGAGAGCGAACTGTTGTACCGGTCACGACCACTCCAAGAAGAATGCGGTGTCGGCTTGCACGACGGTGCGAGTTACGGATCGAGCAGCCAGAGCAGCTGTTGCACGATGCGTTCGGTCAGCCCCCACACGATGTGCTGCTCGACGAGAAAACCGGGAAAGCGGGAGCGCGCGCCGTTGATGGTGATGACGTGCTCCGCGCGCGTGTCCTCCTGTCGCAGGACGGCCAGCGGCACCCAGAACGTGGCCGCGACCTCTTCGCTGGGCGAAAAGATCACGTCGGCGGGGACCACGGCAACAAATGGGCGAATGAGAATGGGCGGCACGGCGGCGTTTCGCGGCGCGAGGTCGTCCAGTCGCCCGACGACGTGGCCGCGCGACAGATCGAGCGCGAGTTCCTCAAACGTCTCACGTCGCGCTGTTGCCTCGAGCGACGGGTCCTCCGGCTCGTGACGCCCGCCAGGAAACGCCATGTGCCCGCTCCACGGGTCACCTTCATGCTCGGAGCGCTTGATGAAGAGCACCTCGGCCGTCCCCTCCACCACGCGCAACACCGCAACGACCGCAGCAAGGCGCGTCTCGGCAAGCGCCAGCGCCTCGACGGGCACGCGCGTACGCAACTGCTCCGCAATGCGCGCCACCTCCGGCTGCGCCATGGCCTCGCGCAGCCGATCGCGTTCGTGCTCCGACGTCACCGGTGAGTGGTCGCTGAACGGCAGAACTTAGTCGGCGACCGCGCCGCCAGATGCGACCCAATCGCGAAAGCCGCCCGCGAGCGACGCCACGTTGGTGTAACCCATCTGCCCGAGCGTCACGGCAGACAACGCGGAACGATTACCACTGGCGCAGATGAGGACGACGCGCGCGTCACGCGGCACTTTGGCTTCGATTTGACTCTCCAACACGCCACGGCCGATGTACTGCGCCGGCGCCGCGTGGCCGAGCGCCCACTCGTTCTGCTCACGGATGTCGATGAGCGTCAGGGCTTCGCCGCGGCCAAGGGCGTCCTGAACTTCGCGCGCTGTCACTTCGACAATCGACGCTTTCGCTTCGGCGATGAGCTGTTGCGCGGTCTTCATGGCTGGTGCAAGTAAAAGGGTGAACTCAGCGGTACAGCTGCAGCATGCGGGCATCGGCATCGAGTGTGGCCCACGCGCCCAGTGGCACGGTCCATTGCTCCTCAATGTGACCAATAGGCACGCCGAGGAGGGTTGGAACCTGTAACGCTGCCGCGAGCTCTTCGATGAGCGCCACGACAGTCCGACGGCCGTCTTCGATGGTCGCAGGACAATCGGTGAAGTGACCGATGGCGAGCCCACGACAGCCGTCGAACGCGCCAGCGAGCCGGAGCTGCGTCAGCATCCGGTCAATGCGGTACGTGGCTTCGTTGATGTCTTCGAGCACGACGATGGCCTCGCGGAAGTCACAGGCCCACGGGGTGCCGCACAGCGAGGCGACCAGCGCGAGATTTCCGCCGGCGAGACGCCCGGACGCCGTCCCACCGCGCACCACGCTGGCGTCGGTCGCGCGCCAGAGCACGGGCGTGCGCTGCTGTACGACCTCGACGAGCGAGGCGCGCGAAAACCCGCTGAGCGGGGAACGCGCGGTCGGCCCGTGGTAGCTGATCAGGCCGGCGCGCTGCCACGCCGCATGCAAGGCCGTGATATCGCTGTAGCCGATGAGCGCCTTGGGTGACATGTCAGGCAGCGCCTGCTGCACGCGCGGCAACAGTCGCGCCGCACCGTAGCCGCCGCGAATGCACCAGATGCCGTCCACCCGCGGGTCCCGCATGGCGGTGAGCAGATCGTCGCCGCGCTGCGCGTCGTCGCCGGCGAAATAGCCCGTGCGTGCGAGCGCATGCGTTCCCACGGACACCGTCCACCCCAGGGACTCGGCGGTGGCTACAGCTCGCTCGAGCTCGTGTGGGCCATTGAGCGGCCCCGACGGGGACACCATGGCCACATGCGCGCCCGGCCCCAACACAGGGACCTCGCGCAGCGCATGGGGCGCGTGCGCGGCAGCAGCGGCATCGGCAGAGAGCATACTGCAAGCTACACCGTGCGCTGCCTCCTGCTCAACAGGACCGATACCGTCATGGCCACCGGCGCCGGCAGGCCATTGGTGCGGTCGCTCGCCGCTTAGGCGGTAAGTCGCGCCGCCCGCGCGAGATACCCGTCGCGGAGACGATTCGTGATCGGCCCGGGGGCGCCGGCCCCCCACCTGGTGCGGTCCGATCTGCGTGACCGGTAGAACGAAACTGGTCGCGCTGGTCAGCAGGCATTCGTCGGCCGCGTACGCCTGCTCGAGTGTGAACGCCCGTCGGACCACCTTCACCCCAACCTCGTCGGCCACATCGAAGATGACGTCGCGCGTGATCCCCGCCAGAATGTCACGCGAGGTGGGGCGCGTGTATGCCACGCCGTCGCGCACGATCCACATGTTGCTCGAGCCGCCCTCGGTAACCAGGCCGTTCTCGTGCATGATCGCTTCGAATGCCCCCGACTCACGCGCGGCCTGCTTGGCCATGACCTGCGCCAGCATGGCGGTGCTCTTGATGTCGCACCGCTGCCACCGGATGTCGGGGACCGGATGCACCTTCACCCCCGACGCATTGGGATCATCGCTGAGTTTCTTGGCGCGCGCGTAGGCGAAGGCGGTCGGATGCACCTCGGCCGGAAACGAAAAGTCCCGTTCGGCCGCCCCACGCGTAACCTGCAGATACACCAGCCCTTCGGTGATGGCGTTCCGCGTGGCGACCTCCTGCATCATGGCCTCGAGCGTCGCGCCATCGTACGGCGCGGGAATGCCGATTTCGCGCTGCGAACGCGCCAGCCGCACGAGATGGCGATCGGCGTCGAGCAGGCGGCCATTGAACACCGCCGCCACCTCGTACACGCCGTCGCCGAAGAGGAGGCCGCGATCGAAAATGGAGACGTGGGCATGCTCTTCGGCCATGAACGAGCCGTTGAGCCAGCAGGTGCGCAGAGACACGGGTGTGAAGGCAGAGGGTCAGGGAGCAGCAAGAAACTCGCCGTGCGAGAAAGATAGCGAGCCACAGCGCCTCGCGTATACGGCGGTGCGTCGCGAGGATGATGCGCGCACGATTCCGATGACACACGCAATGCACCGATATGCCATCATGGCGTCGTGCTTACTCTCCGAAACGCAGCACTCGCCCTCGCGCGCGCCGACTCGCCCGCCGCACTGACCGACATCGCTCGGCTTATCGGCTTTCGCGCGCGCGCCCCTGTACGCCGACGCCACGGTGTGTCGCTCGCTGGGCGTGGCACCGTACGTCGCCACCGCGCAGCTGTTCGAAGGTCCCGGTGTGCTCCGCCTGTTCAGTGCCATTCGCACCGACGAGCCGCCGGCAACGCTCGGAACCGAGTGGCGTGAGCAGACGCGGCGCCTTGCGGCAGCGCTCTCCCGGCACGCGCCAGACCGACATTGGATGCTGCTGTTGCTCGATCACTCGCGACAGTCACTGTGCCTTGCCACGGTCACACCGGGGACGTCGGGCGTGCACATCGCCGCGCTAAGGGTCGACCCGCAGCGTGTCCTCGATTCCGACGCCGAAACGCTGCGGGCGCTCGCCGCGGTCACGGAAACGGACGACCTGCTGCGGCACACACGGTTCACCGACATTCTCCGGCGCGACGCGCTGGGGCATCGGTTCTACCGGGCCCTCGAACAGGTCGTGACCGACCTGGCCGCTTCGCTTGCCCCCACGCGGATCGGCCTGCGCACGCCGTCTCCGGCCGAACGCCGAGAGCTGGCCCTGCTCTGCGCGTCCCGCTGTCTCTTTCTGGCGTTCCTCGAAGCCAAGGGATGGCTCGACCGTCGACGCGACTTTCTCCTGCACCACTGTGTGCGGGTGCTCGAGCACGGCGGACGCCTGCATGACAAACTGTTGCGCCCGCTGTTTTTCGGCACGTTGAACACGCCGCGTTCGCAACGGGCAGCCGCTGCGCTGACCTTCGGCGCCGTCCCCTTTCTCAACGGGGGGCTCTTTGCCCCCACCCCCCTCGAGAAACGCTTCCGCGCCTGGCACTTCGGCGACGACGCGATCACTACTTTGGTCGCGTCGCTCCTCGACCGGTATCGGTTCACCGCGCACGAAGAGTCCGACCAGTGGTCCGAAGCCGCGGTCGACCCCGAAATGCTGGGACGCGCCTTCGAAGGACTCATGGCCAACGACGAGCGGCGACGGTCCGGCTCGTTCTACACGCCACCCACGCTCGTCGCCTACGCCGTCCGCTCGGCCCTCGGCGCTGCCGTCGTCGACTCCCCGGCGCTTGCCGGGCTGCTCGACGGGTCTGCGGCCAACCAGAAGACTATCGTCGACGCCCTCAGTGACGCAGAACGCCACAGGCTCCGTAACCGACTCGAAGCGCTGCGCGTGCTCGACCCCGCCTGCGGATCCGGAGCCTTTCTGGTTCATGTACTCGAAACACTCGATGCACTGCTGGCCGCGCTGCACGACCCGCGCGACGCGCACACGCGACGCCGTGATCTGCTGGCGCGCTGTGTGTTTGGAGTCGACCGGCAACCCATGGCCGTGTGGCTCTGCGAATTGCGACTCTGGCTCTCGGTGGTCATCGAGTGCCACGAAACGGACGCCGTGCGCATTCCCCCACTCCCCAATCTCGACCACCATATCCGGGTAGGTGATTCGCTGGCGGGTGGCAGCTTCCGCTTCGCACCACCCAGTGCGCGCACGCTGTCGTCACTTCGCGAGCGATATGCGCGCGCATCCGGGGCGCGCAAACAGCGCATTGCGGGCACACTCGATCGTGAGGAGCGCACACGGGCGGTCGCGGAGCTGACGCGCCGCCGTACGGCCATGCAGGAGGAACGCCGGACGCTACTCACGGTGCTGCGTGGGCGAGACCTGTTCGGGCAGCGACGTCGCGTACAGCGTGCCGAACGCGTTCGGCTCGACGCACTCCGCAAGCACACGCGTGAGCTGCAGACGGAATCGCATCGCGTACAGCTCGGGGCCGCCCTCCCGTTTCGGTTTGCGGCGATCTTTGCCGATGTGGCCGCTGCCGGGGGGTTCGATCTCGTGATCGGCAACCCGCCCTGGGTGCGCCCACATGCCATGCCGTCGCAGGAGCGCGAATGGTTGCGCCGCGAGTTCCGCGTCATGCGTCAGGCTGCGTGGCAGCATGGTGCTGCACGCGCGGGTGCGGGCACAGGGTTCGCCGCGCAGGCCGACTTGGCCGCGGCATTCATCGAGCGCAGCGTGCAACTGCTCGCGCCTCACGGGGTGGTCGGGCTGCTCGTGCCGGCAAAGCTCTGGCGCACCTTGTCGGGCGGCGGCGTCCGCCGAATGCTCCTCGAAGAAGTGCAACTGCGCGTCCTTCACGACTGGAGCGATGCCCCTGCCCAGTTCGACGCCGCGACGTATCCGTCGCTGGTGGTGGCACAGCGACCCGTGGCCACGCCATCGGGCGCCGGCGCCGGCACGCCTTCCGTGCCGGTTCGATGCGCCATCACCGCGCAACGAACCGTCCACTTCGAGCGGCATACATCGACGCTGTCGCTGCAAGGCGATCCTGGTGCCCCCTTCGTACTTCTCCCACCGGCCGCCCATCAGGCGTTCGAAGCCATTCGCTTCGCCGGTCCACCACTCGCCACCACCGCCCTTGGGCGTCCGCTGCTTGGGGTGAAGTGCGGCTGCAACGCGGCCTTCCTCGTACACGCTGACGAACATCACGACGACGCGGCCACCGTGTCGGCGCTGTTCGGTACTCCCAGACAGGCGGTCATCGAACGCACACTGCTCCGCCCCGCGCTGCGCGGGGAAGCCATTGGCACCAGCAACCGCTCCGACAGCTCCGCCGCCAGCGAGACACCGCGCGATGTGCGGGTGCTGTGGACACACGCTGCCGACGGTACACCACTGCGCACGCTGCCCCCCGCCACCACCCGCTGGCTCGCGCACTGGCGCCCGCAACTGCAAACCCGCGGCGATGCCAAAGCGAACCAGCCGTGGTGGACCCTCTTTCGCACCGAGGCGGCGCGCGCCGACACCCCACGCGTCGTGTGGGCCGACATGGGACGCCGCCTGCGCTCGACCGTGCTCGCCACCGGCGATCCCACGGTACCACTCAACAGCTGCTACGTGCTCCGCACACCGACCATGGCCGATGCGCTCGCCGTGCACGCCCTCTTCGCCTCCACGGTGGTCAATGCGTGGCTCGATGTGCTGGCGGAGCCGGCACGCGGTGGCTTTCGACGCTATCTGGGCTGGACCGTCGCTGCACTCCCCACTCCCGCTGATTGGCCACGCGCGGTACGGCTGCTCCGACCATTCGGCGCCGCACTCATGAGCCACAGCGCATCACGCGACCACGCCAGTGCCGCCCTCGATGCCGCCGTCCTCGAGGCCTACCAACTCACGCCGCTGCTCGTCTCCCCTCTCCTCGACTGGTATCACCATGAGTGACCGGACCTCCACGACTATTTCGGGGCAGGACGGAAGCCACACGCGATCTGCGGACGCACAGCTGCGGGCCGTGCGACGCCGGATGGCGATGGCCGTGCTTCCACCGCTCCCGCCCGAACAGCTCGGCGATGTGCTGCTGCTCCCGCATCAGCGCGAGGCGGCTGCGCGCCTGCTGCGCATGCTGCAGTGGCATCACGGCGCACTGCTCGCCGACGATGTGGGATTGGGAAAGACGTTCACCGCGTTGGCCGTCGCGCGCCGGTACCCGCAGGTGCGTGTATTCGCCCCCGCCGGACTCGTGGCCATGTGGCAGGCGGCCCTCCTGCGCACGGGCCAGTCACAGGTGCAGGTGCACTCCCTGCATCGCTGTTCTCGTGAGGCGCCAGCGCTCGCCATCGGCAACGTCACCGACACGCCTGCGACTCCCGAGCGGGCACTGGTCATCATCGACGAGGCGCATGCGCTCCGCAATGCAGCTACCGCTCGCTACCGACATCTGGCCATGGCGCTCGCCGGTTGCGACGTACTGCTCCTCAGCGCCACGCCGTTGCACAACAGTCCGCGCGACCTCGAGACCCTCTTCGCCCTGTTCCGCGGTCATCGTGCAGACACGCTGAGTCATGACACGCTCGCCGCGCTCATCGTACGACGCGATCACCGTTCGGCGCTTCCGTCTGAGCCGCGGACACGACGACCCACCGCCGCGCCCCGCGCCGTCGCGTCGCCAACGGCTGTCCGCCCCGATATCCGACAACATCGTCCCGTCGTCGTACCGCAGGACCGGACCACCCTCGATCTCCTGCTCGCGCTTCCCGCACCGCTCCCCGCTCACGACGGCGCCGTAGCGGGGGCGCTGATACGACTCGGCCTGTTGCGCGCATGGTGCTCCAGCGACGCCGCCCTCACGCATGCCCTCACGCGTCGTCTACAGCGCGGCAGCGCCATGCAGGACGCGCTGCGCGCCGGTCGCCATGTCACGGGCGCCGAACTGCGTTCGTGGGTCATCGGCGATGAACACGCCACCGAAATGCAGCTGGGGTTTCCGGAACTGCTCGCAGGTCACGTAGTACCCAACGATGGCGCAGTCTCCCAATCACTCGAGGACGTGCTCGAGACACACCTGCGCGCGCTGCGCGTATTGCGCGAACACCACATCACCACCGGGCAGGCCGATCGTGTCCGCGCCGCGCTGTTGCGTCGCATTCGTGAACGACATACCGGTGTGCCGGTGGTCGCGTTCTCGCAGTTCGGGCGCACCGTGCAGGCGCTGTATCGCGCCCTCAGCGACATCGCCGGCGTGGGACTGCTTACCGGTAATCAGGCGCGCATCGCCAGCGGTACCATTACGCGCCCCGAACTGCTCGAGCAGTTCGCCCCGCGCGCGCATGGTCGCCCTCCGCCGCCCGCGCATCGTGCCCTCTCATTGCTGCTCGCGACCGATTTGATCGCGGAAGGCGTGAACCTCCAGGACGCCGGTGTCGTCGTGCATCTCGACCTCCCATGGACCGATGCGGTACGCCGTCAGCGCACGGGGCGTGTCGCACGTCTCGGTTCGCCGTTCCCCATCGTGCACGAGTATCGCGTACGGGCGTCACGTCAGGCTCGGCGTTCACTGCGCGCAGAGCGCCGCGTGGCCCGCAAGGCCGCGTGGAGCGCCCGCTTGGTCGGTGGCACCGACGGGCCGTCATCCGCTTCACGTCGCCACTCGGGCGCTGACGTGCAATCACGCTGGTCCGCCGTGCTCACGGAGTGGGCAACGGCAGAACCGATGGAAGTCGAGCCGACAGGGGCGGCGGACGACCAGCGCGGTCGCGCGGTCGTGCCACCGTACGCCGTACTCGCCGGTTCGGGCGAGACGCCCGCCGCCATGGTGCTTGTGCGTGCCGACCGCGAGGTCCACCTGCTGGCCATCACTCGCCGTGGCTCACGCTGGAGGGTATCTGCACGACCGCGTGCGCTACTCGCACTCCTCGATTCGCCGCAGCCTCAACACGATCGACACGAGCCCACGCAGCACCCGCCCATGGCATCGGGGGCAGGCGCGACGTCGGGGGCGAACATGCATCATCGCGTGCACCGGCTGGCGTTCGCGTGGCACCAGCACCGGCATCTGCGCCGCGCGCTTGGGACGTCCATCGAAACGCCCGCGACCACAGACATCGTTTGCGGTCCGGCGCAGCGACGGGCGCTGCGATGGCTGCAGCACCTCGTGGCGCAGTGCAGTCCCGTACAACGGCAACAGCTCACGTGCGCGATCGCGCTCGCCCGGGAATGCATCGCGTGCGCGCGTGGTGCCGCGGCCGAAGACGCCCTGGGGGTGTGGATGCGTGCGCCCGCTGCCCCCCTCGTGACGCAGCTTGGTGCGTGGCGGGAAGTCCCCGTGCTTGCGCGCCTGATGGCGTCGTGCCGCGGCAAGGTATCCGCAGATCCGTGCGAGGCGGCGAACGACGAGGCACTCCGCGTCGAAGCGTACCTCCTGTTCATGCCCACGCGAACGGCACCGTGACCCGCCCAGTCACGCTGCTCTTACGACGTACCGAGCGGTTACACTTGGGCATGCCCCGCCCCGCCCTGCTTTTCGATCTCGATGGGACGCTCATCGACTCCATCGGCCTGCTGCTCGAATGCATGCAGTTCGCCTTCGACGGACGCGAACGCGCCCCCACCATTCCACAGTGGGTGGCCGGCATCGGCACCCCCTTGCGCACGCAGTTGGCGGAGTGGTGCGGCGGCCCCGAGGAGGTCGAGCAGATGGTGGGGCGTTACCGCGATTATCAGGAGCTGCATCTGGAACGGCTCACCACCCCGTTCCCGGGTGTCATCGAGACGATGCAGTGGGCGCGCGCCGAGGGGTTCAAAACAGCGCTCGTCACCAGCAAGGGCAAAGGGATGACCGGGCGTTCACTCGACCACGTCGGTCTTGCCACGGCGTTCGATGCCGTGGTGACCTTCGAGGAAACCACCCACCACAAGCCCCTCCCCGATCCCGTATTCCTCGCCCTCGAGCGGCTGGGCGCCTCGCCCAATCGTGCGCTCTTCGTGGGCGACTCGCCGCACGATATGCATGCCGGCCGGGGGGCGGGGGTGAAGACGGCGGCCGCCCTGTGGGGGCCGTTCACCCGGGACGAGCTCGCGGTGGCCTCCCCCGACTTCTGGATGCAGCGGTTCGACGAACTCCCGGCGGTCGTGAGCGCCCTCGGGTAGTCCGGCCCGCCGCCGCGAACCCCGACTCAAACCCTCCGCCCTCTCCGCGCCGTCCAATCGGGTGCCAAGTTACCGGAGCCCACTCTGCTCGCCCTGCGCGTGACCGATTCCACTCTCGAACCGATGCTGCCCGTCGTCCCGGCGTTCTCGCCCGGGGCGGATGATGTGGCCGCCGCCGCTGGCGGCGACCGCCGAGCGTTCGAGCGGGTGTACCGGACCCATGTGCCCAAGGTGTTCAGTCCTCTGCCTCCGGATGCTCGGGGATCGTTCCCTGGCAGAAGAGGTCACCCAGGACGTCTTCGTGCGCTGTCTGGCAGAAGCTGCCCAGTTTCCGGGGCGACGCCGCCTTCGGAACATGGCTGCATCGGGTGGCGGTGAATGTGGTGCTCACCCGGCGCAAGAAGGCCGGGATCGAGCAGGACCGCAGTGGCGGCACCGACGACGTCATCGATCTAGAACCGGCACGCCCGGAGCCGGTTGGTGACCGGATGGACCTTGAAGGCGCCATTACCAGGCTGCCGCAGGGCGCCCGCACCGTCTTTCTGTTGCACGACGTCGAAGGCTTTACGCACGAAGAGATCGGCGAGCAGCTCGGCATTACGCCGGGTGGCAGCAAAGCCCAGCTCCACCGCGCCCGCATGCTGTTACGTGCGGCGCTGACCCGATAGGAACCGCCATGACGACCACATCAGATCGGCCCGACACGCCGTCCGACTGCGCCCGCTTCGCGGGCACAGCTGGGCCCATGGATGGAACAGGAGCTCGGCGCCTGCCGATCAGACGTTCATGCTGCGCCACCGCGCCGGCTGCCAGAGCTGCGACACCCTGAGCAGCGAGCTCGAACAGCTGGTGGCCGACGCCGCCGCGTTGCCCCAGGTGGCGCCCGCGCGGGACCTGTGGCCGGAGATCGAGGCGCGCCTGACGACCCCGGTGGTGCCCATCCTCACCGCCGCCGCACAGGCGTCGACATCGACACCCGCGAAGGCCCGGACCATCTCGCTGCGCCGGTTCGCCGTGGCGGCCACGTTGCTCGTGTCGGCCACGTCGGCGGTGACGTGGCAGCTGGCGCAATCACGTGCGCGCACGGCGGGGCTCACGGCATCGTCCACGACGACGCGCCCGCAGAGCGCTGCCACGAGCGACGAGCTCCCCGCGGCGACCGAGGAGCTGGCGGTGGGCTCCTCGGCCGCCGGGAGCAGGATGGGCACTGCCACGTCACGCGCCGTATCGCGGCGCAGCGACAACGCCGATGCGCCGGACGCGAACGCCACCTACGAACGCGAAATCGGTGCGCTGCGTCGTATCGTCGACGAACGGTTCGTCGAACTCGACACGGCCACCGTGCGCGAACTGCGGCGCAATCTCGACATCATCGATCGCGCCATTGCCGACAGCAAAGCCGCTTTGGCCAACGATCCGCGCAACAGTGTGGGATCGTCGCAGCTCGATCGCGCGCTGCAGGCCAAGCTCGAGCTGCTGCGGCGGGTGGCGCTGTTATGAACCGGCACCGCACGAAGCACCGCCACGAGCCGCTCCCGCTGTTCGTCGGGGCCGCTCTGCTCACCACCGTACTGTGCCCAGCGTCGGTGTCAGCGCAGTCACGCGATACGTCCGTCCGCTTGAGCGCTGGTGCCGTGGTGGATATCACCATGCGCACCGGACGGCTCATCGTGCACGGCATTGACGGCAGCACCGGCTCGGTGCGTGCCTCGGGGGCCAATTACGAACTGCGCAGCACCGGTGTCACCCTCACACTGCAATCCCGCGATCACGCATCGCGCAGCGCGATGCGTGATCGCGATGCGGACCGTGAGGATACCATCGAGCTGAACGTCCCGCGCGGCGTGCGCCTGGTGGTTTCCACACTCTCGGCCGACGCCGAGGTGCGCGACATCTCAGGGCTCGGTGGAGATGCGCAGCACGAGTGGTGACCTGCAACTCACCAATATCTCCGGGCGCACGATCATCGAGACGATTTCCGGTGATGTGCGTACGACAGCCACGCGGACGTTGTTGCGGGCAAAAACCGTGAGTGGTGATGTGCGGGTGCGCGAAGCGGAAGGCGATCTCGAACTCAGCACCACCAGCGGTGACATGAGTGTGAGCGGAGTGCAGATCGGGCGCTTCGTGGCCAGCAGTATCAGCGGCAACGTGCAGTTCGACGGACTCTTTACCGACGATGCGCGGGTACAGGTGAATACCCATAGCGGCGACGTCTCCCTGCGTCTCCCCGACGGTGCGCACGGCCAGGCCACGCTTTCCACGTTCAACGGCGATTTCGTGCCCGGTGGCCCCATCACGCTGCTCCCCGGGAACGACGCGGCACGCCGCGGACGCAATGCACAGCGCTTTGCCTTCGGGACCGGCAGTTCGCCGGGGTTGTTGCTCGACATCACCACCTTCAACGGCGACGTCCGTCTCCTGCGAGGCACACGTCCATGACATCACAACTTCCGGGACTTCCCATGTTCACGGCCTCCATGTTCCGGCGCACCCTCTTGCGCCGTACCACCATCACGGTGAGTTCCCTGCTGCTCACGGGAACGCTCACCACGACTCTTTCCGCGCAGGACTCGCGCCGCGAGAACGCCTTCACGTGGTCGGGGACCGTGCCGTCGCGCGGCACGCTGTTCATCAAGAACATCAACGGCGGCGTCGAAGTCGAACGCAGCACCAATGGCCGCGTGGAAGTCACCGGTGAAAAGCGCTGGCGGCGCGGGAATCCCGAAGACGTGCGCATCGAGCAGAAGAGTTCCGGTGACAACAGTCGTGGTGTGCGCGCTCTACAGCGAAGGCTCCACCTGCTCCGAGAGCGGCATCAAGTCGGAGCGTCGCAGCCGCTGGAATGACCGCAACGATGTGTCGGTGCGATTCGTGGTGCGCGTGCCCGAAGGCACCCGTGTCGATCTGGCCACGGTGAACGGGAGCATCGAAGTGCGCGACGTGAGCACCGAAGTACACGCCACGACCGTGAACGGCAGCATCACCGCGCGCAGTGCCTGGTGGACCGATTTACGCCAAGACCGTTAACGGCAGCATCAACGTGTCCATGGGCTCACTGGGTCGCGCCGACGATCTCGAATACGAGACGGTGAACGGCGCGATCACGCTCGAGTTTCCCCCCAACTTCGGCGCCGAGTTGGAGCTGAGCACCGTGAATGGTCGCGTCAGCACCGACTTCCCGATTACGGTGTCAGGGACTCTCTCACCGCGTCGTCTGCGCGGGACCGTGGGCGATGGACGCACGCGGGTGCGTGCGAGCACGGTGAACGGTTCGATCACGCTGCGCAAAGGCCGGTGATGCACGAACGGCGCCGCAGGTGAACACCGCGGCGCTACATGGCGGCCGAGTGATACCGAACCGGTGTCACTCGGCCGCGAGTGTTTCTATCGCCGTCGCGAGGGCAAAATCCTTGGCGGTGATGCCGCCGCTGTCGTGCGTGCTGAGCGCGAAGGTGATCTTGGTATAGCGGATATCGACGTCGGGATGATGCTGCTGGGCTTCGGCAACGTCGGCGACGCGCGCAATGAAGGCAATGCCCGCTGGAAACGTCGCGAAGTGATAGCTCTTCGTGATCGTCTCCCCTTTGCGGGACCAGCCGGGAAGGGTCCCGAGAGTACGCTGGATTTCGATATCGGACAGGGCGGGTGCAGTGCTCATGATCTGGACACTACCGGCCAACCGATGCGGTCACAATGGCCCTTGATCCTTCGGGTTTTATTTGGTAGGGCTCATCTTGGAGCCGCGGATCCTCTCGGGCGCATTCCCGGTCGAGGACGACGCGCCCCCTGTGGAAACTCAATGGAAAGAACAGAAGAGTTTAAGGAAGATATCGAGAACTCGTCGCCAATTGTCAGACCGCTCACCCTTTTTTGACGCACCCGCCGCCGGCCTCATCCGGCGGATTTTCCGGCCCCTGAGTTTTCGGCATTTATTCGGTATCTTCCCCATGCCTTTTCTGTCTTCCCTGGCGACGGCCATCGCGTCGCCCCCATTCCCGGCGCCAGAACCGGTCGCCGCTTTGGAGGCGCTTCAGGCGCAGCTGCAGGCCGTGGTGGTGGGCGGACGCACGGCAGGGTCGCCGTGGAGCACCGGGCTGCCGGCCCTCGATGCCGCGCTGGGTGGCGGGCTGCCGCGCGGTCGCATCACCGAAATTGTCGGTCCGCTGGCGGTCGGCAAAACGGCGCTGCTCCGTCGGGTCGTGACGGGGGTGCTGCACACAGGAGCGTGGGTCGCCTGGATCGATGCCACGCGGACGCTCGCGCCGGCGCCGTGGGCCGACGTGGGCGAGCGCTTTGTCGTCATCAGGCTGCTGGATAAGAAACGGGCCGCGTGGACGGCCGACCTCCTGCTGCGCAGCGGCGTCTTTGGCCTGGTGGTCATTGACGGGGCGCCCCCGCTGTCGCGGGTCCACGGGGTACGCCTGGCTCAGCTCTCGCGGGAAAAGGACGCGGCCTGTGTGGTGCTCGAGCACGTGACCCCCGGCGAGGCGCGCTTCCAGCCGCCTCGGCCGGCACCGTGCGCGTACGAGTAGCGCTTCACACGCCCCCCTCCATGCAGGAGCCATCCCGCTGGGCCACCACCGCGCGACGACGATCGCTGGCCATGGTGCCCACCCCCGTGGCGGTAACGCCGGAGACGCCCACCGCCGCCCCGCCCCCCCTGCATGCACGTCACCGTCGAAAAGGGCGGCGTACTCAGGCAGCCAAACCAGCAGCCCAACCAGCAGCCAAACCATCGAGGTGGATCGTGTCGTCGTCGTGGCGCGTCGCGTGTGTACGGATTCCGAGATTCCCGATCGGCGCGGGGTGGCGCGAAGCGCGCGTCGTCCCTGGACCGCCCGCAGCAACAGCACCGACCCCAGTACCGACACCAGCAGCGGCCAGGAGCTCCACCGACAGGAGCACCCCGTCACCTGGGGCGGGCTCGGCGTCAACACGCACGACCTGTACGGAACTGACGTTCCGGGGCATCCAGCTCGACTTGCTGCTGGACTCGACCTCCCCGGGGACCGGCTCGGAAACGGCCGGCTCGACAACGACCAGCACGGGCGCGACCTCGACCGCCGCACCCGCGACTGGACGACGTACAAGGGGCGCCGCCGCGCCGCCGAATCCGGCTTCGGCCGGCGCGGACGGCGCGAGCTCGCCCGCACGACACTGGGATGACATGCCGCGCGCGCTCGCGGTCGATACGCGACTGCGCGCCGTCTCGCTCGCCGCCGGACGCGCTGGCGTCCGCGCCGGCATGACCATCCCCGAGGCGCGCGCCCGCTGCGCCGAGCTCGATGTGCGGCCGTGGGACGACCATGCACTGAGCGACGCGATGCTCGCCGCCACGACGGCATTGCTGGGCGCGAGCCCGCAGGTCACGCCCGCCGCCGGCACGCCGGGCATGTGGTGGGTGGGGGCCACGGGCTTCGAGGCGCTGGGAGGCGAAGCGCAGCTCGTGCACACGCTGCTCGCCATTGCACAGCAGTGGCACCCCGGCGCGCGCGTCGCCGTTGCCGACAGTTGTGTGGCCGCGCGCGCCGCCACGTGGGCGCCGCTCCCCGATCACGGCGCGCGCACGCACACCAATGCGTTGCCGCGCCATGCGACCATCATTCCGCCCGGTGGGTGCGCCCGCTATCTCGCGCCCGCGCCACTCGGCCTCGTCCCCATGGACGACGAGTTGCGCGACGCGCTGCAGATGCTGGGGCTGCGCACCGTCGGCGCGCTCGCCACGCTCGACGCCGGCGATGTGGAGCAACGCTGGGGCCACACCGGACTCGTGGCGTGGCGCCTCGCGCGCGGCGACGACCCGCGTCGCCCGGGACTCGTGCGCGTGGAAGCGGTGCGCAGTGCGAGTGTGGAACTGCCCAGCGCGGTGGAGAGTGCGGAGCCGGTGCTGTTCGTGTTGCGCGTACAGCTGCAACGGTTGCTGCACGAATGTGTGCGCGACGGACGCGCCGCTGCCGCCGTCGCCATCACGCTCGTGCTCGATGCGGGACGCCAGTATCCCATCGAGGAGATCGGCAGTGAGATGCGCGGGCATGTGCACGTCCCCGAAACCAGTGACGACGCCACACATGCGCTCTCACCCGCCACGACAACACCGGCGCATCACGGCACGCCACCGGAACTCCGGCGCGTGAACAAAGCCGCCGCCTCACTGCTTGGCATACCGCAACGCACCCTCACGCGCGAAGTGCGGCCGGCGCGGCCGCTCGCGCGCCTCGAGCCGCTCTTCGATCAGTGTCGTGCGCTGCTGGAGCGGTGGAATATTCCGGCGCCCATCATTGGCGTGACGGTGAGTATTCCCGCCACGGCGCCACTCGCCGCTGACCAGGGCGATCTGCTCGTGCCGTCGTGGCGTGATGCCGCCATGAATGCCGAAGCGGTGCTCGCGCGGTTGCGCGCCACGCTCGACCCCGACAACCGCGGCGATGTGGTCGTGCATCCGGAAGCGCACGATACGCATCGTCCCGAAGACACCGGCACGTGGGCCAACGCCGACGCCATCACGCTGGCGGCAGCGCCCATCCCGGCGGCGCCAATGCCAGGCCGTGCTCGCCACCAGCGCATCACCGCAGGCCGTCTTGCGATTGCTCGCGGCCCCTGAGCCGGTAGACGTCGAAGCCCCGCACGGCGCGCCGGGCGCCGTCTGGTGGCGCGGCCGTCGTCTCGCTGTCGCCACGGCGCACGGCCCCGAACGGCTCAGCGGCGACTGGTGGCGCGGTGATGCCTACGCGCGCGACTACTGGCGCTGCATCGCTGATGACGACGGTGAATTGTTACTGTATCAAACCGAAGACGGCTGGTTCGTGCAGGGGTGGTACGACTGAGCCTGGCGGGCGGTTCGCCTGCGCCCCTGCTGTCTGAGTGGCTGCCGTCTGCCACTCTCGGCGCGATGCGGCGGATTCGCGCCGAGACCGCAGACGGCAGAAACTACAGACAGCAGGCGCACAGAAACGATGAACGACTGCCCTTCACCTCACCCAAACCGCCCCGCCACATAGTCAGCCATGCGCGCATCGCGCGCCGCTTCAAACAGCTGCGGCGTGAGCCCGAACTCCACCAACTCGCCCATGAGCATGAAGCCGGAATGCGTGGACACGCGCTGCGCCTGTTGCATGTTGTGCGTCACCACGATGATCGCCCGCTCGCTGGCTAACCGCAGCATGAGCGCCTCGATGTGCTCCGTGGCCACCGGATCGAGCGCCGAACAGGGTTCGTCCATGAGCAACACCGACGGGCGCGTGGCCAGCGCCCGCGCAATGCACAGCCGCTGCTGCTGCTCCGGCGACAGTCGCAACGCCGACGTATGCAACCGGTCCTTCAGCGCCTCCCATAACCCCACGGCCTGCAGCATCTCTTCCACCAATACCGCGGCATCGCTGCGCGACAACGCGCCATGCAACCGCGGGCCATACGTGAGATTCTCCGCCACACTCAGCGGGAACGGGTTGGGACGCTGAAACACCATGCCCACCAATCGGCGTAACTCCTGCACCGGCAACTGCGCACCAAGCACATCATGCCCCGACACCTGCACCTGCCCTTGCACCCGCACGTCGGGCATCAGATCATTCATCCGATTGATGCAGCGCAACAAGGTGGACTTGCCGCATCCGGACGGCCCGATCAATGCCGTAATGGTACGATCCGGAATCTCCATCGAAACGGAGGGCAGCGCCTGAAACGTGCCGTAATGCAGATGCAGATCGCGCACCGCCACCGCCGTGGGTAACGCAGGCGCATCAGCCGGTGGCAGCACATACCGGTTGACCAGCCGCGTCATCCCCCGCTGTTGAAGTACTGGCATCGCGCTCGTCATCGTCATCTCGGCCGAATTGACCCGCTAGATAGGCGCGCGTCTTGGGGTGCGACGCCGCGTTGAAGAGATCGGATGCAGGCACGGTTTCAATGTGCTCGCCCATCGGAAAAACGCTTGTGGTATCGCACACCCGCTCCGCCTGCCGCATGGTGTTGGTCACCAGCACGAACGTGATATGCTCGCGCAGCGTACGCATGGTCTTTTCGATGCGCACCGTGGGAATGGGATCCAACGCCGAACAGGGTTCATCCAGCAACACCACGCACGGATCCAGCGCCAGCGTCCGCGCCAGACACAGACGCTGCTGCCGTCCACCGGAGAGCTGCGTGCCCGACATCGTCAGACGCGAGGACACCTTGTCCTACATGTGCACTGCGCGCAGCGAACGCTCCACGAGGTCATCGAGCGCGGCCTTCTCCCGGATTCCGGCAATACGGGGACCATAGGCCACGTTGTCGTAAATGCTCCGCGGGAGCGGCTGCAGCGTGGCGAACACGATGCCCATCCGCCGGCGCAATCTGGCCAGCCCATGCGCATCCACCATCACGTCATCGCCGACGATGGTGGCGCCATCCAGCGTGACGCGCCCCTCCACCGATGCGCCGTCCAGCTCAACACTCATGCGATTCAACGTGCGCAAGAATGACGTCTTGCCGCTCCCCGCCGGCCCGATGATTCCGTGAATCATTCCCGGCGCGATGCGCAGTGACATGCGCTGCAGCGCGACGTGCGCCCCGTATTGAATGTGCAGATCATCAATCTCGAGCCCGCCGGCCCGCAGCGGTACCTGTATGACCGTCGTCACCGATACCGCCGCGTCATCCGATGCATCAGACTGTACGCCATGAGATTGAGCAGCAGTATCGTGACCACCAACACCGCCGCCGTACCGTACGCCTTCTGATCGGAGAGGCCTTCCATCGTGAGCGTGTAGAAGTGCACACTCATGGTTCGCGTCGATGAGAACAGTGACGTGGGCATCTCGAGCGCGACACCGACCGTGAAAATCACCGCAGCGGTTTCGCTGATCGCGCGCCCTACGCCCAACACCACACCGGTCGCCCCCCCGGCGCGGCCACGGGCAACACGACGGTGCGAATGGCGTCCCACTTGCTGGCCCCCAACGACTGTGCGACATGCCGAAACGCGCGTGGGACTACGCGTAGCGCCTCTTCGGCAGGGCGGATGATGGTGGGGAGAATCATCGCGCTGAGTGTCAGCCCACCAGAAAGAATGGACCAGCCCAGCCCCAGCGTCGTGACGAAAACTGCAAAACCGAACAGGCCGAAAATGATGGACGGCACACCGGCCAGACTTTCTGTACCGCTCCGGATGATCCGCGAGACTCGACCTTCCGCGGTGTACTCCGCAAGATAGATCGCGGCACCCAGCCCCACCGGTGTCGCCAGCAGTACTCCCGCTGCGGTGACGTACAGTGTGCCGATGATCATGGGGAAGATGCCCCCTCGGCGCCTGAACGACTGGGGGCACTGCGGAGAAACGACCATGCCACCTGTGACAGGCCACGCTGCATCACGAACACGATGATGAGCACGACCGTCTCAGGGCGTCAGCGAAACAGGAGCCAGTCCTTCGTCGCGAGCGATCTACTGGCCACGTGGCGACAGTACGAAATCGAGAAACCGTCGCGCCGCACCACTCACCTCACCACGCGACACGAACAGAAACGGTCGCAGCAACCGGTATGCTCCGCTGGCAATCGTGACTTCCGAGGGCATGACCCCTTCGATGGCCAATGCCCGCACTCGCTCATCGACCTGACTGAACGTCACGTCACCGATGGCGTGCGGATCTTCGGCGACCATTTTTCGCAGGCCGCCGGAGTACGCCGTGACCAGCGCATGCGCATCGACGGACTGACCGGCCGTCAGCACCAGGTGCTCGAAAGCGTCGCGGGTGCCCGAACCATCTTCGCGGGTAATGACGGTCACGGGTGCATCGACACCACCAAGGGTGCGCCACGACCGGATCTCACCGGTGTAGATCGCTCGCAGCTGTGCCAGTGAAAGGGCGCGCAGCGGATTCGTGGCATGAACCATGACGGCAATACCATCACGGGCCACTGTGATCGCATGCAGCCCGGTAGCTTCGTCCGCAGCGAGGGCACGAGAACTCATATCCAGATGTGCGGTTCCTTCTCTTTCGGCGCGAATTCCCGCCGTCGAGCCACCAGCCGGCACCGTTACCTGACCAAGACCGGCCCCATCTGCATAAAGCTCCGCCCATCGTTCCGCGAAAGGCTGTACCGACGTGGATCCAGCCAACACGACATTCGCTGCCGGTGACGACCCGGCACCACCGCGAGCGCATGCCGTCGACCACAGCAAGCCACACACAACCGGGAGAAAGCGTACGATGAGACGCATCTTCTAGCATACCGGACAAATCGCATCCCACAGCACACCGGACGGCACGAATGGGTCACCGAGCCTATCGCCGCGCTCGGTTTCGCCGTTGTCCCGCCATGTGAACGGAGAACGCCCACCAGCACTCTGCTCGCACTCGGCGCTTCTCTCCTCCATACTTGGCCCATGTCCTCGCGCGAAACCACGATGACTGCCCGCTCTTCCGGCACACCGCCCTCCGATCCGTGGCACACTGTCTCCGCGTCGGCCACCGTGGACTTGCTGCACACGGATGTGCAAGGCGGCCTCAGCAGCGCCGATATTGCCCGTCTCCGTGCCGAGTACGGGGACAACGTGCTCGAAGCAGCCGTCAGGCGCGGGCCACTCCGCATGCTGGTGGCACAATTCACCGACGTCATGGTGCTGGTGCTGTTGGCCGCAGCCGGGATCGCCGCACTGGTTGGCGAGCCGGAAGATATCATCGCGATCATCGCGATAGTCATTCTCAATGCGACACTTGGCTTCGTACAGGAATACCGAGCGGAGAAGGCGATGGCCGCCTTGGGGGCTATGGCCGCCGCGTCCGCCCGAGTACGTCGGGACGGTACAGAGCAGACGATTCCTCCCCATGAATTGGTGCCAGGTGATATCGTGTTGCTCGACGCAGGTACCGTGGTCCCTGCTGACCTGCGTCTCCTCGAAGTGTCGCAACTGAGCGTCGAGGAAGCTGCACTCACCGGTGAGTCGCTGCCGGTGCAGAAGGTCATTGCTCCACATACCGATCCTGCCGCCCCGTTGGGTGACCGTACGGCCATGGTGTACAAGGGCACCAACATCGCCAGCGGTCGCGGCCTTGGCGTGGTGGTCGGCACCGGCATGCAGACGGAACTCGGCCGCATCGCCGCGCTGCTCCAGAATGACACGCAGCTCCAGACGCCGCTCCAGCAGCGCCTCACGTCACTCGGCCGATGGCTCGCCCTCACGGTACTCATCGTGTGCGTGGCGATTTTCGCGACCGGAATGATTCGTGGTGAACCTGTTGTTCTCATGTTCATGACCGCCGTGAGCCTTGCGGTCGCGGCCATTCCCGAAGCGCTCCCCGCTGTCATTACCGTGTCGCTCGCGCTCGGCGCGCGGCGCATGGTGCAACACCATGCCCTCATTCGTCGCTTGCCAGCGGTGGAAACACTCGGATCGGTCACGTACGTCTGTACTGACAAGACCGGCACGCTGACCGAGAACCGCATGCACGTCGATACGATACGCACGGTCGATGATGAGCCCGGCGCATCGTTGGCGACCACAGTACCGCTGCACGAGGTGCCGCTCACCTTTTCCGAAGCGTTAACACTCTGCACCGACGTCAATGCTGCTGCCGACGGTGCGTTGGTGGGCGATCCCACCGAAACGGCATTGGTGCGTTGGGCCGCTGAGCAGGGTGTGGACGCCTCAGGGCTACATGCGCAGTGGCCACGTAACGGCGAAATACCCTTCTCGTCGGAGCGGGCACGCATGACCACCGTCCACGCGACGGCTGATGGTGCCTACCGCGTGGCCTGCACCAAAGGCGCACCGGAACGCGTGATCCCGGCGTGTGCCAGAATGTGGCAAAAAGGTACCCTCGTTCCCATCGACGCCGCGAGTGTACTCGCACACGCCGATACGATGGCCGCGAGTGGCTTGCGTGTGCTGGCCATAGCCATGAACTGTGATCATCAGCCGGCCACAGCAGCCATCGAGCCACTCGAGGAGCAACAGGTATTGCTTGCATTGGTGGGACTGCTCGATCCACCGCGAGACGAAGCGCGCGACGCCGTACGTACCTGTCATGCCGCTGGCATTCGCGTGGTGATGATTACCGGAGATCATCCGGCCACGGCGCGTGCCATCGCGTCCCGTCTGGGAATCATCGGGGAGGACCAGGGAGATCAGGAGGTCCTCACGGGGGCCGCCCTGCAAGCGCTCGATGATGACACGTTACTGACCCGTGTGGAGCATGCCCGTGTGTACGCGCGAGTGACTCCGGAAGACAAACTGCGCATTGTCACGGCGCTCCAGTCGCGCGGCGAATATGCGGCGATGACCGGCGATGGCGTGAACGACGCACCGGCCCTCAAGCGTGCGAACATCGGTATCGCGATGGGACGAGGCGGCACCGATGTGGCCCGCGAGGCAGCGGACATGGTGCTGCTGGATGACAACTTTGCCACCATCGTAGTGGCCGTGCGCGAAGGTCGGCGCATTTACGACAACATCCGGCGCTTTGTCCGTTTCGTGTTGTCGACCAACGCCGGAGAAATCTGGACGCTGTTTCTGGCACCGCTCATCGGCTTGCCACTCCCCCTGCTCCCCATTCACATTCTGTGGATGAATCTGGTGACCGACGGTCTGCCGGGCCTCACCCTCTCAGCGGAACCCGCTGAGGCCGACATCATGCAACGTCCGCCACGGCCCCCGCGCGAAAGCATTCTGGCGCACGGATTGTGGCAGCACGCCGTGTGGGTGGGACTGCTCATGGCAGCTCTGGCGCTTGGCACGCAAGCTTGGACCATTCGCACTGGCAATGGACACTGGCAAACGATGACCTTTACCGTGCTGACGCTTTCGCAGCTCACACATGTCCTGGCCATTCGCTCCGAACGAACGTCGCTCTTTCGTCTGGGGGTAATGAGCAATCCCCTGCTCTTGTTGGCCGTCGTGGTGTCGCTTGGTCTTCAGTTGGCCATCATTTACGTACCAGCGCTGAATGCGCTGTTCAAAACCGCGCCGATCACGCCGGGCGAACTGGTGTTGTGCCTGGTCATCTCGTCCGTGGTGTTCTTCGCTGTAGAACTGGAGAAGTACCTGGTCCGTCGCCGAGGATTGTATGCCGACCCTGCTCGTACCCCTTGATGGATCGCCACTGGCCGAAGCGGTCCTTCCCGTTGCGATCGGCCTCGCGCGCCACATGCACGCCACGCTGTGCTTGACCAGCGTATTGGAGCTGTCGCCCTGGCGCTACGCCACTGGTGGAGCTCCTCTCGCAGAGACGCAGCTGGTTCGGGAGCATCAGGCCGAGTGGCGAACGGCGATTTCCCGCTACCTCGATGGCTGGCACGAGCGCATCGCGGCACTCCCCGATGCACCAGAGGTGACGACCAGCATCGTTGCCGGTCCGGTGGTCGAATGCCTCTTGCAGCATGCGCTCGACGTGAAGGCCACCGTGATTGTGCTGACCACGCACGGTCGTGGCGGCATCTCCGGTGTGTGGATGGGATCGATTACCGAGGCCCTCGTGCGACAGGCGCCCGTACCGGTATTGGCCGTCCGCCCAGGACCGCAGGACACCCCCGAAACGGAGGCGCTTTCCACGTGGACCCCGCGCCGTGTCCTCGTGCCGCTGGACGGGACACTCAATGGCGAGCAGGTGCTGACGCCCTTGCGGTCCTGTCTCGGCGACGCGCCGGAATACGTGCTGATGCGCGCCGTGTCGCCGCTGGCCCCGATCCTGCGCGCGATTGCCACGGGCGAGGAATACGAACGGGATCTCGTGCAGCAGCGAGGCCGGGTCGCCGAGTATCTCACGGGGACAGAAGCGCGACTCCGTGCGACGGGATTGAACGTATCGCATTGTGCGCATGTCGAACTGGATCCCCCGCGCGGCATCAACGATTGCGCCGTCGGGTACAACGTTGATTTGATCGCCTTGGCCACGCATGGTCGTGGACCCGTGGGACGTTTCCTGCTTGGCAGCGTGGCCGACAAGGTGTTGCGAACCGCCGACCGCCCCGTGCTGCTCTTTCGCATAGTCGCTCCTGAGTCCTCGTGATGCTGGGCGGACTGCTGCTGCGGTTCGTGATTGCGGCGGTGATCGTCATCGCTGCCGGAACAGTACTGGCACGCAGTGGCGATGTGATTGCCGCGCGCACCAGGCTCGGGGGCGCGTGGGTAGGCTCCATCTTTCTGGCGTTGGCCACGTCGCTCCCCGAGATCACGACCGACATAGCGGCTGTCCGTATGGGGGCCGTCGATCTGGCAGTGGGCGATTTGTTCGGAAGCAGTATGGCGAACATGCTCATTCTGGCGCTGATCAGTCTTGCGCCGGCTGGCGTGGATCTGTTCCGGCGCGCCGCGCTCGATCATGTGCTATACGCCTGCCTTGCCATTGTCATGACGCTGTTGGCTGCCATGGCACTGCAGACGCGCGCCACGATCACGGTGGCGGGTATTGGCGTCAGCTCGTTGATTCTCGTTGGGACGTACGTCGTCACGTCGAGTCTGGCCTTCCGACACAGCACCGTGACCAAGGAAGCCGGGGAGGTGGCGGAGATGGGCCACACCGGCGATACCGCCTCTCGAGTACATGCTCCCGCCATGTCCTTGCAGCGGGCGATCCTGCAGTTCCTTGGGGGGGCTGCGGTCGTAGTGCTTGTTGCGCCGCAATTTGCGCACGCGGCCGAAGGGCTGGCCGACGTGAGTGGTGTTGGACGAACCTTCGTCGGGACGTGGTTGGTGGGGCTCTCCACGTCGCTCCCGGAATTGGTGACGTCATTGGCTGCGGTCCGTTTGCGTGCCTATGACCTGGCGGTGGGGAATCTGTTCGGCAGCAACGCCATGAACATGACGATCTTCGCATGGCTGGACGTCGTGAATGGTGGCGTACCGGTGCTCTCCGTGGCCTCCCCGGCGCACCTGCTGACAGCGTTGGTCGCCACACTGTTGACGACGCTGGCGCTGGGCACATTGGTGCTGCGCGTCAAACGGGTCACCGGTGCGCGCGAGCCCGGCAGTCTGCTCATCGTGGCGGGCTACGTGTGCGGTCTCGCCCTGTTGTTCTGGCACACGCGGTGATCTCCTTCGTGCGCGCCGTGGTGAACGCCGCGTATTCGGCCCGACGGTTTGCGCTATGGTGTCAGGTCATTGCCCTCGTGCTCAGCGCCGCGTGTGGCAGTGCTTCCCGCGAGACTCCGGCGGCGCTGCAGCCGCCCGCTTCAGCCAACGCCACCGTCCTCATCTCGCTCGATGGCTTCCGCGCCGATTACATCACGCGTCCGGCAGCGGTGCGCTTGCGCGAACTCGCCGCGCGCGGCACACGCGCCGAACGACTCATTCCCGCCTTCCCCAGCAAGACATTCCCCAATCACTACACCATCGTCACCGGGCTCTATCCAGAGCATCACGGCATCGTGGCCAACACGATGCGTGACGAACGCATCGGCACGACGTTCACCATTACCGACACGCGCATTGCGCGCGATCCGCGCTGGTGGGGCGGCGAGCCCATTTGGAACACCGCCGAACGACAGGGGGTGCGCACCGCCAACATGTTCTGGCCCGGCAGTGACTACGCCATCAACGGGCGGTATCCCACGTACTATACGCCGTACGATGGCCGTATTCCCAATCGTGCGCGTGTGCAACGCGTGCTCGACTGGCTCTCCATGCCCGCCGCTACGGCACCGCGCTTCATCACGCTCTACTTCAGTACCACTGACGACGTGGGGCACAAGCACGGTCCGCTCACCGCGCCGGTGGACACCGCCATCGCGCACGTCGATTCGCTCATTGGCATGCTCACCGATGGACTCGCGGCGCGACAGCTCACACATCGC
Organism: Gemmatimonas sp.; assembly: GCA_023910675.1. Lineage (GTDB taxonomy): Bacteria > Gemmatimonadota > Gemmatimonadetes > Gemmatimonadales > Gemmatimonadaceae > Gemmatimonas. The sequence continues at coordinate 79,830 of JAAVWC010000010.1, forward strand.
GTGAATCTCGTGGTCGTCTCCGATCATGGCATGACCGAGATCGACAGCACGCGTGTCATTCGTCTCGACGAGTATGTGAACCTCGACGACATGGACGTCGTGGACTGGATGCCCGTGACCGCCGTGACTCCCAAGCCCGGTAAACTGGCCACCGTGTATACGGCACTCCGTCGGGTGCCACACCTGCAGGTCTTTCACAAGGACAGCGTGCCCGACGCGCTTTCATTATCGCGCCCATCCGCGCATCACGCCGCTCGTGCTGCTCGCCGACGAAGGGTGGACGATCTCCAGTACTGAGCGCGTGCAGAAGTCCGGCCCACCGGTGGGCGGCACCCACGGCTACGACAACGCGCTCGTCAGTATGGGGGCGCTCTTTGTCGCCGCCGGCCCGGACATTCAGCACGGCCGCGTCATCGCCCCCGTGGCCAACGTGCATGTATACCCGCTGCTCACGCACTTGCTCGGCGTGCGCGCCGCGCCGTCGGATGGATCGCTGGACGCGATGCGTGCGGTGCTGCGGGTGCCGTGACTTCGGTATGTTCCGGCGGTTAACGGACTACGGGACGAGCCCTCAGTAGGAAGAACGTAAGGGCTATATCCGCGGCCCGTGAACCAACGGGCCAATCACCCCCCGACACAGACCGCTTATCGCGGCGTGATCGTCTCCGACTCCGTCGTCGCCAACGGCTTCCCGTCGTGATCGGAGATCAGCACCCATACCGTGCGTGACCGCCTCGAGTACAACAACCGTACCGTCACGTCACGCGGGTTCTGCTTGAAAGCAAAGTGAAAGTGAAAGCTCGTATCGAGCGCCTCGCGAATCACCCCTTCCTTGAACCGGCCGTAGAACTCCTGCACCCGCGTGCACGGCGCAATCTCGGTGAAGAACTGTTTGCCGATCGCGTCTTCCTTGCGCAACGACGCCAGCTTCGACTCCACCGCGTTGTAATTCAGAATGCGCCCGCTCGCATCGAGCTGGATCATGCCATACGGCAGTCGATCCAGTTCATCCGTGTTCATGGTATCGACGGCCTCGAGGACTTCGTCGATCTGCTGCGTGTAGCGGTTGGGCATCGGACGGACCGGGGACAAACAGGGAGTGTCCCTGAAGAATAACGCCCCACACGCGTCAAACGGCGGCGAGTGAGGCGGCCGCCGCCACATTTGGCGCCCGCCCCTCTCTTCGGTGTATATTCGGTACATGCAGTACGCCGAACTTCACGCCCACTCCGCCCTGTCCCTGCTCGACGGGGCCTCCCTGCCGGAAACGCTCGCGGAGTGCGCCGCGCAGCTGGGATACACCGCACTGGCGCTCACCGACCACGACGAAATGGGGGGCGTGGTCCGCTTCGGCACTGCCTGTGAAGCGCTCGACCTTGGTGGCATTCTGGGCACCGAGCTCACCGTGCGCATGCCACAGCTCGCCGGCCGTGGCGGTGAACGGCCCACCCACCTCGTGCTGCTCGCCGAAACGCGCGACGGCTACCGCAATATTGCCTCGCTCGTCACGCGGGCTCGCATGGACAGTGAGCGCGGCCGTGCGAGTGTGCCGTGGGCACTCGTTACGCGCCACGTGGACGGGGTGACGGCACTCACCGGTTGTCCGCGCGGCTGGATCCCGCAGCTGCTCGCCGAAGGACACCCCGATCAGGCATGGACCGCCGCCACCGAATTGCGCGATGTCTTCGGTGAGCATCTCGCCCTCGAGTGCTGGGATCACCGCCTTCCCGAAGAACGCGCACTCGTGCAGCAGCTGCAACCGCTGGCGCGCAAACTCGGCGTCCCGTGGGTGGTCACCAACAACGTGCATTACGCTACCCCGGAGCAGCGCATCGTGCATGACGTGCTGCACACGTTGCGACATGAACGCACCCTCGACACCATGGGCACGCGCCTCAAGCCCAACGCCGAGTGGGCGCTCAAACCCATCAAGCGTATTTATCAGCGCTGGCGCGGCGCCGAAGAGGGCATTCGCGCGTCGGTCGCCATTGCCGAGCGATGCGCCTTTCGTTTGCAGCAGCTCAAACCCAGCATGCCGGCGTTTCCGTTACCGCCCGGTATTACCGCGCAGGAGTATCTCGCACGACTCGTCGAGCAGGGCGCCTACGAGCGTTGGGGCGACGCGCGCACGCCCACGCACGACCGCCAGCTCGCGCACGAACTGGGGATGATCCGCAAGCTCAATCTGGCCGGCTTTTTCCTCATCGTCTGGGACATCGTGCGCTTCGCACGGCGCGAGGGCATTCTCTGTCAGGGACGCGGCTCAGCCGCCAACTCCGCGGTTTGCTATTGCCTCGGCATTACGGCCATCGATCCCATTCGCATGGAGCTGCTCTTCGAACGCTTTTTGAGTGAAGAGCGCAAGGAACCACCCGACATCGACATCGACTTCGCGCATCGCGATCGTGAGCGCGTGCTGCAGTATGTGTACAACCGCTACGGACGCGAACACGCGGCCATGGTGTGCGAACAGATCACCTGGCGCGGACGGAGTGCCGTCCGCGACGCGGCGCGCGTGCTGGGCTTCAGTACGCAGCAGGCCGACAGGCTCGCCGCCCTCAGCGATCGCTTCAGTGCCAAGAGCACCGCGGATGCGCTGCGTGTCGCGCCACCGGAGGAGATCGTGGCCGCATCACCAGCGCGCCTCACATCGTCCGATCGCCCCACGCCCAAAGCCAGCTACGAGCCACATGGGTCGCCCAACGCGCAGCGTGCGCCCAAGGGCATCACCGAACGCGACGCGACCTGGGCACAGCTCATCGACGTGCAAGCCGAACGCAAACTCGCGAATGACGAGCGCGCGCGCCTCGGCCCGCTCGCGAAGGGCGAGGAGAACGTGCCAGCGAAGGAAACGCGCGCCGAGTTCGTGGACGGGCGTAATTGCACCACCGCCACGCGCGACGGCAGTGCCGGCCGTGAGCTGTTACAACGCGCCGGTCTCGACCCCGACGATCCGCGCGTGCAACAACTCGCACGCGTCGTGAATGGGCTGCATCAACTGCCGCGGCACCGTTCCATTCACGTGGGCGGCTTCATTCTCACCGAGGAGCCGCTGGGCAGTATCGTGCCACTCGAACCCGCGTCCATGCCGGGACGTACCGTCATTCAGTGGGAGAAGGACGATCTCGACCCCGTGGGGCTCGTCAAGATCGACCTGCTCGGCCTCGGCATGCTCACCGTAGTGCAGGACTGCCTGCTGTACATCCGGCACACGCGCGGCGTGAACGTCGACCTCGGGCAGCTCGACATGAGCGACCAGGCGGTGTACGACGTCATGTGTCGCGCCGATACCGTGGGGCTTTTTCAAATTGAGAGTCGCGCGCAGATGAACACGCTGCCGCGGCTCAAGCCACGCTGTTTCTACGATCTGGTGGTGGAGGTGGCGCTCATTCGTCCGGGCCCCATTCAGGGCGAAATGGTGCACCCGTATTTGCGTCGTCGCGCGGGGCTCGAGCCCATTACGTATCCGCACCCCAGTGTGGAGAAGGTGCTGCGGCGTACGCTCGGCGTGCCGCTCTTTCAGGAGCAGGGGATGCAGGTGGCCATTACTGCGGCTGGCTTCACACCCGGGCAAGCCGATATGTTGCGCCGCGCCATGGGCCACAAGCGTTCACGCGAACGCATGGCTGCGATTTGTGAAGAGCTCATTGCCGGCATGGCGCGCAACGGTATCCCGGAAGACACCGCCCGGCGCATTTACAATCAGATCAACGCCTTCGCCGATTACGGCTTTCCCGAAAGTCACGCGGCCAGCTTTGCGCTCATCGTGTACGCCACGGCATGGCTACGGCACTACTACGCGCCCGAATATCTGTGCGCCATTCTCAACGCGCAGCCCATGGGCTTCTACTCGCCCGGCACCCTCATCGAAGACGCCAAACGTCACGGTGTAGAAGTACGTCCCATCGATCTCACCAAGAGTAGCTGGGATCACAGCATCGAACTTTCCGATGGTCGCATCCTCGTGCCTAACGACGGCACCGCCAGAATACTCCAACCCACAACGCAAAACCCAAACTCAGCGCTCGCGGCTCGCCCCCCAGCGGCTCCATCCCCCCCCGCCGTCCGCCTTGGCGTGCGCCTCATCCGCGGCCTCGGCGCACGCGCCCGACGTGCACTCGAAGCCGCGCTGCGCGACGGTCCCTTCACGAGCATCGACAATGCCGTGCGCCGCGTGTCGCTCGACAAGCGTGCGTGGCGTCATCTAGCCGAGGCGGGCACGTTCGACAGCATGTTCGCGCATGAACCGGCAGACCGCCGTCGCCGCGTGGCGTTGTGGGAAGTGCTTGCTGCCACCCGCAGTCCCGAGCTCCCCTTGGCGCCCCGTGAAGCGCCAGCCCCTGCCCCGCACCTGCCCGCCTACGCGCCAGTGGAACTCACCGAGGCCGATTACCGCATGACCGGGTTATCGCTCGCGGGGCATCCCATGAAGCACGTGCGAGAGCATCTCGCGCTGAACGGCGTGTTCACTGCCGCCGAAGCACACGCGCATGGGAAGGACGGTCACCCCGTGGCCGTCGGGGGCCTCGTGATCTGCCGTCAGCGTCCCGGCACCGCCAAGGGCTTCGTCTTTCTCACCCTCGAAGACGAAACCGGCATGGTGAACATCGTCATCACGCCCGATCGCTTCGAACAGCACGCGCGACTCATCTCTACCACGCCCCTGCTGCTCATTCGTGGTACGCTGCAGGTGGAGCAACATGTAGTGAATGTGCGCGCCAAGCAGTTCAAGGCACTCGAACTCGGGGGCGGGGAGCTGCACATCAAGGGGCACAACTACCGCTGACCTACTGCACGTCAGACCGTGTCGCCCGTACCAGCTGCTGAGCCGTATTTACCAATTCGTACTCCGAGAACGGCGACGGGAGTACCGACCACGTACCCGCCACGCCATGCCATTCGGTACGCCGCGCGTCGGACTCTCCACTCAACAAGAGTATGGGTACGGACGGCCACTGCTGCTGCAGCGCGTGCGGGAATGCCGTGTCACCACTCTGTGCCGACGTTCCCACGACGATGAGCGCCGGCACGGCGACGTGCCGCAGCAGTTCCAGCGCCTCTTCTCCCGACGCGGTGGCCAACACGCGGTATCCCACCCGGGCGAAGCTCCGCACCAGCGCGGCCCGCGTCGGTTCGTGATGCTCCACGACAAGGATCGTACGAGCCCGCGCACCCGTCGCGCCGACACTCGTCGCCCCCCGGTCACTCGCAAGCGGCAGGGACGCTACCCACACGACGAACGAGGCCCCGTGGTTCGGGGCACTCGTAAAGGTAAGAAAGGCGCCGTTCTGCCGCGCCATCCCCAGCAACGCGGGCAATCCGAGTCCCGGTGCCCCATCAGCGAGATGGGTGGTGAAGAACGGCTCCAGCATATGACGTTGCACGTCGGCCCCGATCCCCTCGCCCGAGTCGCGCACGGTAATCGTGACGTACTCGCCGGGAGGCATGATGCGCCCATCCGCCGCGAGCTGCGGCTCGGGTAATGTCGTGGCGCGCACCACGACCTGGATCTGGCCGCTGGTACGCGTGGCACATCGCGCGTTGTCGAGCAGACACTCCATCATCTGCTGCAGGTGGGACGCATCCATATTCACTGCCGGGACCGCCCCCGATGCATAACCCACACGACCCGAAGACGAGTTCGCCGCGACTTCCCAATCCTGCAAGATGGCGTACACGGAGGTATTGAGAAACAACCGGCGCGGCATGAACGGCGCGTCGCCCACCATCTGCAGCATCCGTCGGGTAATCAGCGCACTCGATTGTGCCGCGCGGGTGACTTCCGCCACATCTGCCCGCTGGTCATCCGACAACGTCGAGGCCAGTAGCCCCTCGCTGAAACCAATGACCACCTGCAACCGATTGTTCAGCTGATGCGCGATACCGCCCATGACGGCACGCCAGTCGGCGCTGCGCTCTGCCTGGCGCCGCTCCTCCTCCAATTCCAATGCGGTGCGCTCCGCTTCGAGCTGATCGTGCAGGTCGTGCAGGACCACATGGACCCTGAGGTGCCCGGCGTGAACGAACAGCTGCGCACTCACCATCACCTCTCGCACCGAACCGTCGAGGGCATGCAGACGCTCCCGTCCAAAGGCACGCTGAGCGTCTGTGCCCATGCGGTCGCACAGCGCGCGCGCGACCGACTTGAGATACGGCCGCTCGAAAAACAGCGACACGGGCTGACCCACGAGTTGATCGTGCCGGCTCGCCCCAGCCAGACGCAGTGCGGCCGCATTCGCGGCGACAATGCGCTGCCCATCGTGAATGACCAAACCATCCGCCGCCTGCTCGACCAACTGCGCGTAGTAACCGTTCATGGTGTCGTGCGAAGGGACCTCGTGGGAGTGCCGGACATGACGCCATCGAAATCACTGAGCGTTCGCCCCAGCGTAATCCCCGCTTCGGTGGACGTGTACAGGTGGAACGTGCGACTGTGGTCACTGCCCCGCATCTTCACGACAATGAGCGCCTTGCGCAGCTCGCCCTCAACTTCGATGTAGCGCTGGCTAAGAATGATGTCGGTGAGAAAGGAGACGCGATAGCCAGTGAGCGTCACCTGATCTTGCGCCTCGATCTCCACCGTCGAGTACATCGTCACGCCGAGGCTGGTCAGGGTACCGATGAGCCGGTACAGCGATTCGCGGAAGTCTTCACGAAACGTTGGAGCGAGCGCCATCTCGAAGCCGTTGATGGAATCGATGACGACACGCGTGGCACCGATCTCAGCGACGGCATCACGAATCTCCTGGAGCGTTTCGTCCACGGAGAGATCCAGCGGCCGCAGATAAATGATGCGCAGCCGACCAGCCGCGGCGGCCTCGGTAAAGGCGGCCCCGAACCGTGAGGCGCGCGCCAGGTACACATCCGGACGCTCCTCGAACACGGCCACCACCGCTGACTCGCCGGCCACCAGCCCGGCCTGCACGAACTGCATGGCGAACGTCGTCTTTCCCGATCCGGTGGGTCCGGCAAGTACCAGCGAGTCACCAATGGGAATGCCCCCACCCATCAGCGCATCCAGTCCCTCGATCCCCGAGGCCAATCGTGATCCCGAGACGGCGGGGAATGCCCCGTGCTGCGCCGGCACCCGCGGAAACACGTGCACACCAGCCGCCGTCATCTTGAGCGTATGCAGTCCCGGCATGTGCTGAACGCCACGCGACTTCACCACTTGCAGCTTGCGCACGACCGAGTTGCGGTCGACGTCCTGTGTGAGCCAGAAGATGCCGTCGGCCACCGTGAAGACGGGATTGCGCAGCTCCTGCTGCTGATACTCACCGATGAGCACTGACGTGATGTCCCACGTGGTGAGATGCAGCGCAAGCCGTTGCACAAATCGCTCAATGCTGCCTGCCGGCTCATCGCTATCCACCGCGTGCACGAGGGAGCGGAACGAGTCAACGACCACCATACCGGGGCGCAACGTCTCCACGTCGTGCACGATGCGCGCGAGCACCGCGTCGAGGTCACCGGAGAGTGCCTCTTCACTGAGATTGAGAAAGTGCACACGACGGCCCAATGCACTCGCATCGAAGAACGCGAAGCATTGCTGGTAGCGCAGCATCTTGAGCGATGTTTCACCAAGCAACGTGATGAACAGCCCGGGCCGCTCTTCGGTGGCCGTGGCGAAGAGCAGCTGCATGGCCATCGTAGTTTTCCCCGACCCCGGTTCACCGGCAATCAGATTGAACGACAACGCGGGCAGTCCGCCACCGAGAACGTCGTCCAAACCGGGAACCCCGGTTGGCAGCAGCGGCACGGCGGGCGCAGCGGTGGTGTGCGACGGAATAGAAGTGTTCATGAGGGAATCTCGGTGTCGTCGGGACCCGCGAGCGCGCGCAGGGTCGCGGTGCCGCTGAGTTCGATCAGGTCTATCGCCATGGGGGCGCCAATGATGGCCCCAAGCTGCGACATCATGGTGACCAACAGGGCCACGACGGCTTCTCGGCCAACCACCGCATCCAATGGGGGCGACGCCGCGCCGGCCGATGCTCGGTCTGCACCGCCAAGATCGGCGATCGACGCAAGAATCGGTTGGCAAGGCATGGTCAGCGCGACCGAACGCGACAGCAGCGCCGCGTAGCCCTCTGCGCCAACCCATCGCCGCAGCCCACTTTCGAGTTGGGTGAGCACGGTATCAATAATGGCCGCAGCATCTCCGGTGGGGCGCGCGCGTGTTTCCGCATCCGCCCACAGCCCACGCGCCACGGCGTGCGCCCGATCTTCAGTCGCGCTCACGGTCGTTCGCCCGGCGTTCTGGCATGTGCCGCCACTTCCAGCCTACTGTGCAGCGACAGCTTCTCGAGAATATTGTGCACGTGACGCTTCACGGTGTGCACGGCGATGTACAGGCGATCGGCAATCTCCTTGTTGCTCATCCCTTCCCGCAACAAACCGATGATCTGCCGTTCACGCTTGGTAAGCCTCGCTTGATCAGCCGGCGATAGCCCCGCCACCGGCGCCGCATGGCTGCGGATCTGCGAGAAGAGCGACATCGTGAGCGCACGCGGCAGGCTGGGTTCGTCGTTCGCCACATGGCGCACCGTCTCCACGAACTGCGAAGGACTGGCCGATTGCATGATGAAACCGGTGGCGCCGGCATGAACATACGCCGCGACGTCCTCATGCATGACGGTCATTCCGGTGATGATGATCCGCAACTGCGGCAACGTCGCTCGCAGCGCATTGCACCCCGCCAAGCAGTCGGGGTCCGCCACGGAGATATCGAGGAGGGCCACAATTGGCGCCCCACGGAATAGCGTCGGCGAGAGCGCCGGCACACCGGCCACCGCATCCACGGCGGCAAGGAGCGAAAAGCCGGGGGCGTGCAAGAGCTTCGCGACCGTGCGGGCACGCACCGTACGCCGTCCGTCGATAACGATGAGCGACACCGGGAAGGTCGCGACCCTGCGCTCGCGGAGCGTCTCCTGCGACTCCGGCGATGTTTCCTGCATTGCGCTCCTTTGAGGTAGGCGCACGGCCGCGCCTGTTAACGCCCAGTCGGATCGCGATTGGGCGTCGGCGCATGGCGCCACGCTCCCGCACACGTAATCTAACCTGTAATCGACGGGACCGGATCATCTCAGGTCAGCCCCACGGATCGTCAGTCATACTCCGGCCGTACCCGCACGATCTGCGTCAGGAACAGCGTGATCGCCGCGACCAGTAACAGATGTATCGCTCCGCCGGCCGTCCACGAAAACACCATGCCGGTGACCCATGCAGCAACGCACATCACTATGATCCGGAACATCTTTACCTCCCGCAGTACGTCCGGACGATCATGCCGCGTGTGGCATAGTCCGTACTGGACAAGCTCTACTGGAACCGGTGTGGCGGCTATCCACCTTGCGATCCATTTACCGGACGCACCGGTTGGCCGTTTGCCCTCAACGCGGAGTACGTGTTCAATGAAAGGCGGCAAAGGCGGTACCGGGCGCAAGAACTCTTCGTCGCGCCCACCTGACAAATCGAAGAATCCGCACGACGGCCCCAAGCGCGGTGCCCCCAAAAAGGACTGGGGCGCCGTCGAGAAAGATCCCTTCGCACCACCCAAGAAAAAGCCGCGCCCGTAGTCACACGGGCACGGCGCGGTGCATCGAAGCGGCGGGCAATCTGCCGCGAATCAGGCCCAGCAGGGAGCGGATCAGCGCTCCGCTGTTTGCCGGCAGCTGCCCGCCCGGCGTCCGCTGATTCACGATTTCGGGCAGCATCGAGGCGAGGCCGTCCCGCCCTGCGCGGGAGCCACGCCCGTGTGCGACGCCGCAGTCGCCATGGCCTCGGCGCCAGCACCTGTTCCAGCCGCGCGCCGCTCACCGACGCGTTGGCACCGGTGCCAACCCACGATTGCCCCACGTCGCCCAACCCACCGGCCTGAAACGTCTGCCCCAGTGCTTCGAGACCGCCTTGCTGCTGCACGAGGTGCAACGCGACCGCCAGTCGCCCCTGATTGCCGCCCTGCCCGCCCAACAGCGAACCGGCCATATCCCCCACCGCTCCGTCCAACGGTCCCATCGGTTCCTCTCCCAGTTGACTACGGCGCCTGATGCGCCGCGCGCCCCCCCGTGCCGTCTCCCGCAGCATCGTCTTCCCACGCGCAATGACCTGACGCAACTTGGCCATGCGCACGGCGACATAGAGGCGACAGTTCGGCCGGTGCGGCGGCCGGACTCGCATCCGGAGCGACGCCGAGACCATCTGCCCCCGGGTTGAGGCGCGCATCCGCGCTCAAGCCGCCGGTACATCATTGAACAGCCTTCTGAGGACTTGATCGATGCCATCTCGCGCCAACGCCCGTACGCACCGACTCATTACGCGGGCGGCACTTGCGTTGTTCACTGGAGGTCTCACACTCGCTGAATCAGCGCACGCCCAATCCGTTGCCCCCGCCCGCTTCGTCGCGCCGGCCGAACCGGCCAACGCCCGCTGGTGGAAAGGCAACACGCACACGCACACCACCAACTCCGACGGCGATACCCCACCGGAGCCGGTCGCGCGGTGGTACAAGCAACACCAGTACGATTTTCTGGTGCTGTCGGACCACAACGTGTTTACCGATCCCGTCACGCTGGCGTCGCTCGTCGACTCCACGTTTCTGCTCATTCCGGGCGAAGAGGTCACGACGGCCTTCGGCGCCGCGTCGGTGCACATCAACGCCCTCGATATCACGCGCGTGATTCCCGCGCCCACGGGACGCTCGCTCCTTGAAACGGTGCAGAACACCATCGACGCCATTCGCGCCGAACGCGCGATTCCGCACATCAATCATCCGAACTTCCGCTGGAGCATCGATACCACCGTGCTCTGGCGCATGAAGAACGACCGGCTCATCGAGATTCACAACGGTCACCCCATCGTGCACAACGAAGGGGGCGGCGACAGCCAGGGGATGGAAGATGCGTGGGATGCGTTGCTCACGCGCGGCAAGCGCATCTTCGGCATTGCCGTCGACGACGCTCACCATTTTCAGGGCGAGTTTGCCCCCGATCGCGCCAATCCCGGGCGCGGGTGGGTCGTGGTACGCACCCCGTCGCTGAGCAGACGCGCCATCGTCGAGGCGCTCGACGCCGGGCACTTCTACGCCAGCAACGGCCCTGTCCTGCGTGCGGTGCGCGCCACGGAGACGGCGCTCACCGTCCAAATTCAGCGCGAGGGCGACTTCAAATACACCACTCAGTTCATCGGCCCCCACGGGCGTCTGCTGGGCACTGACAAGTCGCTCACCCCGACGTACACGCTGCGCGGGGACGAATCGTACGTGCGAGCGCGAATCATCGATTCGGCCGGCCGGGTGGCGTGGGTCCAGCCGGTCTTCACGACGCGTTTCGTAGAACGCCACCCGTAAAGGGCGTCGAGTCTCAACGGGGCGCGCCGACAAAGAGTATTTAGGGTGGCATCTCACCCTCCGGAGGCTTGTTTCATGTCATTCCCTCACCGCCGCCTCGTCAGTGCGCTGATGCTGCTTGGCGCGGCGACGTCGACCCTCGGCGCGCAGAACAACCCGCAGGCCAGCCAGCCCGACGAAAACCGGGTGGTGAAGGCCAACTGGGCGCTCGCCAACCGCTTCTCGGCGGCCGCGACGCGCAGCATCACCTACACGTTCGGTGTCCAGCCGCGCTTCCTCGGCAAGTCCGACACCATGTACTACAACTGGCGCGACCGGAACGGCTCGCGCTTCATGTTGTATGTGCCGTCGCCGAGTGGCGGCACCAAGCGTCCGCTGTTCGATGTGAGCAAGCTGGCCGAACAGCTCACACTGCTCAGCAAGAAGCCGTACGACGCGACGAACCTCCCGTTCCAGACCATCACGTTCCTCAAGAACCACAAGGCCTTCCGCTTCACCACCGACAGCACCCGGTACGAGTGGACCCTGGCCACCGAACAACTCAAGTCGCTTGGCCGTGTCGTGCGCAACGCGCCGCCGCCGGATGACGAAGAGCGTGAGACGGGCGGTGGGTTTGGCGGTGGCGGTGGCGGTGGCGGTGGATTCGGTGGCGGCGGCGGTCGCGAGTTCCGGAATTTCTCACCCGACAGCACTGTCTTCGTCTTCGCGCGCGATCATAATCTGTTTCTGGTAGACGTGAAGAAGGCGTACACGACGAAGATCAGTAATGACGGCGTCGAGGACTCTTCGTTTGGCGCGCGCGACACGACGGAAAACCGTCGTCAGCTGAACGCCTTGAGCGGTGGTGGCGGGCAGAACCAGGGCGACGACGACGAGCAGGACGACGTCAACAGCCGCGAGATGCGGGTGCGTGCGAACGTCATCTGGTCGCCCGACTCCAAGAGCTTCGCCATCGTACGCCGCGATCAGCGGAAGGTGAAAGACCTGTTCCTCGTGAACGTGCTCGCCAACCCGCGCCCCGTGCTGCTGCACTACAAGTACACGATGCCGGGCGAAGAGAACGTGACGCAGTCCGAGTTGTGGGTGTACCGTCGCGGCGATGCGGCGGTCAAGCAGATCAACGTGCGCAAGTGGAAGGACCAGTCCATCCAGGATGTGCACTGGCCGATCAGTGGTGACAAGCTGCGCATCGTGCGGCGCGACCGACCGCAGCGCACGGTCGACTTCATCGAAATCGACCTCGCCAGCGGCGGCATCAAGACGCTGCTCGCCGATGCCATCGAAGGGGCCGCGCTTGAGCCCAAGCCCGTGCGCTACCTCAAGAAGGGGGGCGATTTCCTCTGGTGGTCGCAGAAGACCGGATGGGGCATGTTCTACGTGTATGGCTTCGATGGTGGCGAGAAGATGCCGCTCACCACGGGTCAGTGGAACGTGAACTCGCTCGTGAAGATCGACTCCACCACGCAGCAGGTGTGGGTTTCCGGTCAGGGCCGCGAACCCGGCGAGCAGCTGTACCAGACGCACCTGTATCGCGTGAACGGCAACGGCACGGGCCTCATGCTGCTCGACGCCGGCGATGCCCATCATGCCCTCACGCTCGGCGAGAACGGCACGCCCAGCGTGGTGTCGCCGTCGGGACGCTACGTGTACGACACGTACTCCAAGATGGATCAGGCGCCGGTGAGCGTCGTGCGCGATGGCCTGACGGGTCGCGTGCTCACGAAGCTCGAAGAGATGGACCTGTCGAAGCTCACGGAAGTGGGCTTCAAGTTCGCGAGCACGTTTACCGTGAAGGCGGCGGACGGCGTGACGGAACTGTACGGCAACATGTGGAAGCCGTTCGATTTCGACAGCACGAAGAAGTACCCGGTCATCACCTACGTGTACCCGGGTCCGCAGACGGAAGCGTTCACGACCGGCTTCAGCGTTCGCACGCCGCTCATGCAGCTCGCGCAGCTGGGCTTCATCGTGGTGGAAGTCGGCCACCGAGGCGGCTCGCCGCTGCGTTCACTCGCGTACCACCGCTACGGGTATGGCAACCTTCGCGACTACGCGCTCGCCGACAAGAAGTCGGCGCTCGAGCAGCTCGCGGCGCGCCATGCGTTCATGGACATCGACAAGGTCGGTATCTTCGGCCACTCGGGTGGTGGCTTCATGACGGCGGCCGCCATGCTGCTGCCGCCGTACAACGAGTTCTTCAAGGTGGGCTGGTCGGAATCGGGCAACCACGACAACAACATCTACAACCAGAACTGGAGTGAGTGGAACCACGGGGTGAAGGTTGTGGCCAAGGCCGACAGCGCCCGTGGGGGTGCGGCGCGCGGTGCCGCTGCCGCGGGTGCCGCGCAGCGTCGCGGCGGACCGGGGGCTGGCAACGGCGCCACCGCCTCACGGGAAGTGGTGCAGGACTCGACGAACTACGACAACATACGCTTCGAGATCCGCGTCCCCACCAACGACGAGCTGGCCGGCAACCTCAAGGGCAACCTGGCGCTCATCACCGGTGACCTCGACAACAACGTGCACCCGGGCGGCACCATCCGTCTGGCCAATGCGCTCATCAAGGCCAACAAGCGCTTCGACTTCTACGTCTATCCGGGCGAACCGCACGGCTACCGTGGCGCCGTGGGCACGTACAATCAGCGCATGCTCATGGAATATTTCGCCGAGCACCTGATGGGCGATTACTACCGCGGCAACAGCGACATCAAGTAACGCAGTTGTCACTGAATCCCGGAACGTCAGTCAGAAAGGGGTCAGAGTCAAAAAGGTCAAAAAGGGGTCAGAGTCGTTGAAAGTTCAACGACTCTGACCCCTTTTTGACCTTTTTGACTCTGACCCCTTTCTGCTGAAACCTTCGACTGACCACTGACCACCCCCAAACCGTACGGGTCGTCAGTGGTCAACTCGAGTTGCCGGTGGCCAGTCCGACGTTCAGTCGAGCACGGGTAGCGCGCGCAAACGACCGCCGGACACATTCACGCCGTCGCGATGCGCGACGAAGACGCCAACCGTGTGTGGCGTTGCGGCATCGACCGCCACTTGCAAACCCGTGCACAGATAGCTGTTGCAGATGGCGCTGCGCATATCGCGTGGGAGCGTGCATCCCTGCAGCCCCTGATACACACACCCGGGATGCAGCGCGCGCTCAGGCAGGTATGCGAGATACGCCTGCACGATCTCGTCGTCCGTAAGGCACGGATGCGCCGCCGCAAATTCGCGCATCGTGCGCACGCGCAGAAAAGCATGCTCACGTCCCGCGGCGCAGCACGCCCCCTGGCAGGCACTGCACACGGCAATCACCACGCGCGTTTGGGACGTCCCGAGCGGCGCCGGCTGCTCGATGAACCCGTCATCCTGCTCGGGGCCCGTCTGCCGCATGGTAAGGAGCAGCTCGCGGATACGCTGTGCCAGCATCGCATGACGGCGCGCGGCGGTGCGACGCATGCGGGCACCGTTGCGTGGGACCAACGCCACCGGCACCGTCTCTGCGGTATGCGTCGCTCGACCGTCGCTGACCACAGCCTGATCGCGGGCCTCGGCAACCGTACGTTGCATCTGCCGCAGCAGATCACGAGCGGCCCGATGGCCGGTGGGTACCGAAGTCATTGCCGCAATCTATACAACGAAGACGAGCGCATACGCGATGCGCAGAAACTGAACGGGCCACCGGTCCGAAGACTGGTGGCCCGTTGCGAGTTCGCTGAAGCTGCGGAATTAACCGCGGAGCTTCGTGACCTGCTCGGCCGCGGGGCCCTTCTGGCCCTGCACGATGTCGAATTCGACACGCTCGCCTTCGGCCAGCGTGCGGAAACCGCCGCCCTGGATGGCCGAATGGTGAACGAAGCAATCCTTCGAGCCGTCATCGGGCGTAATGAAGCCAAAGCCCTTGGCGTCGTTGAACCACTTCACCTTGCCGGTCGTACGCATGGCACTACTCCTGTGTTGTTGCTGGGTGTTCGGAGTCCGGCCCTGCCGTACGCACCGAGCACTCGTGTTGATTCGCGGACCGTTCCCCCGCGCGGGTTAGCAATCGTCGTGCAACGTTTGCCAAGCATCGTTTCTCGATGGACTCCCACGAAAAAGGGACCCGCACGTCACCAGGTCCCCGAAGTCGCCTGCTCCTGCGTTCCCGCGCCGTGGCGCGCCCATCATGATCTGAGTGCTGCAAGACGTTAGTGCGGACGGATCACACCGTCAATACTGAAATTTCGGGACGACCCGTCACGCTCACGTCACACTCGCCAGGGGGACGACTGGACGTCCGGACAGGGCACCGGCTTCCCACCATGGCCCGCGGCGAGCGCGTGCCCATTGCCGTCATTCTGCACGGTGGATGCTGGATTGCACCGTTTGCCACATTGCGAAACACGGCGTCGCTGGCGGACAGCTGGCGCTCTGGCTGGCCGGTCGGCCCTCCTTTCCTGCGGGCAGTGCGCTGGCCGGTGGCATACCATTGCCGGTGCGCGGCGTCGGCATGCTGCTGGGTGGCCCGCCGGCGACGCGACCATCGGGCTCACCCTCGCGGCCGTTGGGCGCTCTCCCAGACGGCCCCAGCCACCTGCCGTGCCCTCCTTGTTACGAACGTCACCAAACACGGGCTTTACAGCGCCACGTTCCGGCGGCAACGTCCAAGGCAGGTCCACCAGTCAATCAGGAGTCGCGCCATGAAGGACAGCCAGCTCAAGTCCCTGCTCAAGAAGACGCAGGCCAAGGCCGCACAGGTCAAGAAGCCCACCAAGCAGGCCTACGACCCCACCCTGCAAGCCACGCGCAGTGCCGTCGAAGCCGATGACTCCGACGCCAAGGAAATCTTCAAGGAAATGAAGCGCCGCGAATTCTGATGGCGCCGCGGCACGGGCGCGAAACCTGATCCAGCCCACCGGCCGTAGATAGCGGCGTGACCGATACGCGCTCCGCCTCCGATCCATCGTTTCTCGCCCTGCAGGCCGCCGTTGCCGGACGCTTTTCTCTCGAAAGCGAACTCGGTCGGGGCGGCATGGGTATTGTGTATCTCGCGCGTGATGTCATCCTCGAGCGCCCCGTGGCCATCAAGCTCCTGGCCCCGGCCCTGGCCAGCCGCGACGACATGCGCCGCCGTTTTCTCCGGGAAGCGCGACTCGCGGCACAATGCTTTCACCCGCACATCGTGCCCATCCACGAGGTCGCCGAAGACGGCGCCCTCGCGTGGTTCGTCATGGGCTATGTGCACGGCGAAACGCTCGCCGACCGGTTGCGACGCGTGGGGACGCTCTCTGCCGAGCAGATCCGACGCATCGGCAGTGAAGTCGGGTGGGCGCTGTCGTACGCGCACGAACGCGGTGTCATTCATCGCGACGTCAAGCCCGATAACATTCTTCTCGAACATGGCACAGACCGCGCACTCATTGCCGACTTCGGTATTGCGGTGGGCGGTGACGTTTCGGCGAGTGGCAACGACGTCGCCGGCACCACGCGCTTCATGGCCCCCGAGCAGGCACTCGGCGAACGCCTCGATGGCCGCGCCGATCTCTACGCACTTGGCGTGACGCTCTATCTCGCCGCGACCGGCACCTACCCGTACAACGGCGCCAACGTCATCGCCCTCGTGGCGGAGCCCCATGCCGTGCATCCGCTGTCGTTGCGCGAGCGCGCCCACTCGCTGCCGCCGACGCTCGCCGATACGATTGAGCGATGTCTCGCCGTACGCGCCAGCGATCGCTATGACAGCGCCGCCGCCTTCGTCGCCGCGCTCGCACGCTCTCCCGACGGGGGCGAGCTCCCCGTTGAGGCGCGGCAAGTGCGCGGAGGGGCCGTGAGTACCATGTCGCTGATGGACTGGTTCGTTGCGCTGGCCCTGACCTCGTTCTTTTGGGTGGCCGGCGAGGACGCTCGTACCCTGGGACGGGCCATCATGAGTGGCCTTGCCCAAGCGATACTCACCATGTTCGGTACAGCGGTAGCGCTTCGTGGCGGCGAAACATTGCTCGCCGCGCGGCGCGCGCTCAAACAGGGCGTCCGCCCAGACGACGTGGCCAATGCGCTCGCCCCACCGCCGGCCGAACCATTCATGCCGGTGGGTCCGCTCAAACAGGTGGCGCTGCTGGGGACTGGCTTTACGCTCGCCCTGCTGCAGGCACAGGTGGATACCCTGGGGTTGCCCAGCATGATCGAGCTGGCCGGACACCTCCTCACGTGGATAGCCCCACCGCTCTTGATTCACCGGGCCATCACCGGCATGCGCAACAGCTCCGGGCAGTCCAGCTGGTTCTACGCATTTGTGCGCCAACCGCTGGCCGCGCGTGTGGTTCGGTGGCTCGGCGGCGCACGTGCGCCCGAACGCACGCGGGCCGTGCCCGCCAACGCGCCAACAGAACTCCTCCTCGATCGCGCTGCACACGACATCTTTGCGCGCCTGCCGCAGGCCGTGCAACACGACCTCGCCGCTGTGCCCGCCGCGGCCGAGGCGCTCGCCGGCGAGGCGGTCGTCCTGCGGACGCGCGCCGACGCATTGTCCGGTGAGCAGCGTGTGCTTCGGCGCGCCCCCAGCGATGACACCGACGCGCAGAGACGCCTGACCGCATTGCAGGCGAAGCATGCGCAGGTACGCGCGCGCCTCGGCACGACCATCGCCGCGCTCGAGGCGATCCGCCTCGACTTATTGCGTCTCGAGGCGTCGCAGACCGTACCCGGCAATCTCACCGACCAGCTGGATGTGGTGCGGGAACTCCAGCATCGGGTCGACGCCAACGCCGAAGTCCGTCGCCTGTTGCAGCCGCTGTGCCCGGAACCGACGCCGGTCTAGCCCGTACACGCAGCACGCCCCGCAGGCACCCCAAGCGCACGCGCCGGAAGTAGATTGCAGCATGCTTTCGTATCGACCAGGCACGCCCGCACGGCGCCGTCTCCGTGCTGTGGCATTCGCGTTGCCAGCCCTCGTGGCGTGTGGCCGCAGCGATGGGCAACGCGCCGGCGAGAGCAGCGCCGCGATCGTAGCCCACGACGCGACGGCATCAGGCAGCTCCGCGCGCCAAGGCACCTGGCAGGATGGCGACGAGACGATCGAATGGAGCGCCAGCACACAAGACGGAAAGGTCGCCGGCATCACCGAACGCTACACGTTCGGCACTGATGGTCGCGGCGAACGCACGCTCCGCTTTGACGGCAAGGCGGCACTCCTGCAGATCGACGAAACCAGCACGCAAGTCATACAGTACCCTGATCGCACTCCGGCGCCATCCACCGTTCAGATCACGCTGCAGTTCAGCGGCGATTCTGTTTCGTCGCGCCGCAAACTCGTCGACGGTGCGACGGGCACAGTGCGCGAGTACGAGATCGATCGTCTGCGCCGCCACGCGCGCAGCATCGCCGAGTACATCGTAACGCCTTGAGTGCGACGGTCCGCACGCCCCGTCCGATCTCCTTCCGATTCTCTCCGCTCTCGCTCCGCCTTTCCCAGGACTGTACCATGTCGGTGACGGACTTCGAAACGCTCGGCGCCTTCTACCTCGGCAAGCGCTATGACATTCCGTCGCGCACGCGCAGCAACGATCTCGTGCTGTACGATGCCAAAGACCTGACAACGCACGCCGTGATCATCGGCATGACCGGCAGTGGCAAGACGGGCTTGGGGGTCGGTCTCATCGAGGAAGCGCTCATCGACAAGGTGCCGGTCATCGCTGTTGATCCCAAGGGCGATCTTGGCAACCTGGCGCTGCGCTTTCCGTCGCTGGTCACCAACGATTTCCGCCCGTGGGTCGACCCGCAGCAGGCCACGAACGCCGGCATGTCGGCCGATCAGTTCGCCGAGCAGCAGGCATCCTTGTGGAAGAACGGTCTTGAGGGATGGCAGCAGGACGGTGCGCGCATTCAGCGCTATCGCGACGCCGCCGACATCACGATCTACACGCCGGGGAGCACCGCCGGCCGGCCGCTGTCGCTGCTCAAAGCCTTCGACGCGCCGCCGGCTGCTGTACGCGACGACGCCGAAACCTTGCAGGAGCGGGTGAGTGCCACCGCCACGTCGCTCCTCGCGCTGCTCGGCATCGACGCCGATCCGCTCTCGAGCCGTGAACACATTCTGCTCTCCAACCTGCTGCATCACGCGTGGCAGGAGGGGCAGAGCCTCGACCTTGCCGCACTCATTGGCGGCATTCAGAATCCGCCGTTCAGCACCGTGGGCGTCATGCCGCTCGATACGGTGTTCCCACCCAAGGATCGCATGGCGCTGGCCATGCAGCTCAACAACCTGCTCGCCTCTCCCGGCTTCAACACGTGGATGCAAGGTGAGGCGCTCGACACGGCCTCGCTGTTGTACGAGCCCAGTGGCAAGCCGCGCGGCTCCGTCATTTCGATTGCGCACCTCAACGACGCCGAGCGCATGTTCTTCATGACGCTCCTGCTGGCGGATATCATTGCGTGGGTACGCACTCAGCCCGGCACCGGATCGTTGCGCGCCATCTTGTACATCGACGAATTGTTCGGGTACATGCCGCCGGTGGCGAATCCGCCCAGCAAAGTGCTGCTGCTCACGCTGCTCAAGCAGGCGCGCGCGTATGGCCTCGGTGTGGTGCTCGCGACGCAGAATCCCGTTGACCTGGATTATCGTGGGTTGTCCAACACCGGCACGTGGTTTATCGGGCGCCTGCAAACCGAGCGCGACAAGATGCGCGTCATGGAAGGACTCGAAGGTGTGAGCGGCGGGCAGCCCTTCGACAAAGCGGCCATGGAACAGACTATTGCCGGACTCGGCAAACGCGTCTTCCTGCTGCACAGTGTGCACGAACCGGCGCCCGTGACGTTCGAGACCCGGTGGACGCTGTCGTATCTCGCCGGCCCCATGACGCGCGACCAGATTCGCAGCGTAACGGCGCAGAGCCATGCGCAGCCGACATTTGCGGCGGGGTCCGGTAGCAGTGCGCCGTTGGCCGCCACATCGATCAGCAGCACCGGCGGGAGCCTTGGGGCACTCGACGCCGCCGCGACGCGCGTGCCGGTACTGCCCCACGAGATTGCGCAGTTCTACCTGCCGCCACTGCAGCAGCACCGTGGCCCGTTGCAGTACCATCCCGTCGTACTGGGACTTGCCGACGTGAGCTTCGCCAACCGCAAGCTCGGGGTCACCGAGCAGCGTCGTGTCTCGCTGCTCGCGCCGGTCGAAGACGGACCGATCGCGCTTGAGTGGGACAGCGCTGAACGCGTGGAGATCGAGCCGTCCTTGTTGGAAAAGAGCCCTCGCGAGGGGGCGGCCTTTGGTGCCGTCCCGACGGCCGCCACGACCGTGAAGAACTACGCGGTGTGGACGAAGACGCTGCAAAAGTGGATCGTCACCAACGAGCAGGTCACGCTTTTCCGCAGCGCCGCCTTCAAGACCACGTCCTCCCCCAGCGAAAGCGAAGCGCAGTTCCGCATTCGCCTGCAAGTGCTTTCACACGAAGCACGTGACGCGAAGATCGAAGTGCTCCGCGGCAAGTACGCCACCAAACTCGCGGCCATGCAGGACAAGCTGCGCCGCGCGGAGCAAACGGTGCAGCGCGAATCGCAACAGGCCTCGCAGGCCAAGATGGACACGGCCATTTCAGTGGGTGGGGCGATTCTTGGCGCCATCTTCGGGCGCGGCAAGGTTGGTGTCGGCACGCTTGGCAAGGTTGCCACCGCCACACGGGGTGCCGGGCGCGCCGCCCAGCAGGCTGGCGATGTCTCGCGGGCGCAGGAATCGCTCGAGGCGCTTCAGCAGCAGCAGGCCGAACTCGAAGCCAAGCTGCAGGTCGAGGTGGACGCACTCGGCGCGGCGTACGACGCCCAGCAGGAATCGCTGGAAACGGTGCTCGTGAAGGCGAAAGGCACCGACGTGTTGGTGCAGCTGTGCGGACTGCTCTGGGTGCCGTACGTGAAAGACGCGAACGGCATGGTGACGGCGGCGTGGCGCTGAGCGCGCCGACGCCGTCAGCTCACGCGCGTGTCAGACGGCATTGACGAAGTACGCCACGGTGCACGCGAGCAGAAAAGCGAGACCACCTTGGGCGACGGTTGCGGTATCCAGACGAAGCGCGCGGGCGAGCGAACGGCGTTTGAACGGCATCGGTAGCTCCTGAGCGGGGAGAGAGGGTCGTCTCAAGACCGACGCACTACCGCGATTGAGGTAACGAACGGGCGTTACCCGGTGCCGGTTTGGTGATCGGTGTCGCATTCAATGCCCAATCGTAGGGGCGGGGTACCACGATCGCCTTACCCTCGGTGAGGCGTTGCTTCTGCTCTTCGTTGACCCGAAGCGTCACATAGGGGGCCACGAATTGCACCAGCTCCACGCGTGACGCCCCGAAGTCTTTTTCGTACGCCAGCATTACGGCATTCACGCCGAGCACGCCGCGACGATACCATGTCCACGTGGAATCGGAGAGCAGTCGCTTGGTCTGATCTTCCAGCTGCGCTTCCAGCCGCTCGCCCGTATATGCTTCGCTGCGAAGCGGCGGCGCGCCCTTCGAGGCAGGCACGACGGCGAAGTGCATGCGCGGCTCGCGGAATTGCTTGCGCAACACGCGATGAAAGACTTCGTCGAGCGTGTACGTTTTGCCCGCCGCATGCACGAGCCGTTCGCTCCACGGTCCCTTGAGCTGCAACACCCCCAACGAACGGTTGATGTTGCGAATGGACGTGCGCTCACCATGCGACACGATGAGCTGCACCGTGTACGCGTTGTACACATTGATCCAATACGCGAGTCGATCGGGTTCCGACAACTGTTCCACCTGCACGGCATCGAGCGAGGCGAGATATTGCTTGAACGCCGGTGCGGTTGCGAACGCCTGGTAATTCACGACACCGTTGTGCACGTGGGCGCGCAGCAGACTGTCCCATGGGGCGTGCACGCTGCGCACCGCCGACTGCGCCGACGCCGCGGTTCCGATGGCCAACCACGCCGCCACGCCAAGGGCCGGCACGAGCCCTCGCACGAGACGCTGCACCCGCTTGGACGATCCCATTATCGTTCACCCATGTCGACAGACTGGTTGCTGGGCACGTGGCGCCTCATGCGCGCCGACGAACCGCTGGATTTTGCGCCCGGGGTGAGGATGGAGTTCCTCGCCGGCGGGGTGCTGCGCTATCACGTGGATGTGGGGGGTACCGATCAGACCATCGATTTGGTGTACCGCGTCGACGGGGAGATGCTGCATACCGACAACCCGGCCGCACCGCACTCGATGTCTGTACGCATGGTGCATGGCGAAGGTGACAGCCTGCTCTTCGATTTTGGCGGGCCACAAGCACTGCTGATCCGCGAAGCGACGCTGTCACGCGGCCCGACGCGCTGAGCCGCGTTACATCCAGAAGCTGTAGCGGTTGGTGATCAGCACCATCGCCGACAGCGCTGCGTTCGAGGTCGCGTGCACGAGGACCAGGTCGCCGAGCGACTTGGTCTTCCACATGTACCAGTTGTATACGAGCCCGCAAAGCAAGCCGACGTCCCAAAAAGGACCGTGTTCGCTGGCGAAGAGCAGTGCGGTGCCGACAAAGGCGAGGGTGTTGTACGTGCCCATCGGCACGCGATCCCAATTGTTGTCGACGATCCAGCGCGGCAAAAACCCGCGCCAGAAGAGCTCTTCGAGAAAGGGCACCAGCAACGCCGCACGCACGATGCGCAGCGTAAGCACCAGCGGGTCGCCAAGATCGCCGCGCGAGATGGACATCGTCACGCCGCCAGTGATGCTGTTCTGAAAGAGCCAGTGCGACCGATAGCCGTCGATGAGCAGATCGGGGAGCACCCACAGCACCCCCACCGTCAGGCCCAGCAATATGCTGGGGATCCAGTGCTTCACCCGCAGCGCAAAGACGACCGGCCGAGAGACGGTAAGCAGCACGACCAACAACGAGCCGACCCGAAGAATCGACTCCAGTGGCTGCGAGAGCCCCAGAAAAGGCCCGATGGCCAGCCACACCATGAACGTCGCAAATGGCGCTACCCACGGCGTGGCCGAGGGTTGCGGCAGCATTGGGGAACTGGGAGTCGCTGGCATGTACCCAAACTACATCCAAGAGGGCCCGGCAACTACGCCCGGCCCGGCGGATCATGGTCCGTATGCGATGGGCGAGGTGCCTTGACGGATGTCGCGGGCGCCAGCCGCGACTCCTGAGCCCACCGCGAACGCGGCAGAGAGGGCGGTGCCTATTCCCAAAACCGGGACGATAGCGACGACCGCTCCGGCCGCCAGAAACGCAGCACCACCAGCCACCACCGGGGCAAGCGATTTTTGAATCGCGTCCACATAGCGGAGACGATTGCGGACGAACCGGCGCGTGGTGCTGTGCAGGGCGATGGCAGCGACAAAAAGCGCCAACAAGAACAGGAGCGAAAACATGGGACCTCCGTAGAGCTGACTGAGCGGCCACCGGGATCCGGCGTCCACCGACGGGACTGACTCTCCTAACGACACGGCGGGACAGAGGTTTCAGCCCCGTCCCGCCGTGTCGGACTGCCACAGACATGATGGAAACCTCACCCCGGCGGGCGCCGGACGGGAACCGCCATCTTGTTGTAGTTGGATGGCACCGAAAACAGGTCGTTGGAGAGTCGCTTCTTCTCCACCGCAATCGCCTCCATCATGACCGTGCCGTCGGGTTGCGTGACCTTGAGCGGAAAGCCATCCCCGATCTGCTTCTGCCACGCCGGAACGGCCCCCGCGCGCATCACCTGTCCCGGATCGACATACCGCCCGAGTTCCGTCGTGATGCACATGTCGGTCGGCGGCGCCTTGCCTTGCGCCACCAGCACGTGCTCACACGACAGGCCAGCGATCGTTTCCTTCTTCCCAGTCCGGGTGACCCTCACATCGGGCTCCGGAATGCTGCTCGCGGCACTGGCCGCCTCGGCCATCGGCACTTCCATGTACGTCTGCTGTGCCGCCATGAGCATGTACAGCTTTCGCTCCTGCGGCACCGCCAGCATGACCATCCCACCCATGGGTCCGCCCATATTCACGCGCACCTTGCCGCCGCGCACCTGATACTCGAGCTGCTGAGTGGCAGCAGCGCCGACCTGTGCCGAGGCACGCGCACCCAAGTTCACACGCATGGTGACGCTCCCTTCGAACGCCTGCGCCGCAACCGCGAGGGGCATCACGGCGCACAGCACGAGGGTCGACGGAAGCGCACGTATGAGCAGGCGTGTCGCGCACAGCATCAGGGGATTCCTTTGTGAATGGCGGTGAGCACGAGCTCCGCGAACCGGTCGATCTCGTCCAGCGTGGTATACACGTTGGGCGTCACGCGGATCCCCTTGAATTCGGGGTGCACGATGGGCGTCTGCACTACACGATGATTGCTCATGAGCCACCCGCCGAGTTTCGTAGGCTCGATCCCCTCCACATTGAAAAAGCCCAATCCGCCACCCCACTTGGAGTCGAGTGGCGTGAGCACCTTCACCCGCTCCTGCCCTTCCGCGTGCAGCCGCTTCGCCCAGCGGTCGCGCAGATACATGAGTCGCGCCGACTTGCGCCCGACACCGATCGCGCGGTGAAACGCCAGCGACACCGACACCGCGTTGTGATTGGCCGCCGGGTGCGTCCCGATCTCTTCGAACTTGCGGATGTCCTTCGTCTGTCCGTCGTTCTCGGCATACAGTGGCCAGATGTCGGCAATGCGATTGCGCCGCACATACAGAAAGCCGGTACCGATGGGCGCGAGCAGCCACTTGTGCAAGCTGGTGCCGTAAAAGTCGACACCGAGCTCATCGCGCGTGAACGGAAACTGCGCAAACGCATGCGCGCCGTCGACGAACACGTCGATGTTGCGGGCGCGCGCCATCTGGATGATCTCTTTTACCGGCAAGATCTGTCCGGTGAGATTCGTGATGTGCGTGATCTCGATGACGCGTGTGCGATCGGTGATGCCCGCGGCAAACGCATCGACGATCTGCTGCGGCGTCGTGCACGGGACCGGGAAGGAGATCTCCTTCACGACGATGCCCTGTCGCCGAGCCCGCTGCTTCCAGCCGTTCATCATGCGGCCGTAATTCTGATTGCTCAGCAACACTTCGTCGCCCGCTTTCAGATCGATGCCGTGAATGAGCGTCAGCAGCGCTTCGGACGCGTTCCGCGTGATCGCCATTTCTTCGGTGTCGCAGCCGAACTCGCGCGCCAGTTCACGACGCACGATTTCGATGCGTGGCTCGAGCGTCTGCCACATCTGAATCACCGGCAGCTCGTTGGAGAAGCGCAGATCGCGCTCGAGCTGGGCCATCACATGTGATGGCGCCGGTGAACAGCCACCGTTGTTCAGATTGATCCAGGTGCGGTCCAGATCGAAGGCGCGCTGAATCGGCTCCCAGAAGTCTTCATCAGCAGCAAAGGCGGCGTCTTCCGCCGCCGTGCCGCGCCACGCGATGGCGTCGGGATCGAGCAGGCGGGCGCCGCGACTCCTGGCAACGTCGGCCGCATCGATGAGGCGACGAATGGCTCCGGGCGCGAAGCGGGGCGAGGTGACAACCGGCAGCGCAGTAGCTCCGGCCAGCGCAGAGACGAAAAGGCGACGGTCCATGGAGGCCAAACATGCGCCCAAAGCGCGCGCCCCGCGAGAGGCCGAAGCATCTCGCGGGGCGCGCCGATCGTCCGGACCATCAGCGGCTCACAGTCCAGCCATCACCCGACGGGGCGGCGCCGCCTGCAGCGGCAGCTTCGTGACCTGTGCCCGCGAACGGTAGCGCGGCAGAATGACCTCGAAGCGCGCGCCCATGGTCCGGTACTTGTCCAACCGGAGCTGGCCGCCGTGCATCTCGACCGCGCGTCGCGCCGACACGAGCCCCATACCGCTGGCGCCCTCCGCCGAGCGCGTCGTCGTCATGGGCTGGAAGATCCAGTCGTGCCGCTCTTCGGGAACGCCGGGACCGCTGTCTTCCACGGCAATGACCACCGTGTCGTCGGTGTGACGGACTGCCACTCGAATGGCCCCGCCGCTGCGCTGCACGTCCCACGCGTTCATGACCAGCGCCGTGAGCACCTGCTGCAACTGCTGCTCGCTGCCGCGCACCATCACGTCGTGCGCCCCACCGTCCCACGTAAGGACGACATGATCCGGAAGCATCTGGCGGAACAGCTCCAGATGCGTTTCCACCAGGACCTTGGTGTCGACCAAGGACGCGGGATGCTCCTGCTCGGAGGCGATGGCCTGCAGCGCGTCGAGCAGATGTTCGCTCTGCGCCAGCGTGCCGCGCAGCATCGCGGCGTGCGTGGAGTTGAGTACGAGATCCTGCGATGGGCGCACACCGGCCAACGGCGTCATGGATTGCGACACCGTCGACAGCAACCCACGCAAGCGATGCGTGAGATCGAGCGTCTGCTGACGGTCGAGCGCACGCCAGCGGCCGGCGTTGAGTACCTGCTCGGCGCGGCGCGGTTCGCGCAAATCGGTGAGCTGCGCAACCACCAGCGGCCCCTGCGCCGAATCGTCGAGGCGCACGAGACGAGCCAAGACGGGAATCCCACGCGCACTCGAGGTTCCCATGGTGCATTCGCACTCGCTCACCGACCCCGAGGGGGCATTGAAGAGCGACACGATCGCTTCGGAAAGTGCGGCGCGATCGGTGGGCACCAGCAGGTGCACGAGATCGGCGCCCACCGGAGACATGCGCTGTCCGGTCATCTCACGCCACAATGTGTGCAACGCCATGTTCGCATCGCGTACGCGCCCGTCGCGATCGATGAGGGCAACGGCCGTCGGGAGCGTATCGAGCACGGTCGTACTCGGCGCGAGCTCGCGCACGGAGCGACGCGTCGCACTCGTGATGACGCGACGCAGCGCGCGCACGGTGGCCAGCACCTGCTCCACGTTGTCCGTGTCGTCGATGACGGCGTCGGCACCGGCGTCGATCAGCTCGGCGGGTGTCCCCTGCAGCGGCATCGTGGACGGCCACGCGATGACCGGGACCGGCTCGTGGTGCGCATCGAACTGCGCCCGCACGGCACGAATGAGCCTCCCCCCCAACGTGGTATCGGACGCACTCACGATGACCGCATGCGGCGGGCTCGAGCGACAGAGCAGATCTATGTATGTGAAGAAACGTTAGTACGAAAAGGTCATTATCACTGTTGGACTTATGGTGACCTAGTGTAGTGTCGCCAAAGTAGCGTTGGCTTTGCCGACCTTCTTGAGAATCTCGCGCACCGTTGCGGTCCACACAAACGGTTCGGGGTTTTCGTTGCGATGATCGATGTACGCGGTGATCGTCGCGATCAGGTGGTCGACACTCGTGACGGCGAGGCGGCGAATCTGGCGCTGCGTCAACTCGCCGAAGAACCGCTCGACGAGGTTCAGCCACGAGGCAGACGTCGGCGTGAAGTGGAAGTGGACCCGCGGGTTCCGGGCCAGCCACGCCTTCACGTTGGCGTGCTTGTGCGTGGCGTAGTTGTCGAGAATGACATGGATCGTGAGGTCTTTTGGCACGCTGCGGACGATCTGCGTGAGAAACACGAGGAAGTCTTCATGGCGATGCTGCGGGAGACATTTCTGCTGGATCCTCCCCGTCGCGACATCCAACGCGGCGAACAGCGTCGTCGTCCCATGGCGCTTGTACTCGTGCGTCATCGTGCCGGCGCGCCCTTTCTTCATCGGCAAGCCGGGCTGCGTGCGATCCAGCGCTTGAATCTGACTCTTCTCATCGAACGAACAGACCACCGCCCGCTCGGGGGGATTCAGATACAGCCCCACGACATCGCGCAACTTCGCGACGAACTGGGGATCGGTCGACAGCTTGAACTGCTTGACGCGATGCGGCGTGAGGCCGTGCGCGCGCCAGATCCGACTGATCGTCGCCGCATGATGGCCCGTCGCCGTCGCCATCAACCGCGCGCTCCAATGGGTCCCGCTTGGCGGGGCGGTCTGCCGCGTGCGCTCGATGATCGCCGTTTCGTCGGCGACGGAAATCTGCTTCGGTCGCCCGGCGCGGCCGATCCGCGAGCAGTCCCGTCAGTCCCTCGGCGGCATAGCGATCCAACCAACGCGAGACGGTCGGTCGCGACACGCCCAACTGCACACAGATCGCGCTGCCCGCGTCCCCGGCCGCGGAGGCCAGCACGATCTGCGCGCGCTCGACCACACGCTGCGCCGTCGTGCGCGCCCGAACCAGGGCTTCCAACCGGGCGCGATCACCACGGTGCAGCGCGATCTTCCGAATAGGCAGTGGCATGACGAACAAGATGCCACGTGCGGTCGTATTATGCACGCTATTTCTGCGACACTACACTAGCTCACAGTCTGCCTGAGGGACGTGGTCCCACCCCCCGTCGTCGACCTCCGCGTCCGGGGAAACGGTGGGGTTTGCCATATCGCGCCAAATTGCGCCGTAGGGTATCGTGCCCTCATGCGCAGCTTTCCGCCCCTTTCCGCCGGCCTCCGGCGCCTGCCCCGCTTCGCTTCGGCGGGTCTGGGTGCCCTCTTCGGTCTTCTGTCGGCGTGCGTCCAGCCACTGACCGTGGCCCGCAGCGACGCCGCCACCGTGCTGGCCAACCGCACGATCACCGCACCCAACCCCGGACTCCCTGGCACGCACAAAGTGGCGCGCCTCTACTACGGCAGCGGCAAGGACAAGCGCCGCCCCGAGTTCCGCGATTCCGTCACGTATCGCACTGGCACCGTCGACGCGTCGGCGTTTGCCCGCACCGAACCCGCCAACGCCAAGTCGCGCAAGAAGTACTGGGGCTACGATAACACCGCCTTTCCGCTCAATGCGCGCGTCTGGTATCCCGAGGGGGACGGCACGTTTCCGCTCGTGCTCGTCGTCCATGGCAATCACAACATGACGGAGTTTTCCGACCCGGGATATCAGTGGCTCGGTGAACTCCTCGCGTCACGCGGCTTCATTCTCGCATCGATCGACGAAAACTTCCTGAACGGCAACATCCGCGGGGAGAATGACGCCCGCGGCTGGATGCTGCTCAAGCACCTCGAAGTGTTCCGCGCACTCAACGACAGCGCGGGCAAGCCGCTCTTCGGGAAGATCGACATGAAGCGCATTGCGCTCATGGGGCATTCCCGCGGCGGTGAGGCGGTCGCGATTGCCGGTGCCTTCAACCGGCTCTCCCACTATCCCGACGACGCGACGGTCCGGTTCAACTTCAATTTCGACATCAAGGCGCTCGTGGCCATTGCCCCCGTCGACGGGCAATACAAGCCGGCTGAACAGCCCACGCCGGTGAGTGACTACAACTACCTCGTCATTCACGGTTCGCACGATGGCGACGTGTCGAGCTTCATGGGGCTCACGCAATACAACCGTTTTCGCTTCACGCGCCCGGGCACCGAGTTCAAGAGCGCCATCTGGATGCACCGCGCCAACCACGGGCAGTGGAATACCGTCTGGAACAACAAGGACAACGGCAGCTACTCGGTGCGCGCCTTGCAGCTCAAGGCGCTCGTCGATGGCGAAGAACAGCGCCGCTTTGGCCGCGTCGTCATTGGGGGCTTTCTCGAGGCCGCGCTGAACGGCCGCGCGGAATATCGTGAGCTCTTCCGCGATCATCGCGCCGCCGGCGACTGGCTCCCGCCCGAGATGTATCTCACGCGCTACGCCGATGCGAACACCCGCTGGCTCGCGACCTTCGAAGAAGATGTCGACGTCTCCACCGGCACCGCGCCCGGCGTGCGCATTCAGGCCGATTCGGTGAGCACGTGGAAGGAAAGCGATTCGCCGTCCCGCGCGCGCGCGTCGACCTTCCGCAGCAACATGGCCACGGTTGGCTGGAACAACGCACCGGCTGGCAAAGACACGACGGTGGCACGCTGGCCCGCGCGCATTGCGGTGACCGTTCCCGACTCGCTGCGGCAGGCATGGCAGCTGTCGTCATCGAGTGCGCTGCTACTCACCATTGGCAGCACCGACCAAAAGCCCGGACCACGCAAGGTGTCGCGTGACACGACCAAGCGTGACAGCACCACCAAGGCTGCCGCCGCGAAGGCTCCCAAAAAGAAGGAAGCACCCAAGCCCAAGACGCCTCCGAAGGACACGGTGGCCCCCGACCTCACCGTGGAGCTCGAAGACGCCAGCGGACGGACGGCGCGTATGCCCCTCAGCACGTTCGGCGCCGTGCGCATGCCCATCGAGAGTTACATCTACCGTCGCAAAGGTCGCGACAAGACGCAGTTCCCGACGCTGGCGGAGCCGGTCATGCAGACGTATGTGATGCCGCTGGCACGCTTCACATCGGCCGCCGGTGGCTTCGACGTGGGCAGCCTGCGCACCATTCGCCTGGTGTTCGATCGCAAGCGCAGCGGGGCCATCACCCTCGACGACATCGGCATCACCAGGTAATGTCGTTCAGAAGCTGGTGCGCAAACCCAGCGTCAGCGTTCGGCCAGAGATAACGGTGGCATTATCGGGGGCGCCGGTCTGCACGTTGAGCAGATTGTCGCCCCCTACCAGTACCGACAGGTCACCGCGTACGCGGAAACTCGTGCTCGCGCGCACTCTGGTAATGCCGGCGTACGTCATCCAATAGCGTCGCAAATTGGCGCCTTCGAATTCGCGCGGTGAAAGGGCGCTGTCGGCGAGCGCACTCCCGATGCCGGCACGATCATAGCCAATCCAGTCCGCCGCCCGAATGGCCGTGCCGGCCACGCTCCAACGGCCGCTCGTGTAGGCCGCCGTCAGGCTCACTGTATTCGACGGCACATCGAGCATGCGATCACCCACGCGCATGTCGCCGCGATAGCCCGACGCCAACTGCGCCACGCGGCTGTCCACCAGCGCGACCGCGGCCGCCAGCGACAAACGCTGCACCCGCGTCGTAGCCTCGAGCTCCCATCCGTGGTTGTCGATCGCCCCCACGTTCTGCAGCGTATACGTCATGCTCCGTGACAGGCGGCCATTGCCGCTCACGGTCGTCACGAGCGACGAGACCGGTTGAATGAGCCCCGACGCGCGCTGATCGAAGCGCGTGACATGCAGCGCCGTACGTGCGCCCAGCAACAGGTCCACGCCAGCCTCCGTACCGGTCTGCCGCTCCGGCTCGAGCGACGAGAGCGACGCATATTGGCCCGGCCCCAGCCACGACGAACTCCGCGTCAGCGCGCGCGCCGGACGGATGCCGGTACCGAACGCGCCGCGCACCTTCACGACGACATCGCCCACATCGCGCACATAGGCGGCGCCGAGCATCGGGAGCAAAGACTGTTGCGTATTGAGCGTAGCGCCGCCGATGCGCTCGGCCCGTACACCGGCCGACGCGAACCAGCGGTCCTGCCACGCCACCTGCGCCTGCGCCGACACGCCAGTCGTGCCGTACGACGTACTCGACTCACGCACGCGTGCCACAGGGCCACCCAGCAGTGCGCCGTTGCCACCCGGACCGTTGGGGCCACTGCCTACGCCCGCCGTCGCGATGACACCAGCTCCACCCACCACTTCGTGCGTGAACGCCTGCTCCACCGCGAACGTCGTCGTCAACAGCGTCGCGGGAGCGATGTCGTAGCGCCCCACGCTGCGCCACCGGAGCGACGCGCGATCGGCGGCGCCTTCGCCGCTCCCCGCTTGCGCCGCATTCGACAGCGACTGCGGCCCGGCCAGGGCAAATGCCGAGAGTCCTTGCAGGCGATAGCCGTCAACACCGCCAATCAGCGTATGTGTCCACCGCAGGTTCGGCATGAAGGCGACACTCCCACCCACGGTGTACTGCGCGACCTGCTGCCCATTGGCGCTGTCGACGCTCACGGCGCCTCGCAGCGAATCACGTGGCGCACCTCCGCGCATGCTATCGATGGCGCCGGCACTCACCGCCCGGCGGAACGCGCCATCGTTCACCGTCACCATAAGTGCAGACGGCTGCGCGGAAAACGTAGAAACACCATCGGTGCTCAGCAGCAGCGACGTACTCGCGTTGGCGCGCATGAGCGACAGCCGAGCCATGCCGGTAAAGATGGTCTGCTGCCGCGAGAAACGGGCGTCGGCATCGAGCAACAAGCGCCGTTCGGAGGCGCCAGGTACGTACGCCCCGACCGTGCCGACATTGACACCGAGACCAAGATTGCGCGACGCCGAACCGCGACGGTATGTCAGCGAATGCTCCTGGACAAACGGATCACGCGTCGCGTATGCCGTGGCGGAGATTCCGGCGCTGGTGGACAGCTGCGTCTGCTGCCGTCCCTGTGGCGCGCCATCATGGCGCGTGAGAATGTTGACCACCCCGCTGATCGCGTCGGCGCCGTACAACGCCGCTCCTTGCGGACCGCGAATGACTTCCACGCGCGCCACGCGCGAGGGATCCAGTTGCGTGACGAGCAACGGGTTGGCTACCTCGATGCCGTCGAGATAAATCTTCGGAGCGCTCACCCCGAATGAGCTGGCGCCTCGGATACTGCCATACCGCGCCGTCAGGGACCCGGCGGCCGCCGTCCACGTCCACACCCCGGGGACCGACAAGTCGAGCGCTTCGCCCAGCGTCCCGACACCATGCTCTGCGAGCTGCGCGCCATCGACCACATTGAGCGCGTACGGCGAGCCACGCTGGGCGGCGCCGTCGGGTGATCCCGTCACCACCACGCGATCGAGCACACTCGAACGGCGTGAGATGGGCACCTCGCTGCCGGCTCGTGTGGCCGTGATGCGAGACGGCGCGAGCACCACCTGCGTACTCCCCAGCACGATGGGGCGCAGCGCCGATCCCTCGAGTAGCAAGTCGAGCACCGCGCCCACGGGGACACGCTCGAGCGCCAGACAAACACGACGATCGGCCGGCAGGAGATCGGCGCTGTACGACAGCTCGAGGTGCGCGACGCTCGCCAACCGATCGACGGCATCGCGCACGGACACATCGGTCACACGCAGGGTAATCACGCGATCGAGCGGCGGTGCCCACAGCGAAGCGCGGTCTGCGGAGGGGACCGACGTCGTGCACGCCGGTTCGACTGTCGACGGCCAGGCGGCAAACGCAGAAGCGGGCAGCAACAGCCCCGCTACCAGCGAGGCTGCTGCGCCCGCAAGACGCCCAGGGCGTCGCGAGTCGAACGATGCGGGCATGCGCGACAGCGCCTCGATCAGGGCGTCGGCGTGGGGACGGATCCTTGCGGCTGCAACGTCACCGTATCACCCTGCTGCACGACGTCGGCACCGAGCGCGAGCGCAATCACGCGTACCACCTGCGCGGCGGAGTCGCCACGGAACGACGCCGTGAGTGTACGACGCGCCAGCGCGCTATCGACCACGCGCAAATTGAGACCGTACCAGCGCAGCAGATCCGCGCGCACTTCGGCAAGTGACGCATCGCGGTACGACAGCACGCCGCGCGTCCACGCCACATCATCGGCGGTGACGGTTCCACGGGAGACGGTCACGGCCTGCCGGACCACTATCCCGCGGTCGCCGGCACGCAGTTCCGTTGGTGCCTCGGCCACGGCCCGCGCGCTGAGCGCCACGATGCCGTGCGTCACGTCGACGGCGACTTCTCCGTTGCCGCTCGTCTTCACCGAGAACGCCGTCCCGATATCGCGAATATCGGCGTCGGCGGTGTGCACGGTAAATGGACGCGTGGCGTCGTGCTGCACATCGAAGTAGGCAGCACCGTCGAGTGTGACTTCGCGAGTGGCTGCCCCAAAACCGGCCGCCACGGTGAGGCGACTGCCAGGCGCCAGCACGACGGTGCTGCCGTCGGGCAACCGCACCGAATCGCGCTGCCCCACGCGCGTCTGGTATTCCTGCGCTACCTGCCCCACGTCTGTGCCAGTGCTCTGCAACTGACTGAGCGCCGCGACGGCGGCCAGTCCGGCGGCGGCCGCAAAGCCCACCATGCGCCAGGAACGGCGCGCTGTTGCCGCGGGGGCCACACGAGGCGCTCCGCCCCGCTCCACACGCAGCGGAGCCTCGGCCGCAGGTGCTCCCGTCGCGTCTTCACGGGCCATGCGGGCTCGCACCGCCGCCAGCGCTCGCTCCGTGTTGACCGACACATCCGCCCGCTGCTCCACACGCCCCGAACGCGCTTTAATGATCGCGTCGAAGCTGGCGTCCTGCGGATGCGCATCGAGCCACGCCCGGACGTCCGCAGCCTCCGCCGGGGTGCTCTCGTCCGCCAGATGGCGGGCAAGCGCTTCCCAGTGGGCGTCAGGCGCCTGGTCGGATGCGGGCAGAAGCTCGTCGGAACGGTCGGACATACCAGGGGAACACGGGAGTCAGGCGCTACCCTACGTGCCGGGGGCAGCGCGATCAGCACACGGCGCTTCACACGAATCATGTGTGTTGTAGTGTACAATATCATGCGCGGCGATGCCGCATTCATTTGCGGGCGTACCGCGCGCCGCGTCCTGTCCACCGTAACTCCGCCCCCGCCCCGCTCCTCGTGACCGACTCCGACCTCCTGCGACGGCTCCGTCAGGGTGATCACACGGCGTTCGATGCGCTCTTCCGGCAGTGGTACGAGCCGGTGGTGCGCTCCGCCAACCGGGTGCTCCACGAACCGCAGGTGGCCGAAGAGCTGGCACAGGACGTCTTCCTGGAATTGTGGCGCCGCCGCGAGCAACTCCCCGACGGCAGCAGCATCCCCGGCTATCTCATGCAGGCGGCGCGCAACCGGGCGCTCAATCATTTGCGCCATCTGCAGGTGCAGAAGAAGTCGCAAGTGTATGTCGAAGCGCTCAGCGAACCGGCCGAGCACGCCGACGCCGACGCGCAGGCGAACGAGCTGGAACAGGCGATCGGCGGCGCCATTACCGACCTCCCGCCCCGCACGCGTGAGGTTTTTCTCATGAGTCGTGAACGCAATCTCAAATACAGCGAGATCGCCGAGCTCCTGGGCATCAGCGTCAAGGCGGTCGAGGCGAACATGAGCCGCGCTCTGCGCCAATTGCGCGAGAAGCTCTCGCCGTTTTTGCAGCGGCACAGCGACGGCGACGGTTAGCACGTAGGGTCGTCCTGCGGTCGCGTGTCAGGAGGATGTCCGTCTACTGGATCGTCGGCGATGCTCGCCGGCTCCCACGAACCCCGCACTCCGGATCCTCTACTATGTCACGCACGATTTTCCGCACCATGGCCGTGGGCGCCGCGCTCGTCAGCGCGACCGCGTGCTCGCTGGACGGCTTCGGTGGCCCGAGAGACACCATGCAGTTCGATACCGCCTTTGAAAGTGCACCGGCCGGTATGGATGCCGCCTCGAGCAGCTTCGCAGCCGACGCGGAAGGCGCGTGGGGCGGCCCGCGCCGCGGCCGCGGGCCCGGTGGCCCCGGCATGATGGGGCTCATGGGTGGTGGACTCGGTGCGGAGTTCGTCGGAGACGGCGGCATGGGCCGCGGCGCGGGTCGTGGTCCGTTCAGGGTGCAGATCGATGCCAACTGCACGGTGGCCAGTGGCAATGTGACCTGTGTGCGCACGAGCAACGGTCTCACCGCGACGACGACCTACACACTGCTGAACGCGGTCGGTGCCACACAGACGGCACTCGACACGATCACCACGAACACGGTGCGCACCCGCACCACGGTGACAGGGAACACGACCCGCGGCCGTGATGGCGCGTCCGTGACCGCGACGGTGAACAACAGCAGCGATCGCACGGTCAGCGGACTGGCCGCCACGAGCACGCAGCGCACGGTGAACGGCACGTCGGCGGGGAGCGAGAACACCACGGGGACCAATCGGGACGGGCAGGCCTTCACATCGGTACGCGTCTCCTTCGACACCACCGCGGGACTCATCATTCCGGTATCGGCCACCACGCAAACGTACCCGACCGCCGGCAAGGTCATTCGCCGCATGAAGGTTACCACGACCGTGGCCGGCAGCACGGCGACGGTGCGCGAGCGGCGTGAAGAAGTCGCCTACGACGGCTCAGCGACGGCCAAGGTGACCATCACCGCCGATGGCACAACGAAGAACTGCACGATGGCACTGCCGCGCGGCCGCCCCAGCTGCGGCTGAGCGCACGCGCCTGCAGGCAAAACCGCCCGGCATCGCGATGATGCCGGGCGGTTTCTGTTTGCGTGCCGATTACGTGCCGCTTACTTGACGCGAATGCCGACGCGGTGCGAAACCGGGCGACCACCGCGCACGGGATCGAACGCATAGTCGAACGAGAAGCGATCCACAGTGACGCCGAGCCCGCCGGTGACCAGCGATGCATCGCGCTCGCGCGGCAGACGGATTCCCTGGCGGATGATGACCGAGACCCCTTCAACCGGCACGTAGCCCAACTCGACACCACCGGCGGGACGCACGAATCCGTCTCGCTCGACGCTCAGTTGCGATTGCATGCCGATGTCGAAGTGCTCCCAGATCGGAAAGAGTCCGCCGCCGTAGCCGATGGTCACGCGCGTTGGCAGCGACCCGCTGATTCCGCCGATCTGCGGACCGGCCCCGATGTTCTGCACGCTCACGCCGATGGTGGCCGACCCGAGCGGACGATTCATGCCGACGTCGAGCGCCGCCACGCCATCACGTGAGCCCCCGAGTCGTTCTTCGGCGTATTTCACATTCGCCCCCAACCGGAACCCCTTGATGGTCCGCGCGGCGCCCAGCACGAACACGTTGCTCGAGGCCGAAATGGGCCCACCGTCGGACAACCGTGGCGCGCCGGTGCGCACCGCGGCCTCGAGGCCGCCCGCTGCCGGTGCACCGTAGTTGAGTGTCTGCGCCCCCACGCCAATGGTAACGGCGCCCAGCACTTGCACGCTGCCAAACGATCCGCTGGTCGCCTGCACCCCGAATCGCTGCCCGGACACCGCCATGCCACGTGCCTGCGCCAACATCCCCGGGTTGTAGAAAATGACGTCGGCGTCGGTACCGGAGACCCCGGCGTTGGCCAGTGCGGCGTAGCGGGCGCTGGCCGGCACGCGGAGCGCCAAGGGCGCCTCAGGACGCCCCGAGGTCTGGGCGGCGAGTGGCTGCGACGGCAGCGCGGCGCTGACGCCGGTGGCGGCGAGCAGCGAAAACACGAGCGACCTGGCGCGGTGTGCCGAACACGGAGAATCCGCGATGTTGGCCGACGGGCACATCCCTCCCTTGCGAAGCAAATGGGTCATGCGTTCAAATGAACGCCATGTCGCAACCCCTCGCCAGTTGGCAGCTCGGCCAAAACGCACCCCAGTCCCACCACCCGTGGCTTCGGGACTTGGGGCTGTTCATCCTGCGCCGCGCCGGCTGGGATCTTTCCGGGCAGATGCCGGACATCCCGAAATTCGTGGCCATCGTGGCACCGCACACCTCCAACTGGGACTTTCCCATTGGACTCGCGGCCAAGTGGGCGCTCGGGTTCGACGCCCACTGGTGGGGGAAGCATTCGCTCTTTTACCCACCCATGGGGTGGTTCATGCGTGCCAACGGGGGCATCCCCGTGATGCGCGCCAATAAGAACAACGCCGTCGAACGCACGGTGGAGCTGGCGCGCTCGAGTCAGCGCTTCGCGCTCGCCCTGGCTCCCGAAGGCACGCGACGCAAAGTCCAGGAGTGGCGCTCCGGATTCTGGCACGTGGCCAAGGGCGCAGACATCCCCATCTGCTGTGTCGCCCTCGACTGGGAGCACAAGCTCGTGCGATTGGGCCCCACCGTAACGGCCGACGAAGACGATCCCGCCGAAGGGATCGCCCGCATTCGCGCGCTGTACCGCGGCATTCAGGGCTACGACCGCTCGCAGCAGCTGTGACCTGAGGGGCGGGGGAACGGCGGCTGTTCCTGCGCGCCTGCGGTCTGTGTGGCTGCCGTCTGCGAGACTCGGCGCGATGCGGCGGGATTGCGCCGAGACGGCGGACGGCAGGAGCCCAGACGGCAGGGGCGGGGGAACGGCGGCTGTTCCTGCGCGCCTGCAGTCTGTGTGGCTGCTGTCTGCGCCACTCGGCGCGATGCGGCGGGATTGCGCCGAGACGGCGGACGGCAGGAGCCCAGACGGCAGGGGCGGGGGAACGGCGGCTGTTCCTGCGTCCCTGCGGTCTGTGTGGCTGCCGTCTGCGCCACTCGGCGCGATGCGGCGGGATTGCGCCGAGACGGCGGACGGCAGGAGCCCAGACGGCAGGGGCGGGGGAACGGCGGCGATTCCTGCGCGCCTGCAGTCTGTGTGGCTGCCGTCTGCGCCACTCGGCGCGATGCGGCGGGATTGCGCCGAGACGGCGGACGGCAGGAGCCCAGACGGCAGGGGCGGGGGAACGGCGGCTGTTCCTGCGTCCCTGCGGTCTGTGTGGCTGCTGTCTGCGAGACTCGGCGCGATGCGGCGGGATTGCGCCGAGACGGCGGACGGCAGGAGCCCAGACGGCAGGGGCGGGGGAACGGCGGCTGTTCCTGCGCGCCTGCAGTCTGTGTGGCTGCTGTCTGCGCCACTCGGCGCGATGCGGCGGGATTGCGCCGAGACGGCGGACGGCAGTGCCCCCAAGTAACCAGCCACCGACAGGCCAATGCCAAGTCCTGCCAAACATGACGGCGGCGTCGTGTTTCTTGCGTGCGCCCCCTTCCGCCCGGACGGTTCCGCATGGATGTTTTCCGCATCCCTTACGGAGAGAGCTTGAATGCGTGTGACGACCGTCGGCGTGGTGGGCGCCGGCGCCATGGGGAGCGGCATCGCCGCTCTCGCGGCGTCGGCGGGCTGCCGCGTCGTGCTCCTCGATATCCCGGGCGACGCGGATCCGGCGTCGCCCAATCGCAGTGCGCCGGCCAGGAACGGCCTCGCCAAGGCCGCCAAGAGTAAGCCGGCGTCGTTCATGGAAGCCGCAGCGATGGCCCGCGTGCGCGTGGGCAACACCGACGATCACCTCGCGTGGCTCGCCGAGTGCGATTGGATCTGCGAAGCGATCATCGAGCTGGCCGAGCCCAAGCAGCAACTGTTCGCGCGCATCGAAGCGCTCATGAAGCCCACGGCTATCGTGTCCTCGAACACGTCGGGCATTCCGATGGCGACGTTGCTGGAAGGGCGCACCGAGAAGTTCCGACGCCGCTTCCTCGGCACGCACTTCTTCAATCCGCCGCGGTACATGCACCTCCTCGAGGTGATCCCCACCCCGGAAACGGATCCGGCGGTGATTGGCGCCATGAACGGATTCGCCGAACGCACGCTGGGCAAGGGGATCGTTATCGCGAAGGACGTGCCGGGCTTCATTGCCAACCGCCTTGGCGTGTACGGCATGGTCGCCACGATGCGGCGCATGGAGCAGCACGGGCTCACTATCGATGAAGTCGACGGACTCACCGGCTCTCTCATTGGACGCGCACGCAGTGCGACGTTCCGCACCGGTGATTTGTCTGGACTCGATGTGCTCGCGCATGTCACCAAAGGCATTGGCGCAGCCACCGGCGAAGACTTCGCGCTGCCGGGTTGGGTACTCACCGATCTCGTGGGGACCGGTAAGCTCGGCGACAAAACGGGCGGCGGGTTCTACAGCAAGACCAAAACCGGCACGCTCACCTTCGACTGGAAGACCAGGTCGTACGTGCCACAGCAGCGCCTCGAAGGTGGCGACATTGGCCAGGCCATTCGTCTGCCGGTGCCGCAGCGGTTGCCCGCCATCAAGACGCTGCCGGGCGCGCAGGGGGCGTTCGTGCGCGATCACGTGGTAGACGTCGCACACTACACGCTCACGCTCGCCTCCGAACTCGCACACGACATCGTGGCAATCGACCGCGCGATGGAGTGGGGCTACGGATGGGAGGCTGGGCCGTTCCAGGTGATGGACGCGCTTGGCGCAGATTGGCTGCGCGAACAGTTCAAGGCGGAAGGGCTCGATATTCCGCCGTTGCTCGACCTCGTGCAGGGGTCGTTCCTCCGCGACGGTGAGTATCTCACCTTCGACGGTCGTTACGAACCCATTGCGGCCATTCCCAATCGTTTGTCGCTGGCGTCGCTGGCCAAGAGTGGCCGCGTGCTCGAAGACAACGGCGTGTCGCGCCTCATCGACATGGGCGACGGTGTGGCGTGCTTCGAATTCCGTTCCAAGATGAACACCCTCGGCCAAGGTGTGCTGGAAGGGCTCGAGAAGTCGTTGCGCACGATCGAGAAGCTTGGCTATAACGGTCTCGTCATCGGCAACGAAGATGCGCGCGCGTTCACGGTAGGGGCCGATCTCTCGGTCGTGTCGTTCGCGGTCGCGGCCGGTGCGTGGGATGACATCGGGCAGTCGATCAGTGGTTTCCAGAACGGCGTGATGTCCATTCGTCGCGCGCCCTTCCCCGTGGTGGTGGCTCCGGCCGGCATGACACTGGGTGGCGGTTGTGAATTCATGCTGCACAGTGACACCGTGCAGGCGCACGCCGAGTCGTACATCGGTTTGGTGGAAGTCGGCGTTGGCTTGCTCCCCGGCGGTGGTGGTACGAAGGAACTGCTCATGCGCTTCACCAGCGAACTGCAGAACTACGAAGAGGTGGATCTCTTTGCGGCGGTGAAACGCGCCTTCAAGCTCATCGCGTTCGCCAGCACCAGCACGTCGGCACACGAAGCCCGCGCCATGGGGCTGTTGCGCGATCGCGATCGCATTTCGATGAATCGGGATCAGCATCTCAGCGACGCCAAGCAGCGTGTGCTCGATCTCGCGCCCGGCTACCTGCCTCCCGCTGAGCGTACGGTGCGGGCGCTCGGACGTGAAGGCCTGGGCAATCTCGAATACGCGCTCTGGTCGGCCAAGGAAGCGGGTCAGGCGAGTGCGCACGACGTCCGAGTTGGTCGCGCGGTCGCGTATGTGTTGTGCGGCGGCGACGGCGCACCGCGCGATGTGACGGAACAGGACCTTCTCGACCTCGAACGCGAACAGTTCCTCTCGCTGCTCGGTACCAAGGAGACGCAGGAGCGTATCGCGTACACCCTCAAGACCGGCAAGCCGCTGCGCAATTGAGCGCGCGACAGGAGATAGAGCGATGAACGAGGTAGTGATCGTCAGTTGTGCGCGCTCGGCCGTGGCGCGCGGCAAGGCCGACGGAGCACTCGCGACTGTGCATCCGGTCGACCTGTCGTCGACGGTGATGAAGGCCGCGATCGATCGGGCGGGCGTGGATCCCGCCGTGATCGAAGACGTGCAGTGGGGATGCGCCATGCCCGAGGCGTCGCAGGGGCTCAACCACGCGCGTCTGGCGTGGCTCCGTGGCGGCCTGCCGGTGGAAACATCGGCGGCCACGGTCAACCGCTTCTGCTCGTCGGGGTTGCAGTCGGTGGCGTACGCCGCGCAGGCGATCATCGCCGGACACGGCGATGCGGTCATGGCCGGCGGCATCGAGATGATGTCGCAGGTACCCATGAGCGGATACCACGCGCGCCTCGCCCCGGAACTCACGGAGAGCTACATCGGCATGGGCTTCACCGCCGAGCGTGTGGCGAAGCGGTGGGCGATCACGCGTGAGCAGCAGGACGCCTTCGCGTTGGCCAGTCAGCAGAAAGCGGCGGCGGCGATCGCCGGCGGCGCGTTCGCGCCGGAGATCGTGCCTATCCACACCAAGCGGTACTCGTGGCAAGGGGCGAGCAAGACGGTCACCGATGTCGTGTTCGACACGGACGAAACGCCGCGTGCCACGACGGCCGAAGCGTTGGCAACATTGCGGCCGGCGTTCATGCCGACGGGCAGTGTGACGGCGGGTAACGCCAGCCCGTACTCCGACGGTGCCGCCGCCGTACTCGTCATGCGCGCCGACACGGCGAAGGAACTGGGGCTCGCACCGCTCGCGCGGTTTGTGAGTTTTGCCACTGGCGGCGTCGATCCCGACATCATGGGCGTCGGCCCCATCAAGGCCATCCCCAAGGCGCTCGCCCGCGCCGGTCTTACGCTCGCGGATCTCAAGCTCATCGAGTTCAACGAAGCGTTTGCCGCGCAAGCATTGGCGGTGATCAAGGAACTCGATATGCCCACGGACATCATCAACGTGAACGGTGGTGCCATTGCGCTGGGCCATCCGTTGGGCGCCACCGGTGCCAAGCTCACCACGCAACTGGTGCACGAACTCCGTAAACGCGGCGGAGGCTACGGCTTGGTGACCATGTGCATTGGCGGTGGTATGGGGGCGGCGGGGATTTTTGAGGTGTACCCCTCGTAACTGCCGAGAACAACGGTGGTCTGGTCCGGCGGCTTACTGGCCGACGACACTAGCCCTCAGGACAAAGAAAACAAGATCACAGGGGAAAGCGCGGGACCGTTCACTACCACCGCAACCGCAGTTGTAGTTGGAGTGGACGGCACCGCGCTTCATCCTGTGTTCTTGCTTTCTTTCCCCTGAGGGCTAGTGCCGTCGGCCCGTAAATCGCCGGACCAAACGACCGCTGTTCACCGCCGTTCCGCTGCGACCCGCGCCCCCTGCTCTCCCAGCGCTTCCACCACCGCCCCCAAGGACGCGAAGCGCGCGTCGGCGGTGAGCCCCTGCTGGTAGCGCGCATAAATCTGCTGCGCGATAATGGCGACCTTGAAGAACCCGAACGCCATGTAGAAGTCCACCCGGCGTACGTCGCGCTTGCTCGCCACCGCATATGCCTGAACGACGTCATCGCGGCTGAACGCGCCGGCCATGGCGGTGACGCCGAGTCCGAGTGAACGGAAGATCGGGTTGTCGTGCGGGCCCACCCAGTACGCGAGCGTTGTACCCAGGTCCATGAGTGGATCACCGATGGTCGCCATTTCCCAGTCCAAAATGGCGCGAACCAGCGACAGCTCCGGCGACAGCACGAGATTGTCGAGTTTGAAATCATTGTGCACGAGGCACACATCGCTCGTGGGGGGCTGGTTGGCATCGAGCCACGCGGCAAGCCGGTCGAGCGACGGCACATCGTTGGTGCGCGCGGCGTGCCAGCGCTTTGTCCACCCTTCCACCTGCCGCCGAACGTAGCCTTCGGGGCGCCCGAGCGCCGCGAGTGGACCGTCGGCCACGGGTACGCGGTGCAACTGCACCATCGTATTCACCACAGTCTCCGACAGCGCGCGCAGGCGGGCTGGTGACGCCTCACGGTCCGCGTGCATCGCATCGGGGAGCGCGCCGCGCACGATCGTGCCGCGCACATGCTCCATGAGATAAAACGGCGCCCCGATGACGGCGGCATCGTCACAGCGCACCAGCGGGCGCGGCACCGGCACACCAAGAGGATGCAAGGCCGCGAGGATGCCGTACTCGCGCGCCAT
This sequence comes from Gemmatimonas sp., assembly GCA_023910675.1. Classification (GTDB taxonomy): domain Bacteria; phylum Gemmatimonadota; class Gemmatimonadetes; order Gemmatimonadales; family Gemmatimonadaceae; genus Gemmatimonas. Next base: position 123,187 of record JAAVWC010000010.1, read on the forward strand.
GTCGTGTGCCACACCGCCGGTGACCCCACGCGGCGGCCGACGCAACACGTAGCTCCGCGCGCCGTGTTCATCGTCGACACTCACCTGATAGGTGAGGTTCGAAAACCCGGCTGGAAACTGCGCAACGCCGAGCGCACTCCCCGCGGGCACAAGCGCCGGAAGCGCCTGCGACATCCATGCGCGCAACGCATCGACGGGGACCTCTTCACCTGTCCGCATGGGGGCCGCCGTACTACCCTCGTTCGCCGCCGCCATACGCGCTACAGCTCGCGCGGTACGAGCGGTTCCACGGGCAGATAGGGACGCAACGCCCGTCGCGCGATCACCGTTTTGTGCACTTCGTCCGCCCCGTCATAAATTCGCGCCGCGCGCTCATGCCGGTACCACCACGCCAACGGCGTATCGTCGGTCATGCCAAGCGCGCCGTGCACCTGAATGGCCCGATCGAGCACGCGCTGCAACGTGTTCGCCACGAACACCTTGATGTACGCGATCTGCTCCCGCGCCGCTTCCTGTCCCTGGTGGGTCATGCGCGTGGCCGCATCGAGCACCAGCAGACGCGCCGCGTGAATCTCGATCCGCGACTCGGCGATCCAGAACTGTACCTGCTGCTTGTCCGACAGGCGCTCACCCGGACCCACCTCGCGTAGCGTCGCGTGGCGACACATCAGATCGAAAGCGCGCTCACAGATGCCGATCCACCGCATGCAGTGGTGGATACGCCCGGGCCCGAGCCGCTCTTGCGCCAACGCAAACCCACGCCCCTGCACCCCCAGCAGATTCGACATCGGTACCCGCACATCCTCGAAACGCACTTCGGCATGGCTCGACCACCCGCCGCCTGATTCACCCATGACCGCAATGTTCCGCAGCAGCTTGTAGCCCGGCGTGTGCAACGGCACGATGATCTGACTGGCCCGGTTGTGTCGGCGAGTTTCGTCGGCATCCGTCACGGCCATGACCACCGCGAATGCCGCACCATCGGCGCTGCTGGTAAACCACTTGTGGCCGTTGATGATCCACTGCGCGCCGTCGCGCACGGCGGTCGTCGACAGGACGACCGGATTGGAGCCGGCGTGTTCCGGTTCCGTCATCGCGAAGCAGCTGCGCACTTCACCACGCGCCAACGGTTCGAGATACTCGCGCTTCTGCGCCTCCGTCCCGCAGGCGAGCAGCAGTTCCATGTTCCCCACATCAGGCGCCTGGCAGTTGCACACGTAATGGCCATACGGGGTCCATCCCAGCACTTCGCTCAACGGCGCGAACGCATCGAGTGGCATCCCGATGCCGCCGTACGCGACCGGAAGAAACGGTGCCCACAGTCCCAGCGCCTTGGCGCGTCCCCGCAGCGCGTTGAGCGTCGGCTCGGCCGCGCGCCAGGAGACCCCCAGCAGCATCGGCTCGGCCGGCATCACTTCGTCGCGAATGAACGCCCGTGCCGCGGCCAACAGCTGTTCGAGATCGGCCGCCGACATCGTCGGGACTGCTGCCACACCACTCACGAACGATATCCCCCGTCCACCATATACACCGATCCTGTGCAGTACGCGGATGCATCGGACGCGAGAAACAGTGCCAGACCGGCGACATCATCCGGTACGCCAATGCGTCGCAACGGCTGATGGCCAAGCACCTTGTCGGCGATGGCGTCGTCCTGCCATAGCGCCGACGAAAACTTCGTCTTGATCAAACCGGGACAGATGACGTTGGCGCGAATCCCATCGGCCCCCCACTCTTGCGCCATCACTTTGGTGAGCGAGACCAGCGCTGACTTGCTCATGCTGTACAGTCCCAGCCCTGCTTCCGGCGTGATGCCGCCAATGCTGGAGATATTCACGATCGCGCCGCCGCCGCGTTCCACCATGATGGAATGCGCGGTCTTGCACAGCTCGAACGGTCCCTTCACGTTCACCGCAAAGATCTTGTCGAACGCTTCGTCGGTGGCCTGCTGCAACGGCCCGAAGATCGGATTCGTGGCCGCATTGTTGACGATGATGTCGATACCATCGAAGTGTTCGACCGTGCGCGCGGCGAGCTCGTGCGCATCAGCCGCTTTTCCCATATTGGACGCGAGTCCGTGTACATCGTGACCTTCATGGCGCAGGGCCTGCACCACTGCATCCACATGCTCGACTTTGCGGCTCGAGATCATGACGCGCGCACCGGCACGGGCGAACGTCGTGGCGATGGACAGTCCAATGCCGCGCGTACCTCCGGTGACGATGGCAACCTTCCCATCGAGACGAAAGCGGGCAATGGCATCGGAACCGGGCGGAGTCAGCGGTTCGTGGGACGCGTGTGAGGAGCTCATGGGGAGTACCGTGGGAGAACGGGAAAACTCACGTACTCCCAATGTGCACCCGCCGCCCCTAGCGGTCGAGACGTGTCACGCGACCAGTGAGTGGCGCGACGATACGCCCGTTCATCCGCTCCAGGTGCTGCAACACCAAGTCTGCCGTCCGTGGCATGCTGGTAGGGTGCTGCTCGAGGGCACGGCAAGCGGCGGCAGCCTCGGGAATGCGATATCCGTCTCCGGAACGACAGGCAGGAAACGTCACGAAGGTCACCGTCAGCGAATCGCCCGGCGCAATGACACGTCCATCCTCGCGCAGCAGGTCACCCACCACGCGCGAGCCGCTCGGCCGCCGTCCGTCTACCTGAAAGCGCACGCCGCTGACCTGAGGATACGCGCCACCGCCGAGGGCCCCTTGCCGGACCCCCGTTTCGAGCAGCGCACGTAACCGTGCCCCTGAGAGAGGGAACGTGATCACGCGGGTCTCGTCGGCAAACAGAAACACACCTTCGATCATGTGCCGCGTGATCGGCCCCGCCGCCATCATGTCATCGAAGCGCAACGCACCAGAATTGATCATCGCCACGTCGGCGTTGGTCCCAAGCCGCATGGCGTCGGTGATCATGTTGCCGAAGCGGCTCTCCCGCTTCGAGATCGAATCGATCGCGTTGATGGGCTCAGGGGCGATGCCCAACACCCGGTCGGGACCGATGCGACGGGTGAGCGTATCGCGCCACCGCTGTACCGTCGCCAAGGTGACGGGGTCATCGCGCATGCCGCGCCCGATGGTGAACAGCTGATCGCGCACACGCCACCGCGCCGAGGCGCCCAGTCCGTCACGCGTGAACGTCACCAGCACCGCGGTACGCGCATTCGACACGCCCTTCACGAGCAGTCTTCCCTCACGCTCCATCCGGCGGCCATCGTGTTCGTGCCCACCCAGAATGGCGTGCAGGCGCGGCTCGCGGAGGAGCGTCAGTGAATCTTCGACGATGAACCGGTGCGTGAGACCAACCACCAGCTCCGCCCCCTGCTGCAGCAGCGTATCCACCAGCGCCGAGGTGACGACATCGGGATCGGTGCATTTCACATAGGGGGCATACTCCCGCACGACGGTCGTGCCCAGAATGCCAACCTTCACTCCGGCCAGTCGCAACGTGTCCCATCCCTTCACGCCCGGGAATGGCTTGCCACTCGCCTCACCGCAGTTCCCGCTCAGCCACTGAAACTTCGATTCGCCGAGTCGCGCCACGAGATTGCTGCGCGAGTTGTCGAACTCATGATTGCCGAGCGTTGCCAGGTCGAGCCGGGCGGCATTGAAGCCATCCACCATCTGGGCCCCGCCGTACCACTTGCCGAGCACACTGGGCGACAAGACATCACCGGCCAACACGAACAGCACCCTGCTGCCAGTCGCGCGCTCGATGGAATCGCGCAGGGCAGCCACGCGAGCGAGGCCGCCGTTTCCGTCGCGCAAGGTGTCGGTGACGTACACGTCATTGACCAGCAGCATGCGCACCACCGCAGCCTGGGCCGCCGGTGTGGTGGCGGGCGTCGTGCGACAGGCGCTTATGGCCGGCAGGCCGAGTGTCGCGGCAAGCACCACACGACGAAGGACTGCGCGAAGACCGTCACGCCCCCCCATCACACGACGGTCGCCGGATCCACCCCACGGATGCCGAAGACGCGGGCAACAGCCTGTCCGATCTTGTTGTTCGGGGTGCTCGCCCCGGCGGTAATGCCCACGCGCAACGGCCGGTTGGTGGGCAGCCATGGCTGCATCGTATCCTCGACGTGGTGCTTGGCAATGCGGCGATAGCGCACCGCATTGTCCACGATGTTGATCTCGTCGGGATCCGCGATGTGGTAGGTGGGCACCTGCTCCGCACAGAGCGCCGCCAGCGAAATCGTATTGCTGGAGTTGTACCCACCCACCACCACCATCAGATCGAGCGGCTCGCGCAGGAGCTCAAGTACGGCATCCTGACGGTCCTGCGTGGCGCTACAGATGGTGTCGAAGGTGCGGAAATGCTCCGCCCGGTGCGACTCACCATACGCGCGCGCCATGGCATCTCCCACGGCGGCACCAATGGCCAGTGACTCACGGGCGAGCATCGTGGTCTGGTTGGCCACGCCGATGCGTTCGAGATGCAAGTCAGGATCGAAACCGTCCGAGGCCCCCACGGCGAACTTCGCGAGGAACTCGTCGCGCGTGAGCGGCGTGCGCGAAGTCGTCAACCCGGCGCGCGCCTCGATGTAGTCCATGACCATTTCCGCCTCGGTCATGTCGCGCACCACCAGGTAGTGCCCATTCGGATACTTCTCCACTTGGGACGCGGTCGCGCGCGTCTCCTCGTGATAGAACTTGCCGTGAATGAGCGACGTATAGCCGTCGCGCGCGTACACCTCGACGCGCTTCCACACATTGAGCACCGAGCCGCAGGTCGTGTCGACGATGACGCAGCCAAGATCGCGGAGCGCCTGAAAGTCCTGAATGGTGACCCCGAACGCGGGGAGGATCACCACATCGGGCGCTTCCACGGGCGAGTAGTCGAAGCCTTTGCCACTCGCCGACAGAAACACCACGCCCATTTCCTTGAGCTTCGCATTCACATGCGGATTGTGAATGATCTCGCCCGCCAGAAAAATGCGCTTCTCCGGAAACTTGATGCGCGTCTGATATGCGTAGTCGACCGCGCGCTCGACGCCGTAACAGAACCCGAATTCGCGCGCGAGGCGGATGGTGGTGTCGCCCACCGTCAGCGCGAAATCGCGGGCGCGGAGCAGATCCACCAGATGGCCGGTGTAATCGGCGGCGAGGGTATCCTGCACTTCGGCCTTGAGACCGAAGCCCTTGCGCACGTACGTCGGAGCGGGAGTCGAGGTCCCGGAGGTGCTGTTGGACATGCCGGAAATCTAGTCGGGGCGGCGGACGCCGGCGCCTCCGGCCTGGCCTACGGGGCGCGGCGGGCCTCGTCGTCGGAACACACGAACGGCGCGAGGGAATCGCGCACGATGCGGGGGAGCGGACGCTTGGTGAACCCCTCGACGCTGACACATACCACGACCATCGTCACGGTGGCCACCACCCGCCCGTCGTCCTGCCGCAGTTCCATGGTCAGGGTCAGCGAGCTGTCTCCAAGGCGGGACACCCACATCACCATGTGCAGCAGATCATCGATGCGCGCCGGCGCGAGATAGTCGACCGACAAGTGCCGCCGTGGCATCCACACGTCGGGGGCATCGAAGATGAACGCGTACGGGAGGCCGGCGGCGCGCAGCAACTCCTGCTCGGCCATTTCGAGAAACCGGGTCACGGCGCTGAACCGCATGATCCCCACCAGGTCCACATCGGCCCAACGGACGCGGTCGGTACAGCGGAATGGCGCGGGGGAATCGACGGGCATGGTATTCGCGGTACGGGAGAAAACGGGGACAGCGCTGTGAGGATTTCCCCTCTATCCAAAAACTCACGACTTGCGCATTGTCTAGCCATGTACACCTCCATTCTCGTTCCCTACGACGGCTCTGCGCACAGCGCCCGTGCACTGCCGGTGGCCGCGGCGCTGGCCGCCCGCACGGGGGCGAAGGTCGAACTGGTCACGGTACACGACCCGAGCGCCTATATCCCCTTCGTGCCCGGCGAAGTGGCCATCCCTGTGTACGACCAGGAGCTGGTGCAGGCGCACCGCGAGCGCGACCAGCGCGCCCTCGACGATGCCCTTGCGCAGCTCCGTGCCACGGGGATCACCGCATCGGGCGTCTTGCTCGACGGGACCATCGTTGAGGCACTGGTCGAGCACATGGCGGCGGCCGGTTCGGAGCTGGTCATCCTGACGACGCATGGCCGAAGTGGCTTCGCACGGCTCCGTCTGGGGAGCGTGGCCAGCGCCCTGCTCACCCGCGCCACGGTGCCGGTGCTGCTTGTGCGCGGAGCGGGCAGCGAGGAGCCTGCAACGCCCCCGACACTGCCCACGGGTGCCCTGCTCTGCGCGCTCGACGGGTCGGCATTTGCCGAGGCCATCGTCCCGCATGCCTCCACCTTTGCCCAGGCCACCGGCATGCAGCTGCATCTGGTGGCCGTCACGGTCCCGCATGCGGTGTCTCTCGCCCCGTTCGGGACCGAGGCGCTGCTGGCAGACCCCGAGGCGTTAGAGGCGGAAAGCCACGTCCGCGACGACTATCTGCATCGGATCGCCGCGACCTGCCCCGCGGGAACGACCGTGCACACGATTACCGACATGAGCGCCTCGCAAGGCATTCTCGACGCCGCGGCGGAAAAGCCGTGTGGGGCGATTGCCTTGGCCACGCATGGCCGTAGCGGCTTCCGGCGTTTCGTGCTCGGCAGCGTAGCGGACGAAGTCATCCGCCACGCGCACGTGCCGGTGCTCGTCGTCAGGCCGCCGGCACACTGACGACGGGCGAAACGGCCGAGGGGAGGTCACGCGTCGTAAAAGGCCGGCGCGAGCCACGGCGCCAAGGCGTATGCCACCATGGGTTCGTAGGCGCGCTGTCGATCAATCAATCCGGCGGTGAGAATGCCGACGGCGCCACGCCCGTGCTTGGTGCCCACGGTCCGGGCTTCAGCGTCCATTGCGTGCCCCAATTCTTCGCCGTTGCGAATGCGCACGGCCACGCGATTCGGCAGCGGCATGGAGAGTGAGCCGCCAATCCCTTCGGCACCGTGCGCATCCACAACCACGGCCCAGGCGCAGCTGCGCATCTGCCCGTTGGGGAGCTCGACCACGCCCCCCTCGAGCCCTACCGCCAGCTGGGCATCGGGGGTCTGGGAGAGCGCCATCCGGGCACGCTGCCGTGCGCCTGCCTGCGTTTCGTCGTCGCCGAATGGCTGGTCGGGCACCCCACTGGCCACGGCAATGCCGCGCACCGTCGCGTTGGGCGCCAGGCGTCCGAGCACCGCCTGCACGGCCGCGATCTTCACGGGATTCTCCGAGCCGACGATCACGAGGGTGAGCGTTTCCAGCGCCGATCCGTTCATTGGGAAGAAAGTGAACAACACCATGAGGAAGTAACCGGCAACCCGCTTGCTTGCAGGCACGGAGAGAAGTAACCTCTGTACAACCGCCTACACCACTATGCCCGCTTCCACATCCGAATCGCGGCGGGCGGATTCGCGCGAACGGCCACCGGGACCGGTACCACCGCGCGCGCGACTCTGGCTCGACTTCGTGAACACTGACGCCGCCGGCCAACTGCCCGGCGGTGATTTGTTGCGCGACTTCGAAGCGCTGCTCACGTGGCTCCACTCGCAGGCCGCCGTCGACGACGAGCGTGCCTCCGGCATCCGGCGGCGCGCTGTGTTGCAGCCGGCCGCCGCCGCCGCCACGCTCGTCGATGCCCGCCGGGTGCGCGCGGCGCTCCGCGCGCTGGCCGAACGCGGAGAAACACAGGAGCGCGTGCGCGAAGATGCGGTCGTCGAGATCAATCGAGTACTGGGTCGCAGTGCCGGCACACGCCGGCTCGATACCGCGCCGGAAGGCAGGTTTGTGCGCAGCTTCGTGCCAACGGGGGACGCCTTCGCCGGCCTCATGATTCCGATCGTGGAATCGGCCGCCGACACGCTGATTGGCGACGAACTGCCGCGCGTTCGCCGCTGCGCCGATCCGCGCTGCCATCGCGTGTTTCTCGACGGCACCAAGAACGGGTTGCGACGCTGGTGCGACATGGGCACGTGTGGCAATCGCGCAAAGGCGGCCCGTCATCGGGCGCGACACGGCGACGGCAAGTGAGGAGGTCTCCTTTCCCATCGCCGTCGGCATGACGACTCCGCGGACCCCGTCCCGCGCCGTCGATGCGGTAAGCCCAACGCCGGAATCCAACCTCTCGCTCGAGCGGGGCTTCGTCGCGTCGCTGCGGTGGCTCGTCTCCGAAGGCGACGCGCGTGGCGTGCAGCGTATTGCCGTGGAATTGCGCGCGCTGCGCGAAGCGTTGGCCACTCTCGACGAAACACGGACGGTGCGCGACGAACAGGTGCGCCGCAATACGGAGCTCGATCGCGAACTGCAATCCGCGTTGGCGATGCTCGGTCCCGGTACCGCCGTGAACGGCAACGGCACGCTCGTGCAGCGGCTGATGAAGCTGCGCGACCGGCTCGCCGACGACACCGCCACGCGCCAGCAGCTCACGCTCGAACGCGATGCATGGCGGGCCATGTGTACGCTGCTCACGCACACCCGTGCCAGCGCGCAGGAACTGCTCGAACGTGCCGAGTCGGAACGCGATGCGTCGGTCGCGCAGCTCGAAGTCATGCAGGAGCGCGTCATGGAGCTTACCGTCATGCACGACGACGCGGCCGCCCAGGCGCAGGCCACCCGAAACGAAATGGCGCACCTGCGGGAGCAGTTGCGCCATTGGAGCGGTGCGGTTGAGCGCGCCCTCGCCGAACTCGCACACGGCGTCCGCGAGATCGCGGACTGACCACGGACGCGCGTTCAGCCGTTACGCGCTCATGCGCGTCGTGACGGTTTGGCTCATGCCCGCCCGTACCACCGACTCCTTGAGATAGCCCATTTCGACGGCGTAGTTGGCAAGCTTGCGCTGCAACAGGCGCCGGCCGCGGAACAGGCGCGACTTCACCGTGCCTTCGGGGACACCCAGCACGTTGGCAATCTCGGCATAGCGCAGCCCCTGAAGGTCGCTGAGCACGACCGCCGAGCGATACTCTTCGGGGAGCGACCGGATGGCGCGCGTAATCTCGTCGTCGAGGAAGGAATCGTAGAACTTGCCTTCGGGATCGGCTTCACCGACGGCTTCGAACAGCGCCCAGCCTTCGGTATCCTCGGGCTGCTGCACCTCGCGCGCATCGATGCGGCGCTTGCGGCTCACGAACACGTGATAGAGGATCGTGAACAGCCACGCGCGGATGTTGGTGCCGAGGTGATACTGTTCCCAGCGCTCGAGCGCGCGGAGCAACGTATCGGAGACGAGATCTTCGGCATCGTCGCGGGACCGCGCGAGTTTGAGCGCGAACGAGTACAACGCATCGAGATGCACGAGGGCCTCGCGCTCGAACTGCGCCCGCCGAGCGGCGCGCTCTTCGGCCGAGATCGGCTCCGCCCGCATCTCCAGGGCGTCGCCGTTACGCTCCACCATAGCGTCCTGCACCACGTTGTCGTTCATGCTCACCATGATCCCGAGTCTCCAAAGCCGCGCTCTGCGCGACCGTCGCCGTCAGCTTGCCACCGCGTGGACCGACATGCCCTCGCGCGTGTCTCCGTTGTGTCATGCACCGGCATCGGACCGGCGTCGGTTAGTCGACCGCCCGATGGTGCTGCATGGCCGCACCATCGCGCAGATGCATCGCGATGAACCGCTTGAGATCGGCTGCGATCCCTTCGAGCACCGACAAGTCCCGCTTGACGCGGGTCATCAGCACCGCGCCCTCGAGCGCCGCAATGATGAACCGCGACAGGCGCACTGCGTCCACGTCGTCGTGCAACTGCGGACGGGCTTCCCACAACAGCGAGCGGATCTGGCTGGCCCACCGCTCGAACACCGCCTCGATCCGCACACGGAACCCCTCGTGCGCATCGGCCAGCTCTGCCGCCAGATTTCCGAACGGCGAACCGCGACGGCCGCCGCTTTCCGACTGCAGCGCCACCACGGCATCGATGAACAGATTCAAACGCTCCAGCGGGTCGATCATGGGCTCACGAAGGATCGCGAGACCACGCTCGGCAAATCGCTCGAACTGCCGGTTCAGCACCTCATAGCCCAATTCTTCCTTGGACTTGAAGTAGTGATAGAAGTGGCTCTTGCCACTGAGCTTGGCCCCCTTGATCACATCATCCACGGACGTGGAGGTGAACCCCCGTTCGGAGATGAGCGTGGCGGCGGCGTCGAGGATCTGCGTGCGTCTGTCTGACATCGTGATGAGAATAGTAGGACCAAGCGGTCCTATGCACAAGAGCGCGTTTTCTGTATCCTTAACACCATACACAGCAATGCTTTCCTGATATCGCCCCACACTCGCGCGCCCTCGATCCTGCCACCGAAGCCCAACAAAACAGGACCGAACGGTCCAAGTCACCCCCTTTCCGCTTCCCATGTCGGTCACCGTCACCCGCACCTACCTCACGCTCCCGACGCTCACGGCCCTCGTACCCGGCCGCCGCGACGTCGACGCGCGCCTCGTGCACATCGCCCCCTGCCCCGTCGACCAGTGGCGCGCCCTCTACCGCCAGATTGGCGCGGCGTGGCACTGGCACGACCGTGACCTGTGGGACCACGGGCGCATGCAGGCGCATCTGGAACGCGCCGATGTTCGGATTTACCAGGCGGTCAACGACAGCGCTCCCGCTGCGACCGATCCCCTTGGCTTTCTGGAGCTCGAACGGCACCGTGACGGCTCCGTGGAAATCGCCTACCTCGGGCTCGACCACCGGGCCCTCGGTTGCGGGCTCGGCGCTTGGCTCGTCACGGAAGCGGCACGCACCGCATTCGCGTGGGGGGCCACCCGCGTCTGGCTGCACACCTGCACGCTCGACAGTCCCGCCGCACTGCCCAACTACCTCGCCCGCGGGTTTTCCATCGACAAAACTGAGACGTACGAGGCCACTCTGTCGTCATAGTGCGTCACCCTTTCCGGCTCCCCCATGCGCGTTCGCAGTCATACCTGGACCGCCGCCTTCGGCTGGTCGGCCCCCCTCGGGGCTCATGAAACCACTGCGAACCTCGTCCTGTCGTTCGGTCCGCTCAACGCCCCGGGAGCCGAGTGGTTCGCGAGCATCAAAGCGCACTGCCCCGCTGCCCTGCATGTCTACGTCAGTGGCGGCGGGCAGATTGCCGGCGGCATGGTCGATGACGACGTCACGGTGGTGTCGTTCCTCGCCTTCGATGCCACCACCGTGCACCCCATCGTGCTCGACCACGCCACGGTCGAGAAGAGCGCCACGCTCGGTGCACAGCTGGGCGCCTCGCTCCGGGAGATTCCCGGCGTGCGACATGTGCTGCTGTTCGCGGAGGGGATCACGTTCATCGCGGACGCCTTCCTCAACGCGCTCAACCCCTTTCTGCCGTCGACCGTGAAAGTCAGCGGCGGGCTAGCCTCGAACGGCACCGCCTTAACGCACTCGGCGGTCGGCGTGGACGCCCCGCCGGTGGCGGGGCGTATCGTCGCCCTCGCGCTCACCGGCGAGTCCCTGGTCGTCGGTACCGGATCGGTAGGCGGCTGGGACTTCTTCGGCCCCGAGCGCATCGTCACGCGCGCCACGACCGCCGTGGTCCACGAGCTCGATGGAGAGCGCGCCCTCGACGTGTACAAGCGCTATCTGGGCGAGTTTGCCAGCGAGCTGCCGGGGGTCGCGCTGCTCTTCCCGCTGGCGGTACGGGTTACCCGTGATTCGCCGGTCGGCGTCCGCACCATCATCGCGGTGGACGAAGCAACCGGCAGCATGCGCTTCGCCGGCGACATTCCGCAGGGCAGCATTGTACGGCTCATGCGCACCACGACGGACCAGCTGACCGATGGCGCCGCACGGGCCGCCCGCATCGCCCGGGAAGACGTGAGCGAGACACTCGGGGACTCGTTCACGCTCTGCATCTCGTGCATTGGCCGGCGCGCCGTCATGCGCAGCCGTGTCGAGGAGGAGATCGACGAAGTCCAGCGGGAAAGTGGCTCGGCCGTGGTCGTTGGCTTTTATTCCAACGGAGAAATTGCACCGCCGACCGACGGCCGCGATTTCGGAGAAGCCGTCCTGCACAATCAGACCATGACGGTCACCACCATCGCCGAACGCTGATTCGCTCCGTCCAACTCCTGCTGCCCAATCTGCTGTGCATCCGTACGTAGCCCGCCAACTCCGCCGTCACTTCGGCAACGATACGCCACAGCCTGACCTCCTCCCGGTGCTCAAGGCGGTGAGCGCGATGCTGCACGACGTCGATCGCGAGCGTGAGCTGGGCGCGGCGGCCATGACTGAACTGTCGCGCGAGTTGCAGCAGCGGTACGAGCGCATGGAGCAGAGCGAGCAGCGCTATCGCCTGCTCTTCGACCAGAATCCGCTGGCGATGATGGGCTTGCGCTGTGCCGACGGCACCATTCTGGCGTTCAATGCGCAAGCGGAGGCGGTCCTCGGGTATGTCGCGGCCGACGTGGTCGGACGTCCGCTCGACGAACTGGGGATCACCGGTCCGGCGCAGATCACCTTCGAGCAAGTGCTCGGGTCCATCGAGGCGACCGGTACCACGACGCAGGAATTCCGGCTGTACTCACGCGATGGCCGTGAAATCGAAACGGTCGTCATGTGTCATCGCGTCGAGCTGGCCGGCGAAGAGGCGCTGATTGCGCACATCCGCGATGTCACCGCCGAGCGTGTCTCCCTGCGCGCCCGCGAAGAAAGTGAAGCCCGCTTCCGCGCCTTCTTCGAGTTTGCCGGCATCAGCATTCACGTGCTGTCGTTTGAGGGCATCATTCTCGAAGCAAACCCGGCGTCGAAGGAACTGCTCGGCTTCGACCCGCACGAAGTGGTCGGCCGGTCGGCCACGTCGCTGTCGCCGCCTGAAGATGTGGAAGCCACGCGGGAGCTGGCACGCGAGTTGCGCGACGGAGCGCGCGATTCCGTCACGGTCGAACGTCGTTTCTTCCACAAGGACGGTCACCTGGTGTGGGGACAGCTCACGGTCTCCGTCGTGCACCATGGCGGCGAGAAGCGCATGATCGGGATGATTCAGGACATCACCGAACGCAAGCGCATGGAAGGCCAGCTGCTCAAGCAGGCATTTCAGGATGAGCTCACCGGGCTCGCCAATCGCGTGCTGTTCCGTGATCGCCTCCGCCATGCACTCGAACGCCGTGAGCGACAGCCCACCAGCGTGGCCGTCATTCTGCTCGACCTCGACGGCTTCAAGCGCGTCAACGACTCGTTGGGGCACGCCGTGGGCGACGAGCTGCTGCAGGTCGTCGGGCGCCGCATTGCGAGCACGGTCCGCGCGGGCGAAACCGTTGCGCGACTTGGCGGCGACGAATTCGCCGTAGTCATCGAGTCCATCGCGCACGGCGAAGACCCGCAGAATCTGGCCGACCGGCTGTTGATGCTGTTGCGCATGCCCATGCGCGTGGGCGGACGCGAAGTGGTGGTTGGGGTTTCCATCGGCATTGCGATCGCCGATGTAACCGACGACGAAGAGACCGTGTTGCGCAATGCCGACACGGCCATGTACGCCGCCAAGTCGTCGGGCAAGGCCTGCGTGCGCCGCTTCGACCCCAGCATGCACCGCGATGCCATGGAGTGGATGGAGCTCGAGTCCGACCTGCGCCTCGGCATCGACCGCCGCGAGTTCATCCTCGAGTTCCAGCCACTCATGCGCATCGAGACGGGGCGCCCCAAAGGCTTCGAAGCGCTCGTTCGCTGGGAGCACCCGTCGCGCGGCTACGTAACGCCCGGAGTGTTCCTCCCCATTGCCGAGGAAACGGGGATGATCGTTGCGCTTGGCCGTTGGGTGCTGATGGAAGCCTGTATGAAGGCACAACGGTGGTCCGAGTTCTCGCCCGAACCCCTGTCGGTGAGTGTGAACGTGGCGGCCAAGCAGCTCGACAGCGAGGCGCTGATCGATGATGTTCGCGCGGCACTCGATCACTCGGGCTTGTCACCGTCGCGGCTCATCGTCGAGATCACCGAAAGCGATGTCATGCGCGAACCCGAGGTCGCGTTGGCCAAGCTCAAGGCGCTCAAGGCGCTCGGCGTGCGGCTGGCCATCGACGATTTCGGCACGGGCTATTCGTCGCTCAGCCACCTGCAGTTCTTCCCCGTGGACGAGCTCAAGATTGACCGTTCGTTCATCCAGCGCATCGACGACGGCGACCGGGAAGCGGCGTTCGTGCGCACGATCGTCTCCCTCGCCAAGTCGTTGCGCGTGGAAGTCGTGGCCGAGGGCGTCGAAGAGCCCGCCCAGCATCAGTTCCTGCGCTCCGTGGGCTGCGACATCGGCCAAGGGTATTTGTACAGCCGCCCGCTTCCGGCGGGACAGGTGGAGCGGTTCGTGACCGACTCCCGTCAGGTGCTCCCGCTGGTGGCGCCGACACACCCGCGTCGGCTCGCGTAGCGCTGCCGCGCAGCCTTCCTGCGGCCTTTAGCGGCTGCGGCGCTTCCCGGGATGTCGCCCGCCGGACTTTCCATGTCCGCCCTTGCCGCTCCCGCCTTTGCCGTGCCGTGGCCCGCTCCGTTCATGTCGTCCGTGACCGCGCACCTCACGATCCCGATCGTCACGCCCGCGTGACTTGCGCGCGTCGTGTGCCGCGCGCTCCTCGTCGGTAAACGGCAAATCGAGACGGTCCTGCAACTCGAGCAGATCGTCAGCGCGCACCGATCCACGCTGGCCGCGCGGCACCACGAAGCGCAACGGGCGATCGAGCGTGGGTAATTCCTCGTGAATGATCGTGCGCGCCAACTTTTCGGGGAGGCGCAAGCGCGCTACCGGCACACGCCCACCGTCGTGCTCTTCGACGTCGTAATCGATCGAGACGGTGCGATCGCGGATTTCCACGGCGCCAGGCAGCGCACGCGCGGCCGCCAGCTGTGATTCGCTCACGAAATCACGACGATCGAGCAGCATGGGCAGCGCGCGCACGTCTTCCCAGCTGCGTGCGTCCCCCATGTGCTCTTCATACCAGGCCGTCAGCTCCGCCTGCCCGAGGCGCGGCGTAATGCCCCCCAGTCGCCGCCAGACTTCACGGATCTCTTCGACGATGGGCTGATTGCGGCGGACGGCGCTATGGCGCAGTTCGCCGCGCGCCGCCGCCTCGGCCAACAGGTGTCGCGCACCCACCGCGAACTCCGGCGGGAACACGGGCAACGGTTCCGTCTCACGCGAGAGTTCGAAACCGTAGTACGTGACCCGCCGACGCAAGAGCACCGGCGAGTGCTTGCGCTCGGCATCGAGATCGAGCTCGGGCGGATGGCGCTGCGCGTTCTCCCGCACGAGATCCATCGAGAGCTGCGTGCCTTCGATGGCTGCGCGCGGAATGCCGTGCCGGTCGGCGAAGTAGCGCAACGCCCCCGCCACCGCTCCCCACGATCCGCACACGCTCGTCTTGGAGACGCGCGCTTCATGTCCGTCAACGGTCTGCTCTTCGATGACGAGATCGAAGGGCATGTAGCGCGCGAGCAGGTCGGCGAACTTGCGGTGCATTGCCGCGCCGGCAATGGGCAGCGTTTGCGGAAGCGGCATGCCGACACTGCGATACACGCTGGCCATGGCGAGGGCGGCGTCTTCGAGCGCTTTCACGAGCACGCCGCGCTGCTCCGCCCAGTGGGCAATACGTTCGGCCTCGAAGAGATGCCGCGGCAAGCCGTATACCTCGCCAATGTACCCCGCCACGCGGAAGCCTTCGGCATACAGGTTGTACGCCGTGAGGTGATCACTGCCGCGCACGACCAGCCCGTCGAGATCGCGCCCGTCGCGCGTCATGCGATGCAGTGATTCCACGCCGCTCATGACGGCGAGCGCCGGCAACAACTCGTCGTCGCCCGTGACGATCAGCTCGCCCCACTTGCGATCGACCGGGAGCGCTTCGACGGCCTTGCCGTAGCTCGTGAGTCGGCCGTTTTCTACCAGTCCGCGCGCTTCGAGCACCGCCACCGCCTTGCGATACGCGGCGCGATCGAGCGGCACAGGCAAGTCGAGATCGTCGGCGCGCACGCCAAGATCGGCGCAGGTGAGCGCCACCCGTTCGCTGTCGCCGGCCAGCTGGAAATCGGGCTCGGTGGGGCGCAGCGCCTCGAAGCGGATATCGCGATCGCTGAGGATGTACACGCGCCCGCCTTCGACACGCCCGTGCACACGTCCGGCCATCTGCAGAATTTCGTTCGCCCCGAGGTGCACGCGCGTGAGCACGTTGCGTCCCCGGTCGATGAGATTCGTGAAGCGCGTATCGTCGATGATGACGGTGTCGAGCCCCGGCACATTGAGCGCGCTCTGCCCGGCCGCGGTCATGGCGAGAAAGAACGGCTTGGGCACCACCCCTTCGAGGAAGGGGCGAATGACGCGAATGGGTTCGCCGCCATGATAATGCGCGGCGGTGATGCGCGGAAAACGCGAGCGCACCCACTCGGCCGCTTCTTCCACCCCCGCCCGCGTGGGGAGAAAGATCGCGACACCACACTCGCTGCGCGCGAGCTTCTGCAGAAAACGATCGTCGAGGAATGTGAGCGGCTGCTTGCGCTCCACTTCGACCTTGGCGGCCTTCGTCGCATCGAACGCCGAGACCTGCAGCACGTCGGTGCTTTCGAGATACCGCGCGTAGAACGACGGATCGACGGTCGCCGACAACCAGATGAACCGACAGCCGACACGCTTGCCGAGGGCCAGACAGAGTTCGAGCTCGGCGCTCGTCTGGTGAATTTCGTCGACGACAAGGGTGTCGGTGGCCTGAATATCGCCGTCCTGAAACCATCGGCGCGCGATCCCGGTGGTGATCACCACGACATTCCAGCTCGGCGTCTCCGGCGTGGCTTCGCGCTCGCGATTGACGACGCCGACACGCAGGGTGTCGGTGCCGAGGATGGTTTGCGCGATGGGGCGGATGGCGAGCGTCTTTCCGGTGCCGGTGCCGGCCACGATACCGAACCCTTCGCCGCTGGCGGCGAGGCGGCGCAGATCGGTGCCGCGGGTGCGCTCGAGGAACGTGTCGAGGTGGAGCCCGACGGCGAGCTCAATGGTCTCGCACGCGGCGCGCGTGGGCGCAATCACAATGATGCGGCCGGAGGCCGGCTTCGACGCGAGAAACGTCTCGCGGTCGGGAGGCAGAAAGCGATCCGTAGTTTCTCTCACGCTTTCAATCTACCCCGGGGTCGGGGCTCTGGGGTCTGGGTCTGGGTCGGGGTCGGCGATAAACTGTCGGGGCTGCCCTGACCCCGACCCCGACATTTGAGCCCCGACCCCGACATTTGAGCCCCGACCCCGACATTTGGGCCCCGCCCCCGACGCGACCCGACCAGGTCCCCGACTTGTCGTACACCCCGAACCGTCGTCGCTGCCAAGGTCAGGGTCTGGGCCGACATCGGTAATCTCGGGGGCGAGGAGTTCGTCTGGTTGGGTCGTCGGGACAGGAGCTTACACCCTAGCTCTCCGCCGGAGTCGGACAAAGCTCGGCGAGAAAGTGGGGGAGATCAGCGGGTTGATACACCAGGCGGTAGTGCCACTCACCCCAACTTCCATCGGCATTCACGGCGCGAACCCAGCGTTCGGCCGCGGCCCGCTTGACGTCGGCGAGCGGGTCGTAGCCCTTGGTTTCGACGATCACGTGGCGCACTTGCTCCCCAACCAGTCGTACGATGAAGTCGGGGAGATATTCGTGCCGCATGCTGTCATGCTCGTAAGGAATACCAAAGCCGAGCCCGGCGTTTTTCACCCAGCTTGTCACGTAAGGGCTGCCATCGAGATACTGCGCCGCCTGCTGCTCCCATCGCTTCGTGTCGGCAACGAGGTAGTTGACGTGGCTCTTTACCGTGTCCCGGACGTCCTTGCCTGTCCAGAAATCGACCTTTGCCGAGGTGCCGGGTTCGTCTCTGGCGAAGCGCGGCACCTCCGGCGTTTCTCCGGCGCGGTCGTCTGGTTGCAGGCTCTGTAGAATGCGCTCGACCAGCTGCGAATAGTACGGCGCGATG
>JAAVWC010000011.1 GCA_023910675.1 Gemmatimonas sp.
TGGCCGCCTCCTTGAACGCCATCGAGCCGGCAATCTTGAACGCCATTTCCGACGAGTCGACTTCGTGGTACGAGCCGAAGGTCAGCTGAACCTTGACGTCCACGACCGGATACCCGGCCAGCACGCCATTCTCCAGCGCTTCCTTGATGCCCTGTTCCACAGGGCCGATGTATTCACGGGGAATGACACCGCCCACGATCTTGTCTTCGAACACGAAGCCCTGGCCCTGTTCGGACGGCTCCATGTTGATGACCACGTGGCCGAACTGACCCTTACCGCCGGACTGGCGGATGAACTTCCCTTCGATCTTCTCGACGCGCTTCTTGATCGTCTCACGATAGGCCACCTGCGGACGGCCCACGTTCGCGTCGACCTTGAACTCGCGCATCATGCGGTCGACGATGATCTCGAGGTGCAATTCGCCCATACCGGCAATGATCGTCTGGCCCGTCTCGGCGTCGGAACGCACACGGAACGTCGGATCTTCTTCGGCGAGCTTCTGCAGCGCGATCGCCAGCTTGTCCTGGTCCGCCTTTGTCTTCGGCTCGATCGCGACGTCGATGACGGGGGCCGGGAACTTCATCGCTTCGAGGATGAGCGGGTGGTCTTCCGTGCAGAGCGTGTCGCCCGTGCGCGTGTCCTTGAGCCCGATCGCGGCGGCGATGTCGCCCGCGCGCACTTCCTCGATTTCTTCACGCTTGTTCGCATGCATCTGCAGCAGACGACCGACGCGCTCACGCTTGTCCTTCGTGCTGTTGTACACGTAGCTGCCCGACTGCATCACGCCCGAGTAGACGCGGAAGAAGGTCAGCTTTCCGACGAACGGGTCGGTCGCGATCTTGAACGCCAGCGCCGCGAACGGCGCGTCGTCGTTGATCGGCGCATCGATGAACGTTTCGTCGTGGTGCGGCAGGTGTCCCTGAATGGCCGGCACGTCGATCGGCGCGGGGAGATAGTCGATCACCGCGTCGAGCAGCGCCTGCACACCCTTGTTCTTGAACGAGGCGCCGCAGAGGACCGGGATGAACTCCATCGCGATCGTCGCCGCGCGGATGGCGGAGCGGATCTCGTCCATCGAGAGCTCTTCGCCAGCCAGATACTTCTCCATCAGCGCTTCGTCGTGTTCGACGGCCGCTTCGATCGCTTCGTGGCGCGCGAGCTCGCAGGCATCCTTGAACTCGGCCGGCACGTCGACCACCGAGAACGTCTTGCCCATCGTCTCGTCGTGGAAGATGTACTGCTTGCGCTCGAGCACGTCGATGTGGCCCGTGAACGTTTCACCGGATCCGACGGGCAGCTGCAGCGGGAACGCGCGCTTGCTCAGACGGTCGCGGATCATCGCGAGGCAGCGATCGAAGTTCGCGCCCACACGGTCCATCTTGTTCGAGAAAATCATGCGCGGCACACGGTACCGGTCGGCCTGACGCCACACCGTTTCCGTCTGCGGCTCCACACCGGCCACCGAGTCGAGCAGCGTCACGGCGCCGTCGAGCACGCGGAGCGAACGCTCCACTTCGACGGTGAAGTCGACGTGACCCGGCGTGTCGATGATGTTGATGCGGAACTCGGGGCCTGCGCCCTTGTCGTGCGCCTGACCATGACGCATCCAGAAGCAGGTCGTCGCGGCCGACGTAATCGTGATGCCGCGCTCCTGTTCCTGCTCCATCCAGTCCATGGTGGCAGCGCCATCATGGACCTCACCGATTTTGTGCGACTTTCCCGTGTAATACAGGATGCGCTCGGTCGTGGTCGTCTTGCCGGCATCGATGTGCGCCATGATGCCGATGTTGCGGTAGTGCTGGAGCGGGGTGGTACGCGGCATAGTCTTCGGGATGCGCCGCCAGGGCAGCGCAGTGAGAGTACAGAAGTGAACCAGCAAAAAAACGGCTGGACCTGACCTCCCCAATGGGAGCGGTATCCATCCGCTGTCGCCGGGTACGCTCGCCGCTGCTGCGCGAGTGGGGACCCTGGCGCGCCGTGTCCAGAGAACTGCTGACTCCAGATACGACGTTGAATTGGCGTGCCGCCTACCGAACCCTCTGGAGGCGTTTGGAGGCAGACCCGTAACATGACCGGCTCAGGCACGGAAGTCAACCCGGAGTCAGTCGAAAACCGCAGGAAGGTGAGGGGAAGCCGTCGCCCTCACACAACCGCACCGCGCCGCCGGGACTCGATCCCGGCGGCGCGGTGCGGCCTCCATCCAAACCCGGTTAGCGCGAGCCCTGCCGGCGGCGACGGGCCACACCCATCAACCCCAACAGGCCGCTGCCGACCAGCGCGAACGACGTGGGCTCGGGGACAGAAACCGTGACCTCCATGTGATCCACGAAATAGGTCAAGTACGGCTTCCCGTCGGTCGCCCCCGTCGCCGCGTTCAGCGCGCGGCTATTGAACGGGTCGTAGCTCGCCATGCCACTCTCCGTGGTCGGCAGATTCCAATCCACGTCCAGCCAGAAATAGTCGATGGCCTCCGTCGGGAGACCGTCCAGAAGCTGGAGGGGGCCGCCAAGGCTCCAGTCCTTGGTGAAGAACTGCCCGCCCGCCAAGCTGCCGGCTCGCATGGTAATCGTGATCGGCGTCGTCCATCCCGATCCGATTCTCAAGCTCTGGAGCACGAACGAACTGCCATTCGACTGCACCATGGCCTGGTCAGAAGCGAGTGCCACCACGCCCGTCTTCTCGTAGAAGTTCTGCTGCGTCTTGGTCTCGCTCTCGTCCCAGCACCGCTGGTAGTTCGCCTGATCCAGCGCCCGGAGCCCGTAAAACGTGAACCCGTTATGCGCCCCAATCATTGAAGACGCACCACTCCACTGGCACGCCGTCGACGCCCCGCCGTACCCAAGAGACTCGAAGTTCGTCGACGACTGCGCCGACGCCTGCCCTTCCGAGAGCGCCAGCCCAAGGGCGACCGCCGCCGCGCGCATCGTTGTCGGCTTCAGGGAAGTGCGAAAAGTCATGCTGTCCGTCCGAATTAAGGGTATCGTAGGCGCCAGATTGGCGAGTGCTAATGCGTACCAGTTGCATAAGGGGTGCCAGACCGAACCATAAGCCCGCCCCCCCCCTCCACCTCGCGAACATCGGGCGCTGATGCTGCTCTGACACACTGAACGCAGCACCCAACGTTGCGCAGAGGCAACACCAGACATCAACATGTCGCGACAAGTCAACAGTTCGCGCTTCCGTGCCACAGCCCCGGGCAGCGCCACTACAGCACCATCGATATCCGCGGCCAATCCACCTCGTCACACAACGCCGATTCCAGGATCTCGGTAATCCGCGCCGACGCCTTCCCATCCCCGAACGGGTTGGGCACCGTCACCATCCGCTCGTAGACCGCCGGGTCGCACAAAATGGACAGCGCCTCCTTCACGATCAGGTCGGGATCGGTCCCCACCAGAATGCCGGCGCCCACCTGCACCACCTCAGGACGCTCCGTCCGCTCCCGCAATATCAGAATGGGACGCCCCACACTCGGCGCCTCCTCCTGCAACCCGCCGGAGTCCGACAGAATGATCGTGCTCTTGTGCAGCACCTTGAGCAGATCGGGATAGCTGAGCGGCTCCAGCAAATGCACCCGCGGCGTGCCCCCCAGCTCCTGCTCGAAGAGCCCGCGCACATTCGGATTGGGGTGCAGCGGCAGCACGACCTGCAAATCCGTGACGGACGACACCAACCGCTTCACCGCGCGCGCAATGTCGCGCATCGACTCACCCTGATTCTCGCGCCGATGCGCCGTCACCAGCGCCAGCCGGCCCGCAGGGATCGCGTCGAGTAATCGATTCTCGAACGGACGTGACACGTCCATCTGCTGCACGGCGTCGACGATCGTGTTGCCCGTGACGAAGATGCGGTGCATCGGCACCCCTTCGCGCAGCAGGTTGTCGCGGCTCTCCGGCGTCGGCGCAAAGTGCCACTGCGCTGCCACTCCGACCACGCGACGGTGGAACTCCTCGGGGAACGGCTCCTGAAAATTGAACGAGCGCAGCCCCGCTTCCACATGGCCTACCGGCACCGATCGCCACGTGGCCGCCATCGCCCCCGCACAGGCACTGCTCGTATCCCCCTGCACCAAGACGGATTGCGGCGTGAGTTGCGCAAACACCTCATCGAGCGCCGTGATGCACCGCGCCACGAACGCACTCGGCGACTGATTCTCCGTCATCAACGAGAGCTCGATGTCGGGCACAATCCCCACATCGCCGAAGGCGCGCGCGAGCAGATCGCGGTGCTGTCCCGTGCTCACGAGCGTGCACAACAGCGACGAGGAGTCACGCAGCGCCCGCACCACCGGCGCCATCTTGATGACCTCCGGACGGGTCCCCACCACGACGGCGACGATTGGCTTGCTGCCGATGGCGGGCATGCTCCCGCGCATCGGGGTCAACCAGCGGGACTTGCTCATGCGCGTGTGTTCCTGACGACGGTTTCGACATCATCACGGGACACCGCGCCCTGCTTCACGAGAATGGCGCCCAACTGGCCGCCCCGCTCGCGCTGCTCCTTGAGCGCCAGCACAAGCTGCTGCGTGGTGAGCTTCTTCTCCTCAATGAGCCGCTCCCCGAGACGCATTTGCGCACCAACCTGCGGCGGCAACGAATGCTCGGTCTTGTCCCAGCTCATGGGGATACCGGTACGGCGCGACTTGAAGTACTGATTGGCCGCGCGGAACGTGGCCACCATGTTCACGATGTTCGAGAAGGGCGTGCGGAGAATCGACAACAGTCCCTGCCCTACGCCATACATTTTGCCCGTACTGATCGCGCGCTGCGCCAACCGGTTGCCCATGAAGAACAACCCGATCCAGAACAGCCACGCAAACCACGGCTCGTCAAGCATCTCGGGGAGCGAGCGGTCGTAGAACACGCGCGTCCATTCGTGGCCCACGAAGTAGATGAGCAGCAGATAGCCGGCGAGCACGACCAGATAGCCCAACGGCCCGCGTCGATCGTGCGCAAGCAACCAGCTCAACCCCCGTGGCCAGCCCCAGTGCTCCCACCCCTGAAACACAATGCCGGCCATCCAGCGCGTGCGCTGGCGCACGGCAGTCCGAAACGTCTGCGGGAATGGCGCCCACGTCGCGATCAACTCTGCCGACGCCTTGTCGTCTTCGTCGATCTGCACGTACTGATGCAGGTAGCGCGTCGGGCGCCCCTGCACCGTCAGCCCGAGACCGAGATCGTAGTCCTCGGTGAGGGAGTTGGTGGCGAACGGCGTGCCGTTGCGCTCCTCCATGAGCTGGTCGATGACCGTACGACGCACGCACGTCGCCACACCCGCCGACGGCACGAAGCCCCATACCTTTTCGCGCACGAACATGTTCTTCGTGTACATCTCGGCGAATTCGTCGATGTACGTCCCGGCGACGAAGTCGTACCAGAACGGCGGCGTCGAAAGCACCGGCAGCTGGACGAAATCCACGTCGTCGTTGCGGAAGTACCAGTTGAGCAACCGCAGCTCCTGCGGGTGCACCAGATCTTCCACGTCATGAAAGACGATGAGATCGTAACGCAACCCGGCACGCTGCTCGTGCTCCACGATGGCCTGCAGCACCGTGTTGACGCAGTCCGCCTTCGACGTCGGGCCGTCGTTGGTGGTGGTCACCTTGCGCACGTTCGGATAGACCGCCCGCACCTTGTCGACTTCACGCCGCGTCTCCGGATCGTTCTGGTAGGTACCGATCCAATAGTCGTAGCGCTGATAGTCGAGACGCGGCACGTTGTACAACAGCATGCGCGCGATGACGTCGTCTTCTTTCCACGCGGGCGTGACGATGGCAATGCGCCATTCACTGACTTCGCGAAGCTCCTTCGCCGTGATCGTGGGGCGCTTCCACCAGCCGAAGAACTTGCCAAGCCAGAAGGTCGTATCGAACAGCAGGTCGTCAATCGCGAAGATCAGGTAGAACACCGAGATCACGATGACCGCCATCTCCAAACCGGTCATCGGGCGCCCTCCTCATGCAGCGGCTTGAGCGCGCGCCACCCCCAGACGACGGTAAACCGCCAATCCTGATAGCGACGGGTGACGCCGGCCGCCGGCGTCTTGAGGAAGCGACCGTAGATGCCTTCGGTGAGCAGCACCAGATGCGGCCCGACGCGGAGCGCCACCCCTCCACCCGATTCCGCAGCGCGATTGAAGAAGTCCCCGCGGCTGTCGTAGCCGAGCCAGCCGCGGCCGAAAATGTCGAGCGCGAGCTTGCCGGTCGTCCCGAAGCGTACGCCTTCGCGCAGCTGTGCGTAGCCAATCACGTTCTTGTCGAAGCGCTCGTAATAGCTCACGTCGGCGGCCACGTCCGTAAGCAACTTCCAGGTGGCGTTGCGCACGACGCGGCGTTCGTCCTGCGCAATGAGATAGGCACCCGTGCGGATATCGCGACGCCATGTCAGACTGTCGTCCGTGAGCAGGGAGTACGCACCACCAGCTTCCGCGTACAGCCATACCGGTCCGTGCCACGGGCGCACGCGGGCTCCCGCGGCGAGAATGGCGGCATTGTCAGACAGCACGCGCGACTGTCCGCCGCCACCGGTCGACTTGCTGTCGCGTGTCACGCGCAGCGACGAATACGCCGCCGGCGCCCACGCCGATCCGCTCTCAATGCCATGGCGCACGAATCCAAAGCCGATGGCATTGTCGAAACGCGTCTGGTAGAACGGCGCGAGGTAGCCTTCGGAGAAAAGCACCGTTCCCACAGTGCCCTTCACCCGCAGCGCGCGCCTGGCAGGATTCGCCACGGCCGTATCGGCACTTATCGACGCCGTGCGAAATGCCGTGAGCGCCTCGGCGTTGCGCATGACGCGGTCGTACAGATACGCCAGCGCGAGCCGGTCGCGATCGGTGGTACCGCCGGGGGTGGTCGCGATGCTTTCGAACGCGGCAATCGCCTCACTGGTGCGGCCCAAATCGATGAGAACATAGGCGAGTTGCCGACGCACATCGGCATTCTCCGGCGCACGGGCCGCGCCCTGTCCGAACCAACGGGCCGCCGACGGCTTGTTGCCACTCGCCAGTGCTAGATAGCCGAGTTCGATATGCGGCGCCGGCTTCGTGCTGTCCGCCGCGATGGCGCGCGCGAAATAGTCGCGTGCGGCCGCCGTGTCGCCGCGCTGACGGGCCGCGTAGGCCACGTTCATCGCGCTGGCGTATTGGTCGGCGGGCGCGTCCTGCGCGCTCGCAGTCGCCACTGGGGCCCACGCGGCCAGAACGATAAGCGCGCATAGACGGACCGCGCCGGCGACGCGTCGTCGCGTCAGGAATCCACGAAGAGTGAGCAGCACGGTGACCAAAGAGGGGAACGCAAAGCGGCGACGCACCAGCGGCTCCTGTCGCGAACGACGAGGTCGGCAGGCCCGCAGCGAACGAAAGCATACCGGGGGTGTGACTTACGCGATAGATGCCGAGACGGTGACACGCGGTACCGCCGTGCCAGCGGTGTTCAAGCTAGAGCTTGCACCAAGGCCTCTCAAAGCCAAAACCATGAAATCAGATTCATAATCGCCGCACGTCCAGCCAAACACAAACGCGCCACCCGGTTGGGTGACGCGTTCTATTGCCGAGATCGCCTAACGGGGGGTTACATCGCCCGGACTGAATGGACCTTGATGGCCGCGTCTTCGGCATAGATCCCGATGCGCCCCTTCGTGTAAGGCTTCTCGGCGTCACGGGTCCGGACGATTTCGCGGCCGTCGACGAAGACGGCGAGCTTGTCGTTGTGCTGGACGATGGTAACGTCGTAGATCGTCCCAATGGGGAACGTTTCGAGGTGCCCTGAGGCGAGGAAGCGCTGTCCGCCCGGGTAGCTGGGGTCGCGCTTGCCGAGTTCCCAGCCGTTGGGCTTGGGGATGAAGTAGTAGAAGCGGCTGTCGTCTTCGTATTGCCAGATGACCCACGCGACTTCCCATGGGTTTGGCTCTCCGTCGCGGAGCTGGGCCGTGGTTTCGACGCGGGCATGGTACATGAGCTGATCGCCGTACGCCGGTCCGAGCACGAGGGGGGCATGCGTCTGCCAGCCCTTCTCGGCGGACTTGGGGCCCATGGCGAGCGTGCCCTGTCCGAACGGTCCACCGACGGTCACGCAGCCGTAGCCATCGAAACGCACGGTCCAGTCACCGAAAGCCTCGCCCTGCGTAATGCAATCCGCGCGGAGCTGCGGAAAGGAGAGGCGCGGCAAACGATTGGCGACGCGGAGCATCTGGACGCGGGTGGCGTCATCGCGGCGGGTGGGCGCGGCAAGGATGGCGTTGGGGCTTCCGACCGCTCCCGCCGCGGAGCCGACGCTCGTGCTGGGGACCGCAGGGCGGCATGACGCCAGCAGGATGAGCGCGCCGACGGCGGCCGTGCTCCCTGTCCGGTGTGTGAACCGCTGTACCGCCTGCTGCCATGCTGTACGCATGTCTGTCGCCTCCGTGATCGTTCGGTAGCTCAGCCGGCAGACACATCGTGCGATGTGTGAAACCCTGGAGCTTTGCGTCACTGGCTTTCGCCAGCTTTGCCATTTCGCGACCCCGGATCGGAGCGCATATCCTACAGCAAGGTGACGCAACGTGGTGGGTCACGCAACACGTCCGGCCAGCGCCAAAACAGTTTTTCCATGATCGTGACGAGTGCCGGTGGAGAAACGGTCGACCCCTAGGGGATTGCTTACGGGGCGTGATCTCTGTGCCGGTGACGTGACACGGACCTGAGTCCCATTGGCAATGGTAATGTACCTCGAATACTCGCCAGCCGCAGTGCGGTACATCACAAATCTGATGACGGCGCGAGGTGTGGCCTGCCGCAGTGGCGAGGGTGGCCCGCGAATGACGAGCGCCCCGGATGCAGAGCATCCGGGGCGCTTCGACCAACAGGACCGACCTGTGGTCTTACCAGCGGTAGTGGGCGAACGCCTTGTTGGCTTCGGCCATACGGTGGGTGTCTTCCTTCTTCTTGATCGCGTTGCCTTCACCGCGTGAGGCGGCGAGGACTTCGGCGGCCAGCTTCTCGGGCATCGACTTTTCGTTGCGATCGCGCGAGTAGTTGATGAGCCAGCGCATGGCCAACGCAGTGCGGCGATCCTGACGGACCTCGACCGGGACCTGGTACGTGGCACCGCCAACGCGGCGGCTCTTCACTTCGACCACCGGCTTGAGGTTGTTGAGGGCCTGCTTGAACACGCCCACACCCGGCTGGCTGGTCTTCGCCTCGACAATGTCCATGGCGCCGTAGAAGATGCCTTCGGCGGTGGACTTCTTGCCCTGGATCATCAGGTTGTTGATGAACTTCGAGACGGTCTGGCTGTCGTAGCGTGCATCAGGCAGCACGGTACGCTTTACGGCACTCTTGCGACGGCTCACTTCTTCTTACCTCCGGCCGCGGCAGCCGCCGCACCCTTCTTGGGACGCTTGGTGCCGTACTTGGAGCGGCTCTGGTTGCGGCCGTTGACGCCGGAAGCGTCGAGCGTACCACGAACAATGTGGTAACGCACACCCGGGAGGTCCTTCACACGGCCGCCGCGCACGAGCACGATGGAGTGTTCCTGAAGGTTATGGCCTTCGCCGGGAATGTAGGCCGTGACTTCGAGCTGGTTCGTGAGACGAACACGCGCAACCTTGCGCAGCGCCGAGTTGGGCTTCTTGGGCGTCGTGGTGTAGACGCGGGTGCACACGCCACGCTTGAACGGATTGCTCTTGAGCGCGGGCGCCTTGGACTTCTCCACCACGTCCTTTCGGGCGCGGCGGACCAGCTGGTTGATCGTAGGCATCAGATATTGGTAGCCCGTTGGCTGGTAGGCCGACGGGGAGTTCGTACTCCGACTTCTACGTGGATCGTTCCCTGAGACAAGGGACGGCACGGAACAGAACACTGAGCTTAATCAGCGCGGGGGATTCGGTCAACGGGGGTGGGGAACCAGAGACGAGAGACGAGAGACGAGAGACCAGAGACGAGAGTTGAGCATTGAGAGTTGAGACTTTGATAGGGGTGAGAGTTGAGGAACGCAGAAGTGAGAAGTCAGGTGGCATCCGGTTTGGGGGAGGGGGTGTCGTAACAACACGGGGGCTCCCGACGTAAACGTTGTGGGGGACGTGCTGGCGTTCCCTTGGTCCGTTTTCCCAGGTGTTTTACGGTGAGCGACTTTCAGGATCGACTGCAGGCGGCGTTAGCGACCGAGTTCCGGATCGAGCGGGAACTGGGGGGCGCGGGGATGTCGCGCGTGTTCGTCGCGACCGAGCTGGCCTTGGGGCGCCGGGTGGTGGTGAAGGTGCTCCCCCCCGATCTGGCGGCCGGCGTCAACGTCGACCGCTTCCGGCGGGAGATCCAGCTGGTGGCACAGTTGCAGCACCCCCATATCGTGCCCGTGCTGGCCGCTGGAGACGATGCGGGGCTGCTCTGGTACTCGATGCCGTACATCAACGGGGAATCGCTGCGCGGTACCCTCACGCGCCAGCAACGGCTGTCGGCGCGGGACGTCGTGCGCATCCTCCATGACGTCGTCGATGCCCTGGCCTACGCGCACGCCAGCGGCGTGGTGCACCGGGATATCAAGCCCGACAATATCCTCACGTCGGGGATGCACGCGCTCGTCACCGATTTCGGCGTGGCCAAGGCGCTGAGCGCTGCCATCCCGCAGCATGGCGGCACCACCACGGGCATGGCGATCGGGACACCGGCGTACATGGCTCCTGAGCAGTTGGCCGCCGATCCTGCGGCCGATCACCGCGTGGACCTCTACGCGGTCGGCCTGCTCGCGTACGAGCTCCTCACGGGCAAAAGCCCGTTCACCGGCAGCTCACCGCAGGCGACACTGGCGGCACAGCTCACGCAGATGCCTGAGCCTCCGCACCGGGCGCTCAAGAACGTGCCGGAGCCGCTATCGCAGCTCATCATGCACTGTCTCGAGAAAGACGCCGGCAAGCGCCCCGCCACGGCCACGACGCTGCTGGCCGAGCTCGAGGCGCTCCCGCCCATGACCACCGGCGTGACCATCGCGCCGCGCCGTTCGGGGCCTCGGCCGGCGCTGCTCGGTCTTGGTCTGGTCGCGGTCGCCGCCGTTGTTTGGACGGTGATGCCCAAGAGCACGCCGCCGTCGTCGCCTGACGGGCTCGACGCGCGGGATGCGGGCCCGGGCGGAGCCGCATCCGTTGCCACACTGAAGAACGGCGTTCGCGCCGCAGGGGACCGTGCCCCCGTGGCCATGGGGCCCCTCAGCGATACCGTCGCCGTATTCCGCGACATTACCGACGGGGCCCCGACCGTCTCCGTCCCACTCGTGATCACCCGAGCGGAATCACTGGCCATCGCCGACGCGGTACGCAAGCGTCAAACCTCGGCGCCGGTATCACCCTCTCGTACCCCGGCAGCAACAGCCGGTGACACCAACGCGGCAGGCGGCACGATGACGCGGGTGTTGCTGCGCATGGGCGACGGCGGCACCGCAGACGTCGATCGCGAACTGCTGCTGGCCGAAGTCGGCCGCATCTTTGCCGACTCCATGGCGCGGGCCATCAAGCTCATGGATTCCGCGCTCGCCCATGCGCCGCGTGTCTTCCGCATGGAACCGCCGGCGCCGGGAGCGCCCGGAAGCAGCCGCAGTGGCATGAGCGTTTCCGGTATCGATACGCGCACCATGTCGCGTCCGTCTTCGTTCGTGACGCCGTTGCTGGCACCGCCGAGCGATGGCCGACTGCGCGTGGTGGTGACCACCTTCACCAACGCGACGGGCCGCCGCGAACTCAACGGCCTCGCACGCGACGCGGCCACGCAGCTACGCGACGCTATCCCCGGTGACCGGTTCGACGTGGTGTCGACCGATGTCACCGAACGCGCGTCGCGGTCGCTCCCCGACAAGATGTCCGTCGGGTGGGCCCTGCGCGCCGACTTCGTCGTGAGCGGATGGATGATGACGCGGGGGGATTCGGTGGCGATGGTGACGATGCTGACCAACGTACGGACCGGCCGCTTCACGCGCGCAGCCGAAACGGTCGCATCCAACGCCGACGGGGTTCGCGGCGTGAGCTTGGAGAGCGCGCGGAAGCAGGTGGGGGCGTGGCTGGACACGGCGGCCACGATGGCGGCGCGGCGACGCAATCAGAACTGAGGACTCAGAGCTGAGAACTCAGAGCTCAGAAGCCAGATGTCAGAACTCAGAAGTGAGTTTTTGATAGGGGTGAGAGTTGAGTCACGCAGGGGTGAGAGGTCAGATCGTCTTGGTCAGGACGTGTTTTCGGAAGCCGTAGGTCATCCTTCGGATTTCAATCACTTCCTCAATCAGGGTGTC
Source organism: Gemmatimonas sp. (assembly GCA_023910675.1). Lineage (GTDB taxonomy): Bacteria > Gemmatimonadota > Gemmatimonadetes > Gemmatimonadales > Gemmatimonadaceae > Gemmatimonas. Next base: position 12,251 of record JAAVWC010000011.1, read on the forward strand.
GTATTCTGCGGGAATGGCTTGCAAGGCGAGGGCTAGACGCAACTGCAGTTCGACCTCATTGCACGAGGCGATGGCGATGCTGCAGAACGACGCGGTCTTTGCAGGCGCATCGTGGCCGGTACCTTCGGCGAGATTGAGCGCGATGGAGTTCACGGCGCGCAGCAACTGATTGCGCATGCCCGGTGAGGAATGGGCCATGGCGTCCTGGTGGCGATCAGCCAGGCGATGCACATCGACCGAGAGCGCGAATGCGCGCTGCACGACCTGAAGATTATGGGGATTGTGAGGCATGCGCGACGATAGCACAGAGCGCGCGGGGTACCGTCACCATTTTCGCGTCAGTTGCATCGTTGCGACGCAATGGTATCGGAGATCTGAGATCTGAGATTCGAGTGCCAGATAAAGCAGCGAGAGGCTGAGAGTCGAGACGCCAGCCCGGATAGGTGCGAGAGTCCAGCAACGCAGAAGTGAGCGGCGAGGCCCCGCGGTGCCGGTTACCCCAACCGCAGGGCCTCGCCGCTCACTTCTGCGTTGCTGGACTCTCACGCCTATCCAGAGCTGAGTTCTGAGCTCTGAGTTCTCAGTTCTCAGTTCTCAGTTCTCAAGGACAACAAAAGCAAAAGGGGCGGGCCTTTTGGGCCCGCCCCTTTTGCATTCCACCGTTTACTCGTCCGGCATCGTGAAGGCTGAGGGCTCGAAAGCCGGCAGCAATGCATCGAAGTTCGGCTCGAGCGGTTCCGGCAACGGCTCCGGCACCGGGAGGGCATCCGATTCCACATCCACTTCCTGATAGCGGTACATACCCGTACCGGCAGGGATGAGGTGACCGATGATGATGTTCTCCTTGAGACCCAGCAGGTCGTCGCGCGAGCCACGGATGGCCGCGTCGGTGAGGACGCGCGTGGTTTCCTGAAAGGAAGCCGCCGACACGAACGACTGCGTGGTGAGCGAGGCCTTGGTGATACCAAGCAGCAGCGGTTCGGCCGTCGCCGGCACGATCTTCCGCTTCTTGGCGTCCTCGTTCGTCTCGCGGAAGACCGCGCGATCGACATGCTCGCCTTCGAGCATCTCGGTGTCGCCCGACTCCACGATGCGCACCTTCTGCAGCATCTGCTTCACGATCACGCCAATGTGCTTGTCGTTGATCTTCACGCCCTGCAGGCGATAAACCTCCTGCACTTCGTTGAGCAGATACTCCTGTACCGCGCGCGGGCCCTTGATGCGCAGGATGTCGTGCGGATTGACGGGGCCTTCGCTGATACGGTCGCCGGCACGCACGCGGTCACCTTCGTGCACGCGCAAGTGCTTGCCTGACGGCACTTCGTACACCTGCTCCGCCTGCGACTCGTCCACCTGCCACACGCCCTTGTCGACCATCGCCGGACGGACGAACACCTCGCGCTTGCCGCGCTTGATTTCGCCGAACCGTACGAAGCCGTCGACTTCGGAAATCGTGGCCGGATCCTTCGGACGGCGCGCTTCGAAGAGCTCGGCAACACGCGGCAGACCACCCGTGATGTCGCGCGTCTTGTAAGCTTCGCGGCTGATCTTGGCCATGATCGTACCGGCCTTGATCTCGTGTCCGTCTTCGATCGTGATCACGGCGCCCACCGGCAGGATGAAGTCGCGCACGCGCTTCTCCTTGCCGCCGTTGTTCTGCCAGATCTCGATGTGCGGGTGCAGCTTCTTTTCGCGGTCTTCGATGACCACACGCTGACGCAGCCCCGTGAGTTCGTCCAGCTCTTCCGACAACGATTCGTCCTCGACGAGATCCACGAAACGAATCGTGCCCTCGACGTCGGCGATGATCGGGTTGGAGTACGGGTCCCACGTGAACACGGTGTCGTCCTTCTTGACCGACTGGCCGTCTTCGACCATGAGGTACGCGCCGAGCGGCACCTGCAGACGCGCTTCGATGAGCGCGTTCTTGTCGGCCGACGCCTTGATGATCAGCTCGCCTTCGTACGACGTCACGACCTTCTGGCCGTCCGGGTTGATGACCGTCACGAGACGATCACCGAACTCGATCACACCAGCCTTCTTGGTCTTGCGCGCCGTCTGTTCGGCGATACGCGCCGCCGTACCACCAACGTGGAACGTCCGGAGCGTCAGCTGCGTACCCGGCTCGCCGATCGACTGCGCGGCGATGATACCCACCGCCTCGCCCAGATCCACCATCTGCATGGTGGCCAGGTTGCGGCCGTAGCACATGCGGCAGAGGCCGCGCTTCGCTTCGCAGGTGAGCACGGAACGGATCTTCACCGTCTCAATGCCCGCATCTTCGATCGCCTGCGCCATCTCTTCCGAGATGAGCGCGCCAGCTTCCACCAACAGGCGCGGACGGCCTGCTTCGTCGCGCTCCATCGGATCGTACACTTCCTCGGCGGCCACGTTGCCGACGAGACGCTCGGCCAACGGCTCGATCACGTCTTCGCCTTCCTTCAGCGCGGCCGTGTCGATGCCGAGGATCGTGCCGCAATCTTCTTCGGCGATCGTCATGTCCTGCGCGACGTCGACCAGACGACGCGTGAGATATCCGGCGTCGGCCGTCTTGAGCGCCGTGTCCGCGAGACCCTTACGCGCACCGTGCGTCGACGAGAAGTACTCGAGCACCGACAGCCCTTCACGGAAGTTCGACTTGATCGGATTCTCGATGATTTCGCCGATACCACCCGTGAGCTTCTTCTGCGGCTTCGCCATGAGGCCGCGCATACCCGCCAACTGGCGGATCTGGTCGCGGCTACCACGAGAGCCGGAATCGAACATCATGAACACCGGGTTGAACCCGCCCTGCGATTCGCGCATGGTCTTGACCATGGCGTCGGCAATGTCGGTGTTCGCGTGCGTCCAGGTGTCGATGACTTTGTTGTAGCGTTCGCCGTTCGTGATGTTACCCGTCGCGTACGCGCGCTGGAAACGCTCGACGCGCTCCGACGCTTCCGTGAGCAGCACCTGCTTCTCCTTCGGAATGTGCAGGTCTTCGATACCGATCGAAACACCGCCCTTCGTCGCGTTGCGGAAACCAAACTCCTTCAGGCGATCAAGCATGGCGACCGTCTCCGCGAGTCCCGCCGTGCGGTAGCTCTGGAAGACCAGTTCGCCAAGCGCCTTCTTCTTCATGTCCTTGTTGAGGAACGGCAGCACCTTCGGCACGATCCCGCTGAACATCACGCGGCCGGCTGTCGTGGCAATCCATTCCTTCCCGCTCTCGGTCTCGTGCATCCACCGGATCGGCGTCTGCAACGTAGCACGACCGGTCGCGATGGCGATTTCGACCTCGGAGAAGTTGACGTACGCCGGCAACGTCTTCACGAACTCGGGATCGTCCTTCTTCTTGTCAAAATCGGCGTACGGCGCCTTGGTGGCGACGTAGCAACCGAGCACGATGTCTTGCGACGGCTCGGCCACCGGACGACCGTCCGACGGCTTGAGAATGTTGTTCGACGACAGCATCAGCACGCGCGCTTCGATCTGCGCTTCGAACGACAGCGGCACGTGCACGGCCATCTGGTCACCGTCGAAGTCGGCGTTGAATGCCGTCGTCACGAGCGGGTGAATACGAATGGCCTTGCCTTCGACGAGCACGGGCTCGAACGCCTGGATACCCAGACGGTGGAGCGTCGGCGCGCGATTGAGCAGCACCGGGTGATCCTTGATGATGCCTTCCAGCACCTCGTAGACCATCGCGTTCTCGCGCTCCACGATCTTCTTGGCGCGCTTCACCGTCTCGGCTTCACCGCTCTCCACCAGCTTGTGGATGATGAACGGCTTGAAGAGTTCGAGCGCCATGGCCTTGGGCAAGCCGCACTGGTGCAGCTTGAGCTCCGGACCCACGACGATGACCGAACGGCCCGAGTAGTCCACGCGCTTGCCGAGCAGGTTCTGACGGAACCGGCCCTGCTTGCCCTTGAGCATGTCGGAGAGCGACTTGAGCGGACGCTTGCCACGGCCACGAATGGCCTTCGAGCGGCGGCCGTTGTCGAACAGCGCGTCGACCGCTTCCTGCAGCATGCGCTTCTCGTTGCGCAGGATCACTTCCGGCGCACGGTGCGAGATGAGCTTCTGCAGGCGGTTGTTGCGGTTGATGACGCGACGATACAGGTCGTTCAGGTCGGACGTCGCGAAGCGGCCGCCATCGAGCGGCACCAGCGGACGCAGATCCGGCGGAATGACCGGAATGACGTCGAGGATCATCCACTCCGGACGATTGCGGATTTCGCCGCCCTCACCCGACAGCCGGAATGCATCGACGATCTTGAGACGCTTGAGCATCTGCTTCTTGCGATGCTGCGACGTCTCGCCCACCACGGACCCGCGCAGCTCCTCAGCCGTCTTGTCGACGTCGAGACGCTTGAGCAGTTCACGCACGGCGGGCGCGCCGATGTCACACTGGAACGCGGTGTCGCCTTCGGCCTTGGCCTTCTGGCGCAGCGTCAGATACTCGTCTTCGTCGAGCAGCTGGCGCTCACGCACTTCCTGCGAGCCCGGATCGATGACGATGTAATTGCTGTAGTAGATGACCTTTTCGAGATCACGGAGCGTGACGTCGAGCAGGTTACCCATGGGCGACGGCAGGGTCTTGAAGAACCAGATGTGCGCGACCGGCACGGCCAGTTCGATGTGGCCCATGCGCTCACGACGCACCTTGCTCAACGTGACTTCCACGCCGCAACGATCGCAAATCACGCCGCGATAGCGGATGCGCTTGTACTTGCCGCAATGGCATTCCCAGTCCTTCACGGGACCGAAAATGCGCTCGCAGAACAGACCGTCCTTCTCAGGCTTGAAGGAGCGGTAGTTGATGGTTTCGGGCTTGGTGACTTCGCCCCATGACCACCAGGTGCGCAGTCCGGCCATCTCCAGCCGTTCGCGCTCCTTGGGGTCCTTCGGGCCGCGGATCTCCTCGGGCGAGGCGATGCGGACCGACATGTAGTCGAACGCCGACGCGCGAGCTTCGCGCGAGCTGCGGAAATCGATCATGCGTTATTCCTCCCCGCCGTTACCACCGTTGTTCCCGCCAGCGTCGATCAGTTCGACACCGGAGCCATCGCTGGCGCCCAGTGTGACCTTGATGCCGAGCGCCTGCAGTTCCTTCACGAGCACGTTGAACGACTCCGGAATACCCGGTTCGGGCAGATTCTGGCCCTTGACGATCGCTTCGTACACACGGCTGCGGCCGTTCACGTCGTCGGACTTGACCGTGAGGATTTCCTGGAGAGTGTGCGCCGCGCCGTACGCCTCCAGCGCCCACACTTCCATTTCTCCGAAGCGCTGACCACCGAACTGCGCCTTGCCCGCCAGCGGCTGCTGCGTAACGAGGGAGTAGGGTCCAATGGAGCGCGCGTGGATCTTGTCGTCGACCAAGTGCGAGAGCTTGAGCATGTAGATCTCACCCACCGTCACCGGCGAGGTGAACGACTCGCCCGTCCGTCCGTCGCGCAACAGCGCCTTGCCCGTGGGCGTGAGCCCCGCGAGACGGATGAGCTCCTGCGCCGCCGGATCGAGATCGCCGTCGCCGGCGAGCAGCTTGGCGAGCGCCGGCTGGCCGATACGCTTGAGCGTATCCACCGGCGACAGCGCCGCGTCGACTTCGAGCGCCTTGATCGCGTCTTCCGCAAACTCCGGCACGTCTTCGGCCGAACGATGCACCGCGATCGCCGCCTGCACCGCCGAGATCTCGCGCTCGGCCAGCGTACGCGCCGCGCCGACCACGAACGCCTTCACCTTGGCGAACAGCGCCTTCGTCTCCGGGCTCATGCCCTTCGCGTTCAGATCGTTCAGCGTCGAGTCGGCCAGCAGTTCGACCTTGTCCGGCAACCGACGATCGGGCTTGATGTCGGAGAGCAGCGCGCGCACTTCGACGGGCGTGCCGTCGTGGGCGGCGTCGCCGAGGGCGAGCGTTTCGCGCGCCCACCGCAGGCCGGCGAGCTTGAGCAGCAAGCCGATTTCTCGCTCATTCGCGCCTTCGAATACCGGCGTCTTCGCGTAGAAGTTGAGCAGCTTCGCGGCCCACCCGAGGTGGGTTTCGAGAATCTGTCCCACGTTCATGCGTGACGGCACGCCAAGCGGGTTGAGCACGATGTCCACCGGACGACCGTTCGGGAGGAACGGCATGTCTTCTTCGGGGACGATACGCGCCACGATACCCTTGTTGCCGTGACGGCCGGCCATCTTGTCGCCCACCGAGATCTTCCGCTTCTCGGCCAGATACACCTTGACGAGCTGGATCACGCCCGGCGGCAATTCGTCGGGCTGCAGGATGCGGTCGATGCGCTCTTCTGCACGCTCTTCGATCCGGCTCTTCTCGTCGTTCGCGGCGTCGATGATTTCCCGCACGCGATCGTTGGCGCCCTTCTTCTCGACGCGGAACGTCTTGAGGTCGAGCGTCGCGAAACGCAGCCCCTCGAGAATCTCCTTCGTGAGCGTGGTGCCGGCGGGAATCGCTTCCTCGACGGTACCGGCCTTGAGCGCAAGCGAAACGAGCTCGCCTTCGAGCAGCGTCGCCAGTTCGGCGTCGCGCACTTCGTTGACGCGGATCTTCTCTTCGCCTTCGAGACGGCGCACTTCACCGATGCGCTCGCCGCGGTCCTTTTCCACCACCTGATCTTCGACGCGCGAGAAGATCTTCACGTCGATGACGGTGCCTTCCATGCCGGGCGGCACCTTGAGCGACGAGTCCTTCACGTCCTTCGCCTTTTCACCGAAGATGGCCGTGAGGAGCTTTTCTTCCGGCGAGAGCTCGGTCTCACCCTTCGGCGTGATCTTGCCGACGAGGATGTCGCCCGGCTTCACCTGCGCGCCGATGCGCACGATGCCACGCTCGTCGAGGTCGACCAGCGACTCTTCGGCGACGTTCGGAATTTCGCGCGTGATTTCTTCTTGACCACGCTTCGTGTCGCGGACGTGCAGCTCGAGCTCCTGGATGTGAATCGACGAGAACACGTCGAACTTCACCAGGCGCTCAGAGAGCACGATGGCGTCTTCGAAGTTGTGACCGTACCAGGGCATGAAGGCCACGGTGACGTTCGCGCCAAGCGCGAGCTGCCCCATTTCGGTCGCGGCGCCGTCGGCGAGCACTTCGCCCTTGGCCACCTGCTGACCCATCTTCACCAGCGGACGCTGGTTGATGGCCGTGTCCTGGTTGGTGCGCCAGTACTTCTTGAGCTTGTAGCGATCGAGCTGGCCGAGGCGCGCCAGCGGACGATCGGTATCAACGGCGCCCGGGATGAGCCCGGCGTCGACGATGATTTCATCGGCCGTCACACTCGTGACGATACCGGCGCGGCGCGCGATGATGACGGCACCCGAGTCGACGGCGACCGTCCCTTCGAGTCCCGTCCCCACCAGCGGCGTGCGCGGCTGCAGGAGCGGCACGGCCTGACGCTGCATGTTCGAGCCCATGAGGGCGCGATTGGCGTCGTCGTGCTCGAGGAACGGAATGAGCGCGGCCGCGATGGAGACCAGCTGCTCCGGCGCCACGTCCATGAAATCGATGTTCTCGGGCGGCTCGAGCGGGAGGTCACCACGCTTACGCGAGAGGACCAGCGCGTCGACGAACGTGCCATCCGGGTTGAGCTTCGAGTTGGCCTGCGCGATGATCGCGTCTTCTTCGCGGTTCGCGTCGAGCCACACGATTTCGCCCGACACTCGGCCATCCTTCACGATGCGGTACGGGGTCTCGATGAAGCCGAGATCGTTCACGCGGGCGAAGCAGGCGAGCGACGTGATCAGGCCGATGTTCGGACCTTCCGGCGTCTCGATGGGGCACATGCGGCCATATTGCGAGTAGTGCACGTCACGGACTTCGAAGCCGGCACGCTCGCGCGTGAGGCCGCCCGGTCCGAGCGCCGAGAGACGACGCTTGTGCGTCAGTTCGGCGAGCGGATTGGTCTGGTCCATGAACTGCGAGAGCTGCGACGATCCGAAGAACGCCTGAATGACCGCCGACACCGTACGGGCGTTGACGAGGTCATCGAGCGAGATCTTCTCGGGATCGGTGTTGATCGACATGCGCTCCTTGACCAGGCGCGCCATGCGCGAGAGGCCGACGGAGAACTGGTTCGCGATCAGCTCACCGACCGAGCGGATACGACGGTTGCCCAGCTGATCGATATCGTCCACATCGCCGCGGCCTTCATGCAGCTCGACGAGCTGACGCATGATCTCCACAAAGTCTTCCTTCGTGAGGACCGTGGTGCTCATCGCGGTGTTGAGGCGCAGGCGCTGGTTGATCTTGTAGCGACCCACGCGACCGAGGTCGTAGCGCTTGGGCGAGAAGAAGAGGCGCTCGAGCGCCTGCTTCGCCGTCTCGCGGTTGGGCGCATCGCCCGGACGGAGGAGCGCATAGATCTGCTTGAGCGCTTCCTCTTCGTGCTTCGTGGGATCCTTCGCGAGCGTGTTCTTGATGAGCGTCGACTCGGCACGGCCGGAGGCGACGAACACGAACACCTTCACGAGGTCGGCCTTGCGGATACGCTTGATGACGGCGTCGGTGAGGGTCGTGTCCTTTTCGGCCACGACTTCGCCCGTGTCGGCATCGATGACGTCACGCGCGAGCGTGCGACGCACGTCGCGCTCACCGCGATCGATCGCGTCCTGTTCGTCGCGCAGGTCGATCTGCGTATAGGAGGCGAAGACCTTGATGGTCTTGATGCCCTGGCGCACGAGGCGGTTGAGCACCTCTTCGGTGAGCTCATCGCCTTCACGCACGAGCAGCTCCGACTCGGAGCGCTCGCGCTCGGCCTTGGCCTTCTTGGTCTTGGCCTTGGGCGCGTCCTCGGGTGTGATTTCGCCTTCGAGCGTGATGTCTTCGGCGATGATGGCGCCGAGGATTTCACGGATGTCGTTGCGGGTCTCGCGCTTCTTGAGGAGGTCGAGATCGCGTTCGGCGAAGAAGAGGCGGAGAATGTCGCGATTCTCGCCGTAGCCGAAGGCGCGCAGCAGCGCGGTGGCCGGGAACTTCTTCTTCTTGTCGATGTGGACGTAGATCACATCGTGGATGTCCACGGTGAACTCGACCCACGAGCCGCGGAAGGGAATGATCCGCGACGAGAGGAGCCGTTGGCCGTTGGGGTGCGTGCTCTCTTCGAACACCACGCCCGGCGAACGGTGGAGCTGCGACACAATGACGCGCTCGGCACCGTTGATGACGAACGTGCCGAGCTCGGTGAGGAGCGGCAGTTCGCCAAGATAGACTTCTTTTTCGATGATATTGCGGGGACGCTTGCCGTCGCCGGTATCCTCGAAGATGACCAGTTGGAGGGTGGCCTTGAGCGGCGCGGAGTAGGTCATGTCGCGCTCAATGCATTCGGCGACCGAGTATTTCGGTTCACCGAGACTGTACCGGACGAATTCCAACGAGAAATTCTCGTGGACATCCGTAATCGGGAACAGGTCCTTGAAGACGCGCTCGAGGCCGACGTCCTCGCGCTCCTGCGACACGGCATCCAGCTGCAGCAGCGACTCAAAGGCGCGCGTCTGGATGTCCAGCAGGTGGGGCATATCCATGCCCGTCTCGAGCTTCGCGAACGAGATCTGGTTCATCATATCCTTAAGGGGCTCACCCTCTGGCGGGGCGCGCGGTCCCGGGGTGACCGGGGGCGCAAAGCGCTCCGTCCCCGACGGCTTCGGTCACGAAATCGTGACCGAAGCCCCCGGGGAGGAGCGTTACAACGACGGAACTACGGGGTGTCGACGTAAAACAGTGGCTGGAGAGCCGACGTCTTACTTGATCTCGACGCCAGCGCCTTCGGCCTCGAGCTTGGCCTTGATCTGCGCGGCCTCGTCCTTCGACACATTTTCCTTCAGGTTCTTCGGCGCGCCATCGACGAGGTCCTTGGCTTCCTTGAGGCCCAGGCCGGTGAGCTCGCGCACCACCTTGATGACCTGAATCTTCTTGGCGCCCGCTTCCTTGAGGACAACGGTGAACTCGGTCTGCTCTTCCACCGCGGCAGCCGGGGCCGCACCAGCGCCGCCGCCCGCCGCAACCGCGGCGATCGTGACGTTGAACTTCGTCTTGAACTGCTCAATGAGGTCGGCGAGTTCGATGACGCTCATCGCGCCGATCGCGTCGAGGATCTCGTCCTTGCTGATCGTGTTAGCCATGGTGGTACTTTCTCCGTGTATGTCCCCCAGGGATCCTGGGGCGTGTAATCAGGCGAACGCCTGGGGAACTCAGTTGGAGCCTTCGAGCTGCGCCTTACGGGCGTCGAGGGCGAGGGCGAACATCATCGGGATGCTGTTGAGGTAGCCAGCGAAGATCGAGAGCGCATCTTCACGCGTCGGCAGCGAGGCCAGCTTCTTGACCATCTCTGCGTCAACGGCATTGCCCTCGTACAGGCCACCCTTCACGGACGGCTTCTGGTCGTTCTCCTTCGCAAAGTCGGAGAGCACCTTCGCCGCCGTGATGGCGTCCTTCGCCACCACCACCCCCGTCGGGCCCTTCAGACGCTGGGACACCAGACCGCTCTCGTTCACTGCACGGAGCGCCAGCGTGTTCTTGATCACGACGTATTCCACGCCCGCCTTGCTCAGGCGCTTGCGGAGTTCGGTCATGCGCTTCACGTTCAGCCCCGTGAAGTCGGTGTAGTAGAGCGCCTGGGCGCCGCTGAGCGTCGTCTTCAGGCTGTCTACCACGATCTGCTTGTCGGCCTTCTTGGCCTTCGGCTTGGCTTTCATGGATGCGTTACCCTCTTACCGGAACGGCGTGGTGTCGACGGTGACGCCAGGACCCATGGAGCTCGAGATCGCGACGTTGCGGATGTACACACCCTTCGCCGCTGCCGGCTTCGAGCGGACGATCGTTTCCATCAGCGCGGTGAAGTTGGACTCGAGCTGATCCGGGGTGAACGACACCTTACCGATCGGGGCGTGCACATTGCCACCCTTGTCGACGCGGAATTCGATCTTGCCGCCCTTCGATTCCTTCACCGCCTTCGCCACATCAAACGTGACGGTACCGGCCTTCGGGTTCGGCATCAGGCCACGGGGACCAAGGACACGGCCGAGCTGGCCGATCTGTCCCATCTGGTCCGGCGTCGCAATCATGACGTCGAAATCGAGCCAGCCATCCTTGATCTTCGCCAGAAACTCGGTGCCCACGAAATCAGCGCCCGCTTCCTGGGCCTCCTGAATCTTGGCACCGGCGGCGATCACGAGCACGCGCATCGTCTTGCCCGTACCTGCCGGGAGCACGACGGTGCCACGGACCACCTGATCGGCGTGACGCGGGTCGACACCAAGACGGATCGCCACTTCCACCGACTCGTCGAACTTGGCAAACGCCATGTCCTTGACGAGCGCGATCGCCTGCTTCGACTCGTACGCCTTATTCTGGTCGCGACGCTCACTCGCGGCGCGGAACTTCTTCCCATGCGTCTTCATGAGGCTCACCCCTTGACCGTGATGCCCATGGAGCGGGCAGCGCCGGCGATCATCGCCACCGCGCTCTCCATGTTCTCACAGTTGAGGTCGGGCATCTTCACCGTCGCAATCTTCTCGAGCTGCGCCCGCGTGATCGTACCCACTTTCACCTTGTTCGGCTGACCCGAGCCCTTGTCCACGCCGATCTCCTTCTTGATGAGCTCCGCCGCCGGCGGAGTCTTCAAAATGAAAGTGAACGACTTGTCCGCGTAGATCGTGACCTCGACCGGGATGATCATATCACCGCCCTGCGTCCGAGCATTAAACTCTTTGCAGAAGCCCATGATGTTGATACCCTGGGGACCGAGGGCCGTACCCACTGGGGGCGCCGGGTTCGCCTTGCCGCTTGGAATCTGCAGCTTGACGAATCCAGTGACCTTCTTGGCCATGCTACTTCCTCATCGCGAGTTCCACCGTCGGACCATCCGAGCAGCGGTCTAGCTACCACCTTGTTTTCCGCCGAGTGGTGACGGCGCCCTGCTCGCCTAATACCCGCGCAACTGCAGGTAATCCAACTCGACGCTCGTCGGGCGCCCAAACAGGCTCACCGACACGCGTACCTTGCCCTTGTCGGACAGGATTTCTTCGACGGTCCCGTTGAAGTCCGCGAACGGACCTTCCGTGATCGCCACCGCCTGCCCCACGAGGAACGGAATCTCCTCGCGCACCGGCGAGTCGTCCATCGGATCGGCCTGCCCCAGCAGACGACGCACTTCGTCGTCACGCAGCGGCATCGGATCCTTGTCCTTCCCTACAAACTTGATCACGCCCTGAATCGCATTGATCTCGTGCAGCGTATCCTGCGACGCCACCATCTCCACGAGCACGTAGCCCGGGAAGATCTTGCGTTCGACCGTCACCTTCTTGCCGTTCTTGATCTCGACGACTTCCTGCGTGGGCACGAGCGCCTGACGGATCAGACGATCCTCGGGCTGCGCCTGATCCATGTCGATCTTGCGTTGGATCAAGCGCTGCACCTTGTTCTCGTGACCGGACGTCGTCTGAACGGCGTACCAGCGGTGCTCCAGCATCGACACGGACATAGTCACGTCAGCGACCGAACAGCATGGACGGCAGCCGCACGAGCGCGAACTGCAGCGCCACGTCGACCAGCCCAATCAGTGCACCCAGGAGCAGCACGAAGATGATGATCTGGATAGTGGCCGACTGCAGTTGCCCGCGGTCCGGCCACGTCACCTTCTGCATCTCGGCGAGCACGTCGTGATAAAACGTGACCAGCCGCGTGCCAAGTCCCGGTCGGGAAACCTCGACGGGAGCCGTCATGACTTACTTGGTTTCCTTGTGGAGCTGGTGCTTGTTGCAGCGCGGGCAGTACTTCTTCCACTCCACGCGTTCCGGATGAAGACGCTTGTTCTTCATCGTGAAGTAGTTGCGGTTTTTACACTCGGTGCACCCGAGGATGATCTTCTCGCGCGGCATCTTCCGGCCTCGTCACAGCTCAAAATAGTTCGGACCCACCTCCGGCTTGCACCGAAGTGGGGTGAGCCTTGCAACGTAGTAGAGCCGAGAGTCCCCCGCAAGTCACGCGCCCATCCTCTCCACACTGCGCCCGGCCAATCCGCAAGTCACAGCAGACAATGAGGTTATCGGACAAGCGGGCATACCCGAACCCCAGCCGAACCGTCCGTCAATACCATTCGCACCCACAACCCGAAACCCCAACCCACCACCCGAAACTGATCAGTTCCCGGTTTTGCGTTCAGGTTGGGAGTCGAAGGTCAGCTACCCCCCAGCGCCTCCGCGAACCGCACCAGGTCCGCCACGGACTGCGCCTCCATTTTCAGCATCACCCGGCCGCGGTGCACCTTGACGGTCTTGAGCGCGATGCCGAGCTGCGCGGCGATCTGCTTGTTCGGCAGCCCCTGCACCACCCCCTCGAACACCTGCTGCTCCCGCGCGGTCAGCAACGCCTGCCGCCGCCGGATCTCCCCCGACAGCTCGGCCCTCGCCATGAGTGACGCCCCCTTGGCGACCGCGCGCTCGACCGCATCGAGCAGCGCCGCCGGATCCGCCGGCTTTTCGAGAAAATCCACCGCCCCGTCCCGCATCGCCTGCACGCTGCTCGATACCGTCCCGAATCCGGTCACGAAGACCATCGGCACGTCGATCCCCCGCATCCGCAGCGCCTTCTGCAGCTCGAGTCCCGTCACGCCCGGCATCTGCAGGTCGGTGACCACACAGCGCACCGCGCCGACCTCGGGCCACTCCAGGAACGCCGTCCCGCTGTCGAACGACACCGACCGGTACTCTGCCACGTCCAACAGACGTGCCAAGGACACCCGCGCCGCGTCGTCGTCATCCACGACGGCCACCAACGGCCGCACCATCATCTCAGCCACATCACCCATGTGTCGTCACCTGAAGAGGAACCAGCCTGTCTGCACGGTCGGCGTGCGCCGTATCCGTGGGCACCCACAGCGACACGACCGCACCGGCACCACTCAAATGCCCCACACCGATACGCCCGCCGTGCGCTTCGACCACGCGACGCGCGATCGCGAGCCCCATCCCCATCCCGCTCGCCCGCGTCGTCACGAACGGTTCGAACGCCGAGCGACGGACGTCCGCCGCAAAGCCGCCCCCATTGTCCACGACGGACAGACGAACTCCACCGGCCACCGGTCTCGCACGCACCAGCACGTAGCCGTTCCGCACGACCCGCGCGGCCTCGAGGGCATTCTGCAGCAGATTCACCACGACCTGCTGCAGGAGCACCCGCTCCACCGTGATGGCGGGCGTCTCCGGGGCAATGTCCACGTGCAATGGCACCCCGTGATAGGCAAACTCCTGCCGGAGCAGCAGGGTCGTGCTCTCCACCAGCTCCCTCACCGACAGCAGCTCGCGTTCGCCATGCTCGCGTCGCAAGAACCGCCGGAACTCACGCACCACCTGCGACGCGCGCCGTCCCTGTGCCACGACGTCGAGCAGCGCCTCTTCGATGGCCGGGGCACTCGTCGCCCCCTGTGCGACCTGCCGCGCCAACAACCGCCGCGCGACTTCGGCGTTGTTCACGATGGCCGCCAACGGCTGCCCGAGTTCGTGCGAGAGTGACGCCGTGAGTTCACCGGCCACCGCGACACGCCCCACTTGCGCCATCTCGCGCTGGTGCTGTTCGGCAAGCTCGGCCGACTGGCGTCGGGCCTGCAGCTCGATTTCGCGCGCGCGGGCGGTGGCTTGCGCCGTGCGCGCCCGCTGCAACAACGCCAAGACGAGCACACCCACGACGGCCGCCCCCACCAGGGCCCAAAACCACGGTCGCTCCTGTAACCGTTCCGGGACCTCGACCGCGAGCGGAGGGGCGGCCCGCCAGTTTCCACCGGGCACGCGTCCTTCGATGCGCAGCTCATACGTCCCCGGCTGGAGCGATACCAGACGCACGACGCGCGTCGACCCCAGCGCCTGCCAGGTCGCATCGCGTCCCTCGAGGCGGTACCGGAAGGACATGGCATCAGCGAAGCGAAATGATGCGGCGCTGAATCCGATCTGCCCCCCGCGGTCATCGGGATCCAGGCGAAGGGCACTGTCCACACTGACGGAACGCCCTGACGCGGTACGGATGGAATCGAGCTGCAGCGGCGGCGTCTCGCCAGCCAACGGCAGCGCCGCCGTGTGCACGGCAACCATCCCGACCACGCTCGAAAATGCAAGGACACCATCGCCCAGACGGATGGCCGCCGGAGATCCGCTGTTGCCTTCGGGAACGCCTTCGGCAAACGACAGTAACCGGGAGACCGGAGGTTCGGTGGAGTCCGTCAACCAGCGGCGGAGCGCCGTCATCGAGACCACCGTGATTCCACGGTTGCCCGGCATCCACAGCCGTTCGTTGTCATCGATGACGAGGGCAGACACGGTGGGGTCGGGGAGCGGCACCGCGCGCGCCTTCCCCCCCATGCGGAAGTGCCAGAGCCCACTGCCGTACGTCCCAATCCACACCCCCTCGCGCCCATCGACCAGCAGCGCCCGTGGCACGACATTCGGGATGCCGTGCAGGCGGTGATAGACCGCGTGCTGCCCGTCACGCCAGCGACTGAGCATCCCTGTTTGGGCCACCCAGATCGCGCCGTCAGCAGCCCAGGCCATCGCGTGGACGGGCACATCCGTCGGCGTACTCCACCCCGACAGATACTCCAGACGGTCATCGGGGAGCACGCGTCCCACGCGTCCATCGGACAGCCCGAAGACAACGGTATCGCCGCGCGAAATCAGCGCGCGTACCGACGTGGGGGAGGCGAGATACGAGTTCAGGGCCCACGTCTTGTCCGTTGGGACGCCAGGCGTGTGGCGCCGAAGGGCCCCGTCACCACCGACCCACAGGCGCTGGCGTGAATCCGTGAGCAGACTGGTCGTGCACCCCTGCGGCGCCGGGCGGGCGATGGTATCGATCACGCGCGCCATTTGGGTTAAGCGTCGAACTGGTCCACACCCCGACGTCGCGTACAGCGCTCCGTTGGGAGCCGCCGCGAGCGAGCCCGCGCTTTTTTCCGGGAACGCCTCGGCCGACGACGCCAACCGCGTGGAACTCTGCTGCAGTATCAGCAACCCCTCGAGCGTACCAATCGCGAGCAGACCGTCATGCGTTACGGCCAGCGAGATGATGTTGGTGCTGGCCTCGAGCATCGCGACCGGTGTGGAAGGGACGCCAGCAACGGACGGCGGCACGTAGCGGTAGAGGATGCGCTCCGCGCCGATCCACAGCGTTCCCGACGGCTCACTGATGATCGCCTGTACCCGCCCTTCGATCCCCGGGACGCGCGTGAATCGATTCTGTTCGAGTCGCCAGATGCCGCGCTGCTGCCCGACCCACACACTCCCGCGGCCGTCGGCGTGCAGTCCGACGTCGCCACGCACCGGCGTAGGATCCGGGTGCCCAACCACGGTGGATCGTCCTTGCGCATCGACGCGGATGAGCCCGCGCGGACCGACATATAACATGGCCCCCGAGGACTCGCGGACGAAGCCACTGTAGCCTGTGTACGGCAGGCGGGCGGACCACCGTCCCTTCGTCACGCGGTGGATATCGCTCCCCTCGCGCACCCACATCTCGTCGCGCCGGTCGGTGAACAGCGCGTCGATGCTCCGGATCCCCTGATCGAGGGGCGCCGATGACAACGAGTCGCGGAAGGCACCGCGCGCCAGCCGCGCCACCATGCCGTTCGGCGTCCCGATCCAGAGGTCACCGGCCGGAGCCATGTGCAACGCCGTCACGGCATTCGACGCGAGCATCGGCAATTGCGCCGCTGTGTAGCTCACGATGGCGCGCCCGTCGAAGCGGAAGAGCCCGCCGAATGTGGCCCCCCAGATATAGCCGTCACGATCGCTCACCAGCTCCGTGACCGTCGACTGCGGCAGTCCCGCTTCGACGGTCCATGACCGCACGGAAATGCCATCGGACAGCACCCGCGCCGCGCCGCGCCCGAGCGAACTCTGGCTGCGTGCGCGGTGCGGAGTCAGTCCGACGGCACCCACGAGCACGAGACCCGACAGGAGGACGCGACGCAATCCAAGCATGTCCTAAAGGATCGGCCTCGGCCGCACGGACGTGAAGCCCCCGGCCCAACACAAAGCCCCCGGCACTCGAGACGAGTGCCGGGGGCGTGGGGAAGAGCTCACAACCGGGATCGAACCGGTGACCTCATCCTTACCAAGGATGTGCTCTGCCAACTGAGCTATGTGAGCGTCCTGCAACTGGTACCACAACAGAGCGGGAGACGGGACTCGAACCCGCGACATCAAGCTTGGAAGGCTAGCGCTCTACCAACTGAGCTACTCCCGCGTCGTTCCGTCTTACCCCGCCGGCGAACCGGCGGTCCTGCAGTGGTGGGGGAAGGATTCGAACCTTCGAAGGCTTGCGCCGTCAGATTTACAGTCTGATCTCGTTGGCCACTTGAGTACCCCACCCAAGATTCGCCGACCATCGCGTAACGAGCGGCGAAAGCTGACGAGGGGGCTCGAACCCCTGACCTGCTGATTACAAATCAGCTGCTCTACCAACTGAGCTACGTCAGCAGAAAAGGACCCGAACTCCCAGAGACCCCAATGCTAATGGGGTGAGGGGGCTTTGGGTAGCTCCCCCACCCCGCCGTTTCGTCCCTGGCGAGCCAGCGACGGGGTCAGCCCCGCCGCCACCGGGTGCCGTCCGGGCCATCCTCGATAAGAATGCCGCGGGCGGTCAGCTCCGCGCGGGCGGCATCGGCCGCCGCAAAGTCACGGCGCTCCCGGGCAGCCTTGCGGGCAGCCAGTCGCTCCTCGACCCACGCGGCCAGCTCGCCATCGCTTTCCTGCTCCGGCACGAGATCGAGCACCGCGTCCATAAAGCGGAAGGCCGCGCGCGCGCGCTCGAGCGCGCCGTGGTCCGCCCCACCCGCGTCGAGCTCGCGATTGGCTTCGGTAATGAACGTAAAGAGCGCCGCCATGGCTTCCGGGGCGTTGAGGTCGTCGAACAGCGCCTCCAGGAACGCCTTTTCGGCGCGGGTGGCCGCGTCGGCCAGCGCCGACGTCCCGCCAGTGGCTTCCGCCAGACGGCGCGCGAAGGCCCCAATGCGGTTGACCGCAGCACGTGACTGCTCGAGGGAATCCTCGCCCAGGTTGAGCTGCTTGCGATAGTGCGCGTTGAAGACAAAATGGCGATACACCGTGCCACTGATCCCCTGTTCACGCAGCTCGACGACATTGGCCACGTTACCGACGCGCTTGGCCATCTTGGCGCCATCGGTGAGGAGAAACTCGCCGTGGCACCAGCACCGGGCGAACTGCTTCCCGGTGGCCGCTTCGCTCTGAGCGATTTCGTCTTCGTGGTGCGGGAAGATGAGATCGATCCCGCCGGCATGGAGGTCGAAGGTTTCGCCGAGGTACTTCATGGCCATCGCCGAGCACTCGAGGTGCCAGCCGGGACGACCACGTCCCCACGGAGAATCCCAGGCGGCGCCGGTGGCTTCGTCTTCCGGCTTGGCCGACTTCCAGAGCGCGAAGTCCTGCGCGTTCTCCTTGGCGTATTCGTCCTGCGCCACGCGCGCGCCGCTCTTCACTTCGCGTTTGTCGAGCTGCGACAGTTTGCCGTAGTCGGCGAACTTGTCGATGGCGAAGTACACCGACCCGTCGTCGGCCACGTAGGCGACGCCGTTGGCGACGAGCCGCTCCACCAGCGCGATCATTTCCGGGATGTGCTCGGTGGCCTTGGGATACCCCTCAGCGTCCTCGATGCGCAAATAGCGGCGGTCTTTGTGAAAGAGCTCGGTATACGGCTCGGTCACATCGAGGATGTTCTGTCCGTTCGCCTGCGCCTTGCGGATGATCTTGTCATCCACGTCGGTGAGATTCATGATTTGCTCAACGCTCCAGCCGGCAAGCCGGAAGGTGCGACGCAGCAGATCTTCGAAGAGGAACGTCCGGAAATTGCCGAGGTGGGCCGCGTTGTAGACGGTGGGTCCACACGTGTACATGCGCACCGTGTGACCATCGACGGGTGCGAACGGCTCGACGCGGCGCGTGAGCGTGTTGTACAGGCGGAACTCGGGCATTGGCGCGGAATGGAACGGGGTGGTCGTTCGCGGCAGGACGGTTCGTGGGGTCGGACTTGCAACCTGTGGGATCCGCCTGCAGCATCTAGCTGTTAGTATGGCGTAGAATCTAGGGGGTGTGTCACCCCCGTGGGCTCCCCCTCTTTCTCCCCGGAACCGACCATGTCTGATTCGCCGTTCCAGTCGCCCCGTTCGCCGCGCCGCCGCCACCTCGGTATCGTGATCGCGCTTGCCGCCGCCGTGGTCTGCGGCCGCGCCGCCGTTTCGCAGCAAACGCCGCCAGCCGCGCCGCCGGCGGCACCGACCCAAGCGAAGCGGGTGGGCGACAGTGCCGCGGCGCCAGACAGCACCGCTATGGCGGTGCAGGTTGCCGACTCGCTCGCCGTGCCGGATTCGCTTGCGCCGACAACGGCCGATTCGATTCAGTCGACCCCGCTCGTGGCCGCCGCGCCGGCGGCGCCGGCGACGTGGCCTGTCGATCCCGCTACTGGGCAGACGGTTATCAACGGTCGCCCCGTCGTCGGACGCGTGTTCATCATGCAGAAGACCGATGGGACGGTGAAGTATCCGAACGTTGCCGACGTCGTTTCCCATGAGGCGCTCGCGCCGCTGCCCGCCGTGGTTGGCACCAGCTATATCCCGGCGCCGCTGGCACTCCAGCGCCGTCACCGCGGTATCATGGTACAGGCGACGCTCTGGTCAATGGACAGCAAGCGGTCGGCCACGCGTCTTCGCAACTACCCCGTCAGCACGCCGGCGAACGAACTGGGCAAGTAACACCCATCGGGGTGGGAGTCACTCCCACGCTCGCAGGTTGAACAACTGGCCGTGTCGTAGCCAGACACCGCGAGGCGCCGCCGCCGGGAGCATCTGCTCCGGTGGCGGCGCTTCGTGGTTCGGATGCTCATGGACGCGTCCCTGACGGTGCGGGGCGCCGTGATGGCCGGCGCGCGGTGGCCATGTCCGGGGCGCCCTCGAGGGCGAAGACGCGGGTGCCATCGCGGTCTCCATCGCACCAACTGGTTGCGGAGTCGCTACGGCGACCACGGCGCCGCCCTCGAGACGTATACGACGGGCCCACGCGCGCCACTGATCGAATTCGCGCGTCGAGAGCGGCGCACGGCGCGAGGCGCGCAACAGGTGCACCGCCGCGCCTGACGTGCCGATGGACGTCGAAGGCATGGCGGCTGCGTCCGGCCTCAGGTCTCGCCATCCTTCGAGCACCGCATCGAGCGCGTTGGCCGTCACGCTGCACCGTCGGATTCGTACGGCGGGGGCGGCAAGGCGCGCCCCCGTCAACCGGCGTCCGCCAAGGAGGGCCGGGCTACCGGCCAATGCCGCAAGCAGGACACGCGCACTCGCCGGATCGTCGTGATGCACGACGACACAATCACCGCGATGCACCGTAAAGTGCACCCGATCGAGCACGCGGACATGAGCGCTGCAGGACGGCGGTGTTCCTACGTGCCATTCGGCCGTGGCGCCAACGAGCGCCAGCAGTGGAGAAGGTGTTGAGCTCAGCATGGACACACAGTGGGGTATTGGCCCTCAGCGTGTGTCACCAGATCTACGACGACTGGATCGTTCCAACGCGACGATCGGAATGAAACCGCGCAATGGCGTCCGCAATTGGCGCGGCATTGAATCGCACGGGATCGGTCACCGGCAGGCCGGTATGGTCCTGCGCCTCGTGAATGGCGCGCAATGCCGCCGGTTCATCGAGGTCGTACGTATTGAGCGCCACGGCAATGACTGGCGATGCACGCAGTGGGCGCATCATGTTTTCGTATAGCGCCATGACCTCACGCAGCGGCGGAATGTTCACCCACGCGTTGCGATTGATCGTCGTGCGTGAGGGCTGCGCACAGAGCACCATGGCATGGGGCAATGCACCGTGCATCAGTCCCAGCGTAACACCGGAATACGCCGGATGCAGCAGGGACCCTTGTCCTTCGACGAGCACGATGTCGGCGCCGGCTGCGGCTTCGATGGTGAGCGACTCTGCGGCGCCGGCAATGAAATCGGCCACGACGGCATCGACGGCGATGCCGCGTCCGGCAATGAGAATCCCGGTCTGCCCGGTAGCGGCAAAGTGCGCGCGTGGGCCGCGCGCCTGTACGGCCTGCTGCACCTGCAATTGCGTCGTCATTTTTCCGATGTTGCAATCGGTACCGACGGTGAGCACGACCGTCGCCTCGAGTTCGCGCACGCGACCGTAGCCCACGTCGAGGTCGGCCGGCGCGCGACGCAAGTCGTAAATGCAGGCACCGTGTGCTGCGGCAAGCGCGGCGAATGCTTCATCATCGCCGAGCAGGGTGTGCAGCCCGCTCCACACATCGAGCCCGGCGCGAAGCGCGTCGCACACGATGTCGCGCCACGCCGGAGGGAATTGTCCGCCGGCGGGGGCGATGCCGATGAGCAGCGCCGACGGACGATGTGCCAATCCATCGGTGAGCGAGGCGACGACGGGGATGTTCCCGCCAAAACCGAGCACATCGTGCGCCGTACGCCCCACCTGCGTGGAGTCGAGCACCGCGACGACCTCAGTGGGAACGTAGCGGATGCAGGCGTTTGCGGTTTTCGAGGTGAGCGGGCCGAAGCTGCCTTCGGCCAGAATCAGAAAGCGGCGCGACAACCGCGTCAGGAGCGCGGATGGATCTGGCCGAGCTGCTCGATCTCCGCAATGAGATCGGCTTCAGCCGTCTTCTGCTCCGCGCTCTTGGGGGCCGCGGTGGCGGCCGGCAGTTGTGCCGGTGCCGGAGCGGCGGCCGCAGGCGCGGCTTCGGTGGCACCAGCGGCCAACTGCCGAGTGGGCGCGGGGCTGCCCGACGCAAGCATGCCCATACGCTGCTTAAGCTGCATCAGCTGCAGATCGGCCGACGCCCCCCCCGACGAACGTTCAAGTTGCTTGAACTCGCCGGCCAACCGGTCGCCACTGAACTCTTCGTCGATTTCCTGTGCCGCCTGCAGCTGGCGCTCGTTGGAGGTGATTTTTTCCTCCATGCGGGCGAAGGCTTCGAACGCGGAATTCTCCGACAGTCCCGACATCGTCTGCGAGATCCGCGCTTGCGCTTCGGCGCGACGCTGCCGCGCGAGCAACAGATTCTTCTTGCGCTTCGCTTCTTCGATCTTGTCGTTGAGGTCACGGAGCGACTGCTTGAGCTTCTCCGTTTCCATACGGTGTGCTTCCCACGTCGAGGCGAGCTGCTGCCCGTGCTCGAGGTGCTCCTGCCCGCGCATGAGCGCCTGCGTCGCGAGATCATCGCGCCCTTCCTGCACGGCGAGAATCGCACGCTTTTCCCAATCGTCGGCGAGCTTGAACTCGGCGTCGGCCTGATCCTTGAGGCGCTTTTCGTCGGCGATGGCGGCAGCGACTTGCTGCTTGGCCTTCGCCAGCTGATTGCGCATGTCGAGGATGATCTGATTGAGCATCTTCTCGGGATTTTCGGCCGAGGAGATGAGGTCGTTCAGATTGGACTTGATGACAGTGGAGAGACGGTCAAAGATGCCCATGGATCAGCGAGCCTCGCGGAAAGCGGCCAGCTCACGCAAATGTCCCGTGAGCGAAAGTGTCATGCTTTCGAACGACGCGAGGAATTCTTCGAAATCCAGATGCGCAAGTTCGAGTGCTTCGGTGAGAACCACGGCGTCGCCGTCGATGCCATAGGCGCCGTGCAACAAGTCGGTGGCGTTGAGCTCGAGGAGACGCCGGTTGAGTGCCGCTGCATCCGTCGCTTCCGTGGGCAGCGGCATGACCTTCACGCGCAACAGCACCACGGGCGGATTGTGCGTGACGACGACGTCGAAGTCGAGCGAGCCGCCGGGGCGGACGATCCAGAGACCGGGTTCGACTTCCCGAAAGGTGGCGCCGTCGGCACTCAGCCGATCGAGAAACGCCTCGATGTCCTCACGCGTGACCATAAATTGGCTTCCTGTAGGTTCGGATGCTGAGCCGTACGGCGGGCGGGGAGGTTTCGTTTCGACACGTACACCACTCCCCAGCCAAGTTAGTCTCAGGGGCAGCGGCCGGTATACAGGGGGGCGCGCTTTCCTTCGTTCACCAGCAGGATGCGGCCGTCGGCCAGCCAGGAGACCCCTTCGGCGTAGTCGTCCGGAATGGGCAGCGAACAGCGGGCGAGCAGCCGACCAGGCCGGCCGGTGGCAGGGTCGGCGTCGAACACGTGCACGGCACCGTAGCTCAGGAGTACGAGACGGCGTGACCCGTCTGCCTGGAGCGCGCTGAGACTGGCATCGGTGATGAATTCGCGGGCGTCCCCCGCCAGCGGGACAACGGGTACCGAATCGACCAGTGGTGCCGTGTAACGTCCCGTCTGCTGCCAGGCGGACGGAAGCACGTGATACACCCGCGACGGGCGCGGCTTGCCATTGGCGCCCCGCGCAGGACGCTTGGTGACCAGCCACAGACTGCCATCCGGGCCCGCGTACATCGCCTCCACATCGTGCGGCCCATCCTGGTAGGCCAACGTGAGCGTGGCGAGGACCGACGCCTCACGGCCGCCCTTCGATGGTTCGCGCACCCGGTGCACGGCCAGATTGCCTCTGCTCCCCTGGTTGTCTCCCAGATCCCCGATGAACAGACAGGTCCCTTCGGCACAGGGGCCGCTGGCCAGCGCCTCCCAGTCCCGGTTTTTGGCGCTGTTCACCCGGACCTCTCCGACGGACCGTCCGGTGGAATCGATCGCGAAGAGGCGCTCGTCGTTGCCGCTGTCGTTGAGCACCCAAAACACCCCGGGCTCGCTCTTCGACGCCACGACCCCGGAGGCCTCGCCAACGTTCTTGTCCGTGAGCGAGCCGGCCATGCGAACGTCACGCATGACGGTGTCGCCGGCGCGCACCCACCGCCGGGCCTGCGCGGCCCCGTCGGTACACGCAGACAGCGTGAGGAGCGTCGCGGCGGCGACGGCGCGAGGACGGTTCACCCGCTCAGCCGCCGGCGCGTTTGATGTCGTAGAGTCGCTCGCGCGCGAGGCGGCGGCCGGTCGGGGTCGCTGCCAGCCCACCACCGGCCGTTTCGCGATAGCGCACGTCCATGCTCGCCCCGATCTCGCCCATCGTATCGATGACTTCGTCAGCAGGGATGGCGAACTCGATGCCGGCCATGGCCATTTCGATCGCGGCCAGCGCAATCGCGGCACCAGTGGCGTTGCGAAACACGCAGGGCAGTTCGACCAGGCCGCCGAGCGGATCGCAGACGAGCCCCAAGGTGCCCTGCTGCGCGAGCGCGGTCGCGTGCCCCACCTGCCGCGGTGACCCGCCGAGCATTTCGACGGCGGCCCCGGCAGCCATACCCGCGGCAGCGCCCGTCTCGGCCTGACAGCCACCCTCCGCACCCGACAAGGAGGCGCGCTCGGCTACGACCGCGCCGATGAGTCCGGCGGTTGCCAACGCATCGATGATTTTTTCGTCGCTGATTCCCTGCGCGGCGGCGAGTCCGGTGAGCACTGCGGGGAGCACACCGGCACCACCCGCGGTGGGCGCCGCCACGATGACGCCCATGGCGGCGTTGACCTCCTGCACCGCCAACGCGCGTGCCAGCACATCGCGGAATGGTGTTCCCGCCAGTGGGCCCGCAGGCCCGGTCCGCATCTTCGCGGCATCGCCGCCCACCAATTCGGATGCGCTGCGCAAGTCACCAACCATGCCGCGCTCCACCGCGCCTCGCATCACCGCCAACGCGCGCCCCAACGCCTCGCGAATTTCACTCACCGGACGTCCCTGATCACGCGCTTCCGCATCAAGCGCGACCGCCGAGATCGTCGTTCCGCGCGCTTCCGCGTCGCGAATGGCTTCGGCAAGACTGCGATACATCAGCGCACCTCAATGGCAACGGGCATCAGGCACTCACCTTGTCGAGGCGGAACGCCCAGATCACCCACGGGAGGTCTCGGATGGCATCCCGCACGACTTCGCCCGGCTGATCGTCCACTTCGATAACCATGAACGCATCGCCACCGCGTTCCTTTCGCGAGAGCTTGAGCGTGGCAATGTTCACGTTGGCTTCCGCAAGAATCCCGGCAATGCGCGCGACCGATCCTTTCACATCGTTGGCGACGAGCACGATCGTGTGGAGGTTTCCCGAGACTTCGACTGGATAGCCGTCGATCTTCGTAACGAGCACACGGCCGGCACCGAGCGACGCGCCAACCATTTGCGACTTCCGGTCGCCGCGTTCAAGCGAGATGCGCACGGTATTGGGGTGCGCATCGTCCCCCATCGATGTCTTTTCGAAGGTGAAGTCGAGACCTTCGCGCTCCATGATGTCGAGGGCGGAACGGAGCCGTTCGTCATCGGGACGGAATCCCATGAGTCCGCCCACGATGGCCTTGTCGGTGCCGTGCCCTTCGCCAGTGCGCGCAAAACTGCCGTGCAGTTCCACCAAGGCTTTTTCTGGCGTACCGCCAACCAGACAACGGGCGAGCAGGCCGAGGCGACAGGCGCCGGCCGTATGGCTGGAACTCGGCCCCACCATGACCGGTCCGATGATGTCGAGGAGAGATACCATGCGTTTCAATGTAGCGCGCGGGAGCCGAGACGCGACCGGCCACACGCCCGAACGGGTCTGTCATGGTGCCTTTCGACACGATGACAGACCTGTTCTCATCAATCGCGCCGTGGCGATCGATGCTGGCGACAGGTTAGGCCGCGTTGTTGCGGCGCCGCTTGCCGAAGAACGCCAAGCCCGCAAGACCGCCGGCCATGAGCAGCGAGCTAGTCGGCTCCGGTACGGCGGTCTCTTTCACGGTGATGAACCCGGACACCGCGATGGTATTGGAGCCACCGGTGTTGGTGAGACTCACGTCGTTCACGTGCAGCGAGAAGCTCCCACCATTGAAGAGGAACGTTTGGGGGGTATTGTCGAAGTCGAAGTTGACGGCGCCCCCGTTATTGAGCACTGCACCGCTCAACTGGGCCATATAGTTGGTGTTCGTCGGTGAAGTCGAGTTCGGGGCGGAGAAATAGACATTCAGCAGGAACCGCTGATTCGTGAAATCGAACGTGAGAGGCGCGTTGGGCAGGGAGATGGAGCCGAGGTTGTTGACGTTCGGGGTTGCGGCCGTTTCCCCAATCGCGGCGACACTGGCAAAGGACGTCACGCTGAACGTCGAGTTCGTGTACGTGAGCGGGCCGATGACATCGGTACGCGCACCGGGGGTGGTTTCCGGCGTACAGGCGCTCACGGTGTAAAAGCACCCGTTGGTAAAGCCGGAGAAGGTGACCTGGGCGCTGGCGGGCGCGGCAAGCACGAGTGTGGCTGTGGCCGCCGCTACAACCAGGCGGGAAGCGATGTGCATGGGGTGCTCCAATGAGAAACGGTGATGGGACCCGCGCGTGTGGCGCGTATGGCCCATCAGAGCAATCCATGTGCCTACCCCATGGATGAGCGCACGCCGACAGAATATCTGAGCATCGGCGCGAGATAGCGCCCCGTATGGCTCTGCGGAACCTTCGCCACCTGTTCCGGTGTGCCTTGTGCCACGATGGTCCCGCCACGTGTACCACCTTCCGGACCGAGATCGACCACCCAGTCTGCGGTCTTGATCACATCGAGATTGTGCTCGATGACGAGTACCGTGTTGCCACGATCGACAAGCTTGTGCAGCACGCCCAGCAATACGCGCACATCTTCGAAGTGGAGTCCCGTGGTCGGCTCATCGAGGATATACATCGTGCGGCCCGTGTCGCGCTTGGACAATTCCGTCGCGAGCTTGACGCGCTGCGCTTCTCCACCAGACAGCGTCGTCGCACTCTGCCCGAGGTGGATGTAACCGAGCCCAACGTCACGCAGCGTTTCGAGACGCTGCACGATGCGCGGTTGGTTCTCGAAAATGCCGCACGCGTCTTCGACCGTAAGGTCGAGCACTTCCGCGATGCTGAGCCCCCGGAACCGGACTTCGAGCGTTTCGCGGTTGAAACGCTTCCCTTTGCATACATCACAGGGGACGAACACATCGGGGAGAAAGTGCATTTCGATCTTCACGAGCCCGTCTCCCTGACAGGCTTCGCACCGGCCGCCCTTCACGTTGAACGAGAAGCGACCGGGGCCATACCCGCGAATCTTGGCTTCGGGAAGCTCCGCGAACAGCTCACGCACCGACGTGAACACGCCGGTATAGGTCGCGGGATTCGAACGCGGCGTGCGTCCAATCGGGCTCTGATCGATGTCGATGATCTTGTCGAGCTGTTCGATACCGCTGACCTTGGTGTGCAACCCTGGCAAAACGCGCGCGCGGAAGAAATGTCGCGACAGCGACTTCTGCAGGATATCCGTTACCAGCGTCGACTTGCCCGAACCGGACACACCGGTGACGGCGACAAACAGCCCCAGCGGGAACTCGGCCGTGACATCTTTCAGATTGTGTTCGCGTGCCCCATGCACCACCAGAGTGCGCGCTGCATCCCGCGGGCGGCGCTGCTTCGGCACTTCCACTTCGCGCGTACCACGCAGGTACGCGCCCGTTATGGAGCCCGGCGTGTCCATGACGTGCTGCACCGAGCCCGCCGCGATGACCTCACCGCCGTGCTTGCCTGCCCCGGGCCCGAGGTCGATCAGGTAGTCGGCATCACGAATGGTTTCCTCGTCGTGCTCCACCACGATCACCGTGTTGCCAAGATCGCGTAGTTGCCGAAGGGTATTGAGCAGGCGTCCGTTGTCGCGCTGGTGCAAGCCGATGCTTGGCTCGTCGAGGATGTACAGCACACCAACCAGCCGCGAACCGATTTGCGTCGCCAGACGAATACGTTGCGCCTCGCCGCCGGACAAGGATTCGGCGCTACGATTGAGCGTGAGATAGTCGAGTCCGACGTCGACGAGGAAGCGCAAGCGTTCGCGCACTTCCTTGAGAATCGGACCGGCGATCCCGGGGTCGAGCCCCGGATGACCGGCGCTGCGCACGGGAACCGTCTCAAAAAAGGCGAGCGCATCGACGACACTCTGTCCCACCACGTCGCCGATGTTCATGCCGTGCACCGTAACCGCCAGCGACTCCGGCCGGAGTCGACGGCCACCGCACGAGGGGCACGGGGCGGCGACCATGAACGCGTCGAGCTCGAGGCGCACGCCATCGGAGCTGCTTTCGTCGTAGCGACGCTGCACATGCGCCACGATGCCTTCCCACGAGGTCTCCGGCGCCTTGACGGTCTTCGCCGCCGTTTTGGCGGTCTTCGCCACCTTCTTGACGGCAGTGCGCGCGCGGGTCGGCGCATCACCCATGCCGTACAGCAATTGGTGGCGCACCTTGGCGGGAATCTTTCCCCACGGCGCGTTAAGGTCGAAGCCGAGCAACTTGGCGAGTCCCGGGAGAATCACCTTTCGCAAGTAGCCGTCGGGCTCCCCCCAGGGGAGAATGACCCCTTCGAGAATCGAGATGCTCGGATCTCCGAGCATGAGTTCTTCGCTCACGCTCCGCGTGGTTCCGAGGCCACTGCATGTTTCGCAGGCGCCGAACGGTGAGTTGAAGGAGAAGTGCCGCGGCTCCAACTCCGGCATGGAAATGCCGCAATTGGGACAGCCATAGCGCTCCGAAAACATGTCGGTGGTGGGCGCGCTGCCGTCGTAGCGCACAACTTCCGCCAACCCTTCCGCTAGGCGCAGTGCGGTTTCCACGGAATCGGTAATGCGCCCGCGATCCTCAGCCCGCACCACCAACCGGTCGACGACGACGGAGATGGAGTGATTGAGGCGCCGGTTCAGTTTGGGCGGGTCGGCGAGTTCAATGAGCTCGCCGTCCACCATGGCGCGAACGAACCCCTGTTTGCGCGCGCTCTCGAACAGTTCGCGGAATTCGCCTTTGCGTTCCTGCACGAGGGGCGCGCGAATTTCGAGCCGAGTACCATCGGGCCACGCGAGTACCTGCTCGGCGATCTGTGTCGGGCTCTGACGCTGCACGGCCCGACCGCAATTGGGGCAGTGCGGCGTACCACCGCGGGCGTACAGGAGGCGCAGGTAATCGTAAATCTCGGTCACCGTCCCCACGGTGGAGCGCGGATTGTGTCCGGCCGACTTCTGCTCGATCGAGATGGCGGGCGACAGCCCCTCGATGGCGTCGACGTCCGGCTTCTCCATCAACCCGAGGAACTGTCGGGCGTAGGCGGAAAGCGACTCGACGTACCGGCGCTGGCCCTCCGCGTAGATGGTGTCGAACGCGAGCGAGGACTTACCCGAACCAGACAGGCCCGTGATGACCGTCAGCTGGTCACGCGGGATGGTGACACTGATGTTCCGAAGGTTGTGCTCACGGGCGCCACGCACCACGAGGAAATCGGATGCAGGCACTCCCACTGCGGGAGCCGCCGTGTTTTTGGTCGGTCGAGGCATAGTTTCTCAAGCTGCGGAAAGCCGTTGGGGGACACAACCCCGCAGGGATAGCTCCCGCGGTGGCCTGGAGGTTCCCGACGCACCCACGCCGCCCGCGGGCCTCGGATTCTTGCCGCGTGACGGTGTGCGCCTGCCAGTAAGCCCGGGAAGTTGCCAACGGGTGACGTTCAGTCGTCTACCAGGCATGATCGAGATCTCGTCGCTTACCAAGCGCTTCGGTGACTTCACCGCAGTGCGTTCGCTTGACCTGGTCGTACCGGCCGGCGAGCTGTTCGGCTTCCTCGGCCCCAATGGCGCCGGCAAGACGACGTCCATGCGGATGATCGCCGGCATTCTGCAGCCGACGGCCGGGCAGATCCGCGTTGCCGGCCACGACATGGTCGCGCAACCGCTGCTGGCTAAACGCGCCCTCGGATTCATTCCCGATCGGCCGTTCATCTACGAGAAGCTCACCGGCATCGAGTTCCTGCGCTTCAGCGCGGGGCTGTACGGCGAAGCAGGCCCCGATGTGGACCACCGTGGTCACGAGCTGCTCGCCCTGTTCGATCTGGAAGCGTGGCGCGACGAACTCGTCGAGAGCTACAGCCACGGGATGCGGCAGAAGCTCATCATTGCCAGCGCCTTCGTGCATCGTCCTGCGGTCATCGTCGTGGACGAACCCATGGTGGGACTCGATCCCAAGTCGTCGAAGATCCTCAAGGATCTCTTTCGCGAATACACGCGACGTGGCCATACGGTCATGATGTCGACGCACACGTTGGAGATTGCGGAAGGCATGTGCGACCGCATTGGCATCATGCAACGTGGTGAACTGGTCGCGTGTGGTACGATGGACGAGTTGCGTGCGTCGAGCGGGACCGATGACGCCCTCGAGGACATCTTCCTGCGTCTGACCGGTGATCGCGTGGCTCGTGAGCTCGTCGAGGTGCTCGATGCCTGACGCGGTGGCGAACGCCACCCCCATGGCGGCCGCGCCGGGCGCGTTGGCGCTCTTGCGCCCCAAGTGGCAGATGGCGCGCAACCGGACGCGACATCAGCAGCAGGGCGATCTCCGCCGCATGGTCGTCGTGAGCACCGTTGCTCTGGGCTTCTGGAGCGTGGCGTTCATGCTCGCGCTCAAGCTGCTGCGCTACTTTCTCAGTGCTGAAGACATCGGCACATTGCTCGCGTCGAAGTTGCTGGCCATGATCCTGTTGTCGTTCGGATCCATTCTGCTTCTTTCGAATACCATCGCGGCGCTGTCGAACTTCTTTCTGTCACGCGATCTCGATCAGCTCGCAGCCGCTCCGGTGGGGAGTGGTGCGCTGTATCGTGCGCGGTTGGCCGAGACGGCGATGCACTCGAGCTGGATGGTCGCGCTGCTGCTCGTTCCACTGGTTGGGGCCTACGGTGTGGCCTATCGTGGCGGCTTCGACTTCGTGTTCTTTGCGCTCGCGGTGTTCGTGCCGTTTCTGTTCATTCCGGCGGCACTCGGTTCGGGGGTGACGCTGTTGCTGGTGAATGTGTTTCCGGCGCGTCGCACCCGTGATCTGCTCAGCGTGATTGCCGCGATGGCGGTGGCGGGACTCGTCCTGCTCTTTCGGGCGGCGCGTCCGGAGCAGCTGGCCCGTCCCGAGGGGTTTGCCAACTTCATGCAGTTCGTGGCTGCGCTCGATACGCCGTCATCGCCCTGGCTCCCCAGCGAATGGGTGAGCGAAGCGGTGGTGAAGTATCTGAGCGGGAAGGCGGCGTGGCAGCCGCTGGTGCGCCTCTGGGCCGTCGCCGGCGTTCTGGTGGGCATCGGGCATGTGCTCTACGCTCGCGGGTGGCGCCGAGCGTACAGCATGGCACAGGAAGGCGCGACCAAGCGCGGGACGGCACGGACGCAGCGCCCGTTGCTCGACCGTGTGCTGGCCTTCCTTGGCCCCATGCGACGTGAGTTGGTGTTGAAGGAGCTGCGCGTCTTCAGCCGCGACAGCACACAGTGGTCGCAGCTGGTATTGCTCGCGGTACTCCTCGTGGTGTACGTCGCGAACGTGCGTTATCTCCCGCTCAACGGCAACGGCGTCACGGTGCTGCTGCGCAATCTCATTCCGTTCCTGAATCTTGCGCTCGCGGGATTCGTGCTCGCCTCCATCGCGGCGCGCTTCGTGTTCCCGAGCGTCAGTCTCGAAGGGCGCGCCTTGTGGCTGTTGCGGAGCAGCCCCCTGCCGGTGCGCGAGCTTCTCTGGGCCAAGTTCTGGGTGGGGGCCATTCCGCTGTTGTTCCTTGCGCTCGTCCTGGTGGGCGCGACGAACCTCATGCTCAAGGTTCAACCGTTCGTCCATGTCGTCTCGCTCGTCTCCATTGCGGCGCTGGTCTTTCCACTGGCGGGGCTGGCCTTGGGCTACGGTACGTTCTACCCGCAGTTCGACAGCGAGAACGCGGCACAGATTCCCACCTCGTTCGGCGGCTTGATGTTCATGATCACGGCGGTGGGGCTCATTGGTGCTGTGGCCTATCTCGCGGGACGACCGGCGGCACGATGGATCGTGGCTGAGCATTTCGGGCGAGCCCGCGATCCGATGGACATGGTGGTGCCGTTCGCCGTGGCACTTGCGGTGTGTGCTGCCGGCACGGTTATCCCGCTGACGCTTGCCCGGCAGCGACTGGAGCAGCTCGAACGCGCCTAGTCGTCGTCGGCGCGGCACGGGCGGGCTGTATGCCGCGCGGGTCATGCGCTACGTTTCGCGCGCATGGCCCGCAAGAAGTCCGCTCCCGCTGCCGACAGCATCAGTGTCGAACTGGCGACGCAGTTCCGTCGTCGGCTACATCGATGGTATCGCGTGCACTCGCGCGATCTGCCGTGGCGCCAGACGCGCGACCCCTATCGCATCCTCATTTCCGAGTTGATGCTGCAGCAGACGCAGGTGTCGCGCGTCCTCGACTTCTACCGTCGGTTCCTCGATCGCTTCCCCGATCTGCACACGCTGGCCAAGGCACGTCCGCAACGGGTGCTCGACGCGTGGGAAGGCCTCGGCTATTACGCCCGCGCGCGCAATCTGCACAAGCTGGCGCAGCACGTGACCACAACCGCCGACGGCATCATTCCGAGTGAGCCGGAGCAGCTGCGGGCACTGCCCGGTGTGGGCGCGTACACCGCCGGCGCAGTGGCGTCGTTTGCGTACGAGAAGCGCGCGGCCTTGGTCGACACCAACGTCGCGCGCGTTCTACAGCGCGTGTTCGCACCGGAGCTCGACCCCAAGAGCGGTCCCGGGCTCAGGCGACTGTGGGACATGGCCAACAGACTGCTGCCGCGCACGGGCAAAGTCACCTGGACACACAATCAGGCGCTCATGGAGCTCGGCGCGCTGGTCTGCTCGGCGCGTTCGCCAAAGTGTGGCGCCTGCCCTGTAAAGCGCATCTGCGCCAGCGTCGAGCGGTTCGAGCAACGCCCATGAACGCGTCGCCGTTGCCGCCGGTAATCACGTCGGTGGCGGGCTCGGTGATCGCGCGGACGGCACCGTTGTCCGACCGTGCAGCACACGATGCGTCGGAGGCGCTTGGCCAACAGTGGTTCGGGCCGAGCTTCGACGAATCGCGTTTCGATGCATGGGCGGAGCGCATTGTGCACCTGCTCTTTGTGGCCGAAGACACTCACAGCGGCGCGTTCCTCGGATACGCCGACCAGCTGTTTCTTACGCCGGCCACGGAGCAGGCGCTGCGCGATGGCACCATAACCGAAGACGCCTTCGACGAACATTCGGTGCTCGACGACGCCGAGTTGCTGCGACTGCCCGCGGGCTCACGCGTCGCGTTGTATCTGGCAGGGATGTGCGTCACGGCGCCTGGTACAACAGCGGGCCGTGAAGCCGCCATGGCGCTCCGTGCCTGTCGGCGCACGCTAGTGGCAGCGTGGCGTGCACAGGGACTGGAGATCGTGTTGCTTATGGCCGCCGCAACGGAGGCAGGACGGCGCGTGGCGACAGGCGCCGGTGGTCTCCTGGTGTCACCCGCGGCCGCGCGCGCCGACGGGTACGATCTTTTTGAGTTGACGGATATTCCCGACGAGCGCGCCCGGCGGAGTTAACCACCGGGCGGTATCGGTCTCAACTCAGGCCGCCGCCAATTGCGTTCCGCACCCGCTGCAGAATCGCGAACCCACAAGATCGACACTCGCGCCACAGCTGCCGCATGAACCCGGCAGGAAGCGTCCGCAGCTGTTGCAATAGATGGCGTCGGGCTCAGGGCGGGGACCGCACACGCCGCAGCACTTCACGTTGCCCGCCGCCCGCGCGATCGCGGCTTCAACGGCATCGATGGAACTGTCAATGGTTGGCGATGCACTAACGGTAGTTGCCGTAGTCACGCCCTCGCGTGCATCCGCCGCGCGCAGTTCCGCCAACGCCGCGCGCGTATACCGCTGCTTGAGATCGGCATAGTCACGATCGCTGAGCTTGCCGGTCTCGCGGTCAAACTCGATTTCGCGCAGGGCACTCACGGCCATGCTTGGCTCGTCGCCCTTGCGCGACTTCTTCTTGCGCACCGCCTTGACCGCATTGGGGGATGGGGTCGTCGGCGAATCGATCGCACTGAGCAGCGGCGCCAGCACGAGCGTGAGCGCGCCGAGCGCGAGTCCGGTGCCCAGGACCAGCGGCAACGCACCTTCCGGGAGCGCCATCAGTTGTCCTCCCGCAGCGCTGCTTCGAGCCGCGCGAGTTCATCCGGTGTCGCATCGGTATCGCTAGAGGTAAGGCTCACCGCCGGCTTGACCGGACGATTCGCCTCGGCCTCCTTGGCGTTGAGACGCCAGCTGCGCAACAAGGCGCCGATACCCACACCACCCACCGCGACCGCCGCGAATGGCGCAAACCACGCCACGAGACTGAAGCCTTCCTTGCGCGGCGAATTCAGAATGAAGTCACCGTACGTACCGGTCAGCGCCTCCATGATTTCATCGCCGGTGTAGCCACCGTCGACGAGGCGCTGAATGTCCCCGTGCACCGCCGGCGAGATACCGCAGGCGAAGTCGGTCGTACGGCAGGTATAGACATCGAGCGTGCACGGGCACGGACATGCCAGCTGCCGCTCGAAGTCTTCCAACTGCTTCACCGTCATCGTGGGTTTCGCGCCCGGCTTGGGAGGACGCACCACCGGTTTGTACGAATCGGCGGTCATCTCTTCGCCGCCAGCCGCCGTCGCGGTCTGCGGCTGCTCGCTGATGACCGGCGCCGCAGCGGCTGCAGCCGTCGTGTCTTGCGCCCACGCCGGCTTGCTCAGCAGCGACACGCCACCAACTGCGGCACCCGCGCGCAGCAGAAACTCACGCCGATGCATCACGCGCCAGCTCCGACGGGTTCGAGTTCAAGCCCCATGGGAAGCTCGGCCACATACCCGCCTTCACGCTCGTCCTTACGCGCCTGTGGCCACATGACGATCAGACCGCCAAAGGCCATGATGATGCCACCGAACCATACCCACCACACGAGCGGATTGAAGTTGATGTGCACCGCTGCCGTGTCACGGTCGACCGCGCCGGTGAACACCAGATACACGTCCTGCTTGGGCGACTCGAGCAGCCCCACTTCCGTCGACGGCTCGAAGGTGGGTTGATCGTTCGAATCAATGTGCTGACGCTTTTCGCTGGACAGCAGCCCCATGCTCTTGCCGTCGCGTGTGACATCGAACGTCACGGCGAGTACTCGGCGGTTGAGCTGATTGAACTGCGAAATGCCCTGGCTCTTGAACTCCCACACGTGCCCGTACGCATCCGTCGCCTTGACCGACTCGCCCGTCTTGAGCGTGGCGGTGACATCACGCCGGAACATGAGCCCGGCAAAGGCGCAGAACAGAATGACCACGCCGAAGTGCACGATGTAGCCGCCATAGCGGCGGCGATTGCGTCCGATGAGCATCACGAAGGCTCCGAAGAAGCCCTCACCGTACATGCGACGACGCGCGCCCACGCCCTTCACGAATTCCTGAATGATCGTGCCGAACACGAAGCCGGCCAGGAGATAGGACACCAGCGCGTACAGGTCGCGCATGCCGAGTACCAGCAGCGTGGCGAAGACCGCCACCCCCGCAGCCACCGGCCACGTGAACTGACGCTTGAGATTCGTCACGGATGCCCGACGCCAGGCAATGAGCGGACCGATGCCCGTAAGCGCCAGCAACAACAAGCCCAACGGACCGTTGACCGCGTTGAAGAACGGCGGTCCCACCGTGATCTTGTCGCCCTTGACCCACTCGGAGAGAATGGGGAAGAGCGTCCCCCAGAGCGTGGCAAAGCAGATGCCCACCAGCACGAGGTTGTTGTACAGGAACGCCGCCTCGCGGCTGACCATGCTCTCGAGCTCGGCCTTCGCGGTCAGGTCGTTGAGCCGCGTGCTCACGAGATACACTGTGAGCACCGTGGCCGCGATGAGGAAGCCGAGGAACCAGTTGCCAATGGGCGAGCGCGCGAAGGCGTGCACGCTTTCGATGACCCCCGAGCGCGTGATGAACGTGCCAAGGATCGTGAGCAGGAACGAGAGCACCACCAGCGTCACGTTCCACTTGCGCAGCATGCCGCGCTTTTCCTGGATCATGATGCTGTGGAGGAACGCCGTCACCGTAAGCCACGGAAGAAACGAGGAGTTCTCCACCGCGTCCCACGCCCAGTAACCGGCCCAGCCGAGCTCCACATACGCCCACCACATGCCCAACACGATGCCAATGGTGAGAAAGAACCACGACACCAACGCCCAGCGACGCACCGAGCCAAGCCACTGTGCATCGAGCTTGCGCGTGACGAGCGCGCCGATGGCAAAGGCGAACGGAATGGCGGTCCCGACATAGCCCAGGTAGAGCATGGGCGGATGGATCGCCATGCCCGGGTTCTGCAGCTGCGGGTTCATGCCGCGGCCGTCGGCGGGAATCCAGTCGAGGCGCTCGAACGGATTTTCCGCGAACGCCATCGTCATGAGGAAGAACAGCGCGACGACACCGAGCGTCCCCGTCACGTACGGCATCATCTCGCGATTCGCCGCGCGGTTCGTAAACACCGCAATCGCCGAGTAGGTCGTCATGATGAGCGACCAGAACAGCAGCGAGCCTTCCTGACCGGCCCAGAACGCCGTGAAGAGATACACCTTGGGCAAATTGGCGCTGGTGAACGACGCGACGAACTTGATGGAGAAGTCGTGCGTGAACAGCGCCGTCCAGAGGCCGATCGAGGCCAGCAGGGTAAAGCCGAACGTGGCATACATGGCCCGTTCGCCGCTCTTGATCAAATCGGGGCGGCCCTGCATGCCGCCTGCAAATGACACCGTGGTCGTCCAGGCCGCCATTAGCAAGGCGATCCAGAGCGACAGCTCACCAACGAGAATCATGACGCCTCGCGCAGTGCGCGCTGGCCGAGCGCGGACACGCGCCCGGCGCGTGGGTTACGCCTTGGGAATCGAAGCGGGGTGTTCCCCGCCGGCAGGGTTCTGACCGGGCTGGCCGGGAGCGTTCTCGTAGCGCGACGCGCATTTCGCGAGCAGCGTGGTCGCCTGGAACACGCCGTTGCTGTCGAGACGCCCTTCCACGACGATATCGACCCCGTCGGTGAAGGTATCCGGCGTAACGCCGCGGTAGTGCACTGGATACGTCTTGGTGCCGTCCGTCATCGTGAACGTCAGTTCGCGACCGCCTGGATCACGTTGAATCGTGCCCGACACCACACGCGCGCCAACCTTCACGCCGTTCTTGGAGAAGCGCGGATTGTCCGCCACTTTCGCCGCCAACTCGCCGGGCGTGAGATAGTACGTAGCCGTCTCGTTGATCGAGCTGGCCATTAGATAGGAAGCAGTGCCGAGCACCAGCACGCCGCCGAGCAGGAACTTGTTGCGAGCTTTCACGGGGTCGCCGTCCTGTAGGGTCCGGAGGGTATACCGAAAGATAGTGCGGAAGCGTCACGGAAGCACAGCGACCCACAAAGTTTGTCGGGAAGGCTGTTTCCCATAGCGTGGGTCAGTCGAGATCACGGGCCCAGGAAAGCGCCGCCCGCACCGCGCGCCGCCACCCGGCATAGGAGGAGGCCGCAGAGGTGGCTCCTGGTTCCGTTGGCGCAAACCGGGTGAGCTGGCGGCTGGCCAGAAACTCTTCGCCCGACGTCCACACCCCGGATGCCAGTCCGGCAAGGCCGGCGGCACCGAGCGCCGTGGTTTCCACCATCGCCGGTCGATCCACCGGCACGCCCAGGACATCGGCTTGGAATTGCATCAGCCAGTCATTGCTGGATGCGCCGCCGTCGACGCGCAGCCGGTCGAACGCGACGTTCCCGTGTGCACGCATATCTCCCAGGACATCCCGCGTAGCATACGCCATGGCCTCGAGGGCGGCCCGGGCCAGATGGGCCTGCGTCGTGCCGCGGGTAAGTCCCACGATCGTGCCGCGGGCGTTGGGCTCCCAATCGGGGGCGCCAAGTCCGGTCAGCGCGGGCACGAAATAG
Source organism: Gemmatimonas sp. (assembly GCA_023910675.1). GTDB lineage: Bacteria > Gemmatimonadota > Gemmatimonadetes > Gemmatimonadales > Gemmatimonadaceae > Gemmatimonas. Next base: position 49,980 of record JAAVWC010000011.1, read on the forward strand.
ACGCCTTCGTTTGACGGGAGCGAGGCAGCCATGGCCTCGGTCTCGGCGCTGGCGGTAATGATCCCCAGCCCGTCGCGGAGCCACTGCACGGCCGCGCCGGCGATGAACACCGATGCCTCGAGCGCGAAAACCGGCTCGCCCCGTTCGTTGCAGGCGATGGTGGTGAGCAGCCCTGATCCAGGTGCCGCACGATGTTTTCCCGTGTTGAGGAGCAGGAAGGCACCCGTGCCATACGTGTTCTTCCCGTCGCCCGGCTGCCATCCGCCCTGCCCGAAGAGCGCGGCCTGCTGATCACCGGCAATACCGGCGATGGGTAATTCCACCCCGAGGGTTGCCATGGTGGAAATCCCCACGCTGCCACTTGAGGGGACGACCCGCGGCAGCAGTTCCGCCGGGACCCCAAAGAGGGCGCACAGTTCATCACTCCAGGCGCGCGTATTGATGTCGTAGAGCATGGTCCGCGACGCGTTCGTATGGTCGGTGACGTGCGCGGTTCCGCCGGTCAGATGCCAAATGAGCCAGCTATCGATGGTCCCCGCACACAGCTCGCCCGCGTCGGCGCGCCGGCGATTGTCCCCCTGCGCCAGTAACCACTCCAGTTTGCTCGCACTGAAGTACGGGTCGGTGACGAGCCCCGAAAGCTCCCCGATGCGCGTCGCCTGCGGGGCGAGTTCTGCGCAGCGCGCGGCGGTGCGGCGGTCCTGCCAGACAATGGCCCGGTGCACGGCGCGCCCGGTGGCCCGCTCCCAGAGGACAATGGTTTCGCGCTGATTGGTAATGCCAATCGTGACTGGGGCGTCGGCCCCTTCCCCGTGGGCATTGGCGATCGCTTCGCGCGCGGCGGCCAGCGTGCGTTCGAGAATTTCGTGCGCGTCGTGCTCGACCCATCCCGGCGCGGGATAGTGCTGCGTGATTTCGCGGTAGGCACGTCCGACGACGCGGCCGTCGCGGGCGATGACGAGACAGGTGGTGCCGGTCGTACCCTGATCGATGGCGAGAACGGTCACGAAACGCTCAGTGTGAAGGGCGGGCTGACGAGACCGCGATCGGTGAGGTACGCGGTGACGAGATGACGCGGCGTCACGTCGAAGGCGGGATTCCAGGCGGACACGCCCGGCGGCAACTCGCCGAGTTCGTCCCGATCGCGATACTCGATGATGATGTCACGACCGGTGGGGGTCGCCGGGTCGATCGTACTCCACGGCGCTGCCACATAAAATGGGATGCCGTGCGCCTTCGCCGCGAGCGCGACGCCGTACGTGCCCACCTTGTTGGCCACGTCGCCATTGGCCGTAATGCGATCGGCGCCGACGATCACGAGATCGATCTGCTGCAGCGCCAGCAACGAGGCGGCGGCGCCGTCGGGGAGCACGGTGACGTTGATCCCGGCGCGTGACAGCTCCCATGCCGTGAGCCGCGCCCCCTGTCGCAACGGCCGCGTCTCATCTGCATATACGGTGACCAAGCGGCCAGCGGCATGGGCCGTGTAGACGGGCGCGAGCGCGGTACCGATCCCCGCGGTCGCCAGCGCGCCGGCGTTGCAATGCGTGAGCACTCGCGCGCCGTCGGGAATGAGCGAGAGCCCATGACGACCGATGGCGCTGCACATCGCGACGTCCTCTTGCCGAATGACTTCGGCCTCGACGCGCAACCGGTCGAGCAGTGCGTCATCGGTGACCAACGCGGCGCAGCGCACCATGCGCTCGACCGCCCACGCGAGGTTGACGGCCGTTGGGCGGGCCGCAATGAGGTGCGCCGCATAGTCGGGCAACAGGCGTCGTGCGATGTCGCCAGCCCCGTCGCTCTCCTGTTCGAGCGCCACTGCCAGGCCAATGGCGGCGGCCACCCCGATAGCGGGTGCCCCACGCACCGCAAGCGTGCGGATGGCGTCGTGGATCTCGGGCAGGCGCTGCAGGTCACGTACGACCTCCTGCGTGGGGAGCAACCGCTGGTCGAGAATGCGCAGCGCGCGCGTGTCGGGGGACCAGCCGACGGCGGGAATGGTAAGCACGATTCAATAGTAGCCGCTGACACGACCAAGCGGGGTGGACAGTCCCACCTTGTGCGGTCGCTAGATTGGGGGAGTGTCGCGTGTCGTACCCACCCCGCTTTCTCGCCGCCATGTCCTACCAGTTCCTGACCTTCGACGTCGCCGACCGGATTGCCACGATTACCGTGAACCGGCCCGACAAACTCAACGCGCTCAACGACGCCACGATTGCCGAGCTCGGGGTGGCGATTGATGAAGCGATCGCGCGCGACGATGTCGCGGCCGTGCTGCTCACCGGTGCTGGCCGCGCGTTCGTCGCCGGCGCCGACATTTCCGAGCTGCAGAGTCAGTCTCCGTTGGAGGCGCAGCGGCGCGCGCGCGCGGGACAGGCGATATTTCGCCGCTTCGAAACGAGCCCCAAGCCGACCGTCGCCGCGATCAACGGCTTTGCCCTCGGCGGCGGGTGCGAACTGGCGATGGCCTGTCACCTGCGCGTCGCGAGCGAGAAGGCCAAGCTCGGCCAGCCGGAAGCGAAGCTGGGGATCGTACCGGGGTACGGCGGCACGCAGCGATTGCCGCGCTTGGTGGGGCGTGGGGCGGCACTGCGCCTGCTGCTCACCGGCGACATGATCGACGCCACCGAAGCGCATCGTCTGGGGTTGGTGGATCAGGTGACGACGCCGGAGGCGCTCATTGACACGACGCGCGCCCTGCTGGCCTCGATGATCGCCAACGCGCCGCTGGCGCTGGCGGGGTGTATCGAAGCGGTGGACCGTGGTCTCGATGTCGCCCTCGAAGAAGGGTGCACGATCGAGTCGGACTTCTTCGGGCTGCTGTCGTCGACGGACGACATGAAAGAAGGGATGCGCGCGTTCCTCGAGAAGCGTGCCCCGACCTTCACCGGCCGCTGAGTACACGCCGCGGTGCTCGTGCATCTCGCGGCCCGCGAGTATCGCAACTTCAGCAGTCTGGAAGTCGCGGTGCCGCCCAATGGGCTCGTCGTCATCGGCGAGAACGGGCACGGCAAAACCAATCTGCTCGAAGCGGTGGCGTATCTCGCGCTGCTGCGCTCCTTTCGGGGGGCGCGTGACAGCGATGTGATCCGCTTTGGTGCGCCGGCATTTCACGTGCGCGCCACGTTGTCGGCGCCGGCGGCGTGGCATACGGTGAGTGTGGGCTACGAACGCAGCACCAAAAAGAAGCGTGCGATGCTCGACGGGGTCGAACAGCCGCGGCTCACCAACGCGTTGGGCGCGTTGCCGTCGGTGGAGTTCTCGCCGGCCGACGTGGCATTGGTCGCCGGCACGCCGGGCGATCGTCGACGCTATCTCGACGTCATGCTGGCGCTCTCGTCACCGGCGTACCTCGTGGCGTTGCAGCAGTACCGTGCGGCGCTGCTCCGTCGCAATGCCGCCTTACGCACGGCCCAGCGCGATCTGGGACGCGGACAGGACCACGAGGCCCGCGTGAGTGTGTGGGAGCCCGCCCTCACCGAGTACGGCGGCTTCATTGTGGCCGCCCGTCACGCCTTCGTGCAGGCGCAGGCCGCTCCGTACGGGCAGCTCTGTCAGGCGATCGGTGAACGCGAGGGCGCCCTGCTCCGCTACACCAGCGTCGGCGGCGACAACAGCGAGGCTCTTGGCACCAGCAGCAGCGCACAGGCCGAGGCGCTGACGCGCGCCTACGCGCAGCAGCGCAGCACCGAAATTCGACGCGGGGTGACGCTCGCCGGGCCACACCGCGACGAACTGCACCTGCACCTCGGCGGACGTGACTTGCGGACGTTCGGGTCGGCGGGGCAGCAGCGCAGTGCCGCCATCGCGTTACGGCTGCTCGAACTTGCGACCCTCAAGACGGCGATTGGCTACGCGCCGTTGCTCTTGCTCGACGACCCCTTCGCCGAACTCGACCTCGGCCGCGCCGGACGTGTACTGGCCTTGCTCGACGATGCGGGCGCCTCGCAGGTGCTGCTGGCGGTCCCCCGCGAAGCAGATATTCCCGAGGCATTCACGAGGCTCGAACGGCGCACGATGCGCGACGGCGTACTCGGCGGTGCGGCATGAGCGAACCCAAGCGCTCCCCATCCAAGCTGGGCGACGTGCTGGCCTCGGTGCTCAAGAAGGCCGGGCTGACCGATCGCGTGGCGCAGGCCTCGGTGATTCCCGAATGGCCGGCGCTGGTAGGTCCGCAGATTTCCGAGGTGACGGAGCCGCTCACGCTCCAGCAGGACGGCACCCTGGTGGTCATGGTGAAGACCCATGCCTGGATGCAGGAACTGACGTTTCTGGAGCCCGAACTGCTCAAGTCGCTCAACCGGGATACGTCGCGCCCGCCGGTGGTGAAGCTGCGCTGGATGCTACGCCGCTGACAGGCGGCCGGGCCGGTTTCCAGCCATTTGATAAGTTCTTATTTGGCAAATACTTATACCAGCGTCGCCGAGTTGCTTGTCGCACCCGGTTTTGGTATATTTCGGGGTTGTGTTTCCGGGCCAGTTTTTGCCCTTCAAACCCTCCGGCAGCTCCTCATCACAATGGCAAACAGCAGCGCAGAGTCCGACAAGGAGTACGGCGCAGGTCAAATCACCGTACTCAAGGGACTCGAAGCAGTCCGCAAGCGCCCCGGCATGTACATCGGCTCGACGTCGGCGCGCGGTCTGCACCATCTCGTGTACGAGGTCGTGGACAACTCGATCGACGAAGCGATGGCGGGACACGCCAAGCGCATCTTCGTCACGATCCACGAAGACAATTCCATCACCGTCGAGGACGACGGCCGCGGCATTCCCGTGGACGTGCATCCCATTGAGAAGATGCCGGGCGTGGAAATCGCGCTGACGGTGCTGCACGCCGGTGGCAAGTTCGAAAAGGACGCGTACTCCGTGTCGGGCGGTCTCCACGGCGTCGGTGTCTCGGTGGTGAACGCGCTCTCCGACCAGTTGAAGGTGTGGGTGAAGCGCGAGGGCAAGGAGCATTACATGGACTTCGAACGTGGGACCACCACGACGAAGCTCAAAGTGCTGCGCTCGGTCGGCGCGCGTGAAACCGGGACGAAGGTGTGGTTCAAGCCCGACGCCACGATCTTCCAGGATACCACGCGCTACGAGTGGGCGACGCTCGCGAACCGTCTGCGCGAGCTGTCGTATCTCAACAAAGGCATCCAGATCACGTTGCGCGACGAACGTCCGGAAGAGTTCAAGGACAATCAGCCGCGCGAAGAGCTGTTTTGGGCCACCGGCGGTCTCAAGGACATGGTGGGGTACCTCAACGGCAGCAAGAAGCCGTTGCACCCGGATGTCGTGTACCTCGACACCACGCGTGACGGCATCGCCATCGAAGTGGCGCTGCAGTACAACGACAGCTATGCCGACACCACGTTCTCCTTCGTCAACAACATCAACACGCACGAAGGCGGTACGCACCTCACGGGCTTCAAGAGCGCGCTCACCTCGGTGATCAACAAGTACATCGAGCGCTCGAGCAATCTCAGCAAGAAGGACAAGGAGACGCGTCTCTCCGGCGACGACGTGCGCGAAGGCATCACCGCCGTCTTGTCGGTCAAGGTGCGCGAACCGCAGTTCGAAGGGCAGACCAAGACCAAGCTCGGCAACTCCGAGGCGGAAGGCGCCGTGCGCAGCGTGATGAACGAGCTGCTCACGCAGTACCTCGACGAGCACCCCAAAACCGCCAACGCGATCATCGACAAGGCAATGTCGGCCGCGCGGGCCCGTGAAGCGGCGCGCAAGGCGCGCGACCTCACGCGCAAGAAGTCAGCGCTCGACGTGGCCGCGCTTCCCGGCAAGCTGGCCGACTGCTCACTCTCCGACCCGGCACTCTGCGAGATCTACCTCGTCGAGGGCGACTCGGCCGGCGGCTCGGCCAAGCAGGGACGCAAGCGTGACTTCCAGGCCATCCTGCCCCTCCGCGGCAAAATCATCAACGTGGAGAAGGCGCGCTTCGACAAGGTGCTCAACAACGAAGAAATCCGCACGATCATCACGGCGATCGGCACGGGTATCAAGGATGAGTTCGATCTTGCCAAGACGCGCTACCACAAGATCATCATCATGACCGACGCCGACGTGGACGGGGCGCACATCCGGACGCTGCTGCTCACGTTCTTCTATCGGCAGATGCCGGAGCTCATCGACGCCGGCTACATGTACATCGCGCAGCCGCCGCTGTATCGCGTGGCCAAAGGCAAGGAAGAGTTCTACGCGTACTCCGAAAAGGAACGCGACGGCTACGCCGAGCGGTTGGGCGGACCGGAAGGGCGTGGCAACATCATGATCCAGCGCTACAAGGGCCTCGGCGAAATGAATCCCGAGCAGCTCTGGAAGACGACGATGGATCCGGAAACGCGCACCATGCTGCGCGTGACCATGGAAGACGCCGTCCTCGCTGACCAGACGTTCCAGACGCTCATGGGCGACGAAGTCGAACCGCGCCGTCTGTTCATCGAGACCAACGCGCGCTTCGTGAGCAACCTCGACATTTGAGCTGCAAGCATAACGAACACGGCGCCCTCTGCTTGCCGAGGGCGCCGTGTTTGTTTTTGGTGCGGGCGCCGTTATCGCGCGAACGGACTCGACAACCGCGTATCGCTGAGGAACGTGCGATCGGTGAACGTCTTCATGAATGCCACCAACGCGTCGCGCTCGGCGAGCGACAGATTGAGCCGCCGCAGTTGTCCGTTGGGCACTCGCAAGCGCTGATCGAGGCCAGGGTTGTTCTGCACGCCACGATCGTAAAAATTCACGACTTGTTCGAGCGTGCGGAACCGTCCGTCGTGCATGTACGGCGCGCGCACTTCGACGTTCCGCAGGGACGGCGCCTTGAAGCGCCCGTTGCCGGCACCGACATCGGTGATCGTTGCGTCGAGGCCGGTGTTGTGGACGGCATCGCTGATGTGCGCGTTGGTCCCGTGACAGCGCGCGCAGCCGGCGCGACCGTTGTACAGTTGCTGCCCCTGCAACTCCTGCGCGGTGAACGTGGCCTCGAAGTTCGGTACGCCGTTGGGCCCGAAGGCGCGATCGAATTTGGCGTTGATGCTCGTGAGCGAGCGGACGAATTGTGCGAGCGCCTGCGCCACCCGGTCGGTCGTGATGTCGCGAGATCCGAACGCGGCCTGAAAGAGATCGTTGTAGAACGGCGTGAGCGACAACTTCGTCTGCAGTTGTTCGAGCGTCAGTCCCATTTCGGTGGCATCCTGAATGGGTTGCAGCACCTGCGCTTCGAGCGAGGTCGCGCGCTCATCCCAGAAGAAGCGACCGCCGGCATAGAAACGCGCGTTGGTGAGCCCCAGGCTATGCCGCCCCGTGCTTGCCCCCTGGAAGCCGCGGCTGAGACGCGCCGTGTCGCTGAAGGCAAACGCCTGCTGATGGCACGAGGAGCAGGAAACACGATCGTTCTGCGACAACCGACGATCATAGAAGAGCACGCGACCGAGCGTGGCGCCCGCGTCGGTAATGGCGTTGCCGGCAGGCGTGTTGTCGGCCCCCACCGCGCTGCCTGCGCCACCACCCGCGTCCTGTGTGAAGTACCGTGGCAGCGGCACGCGCGCATCACTGTAGGCCAAGGCACTTACAGGGAGCGTTGGCGTGGCCAGGTCGCTGCTGAACACGACGATCGTGAACTGATGCGACGCGGTCCGTCCGGTCGTATCGCGCGCCACGACCGTGACGGTCTGTGCACCAGCCGCCGCCGGTACGCCCCCGATTTCACAACCCACCGCGCTCAGTCCGTTGTTCGTGCCGCCGAACTGCACCGCGTACGTCAGCCCCGTCTTGCGCGGGTCACTGAATACGGCGCCCGCCTTGCTCGCGTCATAGCGAAAGGGCACACCCACCATGGCGGCCTGGGGCGCGTTCGGAGACAGCACCGCAATGGCGTCCGTGTTCGGGGTTGGCGTAGCAACCGGTGGCGACGTGACCTGCTCCGTGGCCAGCGTCGGCGCATCACCCGCGCAACCTACCACGAATATCGACGCGCACACGAGTACGGTCGCGAGCGCACGACGCGCGGGCAGAGAGTTCAGCATCGGAGAAGCGGTCACGGGAACCTCGGAGGCGGGAGCGTCGCAGCGCGGAGGGCGCTGTCGCCGCGTCTGTGATCCATGACACGCTTGGGGGACGGCTACCCTATCTGACGCGGACCGAGGAGACGTCGCGCTCCCTCTATGGCGGCGGTCGTGCCGGCCAACGCCAGCAGATCACCACTACGCAGCTGCTCGCGACCAGTGGGCAACAGCACGCTCTCGTCGCCGCGGGTGATGGCCAGCACCACCGCGCCGGTCTCCGAGCGGAGTTGAAGCTCTCGCAAAGTCTTGCCTGTGCCGAGGCATTCCGGTGTCAGCGGAAACGGGACGGGGTCGCCCAACCCAGGCAATACTTTGTGCACGGCGGAGAGGTCACGCGAACCGATGCTGTCACCGCTATCACCGCGGTCACCGCTGTCCTCGTTGGCGGGCGCAGGCGTCACGACGGTTCGCGACAAGGCCGTCAGCAGTACCTCGGCGCCGGCGCGCGTGTGTCCGTACAGATCTGCCGTGCTGCGCCAGAACACCACGGAGAACCACGCGACCAACAGACCCAGCAGAATCACCCCTCGGCCAAGCGGCACAAAGGGTTCGGTAATGACCACGACAACCAGACCGGTTAGGGTGACCAGCGCCAGCTGCAGCGTTGCCACGAGTACGCGACGGGGCGCTGCGGCGTAGTCGAGCCGGTTCGCCGGCGCCGGCGGCAGGGCGCGAAAGGCCAGCAGCAGTGCCAGGGCCGCCGACACGCGCACGATTCCAATGAGCAACGGGAGAGCGAGGAGCGCCGCCGCCACATACAGCGCCACAGCCACCACTGCTGGGGAGATGGCGGTCGCTGCGACCAGGCGAACGGTGAGCGGCTCGCGGCCCAGCACAACGCCGATGACCAGGCCGGCGAGCAACAGCGCGTCGAACGCCAGCAGCCGGATCTTGCGTCGCACCAACGGGACGCGCGTCGCATCGCTGGGTGTCGCGCGCAGGCGTTCGATCCAGCTGCCGTACAAGCCCACGAATGTTTGCAATGGACGCGGCAGTTTCCGGTCCACGAAGGTCGTGAATGGCCCCGACAGCTTGATGAGGATCGGTGTCGTGAGCGTGGTGATCGCAGAAACCGCAACGGCAACCGGATAGAGGAAATCACGAATGGCGCCAGTGCTGAGCCCGACGGCGGCAATGATGAACGCGAACTCGCCAATCTGCGTGAGACTCATGCCGGCCTGCGTGGACGTGCGGACGTCGTTGCCCGTGAGAAAGGCTCCCACCGTGACCGCAAAGAACTTCCCCACGATGACGACCGTCGACAGGAGCACGACCGCAACCCAATTCTCGGCGACGAGTCGCGGGTCGATCATCATACCCACTGACACGAAGAAGACCGCGCCGAACATGTCGCGCACGCCGACGACGAGATGTTCGATCCGCTTCCCTTCCCCGGATTCCGCGACGAGCGAACCGGCAATGAATGCACCGAGCGCCACCGAGTAGCCAGCGCCAAGGGCGAGCATCGCGCCGCCGAAGCAGAGCCCGAGGCTCACGACGAGCGTCGTTTCCGGTCGATCGAGCCGCACAACGGTGCGCACGATCCTTGGCACCACCACCAGACCGGCACCGACGAACAACGCCAGGAAGAGCGCCAACTTGCCCGCCGTGACACCAACAGAGCCAGCGGAAACACCGCCGCCCGACGCCACGGTCGTAAGGATCGCGATAAGAAGAATCGCGATGAGGTCTTCCATGATCAGAATGCCGAATACCAACTCGGTCACCCGGCCGGTTACCCGTTGCTCGGCAAAGGCCTTCACGATGATCGTCGTCGACGAGATCGCGATGATGGCCCCACAGAACACACTCTCGATGGCGGTCCACCCGAGCAGCTGTGCGGCGACGTAGCCAAAGCCGAACATGGCGCTGGTATCGACCACCGCGATGAGTCCCACGGTCGGTCCGACCTGCAGCAGCGTGCGCAAACTGAACTCAAGGCCGAGTCCGAACATGAGCAGGATGACGCCCAGTTCGGAGAGCGTCGTGACCATCGAGCGATCGGCAAAGAGTGGTACGCCGACATAGGGACCCACGATCATCCCTGCAACCAGATAACCGAAGACGACGGGCTGCCGAATGCGCTGAAACAGAGACGTCGTGAGCGCGGCAACGCCAAGGACGAGCGTCAGATTGGCCAGGAAGGCATGGGCGTCCTGCATTCAACCTCTCGTGCGGGAAAGAAGGCGACCCAAGCCGCCACGAGAGCGCGCTCATGGCGCGCAAGAAGCAAAAAACCCGGCTGTCAGCGATTGCCGACAGCCGGGCGATGGTACACCAGCCAGGCCCTCACGGCGTCGTGATCTGGCCCTTGGCCTGCCGTCCGAGCTGGCTCGAGAAGTTCAGCGCCACGATAACAAGCGCGCCGAACAAAAACGTGAGCGCGACGTAGCAGACCGTCGTGACCGTCGGCTCCATGCCGCCCGTGGGGCTGGGGGTCGAGATGTACATCAGCAGGCCGTAGAGGCCGAGCAGCGGCAGGACCGCGCCGGCGGCGACCAGGCTGAGAAGACGGTTCGTAGACGGAGAAAGCATCGCGAGTCGGACAGGGGTGCCGTAGCACCGGTGAACGGAAAGCGGCTGAAGGCCGCCGACGAGCCAAAGCTAGATACTCCGGTGGCCAACAGGGAGTGGGGGGGCGGAGTTCCCCTTAGGCGTCGGCGTCCCACAGCTCCGCACCGGCCTCGGTCACGCGGTGCGAAATGAGGGGGAGCGGCGGGTCGGCGTCATCGGCGAGACGAATGGCCTTGAGCAGCGTGGCCCGTCCTGAGGCCACCCCGGCCGCGTCACGGGCAAAGACCGTGGCGAGCGGTTCGCCGGCCCGTACCACATCGCCTGGACGCGCGGTGATGACAAATCCGACCGTGGGGTCCACGGTATCCTCCACGCGGGTTCGTCCGCCTCCCAGGGCGATAATGCCACGCCCGATGGCCCGGGGCTCCACCTGGGCCACTACGCCACCACGGGGCGCCAAATACAGCTCGCACTCGGCGGCCTGCGGGAGCAGCCCGGGATCGTCGACCACGGCCGGGTTGCCCCCCTGCGCCTCGATGATCTCCTGGAATTTGCGGGCGGCGCGGCCACTTGAAATGGCCACCTCCATACGACGGCGCGCCTCGTTTCGGTTTGTGGCGGCACCACCCAACACCAGCATTTCGGCGCCGAGCGCGTAGGTCACAGTCATGAGGTCGGCGGGCCCCTCGCCGCGCAGTGCTGCGATCGACTCCTCCACTTCGATGGCGTTACCACACGCGCGCCCGAGCGGGCGGTCCATGGCGGTGAGCAATGCCACCACCGGACAGCCATGGTCGGCCCCGAGCGCGATCATGGTTTGTGCGAGCTGCAGACCACGATCGAGCTCGGGGAGAAACGCCCCCGATCCGCGCTTCACATCGAGCACCAGTCCGGTGAGCCCTTCGGCCAGCTTCTTCGACATGATGCTGGCGGCGATGAGCGGGATACTCTCAACGGTCGACGTCGCGTCGCGCAGTGCGTACAGCTTGCGATCAGCGGGGGCGATTTCACTGGTCTGCCCGATGAGCGCGCAGCCGAGTGTTTCGAGCTGCTTCGTGGCGCGCGCGAGCGTCAGGTCGGTTCTGAACCCGGGGATCGACTCGAGCTTGTCGAGGGTACCACCGGTATGCCCAAGCCCGCGTCCAGACATCATGGGTACCGCGACACCGCAGGCCGCGACCAGCGGCGCAAGGACGAGCGAGACCTTGTCGCCGACGCCGCCGGTGGAGTGCTTGTCCACGCGCCCGACGGTGAGATGATCGAGCGAGAGCGTCGCGCCGCTTTCGAGCATGGCGTTCGTGAGCGCGACGATTTCATCGTGATCGAGCCCGACGAAATAAATGGCCATCGCGAGGGCGGCCATCTGATAGTCGGGCACGTCGCCCGCCGCGTACGCCTTCATGAGGACGCGCCATTCGGCGGGCGAAATACGGCCGCCGTTGCGCTTCCGTTCGATAAGTGATCGTGCTTTCATACGTCATGCCAACCTACACCGCGGCCGAACCCGTTGCACGTTTTCGCGCACGTGCGTCGTGCCTTGCCATGCGCCTGGTGACGCGTGCGACACTCGCGGCTGCGGTCTGCGGCGGCGTACCGATTCCTGCCGCAGCAGCGCAAACAGCGTCAGTGGCGGCAACGCGCGTGTCCGAACCCACGTCGTACGCCGAACTATGGCAGGCGGCTGCCGTGGCTGTCGACCAAGGTGAATTCGAGCGGGACGAGCGCACCCGCACCGCGCTCTTCGTCAAGGCCACGAGCTACGCCCGGCGCGCGGTGGCGCTCAACGCCAACGACCCGGAAGGGTATTTCCAATTGGCGCGCGCGGTTGGGCGTACGGCGTTGGCCCTCGGCCCGCGCGAACGGGTGAAGTACGGTGTCGAGGTGCGTGAGCACGCCTTGAATGCGCTGCGTCTCAAGCCGCAGCACCCCGGGGCGCTGCACGTCATGGGCGTGTGGAACGCCGAGATCATGCGGCTCGGTGGGTTCACCCGTGCCGTCGCCAAGACGTTTCTCGGCGGACAGATTTTCGGAAGCGCCAGCTGGGCCGAAGCCGTTCGCTATCTCGAACAGGCGGTGCAGGTCGAGCCCGACCGACTCGTGCACCGTCTCGATCTGGCGCGTATCTATCGCGACATGGGGCGCACGGCCGAGGCGCGCCGCGCCTACGGGGCGGCGATCGTCCTCGCCGACAGTGACCCCAACGATGCGACGTATCGACAGCAGGCAGGCGACGAACTCCGCCGCTTGCGCTGACTCGCGGACACCGCGCGCTGCGGTTCGCCGCCTGCTGCTGTCAGCTACCTGCTCGTGTAATCACACACCAAGATTGTTGCGCGCGTCGCGCGCGAGGTCGCGGCTGCGCTTGAGCCCACGTCGCGCTAGGCGGCGTGCCAAGCGGTCCGTATCTTCGCGCAGGTCGGCGACCGCTTCGCTACTGCGCGCATAGAGCTTACGTGCACCGCGTCGCAGCTGGCGGCGCGTATCCTGGCCTGACGACGGGGCCATGAGCAGCGCGGCGCCGGCACCCAAGGCGGCACCAATCAGGAGCCCAATGCCGAGTGCCCGGCCATCCATACGACGTTCCGTCTGCTCTTCGCGATCCATCACTTCGTCTGTCCGATCGTACATACCGCCTCCCGCGCCAGTGGCGCGCGTTGTGAAGACACCGGACGCATCAGCATTGCCCTCGGCGAGCGCGCCCGCCAGAGGTACATTCCCGACATGTCTGTCGTCCCTGTCGCTACCGCCCAACGCGCCGCCGAGCTCCGTTCCGAGCTGGCCCGCGCGCAACATGAGTACTACGTCCTCGATCAGCCGACGCTCTCCGATCTGGACTACGACCGCCTGTTTCGTGAACTGCAGGCCATCGAGACTGAATACCCCAGCCTGCAGACAGAAGATTCACCGACGCACCGTGTTGGTGCTCCAGTGCAATCGGCGTTCCAGTCTCATCGGCATCTGGTGCGCATGCTGTCACTCGACAATGCATTCGACCAGGCTGAGCTGGTGGCGTTCGAGCAGTCCATCGAGCGGGTGGTCGGTGATGCGATTCACAAAAGCGGCTACACGGTCGAGCTCAAGATCGACGGAGCGGCCATCGCGCTGACGTATCGCGACGGCGTGCTGGTCACCGCCGCGACACGCGGCGACGGGACCGAAGGCGAGGATGTCACGCTGAACATCCGCACCATTCGAGACATTCCGCTGCGTCTGCGCGGCGAGGGGCATCCGCCGCTCATGGAAGTCCGCGGCGAAGTGTACCTGCCCTTTGCCGGCTTCGAGCGCATGAACGAGGTGCGCGTCGCCGCCGGTGAGCCTGTGTACGTCAATCCGCGCAACGCGGCCGCCGGCTCCATGCGGCAACTCGATCCGTCGATTACGGCGCAGCGTCCGCTCCGCTTCTTCGGCTATGCGGCGGTGCTGCCCGATGGCCGTGTCCCGGCGCGTACGCAATGGGAGTTACTGGAGACGCTAAGCGCATGGGGCATTCCCGTGGCTCCCCACCGGCAGCGCTGTCACACGATCGAGGAAGTCGGCACGTGGGCGCATACCATCGAAAACGAAACACGCGCGGTGTTGGGTTTCGCCATCGATGGCGGTGTCGTGAAGGTGAACGTCTTCTCGGTGCAGGACGAGCTCGGCATCCGCAACGATCGCACGCCACGTTGGGCGGTGGCGCGCAAATTCGCGCCGGACATGGCCGTCACGCGACTCAACAAGATCGATGTGAACGTAGGCCGCACGGGTGTGCTCACGCCGTTCGCGGTCCTCGAACCCGTCGACGTCGGCGGCGCGACCGTCACGTACGCGTCGCTGCACAACGCCGATCAGATTGCCGCGAAGGATTTGCGCGAGGGCGACTACGTGCAGGTCGTGCGGGCGGGCGACGTCATTCCGTATGTGCTGGGCCCCGTGCCGGAGCGGCGCAGCGGCCATGAAGTCCCCTGGCAGATCCCCACCGCGTGTCCCAAGTGCGGCTCGCCGGTGACGCGCTACGGCGACGACGTCGCGAGCTATTGCACGAACGTGGCGTGTCCGGGACGACAGCTCGAAGGGCTGGTGCACTTCGCGAGCAAAGACGCGATGGACATCGATGGGCTGTCGTATGCGCGCATTCAGCAGCTCTTGGATGCGGGGCTCGTCCACGATTGTGCCGACTTGTTCGACGTCACGGTCTCGCAGCTGACGTCGCTCGAGCGATTCGCGCAGAAGAGCGCGGAGAACCTCGTCGCGGCGATTGCGGCAGCCAAGCAGCAACCGCTGTCACGGCTGCTCTTCGGGTTGGGCATCCGGCATGTGGGTTCTCAGGCGGCGCAGCTGCTGGCGCGCCATTTCGGCTCGCTCGACGGCATGATGACGGCGACGGCGCAACAGCTTGGCGATGTGCGCGGGATTGGCGACATCATCGCGTCGAGCGTGGCGGGGTATTTCGAAGATCCCACCGCGCGCGCCCTCCTTGAGAAACTGCGGGCACACGGCGTACGCGTTGACGAACCCAACGCCGTCCGGGCGGACGGCCCGTTTACCGGGGCCACGATCGTGCTGACGGGAACGCTGCCCACGCTCAGCCGCGGGGAAGCGGCCGCGCTCATCGAGAAGGCGGGGGGGCGCATTACCAGCAGCGTATCCAAGAAAACCACCTTCGTGGTGGCGGGCGAGGAGGCCGGCAGCAAGTTGGACAAAGCCCGGGAATTGGGGGTGCCGGTGATCGACGAAGCGGCGCTGTTGCAGCGGGCGGCGGGGGATGGAGCCACATGAGCGGCGCATCATTTGACCGCGAGCATGGAGCGTCACACGGCCGACCGCTTGACGTGACGCCCGCAGATGGCGAGCGTCACCGAAGCATGAGTCCTGTCTCCAGCACCCAGCCCCGCACGGTTGCGCTACCGGTCGAGTTCTTCACCGGGCTGCGCCTGTCTGCCTTGGCCGCGAGCGGCCCGACCGCGGTTCTTCCCGTGGACGCCATTCGTGATGCCGGCTATGCCGCCGGTGCAGCGCTGTATGGCCATTTCGCCAACTGGCTCGCCGAGCAGGGCGAAGCGCACCCGGACAAGCTGTCGGACGAGCGTTTCCCGTGGCTGCTCGAGGCGTTTTTCCACGGCATCGGCTGGGGACGCGTGGAGCTGCGGCCGCTGAGTGATGCGGTCATGGCCCTCGACGTGTCCGAATGGGGGGAGGCCACCGACGCGGCCGGCGGGTGCCTGGTGACAACCGGACTCTTTGCCGGGTTCTTTGGGCGACTCGCCGAGGCCCCCATTAGCGTGCTCGAGGTGGACGGCGCCCAGCAGGGCCCAGGACGTTCCCGGTTTCTGCTGGGATCCGTCGACGTGATGGGCTATGTGTGGGAAGCGATGGAGCGCGGTATCGCCTACGACCGCGCCGCCGCGAGCGCCTGATCGGCAACCAGGCGCCTGCGGGTGCCTACTCCGCCTGCCCCGGCAGCAACCCGGTGTACTTGGCGTTGGGCTCGAGTTCCCCGTCGACGAAGACCTCGCGGTCCCACGGAAGCACGATCATCGAGTGGGTCGCGAGCGCGTAGTAGTCGACGCCGTGTGTGCCCGTTCGGACCAACACGGCGGTCCGCACTTCACGGGCACCGGCGTTGACGAGGGAGCCAACCGCCAGACGCATGGTGGCCCCGGAATCACAGGTCACGTCGGCGAGCAGCACCCGCTTCCCTCGCACATCGGAGGGCGCGGCCCCAAAGACGGCGGGGGTCTCCCGGATCTGCTCGGCGTTATAGCGCCGCGAGATGAGAATGGAGTGAAAGGGGAGATCAAGAATGGCCGCCACGGCAGCGCCCGGCACGACGCCGGCGGTCGCGATGCCGACGACCATATCGGGCATCCATTCGCGTCCGACGCGCACGGCCAGCGCGCGGGAGAGCTCACCAAAGAGCGGCCAGTCCACGATCACCACGCCCTTGGACGGATCGGGGGCATACGGTTGCGGCACAGTCATTCCACGGCTCCTAAGAGGTCTTCTCCAGTGTAGCCGTCGCCGCCCGGTCGCGCCATTCAAACAGGGCCCCACTTATGGCGGCGGCTTGTAGGGGACCTGCCGCGCCGATAGGTTTGCGGTGTTGGCTGTGAATTTTGCGAATCGCTCGCAGCATTCCTTCTCCCCTCACGATTCACTGCGCGCGCATGACTTGGTGGCGCCGCCTCGTGGGCGGCTCGTCCGGACGGGATTCGAAGCAGCCGGACTTTCTGGCTGAAGCGCTCGATCTCGAGTCACGTGGTGATTTCGCGAACGCGTTGACGTCGTATCGCCTCGCCTTGCGCGAGCGTCCCGACGATCCGCACGTCTTGCAGAACATCGCCATTGCCTTCTCCAGGACGAGTCAGCCGGAAGAGGCCATTCGCACGTATCGCCGTGCCCTGCAGATCGATCCGGATCTGGCTGGCGCGCATTACGGTCTCGCCTTCCTGCTCCTGAAGCGCGGCGATACCGCGCACGCCGGTTTGCATCTGGAAGGGTTTCTCCGCACCACACGCGCCGACGATCCCGCGTCGGCCAAGTTCCGCGCCCACGCCGAACGCACGCTCGCGGAACTCAGCGGACAGCGCGCGCACGACGAGGGTGGTCCGGCCGACGTGAACGACGGGGCGGCCGACGCATCGGCCGAGGGCTGACGTGGGGCGCGTGCTGTCAATTGTCAGCCAGAAGGGCGGCGTCGGGAAAACCACGACGGCGGTCAATCTCGCGGTCGCGTTTGCCCGCCGCGGACTGAAGACGCTGCTGGTCGATGCCGATCCGCAGGGTGCGGTGCGTTACGGCGTTGGGCTGCGCCGCGGACACCCCACCGTGGGCTTCGATGACTACCTGCGCGGCGAACATTCACTGCGCGAAGTCATTCTCCCCACGGCCATGCCCTGGCTGCGTGTCATCTTGGCCGGCAGTGTCAGCGATGCCGCCGACCATACCGCGTTTCAGAAGCAGGTGGGTGAAACGACGGTGTTGGCGGAACTGCTGACGATGGCACGCGAACGGTGTCATGTGGTCGTGGTCGACACGCCGCCGGGCCTCGGTGCCATTACGCGCCGCGTGCTCGCGGCGAGTCAGCATGTTGTGGTGCCCCTGCAGTGCGAACCGCTGGCGCTGCAAACGACACCGCAGATTCTGCGCGCCATTCAGGACGTGGTCGCACAAAACGAAGAGCTCACCCTCGAAGGCATTCTGCTCACGATGTTCGAAGCGGGGAACCCGGCGAGCGAGCGCGTAGTACACTACGTCCGTGAGCATCTCCCGCAGCATCTCGTGTTCGATACGCCCGTTCCGCGCACCCCTGCCACGGCGGATGCCTTCGCCGCCGGCCAGCCCGTGGTGTTGCGCGCGCCGGCCGACCCCGCGAGTCAGGCCTACGTGAATATCGCCACGCTCCTCGCCGAACGATTCGCGTGATGCGTCGTCTCTTCCTGGTGGCGACGGCAACGGCGTGCGCCTTCGCTGTCGCCTGTGCCGAAGTGGGCACCGCGCCCGACGTACCGGCCGCGATCGAACTCCCGCCGTTCGCATATCCGTCGGTCGTCGTCGGGGATACGCTGCGCAACGAAGCGGGCATCGCCACGCCTGTGCGCGCCATCGTGCGCAACTCGGCGGGCGACATCATCACGGGCGCCACCCCGACGTATCTGTACGCAGATTTTCTGCGGGATACCGCGTTCCTCGTCGACGCCACCTCCGGGATGGTCGTCGCGCGACGCGCCGTAAGCGACGGGCGCATTGCGGCCCGCATCGGCGCGTCGCTGCAGGTGCTACGGCCGCTCATTGCCACGCTGCGCCCTGATACGGCGGACGCGGCGGCGAACCCCTCCGACCTCATTCTCATCTTTCCCGATACGGGACGGGCGCGGGCGCAGGCCAATACCACCCGCGAGATGACGGTCCGCGTGCGGAGCCGGCAGACCGCGCTGCCGACCGACGTGAATGGGTGGCTGGTGCGCTACCAGCTCCTGCGGCCGGCCAACCCGACCAATGACACCTCTGCGGCCGTGTATCTCGTGAATGACAACGGCGGGGCGTCGACGCTCGACACCACGAGCAGCGGCGTCGCCAGCCGGCGGGCACGGGTGCGAGCCAACCTCTTTCCCGTGGCCCAGGGGAGCGCCCGCGTGATCGATTCGGTCATCGTTCAGGCCACGGTGACCTACAAGGGACGCCCCGTGGCGGGATCCCCCTTCCGGTTCGCAGCCCCCGTCATCCGTCCGGCGTCGCAATAGCCGGAGCCACGTCGGTCGCGCCGGTTTAGCGCCCGTCTGGCCAACTCCGTCGGGTGACGGACTCCCGCCCGTCAGGTCGGTACGCCAATTTTCCGTGGCCTACCCCCGGGGCAGCCAGTGGACTGCGTCTTCCGACGCGCCAGCCGCCCCAGATCAGCCACGTTGGAGATGGCGATGAATTCCCTACCGGCCTCTGCCGTACCGTCCCTGAACAACACGCTGGCAGGAGTGCCGTCGCCGCTGACATCTGCGGTGGGAGGGCCGCGCCCCGCCCCTGGCACCGTCAACGCGCTTTTCTTCGACGCGGTGGAGCGCTTCGATCGGGCCGATGCGCTGCTGTACAAGGTGAACGGCGTGTGGGAGCCGACGAGTCATCGCACCATTCTCGAGCGCGTGCGCCGCACCGCGCTGGGGCTCGCCAAGCTTGGCATTGCGCCGCAGGATCGTGTGGCGCTCATATCGGAGAATCGCCCCGAGTGGCTCATTGCCGACTACGCCTGTCTGTGCAGTCTCGTCACCGATGTGCCCATCTACCCGACGCTGCCCGCCGAGCAGATTCCGTACATCCTCAATGACAGCGGCGCGCGCGCGATCTTCGTCTCCACCGCCGATCAGGCGCGCAAGGTGGCATCGGTACGCCGTCAGGTCCCGGGGCTGCAATACATCATCGGCTTCGCCGGCACGAAGGACGACGGCTGCGATCTGACGATGGCCGATGTAGAAGCGATGGGCGCCGACGAAGATTCGCCGGCGCGCGCCACGATGTTCAAGGAGCAGGCGCTCGCGGTCACGCCGAACCAGCTGATCACGCTGATCTACACATCGGGGACGACGGGCAATCCCAAAGGCGTGATGCTCACTCAGGACAACGTCTACTCCAACGTGATCGCCACGAAGGACACGATGCCGGTGAGCACCACGGACACGGCGCTCAGTTTCCTGCCGCTCAGTCACATCTTCGAGCGCACCGGCGACTACTTCCTGTTCGCCAATGGCGTGCGCATCGCGTATGCCGAGAGCATCGATACGGTGCCGGTGAACATGAGCGAGGTGAAGCCGTCGCTCATGATGTCGGTCCCGCGTCTGTACGAAAAGATCTATGCGCGCGTGCTCGAGAATGCCGCTTCCAACGGGGGGCTGAAGAAGCAGATTTTCTTCTGGGCGAAGGCCGTAGGCGAACGGTGGGCAAATGAAAAGCTGGCCGGCCGAGAACCCGGCGGCCTCCTCGCGCTGCAATTCCGTCTTGCCAACGCGCTCGTGTTCACCAAACTGCGCGAGCGTACCGGTGGCAACATCCGCTATTTCATCTCGGGCGGCGCACCGCTCTCCCCGGACATCGCCAAGTTCTTCTACTCGGCGGGCCTCGTCATTCTGGAAGGCTACGGCCTCACCGAAACATCGCCGGTCATTTCGGCGAACAACATGCGCGAGTATCGCCTGGGCTCAGTGGGCAAGCCTATTGCCGGTGTCGAAGTCCGCATCGCGCGTGACGGCGAGATTCTCACGCGCGGACCGCACGTGATGCGCGGCTATTACAATAACGAGCAGGCGACAAAAGAAGCGATCAGCGAGGACGGTTGGTTCTCGACGGGCGACATCGGCGTCCTCGAAGACGGCTATCTGCGCATCACGGATCGCAAGAAGGACATCATCGTGACGGCGGGTGGCAAGAACATCGCGCCGCAGCCGATCGAGAATCAGCTGAAGACCAACAAGTACGTGTCGCAGGCCGTGATGATCGGCGACAAGCGTAAGTTCCCCGTGGTGCTGATCGTGCCCGACTGGGACCGGCTCGAGAAGTGGGCGTCACGCAGCCAGATCGTGTGGACATCGCGCGCGGAGCTGATGGCGATGCCCACGATTCAGGCAAAGATGGAGAAGGAAGTGAAGGAGCAGCTCACGGGGCTCGCCCATTACGAGATGCCCAAGAAGATCCGCCTCATCGAGAACGACTTCAGCGTCGAGCGCGGGGAGCTCACCCCCACGCTCAAGGTCAAGCGACGCGTGATCGACAAGACGTACAAGGCGCAGATCGACGAACTGTACGTCGGCGCCGACTGAGCGTCGCGCGTACCGGTTACCCGACCGCGTCGGGCGTGCGTCGGCGGAGCTCGATGAGTCCGCTGGCGCGCGTTGTCACTTCGGCAACCCATTCGCGTTCGTCGCGCGCCAGCTCCTTGAGCGCCTCGGGACGTGGGACCGATGCGGGCGCGACGATGCGGCCCCCCTGCTTTACTGCACGCATGACGCTGTCGAGCATGGCCGCGGTCGCGTCGGTAACATCGAGGGCCGCGGCGGCCAGCGTGGCCACGCCGAGTGGCAGTTGCGCCCCGACGATCATCTGCGATGTACGCGGCGATGACGGCCGGTGCTCGGCCGGCGCGTTGACCCACAGCTGCGGGACATTCACCAACTCGGCGAGCGCGTTGCCGGCGAGCGCATAGCGTCCGCTGAGGAGCACTGGCGTGTCGCCGTCGGCCGCGCCGAGCAGGGCGGCGAGGCGCAGGGGTTCGTCAGCGAGCCTCGTCTGAGGTGGGGGCGCCAGGACATCAGGCGTCCCGAAGTACGCGACGCCCTCAGCGATAGCGAACTCCGCGCCGCATACTGGACACGCAAGATCGGCAGCGACCAGCGTGAGCCCGTCGGTCTCATGGACGACCGCCACGAGCCACGACTCCGCGTGGGGATGTGGGCACCTGAGGGCATCGAGCAGTTCGCGCAGCATGCGCGCAATCTATGTGGCGCATGTGGGCGCGCACGTGGGCAGGCGCGGATCGCCCGACACCGCCCCCCTACGACCGGCTCAGCCGCAACTCGTCAACGTTGACATGTGCCGGGCGCGACACCGCCCACAGGACCGCATCGGCCACATCGGCGGCGCGGAGCATGCTCGTGCGCGGCGGGAAGCCCGGGGTGTTGTCCGGGTCGACCGGATCCCAAATGGGCGTGTCGGTCGCCGCCGGCGAGATGAGCGTCGTGCGTACGCCGCTTCCCGCGCATTCTTCGCGGAGGACCTCGTGCAGCGCGCGGGCACCGAACTTGCTCGCCGAGTAGGCGCCGTTGCCGCCATAGATCTTGCGGTCCGCCACCGACCCAATAGTGACCACATGCCCGCGGCCGCGCGCGCGCATGGACGGCAGCACGCTGTGCAGCACCCGAAAAGGCGACGTCAGGTTGGCCGCGAGCGTCTGTTCGAACACCGACGGTGTGGTGTCGGTGATGGGTGCGAGTGGGAAGACGCCGGCGTTATTGACCAGCACATCCAGCGCGCCACCGGCGTCGTGCAGCACCGCCGCGAGCGTGCCCTGCACCTGCTCGGCGTCTGTGAGATCGCACGGGTACGCACTCACCAGCGTTCCCAACTCGGCCGCGAGCTCCTCGAGCGGCCCACGCGAACGCGCCACGAGGTACACGCGCGCGCCCGCCAGCGCGAGCGCGGACGCCACCGCGCGGCCGATGCCGCGCGAGGCGCCCGTCACGAGTGCCGTCTGGCCGCTCAAGATCATGCCGGTACCGGCCTGGGGACTGTTCAGTAGTTGGTTGGTGAATGCGCCAGGCGAAGAAACTCGCTGCGCGTCTTGGAATCGTCGCGAAAGAGCCCGCGCATACTCGACGTGATGGTCCGCGACGACTGCTTTTCGACCCCGCGCATCATCATGCACAGGTGTACGGCTTCAATGACCACGCCCACGCCCTTGGGCTGCAGCGTTTCCTCGAGCGCATCGGCGATCTGCTCGCCCAGGCGCTCCTGCACCTGCAGGCGACGCGCAAACACATCGACCACCCGCGGCAGCTTGGACAACCCCACGATCTTGCCGTTGGGGATATACGCCACATGCACCTTCCCGAAGAACGGGAGCATGTGATGCTCGCACATCGAGTACATCTCGATGTCCCGCACCATCACCATATTCTCGTGATTCTCCTCGAAGAGCGCATCGCCGATGACTTCGGCCGCGGTCTGACTATAGCCACGCGTCAGCCACATCATCGCCTTGGCCACACGGCTGGGCGTCTTCAACAGTCCATCGCGCTCCGGGTCTTCGCCCAGGAGCTCCAGTTGACGACGGACCATGGACTCGTAATTCGACAGGTCCCCGTCGACCGCGAAGTCGTCGGGCTCCACCACGTTTACGGCCGCACGTCCCGACGCCACGGCACTGACCGGTCGGATCACGTCCTTATTCCCCTTCGTAGTCGACATAGTTGTTCTCAGTTTCCCAAAGCCGCAGGCGAACCAGCTGCGCCGGTGCGATCGCCGGGGCGAGCACACGCCACATCGCCACCACCACGTTCTCGGTGGTCGGATTGATTCCCTGCATATACGGGACGTCGATGTTGAAATTGCGGTGATCGGTTTCGTCGATCACCTCGCGTTCGACGACATCGCGCAGGTGCCCCAGATCGATCACATACCCGGTCCGCTCATCCACCGGGCCACGCACGGATACTTCCAACTCGTAGTTGTGTCCGTGCCAGTTCGGATTGTTGCACTTCCCGAACAGTCGGGTGTTCTCGGCATCCGGCAGCGCCGGATTATGAACACGGTGCGCCGCGTTGAATCGCAGTCGGCGCGTCACGGTAACGATTGGCATGCTGGTTAATCGTCCGAAACGGCAGAAGGTTCCGGCCGCCATCCCCGTCCGGAGGGGGGCGCCGCCCGCACTCGGTACAATCGCACCGGTCCCGACGGTACAAAACGGAGGCCCCGCCGTGATGGCGGGGCCTCCGTGAAGAGACGGGTACGAAGAGGGTGATCTTGAAGCCCAAAGAAAAAAATGAGACTCGCACCGCGCTACCGCCTTCCCCGCACTGGGGCATGACGTTCACCCGTTTGTTGAATCCTCTCTTAGGACTTATCGGCTCAAGAAGTAAATCCTCTCCGCCCCGCGACCATCGAACCGTGCTTATCGTAACGACGCGTAGTGTAGGGAGGCGTCACGGAACGCGCAATCGCGAAATTGAGTAGATTGTGTCATGGATCTCTCTCTACTCGCCGGAATTGTGATGCTCGCCGTATGGGGCGTGGTAACGGTCACCACCGAAGCACCGGGATGGGTGCATCTGCTGCTCACGGCAGGTGTGTTCATCGTCATCTGGCGCATTGTGGTGCGCGACACGCCCAGCGGCCCCAAACGCCCGTAAGCACCCCGGGCGGCGGCGCCGCGCGTCAAATCTCCCAGTTCGACAGAATCATACCCTCGCTGGGAGAGATTTCTTTCCATCCATGTGCGCTCATGCGCAGATCGGTCCATCGGACGCGCGCCCCCAGCGCGACGAACGTGCGATATGCCTCGGGGTAGTCGCCCTGCAGCCGCACCGCCAGGCGACGCGTCCCGCTCCGTCGCGCGAAGTCGGTGAGCGCGCCCAACATCCGCGGCAGATCCGACCGCCGCGCCAGCACGAGCTTCAGCACGCGCAGTTCATCACGATTGCGCCCTTCCACCAACGGTACCGTGTGGCATAGCGCGAAACCGTCCGGCGCCTGCGGGGCACCCAGCAGCAGCGTATCGCCTATACGCAGGCGGTCCGTGATGTCGATCTCACGCGTGAAGTCGTAGCCCGGCATGACCCGCTCGGTGAGCTCGTGGCACGCCGTGACGGCCGCGAGCTTGTCGGCCCCGGACAATTGCGACAGCAACATCGGGGCGCGGTCACCCGTTGCAGCCTCCAGCGTGAGCGTGACCGTCAGATGTCCGGGAATGAATCCGAGATTCGAGTAGAATCCGATGTTGTCCATGGTCCGCGGCATCGTTTCCAGCCCGATTACGCGCGCCTGCTGCAGCTGCAACCAGCGCATGCCCGCCTGCACGACCATCTTTCCCCATCCCATCCCCTGCTGATCGGGGCGTACACACAGCGGACCCATCCATCCCTCGGTCCCGGAATGGTGTGCCATGTTGAATGCGACGACGCGGCCGCGCTCATCGCGCCAGCAGAGGGCACCGTCGCCCGCGTCTTCGATGGCGTACTGCCAGATGGACGGGTTCAACGGCGGCACCCGCACCCCCGTCATGCCGTCTTTCCGGTAGCGCTCGGTGAACGCTTCCGTGAAGACCTCGTTCAGCTGCGGGATGTCCGCGACGGTTGCGACCAGCGGGCCTTCCATCGGTCGCGCACTTCGAAACGGGTGGGAAACGGTGGTCACAGTTCAGGCCTCTGTCAACGTCGCGGGGGCAGTGTCGGAGCGCTCAGGAACGAGTGTAGACGTCAGATCGCTGTTGGCGCTCTCATCACCCAGCAACGCCGCGCCCGCGGCCACCACACTGCACCCCTGCGTTTCGTCGAATCGTACCAGCATGAGGCGGTCCAATCCCTCGCGTACCTGTTCGATGTGCGTAATCACGATGACCTGCTCGAACCGATCGTTCAGTTTCCGCAACAGCTCCACGACATTGGCACGGCGCCCCTCGTCGAGCGAGCCGAACACTTCATCAAGAATGAGCAGCGAAAACGCCTGACCGGCACGTTCGGCGATCATCTGCGAGATGGCCAGCCGCAGCACGAGGTTGCAAAGATCTTCTTCGCCACCGGAGATCACCGGCTTCGGCAGTCCCTCTTCCATGACGATCAGGCGATATTCCTCGTCGAACTCGAGCTGACTGTAGCGTCCGTCGGTAAGATCTTCGAGGAACCGGCTGGCGATATCCGACAACTCCGGACGCAATTGAAAGTTGAGATCGGTGCGCAGATCCGTCAGTGCGCGATCGAGCTCATCGTGCAGCCGCTTCTCGGTCTCGAGCGTATCGAGCGTGCCCTGCAGTCGTGCCACATCACGCCGCCCCTGCTCTGCCGTCTCCAGCGCGGCGCGTGCGCGCTCCGCTTCGCCTGTGGCACTGACCGACTCGAGCTCCGCCTTGCGCGCATCGGCGGCGGCCACTTCATAGGCTCCCCGGACGCTCGCGTAGGTCCCCTCGTCCATGCCGAGTGCGGCGCACTGTTCTTCCAGCGCGATCATACGCGCCCGCGCGGCATCACGCGCCACGATGACACGAGCGCGTTCGTTTCGCGTGGCCACTTCGCGGTCCACGAGCCCGCCGACGCGCGCCACCCGCGTCTCGAGCTCCTGCAGCCGCATCGCGTCGGCGCGCAGTGCCGCATGCTGCCCGGCATCGTAACCGGCGGGCACGAGCGCCAGCTGGGCGGTGACATCCTGGAGTCGTGCGGCCAGCTGCGCCCGCTGCTCCTCGAGTGTCACGGCCTCCGCCAACGCCGCCTGAATGCGGGCAAGTCGCCGTTCGGCGGCCGCCACATCCGTCTGGACCGTGCGGCGTGTGGTTTCGAGCGTCTCGATGGCCGCCGGCACCGACGTCAGCTGTTCGGCACGCTGCCGGTAATAGTTACCATCGACACGAACCGTTTCGATCTGCTCCTGCACCTGCTCGAGCACCGTCCGGAAGCTGGCGCCCAACGGTCGCCCGCAGGTTGGGCACGGGCTTTCTTCGCCGAGTCCCTCGAGTGTATCACGCTGCGCCGACAAGTCGGTGTATTGCGTCCGCAGCGCCTCGAGACGCGTCTCGGCCTCCTGACGGTCACGCGCCCACGCCGTCCGGTTCTGATCGAGGGTGCGTTCCGTTTCTGCCAGCGTGTTGCGCATGGTCTGCAACTGCGCCGTGGTTTCCATCTCCAGCGCCGGTGCACTCTCCAGCCGTACGCCCCGCTCGTTCAGTTTTGCTTCTTCTTCGGCATACGCCGACACGCGGCCCATGAGCGACTGACGGCGTGCGTCGGCTTCGGCAAGCCGCTCCTGCGCGGCGAGGGCATCGCGCACGTGGAGCAATGCCGCCACGTGCTCGCGCAACGGCAACAGCTCCTGATGCGCCTGCGCCATGGCGTCGAGTTCTCGCTCCAACCGTTCGGCGTCGCGCGCAAAGCTCATCGCTTCGCTTTCCGCCACGCGCAGCTCCGACACCAGTTGCTGTCGCTGATCGCGCTGTGCCTGCGCATCGTGCCACCGCGGCTCGAGCGCGGTCAGCTTCTGCGCGGCGCTCTGCTGCGCCACCTCCGCCTCGGCGGCACGCGTACGCGCCACCGCCACACGCGCCTCGGCGTCGGCCACCGCACGCCAGATGGCGTCGGGGTCGGGCATCCCCTGCTTGAGCCCGTTGATTTCTGCCAGCAACGAGCGACGGCGTTCGCGCGCGAGCTCCTGAGCGCCGCTGATGCGATCGTACCCGAGCACGCGTGACAGAAAGCGCGCGCGTTCGGCCGCGCCGAGCGTTGCCATCACGTCGAGCTCTTTCTGCCCCGTGAAGTACGTGTGAAAGAACTCGGCCCGCGTCATGCCGAGCCGGCGTTGCAGCAACTCGGTGGCGCCCGTGATCGTGTTCGCGATGGGCGTCTCACCGGCGTCGAGATACACTTCGGCGTTGGTCAGGCCGCGAATGACACGATACCGATGGCCGGCGAGTTCGAACTCGAGCTCCACCTTCACCGAGGAACGTGGGGCCGCGCGTGAGAAGCGGATGCTGTCGCGCGTGCCGCGCGCCGCCGGGTTGCCGTACAAGGCCCACGCGATCGCTTCGAGCAACGTCGACTTGCCCGATCCGTTCGGACCGATGATGCCGGTCAACCCGCGATCGAAAGTGATGCGGGTGTCCGCGTGCTGACGGAAGTTCTGCAGGCGCAAGGAGAGCAATCGCATGAATCAGCTCTCCAACACGGGCAATGCCGCCATGGCCGCATCTTCGGCTTGCTTCAGATACCGCATCCCCAGCGTCACGAACTGTTCGCGATCCACATCGGCGGGCAACGCGCGCTCACGCAAGCGCTCGGCGACCAGCTCGGGCAGTGTCGCCCGACGCGCCCGACCACCGCTGCCATCACCAGCGCGACGTGGCAACGGATCGGGGCGTCGCGTGTCGAGATGGAAGTGCATGGCGCGCTTGCGATAATCACGCAACGCGGCATGATCGAGTTCGCGCACGACATGACGCGCCACGTTGCGCACGGTGAGTCGCACGACCCGATCGTCAATTCCACCCGGCGCGGTATCGACGCGTGCCTTGATGGCGCTGTCGAGGTCCTGCGCACTCATCCCGCTCGCGTCGACGTACTCCAGATCGAGCAACGGCCGTGAGGGCTGCACCGGATGAAACCGATGCGCACCACTGACCAGGTCGTGCTCGATGAACCCCTTGCCGGGAATGCGCTGCTCCTTCTCTTCGCGCAATTCCCCCCACGGATTGCTGCTCGTGTAGTCGAGCGATCCACTGTAGTACGCCCGTGTCGCGACCTCGCGATACACGTGATAGTGTCCCAGCGCGACGTAGCTCCACTGTTCGGCGTGCAATGCTGCGGGCGGAATTTCAATGGCCGCGCGGTCGGCCGATGCCGCATGCGCCGGCAGGAGACCGGCGATTTCGCCGTGCAGGAGCAGCACCCGATGCGTGAAGCCGTCGGGGGGCAAGAGCGGTGGCCGATCGATGCCCGGCACATCAGGCACGGCGAGTACAGCCAACGACTGTTGCGGGAAAGTGAACAGCTCCGCCTTCGCATCGGCGACGAACACGCCGATCTCGCGGAACAGCCGCAGAATGCACCCGGTTTCCGCCGTGCGCGGCGCATCGTGATTGCCCGCCACCATGACGATGGGCGTGTCGGGTAACCGGTCGCGCAGCTGCATGAGCACGCGGTACGCATGCACGATGGCCGGATTGGACGGGCGCACCGTGTGGAAGATGTCGCCGCCGATAACGATGAGTTCCGGCGCGAGATCGACGATCTGCGCCGTTGCCCGCAGCACGGTGGCCGCGACATCGGCTTCCCGCTGATTGATGCCGCTGGGCGTCAGCCGCTGGTACTGGCGAAAGCCAAGGTGCAGGTCGGCGAGGTGTACAAGGCGCATGACTCAACTTAACCGGCGCACCGGAACCGCGGCCGCCCTCAGCGCACCCGAATCTGCTGCACGATCCGGATATCGAGGAGCATGGGCTTCCCCGCACCCGCCGGCCCCGGGGCGACTTCGGACTGCACGTCCATGACCGTCCGCGCGTCAGTAATCCATGCACGTTGCCGGTCGACCACCATGGTCCCGCGCATGGTCCCCGCCGTGATCACCCGCGTGCCCGCGGGGAGTTCGCGCATGGCCCCGTCGCGGCGGAGCACACCGGCCACGGAGATCCACGCCTGGCGTCCTCCCCCGGTGAGGGAGTCGAGACGAAGGCGCGCCTGCACGACCCCATCGGCCCGGTATGCTCCCAGAGGGAGCCCCGGCAGGCTCATTTCGCGCTGCCATTCCGCGCCCACGCGGATGTTGCCAGTCGGAAGTAATCCCGGCATGGACGCCAGCGTTGCCCCCAACGGCAAGCTCGCCGGCTGGTCGGTCACACGCATCGACCCGTCAGGGGTGACGCGTATGCGTAGCTGCCGACTGTCGGCGTCAATCGGCATGGTCATGGGGCGCGGCGCATCACCGGCATTCCCGACCCACATGCTCAATGAATCGGTAGACGCGAGCAACGTCGTCGAGGCGAGGTCACTCGATTCCACCACCGAGTGCGCGAACAGCTGCACCTTGGTTATGCGCGTGTTCGCGCGATTCACCCGCGGGCCGTAGACGGGCGCCGGCGTTGCCCCACGCTTGCCCGGCAACCCGGGCAAGGCACTCGACGGCGCCCCATCCACCGGCCGACCGCTGACTTCCACGGTCTGCTCGACGTTCAGGAACAGCGTATCACCAACGCGCGGACGGACCAGTATTTGCACGCCCTCCGCGGCCGCTGCGCGGGTAGCCGGGCGTTGGGCCGCTGCCGCAGCCGGCAACAGTCCGATGACGGCGACGAGTGACACGACGTGGTGCAGGGCCAACGGGCGCATCCCCTTCATCCGCCGTATTCGTCCGGCGAAAACGGCCGGATCGCGCGCGGCTTTGCCGTCACGACTTCTGCCACCTGCGCCGAGGGTGTGGCACGACGCTGCAACTCGCGGGTGAACGCGCTCTTGACCTGCTCTGGCCGCGTTCGCATGACGGCATTGCGCGCGGCGAGCACCACCGATTCGTCGTACAGCAGTGCGGTTTGCTGCACCCAGCCAAGCTCGATCGTCGGGTCGAGCCGGCGGAGGTCGCGCGTCACGGCCTGCGCCGCCGTGGGTTCAGGCGCCTGCGGAAAGCGCTCCACGCCTTCGCGACCCGTCATGACCGAGGGCCGCGGAAAGCGAATGAATATGGGCTGTGTGAAGTGCGGGTGGCGCACCATGAGTTGTCCCTTGTCGAGCGTGGCCAGTCGCGCCTTCACGGCGGGACTCAACACCTGATACCCTGGTGTCGACAGTTCATCGGCGTCCATGCGCCCGTAGAGCGTGGTGCCGGCATTGCCGACCACGCGCCGATGGACCTGCGAGCGAAACTGCTCTGCACCGAACAACACGAGGCCGAGGTAGCGGCCGCGCTCCGCGATGTCGAGCAGCATCTTGCGTACATACGTATCAGCGCCGTCGTGCGGAGCATATTTGTTGAGTTCGTCGACGAACACGATGACATGATCGACGCCAAGGTCCCGTCGCTCCAGATGCTCACGCAACTTGGACACGACGCGAGCAAAGACGAGATCCTGTGCGTCTTCCTCGACGTTGGCGACATCCACCACGTACACCGTTCGGTCGTCAAAGCTCCCAAAGGGGATATCCGATGCCAGGCCGTCGTCGGTGACCAAGCCGGCGCAACGCGTGGAGAGATTGGAGAGCCGATTGCGCACTTTCCGGATGGTGGCCGCGTGATGGGTGCGCCACGTATCACCGTTGGAATCTTCCACCTTGCGCAACACTTCGCGGAACCAGGCGTCGAGATCGGCGAACGACTGTACGCGATGCGTGCGCGCAAAGCCCTGCTCCTCGAAATCCTTCCCGACGACGCGCTCACGAATGAAGTCGATGAGCGCATCGGACTTCGCATCGACATCGTCCTTGTTCATCAACACTTCCGCAAACTGCAGGACTTCGGCAAGGCCCCACGTGAGCGGCGTCACGCTGCCCGCCAGCGCCTCGTTGGAGCGGAGCGTGTTGAGTGCATACCCGCGTGCCGTGTACGGCGCGAAGTACCGCACCTTTTCGAACGGCGTGGCCGGCACCTTGAGCAACTCGTAAATCTCGCGATCACTCTCTTCCAGGCGACCCGGCTGATCGAGAAAGCACAAGTCGGGGCCTTTCACATTGAAACAGACCGCCGCCACCGTGCCGCGATGCTCCGGGAAGTGCGCGAAGATGGATTGCAGGAAGAACTCGATAGCGCTCGTCTTCGTGGCCAACCCGGAAACACCCGAGATGTTCAAATGGGCGGCTTCCGGTCCCACCAGAAAATCCGCGTCGAGAAAGATGGGAGACTTCATGCCGCCGGCGCGGTACACGCCCACCGGGATGCCCGTCGCACGCTCTCCTGCGATGTACCCATCCATGCGCAGCGCCATCGCCACATCCTGATCATCGGCGAGATACACGGTGCCGAGCGGAACCGGCTGCAGCGGCTCTTCGGGGACGTGGCGCAACACGTGCGCAGTGTACAGCCGGATCTCGGTGCGCTCCGTGGGGGAGAACGCACCGCCAACCGGCTGCCCGTCGTAACCGAGCACGTCATGCAGTGGCGACTGCAAGTCGGAATAGCTGAAGCCTTCCATGATCACACCGTACACCTGCGGGATGACGGTATCGACCGGCGTGTGTCCTTCCACGCGCACAATCGTGCCGATGCCGACCGGTGCATCCAGCGCGGTCCAGAAATGGAATTCGTGGGGCGTATTCGGCTTCCGCTCCGTAGCCACCACTCGTCCAAGCGGCGTACGCGGCGATGGCGCCAAGGCGGGCGAGAGGACGAGAGAGTGCGTCACGGACCGATGAGAGAGTGCAGATAGGTTTCGACGGCATGCACGCCGTACGCGAGCGTGTCCCACCGATGATCGGGAAGCGACACGGGCAGCCGCTCACAGAGCATGCCCGATGACAGTCGATCACACTGGGCGGTGAAGGCGTCGCGAACCGCGGGCGGGCAGTCGGCGTCGAGCAGCGCTGCCGGCGGCGACACTTCGACGCGAAGGAGTCCGAACAACGGATCGTGCGTCGCCGGTGCGCGCCAGCGCAGATACCAACTCGCCACCGCACGACGCGGCCGATGCCCCACCAGAAACGCCGGCGAGCGTTCCCCCTCGCGCAGCGCGAGCACGGCGCGCACGGACGCCGCGTCGCCGTAGAGCGTATTGTGTGACTTCACGACACCGAAGGCGGACGTCGAGGCATCGAGCGCGAGGTTCCCCGAGACGCCGCCATCGATCCAGAGCCATCGGGCTTCGCGGGCACACCAGGCGGCGGCGAGCTGTCGCTCGAGCTGCTCACGTTCGAGCGCCACCAACTCCAGCGCCCGCGCCCGCATGGCGTGAGGATGCCACGCGGCGGCAGCGTTGACTGCGCCGTCATCCGGCGCCGTGTCGATATCCACGAGCGGCGCCCCACTCTCGGTCAGCTGTTCCCATCGCGCGTCACCAAGCGCGACGCGGGAAGCCAGCAGCAGGCGATGAACCAGCGGGCGTTCCCACGTGAGCAATCGCCGGTCAATGCGTTCGCGAATCGCCGCGGCGACTGTCGCGAACACCAGCGGCGCGCCGTGCACATGCGCGACGACACGGCTCCGCTGAATGCCGTCGAGGAAGGCGTCGACTACCGGGGAGACGGCCGGGGGCACGGCTCGCGCCCCTGGGGCCTCGAGCGGCAGACAGGAGGCCACACCGGGCACCTCGGCGCGCATCGTCAGGCGCTCGAGCGGTGCGCCCCGAAGGTCTGGAGCGGCATCGAGGCCGGCGAGCACTGGGCGCAAGGTGCGCATCATCTGCGTCAATGAGGCAGACGCCTGGCGAGCGTCCGGAGCGGCCACGGTCACGTCGGAGGTCACGTCGACAGGCTAGTACGACAGCCTGTCCAGCACAACTCGCCACAACCCGGCACCGACGCACAGGGGCCGCCCCCGAACCGGGAGCCAATGGACTTCCGGGCCGTGGTGGACGAAACTGCAGCTGTGACCAATCTTCGACGATTCTTCCGCTGCCGCTTGGCGCTGCTCCCCGCCGCACTCGTCTTGACCACCGGCTGCGAGCGCCTCAAGGGTGCCCTCAATCCGACACAGGTCGATTACGGCTGGCAGAACGACAGTACCCTGCTGGCCCAGCAGCCAACCCTGCTGTTGCGCGTCGTGCGAATGGATGGGGTGACCCGCGCGGTCCCCATTGCCACGGTGGGCGAAAAGGGGCTGCGGTCGCTATCGATGTCGACCCGCGGCTGGCGCGCGCTCGATGTGCAGGCGCTTCAGACAGGCAGCTCTTTCGTGCCATATCGCGGGAGCGACCCCTTGGCTCCGGTGTCGAGCGCGCGTGGCATGTGGGAAGGCACGCCGCTCGACTCGCTGAAGGGGTGCTCACAAATGCTCCCCGCCGCGTCGGTGAACCTGCCCGACGGCGTCCACCTGCTGACGAGCGGACGTACCCCGCTCAAGTCGCGCCCCAGCGGACTCAGCGCCGGCGAACTGCAGGAAGTGCTGAACGTGGTCGGGTCGCTCGTAGCCCCGTCGGCCGGCATCCAGCCATCGAAGCTCTCGAAGTACCGCCGTGAGGTTGTCGTGGTGGGAACGGGCGCGACGAGCAGCCCCACCATTGTGGTGTCGTATGAAGACCCGGAGCCGCTCCCCGACTCGGTGACTCGCATTGCCGAGCGCCCGCGCCAGCTCATCGTCGTGCTCGACAAAGGCGTGTACGGCTACAAGCCGTCACTGACGATTGCCGACGTCACGTCGAGTCGCATTGCGCCGCGGCGACGTTTTCTCGGCGCCCTCGACGCCGACGGCAACGGCCAGAGCGAACTGTTCTTCGGACTCGGCACGCAGGTCGAGCGCGCCGAGCTCGTGACGTACAGCTATCGCTTCGAGGGCGATACCTGGATTGCCGAGTTCAACTACGAGCGGTCGCGCTGCATCGGCTGACCGTGCGTCGGCGGGTGTGTCAGGATACCGGCTACTCGACGCCGATATCCCACGCCTGCTCGAGATCACCGCGGCTGTAGGCCCGGAAGGCGGTCAGTGTTTGCGTGCGCTGTATGCCCGGCACTTTCGCAAACTCCTGCGTCACGACCGTCGCGATATTCTCGAGGTCCGGGACGCGCACAATCGCGACGAGGTCCCACGCTCCGGAGACGGAGTACACCTCGGCCACGCCGTCAATGCCCGCCAGCGCCGTGGCACACTGCGGAATGCTCTTGGGATCGGCCTGCACCAGCACAATCGTCGTAATCATCGTGGGGACTCCGTGGCCGGTGTCGTGAGACACGTGGCAATGCGGGTAAGACCTTCGACCGCCACGGATTCCGTGGTGGCGTAGCTCGCGCGGATCCAGTTGGGGGTACCAAAGGCGCTGCCTGGCACGATCGCGACCTGATACTCGTCGAGCACAGCTGCGGCAAATGCGGCGCCCGGATCGTCAGCGCCGCGAAAGCCGTCGACGTTGATGTACACATAGAACGCGCCTTCGGGGTGGACGTAGCGCACGGCAGGGAAGGCCGACAGCGCGTGCACGACGGCATCGCGGCGCTGGCGGAACGCAGCCACCATGTGGCTCACGGCTTCGTCCGCTTGGGCACGGTCGGCGATGGCCGCCAGCGCCGCATGCTGCGACACCGCCGCCGCATTGGAGGTCGTGTGGCCCTGAAAGTTCGTCATCGCTTTCGACACCGCGGCCGGCGCAATGCTCCAGCCGATCCGCCACCCCGTCATGGCGTACGCTTTGGCCACCCCGTTGATGACGATGAGATTATCACGGGACGTCGCGACTTCGAGCGCCGACACGGCGCGCCCTTCGTAATCGATGCGCAGATAGATCTCGTCGGCAATGACCCACCAGCCGTGCGCGGCCGCGAGCTCGAGAATGGCCGACAGCTCCTCGCGTGAATACACCGCCCCGGTGGGATTGCTCGGCGAGTTGAGCATGAGCCCCTTCGTTGCCGGCGTCGCCGCGGCAGCGAGGAGGTCGGCCGTGACCTTGAGCGAGTTGGCGGGATCGCCGTGGACCGGCACGGCGGTGGCGCGGGCGAGTTCCACCATTTCGAAGTAGCTCGTCCACGACGGAATGGGGATGAGCACGTCGTCGCCCGGACCGAAGCAGCAGACGCAGGCGTTGTACAGCGACTGTTTGGACCCGTTGGAGACAACGACCTCGGCGGCCGTGACCGGCGCGCCCTGGATCTGAATCTGGTTGGCGTCGGCGGCGATCGCTTCGCGGAGCGGCAGAATGCCTTCGGTGTTGGTATAGCGCGTCGCGCCGGCGTCCATGGCCGCGGTGGCGGCCAACCGGATGAAGGCGGGCGTATCGAAGTCCGGCTCACCCGCCCCGAGATCGATGACCGGGATGCCCTGCGCCTTAAGCGCGCGCGCCTTGGCGGCGACGGCCAGCGTGGCGGATTCCTTGAGTCGGGCGATGTTCTGGGAGGGCCGGAAGGACAGCGGCATGTCGAATCAAAAGGGGTCTAACCAAAAGGGGTCAGAGTCGTTTTTCGGCCCGGACCCGACACACCCAAAGGGGTCAGAGTCGTTTTTGGGCCCGGAACCGACTAGGTTTGTCAGACGGGATTGGCCCCTGTAGGGGGGTCCGGGACGGACCGTCAGCTTCACTGCGAGGCAATTAAGCGTGCTCAGGGAGCACGCGCCATGACGGGCGGTACGCGCCATGGGGGCGCGCCATACACCGGTGCACGGCTGACCGGGCTGACTAACAACTGAAGGGGTGGGTGTGAGCGAGCAGGAACGGGAAGAGACGTCGCCAGGGGCGACGCGGAGCCAGCATGTGGTGCTGCAGGGCCCCGCCGATTTGCGCACGATGACCGCGGCCATGCGTCCCGGTGTCGAACGGAGCCGCGAGGGCGGCCAGGCTGGGGCACCGACGTGCCTTGTGATCACCCCCACCATCGAGCAGGCCATGACGGCCGCCGATGAAGCTCGCCGCCTGCTCAATGACGCCGCCATCCGCGTTGTCCCCGTCACGGGCGCGTTGCGTGCCCGCCGCGTACTGGGCACCGGCCCCGTCGCCGTCGCCACCGGTACCGCCGCCGATCTGCTGGCGCTCCGCCGCAGCGCCGCGCTCAACCTTGAACAGTTGCAGACGGTGGTCATCGTCGGTCTCGACGAGATCCTGGCGGCCAATGGCGCCGACACACTGCAGGCGCTCCTTGGCGACGCGCCGAGTGAAGTGAGCCGTGTCGCGACGCTCGATGCCGAGAGCGAGGCCACCGAGGCGTTCCTCGAAGCCCAGCTCCGTCGCGCGCGCCGCATGTCGCCGCTGCTCTTGGGTGACACGCCGCTCGCGGTCACGCCCCGCTTCGTGCTCACTGCGCACAGCGGCCGCACCGATGCGCTGCGCCTCGTGCTCGACGAATCCGACCCGCCATCGCTCGTGCTGATCGCGGCGAGCGATGCCGGCATTGCCGACGCCACGGTCGCGCTGGCGCGCCTTGGCATGGCCGTTGACGGCTTGAGCGTGCAAGTCACGCGGCAGCCCACCGCGCAGCACGTGGCGATGGCGGTGCTGTGGGAAGCGCCGGCGACGTACGACGCGCTCGTCGATGCGCTGGCCATGCGCCCGGTCGACGCGGTGGCCCTGCTCCTCCCCGACGAGCTGCCGGCCTTCCGTCGCATGACGGCGAACCTCGCGGAAGCGTGGACGCCGCTGCCCAAGAAGGCGGCCGCCGAAGATCGCGTGCAACTGCTGCGCACCGCACTGCGCACGACGCTCTCCAACGGCGGCGCGTCGGCCAGCGAGCTGGCGTTGCTCACGCCGTTGCTCGAGTCGCATGATGCGCTCGAAATCGCGTGCGCGGCACTTCGCCTGTACGAAGGCGCGCGTCGTGATGCGCAGGCCGCAAAGGCGAAGGCCGCGGCCGCCGGCGCGAAGTCGACGATCCGCGAAACGCCGCAGGCGGCGGCCGCATCGTCGGCGGGCAAGAAGCGCGTGTTCCTCTCGGTCGGCAAGCGCGACAACGTGCGCGTGGGTGACATCGTGGGCGCGATTGCCAACGAAGCCGGGATTCCCGGTGACAAGATCGGCGCGGTCGAGATGTTCGAATCGCATTCCACCGCAGAACTCGAGGGCGACGACGCCGACAAGGCGGTCGTGGCACTCGCCGATGCATCGCTGCGTGGCCGTCGTCTGAACGCGCGTATCGACGAGCGTACCGATCGCCCCGAGCGTGGTGGCTTCGGTGATCGCGGTCCGCGTCGTGACTTTGGCGGCGATCGCGGCCCGCGCAAAGACTTTGGTCCCCGCAAGGACTTCGGCGATCGTGGTCCCCGCCGAGATGGCGGTGACCGTGGCCCGCGTCGCGACAGTGGTGACCGGCCGGCGCGTCCTTCGTTCGGTGGTGACCGTGGCCCCCGCCGCGACGCCGGCAGCGATCGCGGGGAGCGTCCCGCCCGCAGCTTCGATCGCGGCGACCGCCCCGCGCGCAGCTTCGACCGTGGTGATCGTCCCGCCCGTCCGTCGTTCGGCGGTGACCGTGGCCCGCGCCGTGAGTTCAACAGCGACCGTCCCCCCCGTGCGGCCGATGAGCGTCGCGCGTTCGGTGATCGTTCACCGAGCGAGCGCACCGAAAACCGTGCGGAGTGGTCGGAGCGTGCCGATCGGATGAAGCACGCCAAGCGTGAACGCCCTGCCGGTCCCGCTCCCGAGCGGAACGACGAGGCGTAACGCGTGAGTGGCGGCTTTCAGGCATCCGGTGGATGGATGGAGGTTATCGCCGGCTCGATGTTCAGCGGCAAGACGGAAGAGCTGCTGCGTCGGGTCCGGCGCGCCACGATCGCCCGCAAGCGCGTGCAGGTGTTCAAGTCGCATCTCGATGACCGCTACGCCGGATTATGGGCGGTCTCGAGCCACGACCGGCGCACCGTCGATGCGACCCCGGTCGACTCGTCGTCGCAGATTCTGTTGCGCCTCGACCCGATGGCCCAGGTCATTGCCATCGACGAGGTGCAGTTCCTCGATGCCGGTATCGTGCGCGTGGTATCGAGTCTGGCCGAACGTGGTCGTCGGGTGATCATGGCCGGCATCGATACCGATTTCCGCGGCGAGCCCTTTGGCCCCATGCCGCAGCTCATGGCGATGGCCGAGGTGGTCGACAAACTGCACGCGATCTGCGTGCTGTGCGGATCGCCGGCGAGTCGTACGCAGCGACTCATAGCGGGGCAGCCGGCCTCGTACGATTCCCCCACGATCATGGTGGGCGCCGCCGACTCGTACGAAGCGCGCTGCCGCGCCTGTCACCAGGTGCCGCGGAGTGACGAAGGGCAGCAGAGCCTGTTGTGAATTCGGTATGCGCCCCTGCCGTCTAGAACCCTGCGATCTGCCGTCTCGGCGCGAACTCGCAGCATCGCGCCGAGACGGCAGACGGCAGCAACGACAGACAGCAGGGACGCAGGAGTCGCTGCTTAACGCCGTGTGGCCCGTGCGGCGGCCATCGCCTTCTGCAGATCCTGCATGGTGAACGGCTTGGCGACGAACGGGACCTGCCGCGTCGCCAGTTCGGCGCGCGCGTCGAGATTGATGGCGAAGCCACTCACGGCCACGATCGGCAGCGAGGCATAGTCGACCGCGAGCGTCTCGATGAGCTCGAGCCCTGACATGCCGGGCATGGTGAGGTCGGTCATCACCAGCGATACGTCTGCCGCACGCGCGGCCAAGAACTCCAGTGCCTCGGCCCCGGACTCCACGACATACACCGTTTCGTTGAGCCGGTCGAGCATCCGCTTGCCGAGATCGCGCAACATGGGGTCGTCGTCAACGAGCAGCACACCGCCGGTCCGCGCGTCCTGTTCGATGGCGGCATGAGAAAAGGCGGGGGTCTTTGGCCCGCCCGTGAGCGGGAAGAACAACCGGAGCGTCGTCCCTTCCCCCGGTGCGGACTCGCACTCGAGAAAGCCGCGACTCTGATGCACCATGCCGTGGACCGAGGCGAGCCCCATGCCGCGGCTGGTCCCGAACGGCTGCGTGGAGAAGAACGGTTCGAAGAGACGCGTGCGGATATCTTCGCTCATACCGAGCCCCGTGTCGCGCACTTCCAGCATCGCAAAGACTTGCGGGCGCGACATCTTGGGGTCGTGCGGGTGACGACGCATGACCTCTGCCGTGCGGAGCTCGAGGGTACCGCCATCGGGCATCGCCGTGCGGGCATTGTCGATCAACGCGCGAATGGCGTCGAGCAGTCGCGATCGATCGAGCGTGGCGGTCACCGGTGTCGGCGAGAGCTCAAGCCGGACCTTCACCGAGACCGGCACTTCATCACGAATGACCGGGAGCTGTGCCGACAGCAGTCCGTTGAGCTCCACCGCTTCCGAGCGCAACATCTGCCGGCGTCCCACCGCGAGCAGTCGGCGCGTCAGCTCTTCGGCGCGTTCGGTCGCGCGTTCAATGGCGGCGATATCCTCGAGATGCGGCGAGCTCCCCCCCACCCCTTCGCGCAGAAAGCCGGCGGCTCCGCGAATGACCGTCAGCAGATTGTTGAAGTCGTGGCCAATCCCGCCAGCGAGTTGCGCGACCGCTTCGAGCTTCTGCGCCTGCCGCAAACGCTCTTCAGAGGCGCGGGTTTCGGTGACGTCGGTGAACACGGCGACGGACGCATACGGACGTGTCTCGCCGCCACGAATGAGCGGATCGGCGGCGACACTCAACCACGCCGGTTCGTTGTCGCCGCGCCCGATGCCCATGAGCTGTCGCGGTTGCGATGTGCCGGTACGCAACGCCAGCATGGCCGGATGTTCCTCTGGCGGCCACGGTGTCCCGTCCTCCCGAACGGCCTGCCAGTCGCGATCGATGGGCATGAGCCCAAGCAACTGCTCAGCAGACAAGCCGAGAATGCGTTCCGCACTGGGATTGTGCACGCGAATGGCACCGGTATCGTCATGCAGCACGACGCCTTCGCGCATACCCGCAATCACGGCGCGGAACCGTGCCTCCGACTCACGCAGCTGGCGTTCGGCGCGCACGCGATCCGTAATGTCCTGAATGATGATGTGCAGCAGACGACGCTCGGTGATCTCCGCCACGCCGATGAACGCTTCAATCTGCCGCAGTTCACCGGTGGCAATGCGATGCTCACGCTGCAAGTGCAAACCACTGCCGGTGGCAATGCCGGAGGTCAGATCGCGCCAGTGATCGAGCGCGATACTTTCGAGATCGGTGATGTACATCTCGCGCATCGTGGCGCGCGGCCAGCCATAGAACGCCTCGGCCGCGGGATTGACATCGACGATGCGCGCGGTGTCGAGTTCGGCCAGCAGCTGAATCGCGCCGTTTGCTTCGAAGAGTTGGCGGTGCCGTGACTCGCTCGCTTCCAGTGCGATTCGCTCCAGCTGTTGTTGCGTGACGTCGCGCGAGCTGATGGCAATGGCATGACCGTCCACCGGCACCAGCTGCCGCTGCAGCCAGCGGGCGGGTTCTTCGACCGTGGGAGCGAACTGTGTGGTTTCGAGCGGTTGATTGGTGATGACCACCATGCAGCACTGTTCCCAGAGTCCCCATGCTCGGCTGCGCGGAAACACGTCGAGTAGTGAGTGCCCCAGGAGCTGCTCGCGATGGCGCGCCACCATGGTACACGCGCGGGCGTTCGCGTCCATGATGACGAAGTCCGTAATGCGTCCATCGAGTGCGCGTTCGGCGCGCGCAATAACGACCGCATCGAAGCCGGCATCGAGCACCCCGCGGAGTCGTGCTTCCGACACGGAGAGCGCGATCGCCGTCTGTTCGACCTCGGTCATGTTCCTCGCCAACCCGACGATATGCGTGGGGTGACCATCGGCGCCACGACGAACGGCCAACCGTGTTTCGACCACCAGACGGCCGCGCTCGGTGACGACCTCTTCGCGGTAGGTGAGCGGCTCGCTGGCGAGCAGGGCCTGCTCATACCGGGCGATGGCGGCAGCAGCCTCGTCAGGGGGAAGCACATCCTGCGGACGATGGCCGACCACATCGGCTTCACGAAGCCCGGTCACCGTGAGATACGCCTGGTTTACCGTCTCACAGATGAACTGGCCCGGCCCCTCGACCTTTAGCAGAAAAAGCATTTCGCGCATCTGCGCCGTGAGCAGACGGTAGTTCTGCACGGTCAATTCGGCATCGTCGGCACGAGTAACCGTTTCGGTTTCCTCGTGGGCCCGCAGCACCACGATCTCCGAGTGTGTTGGCCACACGGCCACGACGCACTGCCACCAGCGGCCTTCGGCCGACCCTGGGCCACGCGTCTGCACGCGCAGCGCGGAGCTGTCGTCCGTGGTCAGGCCGTCACGAAACCAGGGGGCAAAGCCCAAGGGCACCCCGTCGGCCTCGGGGAGCAGCGTACCCACGACGGCTCCCAGGTCTCCCAGAAATGCCTCAGCGCGCCGTGTGGCCGCGAGGAGCCGTCCGTCCCGGTCCAGCAACACGAGGACCTCGCCAAGGGCATCGTGGAGGGCCAGCAGTTCGGCGGCGGATGCCGGGAGAGAGACAGTCACAGGAAGCAGGGGGAGAGGAGGAGGAATCGTTGAAATGTGACGGAGAGGACGGCCGCTGTCAGGAGGCGAAAGTGCGAAGATCCGTCGGACCTACCGAATTTGTGCCGTGCCGGAAACGGGGTGGCCTTGCGCGGCAGGCCGGGGCCCTGTGACGCTTTCCAGCCGTCCGGCGTCTGTGGTGTGACACCGCCGTTTTTCTCCTTCACTCACCCTGGACGGAATCGTCGCATGGGCGTAATCGCGACGTTGCTCGTACACGAACCCCGACTCGCACGGCTCAAGAGCGCCGCGCGGGACCGGTACCGTTTCGTACCCTGCGACGATTGGACATCACTCACCCGGGCCTGCGAACGCGGACCGGTCAACGTGGTCGTTTTCGACTTGTATGTCGATGGCCGCGCAGATTTCGAGCGGGTGCGCCAGCTGCGCATTCGTGTCCCGCGTGCCGCCCTGGTGGCGTATGTCGACGTGACGCGCGAGCGCGCCAGGGACATGTTCGACGCTGGCCGCTGTGGCATCGATGTGCTCATCGTTGCCGACGAGACGGACACGCCGCAGATGCTCGCGACGTTGCTCGACCAGGCCGAAGCGCGCAGCGTGTCGAGTCTGCTCAAGCCACACCTTGTCGGCCTGCGCAGCGTCGTACGCGACGCCGTCATGCTGTCGGTGACCCGGGCGCACGAGCGACTCACGCCCGACAGCCTTGCCCGCCTCATCGCGGTGTCGCGTCGCCTGCTGTCGAAGCGCCTCGAGGGCGCGCAACTGCCGCCGCCGCACCAGCTTCTCACGTGGGGGCGCCTCATTGTCGCGGCGAGCATGCTCGAAGACGGCTCCCGCAGCGCCGACGGCGTCGCGAGTGCCCTCGACTTCCCATCCGGCTCTGCGTTCCGCAACACCTGCCAGCGCTACCTCGGCTGCACGCCGCACCAGATTCGCTTGCGGGGCGGCGCGAGCTGGGTGATTCAGGAGTTGCTCGTGAACCGCGAGAAGCGGCGCCAGGTGTCGGACATCGATGACGACATGACGGAGTCGGCGGCGGCGTAATTCGCCAGACTTGGTGCGATCTCGCGGGCATCGCGCCGAGAATGCAGACGGCAGCCACACAGACCGCAGGCGCGCAGGACACGTTCGGCTGGTACCTTCCCGTCATGCGCGCTCTGCACCTCGCCCTTACGGGGAATATTGCTTCCGGGAAGTCTACCGTTGCGTCGCTGTTGGCCGCGCACGGGGCGACGATCATCGATGCGGACCGGCTGGCCCGAGAGGCGGTCGCGCCGGGCAGCGCGGGATTGGACGCCGTTGTGGGGCGCTTCGGCTCGCAGGTCCTGCAGGCCGACGGCACGCTCGACCGCGTGGCGCTGCGTCAGCGGGTCTTCAACGATGCGGCCGCGCGCGAAGCGCTCAACGCCATCGTGCACCCAGCGGTGCGCCGGCTGCGCGACACGGCCGTTCAGGCGGCCCAGGCGCGGGGGGATCGCATCATCATCTCCGACATCCCGCTACTCTTTGAAGTGGGACTCGAGCATGCGTTCGACGGCGTCATCGTCGTCGACGCCCCGCCGCCCGAGCGGCTCGCGCGGATGGTGCGTGACCGCGGACTCTCCGAGGCGGACGCGCAGGCGATGATTGACGCCCAATGGCCGAGTGAACGGAAGCGTGCGGGGGCCACGTGGATCGTGGACAACACCGGGTCCCGCGACGCGCTGGCCGCGCAAGTCGAGACGCTCTGGCGATCGATTACGCAACGGCTCTCGTGAATCCCCCGCGACAAGGCTTCCGCAACGGCCGACATCAGGGGATACTTCGGCTGTTCGCGTTTCCCATTACCATCTGGAGTCATCGTGTCGACCATCCCCGCCGAGCTGCGCTACACCAAGGATCATGAGTACGTGAAGTCCACTGCGGAGGGCGACGTGGTGGCCATCGGCATCACCGACTATGCGCAGGGCGAACTGGGCGACATCGTGTACGTCGAGCTACCGAAGGTTGGCGCCACGTACGGCCCGCACGACGTGTTCGGTACGGTCGAAGCGGTGAAGGCGGTGTCGGAGCTGTTCATGCCCGTGGCTGGCGAAGTGATCGAAGTGAACGGCCGCCTCGACGGCGAGCCGGCACTCATCAACAACGACCCGTACGGCGATGGCT
Organism: Gemmatimonas sp.; assembly: GCA_023910675.1. Classification (GTDB taxonomy): domain Bacteria; phylum Gemmatimonadota; class Gemmatimonadetes; order Gemmatimonadales; family Gemmatimonadaceae; genus Gemmatimonas. The sequence continues at coordinate 93,424 of JAAVWC010000011.1, forward strand.
GGATGATCAAGGTGCGTCTCGCGCCAGGCGGCGACGAGGGGTTGATGACGGCCGACGCGTATCGCGCGCAGCTCGGCGAGTAGACGCGAATTTTATTGTTGGGTGGGGCCCCGGCGCTGGTTGTGGTCGGGGCCTTTTTGGTGTGTGCGAACGCCCGCCGGGGACCGTACGCTGACATCGCGCGGAATGGCCCTATCGTGGTGCCGACACGCCGGGCCACGGTGAGCAGCGCGCACTTTGCCGCCACGACCCCGACCCAGACGGTGGTTCGGGAAATCACGGAAGGCGAGCCCCGCGCCGGTCGAACACACCCCCGTTTTTCCCCAGCGGAAACGACAACGGCGCGCCCACACGAGGTGAGCGCGCCGCCGTTCACACATCAGCCGCGACTACGACGCCGACGACGCGTACGACTCGATCGGCGGACACGCGCAGACGAGGTTGCGGTCGCCGAACGCGCTCTCGACGCGGCGGACCATGGGCCAGAACTTCCGTTCGCGCGTCCAGGTGGTGGGGTATGCCGCCTGTGAACGCGAGTACGGGTGCGTCCACGCGTCGGCGGTGCAATGTCCCGCGGTGTGCGGCGCGTTCTTGAGGACGTTGTCCTCGCGATCGGCTTCACCGCGCTCGATGGCCGCGATCTCGAGGCGCATACCCACCATGGCTTCGATGAAGCGATCGAGCTCCGCCTTCGACTCGCTTTCCGTCGGCTCGACCATGAGTGTACCCGCCACCGGGAAGGAGAGCGTCGGCGCGTGGAAGCCGTAGTCCATGAGCCGCTTGGCGAGGTCTTCCGCTTCGATGCCCGCGACCGTCTTGAGGCCACGCGTATCGAGAATGCACTCGTGCGCCACCAAGCCGTTCTGGCCACGATAGAGCACCGGATAGTGCGCCTCGAGCCGCTTCGCGATGTAGTTGGCGTTGAGAATCGCCACCTTCGTCGCGTAGGCGAGCCCTTCGCCGCCCATCAGCTTGATGTACACGTACGAAATGGGGAGGATGCTCGCGCTTCCCCATGGCGCCGCCGACACCGGACCGATGGCCGTCGACACATCGTGCGACGCGATGACGGGATGCGTGGGCAGAAACGGCACCAGCTGCGACGCAACACCAATGGGCCCCATGCCCGGGCCGCCGCCGCCGTGCGGGATGCAGAACGTCTTGTGGAGATTGAGGTGACAGACGTCGGCACCCAGATCGCCCGGACGCGACACACCCACCATCGCGTTCATGTTCGCGCCGTCCATGTACACCTGGCCACCGTGCTCATGGATGATCGCGGTGATTTCCTTGATGCGCGCTTCGAACACGCCGTGCGTGCTCGGATACGTGACCATGAGGGCGCCGAGGTTGGCCGAGTGCTGCACCGCCTTCTCGCGCAGATCGTCGACATCGATGTTGCCGTCGACGTCCGTCTTGACGACCACTACCGAAAAGCCGGCCATGACCGCCGACGCCGGATTGGTGCCGTGAGCCGACTGCGGAATGAGGCACACCGTACGATGTGCGTCACCGCGCGCGCGATGATAGGCGCGGATGACCAGCAGGCCGGCGTACTCCCCCTGCGAACCGGCGTTGGGCTGCAGCGACACCCCCGCAAAGCCCGTCACCTCCGCGAGATCGTGTTCGAGTTCACGGAAGAGCTGCATGTACCCTTCGGCCTGCGCCGTCGGCGCAAACGGGTGCAACCCGCCGAACTCCGGCCACGTGACCGGAATCATCTCGGCAGTGGCGTTCAGCTTCATGGTGCACGACCCCAGTGGGATCATGCCGTGCACGAGCGAGAAGTCCTTCGCCTGCAGCGAGTAGAGATAGCGCAGCATCTCCGTCTCGCTGTGGTAGCGGTGGAACGTCGGGTGCGTGAGGAACGGCGTCACGCGACGGAAGCGCTCGTCGTAGCGCACGTCGGTGCCGGCGGCAACGTCCGCGTAGGCGAAGTCCACCGGCGTGCCCGTGTTGAATACCTGCCAGAGATCGACGATGTCCTGCTCCGTCGTCGTTTCGTCGAGCGAGACCGTGAGGGTGCCCGGCTCGAGCACGCGCAGGTTGAGTTGCTGTGCTTCGGCGGCGGCCAGAATATCCTGCTGGCCGTGCGCCCCGACTTCCACGCGCACGGTGTCGAAGTACTGCTCGTGCGTGATGGCGAAGCCGAGCTTCTCGAGCCCGGCGGCCAGGGTGACGGCGCGGCCGTGCACACGCTGGGCGATGCGCGTGAGTCCGTCGGGGCCGTGGTAAACTGCGTACATCCCCGCCATGACCGAGAGCAACACCTGCGCGGTGCACACATTACTCGTGGCCTTCTCGCGGCGGATGTGCTGTTCACGCGTTTGCAGTGCCATGCGCAGGGCCGGCGCGCCCTCGACATCACGCGAAAGGCCGATGATGCGTCCCGGCAACAGGCGCTTGTATTCGTCCTTGGTGGCGAAGAACGCGGCGTGCGGCCCACCGTAGCCCATTGGCACGCCGAAACGCTGCGAGCTGCCCACGACGATATCCGCGCCCCATTCGCCCGGCGGCGTGAGCAGGCACAGCGCCAGCAGATCGCTCGCCACGATCACCATCGCCCCGTGCGTATGCGCCGACTCGGCGAGCTCGCGGTAGTCGACCACCGCGCCATCGGTACCCGGATACTGCAGCAGCACACCGAACACTGTCTCGTCGATCGCGAAGTCACGCGCGTCGGCCACCTTCACCGTCACGCCACGCGCCGTCGCGCGCGCTTCGACCACCGCGATCGTCTGCGGATGACAGTCGGCGGCCACCAGCAGCACGTTGCGCGTCGCGCTGCCTTTCGAGGCGAACGCGAGCGCCATCGCTTCGGCGGCGGCGGTGCCTTCATCGAGGAGCGACGCATTGGCAATTTCGAGACCGGTGAGGTCGATCACCATGGTCTGGTAATTCAACAACGCTTCGAGGCGCCCCTGCGCGATCTCGGCCTGGTACGGCGTGTACGCCGTGTACCACGCCGGGTTTTCCATCACGTTGCGCAGGATGACGTTCGGCGTGTGCGTGGCGTAGTAGCCCATGCCGATGAACGTGCGGTACACCCGGTTCTTCGCCGCAATCTGCCGCAGCGACGCCAGCACTTCGGCTTCGGAGCGCTCCGGCCCCGTATCGAGCGTCCCGCGAAAGCGGATCTGCTCCGGAACGACCGCGTCGATGAAGGCATGGAGCGAATCGTAGCCAAGCGCCGCGAGCATCTCCTGCTGTTCGGCAGGGCTCGGTCCAACGTGGCGTGGAATGAACGAATCGACCGCGACGGGCGCGGGCGAGATGGTGCGCGTAACCATGACCATCCTCGAAAAAAGCGGGCAACGCCAGGCGATCGACCCGCACTGGCGACGAAGAACGAACAGGGAGCGGAGCAGACGGCAAACAGCATGATGAACAGAACGACCGCAGCACTGATAATTTAACGCGAATGAGGCACCGCCGATCCCACCGATTTACCAGCCGGACCACCGCCATCTCGCATGGGTGAGTCCGGACCGCCGTCCCCGCTCCCGCGCGTCTGGCGGTGGTGGGAAGACGGGGCGCACGGCGGCGCCACGAACATGGCCACCGATCAGGCGCTATTGGCCACGGTACGCGCCGACACCGGCACCTGGCGATGGTACGGGTGGGCCCAGCCGACAGTCTCCTTCGGGCGAAACGAGCGGATCGTGGGCCGCTATAGCCCCGAAGCGCTCGCCGTCGCCGGGGTGGACGCGGTACGCCGCCCGACCGGCGGACGCGCCCTGTTCCATTGGCGGGAGCTCACCTACAGCGTGACAGTGCCGCTGCCCGCCGCAGTGCCCTGGCGCCACGCCTACGACGCGATCAACCATCTGCTGCTCGACATGCTGCTCCGCGTGGGGGTCGACGCCCGCCTGTCCACGCAACGCAACGCACGCACGCCCGATGGGCCGGTGTGCTTCGACGCGCCCGCCGAAGGGGAAATCACCGTGCAGGAGCGCAAACTCGTCGGCAGCGCAGTCTGGCGGCAGGGCGATGCCTACCTCCAGCACGGCAGCATACTGCTGCACGACGATCAGCCGCGGCTCGCGACGATGGGCGCACCGGCCGACGCGCCCCTCCCACCGGCGGCCACCCTCGCGGCGTGCCTGCCGGCGCACACCGACGACGCGCTGCGCCGACGCGTGATCGACAGCGCCCGGGAGGTCGTTGCCCACCAGGGGACCGTAACGTCCTTTGTCGCCGGTGACTCGTGGCATAACATGCTGGCGTTACAGCACCGGCACTTTGCCGACCACGCGTGGCTCTGGCGCCGATAGGCGCGCTTCCGCATCGTACTGTTGGCGTTTCACCTCTCCTCCCCATCGGCTGCAATGCTCTCTGCCTTTCCGCTTCGCTCGTGCAGTTCCATCGGCCGTCGCCTTCATGCCGGGGTCGCGTGGCTGACGTTCGCGCTGATCACGGCCTGCGCCGGTGGCGACAAGGCGGCTCCTGATTCAGGCGACACCGGGGGAACCTTGGTCGTCGTCTTGCCCGAGCCGAGCACGCTCTTCCCGCCGCAAGTGGTCGGCACGCAGGGCGGCGCGATCATCAGCACCCTCTTCGATCGGCTCGCCGATATCGGCCGCGGACTCAGCACGTTCGGCGACACGGACTTTGCGCCGCGACTGGCCAGCCGCTGGAGCTGGGCGGCCGACTCGCTCTCCATCGCCTTCACACTCGATTCCGCCGCGCGCTGGCACGACGGGGCGCCGGTGCGCGCAGCCGATGTCGCGTACACGTTCGGCGTCTACACCAACGACGTCGTCGGATCCACGGTGGCGTCGCTGCTCTCCAACATCGACTCGGTGAGTGTGCGTGACGAACGCACGGCGGTGTTCTGGTTCAAGCGTCGTACGCCGCAACAGTTCTACGACGCCACCTACCCCATGTACATTCTGCCGTCGCATCTTCTGGGCGGCATTCCCATGGACAGCGTGGGGCGCAGCGCGTTCGCTCGTAGTCCGGTGGGCACTGGACGCTTCCGGTTTGCGCGCTGGGATGCCGGCGCCCGCATCGAAATTATGGCCGATACGGCCAATGCACGTGGACGCGCCAAGCTTGATCGTGTGATCTGGAGCTTCGTACCCGACATGGGCGCGGCGACGGTCCGCCTATTTGCCGGAGATGCGGACTTCCTCGAGGCGGTGCGTCCGGAAAACCTCGCGCAACTGGAACAGGCGCCGTCGTTGCGTATGGTGGTGAACCCGTCGTTCACCTACAACTACCTCGCGCTCAATCAGCGCGATCCAGCCGACAGCACCAAACCCCATCCGGTCTTCGGCGACTCGCTGGTGCGCCGCGCGCTGTCCATGGCCGTCGATCGCGAACGCCTGGTGCGCAACGTGCTCGACACGCTGGGTGTCGTCTCGCTCGGCCCGGCGCCGCGTACCCTCATGCCCGACACGGCGGCGTTCAAACAGCTGCCCTACGACCCGAACGCCGCGAAGGCGCTGCTCGATTCCGCTGGCTGGCGCGACAGCAACAACGACGGGGTGCGCGAGAAGAACGGGCGCGAGCTCGCCTTCGAAATGATCGCCCCCAACAGCAGTCCCACACGCTCCCGTTTCGTGGTGCTGCTTCAAGAACAGTATCGTACGATCGGCGTGAAGGCCTCACCGCTGTTGCTCGATATCAACACGCTGCAGGAGCGTCTCCCGCAAAAGCGTTTCGACAGCTATCTGGGCGGCAACTCCGCGAACCCCGGTCTCGTGGGCATTCGCCAGTCGTGGATGTCGAACGGTGAAGACAACGACCTCAAGTATCGGAGCCCTGTCTTCGACGCCTATGCCGACAGCGCGTTGTCGACCTTCGATCTGGCAAAGAGCCGCGTTTATTGGGCGCGCGCCTTTCAACAGGCCGTCAATGACGCGCCGGCGATCTGGCTGTTCGAGCAGCGGACACCGGCGGTGCTGCACCGTCGTGTCATCATCCCGCCGCTGCGAGCGGATGGGTGGTACTACAATCTCGCGGACTGGCGCATCGATCCGGCACAACGCATCGATCGTGACAAGATCGGGCTGTCAGCGCCCGGAGGCGCGCGCTGAGCTCCATGCGCCGTCGGCTTGGCGTCCGGGTGCTGCAGGGCGTGCTCGCCACGTTCGCCGCGGCCACGTTCGCCTTCATCTGCATTCAGCTGGCTCCGGGTGATCCGGCGACGTCGCTCGGTGAAGGCGTGCCGGAATCCGTGCGCGCCAGCCGACGCGCGCTCTATGGCTATAACGATCCGATGCTCACGCAGTATGTGCGCTGGCTCGGGGCGGTCGTACAAGGCGACCTGGGATGGTCGTCGGCGCAACAGCGCCCCGCAGCCGCCGTCGTGATGCAAGCGCTGCCAAACAGCGTGCTCCTGGTACTGCCAGCCGTCGCGCTCGCGTTCGTCGCGGGATCGGCGCTGGGCACGTGGCAAGCCGTGCGCGCCCGATCCGCCGGCGATCGCGTCACGTCGACGCTCGTCTTCGTGCTGTACGCCCTTCCCGAATTCTGGGTCGCGCTGTTGCTGCTGCTGCTGTTCAGCGGCATCTGGCGGGTCTTCCCCAGTGGCGGCATGGTGAGTGACTGGTATCCGTATCTTTCCCCGGTCAAGCAACTCGGCGATCGATTGCACCATTGGGCGCTGCCGTGTGTCGTCGTCGCCCTGTTCGACGCGGCGGCCATCGCACGCTTTCAACGCGACAGCATGCGCGAGGCCCTGACGCAGCCATTCGTTCGCACCGCGTGGTCGAACGGATTGCCGGCGTGGCGCGTGTACCGTCGCGCATGGCGCGTCGCACTGCTACCGGTGGTCACGGTGCTGGGGCTGCTACTGCCGCTCAACCTGCTCGGGGTCATCTTCGTCGAGCAGGTTTTCGCGTGGCCGGGCATGGGGCTGACGCTCTTCAATGCGATCAACGCCCGCGACTACGACGTGGTCAGTGCCTGTGTGATTGTGGGTGGTGGCGTGATTGCCCTGGCGGCGCTCCTCACCGAGGTGCTGCGTGTCCTCGCGGACCCGCGCCTCCAGTCGTACAGCGAAACCTCCGGCGTCGTGTCACCGTCGGCTCGCGCTGCGTGAGTATCGGCGGCAGCCAGGCCCCATCATGGCGCGGTGGCGTGGTGCTCATGGCCGCGCTGCTGGCCGTCGCCATCGCCGCGCCATGGCTGGCACCATATCCGCCGAACGAGATGCTCGATCTCATCGCGCTCAAGAGCCGAGCGCCGTCCGCATCACACCCGTTCGGTACCGACGCCTTCTCGCGCGATGTGCTCAGCCGTGTGTTGTTCGGGGCGCGGGTGTCGCTGGGGTTCGCGCTGTCCGCCGTGTCGATCGCGCTGACCGTCGGAACGCTCTACGGGGCCGCGATCGCGTTCGCCCCGTCCGCGATCGCCACGGTGCTCCGCAGGGTCCTCGACATCGCCCTCTCCGTCCCTCGCCTCCTCGTACTGCTGGCCGTGGCCGGGGTGTCCGGCCCGCTCACGGTCACCATGCTGGTGCTGCTCATGGGGCTGACCGGCTGGTATGCCGTCGCGCGCCTCGTTGCCGATGAGCTGTCGTCACTCGCGACGCGGGACTTCTCGCTCGCCGCGCGCGCCACTGGAGTGCAGACGGTTCGTCTTTTTACCCACCATCTGCTCCCGCATCTGGCACCGATGCTGATGATTAGCGGCGCTTTCAGCGTGGCCAGCACCATCGGCCTCGAAGCCGGCCTCAGCTTTCTCGGACTCGGCATTCAGCCTCCTACCGCGAGTTGGGGAAACATCCTGCGTGACGGCGCTGGCGGTGGCGCCGTACCATCCGAGTGGTGGCTCACCGTCTTCCCCGGACTCGCCACGGTCCTGCCGGTGCTCGCCTGCAACGCCGTCGGTGACGCCTTGCGCGACCGCTTCGCGCCGGTCCAGTTTGCCGAGTCTGCGCCACGGCCGTCCGTGGCCCTTTCCCCCCAGCAACGCCCGTGACGTCTCCTTCCTTGCACCAGAGTCTGCTCGACGTGCAGTCGTTGCAGGTGGCGTTTCCCGGCGCCGCTGGTGACGTGCGTGCCGTCGACGGCGTGTGGTTTACCGTCGAGCCCGGGGAGACCGTGTGCCTGGTGGGCGAATCGGGGTGTGGCAAGTCACTCACGGCGCTCTCGCTGCTGCGCCTCGTCCCGCCGCCCGGGCGCATTGCCGACGGCAGTCAGATCCACTTCGACGGACGCGATCTGCTGGCGCTCGACGAGCCGTCGCTGCGCAGTATTCGTGGCCGCCAGATGGCGATGATCTTTCAGGAGCCGATGACGGCGCTCAACCCCGTACTGACGGTCGGCGATCAGATCGCCGAAGTCGTGCAGGTGCATACCAAGCGCTCGCGTCGCGAGTCGTGGGACGACGCGGTCGCCATGCTGGCGCAGGTGGGCATTGCCGATGCCCCGGCGCGCGCGAAGCAGTATCCGCACGAACTCTCCGGCGGCATGCGGCAGCGCGTCATGATCGCGATGGCACTGGTGCTATCACCGCGACTCGTCATCGCCGACGAGCCGACCACTGCGCTCGATGTCACCATTCAAGCGCAGATTCTCGAGCTGCTTCGCGAGATGCGCGAGCGCACGGGCATGGCGCTGCTGCTCATTACGCACGATCTCGGGGTCGTCGCCGAGATGGCCTCGCGCGTCATCGTGATGTACGCCGGTCGTGTGGTCGAGGAAGCGCCGGTCGACGCGCTCTTTGCCAATCCGTCGCATCCGTACACCGAGGGATTGCTTGCCGCGATGCCGCGCCTCGGCCTGGAGCAGGAGCGCCTCATCACCATTCGTGGTTCGGTGCCGCCACTTGGCGCGTTGCCCAGCGGCTGCACCTTTCGCGATCGCTGCCCGTACGCGTTCGACCGGTGCGCCGTGGAAGAACCGGTGCTGTATCAGGTCGGTCCCGCGCATCGCGCGCGCTGTCATCTCGTGCAGGAACCTGAGCGTCGTACCGACGTGAACGCGATAGCGAACCGTGTGGAGCGAGCCTCGTGAGCACCAATGGCGCACCACTGGTGTCGGTCCGCGGACTGACCAAGCATTTCCCCATCCGCAGCGGCATTCTGCAGCGCGTCACCGGCGCCGTGAAAGCCGTGGACAACGTGTCGTTCGATGTGGGGCGTGGTGAAACGCTCGCGCTCGTCGGTGAATCGGGATGCGGCAAGACCACCACGGGACGCGCACTGCTGCGCCTCGTCGAACCCACCAGCGGCGCCGTCCATTTCGACGGCACCGATGTCATGGCGCTCAAAGGCGACGCGTTGCGGCGCATGCGGCGCCACATGCAGATCGTCTTTCAGGATCCCTACGGCTCCCTGAACCCGCGCATGACCGTTGGCGCCGCCATTAAGGAAGGGCTCATCGTCCACGCGCTCGCCGAAGGGGCCGAGGCGGATCGTCGTGTGGCGCAGCTGCTCGATGAGGTGGGGCTGCGCGCCGAGTACGCGGCGCGCTATCCGCACGAGTTCTCGGGCGGACAGCGGCAGCGCATTGGCATCGCGCGGGCGCTCGCGGTGCAACCGTCGTTCATCGTGTGCGACGAACCGGTCTCCGCCCTCGACGTCAGTGTGCAGGCGCAGGTGGTGAATCTGCTCCGCGATCTGCAACGCGAGCGCGGACTCTCCTATCTGTTCATTGCGCACGACCTCGCCGTCGTGTCGCACATGGCCGACAGAGTCGCCGTCATGTACCTCGGCAAGATCGTCGAGCTCACCACACGCGCGAAGCTGTTCAGCACACCGCGCATGCCGTACACCAAGGCCTTGCTCTCGGCAGTTCCGGTACCGACCCCGGGCGCTGTTCGGCAGCGCATTCTGCTCCAAGGCGATCCCCCGTCGCCGGCGAACCCGCCGTCCGGTTGCGTGTTTCACCCGAGGTGCCCGCATCCGCTCAAGGACGCCGCGTGCACCCGCATCGTTCCGCCGCTTGAAGAAAAGGCACCCGGCCACTTTGTCGCGTGCATCAAGGAACCTCCCACCTCAGTCCCCACCACGTGAGCACCGACGTTACCAACGACCGCTCATTCTTCGGTCATCCGAAGGGCCTTGGCTTGCTCTTCGCGACGGAAATGTGGGAGCGCTTTTCGTTCTACGGACTGCGCCCCCTGCTCGTGCTCTTCATGGCGGCCGCACTCAACGACGGCGGCTTCGGCCTCGAGCGCACCCAAGCGTCCGCCATTGTCGGCATTTACGCGGCCAGCGTGTATCTGGCATCGCTACCGGGCGGATGGATTGCCGACCGGTGGCTCGGATTGCGTCGTGCCATTCTTGTCGGTGCGGTGCTCATTACCGCGGGACATCTGGCGATTGGTGTGTCCGGTTTTACCGGCGCGGGTGTGGGCAAGTCGTTCTTTTTTCTCGGCCTCGTCTTCATCGTGCTCGGCACGGGACTGCTCAAGCCGAACATCTCCGCGATCGTCGGCGATTTGTATCCCGAAGGCGGCGCGCGTCGTGATGCCGGCTTTTCGATCTTTTACATGGGCATCAACACGGGCGCCTTCGTCGGCCAGCTCGTCACTGGCTACCTTGGCGAGCGCGTGAGCTGGCACTGGGGCTTTGGCGCCGCTGGCGTTGGCATGGCGTTCGGCCTGTTGAGTTTCTGGCTCTTCTCCGACCGACTGCTTGGCCCCATTGGGCGGGACATCGTGCGCAACCCCGACGCGAAGGCGCAGGCGCGTCAGGAAGCCACCGTGCGCAACAGCACCTTTGCCGGACTCGGCATTCTCGCGCTGGTGTTTGCATTGGCCGCGAGCGGTGTGATGACCATCGATCCGCTGGCGGTGGGCGGCGCGATGACGTTCGTCCTAGTCGGCATCGCGGTCTCGTACTTCGCGTACCTCTTCGCGTTCGGCGGGCTCACGAGCGACGAGAAAAAGCGTAGCGCCGTCATCTTCGTACTGTTCGTGTTCGCCGCGATCTTCTGGGCCGCGTTCGAGCAGGCACCTACCTCGCTGCAGCTGTTCGCCAACGACTTCACCGACCGCAACCTGTTTGGCTTCAGCATTCCGGCCACGTGGTTCCAGTCGATCAACTCGCTCTTCATCATCATCTTCTCGCCGGTCTTCGCGGCGCTCTGGCTCTGGCTCGCCAAGCGCAACCTGGACCTGTCCAGCCCCGCCAAGTTCGCGCTCGGCCTCGCCCTCGCGGGGCTGGGCTTTCAGATCATGGTCTATGCTGCCAACGCGGTTGTCGCGGGCGGCGGCAAGGTGCTCGTCTCGCCGTGGTGGCTCATCTTCAGCTACCTGCTGCAGACGTGGGGCGAGTTGTCGCTCAGCCCGGTGGGCCTGTCATCAATGACGAAGCTCGCACCGCGCCGGTACGTGGGACAGATGATGGGGATCTGGTTCCTCGCCGCGTCGGTTGGCAATCTCGTGGCCGGCCTGGTGGGTGGGCACGTCGATCCGACCAAGGTGGAGCAGACACCGGCGGTGTTCAGCTGGACGGCGATTGCGCTCTTCGTGAGTACGGCGGTGTTGCTGGCGATGGTGGTGCCGATTCGCAAAATGATGGCGAACGTCAAGGCCTGATTGGACAACGGGTGATTGGTCCGGCGGTCAACCAGCTCCGGCACTAGCCCTCAGGAAAAAGAACGTAAGGACAAAGCAAAAAGCGCGGTGCCGTCCACCGAACAACAACACCGTTGTTTGTCAGTGGATGGTCCCGCGCTTTCCCCTTTGTCCTTACGTTCTTCTCCCTGAGGGCTAGTGCCGTCGCCAGTAAACCGCCGGACCAATCCACCGCAGTTGAAGCGGCATTACGGCCACGTGAACAACGACGTCGGCGCCGTCCGCTCCCGGCTCCGCTCCACGTCGCGCGTATCGCGCCAGAACGTGCGGCTGCGGTCTGTCGACGACAGTCGAATTTCAAATTGCTTGAACTGATCGTTGCTGACCGGCACGCCGACATCGAGTCGCCACAACCGTCGTGAGCGCGGCGGAACCGCCGCGAGGAATGACACGCCGAGTGTCCCACGCCACGGGGTATCCACCGAATACGGCACCGAGCGCTCGGCCCACAGACGGCCGGCTTCGGCAAAGGCGGCGAGACCTGCGTCGGCCACATTGAAGCGTGTGGGAATCACGAATCGCTGTTCGCCACGGAACACCATGCGACGCGCACCGGGCTCGCGCGAACGACGATGGCCAAGCAGTCCGCCTTCACGATCGGCGAGTGACACCTGAAAGGGTGCCTGCATGCGCCGTCCTGCGGCCCATTCCGCCTGCAGTACCGTGGTCTGTCGCACGGCCGGACGGAAGTACCAGGCGGCCCGTCCGCTCCCCAGCACGTTCTCCCACCGGTCGCGGTCGACGCTGTAGCGCGCTTCGGTAATCCCCTGCGCGCCGGCGAACCATTTTTCGCCGCCCCATCCGAGGTAGATGTTGGTGGCGAGAAAGCGGTCGTTGTCCACGGCGGGGCCAATGCGCAGCGAATGGCCAGCAGCCACGCCCACCTGAACGCCAACGCGAATGTCTTGCGCGCCCGTGAGCGCGTCGAAGCCGCGTACCGGTACGAAGCGGATGGCGCGGAAGCCAAGCAGCACATTGGCGCGCATCACGTTCTGCGCGATGTACTGTCCCGGTGCTGCCCCCAACGTGTCGGGGCGCGGCCCTTCGCGCCGCAGCAACAAGGGCAGCGAATCGGTGCGTTCGTCTTCGCGCGTGAGTGAGAACCCCACCAACTTGAGACGACCAACAGGGCCCACGCGGGTGAGTGCCCCAATGTTGCCATACGCGCGCCGCACGTTCACCGCGTTCTGCTCTATGGGGCCACGCAACAGCCGCATGGGTTCGCGGGTACCACCGACACTGGCCACCCACGCGAGCCGTTGCAGATCGGTGTAGTACGGGCGTACGACATCGAGCTGCAACTGCTGGCCAAACGGATTGCGACGGGCCTCGAGGCGCAATTCGTCGCGCTGCCCTAGAAACTGATAATCGGTGTAGCGCATGGCCAGCACATCGTTGTACGCGAGGCCGTCGCGCCACTCCACCGCGACCTGTTTCGCGTTGCCACCGAGATTGCTTTCGCCAAGCCGCATGCCGCGAAACACCGGCGCCGTGCCGCGGAACATCGGTTCGAACAGCAGACTGAAGTCATCTCGTGTTTCCACTTCGAGACGTACACCACCGGCTTCATCGTCGTACGCCCGAATGCGCACGTCGACGAGATACGGCTGCGCGCGCAGAATGCGCTCCGATTCCGCGCGCTTGATCTGATTGCACGGCTCACCGACTTTGAGCAACAGAAACCGCCGGATGACTTCGTCGCGCGTGTTGCTGTGCATCACCCGCACCGTGCGGCGCACCCACTCGAGATCGCGCGGTAGGCGATCCGTAAAGGGCGGCTGCGTGATGACGATGATGTCGCTGATCACCTGCCCTGAGCAGCCGGTGACCGGGAGAACGCCCTGGCTCGACACGGGCGGCTGCCGCACGCTGTCGGCACGCACATTCTGCGCACGGAGCGCCGACAGCGGCGAGGCGCTGAGCGTACACACGGCAACGGCGGCAACCGCATGTGCGCGGCACCGCCGCGACACACCGACGATCATTTGCCGAGCTGTCGTTTGAGAGCCGCGAGTCGCGCTTCCGCATCGGCCTCACGATCGGCACGACTGCGGCGGGACGGCGGCGGCGGAAGGTCCACACCGGCCGCAGCCGGATCGTCGGAGAGCAGGGCGTCGACTTCGCGTGCGGCCGCCGCTTCCGGCGACGACGGATCAGGGGCGAAACCCGAGACCACCCGCTTGAGGTCCGCACTCATGGCGTCGTACTCCCGCTCGGCCAGCTCCAACTCCTGCTGCTGGACCATACGCTTCGATTCGAGCATCACCACGCGCTCCGCGTGCTGCGCGGCAAAGCGTTCGGCGATCGCGACAGTTTCCGCATCGTCGATCTGCGCGGCCAGTCCCTGGCGGCGACGGACCGTGTCGAGCTCGGCCTGCTCCGTCTTGAGACGCGACTCCGTGGTGGCCAGCGTGGTGCGCATGTCCTGAATGGCCAGCTTCGCGTGCACCATGGCCTCCCGCATACCGCTGCCCATGCGGCGGCGCTCATCGGGATCGAGGCGGGAGGAAAACTGACGCAGCGTGTCACGGATCTCGTCGAACATCACTGAAAGGTAGACCGCTCGTCCGACGAACGCGATATGGGCCCAAAATGCGTCCGAATGGCCCCATTCACCACGATTCACCACCATTGGGGCTCTGAGTCTGTTATTATCGACGCACACCAGTGCGCCAGTGTCGGGATGCCGAACGCCCCGTCGCCACGCCAGACCGCCCCTCAATCGCTCCTGTGCTCTACCTCGCCATTCCCGCGCATAACGAAGTTGCCACCATCGGCGTGCTGCTCTGGCGGCTCCGCACGGTATTGGCCGAGTTTCCGCGTGAATACGAGGTCGTCGTGTACGACGACGCAAGCACCGACGACACGGCGATGGTGGCCGAGCAGTACGAGCGGGCGATGCCGGTGTCGGTCCTGCGCGGAACGACGCGCCTGGGCTATGCCGGCTCGGTGGACGCCCTGTTGCGCCACATTGCCGCGCAGACGCGCTATCCCCGTCGCGACGCCGTCCTGCTGCTGCAGGGCGACTTCACCGATCCGCCGGGCATCGTCCCGGAATTCGCACGCCGCTTCGAAGGGGGCGCCGATCTGGTGGTGGGCGAGCGGCTCACCGTGGCCGACGCGCCAACGGCCGTCAAGCGGCTGTTCAAGTACGGACATTGGGTCATGCGCCCGTTCGTCAACGTCGAGGGTGTGAAGGACCTCACGGCAACCATGCGCCTCGTTCGCATCTCCGCCCTGCGCGAAGCCCTGCGCGTGGCCGGGAGCGCCCCACTGATCAGTGGCGACAGCTGGACGGCCAACACCGACCTGCTGCTGACGCTCGCGCCACATGCCCGCCGTGTGGAATCGGTGCCCATGGAGCCCACGTACGGGGTGCGCATGCGCGACACGCGCCGCGTGGCCATGACCGACGCCCTTGGTGTCCTCAAGTGGGCATGGGGCGCCCGTGGACGTCGTGCCGTCGTCGGGTCGTCGGCCCCGGAAGGTGGCGCTCCCGACGACCGTCGTGGACCGCGCGCCGGTGGCAAGCGGCGCGACGAGGCGCCGGAACTCTCTGTCGAGCGCCTGCGGGAAAAGGTGCGCGAGCGGGACGGCTCCCGCGGTATCGATGGCGAGCCCGCTCCCGATCCGCGTCGCCGGCGTCCGCGCGAGCGGGACACGGAAACGGAACGACCGGCTCGCGGCGAAGCGCGTCCGGAGACACGTCCCGAGCGGACCGAGCGCCCGGCTCGCGGCGACAAGCCGGAGCGGCCGGAGCGGCCGGAGCGGCCGGAGCGCCTGCCTCGCGGCGAGCGCCCAGCGCGCGATGGTGGCGAAAAGGGGCGTAGCCCACGTGGGGAACGTGCAGGCGAGGCGCGTTCGCCGCGTCGCCGCGAGCAGCCGCCTGCCTTCGCCGACGCGACGTTGGAACTGGACGATCCGTTCGCCGCCCCCGTGCGCCGAGAGCCGCGTCCGCTGAGCGATGACGTGTTCACGGACGAGCGCGTATCGTCGACCGCGGCCGAGCCCGCCGACACACTCGGCGTGACGCCGGCGCCTGAAGTTGCCGAACGCGAAGCGTCTGCGACGCTGCCGGTTCGCGACGGGAAGCCCCGCGCCGAACCGGCGGACATCGAGGGTGACGACAACACCGACGACACGGACGGCGAGTCGAACGGCGAGGGCGGCGTGGGCGGCGAGGCGGGCGACGGCGGGACAGTTGACGCCGACGGTCAGACGGCTCGCAAGCGTCGGCGTAACCGCCGGTCACGCCGGGGGCGTCGCAAGAAGGAAGGCGGCGCAGAGGGCGCGGAGAACGGTGAGGGCACCGACGGCGAGTCGCCGGAAGACGGTGAACCGGCGCGCGCGGCGCCTTCGCGTGAGACCGACGAAGAGGTCCGCTTCCTCCCCGGTGATCACATCGACGGGGAGCCGGTGCGACCGCGCCGTCCGCGGAAGGCCGCGAGCGATGAGGAGGCCCCTGAAGGCGAGGGAGACTCCGGCGCTGACGATGGCGATGACGGTGACGACGATGAGGCCGGTGGCATCGAGAGCATGGCCGAAGGCGCCGTTCGTCCCCGCCGACGTGGCCGTCGTGGTCGCCGCGGCGGTGCACGCCGGTCCCGTGGTCGCAAGGACAAGGGCGAGGGTGATGGGAGCGGCGATGGACCCGGAGACGCGCCCGACGCCCCGCCAGCTGGCGACGAGTAAGGCGCCCACCCTGCGCACACGAACGCGGCCCCGTGCATCTGCACGGGGCCGCGTTTGTATGCCAGAAGGCACCGGAGCGGGACTCAGCTCCGGAAGGCGCGCTCGATCTTTTCGGCCGTCACCGGACTGACGAGACGGAGAATGAAATACACCACCGCGCCCAGCAGCAGCACCTTGATCGCGAGCCCGATCAGCCAGAAGAGCAAGGCGACCAGCGGGCCCAGCAGGCCAAATACGACTTTGAGCGCCACGAGCCCCAACAGGGCGACGAGTCCAACGGTAAACAGAGTGCGGAGCATAAGCGCCTCAGCGCGAAAAGGGGTCTTCTGTGCCTACGATTGCCGCGCAGGGAAGTTTCACCCGAGAGGGGAAGACCGTCTATATTGCCTTAAGCGGTTACTCTACTGTTTCCGGAAACAGTGCATAAGGCTAGCTTCCCCACTTCACGTCCCGGGCCCACCCCGGGCACTACCGTGCCGATATGGCTGAGCAGCTGGTACAGATCATGGGGCGGCACCGCCGCGAGGCGCTTCCTGAACGGAAGCCGTCGTGGCTGAAGGTCAAAGCCCCGGGCGGAGAAAACTATATCCGTCTCAAGCACATGATGAAGGAGCTCAATCTCCATTCCGTGTGCGAAGAAGCGCATTGCCCCAACATCGGGGAATGCTGGCAGCACGGCACCGCCACGTTCATGATTCTGGGCAGCGTCTGCACGCGCAACTGCGCGTACTGCGCCGTTGCGCACGGCAAACCGCCGGAGTACGACATCGAGGAACCGAAGCGCGTCGGCGAAGCCATCGCGCGGATGGACCTCCGCCACGCGGTCATCACGTCGGTCGACCGTGACGACCTCCCCGACTTCGGCGCGTACATCTTTGCCGAAACCATCCGGCAGATTCATCAGCGCCTGCCCGGCTGTTCGGTCGAAGTACTCGTTCCCGATTTCCAGGGGAACGAAGACTCCATCCGGGCCGTGCTCGAAGCGCGGCCGGAGATCTACAATCACAACACCGAAACGGTCCCGCGTCTTTTCAAGAAGGCGCGTCCGGGCGGACGCTACGAGCGCGTGTTGCAGATCTTCCGGACCGCCAAGCGCATCGCCCCCGACATCCCCACCAAGACGGGCATCATCCTCGGCCTCGGCGAGACCAACGAGGAAGTGGTGGAAGTCATGAAGGACCTGCGTGCGGTCGACGTGGACATCCTGACGCTCGGTCAGTATCTGCGCCCCTCCGATTCACACATCGAGCTCGATCGGTACGTCACGCCGGAAGAGTTCCGCGAGCTCTACGACATCGGCATGCGCATGGGCTTCAAGCACGTCGAAAGCGGCCCACTCGTACGCTCGAGTTACCACGCCTGGGAGCAAGTCCAGGCCGCATCACTAGCCTGATCACTCAGAACGCACCACCCAACACTCCCCCTCTGTTGTTCTGATGCCTCCCAAGAAGAAATCCGACCCCCAGGTGACCGTGAAGACGGACAGCACCGCTGCCCTGCACAAGGAGCTGCTCTACAGCATGCTCCTGCAGCGCCGCTTCGAAGAACGGACCGCCGAGATGTACGCGATCGGCCGCATTGGTGGCTTCTGCCACCTCTACATCGGCCAGGAGGCGGTGTCCACGGGCATTATCTCGCTGCTGCGCCCCGACGACTACATCATCACGACCTACCGTGATCACGGGCAGGCGCTGGCGCGTGGCATGACGCCGCGTGCGGTGATGGCCGAACTCTTCGGCCGTCAGGACGGCTGCGCGAAGGGCAAGGGCGGCTCGATGCACATGTTCGACAAGCAGCTCGGTTTCCTGGGCGGTCACGGGATCGTGGGTGGCCATGTGCCGATTGCCTCGGGCGTGGGCTTCGCCATCCGTTACCGCGGCGGCGACCAGGTCATTGCCTGTTTCATGGGCGAATCGGTGGTGAATACGGGCGCGTTTCACGAGGCGCTCAACATGGCGGCGCTCTGGAAGCTGCCGTGCATCTTCATCATTGAGAACAACCGCTACGGCATGGGCACCGCGCTCGAGCGCGCGTCGTCCATTCACGACATCTACAAGCGCGGCGCGTCGTACGACATGCCGCGTGACGTGGTGGACGGACAGGATGTGATTGCCGTGCGCAAGGCGACCGCCGAAGCGATCGAGCGCGCGCGCAAGGAAAGCATGCCGACGCTGCTCGAAATCCGCACGTATCGGTTCATGGGCCACTCCATGTCCGACGCCGTGAGCGGCACGTACCGCACGAAGGAAGAGTTGGAGCAGTACCTCAAGCGCGATCCCATTTCCCTGCACCGTCAGCGCATGGAAGAGGCGGGCGAAATCACTGCCGCCGAAGTGACCGCGATGGACGAAGAGATCAAGAAGATCGTGCAGGAGAGCATCGACTTCGCGGAAGCGAGCCCGGAGTTGCCGCTCGAGGCGCTCATGGAAGACATCCTCGTCGAAACCACGAGCTGAGAGCGTCACGACCATGCCATTGATCACATATCGCGACGCGCTCAATCAGGCGTTGCGCGAAGAGATGCACCGCGACGATCGCGTCTTTCTCATGGGCGAGGAAGTCGCCGTGTACCAGGGTGCGTACAAGGTCTCCAAGGGACTGCTGCAGGAGTTCGGCGAAATGCGCGTGGTGGACACGCCCATTACCGAACTCGGCTTTGCCGGGGTGGGTGTGGGCGCGGCCATGTGCGGCCTCCGTCCCGTCATCGAATTCATGACGTGGAACTTCGCGCTGCTCGCCATCGACCAGGTGGTGAACGTCGCCGCGAAGATGCTGTACATGTCGGGCGGCCAGTTCCCCATGCCGATGGTGTTCCGCGGCCCCAACGGGGCGGCGCTGCAGCTGGGGGCGCAGCACTCGCAGGCGTTCGAGTCGTGGCTCGCGCACATCCCCGGGCTCAAGGTGGTGGCGCCCGGCACGCCGTACGACGCGAAGGGGCTGCTCAAGGCCGCCATCCGCGATGACAATCCGGTGTGCTTCCTCGAAGGCGAAATGCTCTACAACACCAAGGGCGACGTGCCCGAGGAAGAGTACGTCATTCCGCTCGGCAAGGCCGATCTCAAGCGGGAAGGCGATCACTGCTCGCTCATCACGCACGGCAAGATGGTGCTGGTGGCCATGCAGGCGGCCGATCAGCTGGCGAAGGAAGGCATTCGCTGCGACGTCGTCGATCTGCGCACCATCCGTCCGATGGACGTCGACGCGATCGTTGCGTCGGTGCGCAAGACGAATCGGGCGGTCGTCGTGGAAGAAGGGTGGGAAGTGTGCGGCGTTGGCGCGCAGGTGGTCGATTATGTGCAGCGTCATTGCTTCGACGATCTCGATGCACCGGTGTTGCGCGTGCATCAGGCCGATGCGCCCATGCCGTACACGAAGAGTTTGGAGAAGGCCGCCAAGCCCGACGTCCCCAAGACGATCGCGGCGGTGAAGCAGGTTCTTTACATCGACTGACCAGGTTCACCCCAAAGGCGATCACATGGCGACCAAAGTATTGATGGAGGCGCTCTCCCCGACCATGGAGGAGGGGCGTCTGGCGAAGTGGACCAAGAACGTCGGCGACGTAGTGAAGTCGGGCGACACGATTGCCGAGGTCGAGACCGACAAGGCGATCATGGAGCTCGTCGCGCGTGGCGACGGCGTGTTGCGGGCGCGTCTCATCGACGAAGGCGCGACGGCACCGGTGGGGAACCTCATCGGCGTGATTGCGTCGGCCGACGAAGACATTTCGGCGTTCGGCTCGGGTGGGGGTGCCGCGGCGGCGGCGGCGGCCGCAGCTCCGGCGCCCGCTCCTGCTGAGACCGCACCTGCGGCGGCGGCACCCGCTCCGACGCCTGCAGCCGCAGAACCGGCGGGTGCCACGCGTTCGTCGCCGTTGGCGCGCCGCCTGGCGGCCGAGAAGGGGCTCGCGCTGTCAAGCATTCAGGGGAGCGGTCCGGGTGGCCGGATCATCCGTCGCGACATCGAAGCCGCGGCCGTGGCGGCGCCGGCCGCAGCGGCGGCGCCGAGTGCGGGAAGCAAGCCCACCGGTGTCGCGGTGAGCATGCAGATCGACGGCGAGCACAAGGATGTCGCGCTCACGCAGATGCGCAAAACGATTGCGCGTCGTCTGGGCGAATCGATCGGTCCGATCCCCACGTTCTTCCTCACGTCGGAGATCGACATGACGAACGTGGGCAAGCTACGCGAGCAGATGGGTGCGGCCGGCGATGCGTTCAAGGTGTCGGTGAACGACATCGTGATCAAAGCGGTCGCGATCGCGCTCACGCGTCATCCGGAAGTGAACGCGCACTGGATGGGCGATTCCATTCGCTACTTCAGCGCCGCGCACGTGGGGATGGCGGTGGCGACGGATGACGGACTCATCGTGCCTGTCATCCGCGACGCGCATCTCAAGGGACTGGGGGCGATCGGCAAGGAAGCGCGCGAGTTGGCCAAGCGGGCGCGTGAACGGAAGCTGCAGCCGGCCGAGTTCACGGGGGGCACGTTCAGCGTCTCCAACCTTGGCATGTTCGGCATTGACCAGTTCACGGCGATCATCAACCCGCCCGAAGCGGCGATCCTCGCGGTGGGCGCGACCGAGACCAAGCCCGTGTGGGAGAACGGGCAGTTCGTGCCGCGTCAGCGCATGCGGGTCACGATGAGCTGCGACCATCGCATCATCGACGGCGCGGTGGGCGCGAAGTTCCTGCAGACGCTGCGGCAGCTGCTGGAAGCCCCGATGATGATGCTCTTCTGAGACGGGAGACGACAGGTTGCAGACGGCAGGACAAAAGGCCCCAGCGCTTGCTGGGGCCTTTTGCGTTTGGGTCTTGGTCTGGGTCGGGGGGATGCCTGTGTGGGCGACCCGCCCGTCGGGTCACCGTACACCCCCTTGGCGCGTTGCTTCGGGGCGGCCGGGCGCTGAAGCGCCGGCGTCGCCCCGAAGAGACGCGCGACGGGGGTGTACGGCGCCCCGACGGGCTGGCCCCGACCCCGACCCCGACCCCGACCCCGACCCCGACCCAGCCCCAAACCCGCGCGCGAACGCGCCGCGCCCGCGACCCGACCCCGGCCCCGACCCCGACTCGTGCGCGATGCGAGCCCCGGGGCGTCGGTGTCCCCCGCCGCGCGTCTCTGAGGGGGCGGCGCCGGCGCGATAGCGCACGGCCGCCCCCGAAGGAAAGCGCGAAGGGGGACACCGACGACCCGGGGCGGTTAACCACCGTGATGTTCGGCCAACCTGATCGTCCGCTAATGGACCCCCGCACCGACGACCAATGACGATCGACTGCCGCCGCGCCCTCGCCCTCTCCCTGTCGATCCTCCTCGCCGCCTGCGCTGGCGGCGGAGCGGATGCACCGACGACCCCGCCACCGCCGATTGCGCCGGCGCCGGTCCCGCCCGGGCTGGTCAATGTCACCAGCAGCGGGCTCCCGTCTGGCGAGAGCGGGGACATTCTGCTCGTTGGGCCCCTACCGGGTGCCTCGTTCACGCGCACCGCCCAGAACGGCACCAGCTGGGGCGACGTGCCCGCGGGCCGATACACGGTGACCGTGCGCCCCATTCGTACCGCCATTGGCGTCTTTGCCGCCTCGCCGGCCACCTACGAGATCAACGTGCCCTCGGCGGCGCCGGTGAACGTAAGTGCGGTCTACCGCGCGCTCCCGTCGGCGTTTGGCGTGGCCGTGAGCGGCTTGCCCACCGGCACCGATGCGGCGGTCACCGTGACGCTCCCCGGCGGTGGCACCACCACGCTGGCGCAGAGCAACACGCTCGTGGCCCCAGCGCCAACAGGGATTCCCACCACGCGTGATTCGTGGGCCCTCACCGCCCAGAGTGTCACCGTGGCCGGCGCGCGCTACGCCCCGTCGCGCACGAGCTACGACACCACGGTCAGCCTCGGCGATACCGCCCGGGTCGCGCTGTCGTATCAGGTCGCCACCGGCGCCATTGCCGTTGCCGTCACGGGGCTTCCTGCGGGACGCAATGGCAATGTGCGTGTGCTAGGCCCCGATACCACCGCGCACACAGTGACCGGCACGAGTACGCTCACCGGCCTCGAGCCCGGCCGCTATCGCGTCATCAGCAGTGCCGTCGCGCAGAATGGCATTACGTACCGCCCTGCCACCGACACGCTCACGCTCGATGTCGTCGCGTCGCTCATCGCCGCGCCTGCGCCAGTGCTTTACGCCGCGCAGGTGGGGCGCCTGGTATTGCAGGCCACCGGCTTGCCCGGCGGCGCCGCACTGTCGCTGCGCGTCGTGGGCAGCGGCTACGATCGCAGCTTCACCAGCGCCGGCACCATCGACTCACTCCCTGCAGGGAATTACACCGTGTCGGCGGCGCCCGTGCAGAGCGGCACCGACCGCTACGCCGCGGCGCCCGCCTCACAGCAGGTCACCATCACCACCAACGGCCTCACACCGGCCGCGTTCAACTACACGCTCGCGTCTGGCGCGTTTACGCTCACGCTGAACGGACTGCCGTCCGCGCTCGCCGGCGATGTACGCGTGACTGGCCCCTCGGGCTACACGCGCACCATCACCGCCACGGAAACGGTGCGCGGCCTCGAGCCCGGTCGTTACACCTTTACGCCGCGCATCGTGCGCATCGCCACGGAGGCGTTCGGGGTGCTCTCCGGCCTCACCGCTGGCTCCGCCACACTCGATGTGACCGCCGGCGCAACGCCGGCCGCAGCCTCGTTGACCTATGTGCTGGTGCCGACCGTCGTTGATGTCCCTGTGAGCGGACTGCCCGGCGGAACGGCATCAGCAATCGTCCTCACCGATCCGAGCAACGCAACGATTGCCGTGAGCACCAGCTATCGCTCCGTGCCGGCGTTGGCGGGCCGCTGGCGCTTGGCCGCGTCGCCGGTCACCAATGCCACCGGCACGTACGCGCCCACGCCGGCGTCGTACGACGCGAGTGTGCTCCCCGGTGACACGCTGCGCTTGGCGGTGCAGTACACCATCACCACGGGCTCGCTCGCGGTGGTGGTGAGCGGCCTCCCCAATGGCACGGCGGGCAATGTGACGGTGAGCGGCCCCGCCGGCTTCTCCCGCACGGTCGCGTCGACCACCACGATCACGGGACTGATTCCCGGGAGCTACACGGTCAGCGCCTCGGCCGTATCGGTGGGCGCCACGACGTATACGCCAGCCAGTGCGTCGCAGACCGTGAACGTCGTCGCGTCGCCCGTCGCCGCCGGGGCCACCGTGACCTATACCGTTCCCGGTGGCGCGGTGACGGCGAACGCATCGGGCGTCCCCTCAGGTGCGGTGCCCGTCTTCACGTTCACGGGGCCCGGCGTCTCGCGCACCCTCAATGGCGCCGGCACCGTGACCGGCCTCAGCGCCGGCATCTGGACCGTGGCCGCCTCGTCGGTCGTCGACGCCGGCATCACGTACACACCAACACCCACGTCGCAGACCGTCGCGGTGACCGCCGGCGGGAATGCGGCCACCTCGTTCAGCTACGCCGCCCCGCCAACCACGCCGTCGGGTCTCAACTACTCCATCAGTAACGTCTACCTCACGCAGGCCACTCAGAAGCTCGACAATTCGGTGACGCTCGTCGCCAACCGTGCGGCGCTGCTGCGGGTATTCGTCACGGCCACTGGCGCCAACAGTGCGCGCCCCGATGTGCGCGTGCGCGTGTACGACGGGCCCACGCTGCTGACCACCAACACCATCACGGCACCGGAGACGAGCGTGCGTACCGCCACCGCTGAAGGCACGCTGGGTTCCACGTGGAACGTGACCGTGCCGGCGGCGAACATCCGCACCACGACGCGCGTGCTCGTCGATCTCGACCCCACGCAAGCCGTCACCGACGCGACTCGCGCCGATAACGTGTGGCCGTCGAACGGCACACCGCAGGCGATCAGTGTGGTCAATGCGCCCACCTTCACCGTGCGCTTCGTGCCCGTGGTGGTCGGCACCGATACCGGACGCGTCAGTGCGGCGAACAAGGAATCGTTCCTCACCACCACGCGGCGCATCTGGCCCATTTCCACCGTCGTCTCCGATGTGCGGGCCCCGTTTACGTCATCGGCTACAGTGCTGCAATCGGGCGACGAGAACAACAACTGGCTCACCGTACTCAGCGAACTGAATACGCTGCGCACCACTGACGGCGCGCCATCGTCCACCTACTACTACGGCGTCGTGCGCACCACCTACACCAGCGGCGTGGCGGGCTACGGCTACGTGCCGGGCCGCGCCTCTGTGGGGTGGGACCATCTCCCCAGCGGGGATAACGTTGCGGCGCACGAGTGGGGACACAACTTCTCGCGCTCACACGCGCCGTGTGGTACCAGCGGTGATCCCAATTATCCGTACGCCGGTGGCCTCATTGGCGCCTTCGGTTGGAACAGCAGCAGCAACACCATCGTGTCGAACAGTGCGACCGACATCATGAGCTATTGCAGCAACAACTGGATCAGCGATTACAACTGGACCGGCGCGCTGAATTATCGCCAGTCGGCCGGCAGTCTGGTCGCGTCGGCGAACGTGAAGGGCGAAGGGCTGCTGGTGTGGGGACGCGTCGTCGACGGCGACGTCCGTCTTGAGCCCGCGTTCCGCGTGACCGCACCCGTCTCGCCGGCCGCGCGAAATCCCACGCACCGTGTGGAGCTGCTCGATGCCAACGGGGGCGCCCTGTTGCAGCTGCCGGTCGAGGCAAATGTCGTGGACCACATTCTCCCCGGTCATGAGGAGCGCCAGTTCGCCGTGGTCGTGCCCTGGTCGGCGACGCTCGAGGCGCGGCTCGCCGAACTGCGCGTAAGCGATGCGCGGTTGCCGCTCCGCAGTGCCGTGCGTCGCGCCATCGCCGCCCCAGCCGCCTCCGGTGCCCCGCAGGCACTCGGCCTCAGCGCCGACCCCGGCGCCGCCGTCTCGCGCTCATCGCGTGCCGTGACCGTGCGCTGGCAGAACAGCCGGTATCCCATGGCCATGGTCCGTGATGCCGCCACCGGCGAGGTCATGGGCTTCGTGCGTCGCTCCGGGGCCGCGGTCGTCACCGCCGGCCGAGCAGTTGAGGTGGTGTTCTCCGACGGGGTGCGCAGTACGGTGGTGCCGCAGTAGCGCTGAGGGCCTTTCTCTTCAGCTTCACAGCTCCGTGGCTCCTTCATCTGGCACGTTCGCGACGGAGGGAGCCTAAGAGTCGGGGGGCTGAGGAGTTCGCCAGGCTTGCGAAATGCAAAACTTGTCCAGATTGGCTATGTTTGTTTCACATAACTAGCAAAAGAGGACAACATGCGTGTGTGGACGCTCGAAAAAGCGAAGAACGGGTTTTCCGAGCTCGTCAGAGGGGCTCTCGCCCACGAGCCGCAGTTGGTCACACGCGGACGCTCGGGCGCCGATGCGGTAGTCGTCATCGCCCGCGACGACTACGAGCGCCTTGTGGCGCCTGTAGACCTGTACTCGGCCATGCAGCGATCGCCGCTGGCGGCGGCCATCGCCGAGGGCGCGTTCGACCGTGACGATCCGTTTCCGAGACCCCGAGAGATGTCGCGCGAGCTGTCGCTGGGCACGACACATGGGGATGAGGCTGATGGCAGTATGGAGTTCCCGGACGGGGTGCCATGAAGCGCTATCTGCTCGACACCAACATCGTCAGCGTCCTGGCGTCCCCGCAGCCGGATCCTCGTGTCGTGACGTGGATTCGCGCGCAGGCTCCCCTCACTTTGCACATCAGTGTGCTCGTGCTTGGTGAGATTGAAAAAGGGGTGTCACGGCTACCGGCGGGCGCTCGGAAAAGTGCCTTGGCAACATGGATGGAGTTCGAACTACCGGGATATTTCTCGAATCGCATCATGCCCTTCGACTTGGCGTGCTCCCGCCATTGGGGACGTCTCGATGCCGAAGGCTATGCGATAGGTCGCCCGCTGCCGGTCATTGACGGGCTGATGCTCGCCACTGCGGCGCGCCACGAGCTGGTATTTGTCACGCGGAACGTGCGCGACTGTGCACAGCGCGGCGTGCCGGTTTTCGATCCGTATACGGGGACGCTGCACGAAGGGGGACGCGCCTGACGCGAGCCGTGAGCTTTGAGTTCGTATTGTGGGTGGTGTGTTTCCCTCCCCCTCCCGCCACGCCCCGCCGCTAGATTGTGGTTGCCGGTTCCGCCGGCTCAACCGCTTTCCCACAAAATCATGGCTTCTTTCGACGTCATCGTCCTTGGCGGTGGTCCCGCCGGATACGTGTGTGCCATTCGCTGCGCCCAGCTCGGGATGCAGGTGGCCGTCATCGAGCGCGAAGCGCTGGGCGGTACCTGTGTGCTCTGGGGGTGCATTCCCGCCAAGTCGCTCCTCGAGAGCGCGGGCCTCGCGCAGAAAATCGGCAAGGCTGCCGAACACGGCATCACGCTCGACGGCGTGACGTTCGACTTCGGCCCCGCCATGAAGCGTTCGCGCGCCATCAGTGCGCAGAACTCCAAGGGCGTCGAGTTCCTGTTCAAGAAGCACAAGGTGCAGTGGATCCGCGGTGAAGGGCTGCTCGAAAAGGGCAAGAAGGTCACCGTCACCGGCGCCGACGGCAAAAAGGAAACGCACGAGGCCAAGAAGGCCGTCGTGATTGCCACGGGCTCACGCGTAAAGGGGCTGCCGCAAATCGGCCTCGAGCTCGACAAGAACATCGTGCTCTCGAGTGACGACGTGCTCGTCGCCGAGAAGGCGCCGGCCACGATGGCGGTGATCGGCGCGGGCGCGGTGGGCTGCGAATTCGCCGACGTGTTCGCGAGCTTCGGCACCAAGGTCTCGCTCATTGAAGTGGCGGCGAACATTCTGCCCATCGAAGACGCCGATTGCAGCGCCGAGCTGGCCAAGGCGTTCAAGAAGCGCAAGATCGACGTCATGACCGGCGCCAAGATCTCCAACGTGAAGGTCTCCAAGACCGGCGCGAGCATGACCGTCGAAGCGGGCGGACAGACGCAGACGCTCGAGGTGGAGAAGGTGCTCGTGGCCGCCGGCCGCGCGCCCAACGTGGAGAAAATCGGCCTCGAAGCGGTGGGCATCGCGAAGAGCGAGCGTGGCTTCGTAAAGATCACCGAGAAGTTCGAAACCAACGTGCCGGGCTACTACGCCATTGGTGACGTGGCGGGCAATCAGATGCTCGCGCACAAGGGCTCACGCGAAGGCCATGTGCTCGCCGATCTGCTTGGCGGACAGCACGCGCATCTCGTGAACTACAAGAACATTCCGAGCGCCACGTACTGTCATCCGGAAGTGGCCAGCATTGGCCTCACGGAGCAACAGTGCAAGGACCAGAAGCTCGACTACAAGATCGGCAAATTCCCGTTCAGCGCGAACGGTCGTGCGCGCACCAGCGGTGAAACCGACGGCTTCGTGAAGATCATTCGCGACGCGAAGCACGGCGAAATTCTGGGCGCGCACATTGTCGGTGCGCACGCCACCGAGCTCATTCACGAATTGGTGGTGGCGCGCGAAAACGAGTTTACCGTCGAGGAGATCGATCTCGCGGTGCATGCGCACCCGACGCTGTCCGAGGCGATTGGCGAGGCGGTGCTGGACTCGCTTGGAAAGATGCTGCACGCGTAACGCAGTTGACCAACAACTCGTAACCCAAACACAGAACCCGGAACTGATCAGTTCCGGGTTTTGCGTTTACGTGAGGCCTATCGCTCGCCGCCCGCGACCGGGGCCTTATGATACGCGGCTGAACTGCGCCACCTGCTCAACCGTGATACTCGCGTGTGTCTTCCATGCTGGCCGAGGTCCGATCTGGATGACCACATCCATGTCGAGGGCGTTGAGAAACCGTTCCAGACGCTCTTGACTGAAGCGCGCCAATTTCCCACGCAGCAAGTCCGAAACATCCGATGCGGCGACACCGAGCACCTCCGCCGTGCGTTTCTGGTTCCACTCCCTCGCCTTCACGACATGGCCGATGACCAGCGCCATCTCCGCCTTGGCGAGGCGCTCCGCGGCGTCAGGGAGTGCCATGGCTTCGAAGAAATTGTCGTGCATCGGACTGAACGTGATAGCCTCAGGCTCACGGTCATGCGTTGTCGGCACCATGCGCTTCTTCTCGCTCTTCGCTTCAGTTGTCGGCTTGCGTGTCGTCGCCATACTCATCGCTCCGTAGGGATAGCCATTCAATCCTTCGCGCCACGCTTCTGCATCGGCACGCTTCTCACCGTAGCACGCGTCGCTTTCGCGATTGCTACGTCCTTCGCCACCTCTGTTGCCGCGAGATACGTGGCCTTGCTCGTTTCGTAATCCTGCACGGCTGCATGGTACCGTGCCGTTACCCGATCAAGATCGGATTGCGGCGTTGCCCTACCGGACTTGGACTTCTTCTGGAACACGTCGAGCAAATACACTACCCCAGCAAACGCGACGACGAACGCGGCCCGATACGTTTCACCATCGTCATCCTCAACCAGCTTCAGCACGTCTCGCGGGACACCTTCACCAAACGGTCGGGCGCCTGACACCTGATCGCCGTATTGCGCATCCATCAACGCCTTACCGAAGACGTCCTGCACGTCCGCCGGCAGCTCCCGCACTGCTTTCTCCACACCCGGGACAAACTTGAGCGGCTTCCGGTACCGCTTGGACTCCTGACCCATCCACACCTCACATCATAGCAGTTTTGCTACATCGCCGCAATTCAAAGGCGCCCTCGTGGCGTCGTGCGTGGGGGCACAGCATAGCCTGCCATTGATCATTCACCGTTACCGGATGCGTATTACGGCGCAAACCGGCCACCCATTCTGGTTGAATCCGGCCACCCATTCCGGTTGAATCCGGCCACGCATTCCGGGTGAATCCGGCCACCCATTCTGGGTGATTCCGGCCACTCATTCTGGCGGAATCCGGCCAGGGGGCTACTAGCGGTGTTGCTGCAGTGACTGGTGTGGGATCCCCACCCCGCGTGATTCGTGCGTCCTTCCGGGACTTTAACCGGAGTGACCGCGTGCCCCGCGACAGGATCCCGATGCGAATGATTCGAGATGTACTCCGCCTCCGATTGGAAGCGGGCCTCAGCGAACGGCGCGCCGCGCGCAGCCTCGGCGTGCCGCGAAGCACGGTGCAGGACTACTGTGCGCGCTTCCGTGCGAGCGGGTTAACGTGGCCCCTCGCGACCGCGCTCACCGATGGCGCCCTCGAGGACGCCCTCTTCGCGCGCGCGACGACGCCCTCGTCGGCCACGCGCCCGCTCCCCGAGTGGGCGGTGATCGCGCAGGAGAAGCAGCAGAAAGGCGTGACCTTGTGGCTGCTGTGGCACGAGTACCGAGCGCGCGAACCGGCGGGGTACAGCTACAGCCAGTTCGCCGTCCACTATCGGCAGTGGCGCGCCACGATCGATCCGGTCATGCGGCAAGAGTATCGCGCCGGCGAACGCCTCTTCGTCGACTACGCGGGGCTGACCGTCGACATCGTCGACGCCACCACCGGTGAGATCCGCGAGGCACAGATCTTCGTCGCGGCGCTCGGCGCGAGCAACTACACGTTTGCTGAAGCGACGTGGACGCAATCGCTCCCCGATTGGATCGCGTCGCATGTGCGCATGCTGGAGTTTTTCGGGGGCGTCACGGCCCTGCTGATCCCGGACAACCTCAAGGCGGGCGTGACGTACGCGTCGTACTACGCGCCGGAGATCAACGCGACCTATGCCGAGTTCGCCACGCACTATGGCACCGCGGTGTTGCCCACGCGCGTCGCCGCGCCGCGCGACAAAGCGAAAGTGGAAACGGCGGTGCAGATCGTCGAGCGCGAACTGCTCGCCCCGCTGCGCCATCACCGCTTTACCTCGCTGGCCGAGCTGAATGAGGCGCTGCGCGAACGCTTGGAGGCCCTGAACGATCGCCCCTTTCAGAAGCTCCCCGGCACCCGCCGGTCACGCTTTGCGGAGACCGATCGCCCCGCCCTGCGCCCACTCCCCGCCACGCGCTACGAGTATGCCGAGTGGCGCACGGCGAAGGTGAACATCGATTACCACATCGCCGTGGAGAAGCACTGTTACAGCGTGCCGTACACGCTCGTGCGCGCGACCGTCGACGTGCGCCTCACCGCGACGATGTGCGAGATCTTGCATCAAGGCACCCGCGTGGCCGCGCACGTGCGGCGCCAGACGCCAGGCGGCTACTCCACCGATCCCGCGCATCGGCCGAAGTCGCACGCGCGCCATGTCGAGTGGACCCCCTCACGCCTCGTGCGCTGGGGCGAATCCATCGGGGTCGCGACGGGCGCGGTGGTCGCGCACATCCTCGAGCATAAGCCGCATCCCGAGCAAGGCTATCGCGCCTGCCTCGGCCTCTTGTCGCTCGGGAAACGGTACGGCGACGCCCGCCTCGAGGCCGCGGCGCAGCGTGCGCAGACCACCGGCGCGATGACGTATCGCTCGCTGCACTCGATCCTCAAACTCGGCCTCGATCAATCGCCACCCGAGACGATGGAGGCGACCACCAACCTTCCGGCCACGCACGACAACGTGCGCGGCGCCGCGTACTTCGCGGCGTCCGCCTCACTTCCCCTCTTTGGAGTCGAATAGCATGCTCGCCCAACAAACCACCGACCTGCTGCATCGTTTGAAACTCCCCGCGATGGCGGAAGCGCTCGATGAACAGCGGCGACAGCCCGATGTCGTCTCGCTCGATTTTGAAGATCGTCTGGCGCTGCTCTTGGAACGCGAACACGTCGCGCGCGAGAATCGCCGCGTGACGCGGCTACTCCAGATCGCGCGGCTCCGCCATAGTGCGTCGATCGAAGACGTGAACTTTCGCGTGAAGCGCGGGCTCGACAAATCGCAGCTCTTGCGGCTCGCGACCGGCGATTGGATCCAGCAACACGGGGTCCTTTTACTCAAGAGTCAGAAATATAGGAGACACTTGGGTGTCTGAAAAACGAGCGGATGAGCGCCTTGTTCTTCTGCATACTGGCGAGTTGTTCGTGGACCCGTGCCTCAAGCGCCTCGCCTTTTTGCAAGGGCCGACGCGCAGTCCCCGTGCGCTTTGCATGACTCCACACCAGTTCGTCCGGATTCAGCTCTGGCGCGTAGCCCGGCAACACGTGCAAGGTCAGCTTCCCGTTCGTCGACGCCACATAGGTCTTGACCGCGTTGGTCTTGTGCGCCGGCAATCCATCCAAGACGAGATGCAAGGGACGTCGACGCCCGCGCATCAATCGCTTCAGCAGCGTGACGAACAGCGCGCCCGTCAGGCCGCCGTGGTATGTGACAAACCAAAATGCGCCTTTCACGGTGACCGCGGATGCCGCGCTGATGCGCTGGCGTTGCCCGGGGACGCGCACTACCGGCGTTTCGCCGCGGGCACTCCACGTCGTGCCGTGCACCGTGTCCGCCCGAAAGCCGGATTCGTCCCAGAACGCGATCTCGGCGCCCTCGCGCTTCGCCTGTTGCACGAGGGCCGGGTACCGCTCGCGCTGCCAGGTCGCGATGGCCACCGGATCGCGCTGGTAGGCGCGCTGCAAGGGCTTTGGCACCGTCAGGTCGAGCCGCGCGAGCAGCGTCCCGATGGAGGCGAGCGAGAGCGACACACCAAAGCGCTCCGCGATCAGCGACTGCACGACCTGTCGCGTCCATAGTCCGAAATCGAAGCCGTACTGCAGCGGGGATTTCCCGTGCACCCATCGGAACACCTGCCGTTCCTGCGTTGGCGTCAACGTGCGTGGCCGTCCGGTCGCCGGCCGCGCGCGCAATACTTTAAGGCCACGCCCGCGCCCGCGCACGGCCGCCTGAATCTTGTAGGCCCACGACCGCTGTAATCCAAACGACGCGGCCACCGCCGCCGGCCGTTCGCCGGCCCGCATGCGTTCGACCGCGAGCCGCCGCATCTCTTCGAGCGTCGTGTGATCCAAGGTGCGACCGTCGCGTCGTGTCATACCGTAGATACGCGCACCCTCGTCAAAACGTTCCCAGGTGTCCGCTAACTTACTGTTCTCTGAGTAATTACCGGTCCAACGGGTACCGGGAAGTCGTGGTTAGCGTGTGCGCTTGGGCATAGTGCGTGTCGCCACGGCTACGTCGTGCGCTATCTGCGCTTGCCACGACTGCTGCCGGAACTCGCGATCGCGCGTAGCGACGGCACGTACGGCAAGGTGCTCGCGCAACTCGGCAAAGCGGATCTCTTGATCCTCGACGACTGGGGCCTCGCCCCCATCGGGGATCGCGAACGCCGCGATCTCTTGGAGATGATCGAGGATCGCACGGGCCGTCGCGCGACGCTGCTGACGAGCCAAGTCCCCGTCGAGCACTGGCACGAAGGCGTCGGCGATGCCACCTTCGGGGACGCGATCATGGATCGTTTGGTCCACCACGCGCACCGCATCACACTCACCGGAGGATCGCTGCGTAAACTCGGCGCGAGCGCCGCGACCGACACCGCCACACCCTAATTCCTCTCACCGATCCCACGCCCGCAGCGCGACGACACCACCAGCCGTAACCCCTGGCCGAAATGGGCCAGACGCGGTGGCCGAATTGAACCAGAATGCCTGGCCGAATTGAATCGGATTAGGTGGCCGCTTTGACCGGAATACGCACCGGAAACACGCGCATTGTGTCGAAGCGGTGCAGGCTGGGCCGAGGCACGCTGTTCTACGGCATCAACCCACCAGCTCCCGTGCCATTTCATTGTCGCGCCGCTCACGACGGGCGAGCACCGGTATCCGTTCTACGTCGGATGTCGGTTCGACGGGAACGACGGTCATGTCGTGCTCGATCAGCTGCGCACCTTCAATCGCTTGCGATTGACGAGACGGCTGGGCGCGTTGACCGCGGAAACGCAGGGAAAGGTATTGACGGTGCTGCGCGAGATATTTGCGGTGTAATGCCCACCATTCAGCGGCGCTACGCGAGCATCAGCCGGCGACCCTTTGGTTCGGGCACGGCGCGGCCGTCCTCGCGTGCTGTGTCGATCCACAGTGCAATAGCCTCCTGAGCCTGTGCCACCGCCTCGGCCGGCGTTCCTCCGTGTGCCATACACCCTGGCAGCTCCGGTACGTCGGCCACGAAGATCGTGTTCTCGGCGCTCCAGTAGACGATCAGTTCGTACTTGTATGCGCTCACTCCCCGTCCCCCTTAATCGTGGTCAGACCGTAGCGCACCAGCACGGCGCGGACCTGGAGGCCGCGGAATTCGCCCTCGAGACGGCCTCCTGAACCGCCGAACGCGGGCTTATGTGGCCGGCCCACGCGCCGCAATCCACTGCTTGAAGGACCGTTGGCTTTCGCCGGAGCGCGCTCCGCTGAGCAAGTTCTCGACGCTGATGTCTTCATCGAGATCCGGCCAGTGAATGCCTTCGCCGCGGCCTATCAGACGCCAGTTCGCACGCTCTGCCGGTATGCCATGAGCAAGTCGCGGGTACCAAGCGAGCGGTACGGCAATGCTACGACCGTCCGCGAGATCCACCGTGAGGGTGTCGTCCGTGACTTGAACCGTCTGCGCGAACGCGGGCAAGTGGTCAATCGGCGAAGTAGTCATCCCAGTTCCTCAGCAAGTCGACCTCGTGCTAGCAAGCTTCCAAAGATCGCCCGTCTGCTGCAACGCACGTTACGGCTCAACCCTCGCGCAGTCGCGGGAACCGACGTTGACGATAGTGGAGGCACGCGCGCACTTCGATAACGGAATCCGTGATGCGATAGTAGACGGCATACGGAGAACGCTCCAGCAATGTCCGCAGTTGCACGCGCGGTAAACACGAGCCGACGCGCTGTAGTCAGCGGAGGCGATCCTTCAATTCTTCAAGCGAGATGGTCGCCTGCTCTGATGGATCGGCGAGGCGTGCGTCCAACTCCGCCATGTGCCAATCGGGAACAGGGAGCTCATCGGTCGAGGTGACCAGGCTATCCCACACGCCTTCGACGAGCCGCAACCGTTCCTCGGGCGGAAGGTGAAGAATTTCATCGAGAAGGGACGGGCGCATCATCGTTCAACGTTGCGCCCGATCTTCGGAATGCACAACCGGCCGTTTGGGCCGTAACGCACGCAACCCAGTGCTACGACGGGTATGGCCAGCCCTCACACCGACCGCACACGCCTACCGAGCCGCCCGGGTCGCCCCTGCGGGGCCCGACTCTTGAGGTATGCACGCAGCTCTACCGCATCGACCCACCAGCTCCCGTGCCACTTCACAGCATTGAGCCGACCATTCCGGATCTGTTGGCGTAGCGTGGCCGCCGAGAGTCCTGCGCGATCCGCGGCGGCGTTCAGCGACAGCAGGGCCTTGGGCAACGGCAACGTTTCGAGCAGCGCGCGCGGGAACTGTGTACTCGCATCGAGGAACTCCAGCGCGAGTGGGCGTCCCTTGGCGTCTGTGTCGAGCAGCATGCCAGGCCGGACTTCGTCGGTGTGCGCCGAGCGGTGTCGCTTGGCATCGAACTCGATGGTGAGCGCATCCACACTCGGATCGTAGCTCCACTGCATGGTATCCTCGCTGAACATCAGAAGGCGGTGATCACAACACAGGATATCTACGGTACCGTGCAAAAGGAATACGAACCGGCGATTCGCGGGCGTGATCATTTCGCCGCACAAGATGGGATTGGTCCGTCGGACAACGGGCCGACGGCACTAGCCCTCAGGAAAAAGAACGCAAGAGCACAGTAGAAAGCGCGGGGCGATCTACTGGGAAACCACGGCTGTTTTTCCCAGTGAACGGCACCGCGCTCTACCCTGTGCTCTTGCGTTCTATGCCCTGAGGGCTAGTGCCGTAGCCGGTAGACCGCCGGACCAACCACCCTCAGTTCAAACAGCCCCCGGTCGGTATAGCAGACCCGTCGTAAGCGGCGGCAGTGCGGCATTGACCGGCTCCAGCCGGATCCGCACTCGGTATCCCAACGCGGCCGCGATCTTCACCAAGGTTGAAAGCTCCACGTTGTCACTGTGCTCGATCTGCTGCACTCGCGCACGGGTCACTCCTGCCGACCGGCCGACGACATCCAAGGACTGCTGGTTCTGTCGTCGCGCGTGTGCCAACAGTTCCCCCACGGTACCAGTGATGCAGACCGCTTCCAACTGGTCGACCGTGATTGGCGCGGCGGCATCAGGGACGCCGGGAGGTGCTTCCCCTGCTGCATCGACCTGCTCGAGCAGCGCCATGAACGCAGCATCCGGTACCTCGTCGAGGTGCAGATCGCGTTTCACCTGCGCAGGTGATCGCTGGTGCTTCTTCACAACGCGGCCCTCTGGTAAACGTCTAAGCCCTTCCACGGCAGGCATCGCGAATTCGGCCGTACCTCGTAAGCGGGGCGCCCATCCGGGCTCACCCGAATGTCTAGTCTGAACTATACACTTTAGTTGTCAAGTTATGGCTTGACACTTCGATGCCGATCGTTCTCGGGCATCCCGGGCATTACTTGCATATGCGAGTTGCATATGCTACCTTTGCAATCCCTTCCCAAGGAGCAATAATGGCAACGCAGCTACAAGAACTGGCAGCGCTGGAGCGTTTGCGGGGCGATTTCGGCTTTACCTATGATGACCTTGCCGCGGCACTGGTGACCAACGCGAGCACCCTCCATCGGTGGAGAAGCGGGACCGAGCCGACGCCAATTTACCTGCAGCGCCTCGCCGCGTTCGCCAGCTTTTTGGAGGAACTCGACGCGTTGTTCGTGCCAGACGCGCAGCGCCCGTGGATTGATGCGCCCCGCGAGGTGTTCAAAGGCGCAACGCCCCGGGAAATGATTCTTGCTGGCAACGTCGACCGCGTCACCGGTGTGCTGTACGCCATGAATGCGGGGGCGCCACTCTGACCGTTCACCCACGCGCGTTGGTCGGCTACCTGTTCCGCTTCACGTCACCGCGCTATCGCGACTTCGTAGAGACTGCTCGGCAGAGCAAGCACTTCCCGCAGCGATTCAACACGGCTGCGTTGGGCGCTGTTTACCTCTCCCGCGATCCAGACACAGCAGCGGCGGAGGCGCTCAGACGTTACGCGCGGGACGCGCGTGTGGCGGGCGATGGCAACCGGTCAAAGCAGTTCGACCGTCTGGCTCCACGATCGCTATTTGTTGTGCGCGTACAGTTGCGCGGTGTATTGGCGCTCACGACCCAAGCCGCGTTCGATGCGTGGGGACTCACAAACGCCAGTCTCGTGGACGAAGACTTCTCTCGCTGTCAAGAAGTCGCGACCCTGGCGGCGCTGCATGGGGCCGAAGGCGTACGATGGCCTTCCGCCACGGGGTCAGGCGAAAGCGTCGCGATTTTTTGGGACAACCTCCAAGCCGCCTCGCATGTCACCATCGAGACAGAATTGTTTGTAGATCGCCGTTGGTTTGACGCCATCGCGGATGGAAGGCCGGTGTCCGAGTTTCTCCCCGCGCTGCGTGAATTCCCACTGTACAGACTCGACTCGCAAAGCACCCCATAGGCATGGCGGACACGCGCCGCGACGAGACATGCTCGGCGTCAGGGCGTAACTTGCGCGATGAACCGGACTTGCTGCGCGTCCACGTAACGGCAGCACAGCGCCTCCTGTATATTCCGCCGTGCTCCTCTACACCCTCGACCTCGCCCTCACCCCCTACGACGACGCCTGGGCGCTGCAAAAGCGCGCCCTCGCGGCTCGCATCTCTGGCGAGCTCCCCGAGGATCTGCTCATCCTCGTCCAGCACCCGCCCGTCGTCACGCTGGGGCGCAGCACCAAGCCCGGCCATCTGCTGGCGAGCGCCGAGTATCTCGAGGCCCAGGGCATTCTGCTGCGCGAGGTGGAGCGCGGCGGTGATGTCACCATTCACGAGCCGGGCCAGCTCGTGGCGTATCCCATCGTGGATCTCAAACGCCACAAGAAAGACCTGCACTGGTATCTGCGGCAGGTCGAGGAGATCGTCATACGCGCGCTGGCCACCTTTGGCCTCGAGTGCGCCCGGGTAGAGGGGCTCACCGGCGTCTGGCGCCTGCGCCCCGACGGCACGCGCGCCAAGCTCGCCAGCATTGGCGTGCATGCCCGTGACTGGGTCACGTGGCACGGGGTAGCGCTGAATGTGGAGAACGATCTCTCCACCTTCAACCACACCGTCCCCTGCGGCATCGATGGTGTGGAGATGAGCACCGTGGCGCGTGAATGCGCGCGTGCCGGCCTGTCGGCACCGTCATTCGCTGACGTCCAGCACGCCGTGACGAGCGCGGCCGGAGACGTCTTCACCATTTCACCGCTGGCATTACCGACACCGCTGCGCGCGTTGCTGGAGCAGGCATCTGCGTGAATGGTTACGAGGGAAATGGCTCTTGTCCCACGAGTCTTTCCAGCATCATGACCACGCGCTAGTGTCACGCATTGTAGGACTGCGGGAGTTGATCCCGGCGTGAATGCTCCATGTCGGACACGCTCCCGTGTACCCCTGTTTCCCCAGGTTTCCCAGGTTGTCCCACATCTCATTACCCACATCCATGCTGAGACGCACTTCGTTCACTTGGCCCGCACTCGCGGCCTCTGCCTCGCTGCTGGCGGCCTGCAACGGCGATGACGGTCCCCGTCCGCCCTCCACGCTTGCGGCGATCACCTCGACCAGCCTGACCGGCATCGTCGGCGAGCTTGCCAGCAGCCCGCTCACCGTGAAGGTTGCCGATGACCGTGGCGGCAACCTCGGCGGTATCATCGTCACCTTCTCCGTCGCCGCGGGCGGCGGAACCGTCACCCCCGCGGTCGACACGACCGACGGCAGCGGGACGGCCACCACCAGCTGGCGCTTTGGCGGCACCGCTGGTGAGCAGCGCGTCACGGCCACCGTCACGGGTGTGGCGACGCCGGTGAACTTCGTGGCGGCCACCATTGCCGGTGCGCCGGCCACGGTCGCCATTCAGGGCGGCGACAACCAGAGCGCGGCGACCAACACCGCCGTCGCCACGGCGCCGTCGGTGATCGTGCGTGACCGCTTCAACAACCCGGTCAACGCCACCTCGGTGTTTTTCAGTGTCTCCGCTGGCGGTGGGTCCGTCAGCGGCGCCGGCGCCGTGACCAACCCCACTGGCGTCGCCACGGTGGGTTCGTGGACGCTCGGCCCCGCGGTGGGCGCCAACCGCCTCACCGCCCTCGTGGTGGCCAACGGCGTGACCTCCAACCCGGTCACCTTCAACGCGACGGCCACGGCCGGTGCGGCGGCCTCGGTGAGCGCCACGAGCGCCACGACGCTCTCGGCCGTGGTGGGTGCCCTGGTGACGCCAGTACCCACCATTCGCGTGCTCGATGCCAACGGCAACCCGGTAGCCGGTGTGAACGTGACGTTCACCGCCTCCAACGGTTCCACGGTGGTGGGTGGCAGCAAGACCACCAACCTGAGCGGTATCGCCTCGCCGGACGGTTGGCAGATGGGGGCCACTGTCGGCACCTTCACCCTCTCGGCTACCGTAGGCTCGCTCACGCCGGTGGTGTTCACCTCCACGGCGCTTAACGCGGCCCCGGCGGCGCTTTCCATCGTGGCCGGCAACAACCAGACGGCCACGGTGGGTCGCACGCTCCCCATCGACCCGGCGGTGCGCATCACCGACGCCTTCGGCAACCCCATTGTCGGGCAGGAAGTGGTGTTCGAAGTGATCTCCGGTGGCGGATCGGCGGTCGTCCGTCGTCCCCTCACCGATGCCAACGGCACGGCCACCGTAGGCGCTTGGACGCTTGGCGAAACACCGGGCACCAACACCCTCCGCGCTACCGCCACGGGGCTCACACTGGCGAGTAACCCGGTGACGTTCACCGCCACGGCCACGGCCGGTGCGGCATCGTCGCTCTCCATTGTGGCGGGCAACAACCAGACGGCTACGGCCTTCTCCACCGTCGCCGTGAATCCGTCGGTCGTCGTACGCGACAACCGCGGTAATCCGGTGCAAGGCGTCACCGTCACGTTCGCTCCCTCGGCGGGCGGCGCGGTGACCGGCGGGTCGGCCATCACCAACGCGGCCGGTGTCGCCACGGTGGGCAGTTGGAAGTTGAGTGCCGTCGCGGGCCCGCAGACGCTCACCGCGACGTTGGCCGGTGTGGCCAATGTGATCTTCCAGGCCACGGCGACCGCCGGGGCCGCGACCGCCGTGCAAGTGGTGGGCGATTCGGTGCTCCCCGCGTTCCCGGTGTTCAGCTTCGTATCGCCGCTCCCCACGCTGCGGGTGGTGGACGCGAACGGTAATCCGGTG
Organism: Gemmatimonas sp.; assembly: GCA_023910675.1. Lineage (GTDB taxonomy): Bacteria > Gemmatimonadota > Gemmatimonadetes > Gemmatimonadales > Gemmatimonadaceae > Gemmatimonas. The sequence continues at coordinate 132,735 of JAAVWC010000011.1, forward strand.
GCGGGTGCCTCGGTGACGTTCGAAGTGGTGACCGGTACCGGTAACTTGCTCACGGGCGCCACCAAGACCACCGGTAACGACGGTTTGGCGCAAATCACCACGTGGCGCATCGGTACCGTCGCGGGCGTCTATCGTATCCGCGCGGTGGTGTCTGGCTTGGCACTCAACGGTGCCGAACCCACGTGGGTGGTGACAGGTACCGCGTTAACTGCGGCGCAGGTCACCGTGGCTTCAACATCCTTGGCTACGCAGACTGGCTCGCAGAATACCGCGGTGCCAACGGTGCCGGTGGTCCGGGTGGTCGACCAGTACGGCAATCCCGTGTCGGGGGTGTCTGTCACGTTCACGGTCGCTGCGGGTAACGGCACCATCGCGGGCGGGTTCACGACCTTCGCTGTACCAACGAACGGTCTCGGCCTCGCCTCCGTTGGCTCGTGGGTTTTGCCGGCTGGTACAACTGTCACCCGTACATTGACGGCGACGGTTACAGGCAACGGCATTACCGGTAACCCCATCACCTTCACGGCGACCGTGCCGTAACGGGATGGAGCGGCGCGGCCTCCTGGCGGGAGTCCGCGCCAATGCCTAGGCCAGCATAACGAACGAGGGCCACCGGATCAGCTCCGGTGGCCCTCGTTCGTTTTTGCGTGCGGAGTCGTGCAGCGGTGAGACCGCGCACATGGCAGCGTGAACTACTTGGTGCTGTCAGGCTTAGCCGGAGCAGCCTTTGAGGCCGCCGCCGCAGCCGAATCCAGTTTCTTGGCGGAATCGGAAAGGAGCGGTGTGGTCATGGTATCGATAGCACGAAGCGGCGTGGGGAGCTGGAACTTGCCCATGCCCTCATCCACGAAGTAGCGCCAACCCCAGCCGAGCAGCGTGTCGTTGCGGAACACGATAGGGGTTTCCTTGGCCTGCAGCACCGGCTCCTTCACGTCACCCGGGATGTCTCGGGAGTACACGACGTTGAAGTCGGCTCCGTTCATCAGGTACCGCATGCGGCGATAGCCGTTGAGCAGCCGCATGGTATCGGAGTAGGTGGCGGTGAGCGGCCCCTTGCCCATGGCGTCGAGGGCCTGGGTGAGGGTCATCCCTTCCTTGAGATTGTTCAGGCGAGCGGATCCGGGTTCATCGGACCCACCGCAGGCCGCGATGGCCGTAATGGACGCAACGAGTGACAGTCGAACGAAAGCAGCCTTCATGATTTTGGCGTGTGTGAGAGTGAACGTGCAGGCGCCTGCCGGAGCAGAACGCCCGGTTAGCAGCCAATACCGAATGTAGCAATTTTGGTTCAGTTCACGAAGTGGGGCTGACCACCGGACAAACGAAAGGCCCCGCCCGTGAGGGCGGGGCCTTCGTTTACCACGAGCTTCCCGGAATTACGGGTTGCGCGTGATGATGGTCGTCGACGTGCGCGAGACCGTCGAGAAGCCAGCGCCCGATCCCGTCACCGTGAAGGTGATCGTGACCTGCGTAGCCGCACCGGCGATACCAGCGTCGTCGATGTTACACTGCGCCGGGTTCACACCGTCGATGACGGCCGTCACGAGCGCGTTGTTGGACGAGCAGCTGTACACGACGTTGGCACCAACCGCAGCGCCACCAGTGATCGACAGCGCGATGTTCTGCACCGCGCCACCCTGGTTCTGGGCAGCAACCGTGAACGGACCAAACGTCGAGCTGGCCGGGATGGCCAGCGGGAGACCGAACGTGCTGGTCGCGGTCGAGAGACCGTTACCCGCAGCGTCGACACCGATCGCCTTGATGTCGTTGCCGCTGGTGAGGGCAGCCATCGTCACACCGTTGCCCTGATCGAAGGACGACGACGACAACGTGTAGCGCCAGAAGCGGTTGCCACCCTGGTCGAGCGGGCCAGCGTACGTCGCCGTACCGATGTACTCCCACTCGGTCGTGCCGACCTGGCGGACGATGTACACCGAGGTGAACGGCGGGTTGGTGATCGACGTCGGGGTCTGGGCGCGGAATTCCGACACGCCAGCAACCGTCGAGATCTGCCAGTTCTGGATGCCGGCGCCGCCGACAGCCGTGGTCCAATCCTTCGTGGTGAGGATCGTCGCCGGAGTCTGGATCTGGGCTCCGGTGATCGTCTGGCTCACGCCAGCCGAGCGGCCGTTGCCGAAGGTCGTGATCGGCGACGTCGCACGGATGTCGTACAGCCACGCCGTGACCTGGTTCGGACGCGGGTCAGCCGCACCCGAGAACAGACCGAAGAGCTGCGTCTGGGTGAGCGGAGCCGCACCGGAGTTCACCGTGGCGATCTGCTGGATGAACGGAACCGGCACAGTCAGGCCGTTCGACGCGAGCGAGGTGCCCGGGCCAACCGGCGTGGTGAGCTTGTTGTCCGTCACCGCGGCGAACGGATTGTGCCAGAGACCCAACGGAGCCGAGGTCGAGTAGTGCGGCACGCGACGGAAGCGGATCGTCGTCGGGAGGGTACCGACCGCGGCACCGATACCGTCGTTGTACTGCAGCTGCGGGTAACGCAGGGCCAGGTCGCCCGAGATGGCTTCGAGGTCGTCCGTACCCGTCGGGCCGAACGCCACCGTGGTGCCACCCGTGAGGACCGGCGCGACGCTGATACCGGTGATGCTCGGGTCCGCGTTGTCGATCGCCACCGAGCGAGCCGGGAGCGTCGTCGTGTTGCCAGCGCGGTCCGTCAGCGAGCCGCTGAACGTGTAGTAACCGGCCACCGTGGCGGCCGGGACACCACCCGTGAGGGTCACCGTCGACGCAACGCGGTTCGCGGCGCCGAAGATGTTGATCGTGAACTCGCGGAACGCGTTGTCCAAGCTCGAGACCGGAGCGTCGATGACGTCCAGGTAGCGGTTCGTGGCAACCGTCGACGCGTTCGACGTCGCGACGATGGCTTGGTTCACCGCGTCGTTGGTGACCGTCGCGAGCGTCGGGACCGAGCGGCGCTGGATGCCGAAGGTACCGGCGCGGACGTTCGTGCCGGCGGTGCCATTGCGGCAGGTGCCTTCATTGGCCGTAGCCGCAGTGGCCGGGACGCAGATCGGGAAGCCCGAGCGGTTATCCGTGAAGCGGATCGCGAAGACCGCGTTCGTGTTGTTCGTCGTGCCATACGTGTTGCCGACCGCCGAGTAGATCGAGTCGACGTCCGTACGGGCGAAGTTCGCAATGGAACCCGAGCCGGTGTTCTGAATCGTCGCGACCTGCGGGCCGGTGAGGTCAACACCGAAGACAGCCGGGCCAGTCGCACCCGTGTTGACGCCAGCCGTACGCGTGACCGAACCCGTGCCGGTCGTCGTGTAGACGACCGAGCGCGCGCGGTTGCCGAGACGGTCGGTTTCGATCGCCTGCGCGAAGTAGGCCGTGTTCGTGAAGTTCGTGGCCGACTCCGGGAGGTTCATCGAGCCGATCGTGGCCGTGATGCCGCCCGTCGCCGCAGGCGTCGTGCAGTTGATCGCGGCGGCCGCTGTGGCGATCGAGGCGGGGATGCCAGCCTGCGCGCACACGTTGAACTGCGTGTTACGCTGGGCCGCGCCGGCACCGATTTCCAAGCCGTTCGCCGAAGTCAGACCGACGTGCGCATCGTTGATGCGATAGCGGAGGTTGGCCGCGGACGTCGTGGTGGTCGCGTTCGCGCCTGCCAGGAAGTACGCCGCATTCACCCACGCCGAGTCCTGATACGTCACCGTGCCATCCGTACCACCACGGACATCGAACGCCGTGATCGTCGGCGCCTGGTAGTCGTGCGGGAGATACAGGTAATTCGGACGATACGCGAGCGACTGGCGATAACCACCCGTCGTGCCGTTGGCGATGTTCGTGAAGTCATCGAAGATCGAGCGAGGCACCTGAGGGGCCGACGTCAC
>JAAVWC010000012.1 GCA_023910675.1 Gemmatimonas sp.
AAATCGAGGGGGGTATCCACGCGTACGCTCTCGCCTGAGGAGGAAGACCGCGCAGGGCCACACCCGTGGCGCTGCGAACCGGCCGAATATCTCTCCTGAAACGCGCGGGGGCGAGGGGATGCTGACGCGAACGTGAGCGCGAACGTCAGCGCATGTGCGTCTCCGTTGGTGCCGCTGGCGCACCCGCGGGTTGAATGCGGAACACAAACGCCTGCTGAACCAGCTGCGGCACGCGTCGCCCCGCAAACATCGCGGCCTTGTACTTCATGCGCGGCAACGCCTGGCGCACCGCCTTCACGAACTGCGCGTCTACTTTCTCGAGCACCTGCATGGTGAGCGTGTCGGCGTAGCCCGTGCTGTCGACGATGAACTGCGCGTACACCACCCCCTGCACGCCTTTGCTCATGAGCTCCGGCGGATACACCGGCCCCTCAGCGCTGGGGTCGAGCGCGGCGGTCGAGTCCACCTCGATCTCCGTCATCGCGCGCGGCGAATCGCTGGGCGACGTCTCCGCCGTCTCCTCCACCACGAGCTTGCTGCCCCCCTCGGCGAGCGGCACGGGCTGCGCTCCGCGGTCGGTGGGGAGTACCCGTTCGGTGATGGGGACCGGCGCCCCCCCGCCCAGCCCCACGAACGACAGACGCTCCTGCGCCGGCGGTGGCGTCGCCTGCCGGAACGGCGCCAAAAACGACACCGACTGATCGGCCTGCGGCCCAGTCGAATGCGCCGACATCCAGCGCTCGAGCCAACCGCCCGCCACGAACGTCAGGATCACCACCGCTTCTGCACCAACACCCACCGCCTGCTGCCACAGCGCCCGCCACGACGGGCGTCGTGTGGACTCGAAGGCGCGCACCCGTACGCGCGCCGCTCCCCTGGCCTCCGGCATTTGGACCTCCTGTGCTGAGGCAACGCCGCACTATTCGCTCGCGGTCGCCCCCACGCAAGAGAGGTTCACCCCCGTCCGGATTCCCTTGTATTTGCTACAGCGCAAGTTACAATTAGAGGATGAACTCCCGCCTGACCGTCGCCTCCCACGTGCTGGGGATGATCGCCTCCCTCGAACGCGAGGAAGGGCGCGGCGCGACGTCGGACGAACTGGCCAGCAGTGTGGGGACCAACGCCGTCGTCATTCGGCGCGTGCTGGGTCAGCTCAAGACCGCGGGCATCATCGACACACGGCGCGGTGCCGGCGGCGGCTCGGTGCTCAGCCGGGACCCGCGCGACATCACGCTCCGCGCGGTATACGAAGCGGTCGAGGACGACTGCGGCGGCCTCATCGGGCGCCACGCGGGCGCACTGGGCGAGCACTGCCCCGTCGCCCCCGTTATCGCCGATTACCTCAATTCGCTGTACGTCGAAGCCGAAGAAGCGCTCAAGCGCACGCTCGCCGACGTCACCGTCGACTCCATGTCGCGCGAAGTCATGGCGCGCGTACGTGGGTGTCACGGCGCGACCATGTCGGCCACCACCAGCCACGTCAGCTGACCGTTTCGCATGCACCGAACACGCCGTGCCGCAGCTCACTTTGTAACACTTACTGATACAAATGTGTCGAAGATGCTCCGTCTCCCGACGCGAGGGCGCCTGCTCGGCGCCAGCACCATCGGCACCATGCCTTCGGCGCTACGGCTCGCCGACCATGTGTCGTTACGCATTCCGGGCAACTCGCGCTTTGCCGCCGAACTGCACGGCCGCGACACGGTCGAGCGCCATCTCGCCGCCATGGGCGTGCGCTGGGAACGGATGCGAAACACACGCGCCGCCTTCGCGCTGGGGCCCAACGAAGCGGCGTGGCTGGTGCTGCTGACACCCGCGCCGTCGCAGACGCCCGTGTTTGCACTTGTCGCCGCCTCGCGCGACAGCAGCGGCGCGGTCACGGCGCTCGAACTGTTCATCCACGATGAGCTGCGGCTCGCGCGGCAGTATCCGCGTGACGACGGCGTAGTGCGCACCTCGCTCGCCGCGCAACGGAACCTGCAGCAGGTACGGGCGATTCATGGCACGGGTGGCCATACCCGCTTCCTGGCCGCGAGTCGCGGACGTGTGCTCGCCATTCTCGACGAGGTCGTACCCGCCGGTCACGCGCCTCAGCTCGTGCAATACCGATTCGATGCGTCGGGGCGTGTATCATCGCTCCACGCGGTGCTTTCGCAGGGACTGTCGTGCTGCAACTCCTCTGGTTCAAACGAGATCTACGCGTTCATGATCACGCCCCCCTAGCCGCCGCCGCGGCGGCGGGGCGTGTGCTGCCGGTGTACGTGCATGAGCCGGAGATGCTGCGCGCCGACGATCATGATCCGCGACACGCGGCGTTCGTTCACGAATGCCTGCATGAGTTGCGTGACGCGCTGAGTGAACGCGGCGTACCACTGCTGGAGCTGCACGGGACGCTTCCAGAGGTATTCGACGCGCTCTGCGAGCAGCTGCCCGTTGGCGCGATCTACGCCCACGAGGAATGCGGTAACGGCATCAGCTACGCGCGCGACCGGCGCGTGCGTGCATGGGCCAAGGGGCGTGGCGTGGCGCTGCACGAGCTTCCGGGCAATGGCGTGGTGCGACGGCTCGCGTCGCGTGATGGCTGGCACGAACAGTGGCTGCAGCATGTGCGTGCGCCCCGCATCTGTGCGCCGCCTCACATGGTCGGCGCCACGGCCCACGAACTCTCGCTGGTGCCGCCGCAATTTGTGGCGCCACACGCGGATGTCTCGCGTGTCACCACGGTACCTGGCATGGTGAACCGGCAGCGTGGCGGACGCCGCAACGCCGAGCAATTGCTTCGCTCTTTTCTGCACGAGCGCGGCGAGCACTATCGCGTGGCCATGTCGAGCCCCAGCCACGCCATTGATGCCTGCAGCCGTCTGAGTGTACATCTCACATGGGGCACGCTGTCCGTGCGCGAGGCGTACCAGGGCGCACGCGGTCGTGCGGCGCAGCTTCGTGACGAACTCAAAGCACTCGGCCGCACATCACACGATAAGCCGCCGCGCGAATCGCTTACACGCAGGCAGCAATCGTTGGTGAGCTTTGCGTCGCGTCTCGAGTGGCGCGACCATTTCGTGCAGAAGCTCGAATCGGAACCCGCACTGGAATACCGCGCGTACGCGTCGCTCTTCGACAACGTCTGGCCGTTGGCGCCACAGGCCGAACGGTTGGACGCCTGGCGCGAAGGGCGCACCGGGTACCCGCTGGTGGACGCCTGCATGCGCAGTGTGCACGCCACCGGCTGGCTCACCTTTCGCATGCGAGCCATGGTGATGAGCTTCGCGTCGCACTACCTGTGGCTGCATTGGCGCCCAGCGGGGCTCGTATTGGCGCGGGCCTTTACCGATTACGAGCCGGGCATTCATTGGACGCAGTGCCAGATGCAGGCCGGTGTGACGGGAATCAATACCATCCGCATCTACAACCCCATCAAGCAGGCCGCCGAGCATGATGCGGCGGGTGCGTTCGTCCGGCAGTGGGTGCCGGAGCTGGCCGCGCTTTCCACGGCGGACCTGCTGCGCCCGTGGGACGCCCCACCGCTCATGCAGCAGATGCATGGGGTGCACATTGGTCGTGACTATCCGTCGCCCATTGTGCCGCACGACGCATCGTATGCGCACGCGCGGGACACGTTGCACGCGCTCAAGCAATCGGCGCAGCAGCAAGGCGTGTCTCGCCGTGTGTGGCAGCAGCATGGCTCGCGGAAGACGCCGCTTAACGCCCCTACTCGGTAGCGGGGTCTGGTTCGAGTTTCCCCCAACCAAGATAAACCGATCTTGACAGACTGTATCCGAACGGATACTCTTTGACATGCACGTCTTTCTGCGGACCGCAGAGTTCGACGAGTGGCTGAAGGCCCTCCGCGACCCAATTGGAAAGGCGCGCATTCTTGCTCGCCTTCGCGCAGCCGAGCTCGGCCACTTCGGCGATCACGCGGCCGTTGGCGACGCCGTATTCGAACTTCGGATCCATGCGGGTCCGGGATATCGGGTGTACTACTGACGGCAAGGCAGCGTGACGTACTGGTTGTTGTGCGGCGGCGACAAGGGTACCCAGCGTCGAGACATTCGGCAGGCCAAAGCACTGCGTTCAAAACTGGAGACTGAACCATGAAGAAGCCCGCCGTATTTGATGCAGCCGACTACCTCGATAACGAGGAAGTGATTGCCGAGTATCTGAACGTGGCTTTGGCTAGCGAACATCCCGATCTGTTCCTGCAAGCCATCGCCGATGTGGCAAAGGCGCGCGGGATGGCGCGGCTGGCGAAGGATACGGGTCTCGGTCGCGAGAGCCTCTACAAAGCTCTCGCGCCAGGTGCGAAACCACGTTACGACACTGTCTTGAAGCTGATCCGCGCCTTGGGTGTCGAGCTCCAGATGACGCCGGTCCCGCGCAAAGCCTAACGGTGTTTGCCGGACGAGCAGAGCGGCCTACGGCTCCGCCCCCGCACAAGGCAAGACCGTCCCCGGCAATTGCGTGGCCGGCCGCCACCGGGGCGCCGTTCGAATGGTCACTCGCTCCACATCCGGCGGCGCAGTGGTGAACTCCCAGGCCAGCATGTGCTGCAACTCGGCGCCGTGACTCACGCGCGTACCCTGCCGCGGCTTCTGCCAGTTGATGGCGCACACCGACTGCAGAATGGACAACCCCGGGGCGATCTCCACGAAGGTGCTGTGGGCAATCACACTGCGCACGCTGCGCAGCGCCGACGGTAAGCGGTCGGGGCGACTCAGCTCCAGCTCCATGCGACGCAGCTGCGCCGTCGCGCTGTCCAGAAAGAACGCGCCGTGCACATCGGGGGTACGCAACCGTTCGCTGGCGCGGACATCGAGCCGGAACCACGTTTCGTTCCCCTGCGTCGAGGCACCGGCGTAGGTGAAGCAATGGTTGTTCACGAACGCCGGGTCAGCCAGATCGATGATCGACGGGATGGCCATGAACGTTTCGCGAACCTCCGGGAATCGCTGGCTGTCCGGCAAGCTGGGCGACGTGCAGCGGTTGGTGGGGCGCGCCGTCATGCCCGTGAGGCGTACCGGTACCCGCCGCAACGAAATCGACAATGCGAGCGTGCCGTTGGCCACCACCACGACTTGCTGGCGCTGCGGCACAAAGCCAATGCGGCGCACCACCAGCTCGTGCGTGCCAGCGGGGACCGTCGGCACCAGGAACTGCCCTTCGGCGCCCGAGAACCGTTCGTGCCGGTGGCGACGGGCTGAGCAGCGGCCGTCCGACACGACCACGCCATGCCCAACGCTGTCAGCGCTGCGAAGACACCCCGCACCGGTCACCATCCATTCGCGAAGGAAATCACCTGACGATCAACTGAACAATAAAGGCGCTCCCGCAAAGAGCGAGTTCGCGAACGGCATGTCCCATAAGCGGATCGTAGGGCATTTTCGGGCAGGCGCAGCACCGCCACCATTGCCCCACACCGCCGGCGTCAACAAACTCCACGGAGCCGTCGTCGTCTCCCCCAGCTCAGACCACGCCATGACCACGCCCCCGCCTCCCGCCCCCGGCCGTATTGGCTGGGTCGACCTTACCGTCGACGGCGCCCCCCGCATCCGTGACTTCTACACGGCCGTGACCGGCTGGACGGCAGAAGGACTCTCGATGGGCGACTACGACGATTACCTCATGAAAGCCCCGGACGGTACGCCGCAGGCGGGCGTCTGCGCCCTCTTCGAACCTGCCAACGATTCGTGAATTCGTCTTCCATGATGCTGCGCCTTTCCGCAGTCCCGCGCGCGATGATCACCGCGCTGCTGTTGTCCGCCTGCGCCCGCGCCACCACCACGCCCGAGCCTACGCCACAGCCTGCACCCCGCCCCGCAGCGCAGCCTGTGCAACAGCCGCCCATCACGGTCACACCGCCGGCGCCGGCACCCGCGCCCGTGGCCGTCGACAGCGCCGCGTCCAACTGGCACCGGCTCGACTACGACAGCGACAAGGTCCTTGGCGTGGGCTCCGAGCGCGCCATTCGCGAACTGCTCGCCGGACGGCAGCCGCAACGGGAAGTCACGGTGGCCGTCATTGACGGCGGCATCGACACCGCGCACACGTACCTGCGCTCGCGCCTTTGGAAGAACACGCGCGACGTGGCGGGCAATGGGCAGGACGACGACAAGAACGGTTTTATCGACGACAGCTGGGGGTGGAACTTCATGGTCACGCCCAGCGGTACGGCCGTGGGCGCCGAGACGTTCGAGCTCACACGGTTGTACGCCGCTTGCCGCGGGCAGCCCGCCGGACGGGGCATTGCCAAGCCACCGGCCGCGCGCTGTGACTCGTTGGCGAGCAGCTATCTGGAGAAGTCCGCCGAGGTGAATGGCACGCTCGCGCAGATCTCCGAGATCGAACGCACGCTCACGCAGGTGAACAGCGCGCTGCAGCAGGCCATGGGGCCCGCCGCACTGACCAAGGCGCGCGTGCTCGCGTTCGCTCCCGCCAACGCCGCGCAGGCCAACGCGCGGCAAATGTGGCTGTCGCTCGACGCCAACGGCCTCAGCCTCGAGGCCATGGTCGACGCGAAAAAGGCGTACGACTCACAAGCGCGCTTTGGCCTCGATACTGCTTACTATCCGCGCGCCCTCAACGCCCCTGGCTCGGCCGACGTGACTGGCCCCGACGCGCTGCACGGCACACACGTGGCCGGCATCATTGGCGCCGAACGCAACGCCGCCAACGCGGTGCAAGGCATTGCGCCCAACGTGCGCCTCATGGCCGTGCGTGCGGTGCCCGACGGCGATGAGCGCGACGAAGATGTGGCGCGCGCCATTCGCTACGCCGTCGATAACGGCGCGCAGATCATCAACATGAGCTTCGGCAAGGCATACTCGCCGCGGAAGGCGGCGGTGGACAGCGCGGTGCGCTATGCCGCAACGAAGGGCGTGCTGCTCGTGCACGCCGCCGGTAACGATGGCGAAAACAACGACATCGTCCCCTCGTACCCCACGCCGGCGCTGAGCGGCAACACGCGCGCGAGCAACTGGCTCGAAGTGGGCGCCAGCTCGTGGAAAGGCACCGCGTCGCTCGCCACCAGCTTCAGCAACTACGGCAAACAGAACGTCGATCTGTTCGCGCCCGGCGAAGACATTCTGAGCACGGCCCCCGGCGGCGGCGTGAAGCGCGAGAGCGGCACCAGCATGGCGGCGCCGGTGGTGTCGGGCGTCGCGGCACTGCTGCTCACGTATTTCCCCAAGCTCACCCCCGCCGAGGTGCGCGACATCATCCTGCAGTCGGTACGCACCTTTCCGGGGCTCAACGTGGCCCTGCCGGGCGGCGAGGGGCAGCAGGCCCCCTTTGCAGGGCTGTCGCGCACCGGCGGCGTCATCGACGCCTACGCCGCCGTGAAGCTGGCGCTGCAGCGTGAGGCGTTGCGCCCGTAATGCGGTGCGCCCGTAATGTCGTAGAGGGTATCCGCGGGGGGTAGCCGTTCGCGACAGGGGGTGGGTGCGATAGACTTCGGGAACGTTGGCCCCTGCCCTTTCCCACCCTCTGTCTTTCTCCCCATGCGTCCTCTCCTCATTGCCGGCATCGCGCTGGCGTTGACCACGAACACCGTCTCCGCGCAGTCCGGTGCCCGTCGTGCGGCCCCCAGCACGCGCGCCACCGCCGAAGTGTCGCTCACCTTTGCCGATACCGCGGCACAGCGTGTCGCGGGCAAGCCGGCGCTCATTCGCATCGACTACGGCCAACCGCACCTCCGCGGCCGCACGCTGCTCACCGACAGCCTCGTGCCCATGGGTCTCGTGCCCATGGGTAAGGTATGGCGCCTGGGTGCCAACGCCGCCACGATCTTCACCACCGACGTCGATCTCGTCATTGGTGGCAAGGACGTCGCCAAGGGACGCTATGTCGCGCAGCTCCTCCCGGAAACCAGCGGCTGGACGCTCATTCTGCAGCAGGAAACGACGGGTGCCGCGCAGGTGAACGTGGCCGCGTACGACAAGGCCAAGGATTACGCGCGCATTCCGCTCAAGGCCACGACGCTCCTGCACGGCGTCGAAAGCCTCGGCATCGCGCTCGTGCCGTCGATGGCCCCTGGCGCGCAGAAGGGCGACCTTTCCATCTCGTGGGGCACGGTGCAGCTTTCGGCTGAGTGGTTGGTGAAATAATCGGTGATGCGGGAAACCGGCGCATGCCGTCGCCGGTTCCCCACCCTAGTCGCCGCATGAAATTCTGGCAGCCTTTATTGGAGCAGGACGATGTCGACACGCGCAATGGTGTTTATCGATGGAACGTGGTTGTCCGTCACGGCCAACCGGATTGCGGATCAGCATGGCCTGCAGGGACGCACCGGCGGCCCGCTGGACTTTGGCATGTTGCCGCGGTCGTGCGTCGCCGAGGTGGTGGCGCAAATGGAGCCGGGCACCAGTCTCGATGTGGTGCGCACGCATTACTTCAGTTCCATTGCCACCAACTACGACGCCGCCGATCACGACGCGGTACAGCGGCGCAGTGACTTTTTCGATGCGCTCCGCCGGCAGCATCGGTACGAGGTGTATCGGTTCGAAACCGATTATCGCGGCAATCGCGTACGCCGCTCGCTGCGCCCCGACGAGGTGTCGTACGAGCCGCGCGAGAAGGCGGTCGATGTAGGCCTCGCGACATCACTGCTGGAAATGGCGGCGCTCTCGGCCTACGACATTGCGATCATCGTGTGCGGCGACCGCGATTTCGTTCCCGCGTTGCAGGCGGTACGACGCCTGGGCAAACGGGTGGCCATCGTGAGTGCGCGCGGCAGTTGTCCGCGCGAGTTCAGCGACCCGAACGACCCGCTGCGCCTGCGCGACTTCAACACCTTGTGGCTCGACGATCTGTGGGCGCAGCTGGTGGCGCCCAACGCACGTCCGCTGGTGCGTGTGGCTGGCGAGCGCGCGGAGGCGGTTGTTGCGACGGTCGATGATGTAAGCGACGAGGCGACGCAGGAGCTATCGGCCATCAATCCGTATGCCGATGAGCCGACGGCGGTTGTGCAGCCGACGGCAGAACCCGTAATCGACGTGCCACCCGCCACGTTGACGGACACCGCGGAAAAAGGCGCCGTGCTCGACGGTGTGGTGAACAAGGTGCATGGCAATGGCTACGGCTTCATTCGTACCACCGGTGGTCTCGACTACTACTTCCGCCGTGCGTCCATGCGCGACCCGCTGCACTTCGGGCGCTTGCTGCGTGGCACGACCACCGTGCAGTTCACCGTCGACGAACCCGCATCGGCCGCAGGCGCCGGTCGCGCGGCGCAGATTGCCGTACTCAGCGGCCTCGGGGCCATCGATACCGTCGCCGCGGTGACACCGCCGCGTGCGGTGCCGCTACCGCCACCGGCGGCTGCGGTGGCATCCATCGATGACTGGGATAGTGATCCGTTTGCGGGGCCGCGACACCGGGCGAGAGCGTAATCGCTCGTCGTTGCGGCAAGCGACGTACGGTATCGGCACCACACCCGGTATGGGCGCGCTACCGCCTGTTGGCGTCAGAACTGCGCGCGAAAGGTCGTGAACTCCGCGCGCAGCGCCGTCAGTTGCTCTTCCAGCTGCTGTACCCGTGACTCGAGCGCCGCCATGTGTGCGTCGCGTGCATCGGGTGCCACCTGCGCGGAAGCCGGGGGCGTGTCGTGTACGGTGGCAGGGGCGCTATCCACCACTTCACCGCCGAGCAGCTGCGCAAAGCGCTGCTCCTTCTGCCCGGGGCGTCGCGGGAGCCGTGTGACCAGCGAGCCCGAGTCGCGCGCCACCAAGGTGTCGAGCAGCTGCTCCACGCCGGAGAGCCCGCTGAACTCCGCCCACCGCTGGGTGCGCGTGTTGAGCTCTCCCACCGTTTGCGGCCCGCGCAACATGAGCACGCCGAGCAGCGCGAGCTCGCGCGCATCCAGGTCGAGCGCTTCGTTGAGCAGATGCTGATATCTGGTGACGCGCGAACCAGCGGGCTGAATGGCGCGCAGCAGGCTGCGTCGGCGCAGCGTGACGACGGCCGAGGTCACGGCATCTTCGTCGAGCTGCATGACCGGCTCCCGGTTGGAGAGCTGGTTGCACGCAGCGACCAGCGCCGACAGCGTGAGCGGGTAGTGCTCGGGGGTCGTCGCGGCCTTTTCGAGCAGCGAACCGAGGACGCGGACTTCGACGTGGGTGAGGGGCGGGTGCATGGGGTGAACGGTGTGGATTTCGAGCATGAGCATTCTGCGACTAGACGGCTTGCCCGCGCAGGTCCTCATACAACTTGCCGTACGACAGCAAAATCTCCAGCATCGCCTTCTGAATCCCCGGCGAATTGAGCGCCTGCGTCGACATGGTGGTGTGCGCATCGAGCGCGGCCATGATGGCGTCCTGGTTGGCCTTGGGAAGATCCGGCGACGCGGCGAACTGCTCCTTGGTATTCGACAGCGCCTGCTTTCGCAGCACGGCTGATTCGAGGAGCTTGCCCTTGATCACGCCGGTGACGTACGTCAATCGGTCGGTCTCCGTGAGCTCGCCGGTGAACAGGTCGTTTACCTTCTCAATGATCTCAGCCAACCGCGCCTTCTCGCGGTCCTGCACTGCCCCGGCGCCGGCCTCGGTGATGGGGGGTAAGGGCACGGGACTGTCCTTCACGAGCATCGGCTTCTGCGTTCCCTTGTACCGCAGGGCGTAGTGCGTGAGCTCCAGCTTGGATAGGTCGATACCATCCCGCTCGCGCCCGAAGTCGAGCAGCCGCAGGAGATGACGATAGAAGATCGCGCGCTTCTCGATCTCGGTGTTGCCGTAGTCGAACACCTGCGAGAGGAACGTGTAGAGCCGCCCAAAGGCACCGAGGTCGCCCTTGAACAGCACGAGGGCATCCATGGTGTGCTTGGCCATCTCCGCCGCCGGCTCATCCTCGTTCTCGGTGGCAATGCGCCACGCCGCCAACGCTGCACTGAACTTCTTGGTGAGCCGGTCAGCGACTGGCTCCACGGCGCGAATGAGATCACTCTGCTTCGACGACGGGTTGAGATCCACCGCCGCCACGCGCTCCACCTCGAAGTCGTCGTAATACCCCGTCACGTCGAGCTTCGCGCGCAGGTTGTACACGAGGTTGGGATCGGTGGTCGTCTCGAGCGTCGCCGTCTCGTAGTACACCTTGAAGGCGGCCAACACGTCGTCCGGCTCGTTCATGAAGTCCACCACGTAGGTGGTTTCCTTGCCCGGATACGCGCGATTGAGACGCGAGAGCGTCTGCACCGCCTGAATGCCGTCGAGCCGCTTGTCTACGTACATCGCGCACAGCAACGGCTGATCGAAGCCGGTCTGAAACTTGTTGGCAGCCAACAGGATCTGATACTCGGGCCCCTTGAACGCGACGCGAATATCGCGCCCCTTGAGGCCGGGGTTGAGCGACGGTGTCGCCTCGGTGAACGGGTCCGGCCCACTGTCGGCGTCCACGACCTCGCCCGAAAACGCGACGAGCGATTGCAGCGCGTAGCCCTTCTCGGCGATGTACTTCTGCAACGCCAGCTGCCAGCGCACCGCCTCCTTGCGACTGGCGACCACCACCATCGCCTTGGCCTTGCCACCCAGCAGCGGCGACACCGTGGTGCGGAAGTGCTCCACGATCACCTGCACCTTCTGCGCGACATTGTAGGGGTGCAGGCGCACCCACCCCATGATGCCGCGCATGGCCGCGCTGCGCTCGACTTCCTTCTCGTCGAACGCGGCACCACCGTGCGCCAGATTGAACGCCGCCTTGTAGCTCGTGTAGTTCTGCAGCACGTCGAGGATGAACCCCTCCTCGATAGCCTGCCGCATGCTGTACACATGAAATGGCAGCGGCACGTTGTCCGGCGCCGGCTTGCGCGAAGGATCGGGGCGTGTGCCGAACAGCTCCAGCGTCTTGTTCTTCGGCGTGGCGGTGAACGCCACGAAGGTGATGTTCTTCTCGTCGGCCCGGGCGGCCATCTGCGCGGCGAGCAGGTCTTCCGTGCTCACCTCGCCGCCGTCCTGCAGTGCCGCCAGCTCCTCGGCGCTCAACAGCTCCTTGAGCTTGGCCGCCGCCTCTCCCGTCTGCGACGAATGCGCTTCGTCGGCCAACACCGCGAAGCGCTTGCCCTCCGTCGCGGCAAGCTCGCGTACCGCGGCCAGCGCGAACGGAAACGTCTGGATCGTACAGACGACAATCTTCTTGTCGCCCTGCAACGCCTCGGCGAGCTGCTCGCTCTTGGGTTTCCCTTCCCCCTTGATGACGGCCACCACGCCCATCTTGCGCTGCATGTCGAAGATGGCGTCCTGTAGCTGCCCGTCGATCACCTTTCGGTCGGACACCACCACCACGGTGTGAAACAGCTTCATGTGCTCGGCGTCGTGCAACTCTGCCAGGAAGTGCGCCGTCCACGCAATGGAGTTGGTCTTCCCTGAACCGGCGCTGTGCTGCACGAGGTACTTGGTGCCTGCCCCGTCGGTGAGCACGGCCGCCTGCAGCTTGCGCGTCACGTCGAGCTGGTGATAGCGCGGGAAGATCATGCCAACGGGCTGCTTCTTCTCGTCGCGTACTGTGACGAGGTAGCGGCCGAGGATTTCGAGCCAGCTGTCGCGCGCCCACACTTCTTCCCACAGGTACGCCGTACGGTGACCGTGCGGATTGAGCGGGTTGCCCTTGCCGCCCCCGTCGCCCTTGTTGAACGGCAGGAAGGTGGTGGCCGGCCCGGCGAGGCGCGTGGTCATGAACGCCTCGCTGTTGCTCACCGCGAAGTGCACCAGCGCGCCGTTGGGGAAGCTGAGTAGCGGCTCGGGCGTCTGCCCCTTGGGGTTGGGCAAGCGGTCGAACCGGTACTGATCGATGGCGTCTTCAACGCGCTGCGTGAAGTCGGTCTTGAGCTCCGCCGTGGCGACCGGGATGCCGTTGAGGAACAGCACCAGATCGATGGCGTTCTCGTTGTGCAGCGAGTAGCGCACCTGACGTACCACGCGCAGCCGGTTGGCTTCGTAGCGCGCGAGAATCTCGGCGTTGAGGCCGAACGCCGGCTTGAACTGCGCGAGCAGCAGCTTCGCCTTGAGCCCCACGAGCTCGATGCCGTTGCGCAGCACATCGAGCGTGCCGCGCTTGTCGATCTGCGCGCGTAGCCGGTCGAGCAGCGTGTCAGCGGCCTTGCCACCGTGGTTCTTCACCAGCGCCTCCCACGCCTGGGGCTGGGTGGCCTGCACCCACGCGATGACGTCGGAGGGGAAAAGCGCCCGGGCGCGGTCGTACTGGGTGGCATCGCCATCGGCATACAACCAGTCGTGCGCGGCGAGATGGGCGCAGAGTTCCTGCTCGAAACTGATTTCCTTGTGGAGACTCATGTTGGTGATAGCGTGCGCAAGCATTGCATGGTCATAGCGCGGAAGTTGGCCCATATACTCCTGCACGTCCAGCACGGATGACGTGCGGACTCGAGATGGCAGGCCGATTCAGGGGTCATGCTGCTCTGGCGTGCGGCGTATTTCGGCCTATATTCGGAGCTATATGCGACTTCTCTTCAATGTCGAGAAAGCGACGCAGGCCGCCGCGTACCTGCTGGAGCGTCGGGGCGGTCGCATGTCGTACATGAAGCTCCTGAAACTTCTGTATCTGGCGGATCGTGAGGCGCTGGTCTCGCTCGGCCGGCCAATCACGTACGACCGCTACGTGTCCATGGACCATGGCCCGGTGCTCAGTCAGACGTACAATCTGATTGCATCGGAGCCTCAGCCCGGGCGTTCGCCGGAGTATTGGCGGGAAGTCATTTCCGCACCACAGAATTACGAGGTAGCGCTACTCACCCTGCGCGCCCCCACCTCGTCACTGTCGGCGGCGCAGATCGGTATCCTGCACAGCGTCTTTGCAGCGCACGGTGCGAAAGGCCGATGGGAGCTCGTCGACTTCGTCCATACGCTGCCGGAGTGGGTCAACCCTCACGGTTCGTCCATCCCGATCAGCGTGCGCGACGTGCTGCTTGCGAGCGGCATGGATGAAGAGGAGGCCGAAGGAATCGAGGAAGGCCTGCTCGCAGAGGCCGCGCTCGACGAACTGCTCGCGTAAACCGCGGGACGCCTGTGGTCCCGATCATCGCGGCTGGGCGAGCGTTGCGCATTCGCGACCGGCGCATGGGCACGCACCTCTGGTTCGTACTCACCAGCCCCGATCCCGACTCCGGGCTGGTAATAGTCGTAGCCGTCGTGACCGAACGCGGCCACACCGACCGCACCGTTCGGCTCGCGGTTGGCGATCATCCGTTCATACGACACCCATCGAACGTCGATTACGGTACCGCCAAGTTTGCCCCGGCGACGCGGCTGACGGACGCCCTATCGACTGGTAAGGCCGATCTAGACCAAGACGCGTCGACCGTGCTTCTTGATCGCCTCTGCGAGGGGCTGCTCACGTCGTCACGCACACCGAACGTGGTCGCTGCGGCGCTTCGGAACGGGCGGGCGCCGTAAGCGACTTCTGACAAATTGGGGCGGCCCGCTCTCAATCAGTTCACGCGGTCACCTTTTGGCGCTTGAGGGCGTCGAGCGTTTGACGACTTTCGGTCATCCACTCAATCCAACCATTGGCGCTTCGACCCAGCAGGACACTGGCGGCGCCACTGGGCGTGCGGAAGAGGTGATCGCGGGTAAAGCGCAACGTCCTGACCATCCTCCTGCAGGACGCCTGAGGCGATGAGCGGCGCCCGTAAGCGCTCGGCCTGAGCGCCGCCCTGCGAGTCGGTGTTGTCCAGCGGACCGCGAGAATCCTTGAGCACAACGAATCCGTCGGGCGTGTAGTAGCCGCGTCCGTCAGCGCCACGTCGCTGGGAGTAGAACAACTCGGGCGCCGCGGCAACGCTCGGCGCGCTCACGAGTGCGTCGAACATGGGGAAGCCGAGGGTGGAGACCAGCACCTGTCCCGTCTCGAATATCTCCAGGCAATCGGCCTCCAGCGGCGCCGGCGTATAGGGCCTTGTTCCCTTGTTGCCATTCTCGTCTCGAAATCGACCGGCCGCCCTGATTGACTGGAGGCAGTACCACTCCAGAAACAGCGCGTGCGTCTGGGTAAGAGAGTTCGTGAGGGAGATCAGTACGAGCGCCCGCTCCCAAAAGTCTTTCTCCTTGTTGTGCGCGGCGAGCCGGGCACGGACATCACCGGTCTGCCCCACGTACACCGTGTCCTCGCTGCCGTCCTCCGTCTCGCCCACCAAAAAGTAGAGGGCCACCTGCGTGCTCTCCGGCATCGCGAGAAAATCGGCAAGGAGGCTGCGTGGCACCTCGATCACCTGCACGATGCGCGTGGTGATCTCGGCGATCCGGATCCCCCGGGGTCGCCGGCGGGGAGGAAGATCTGAATGGTCTTGGCGCGCGGCGTCATGCGGCCTCCGCGGGCGCGAGGCCGCGCACGTCGATCTGGCCGGTGACGGCGGCGGTGATGAGGGCGACGCGCCGCTCTAGTAAGAGATCAATGCCGTCCTGCTGCTCGGACAGCAGCGCATCAATCCTCGAGGTCTGGCTGTCCAAATACTCAGCTATCCGCCGTTGCTCGCTTATTGGCGGAACTCCGACGGCAAGAACATGAATATCGTTGCGGTCAATTCCAGGCACAGCAGCTTTGGCGGAATGAGCAGAGAAATCCACACTCTGAAGATGATACCACACGAATCGAGGTTCGTTTGAATGGAAATTGTTGACGTATAGCGCGGTGTTGTGAGGCCAGTAGTCATTTTCGATGAAGAAGAGACGCCCCGTTGACCCGTACCGCCCTGTAACGACGCCTGGTGCCCGCGCGACGAAATCCCCATGCGTACCGCTGATACCGCTGGATGTGACAACAGGATACGGCCCTTCCGTCCGTTCCGCGTCGGTCAGGTCATGTCCGCGTTGAAGAGTCGAGAACCGCTTGATAACGGTTACCGTCCAATGTGCCGGCACCATTCCAAGCCCTATCACGCCCGTCATCGGCACGTCGGGGTTGAGCCCCTTGGTGACCGCATTGGAGATCACCGCTTGCCGTTTCTCCTTCAGCAGCGCGATCAGCCGCTCCTGCTCGGCGACGAGCGCGTCGATCTTGGCGGTCTCGCGGTCGAGGAACTCGGCAATTCTCTTCTGTTCGCTTGTCGATGGAAGTGGAATGCAGGCTGTATTACTCAGGAGTCAGAAATATAGGAGACACTTGGGTGTCTGAAAAACGAGCGGATGAGCGCCTTGTTCTTCTGCATACTGGCGAGTTGTTCGTGGACCCGTGCCTCAAGCGCCTCGCCTTTTTGCAAGGGCCGACGAGCAGTCCCCGTGCGCTTTGCATGACTCCACACCAGTTCGTCCGGATTCAGCTCTGGCGCGTAGCCCGGCAACACGTGCAAGGTCAG
Source organism: Gemmatimonas sp. (assembly GCA_023910675.1). Classification (GTDB taxonomy): domain Bacteria; phylum Gemmatimonadota; class Gemmatimonadetes; order Gemmatimonadales; family Gemmatimonadaceae; genus Gemmatimonas. The sequence goes on from JAAVWC010000012.1 coordinate 16,295, forward strand.
CTTCCCGTTCGTCGACGCCACATAGGTCTTGACCGCGTTGGTCTTGTGCGCCGGCAATCCATCCAAGACGAGATGCAAGGGACGTCGACGCCCGCGCATCAATCGCTTCAGCAGCGTGACGAACAGCGCGCCCGTCAGGCCGCCGTGGTATGTGACAAACCAAAATGCGCCTTTCACGGTGACCGCGGATGCCGCGCTGATGCGCTGGCGTTGCCCGGGGACGCGCACTACCGGCGTTTCGCCGCGGGCACTCCACGTCGTGCCGTGCACCGTGTCCGCCCGAAAGCCGGATTCGTCCCAGAACGCGATCTCGGCGCCCTCGCGCTTCGCCTGTTGCACGAGGGCCGGGTACCGCTCGCGCTGCCAGGTCGCGATGGCCACCGGATCGCGCTGGTAGGCGCGCTGCAAGGGCTTTTGCACCGTCAGGTCGAGTCGCGCGAGCAGCGTCCCGATGGAGGCGAGCGAGAGCGACACGCCAAAGCGCTCCGCGATCAGCGACTGCACGACCCGTCGCGTCCATAGTCCGAAATCGAAGCCGTACTGCAGCGGGGATTTCCCGTGCACCCATCGGAACACCTGCCGTTCCTGCGTTGGCGTCAACGTGCGTGGCCGTCCGGTCGCCGGCCGCGCGCGCAATACTTTAAGGCCACGCCCGCGCCCGCGCACGGCCGCCTGAATCTTGTAGGCCCACGACCGCTGTAATCCAAACGACGCGGCCACCGCCGCCGGCCGTTCGCCGGCCCGCATGCGTTCGACCGCGAGCCGCCGCATCTCTTCGAGCGTCGTGTGATCCAAGGTGCGACCGTCGCGTCGTGTCATACCGTAGATACGCGCACCCTCGTCAAAACGTTCCCAGGTGTCCGCTAACTTACTGTTCTCTGAGTAAGGCTGTCGCGGTTAATCTTCGGCATAGCGACTCGATCTGATTCGAGCTCGGCAAACGCAGAGAACGGCTCGGAAAGGAGCCACCAATACAGAAATCCCCCGTGCAATCCGTCCTGCGGACGAAGGGGATACATATCTGCGCTGCATAGCGCATCCGTCGGAGCGATACAAACCTTCCGCAACCTCGGCCGGATCTTGGAGTAGACGACGTCTCCTTTCCGCACCTCGTACTTCCCGCTCTCAGCACCCTGATCCCCAGCAGACTCAAGTCTCAAGAGTCGGCCAGTTCCGCCTTCAATGTGATTCGGTGCGATGAGTGGGAGTGCGGCTAGCTCAGAATGGCGCGGGTCTACCTGTCCCTCTGCAATGGTCACAACTCGCCGGAAAGCAACAACAGTCCAATGTGCCGGCACTTGTCCGAGCCACTCGACCTCGCTGTCCTTGTACTCGGGATACCTGGAAAAGCTCACGACTCTCCCCCACGAGCATCCTGCTTCCGCGTGCGCTTCGGCAGCGCCTTCGCCGCGCGCTCCAGTTCCGCCATCGTGTCCCGCTCCACGGCGGCCTCCAATTCGGCCCGGCGACGGGCGTCGAACACATCGTACGCGGCGGCCGCGCGCTGGTCGGCCTCCACACGCGATACGGTCCCACCGTCCGTCAGCACCGCGCGCTCGTTGAAGCGCAGGAAATCATCGAGCCTCTGCTCCCAATCGCGCAGGAAGATCTGCTTCCGACGCGCGGCCTGATCCTCAGCGAAATCGAGGAACATGGTCACGATGCGATTGAGCTCGGTGATCTCCGGCTCCAGCAGGTAGTTCTTGGCCACGGTCACATCACGGCGGCGCACCTGTGTGCCCTCGAACGCGGTGAGCCCCATTTGAGGGGCGTGGGCGTCCACCCGTCGCGCAATAATCTCGGGGGCCGTGAGACCGGTCACAGCGAAGTGCAGCTTGTTCTGCGCCGTCTGGAACACCCGTGCCGTGTCGTCCCCACTGGGCGCGTAGTCGGCCGCCAGCGCCAGAATGTCGCGCACGCGCAGATACATGCGCCGCTCGCTCGCCCGGATGTCCCGGATGCGTTCGAGCAGTTCATCGAAGTAGTCGGGCACGCCGGCGCCCGGCGGGTTACGCAGGCGCTCGTCGTCCATGACGAAGCCCTTGCGCAGGTACTCGTCGAGCCGCGCGATGGCCCACTGCCGGAACTGCGTGCCCCGGGCGCTGCGGACCCGCATGCCCACCGCGATAATGGCGGGGAGCGCGTAATGCTGCAGAGTCCGGGTCACAGTGCGCGCCCCTTCAGGACGAACTTGTAAGCAATCCTTACAAGTTGCTGCTGGGTCGAGCTCCCCCTCGGCGAACACAGCCTTCAAGTGCAGCGTGATGTTCTGCGGCGTGGTCTGGAATAGCTCTGCCATCTGCGCCTGGGTGAGCCACAGCGTCTCCCCATCGAAACGGATCTCCAGCCGCGAGCGACCGTCCTCGCTCTGGTACAGGAGGAACTCGCCCGGCGCAGGCGGCACGAGGTCTCCGCTCATTGGCTCAGCTCCCCGATCATCTTCACAATCCGGTCGGTCACCACCTTGAGCTCCGCGTCGATCTCCGCGAGCGGCCGGGGCGGCATGAATACGTAGAAGTGCCGGTTGAATGGGATCTCATACCCCACCTTCGTCTTCTCGTGATCGATCCACGCATCGGGCGCGTGCGGCTTCACCTCGCGCTCGAAGTACGCCTCTACCGTCTCACTCAGCGGCACGTTCTCCGTGTCGCGCAGCGCCGAATCGGGCGTGGGCTTCCCCTTCGCCTTACCCTTGGTGGCCAGCACCACGTTCCCCTGCTCGTCGCGCTCGGGGCGTTCCACGGTAATGGTGCGATAGCCGAAGGCCTCATTACGGAAGATCTTGGAGATGGGCTTGCCGCCCTTCGTGGTTTCCTCGAACGCGCCGAACAGTTGCGTGATTTCCTCGATGTGCGCGGCGCCCATTTCCTTGCGCTTGCTGCCGAGACTCTTGCGCATCTTCTGCCACATGGCGCTGGCATCGATGAGCTGCACCTTGCCCTTGCGTCGCGCCGGCTTGCGGTTGCTCACGATCCACACGTACGTCGCGATGCCCGTGTTGTAGAACAGGTCCTGTGGGCAACGCGATGATCGCCTCAAGCAGATCGTTCTCCAGCACGTAGCGGCGAATCTCGCTCTCTCCGCTACCGGCGCCACCGGTAAACAATGGGCTGCCGTTCAACACGATGCCGAAGCGGCTGCCGCCGTCCTTGGCGGGACGCATCTTGCTGAGCAGGTGCATGAGGAACAGCAGCGAGCCGTCAGATACGCGCGGGAGCCCTGGGCCGAAGCGACCATCGAAGCCCTTCTGCTCGTGTTCGCGGCGAACTTCCTTTTCGATCTTCTTCCATTCCACGCCGAACGGCGGGTTGGAGAGCATGTAGTCGAACTTCGTGGCCGGTAGCCCGTCATTCGAGAGCGTATTGCCCGCGAAGATGTTGGACACGTCCTGCCCTTTGATGAGCATGTCCGCCTTGCAGATGGCGTACGACTCGTCGTTGAGCTCCTGCCCGAACATCACCAGCCGCGCTTCGGGATTGATCTCGGCTAGATGCTCGCCCGCAACGCTCAGCATGCCGCCGGTGCCGGCGGTAGGGTCGTAGATGGAGCGCACCACGCCGGGCTTGGTGAGGGCTTCGTCGTCTTCGATGAACAGCACGTTCACCATGAGGCGAATCACTTCACGCGGCGTGAAGTGTTCACCGGCCGTTTCGTTGCTCAATTCCGCGAAGCGCCGAATGAGCTCCTCGAACACCGTGCCCATTTGCGCATTCGACACCACCTTCGGGTGGAGGTCGATGGTCGCAAATTTCTCTGTCACCAGGTACAGCAGACCCGCCTTGTCGAGCCGATCGATCTGCGTATGGAAGTCGAAGCGCTCGAAGATGTCGCGCACCGCCGGCGAGAAGGCCTGCAGGTAGCTGCGCAGGTTCTCCGCGATGTGGTCCTGATCGCCCAGCAGCGTGCGCAAGTCGAGCTTCGAGGTGTTGTAGAACGACTGGTCGGCCGCCTTGAGGAGAAACGGCTCCGGATTGAGCCCCGCCCTGGTGCGCTTATCCAACTCCGTCAGCACCGCCGCCTTCGTGGGCTCCAGCACGCAGTCCAAACGCCGGAGCACCGTGAACGGCAGGATGACCTTCCCGTATTCACTCTGGCGATAGTCACCACGCAACAGATCGGCGACCGACCAGATGAACGCCGAGAGATTCGGGGTGGGCGGCGCCGAGGCACGCGCGGTGGCGGCAGACGCCACGGCGGTCGGGACATTGGTCATCACAGCGGGGATGCAGATTGGGGAGAAGCCGGCGGACACACCGGTCCCGTAATGTGGAACCATGTACTGACAAGGGGGAAGCACCCGAGGCTGCATCGCATCCGCCTACCTCGCCCCCTTTCCGCCGCCCCCGTGGCGCGGACGCGGCGCCTTCTTCTCGACTGCGGCGCTTCGACGCGTCGCCTCATCGACAATGCGCGTCTCCACCCTCGCCAGCCGCTCGAGAATGTCGCCTTCACGCCGCTTCCAGATGTCCTGCCGGTCGCCCAACATGAGCACCCACACCTCGTGCGTGTCGTCTTCGATGTGGTATGCGATGCGCACGTGCGACGCCTTCAGCTTCATCAACCCAGCCAACGGCGTCCCCAGGCCGTCGCCATACTGGTGCGGGTCAACTTTGAGCTTCTTGTCGATGGCTGCCATCGCCACGTCGAATGCCGCGCGGCCGATGTCGTCGAGATCCTCGTCAATGATCCGCGCGCTGAAGCGGAGCCTCCACGGCGTCGGCGTGGTAGCGGCCTTCGGCGCCCTCCCGCCGCTGGGCGCAGGGCTCGGCGGCTTCGCGGTGCCAGGCCGGGTGGCGCGGCTCCCACCTTTCGGTTGGCCCGCGCCACTGGGTCGCTCACCACCACGTGGACCCATCGACGTCAGCGGCCGCTCTCGTTCGCGGCGAAGCGGGCCTCGGCCCGCGCGCGAAAGTCGTCTTCGTCGAGGAGCGCATCCTCACCGGCCCGGATGGCGGCCAGACGCGACGATGCCAAGGCGAAGAGCTCGAGGTCCGGCAGAAACTCTTCAAGCAGCTGCATGGTCGCCATACCGACGATTCCGCCGATGGGTTGGCCGTCGGCGGTGACATAAATGCGCCGCTCTTTTGCCAACTTGAACGTCCCTGGCAGGTCCTTCTTGACTTCGGACGTCGTGACCACAGCCGCGCCGGGTGCGTCGATAATGAGCATAGACTCCTCCAAAAGGTACCACAAAGAGTACCAATACACGATCCATTCATCAAGTATCGAGCAGAGGGTGCGGCGCCTGAACGCTCGCCGCTGCACCCACGCTCAAGCCGCCATACAGAGCCGGTTCCGCTCCCCGCGCTCGACAGAGAACTCTGACGTCCCGGCGTTGCTAACGTCGTGAAGAGACAGCGCTGACCCAAGCGCATACGGAGCCACATTTACATTGCGCGCAGGAGCTTGGACATGGAGCGGGGCCGTAACGATGAAAGCCGCGAACTCATTGTGAGTCAACGGCTTTCACGGTCAAAATCTAGGGTGTAACGATAGCTGGGGGGAGACTCGAACTCCCGACCTCACGATTATGAGTCGTGCGCTCTAACCGGCTGAGCTACCCAGCCCCAAAACTTCGCCCGTCGAGCAGTGACGGGATTCCCGGACGCAAATGGCCAGCCCTTGCGGACTGGCCAAATGCTATGGCGGGGGCGGGATTTGAACCCGCGACCTTCGGGTTATGAGCCCGACGAGCTACCAGGCTGCTCCACCCCGCGGCAGTCTTGGGATTATAGCGGGTAGAGTCTGAGAGTCAACCCCGAGAGACGGCACGACGCGCGCCGCCAACGAATGTGCGCGTCACCGCACCAACGGCGCGAACTCGGGTTGCGGATAGCGCGACACGCGATCGAGCAGCATCGCCGTGAGCGCGACTGGCGCCAGTGCAAGGAATAGCACGCCGCCCACGTACTGAACCGGCTGCGGCGGCAACACCTCGAGGTAAGCCAGGATGCCCTTGAGCACGAAGCTGCCAAGTGGATTGCCCCCCACATCGGTCCCAATGCTCAAGGCCACGCTGAGGAACAACGGCAGATACACCAGCCAAATCCAAAGCGTCCTGAAGCTGAGCCCCTTGGCCCCTCGCCCCATCCATGCACCACAACTCGTGAACAATGCTAACGCGATCAGCAGACCTGAGCACACCAGTAGCACTGGCCATCGCCGGGTCACGAGTGGCGGCGTGTTTTCGTTTTTCAAGTCGTCTGCTGTGACCGATGTCCCATACGCGACAGTGGTGAGCCGCTCCAGCTGCCAGTCGACGAAGCGTGCGCTGCTGGCGCGCTTCACGGTGAACGCATTGTAGAACGTCTGCCCGAGCACATGTACGGTGAATGGCTCGACCACCTCGCCCCACGGCGCAGTAATCGTGGGAACGGTGCCGTCGCGGCTCCACGTCCAGAAGGTGAGACGCACTTCGGTGGCGTTGTGGTACCATCTGCCGGGTTCCTTGACGCGCGGGCTGTTTTCGCTCAGCGACTCGCCATAGGGAGCTGGCAGAGCGAACCCGAGACCATACGATAGAACCAGCATCAGCGGCCCCGCGATGGTGATCGCCCACAGACGCCGGCGCGGCGAGAACGGCAAAGTCGCCAGCATCGCCGTTCCGCTCATGAGGGTGGTCGGCGATATCGCCGCGAAAAAGATCCACGTGGAGAAGTCGCCTCTCATCACGCCTTGCATCATGACGACCGCTGCGATGAATACCGTCATTCTCCGCGTCGATGTCGACGGGTACAAGAGCGCCAGCAAAGCACGGACAGACAGGCGATCAGCGCCCCGTTGTGCGCGCTTGAGTGGAACAGCGAGCGTCGATGTCACAGGCAGCACGGAATTAACGCGTTCGGCACTGACGAAAGGCGGCTTGTCGTCGGGTTGCGCGAAGGGCATGGCGCGCGCGATGGCCTCCCGCTCTACAGCGAGCGCCTTTGGCGCCGTGACACTGGCCGGCCAGACCAGCCACGCCGCGACACACGACATCGCAGCGAGCACGGTCGTCACCCAGGCAAACTCCTGCACCGACAGTGCCACTTTGGCAAGCGTGAGCCCGAGAGTCAGCGGCATAAACAGGAACATTGTCCGACGCGATACGTGGATCGGTGCTCCGCTCACCCGCTCCGCCTTCGGACGCCGCAGTGAACGATCGAGCGAGAATCCGTCGACGGCGAACGGGAGTGCCACAATGGTAATGCCGAGAGTCAGCATCACGATTGCCGATGCCGCTGTGAACTCCGAGGGGATACGCCACCGCGTGACGGTAACCCATGCGGCCACCGGCAGCAGCACCAACAGCGCACGCGCGCCGATCTTTCCCGCAAGAAGTGCCCACGTGCCCACCGGGAGCACGCGCTCGAACAATGACGGACTCGTCGATCGCATCGCGACGGTATACGCGACAATGCCGAATACACACCATGCCGCCGGTGTATTTCCAAGGAGTGGCAGCAGCGCCGCCGCGGGGAGGACGTACAGCAGCATGCGGTCTCGCAGCGCCGTCTTGCATATGAACCAGGAGGCGTGCACGCCGGTCATGCGGCCCGTCCGCCATTGCCGGTGCCACCACGCTCCGACGCCGAACGCTCGACATCTTTGCCGGTGTATTCCACAAAAAGTTCCTCGAGGGACAGCACCGCACACTCCGCGTCACTGCACCGCAATGCCGTACGCACCATCGAGGTCTGGTCGCCAATGCTCTCTGCCGTGGCGCCGCTGTCGACGGCGATCACGGCGTGCCACGCATCGCGCACCGACCGAAGGCGACGCACACCGGGCACACGCTGCCAGTCGGTGTCGGTCACCTGAGCGCGCGGCGCCACCGCGAGAACGTGCGACTCCCGCAGCGTGTCGAGTGGCGCGTCGAGCGCCGCGCGGCCTTCGTGCAGCAGCACGGCACGACCACCCATGCGCTCCACATCACCCAAGTGGTGCGACGAAAACAGAATGGCGGTCCCCTCGCGGTTGAGCAGACGAATAGCGGTGTCGAGGAACTCGCGTCGCATGGCGGGATCGAGTCCCGATGCCGGCTCGTCGAGCACCAGCAGCGGCGGCCGATGACACACGGCGCACAGCAGCGCGAGCTGCTGCCGCTGCCCTTTGCTCACCTTGAGAACGGAGCCGAGCACTGGCTGCAACTCGAAGCGCTCGATCAACTCGAGCTCTAGCGCGCGATCCCACGTTGGATAGAGTGCCCGGTGCAGGTCGACGATCGCCCGGCCGGTCATGGTAGGAGGAAACCCCTGCTGCTCGCTCACGAAGCCGATGCGTTGCTTGACCGCGACAGGGTGCTCAACAGGATCGAGGCCGAAGGTGCGCGCGGTTCCGCGCCCGGGGCGGAGCAGACCCATGATGAGATGAATGAGCGTACTCTTCCCGGCGCCGTTCCTACCGAGGAGCGCGACCACCTCCTCCGGTCGAATAGTCAAAGAGATATTGGTGAGCACCGGTGTGCGCCGCGAATACGCGAACGCCACATCGTCTAGTTCCACGAGCATGCGAGACTCCCTACCGGCATGTGAGTGCGTGGTGATCATTTGCGTGTATCCACTGTCGATCGTACTGCTGGTGCCGCGCCGCTTTCGGGCGGCAGGCCCGGCACCAGCCCCGCGGCGTCGTGCACCAATTGCACAATCGCCTCAAGGTCGAGACCAGCGGCGATTCCCTGAGCCACCAGAACTTTCGCGGCATCGAGAAGCGCTGAATGCTGCGCCTTTCGCGCTGCCGCCGGACGTTGGACATTCACGAACGTGCCGCGTCCGCGCTGCGACGCGATGTACCCCTGCGCTTCCAGCTCGTCGTACGCCTTCTTCACCGTGAGCGGCGCCACTACCAGCTGCTCACTCAGCTCGCGGTGCGAGGGAATGCGATCGCCCCCCCTCAGCCGACCCGTGGCGATAGCATCGATCACCTGCCGCATGATCTGGCGGTAAATGGGGAGATCGCTGCCGGCCCGGACGGAAAAGAACATAGTGATATATAGGACTATATCACGCATTCACACAAGACGTCGACCCCGCACTCGTGACGGAGCGCGGGGTCGGAATCGAATCTGGCCGTGATCGACTACAACGGCGTCAGGATGAGGATTGTCCGGAGTCGGCCGCCGCCCGCACACTATCCGCACGCGCCTTCGCCTCCGGATCGTCGATCCAGTACAGCAGCTCCTTCTCGCCCTTCACCAGCCCGTGCTCTTCACGCGCGATCCGCTCGAGCGTGAAGTCGTCGGTGCTCACCCGCTTGAGCGTCGCATCCAGCGTGGCCACGGTATCGCGCAGCAACGCGAGGTCACTCTCCAGCTGGGCCTTCTCCTCGCGCTGCGTGAGCAGATCGCTGGTGCCGTATTCGCCCCCCTCGGCCGCGCCCCACAGCACGAACAGCGTACCGGCGCCCCATGCGAGACGCCGGATCAACACCCGACCGGGCTTGCTGCTTCTGGCCACGTGTTATCTGCTCAGATGCCGAAGATCGAGCCGCCGGGATATTCGGCGTACCCTTCCAGCTGCTCTTCGATGCGCAGCAGCTGGTTGTACTTCGCCACCCGATCGCTGCGCGACGGCGCGCCGGTCTTGATCTGACCGGCCTGCGTCGCCACCGCGAGGTCGGCGATGAACGTGTCTTCGGTTTCGCCGCTGCGGTGCGAAATGATGCTGTTGTAGCCGGCGCTCTTGGCGAGCTCGATCGCTTCGAGCGTTTCGGTGAGCGTACCGATCTGGTTCACCTTGATCAGAATGGCGTTGGCCACGTCTTCTTCGATCCCCTTGGCGAGGATCTCGCTGTTCGTGCAGAACAGGTCGTCGCCCACGAGCTGGCAGCGGTCGCCAACGAGCTCCGTGAGATGCTTCCATCCCTTCCAGTCGTTTTCGGCCATGCCGTCTTCGATGGAGACAATGGGATACTGCTCGAGCCAGCCAGCGTACAGCTCCGCCATGTCTTTCGGCGAACGCGACGCGGCGCCGCTCTTCTTGAAGTGATACTGGCCATCGCGGAACAGCTCGCTGGCCGCCACGTCGAGCGCGAGGGCGATGTCCTGCCCCGGCTTGAAGCCGGCTTCTTCGATGGCTTCGATGATGATCTTGAGCGCGTCTTCGTCGCTGCCGAGGTTGGGGGCGAAACCGCCTTCGTCACCCACACCGGTGGAGAGCTTGCGGCCCACGAGCACCTTCTTGAGCTGGTGGAACACCTGCGTGCCCATGCGCAGCCCTTCAGCGAACGAATCGGCGCCGACGGGGATGATCATGAACTCCTGAAAGTCCACCGTGTTGGTCGCGTGCGCGCCGCCGTTGATGATGTTCATCATGGGGACGGGCAACGTGCGCGCCATGGGGCCGCCGAGGTAGCGGTACAACGGCAGGCCGACTTCGAGCGCCGCGGCACGGGCGACGGCCATGGACACGCCGAGCGTCGCGTTGGCGCCCAGACGGCCCTTGTTCTCGGTGCCGTCGAGATCGAGGAGCGCGCGGTCGATCGCGATCTGGTCGGTCGCGTCCATCCCTTCGAGCGCTTCGGCGATTTCGGTGTTGACGTTGTTGACGGCGTTGAGCACGCCCTTGCCACCATATCGCGCCGGGTCACCGTCGCGCAGTTCGACCGCTTCCCGCTCGCCGGTGCTGGCACCGCTCGGCACGGCCGCACGGGCCGCCGCGCCGGTTTCGAGAATCACGTCGACTTCGACGGTGGGATTGCCGCGCGAGTCGAGGATTTCGCGGGCGGAGACGGAGACGATAGGGGCCATGGGATTTGTGGGGAGTCGGGAGTGGGGCACGCGTCGAACAGCAAGACGGCAGACGGCAGAAACTACAGATGGCAGATTGCAGGATAACTGGAGTGCGCAACGCGGGCGAATCAGGCGGCGGTCGTCTCCGAGCTGACCGTCCCGGTGCGGCGCCCTTCGCGGAGCTCCATGGCCGGCTCCACTCCGTAGACGGTGCGGAGGCAGTCGGCCATGCGCTCGCGGACCTGATCGGCGAGCGTTTCCCGGTCGGCGTAGGTGAGGCCGGCGGTGGGAATGGGATCGAGCAAGTGCACGTGCACCGTGCCGGGTGAGGCGCGGAATTCGTCGCGCGGGTTCACCTCGATGGTGCCGTAAATGACCACCGGCACGATGGGCGCCCCCGAGGCGAGCGCGAGGACGAACGGCCCCTTTTTGAACGGGCGGAGCGTGTAACTGCCGCCGCGCGTGCCCTCGGGGTACACCAACACGGCGTTCCCCTGCTGGATTTTTTGGGCGGCGTCTTCGTAAGCGCCGAAGGCCGCTTTGCGGTTTTCGCGGTCGATGTAGATGACGCCCACGCCGCGCGCGGCGGGTCCGAAGATGGGGACCTTTTCGAGCTCGCGCTTGGCCACGAAGCCGTAGTGCGGCAGCACCTCGATCATGGCCGGGATATCGAACCAGCTCACGTGGTTGGCCACGTACAGGCGCGGGGCGCCGGCCACCAGCTGCTGATCGCCATGCAGCACCACCTTCACCCCGGCGGCGCGCAGCAGCCACCAGGCCCACCAGCGCGGGCATTTTTCGTAGATGCTGCCGGGGCCCTGCTTCACGCCGAAGAGCTGCGCGAGCAGCACGAGCCCCCCGAAGACGAATGTCCCGACGAGCAGCGCGACGAAGGTGATGGCGGTCCGGAACATGGTCGGAAAGTCGCCAGTTCGGGCGACGGAATCAACGCGTGGCCGCGATTCGTGGAACAGCCGTGACTCAGCGGCGGGCGAAGTGATCGTGCCCTGGCGCGACGGCCTCGCTCGTTGCCCCGTTGTCCAGTGCCACCACGGTGCCCACGACCGTGAGCGGCACTCCGCCAAGGGCCTCCCAGTGCCCCGCCAAGGCCACAAAAGCGGCCGGGGGTATCGTGGCAAGCAATTCGTACTCTTCGCCGCTCTGGAGGGCGCTGGCGGGCGTCACGCCCGGCCCCACGGGTAGCTGCGTCGCATTGAGCTGCAACGACACGCCGCTCGCCGCCCCCAGGTGGCGGGCATCGGCGGCGAGCCCGTCGGAGATGTCGAGCATGGCCGTGGCGCCGGCGGTGGCCAGCGCCTGTCCTTCGGCCAGCCGCGGCGACGGGGCTGCAAACCGCGACCGTGCCCACGCGGAGGGCGACGTGCCCGCCAACCAGGCGTCGAGCGCGGCGCCGGGCCCGCCCAGTGTCCCGGTCACCACCACCAGATCGCCCACCTGTGCCCCGGCTCGTGACACCGGCCGCTCCGCACAGCCAATGACCGTGAGCGAAATGGCGAAGGCGTGCCCGCGACTGAGATTGCCGCCTACGATGCGCGCGCCGGCCTGGCGCACCTGATCCCCAATGCCGTCGGCGACCGCCGGCAGATCGGCCTCCCACGACGGCGGCACCACAAACGCCACCAAAAGACACTCGGCGCGCGCTCCCATGGCCGCCAGATCGCTGAGCGCGGCGGCAGCGGCGCGCGCGCCCACCTCGAACGGCGTGATCCACGCACGCTTGAAATGCACGTCTTCGACACAGGCGTCGGTACTCACCACCCGATGCCCCGATACGAGGTGGGGCAGGACGGCGGCGTCGTCGCCAATGTCGACGGCCAACGGGCCCCAGCGTTCCATGAGCATGCGAATGGTGTCGAATTCTACCCCCTGCCCCATGGTCTGGTGCGTGCGGAACAGCGCGTCGGCGGGGTCGTTGCCGTGCGAGTTGAACATGCGGTTACGGTACCATGCCGTCGGCCGTGCGGCGATAGCGCACCAGTCCCTGCGGCGTCGCCAGAAACAGCCAGTCGCGTTGCGCCAGCACATCGAGCACAGGCCCCGGAAGATCGATGCCTACGCGCAGCACGCGCACTGCGCCGCTGGAGCGCGATTCCATGGCCACCCCCTCGGTGCCGGCGAGCCACATGGTCCGTTCATCGATTGCCACGCGCGTGACGCGCCCCACTTGGAGCACGTCGAGCGCTTGCACGCGGTGCGGCTCCACGCCACCGCGCGGGGCCAGTGCGAGCACCGCATCGTCGGTAGCCGCGAGCAACACGGTATCGCTCCACGCGAGGCTGCGAATGGCCCGGCGCAGTGCGGGGTCGGCACCGGCGGGGCGCATGAGCGTGCCGCCGACGGCGGTGTTGGGCGATGGCAACGCGATCAGGCCGGCATCGGTCCCCGCCCAGAGCGTGTCGCCCGTGAATTGCAGCGCGTACACTGCCATGTTGTCGAGCAGGCGCGCGCCCAGCCCTCGCGTCCGCGGCGCCTTGGTGTCGCTCGTGTCGTTCACGTACACGAGCCCGCGCAGTGTACCTGCCCACACCCCTTCTCCACGCGGCGCCACCGCGAGCACGCGGTCGTCGGGCAGGCCGTCGAGCACCGTCCACGACGTGATGTCGTTGCCGCCATCGAGACGCACCCGCGTGAGCCCACGGTCGGTGCCCATCCACGCGCGATTCGCACGCGTGGCCAGCGCAAAGGTGCGCACGCCCACGAGCGGCACGGCAATGGTGCCTTCGATCCAGCGCCATTGTTGCAGATCACTGGTGGCGAACGTGAGCCCGCCGCGACGTTCCGATTGTCCCAGGCCGGCGGCCCAGACGCCATTGGCTGCCGGTGCGAGCGCGCCGATACCCGGCTCCATGAGCCCGTAGGGGAGCGGCGTTCCCTGCAGAAAGTTGGGGTCGAGTCGGAACAGCCCTTCCCCGTCGGTCCCCAGCCACACTTCGCTCGCACGGTCGGGAGACGCCGCGCCCGACAGCAGCGCGAACGGACGCAAGGGACGATTGGGGGTCTGCGTGCGCAGCAAGAGCTGCGGCTGCGACCGTAGCGTGGGGAACTGCGCGTACAGATCGTTCATGCTGCGCGGCACGAACGTCTGCGCGGCAATGGGTGCCCCATTCATAAGCGTCGACATCCCGACGCGCGACACACGCGTCCATTGTCCGCCGCTGCGCACGAACGCGTCGCCCGTGCCCGAGCGGTCGAAGGCGATGACCTCCGGCACACCCGTCACGATGCTGCGCTGCACCTGTTCGGTGAGGGGGCGATACATGATGACGCCGCCGGGCACGCCAATCCACAGCGCGTCTTCTACGGGATCGCCGGCAATGACGGTGATCTGCTGCTCGGCGAGCCCCAGGTCGCGCGTAAGCGGCGGCAACCACCGCTCCTGAAAGCGGTCGTAAATGGCAATGCCGCTATTGGCCGCCGCGAACACGTAGCGCCGCGACACCGCCACCGCCTGCACCGACGCGAAGCTGCCAATGCGCTGCCGTTCTTCCTGACGCGAATAGCTGCCGCCGCCACTTGCACCCGCTCCCGTGGAACCGGGAGGCAAAGGCGCACAGGCAGCAACACACAGCGCGGCGGCGAGCAAAAGACGCATGGCGGAATGTAGCGTGTCGCATGCGCCCACCGCGCGAACCGCTACGGCGCGGGGAGCTCGGCCAAGACGCCCGGGGGAAAGCGGCGTGCCGAGTCGAGTTCCCGCCACACGTCGCGAAGCGCCTGCAGCATGTCGTCGAGCACCAGGCCGCGCACGGTTCCCAACGAGGTCGCGCGTTCGGCGGCGCGTCCATGCACGGTGGCGCCCGCCACGGCGGCATCGCGTGCACGGCACCCCTGCGCCAGCAACGTGGCGATGATTCCCGACAGGCAGTCACCGCTCCCGCCGGTGGCGAGCATTGCAGTGCCGTGCGGCACGACCCACAGTGGCTCCGCGTCGGGCGTCGCCACCAGTGTTGGGGTACCCTTGAGCAGCACCGTACAGTTGGCGCGCGTGGCGAAGTGCGACAGCAACGCGGCGCGCGCTTCCCCCTCGTCGGGGAGCGGCTCCCCAAGCAACCGCGCGAACTCACCAGGGTGCGGCGTGCAGACCACGTGCGCCGTGTCACGCGTGATGTGCTTGAGCAGCGACGCGGTGTTGGTGCCAAGGTCGTTGGCCGCATCGGCCGCGAGCCACAAGGCATCGGCATCGAGGACGAGCGGTGTGCCGCGATGCGCATCGAGCCAGTCGTGCATAACGAGCGACGCCTCCTTGTCGCGACCGAGTCCGGGGCCGACCGCCAACGCATCGTATCGCAGTCCCGTCGCCGACCATGCATGCGTCAGCGCCTGCGGCACGAGCGACTGCACCGCTGGCACGCTGAGCGGGTGCACAATGGCGTGAATGAGCCCCGCTCCCGACCGCGCCGCCGCGCGCGCGGCGAGCACGATGGCGCCTGCCATCCCCTCGGCGCCACCGGCGAGGCCCACGCGTCCGCGTGTCCCCTTGTGCGCGTTCCACGCAATCGCCGGAATCATGTCGCGCACCGTATGTGCGTCGGCCCATCGCCACGCGGCATCGTCGTGCTCACCCGGCAGATCGGCCCATTGGCGCAGGCCAATATCGAGCAGCACGATGCGCCCCGCATGCGCACGCTGCATGAGCACCCCGCGCTTGATCGTGCCAAGACAGAGCGTGACGCTGGCGGCCACACTGCCGTGCGCAATGGCGCCCGAGGTGGCATCGAGGCCGCTTGGTACGTCGAGCGCTACGAGCTGGGCACCGCGATCACGGGCCATCGCCATGCGCGCGCAATCGGCCGATGAGCCGCCGCGAAGTTCACCCTGGTGGCCT
Source organism: Gemmatimonas sp. (assembly GCA_023910675.1). Taxonomy (GTDB): domain Bacteria; phylum Gemmatimonadota; class Gemmatimonadetes; order Gemmatimonadales; family Gemmatimonadaceae; genus Gemmatimonas. The sequence continues at coordinate 31,849 of JAAVWC010000012.1, forward strand.
GTGCCCAGCACCCCATCAATGACGACGCGTTCATCGCCGGTGGGCGTGCCGTGCACGAGATACGGCGCGGCAAGATGCGCGGCGCGCTGGGCATCCGGGGTTTTGGGCGGCAGCGAAGCGTGCAGGCGCACCACGACGCCGGCGCGGGCCAGCTGTGCGGCGACGATGTACGCATCGCCGCCATTGTTGCCGCTGCCGGCAAAACAGGCCACGCCATGCGACAACGCCGCAGGGAATTCGCGAAGCACGAAAGCGGCCGCGTTGCTGCCAGCCTGCACCATGAGATCGAACGACGGGGTACCGCCGTGAATGGCACGGCGATCGCGCGCGGCCGCTTCAGCGGCAGTCGTGACTCTGGGCGCGCTCATGCCACGTTACCCGCCCCGAAGGACGCGGGCCGTCAGACGTGCGCCGTGCTCCACGGATACTCGCGCTCGAACGCGTCGGCGAAGTCGAACACCCCGAGAAAATCGTTGCGCGAATCCTGCGGCTGGCTGATGAGCAGACCGAGGTCGACGAGCGTGAACACGATGTCGCCGATGTCCATCGTGGAGCGCATCCCCCAGTGATCGAGCACCACCTTGGCCATGACGCCGAAGCGCTGCAGCGCGAGATCACGGCACGAGTGGGCGAGCTCGGGCCCCGTGATGTGCCGACGTTCGGTTAGCGTGGTCTGGCTGTGTTCGAGCGCCGATAACACAAACAGATAGGCACGCTCGTCGAACCGCTGCTCACGCAGTCGGATCTGATCCATGATGCCATCACGGAACGCCAGCTCGGTCACGCTTTCCTGCTCCTGAAGTAGAACGGCCACAATTGAACGTGCAGAATACTGCAAACAGATGCGGGCGACCACAACTCCCATGGCCGCCCGCACTGGTCCCGCATCAGCACGCGCGCACAGCTTTGTGATCGGCCCTGTACGGAACCGTCGCTGTGCGTGTGAGTTACCGGCCGCCGAATATCAGACGCGCGAGACCGCCGTGTACAGCGGGAAGCGATCGGCGAGCGCCTTGACGTCGGCCTTGACAGCGTCGATCGACGCGACATCCTCCGGCGCGCTGAGCACACGATCGATGAGCGCCGCAATCTGGTGCATCGCATCGGCGTCCATACCGCGCGTCGTCACCGCCGGCGTACCAATGCGAATGCCGCTCGTCACGAACGGCGACTGCGTTTCGTTGGGCACGGTATTCTTGTTCACCGTAATGCCAGCTTGGTCGAGCACCTTTTCGGCGACCTTGCCGGTGAGCCCCTTGTTGCGCAGGTCCACCAGCATGAGGTGATTGTCGGTACCGCCGCTCACGATGTGATAGCCGCGGTCGACGAGCGCCTGCGCCAGCACTTGCGCGTTCTGCACCACCTGACGGCAGTAGGCCGTGAACGACGGCTGCAGCGCTTCGTGAAACGCCACGGCCTTGCCCGCAATGACATGCTCCAGCGGGCCACCCTGCATGCCCGGGAACATCGCCTTGTCGATCGCCTTGGCGTGTTCAGCCTTGCACAGAATGATGCCACCACGCGGACCGCGCAGCGTCTTGTGCGTGGTGCTCGTGACCACGTCGGCAAAGGGCACTGGCGACGGATACAGGCCCGTGGCCGCCAGCCCGGCAAAGTGCGCCATGTCCACCCAGAACAGCGCGCCCACTTCCTTGGCGATGTCGGCAAACGCCTGCCAGTCGATGACGCGCGAATACGCACTGTAGCCCGCGATGATGATCTTGGGCTTGTGCTCGCGGGCCTGCGCGCGCATGTGGTCGTAATCGATGAGGCCATCGCCAGTAACGCCGTACGACACGGCGTTGTACAGCAGGCCGGAGAAATTCACCGGCGAGCCGTGCGTGAGGTGACCGCCCTGCGACAGGTCCATGCCGAGGAACGTTTCGCCGGGCTTCAGGAAGGCAAGGAACACCGCAGCGTTGGCCGACGCGCCGCTATGCGGCTGCACATTGGCGTGATCGGCACCGAACAGCTGCTTGGCACGATCGATGGCGAGCTGCTCCACCTTGTCCACCACTTCGCAGCCGCCGTAGTAGCGCTTGCCCGGCAACCCTTCGGCGTACTTGTTGGTGAGCGTCGAGCCCACGGCTTCCATAACGGCGGGCGATACGAAGTTTTCGCTCGCGATCAGTTCGAGGCCTTCGCTCTGCCGCTGCGTTTCTTCGCGGATCAGATGCGCGATCTGTGGATCGACCGCCGACAGTGCGTCACCCGGGGGCAACCGATCCCACTGCGACCAGTCGGCGCTCGCTCCTTCACCCATGCCGCTCATGATGCACTCCCGGGGGACACGGCCCCGTTCTGTTCGTTGGTCTGTTCGATCTTGCTCACGCGCGCCCCATGACGGCCACCTTCGAACGGCGTCTCGAGCCACGTCTTGAGAATGGCCACGGCATCTTCGTCCGACACGAATCGCGCCGGCAGCACCAGCACGTTGGCGTCGTTGTGCTTGCGGGCGAGTCCCGCGATTTCCGGGTTCCACACCACCGCCGCACGCACCCCCGGATACCGGTTGGCCACGTAGCTCATCCCCAATCCGGTACCGCAGAGCAGCACGCCCCGCTCCACCGCGCCGTCGCTCACCTGCTGCGACAGCGGATGCGCGTAGTCGGGGTAATCGGTGCTGGCAGTGCTGTGCGTCCCGATGTCCTCCACGTCGTACCCGAGCTCGCCGAGCACGACCCGCAGCCGTTCCTTCAGTTCGAAACCGGCGTGGTCAGAAGCGATGGGGATACGCTCTCCGGGGCGCGCAACGTCAACCATGGGTCAGCTCACTGCGTGAAGTGTGGAAGGGATGCCTGAAAAGTACATCCGCCGGTCAGGCGGTGAGAACATTCACCGCGGAGGTCAGTCTGGCAGCGCGCCGTCAGCCGCCGCCGCGGCGGCCAGCGTTTCGCGCGCAATGACGATGCGCTGGATCTCCGAGGTGCCCTCGTAGATCTCCGTCACCTTCGCATCGCGCATGTGCCGCTCGACCGGGTAGTCGGTCACGTAGCCATAGCCGCCGTGGATCTGCACGGCCTGCGTAGTGACCCACATGGCGGTCTCGGTGGCAAAGAGCTTCGCCATGCTGCTGTAGCGCGTGATCTTCTCGCCGCGCTCCTTCGCGGCCGCCGCCGTATGCAACAGCGTACGCGCTGCCGTAATGCGAGTCGCCATGTCCGCGATCTTGAACTGGATGGCCTGAAACTCGCCGATGTGTTTGCCGAACTGCTTGCGCTCGCCGATGTACTTGACGCTCGCTTCGAGCGCGGCGCGCGCAATGCCGATGGCCTGCGCGGCAATGCCGAGTCGCCCGTGATCGAGCGACCCGAGCGCGTAGGTAAGCCCCTTCCCTTCTTCACCCAGCAGACGGTTTGCGGGCACGACACAATTGTCGAGCACGATCTGCAGGGTGGGCGAGGCGCGGAGCCCCATCTTGTTTTCCTTCTTCGTGAGCTTGAAGCCCGGCAAGTCGGGGGTGAGGACGAACGTGCTGATCCCCTTTGTGCCTTTACGCGCTCCGCTGCTGTCGGTGCGCGCCATGCACAGAATGACGCCCGCTTCGTTGCCGTGTGACACCCACGCCTTGGTGCCGCTCAGCACCCAGTTATCGCCGTCGCGTACGGCCTGCGTGCTCAGGCTTGCCGCGTCGGAGCCGGCTTCCGGTTCCGACAGGGCAAACGCGCCAAGCCGTTCACCGCGCGCCATCGGCGGCAGGAACTCGGTCCGCTGCGCGTCGTTGCCGAAGTTGAGAATCATCTGCGTGGGCAGCGAGTTGTGCACGCTGAGCGTGACCGCCGCCGTCGCATCACCCACGGCGATTTCCTCGAGCGCGAGCAGGTAGCTCTGCGCGTCGAGGCCAAGGCCATCGTACTGCTCGGGGATGAGCATCCCCAGAAAGCCCATCTCGGCCATCTGCGTGATCATCACCCGATCGAAGCGCGATTCACGGTCGCGTTCGCCCGCGAGCGCGACGAGTTCGCGCTGCGCATAGTCACGCGCGATCTGCTGGATTTCGCGCTGTGTATCGGTGAGCTGAATGAGAGACATGCGTCAGTACTGGTAAAAGCCGCGGCCGCTCTTGCGACCATACCATCCGGCCGCGACGTACTTTCGCAGCAACGGACACGGGCGGTACTTGGGGTCACCCAACCCGTCATGCAGCACTTCGAGGATGGCAAGGCAGGTATCGAGCCCGATGAAATCGGCGAGCGTGAGCGGCCCCATGGGGTGGTTCATGCCCAGCTTCATCACCGTGTCGATGGCTTCCGGTGTGCCCACCCCTTCCATGACGCAGTAGATCGCTTCGTTGATCATCGGCATCAGAATGCGATTGGCCACGAAGCCCGGGAAATCGTTCACTTCCACCGGCGTCTTGCCGAGCGCACGCGCAAGCGACATGACCTGCTGCGTCGTGGCATCGCTGGTGGCGAGGCCACGGATGACCTCGACGAGCTGCATGACCGGCACCGGGTTCATGAAGTGCATGCCGATGACGAGCTCGGGGCGCTTGGTACGCGCCGCGATTTCCGTGATGGAAATGGAGCTGGTGTTGCTCGCCAGAATGGCGCCTTCCGGCGCGAGACGGTCGAGGTCTTCGAAGATGCGGAACTTGAGGTCGGTCCGCTCGGTGGCCGCCTCGACGACGATCTGCGCATTGGCCACAGCATCGAGCGATGTCGCGGTGTGAATGCGGGCGAGCGCGCCCTCGGCGGCGCTGGCTTCGAGCGCGCCCTTCTTCACCTGACGATCGAGGTTCTTGGCGATGGTATCACGACCGCGCGCGAGCGCGTCCGCGCTCACGTCGATCATCGTCACCTCATGGCCACTCGCCGCAAACACATGCGCGATGCCATTGCCCATCTGCCCGGCGCCCACCACGGCCGCGCGCTGCACGGAATTCACCGACTCGGACATATCGCTTCAGCTCCTCACCATCGAAGAAGGGTCGATTGCGTTCACCTGTTGCTCCTTGCGTCCTGCCCGGAATGCGGCGGCGGCGAGCACGAGGGCCGCCACCAGTCCGCCTTCCGGTCCCCAACTGCCACCGGTCACCCACTCCGGTCCATCTACGACAGCGCGATAGCCCGGCGTCGCGAACGGCAGTCCGCTGACCGGCACATGCAGCACGGCCGCCATGACCCAATTCCACGCCAGATGCGCCGTGAAGGCGCCCGGCAGCCCCACCCGCTCGCGTAAGAGGCAGAGGCACCAGCCGGCAAGGATCACGATGACGGTGGTGCGCACGCCGGCGCCCGGGTTGGTGAGGTGCACCAGACCGAACGCCACACTGCTCGCCGCTCGTGCCAAGAGGCGGCCCTGATCTTTTGGCGCGGCCTCGACGGCCACGGCGTACAGATAGCCGCGGAAGGCCAGCTCCTCCCACAAGGCGGCGGGCGCCAGTACGAGCAGCAGTCGCAACGCGGTCCCGCCCCAGCGGTCGCCCACGAATGCCGTGGCGGGGACGCCTTCGAAGTGAAGTTGCTGCGCCACGAACAACAGCGCCGCCGTTACGGCGATGGCCATGGTCCCGAGCGCGACCCCGACCAGCAGCGGTCGGGCGCGCCAGGCCCCCTCGTGCAACCCCAGCACCGACCACGGCACGGTGTCCATGAAACGGAAGCCGGCCCAGCATCCGCCCAGCACCCCCACGAGCATACTGAACGGATACAGCGGCAACGGTTCACCAACGAGGCGCGAGAACACGCCAAAGAGCGGGCCGGCAAGGGACTCGAAAATCCCCTGCGCCAGCACCCAGGCCACGGCGAAGCTGACGAGTCGCCAGAGAACGCGCGCGGCCTCCTTCACGAACGGGAGCGCCGGATCAGGGAACGCGTTCCACCGACAGCGCCACCGCGTCGCCGCCGCCCAGACAGAGCGTCGCGAGTCCGGTGCGCAGGTTCCGGTCGATGAGCGCGTGGAGGAGCGTCACCAGCACGCGCGTGCCGCTGGCGCCAATGGGATGGCCAAGCGCGATCGCGCCGCCGTTGACGTTCACCCGCGAGGCATCCCACTCGAGGCCCTTGCCGTCGGCGAGCGCCTGACTCGCGAACGCTTCATTGGCTTCAATGAGGTCGTAGTCGCCAATGCTCGTGCCCGACTTCGCCATGAGATGCTTCACCGCCGTGATGGGCGCGAAGAACAGATCACGCGGGTCGCCGGCGCCGGTCGCGTAGGCGGTAATGCGCGCGAGAATGGTGAGACCATGTTCGCGCGCGTACGCTTCGCTCGTCACGACCACCGCAGCGGCGCCGTCGTTGAGCGACGAGGCGTTGCCGGCGGTCACCGAGAGCGTGCTGTTGTCGCCCGTGCCCGGGAAGGCCGGACGCAGCTTGGCCAGCGTGTCGGCGGTGGTATCGGCGCGCGGGCTTTCGTCGGTGTTGATGACCGTGGGACCCTTCTTGCCGGGAATCTCCACCGGCACGATCTCCGTCGTGAACTTGCCCCCCTGTTGCGCCGCCACCGCCTTGGCGTGCGACGCCGCAGCGAAGGCATCCTGCTCCTCGCGCGTCACGCCGGCCTTGGTTGCGGTGTATTCGGCGTGCGAGCCCATGTGCACGTCGCAGGTGCCGCACCAGAGGCCGTCCTTGATCATGCCGTCGACCATGGTCTGGTCGCCGATCTTGATGCCGCCGCGCATGCCGAACAGGTAGTGCGGCGCGTTGCTCATGCTTTCCTGGCCGCCGGCCACGATGACCTGGGCATCGCCGGCCTTGATGGCCTGCGCCGCGAGCATGACGGCCTTGAGCCCCGAGCCGCACACCTTGTTCACGGTGAGCGCAGAGACGGTGGACGGGACGCCGGCCTTGAGCATCGCCTGTCGCGCCGGCGCCTGCCCCGTGCCGCCCTGCAGCACGTGGCCCATGATGACTTCCTGCACCTGGTCGGGAGCGACACCGCTGCGCTGCAGCGCGGCCTTGATGGCAATGGCGCCGAGCTCGGGCGCCGAGAGAGAGGCGAGGCCTCCCAGGTAGCGCCCAATCGGAGTACGAGCGGCACCGACGATCACGGGCTGGCGGGACAGATCGGTCATGAGTTGGGAAGCGGGCTGGTGGATGACGCTGGGGAGTGGAGACAGCCTCTAAACCTAACCAACCGCTTTCCGGGATTGGTGTTTACTGAAAACGGGATGGCAACAGCGGAGGTCTGGTCCGGCGGTCAACAGGTCCCGGCACTAGCCCTCAGGAGAAAGAACGCAAGGGCTGGGGTCGGGGCCAGTGAACCGCCGGACCAGCCAACCGTCGTTACCAATGCAAGCGGCCTTGCGCATCCCCCGCTCCCGGTGGAATCTCAGCGCGCCACGCTCGCACGGCCTCCCACCCCCCGGACTTCCCGCCATGACGTCATTCGCCTTCGGCCGCCTTCGCGTCACCGCCGCCGCGTTGCTGCTCGCCCTCCCGCTTGCTGCGGCCCCCCTCCACACCGCCGCGGCGCAGACGAAGAACGAGCCCAACGTCGAATTCGAAATGATGACGTGGGTGGAGGTCAAGGCGGCGCTCGCCGCCGGCAAGACCACGGCACTCTTCTATACCGGCGGCACCGAACAGCGCGGGCCCCAAAATGTGAACGGCGGCCACAACCTCATGGGGCGCCACATTGCCCGCTCCATCGCCCTCGGCCTTGGCAACGCCATCGCCATGCCGGTGCTCCCGTACACGCCCAACAACGCCAGCGCCGACCTCCCGGGGACCATCGGACTCACGCCGGAAATTCTCAGCGCCGTGCTCGAACGCCTGGCCGAACAGGCCATTGCCACGGGGTTCAAGAACGTGGTGCTCATGGGCGACCACGGCGGCGGACAGCCCAACTCGTACACGACTGTCGCCGAGAAGCTCTCGGCCAAGTACGCCGACAAGGGCGTGAAGGTGATCTACTGCGACGCCGTGTATTCCAAGGCCAACGACGATTTCGGGAAGTATCTCGAGACCATCGGCCTCCCCGCCGGCGGCCACGGATCCATCAGTGACACTTCCATCATGCTCTACCTCGGCGGCGGCGAATGGGTGCGGTTGAGCGAGCTTCCCAAGGCCGAGGGCGACCCGATTCTGCCGCGTGGTCAGCGTCCCGACCCGACGGTGCCGCGCAAGAACAACGGCATTCAGGGTGACGCCCGGAAGGCGAGCAAGGAGCTCGGCAAGAAGGCGTTCGACCAGAAGGTGGCGTATGCCATTGCGCAGATTCAGGGGGCGCTGCGCTGACCGCTTTTTGCTACGGTTGGACTGGTCCGGCGATCAACGGGCTACGGCACTAGCCCTCAGGGGGAAGAACACAAGGACAAAGGGGGAAGCGCGGTTTGGTCCACATGCGCACTGCGGTTTTGCGTTTGGGTGAACGGCACCGCGCTTTTCCCTGTGCTCTTGCGTTCTTCCTCCTGAGGGCTAATGCCGGGGCCGGTTGACCGCCGGACCAGTCCAACCGTAGTGGCTGCTATCGTGGCCCGTACTCTGCAGTCCAACAACGCATGCTCGATACCCTACGCATGCTCATCGCGGACAGTCTTCCCACTGTCCCCGACCTCGACCCGCCCATTCACCCGGGCGACATCCGGGTGGCGGCCTGTGCCTTGCTGCTCGAAATCGCGCACGCGGACAAGCGCTTGTCGCGTGACGAGCGCGTCGTGATCCAGCGCTCGCTCGTCACCTACTTCGGGGTCGACGAGCGTGGCGCGCTCGAGCTGATGGCCGAGGCCGAACGGCAGTTGGCGGCGCAGACCGACGATGCGTCGTTCACTCGGCAGGTCATCGCCGAGTACGACGAAGACCAGCGGCACGTGTTGTCCGATCTCATCTGGGACGTTGCTACCGCCGGCGGATGGCTGGGAGAACATGAGGCGTTTCTGGCGACTCGACTGGAGCGGTGGCTCGGTGTGCGGCGCGGCCCGCGGCCGGATGTCGACCTGACGGAGTAGCGTCCGCGACGCCGGGAAACCGGCGTGTGGCACTGGACGGGGTGAGGCCGACTCCCGAGTTTCCGGTATGCGCACCGTTTTGCTCTTCTCCGCTCTCCTGCTCCCCGCCGTGGCGGGCGCGCAGACCCGTCAGCCCCCCCGCAAACCGGCGCCCCCGCCCAAGCCAGCCACGACGCCGGCGCCGGCGGCAGCAGCAGCAGCAGCAGCTCCCAAGCTGCAGATCCCGATGGCGCGCATTACGGGTGAGGTGTACGACAGCATTGCGCCGGGACCGCTCGTGAACGCGACGGTGCAGTTCGTCGAATCGGCGAACCCGGCGAACGTGCGGTCGGCGCGCACGGACTCTACCGGCACCTTTGTGCTCGACTCCATGCGCGTGGGCACGTACCTCGCGGGAGTTATCCACGAACAGATCGACCGGCTGGGGCTGGAGAACCGCATTGTGCAGGTGAACATCGTGGGGAGCGGCGACCTCACGCTGTCGCTGGGACTACCGTCGCCCGCCACGATGCTGGCGAGTGCGTGTGCGGCGCAGGGCGTCGACATGACGCGCGGCGCCTTCATGGGCATGGTGCGTTCGGCCCGCGGGGCACCGCTCGAAGGCAATGCCCGGGTCCGTGTGCAGTACCTCGAAACGACTGTGACCTCGAGCGGACTGTCGCGTCGCTTTCCCTCACGCTTTGCCGACGCCTCACCGAGCGGGGCGTTCGTGCTGTGCGGCGTGCCCCCCGAAGCGGTCATCACCACCCGCGCCTATGCCGGCATCGATTCCAGCGGTGTCGTCGAGTTCACCATGCCGCGCAACGGGCTGCTGGTGCGCGACCTCTATGTGGCGAATCCGCAGCGCATCGTGAAGGCGCCCACGTCACCAACCGAGCGCCCGCAAACGCTGCTCAAGGGAAGCGGCAAGGTGCGCGGCATTGTGCGCGATACTGCGGGCAAGCCGCTGATAGGGGCGCGCGTCTCTGTACCGGGCACCGGGACCGAAGGCACGTCGACGGGCGGCGGCGCCTTCAGCTTTGTCGGCCTGCCGGGCGGCTCGTGGATGGTGGAAGCGCGCGCCGTTGGCTTCGAACCGCGCCGCGTGGCCGTTGATTTCATCGATGGTGCGGAAGCCATCGCAGAGCTGCGCCTCGACGCACTGGCCCCGCGCATGGATACCGTGCAGGTGAAGGCCGACCGCTGGACGCGGGAAATGGGTGCCTTCGAAGAGCGAAAGAAGCAGGGCGGCGGCTACTTCCTCGACGACGCGCAGCTCGAGAAGCGCAACGCGCTGTTCGTGGGCGACATCATGCGCGCCATGCCCGGTGTCACGGTGCAGCCGGGCGCCAACGGCGGTCGCGATCGTGTGCTCATGCGTGGCTCGGCGGGTGCGGGCTCGTGCGTGCCGCAGGTGTTCCTCAACGGCATGAACACGCCGGTCCCCGATGGCGTCATCGACGGGCTCGTGTCGGCCCCGGAAGTGCGCGCCGTCGAAGTGTACACGCGCAATGGGAGCACGCCGCCGCAGTTTCAGAGCCGCAACGGCTGTGGTAGCATCGTCATCTGGACCGGGCAGCGGCGGCGGCCCGGCGATCGCTGATCGTTAGTCGTCGTAACCGACCACGAGATTCCTCCCCGCCTGACGGGCGCGGCCTACCGCCGTGCCCGCGGCACCCATGAGCGCATCCATGTTGGCGACGGCGTCAGTGACTTCGGCCACGCCCACGGACAATGTGCCACGTACCGCCGAAAAGTCGCCGGAGAACACGTGACGGGCCATGCGCTCGCGGATACGCTCGGCGAGCACCAGCCCGCCCGACAGTTCGGTGCTGGGAAGCAACACACCGAACGACTCGCCGCCCACACGCCCCACCACGTCGGTGGTACGCGACTCCTGACGGCAGACCCACGCAATGGCGCGCAGCCACTCGTTGGCAAACGCTTCGCCGTGTTCTTCGACGCGTTCGCGGAAGTGATCGGGATCGACGAGCAACATCGTGAGCGGCTGACCATAGCGCCGCGCACGCGCCACTTCGCTCTGCGCCACTTCGAAGAATGCCCGGCGCGCCGACACGCCCGTGAGATAGTCGGTCGTGCTCGAGGCATCGTTGCGCAGGCGCTCCTCGAGCTTGCGGCGCTCCGACACATCATGTGAAACCACGGAGAAGCCGACGGCCTCACCCGATGCATCACGCAACGCCGTGACGAGTGTGGTGGCCCAGAACGTCGTGCCATCCTGCCGCTGTCGATAACCTTCTTCTTCGCACCAGCCGTTGCGACCAGCGAGCGCCAAGGTGTCTTCGAGATACGTCGCGCCACCATGATCGGGCGGGAGCAGCGCGGTCATGCGCTGCCCCACGATGGTGGAGCCGTTCCACTGGTGTACGCGTTCGGCCGCGGCACTCCAGCTGTCCACCACGCCGGCTTTGTCGACGGTGTAAATGGCGTACTCGCGTACCGCCGTTTCGACGGCGCCCAACCGCTGCTCGAGTCGCGACACCAACCCGCGTGCCGACGCCAGCGACGACGCATCGGTCGCCACAGCGATGATGCGCCCCGTCGACACCTTGACCAGCGACAGGAACACGCCGCTGTGCTGACCGGGGGCAAGCAATTCCATGTTGTCCACGATGTTGCCGCGTGGACCATCAAACCCACGCACACGGGCCGGCAAATCTGGAGCGACCGCGCTCAGCGCGTTGAACAGATCTTCAAGCGACCCCGAACTGGTGAACGGGGTGAGCAGGCGCCGCGCCGCAAGGTTTGCGACTTCCACCCGGCCGGAGTCGTCGACCTGGACGAGCCCCACCGGCGAGAGCAGAAACAGATCGAGCAGCGCCTCTGGTGTCACGCGTCGCCCTCGGCCACCGGTGCCTTCTCGGCAACCACCGGCAGCGCGCGGGTGCGAACTTCCTCGAGTACGCGCTCGAGGAACGCGTCCTGTGCAAGGATGTCCTGCTTCTTGCCACCGCCGCGAGCGCGCAGCGCGACCGTGTGCTCTTCGGCTTCACGACGCCCGATGACGCACATATACGGCACCTTCTCCACTTCACCTTCGCGCACGCGGTAGTTGAGCGTTTCGTTGCGCGCGTCGAGCGTGGCGCGAATGCCATGCGCCTTGAGACGGGTCACGAGCGCCTGCGCATGCTCGTTGTAATCGATGGCGATGGGAATGACGCGCACCTGTTCAGACGCAAGCCACACCGGGAACGCCCCACCGAAGTGCTCGATGAGAATGGCGATGAACCGTTCGAACGATCCGCTCACGGCTCGGTGAATGACCACCGGCCGGTGCGGCGCGTTGTCGTCGCCGGTGTAGGTGAGGTCGAAGCGTTCCGGCGCGTTGTAATCGAGCTGAATGGTGCCCAACTGCCACGCACGGCCAATGCTGTCGGTGACGTCGAAGTCGATCTTGGGGCCGTAGAACGCGCCGTCCCCTTCCTTCATCTCGTACTCGCGCCCCGTGCTTTCGAGCGCGGTACGCAGTGCGCCTTCGGCGCGATCCCACAGCTCGTCGCTGCCGATACGCTGCTCGGGACGCGTCGCGAACTTGAGGCGCGCCGTGAGCCCGAACGTATCGTAGTACGAAAGAATGAAGTCCATGAGGAACTTCACTTCGCTTTCGATCTGATCTTCGCGCAGGTACACGTGGCAATCGTCCTGCGAGAACTGGCGCACACGCGTCAGACCAGACAGCGCCCCCGACAGCTCGTTGCGGTGCAGCACGTCGAAGGTCACGAAGCGCACCGGCAGTTCGCGGTACGAATGCTTCTCGGACGCGTACAGCACATGGTGCGACGGGCAGTTCATGGGCTTGAGCGACATGTCGTGCTCCCCCGTCTCGTTATCGAGCACGAGGAACATGTTCTCCTTGTACTTGCCCCAGTGTCCCGACTGCTCCCACAGCTTCTTGTTGTACAGCAGCGGCGTCTTGATTTCCTGGAACGCGTCCTTCTGCCGCTCGCGCACGAAGCCTTCGAGCGTGTTGTACAGCGTGGTGCCCTTGGGGGTCCAGAACGCGGCGCCGGGCGCTTGCGGGAAGATCTGGAACAGCCCGAGCGCCTTGCCGAGCACGCGATGGTCGCGCTTCTTGGCTTCCTCGAGGTTGTGCAGGTGCGTCTCGAGTTCGTCCTTCTTGAAGAAGGCCGTCGCGTAGATGCGCTGCAGCATCTGGCGCTTCACATCGCCGCGCCAGTAGGCACCGGCGGTGTGCAGCAGCTTGAAGTGCTTGAGGTGCGACGTATCGGGGACGTGCGGGCCACGGCACAGGTCGATGAACGGGCCGTCGGTGTAGGTGCTGATGACTTCGTCGGTGCCTTCGAAATCGGCGAGGCGCTCGAGCTTGAGCGGGTCATCGGCAAAGCGCACCTTCGCTTCGTTCAGCGAGACTTCCTCGCGCACGAAGGGGTACTTCTCCGCGACGACTTTTTTCATTTCGGCTTCGAAGGCCGCGAGGTCTTCCGGCGTGAAGGGCGTTTCGACTTCGAAGTCGTAGTAGAAGCCGTCGTCGATGGCGGGGCCGAAGCCGATTTTGGCATCGGGGCGCAGGCGGCGCACCGCCGTCGCCAGAATGTGCGCTCCCGAGTGCCGGAGCACGCCCAATGCGCGCGGGTCCTTGTCGGTGATGACCACGAAGGCGCCACTCTTGCGCAGCGGGGTCATGAGATCCTGCACGTCCCCATCGACGGCGACGGCCACGGAGGCCTGCAACAGTCGGGCGCCAATGCTGCCCACCACATCACGGGCGAGCGTTCCGGGAGCGACCTCACGGGTCGAACCATCGGGGAGGGTCAGTACGATCGAAGCGTCAGCACCAGCGGAGGACGGACCGGCAATCATCGGACGAGACAGCAAAAGGATTCGAGCCAGGTGTGGCGCACGCCGACACGGCGGGCAGCACGAGGACGCACGGCTACGGTCCGTGGCAGTCGACCTCGCTCGACAGGATGGGGCAAGTTATCCTTGCCAGAGGACTTACGCCAAGACATCCGCACCTATCGGTGGGTGCAGCAGGCACATTGCGAGGCTGGAAACCATGGGACGAGGACGGCGCACGGGGAGTTCGGCGTCAAAGCAGCTGCTATTGGTGGCACTGGGCGCTGTCGCGGGCTTGGCCCTTGGGATGGCCATCGCCGACCGGGCCGGCGGCGTGGAAGGGCTACTCCGCCGCAAGAGCAGCCGGCGGCAGCGCCGGCATCGTGACGACGGCTGGCGCGGCGACGAACGCCGGTCCCAGTCCTTCGACGAGGTCGAGGACGACGATTCAGAACTCGCCCCCGAGGCGATTTCCCACCTGCACCTTCGCGGGCGCTATCCGGAGCCCACGAGCCGCTCGTCACACCCGTCCGAACGCTATCGGCCGGCGCCGAGCCAGCCGGCCACGACCGTCCCCGCCGGCGCCGACCCATACGAGCTCGAGGAGCGTGTGCTCGAAGTCTTCCGCAACGACCTGCTGCTGGCCGAGCGGACCATCGACATTGGCGCCGACGACGACGGCGTGATCGAGCTGACCGGCTGGGTGGAAAACGCCAAGGAAGCCGACTACGCGGTCGTGCTGGCCAAAGGAGTGCCGGAGGTGCGGGGGGTGGTGAGCACGCTGGTGGTGGCCCGCTGAAGCGGTTCGGGCGAACTGCGGAGGGTCCGACGGTTTACCGCCGGACCAAACCCACCGCAGTTCGGTTATCTTTACAGGCTATGACCTGGCCTGATTCCGCTCTTCCGACGACGTACGACGCTGCCGCCACCGAGGCGGCTTGGTACCCCACGTGGACCGAACACGGGGTGTTCACCGCCGACCCGGCCCGGGCCGCGACGCGGGAACCGTTCGTGATCGTCATTCCGCCGCCCAACGTGACGGCGGTGCTGCACATGGGCCACGGGCTCAACAACACCGTGCAGGACGTCCTCATCCGCTGGCGCCGCATGGCCGGCGACGAAGCGCTCTGGGTACCGGGCACCGACCACGCCGGTATCGCCACGCAGAACGTCGTCGAGAAGCAGCTGGCCGCCGAAGGCAAGACGCGCTTCAACCTCGGCCGTGAGCCATTCGTGCAGCGAGTCGCCGAGTTCGTCGACAAGACCGGCGGCGAAATCCTGAATCAGCTCAAGTCCATCGGCGCCAGCGCCGACTGGTCGCGCACGGCGTACACCTTCTCCCCCGAGCTCTCCCGCTCGGTGCGCGAAACGTTCGTGCGCCTGCACGAAGACGGACTGGTGTACAAGGGGCATCGCGTCATTCACTGGTGCCCGCGCTGCGGCACCAGCCTGTCGGACGAAGAAGCCGAGTTCACCGACACGAACGGCAAGCTATATCACCTGCGCTACGCGCTCGCCAGCGACGCGTCGCAGTTCATCACGGTGGCCACCACGCGTCCGGAAACGATGCTTGGCGACGTGGCCGTGGCCGTGAACCCCGACGACGAGCGCTATCAGGCGCTCATCGGTCAGGAAGTGATCCTGCCGCTCAACGGCGTGCGTATCCCCATCGTGGGCGACAGCTACACCGATCCCACCTTCGGATCGGGCGCGGTGAAGATCACGCCGGCGCACGACGCCAACGACTTCGAGGTGGGCAAGCGTCATCAGCTGGCGATGCCCGTCATCATCGACGCCGAAGGGTTCGTGCGCGAATTGGAGGGAGCGGCCGGACGTGTCCCCGCGGAGCTCTCGGGGCTCGATCGCTTCGCCGCCCGCAAGGCCATCGTGCAACTGCTCGACGCCGCCGGTGCGCTGGTGAAAATCGAGAACCATGCGCACAGCGTGCGGCATTGCTACCGCTGCGACACGGTCGTGGAGCCGCGTTTGTCCGATCAGTGGTTCGTGAAGATGCAGCCGCTCGCCGACAAGGCGCTCGCCGCACTGCGTACCGGTGAGCTGCGAATTCTCCCGGAGCGTTGGGAAGCGGTGTACGTGAACTGGCTCGAAGGGATTCGCGACTGGAACATCTCGCGCCAGATCTGGTGGGGCCACCGCGTGCCGGTGTGGTACTGTGAACGCTCGTGCGGTGAGGCACCCATTGTGTCGCGCACCGATGTCACGCAGTGCCCCGGCTGCAGCGGTAGCGTGCGTCAGGACGAAGACGTCCTCGACACCTGGTTCTCCAGCTGGCTGTGGCCCTTCAGCACACTCGGCTGGCCCGAAAAGACGCCCGATCTCAAGGCGTTCTATCCGGGCGATGTGCTCGTGACCGCTCCGGAAATTCTGTTCTTCTGGGTGGCCCGCATGGTGATGAGCGGCTGCTGGTTCCTGGAGAAGGCGCCGTTCCACACGGTGTATCTGCACGGTACCGTGCGCGACATGCAGCATCGCAAGATGTCGAAGTCGCTGGGCAACGGCATCGATCCGCTCGACGTCGTGAAGCTCTACGGCGCCGACGCGCTGCGTTGGACGATGGTGGCGGGGCTCGGCCTTGGTGTCGACATCATGCTCGACCCCAACGATCTCGAAAAGTCGTTCTCTCCCGGGCGCAACTTCTGCACGAAGCTCTGGAACATCGGACGCTTCCTGTTGTCGCGCGTGGGCACCGATCCGGTGGCCCCCGTGTCCGCGCTCGACCGCGCGCAACTCGCACCGGCCGACCGCTGGATTCTCGAACGGCTCGATATCGCGATCGCCGATTGCGACGCGGCGCTGGGACCGGCTCGACCGTCGACGGCGGAGCATTGGGCGGAGCTCGAGCGCGGGCGAGGTCTGCGCCTGTCCGAGTACGCCGAAGCCGCTCGCCGGTTCGTGTGGAACGAACTGGCCGACTGGTATCTCGAAAGCATCAAGCCGCGGCTCGCGGCCGAAGGCACCGCCGACCGCGAAGTCGCGCGGGCCGTGCTGGCGCACGCCTTCGACGGCGCGCTGCGCCTGTTGCACCCCATCGTCCCGTTCATCACCGAAGAACTGTGGCAGAAGCTGCCGCAGACGCCCCAGGGGACCTTCCTGGCGCAGGCCGCGTGGCCCGTGCACAGTGGTGAACCCGCAGGAGCCGGCGCCGGCTTCGAAATGGTCCGCGAGTCGGTGGCGGCGATCAGACAGGTCCGTGCGGAGTACAACGTGAATCCGGGTGCGTGGGTGGACGCCGTGCTGGTGGCCACCGCAGACACGCAGGAGATGCTGGCGCTGCAGGCCGACACGGTAGGCTCGCTCGCGCGCGCGAAGGTGCGCGTCGAAGCGAGCAATCCGGGTGGGGCGGCGGCGCAGGTGTTGCTCTCCGGCGGCATCGAACTCGTCGTGCCGCTGGCCGGCATGGTCGATCTCGAGAAGGAGATGCAGCGCTTGGACACCGAAATCGTTCAGCTCGACAAGCAGCTCACCGCACTCGACGCGCGGCTGGCCAACGAAGGGTTCGTGTCGAAGGCCAAGCCGCAGGTGGTCGAGGCCGAGCGCGCCAAGGCCGCCGAATGGCGTACGCGTCTGACGCAGCTGCGCGACAAGCGCACGTCACTCGGCGCGTGAGCCTGACCGTGCGTCATCACGCCGTGGCCGGCGCCCTGCTCCGTCTTGCCATGGTCGGCGCGGGGCTGGTAGTCGGTACGGCGTGCGCCAATCAGGCGCTGCCGCCGGGTGGGCCGCAGGATTTCGTGCCGCCGAACATCGTCAAGATCACGCCCGAGAACAACAGCGTGACCGGCAAGCCCGGTCAGGTGACCATCCGCTTCGACGAGGTGATCAGCGAAACGCCCAAGGGCGCTCGTGACCTGTCGGAATTGGTGTTCATCAGTCCCAAGAGTGGCGCTCCACGCGTCGACTGGGACCGCACCAGCATTCAGATTCGCCCTTCCAAGGGGTGGCGCCCGAATACGGTGTACACGGTGCAACTCAAGGGCGGGATGCAGGACCTGTACAACAATTCCATCGACACCACCCTTCGTGTGGTGTTCTCCACCGGGCAGCCCATTCCGCAGACGGTGCTCAAGGGCGTGGTCTTCGACTGGATGGAAGGTAAGGGGCTCAAGGGCGGTGTCATCGAAGCGGTGTCGTCGGATACGACGCTGGTGTATCAGGCGGTTGCCGATTCATCTGGCCGCTTCGAGTTGCGGAGCATTCCCATTGGGCCGTATCTCGTGCGTGCTTATGGAGATCGCAACAACAACAAGGATCTCGAGCCGCTCGAAATGTGGGACACGGTGCGCGTGACGCTGACAGGGTCTGCGGAAGCCGAGTTCTATGCGTTTGCGCGCGATACGGTTGGGCTGCGCATTCAGACCATCGAACCGCAGGACAGCAACCGCGTGCTCAAGGTCACCTTCGACAAGCCGTATGCGGTGAACCAGTTCTTCGTCACGGAAGGGGCCATCCTCACGCGGCTCCCCGATTCGGCGCGTGTGGCGGTTTCGCGCGTACAGACGGCCGTGCAGCGCGCGGCGTATGACTCCGTCATCATCAAGCGGAAAGCGGACTCTGTGGCGGCAGAAGCCGCCAAAGCCGATACGATTTCGGGGGCCGCGCGTGCGCGCCGCGACAGCATCGCCCTCGTACGACGCGCCGATAGTGTGGCCGCGGCAGACCGGGCCAAGCGTGAAGCGGCGCGTGTGGCGGCGCGGCAGCGCGGCGGACGCGCGGCCCCCGTGGACACGACGCCCCCGCCCAAGATGAATCGTCCGAAGGTGTACAACGAAGCGTACATCATGCTCGACACGGCGTTGCTCCCCGGGCGCACCTACCGCCTGCAGATGACAGGGGTGAGCAGCTTGAGCAATATCCTCAAGTCACCCGCGCGGAATTTCACACTGCCGCGGGTGAAGGTCGACAGCACGGCGAAAGACAGCACGCGGGCCAAGCGCGACAGCACAAAGCCGCCCGGCGCGCGCTGACCCATGAGCACCGCGCCCCTCCGCCCGGCTCTGTTCATCGATCGCGACGGTACGCTCATCGCCGATGCGCACTATCTCGCGGATGCCGCTGGTGTGCGCCTGCTCGGCGATGCCGCCGAGGCGGTGCGTCTCGCCAACGCGGCGCAGGTACCGGTGGTGATCGTCACCAATCAGTCGGGTATTGCGCGCGGGCTCATTACCGAGGCGCAATACGAAGCGGTCCGTGACCGTACCGTCGCGCTGTTGCACCACGGCAATGCCGAGGTGCTGGCCACCTATCATTGTCCGCACCTGGCCGAGATCACCGGCGCCTGCGACTGTCGCAAGCCCGGGCTCGGCCTGTATACGCAGGCGGCTCATGAGCACGCGCTCGACCTCGCGCGCAGTGCCTACATTGGCGACCGCTGGCGTGATGCGCAGCCGGCGCTCGCCACTGGCGGGCTCGGCATTCTGGTGCCCGGTGTGGAGACGCCCACGCACGACGTCGACACGGCGCACGCCAGTCGGGCGCCCAACATTGCGGTGACTTCGTCGCTACGCGATGCCGTCATGCTGGCGCTCACGCGACTGGGCGTGGGAGACCTCCCCAACATGCTCACGGCCTCCGACTTCGAAACGCGCGCATGACACACGCTCACACGTCGCCGGCACCACGCCGGTCACGCATTGCGGTGCTCGCCTCGGGCGGTGGCTCCAACCTGCAGCTGCTCCTCGATCACTTCGCCGGTACGGCGGATCACATGGGCGAGATCGTGTGGGTGGGGTCGGACAAGCACACGGCGGGAGCACTCGCGCGTGCCACGTCGAGCGGGGTACCTACCGGCGTCGTGAGCGATCCGTATGATGGCGATGCGCTGCTGGCACAGCTGCGCGAGGCAGGCGCCGACCTGCTGGTGCTTGCCGGTTATCTCAAGCTGGTCCCGGAGACGGTGGTACGCGCCTTTCACGGGCGGCTGCTCAATGTGCATCCGGCGCTGCTCCCGGCGTTCGGCGGCGCGGGCATGTACGGCATGCGCATTCACACGGCGGTGCTGGAGCATGGTGCCACGGTGACCGGCGTGACCGTGCACTTCGTCGATGAGCAGTACGACCGCGGCCCCATTGTGGCACAGTGGCCCGTGCCGGTGCTCCCCGGCGACACACCGGCCACGTTGGCCGCGCGCGTGCTGCGCGTGGAGCATCGCCTCTTTCCGCTCTGTGTGGCGGCAGTGTCGAGCGGTGCCATCGTGCTGGGAGGCGATGGCCGCGTGCATGGTCATCTGGACGTTCCGGTAGGCATTGCCGCTCCGGAATGGCGCTTTGGCATGGTGCCGGACACGGTGGAGGATGCCACGGCGTTTGCCACCGACGTCGCCCGAGTGTTTCCGCGATAGTCCCCGTTTGCTGTTGATGCTGTACCCGCAATGCTCTTCGCCCGTTTCGCTGACTCACGTACTCAGCCCCTCGACATAGATGCGCGCACTGCTGTCGGTCTCCGATAAATCCGGTCTCGTTCCGTTCGCTCAGGGCCTCGCAGCCAAGGGTGTCGAACTCGTCTCCACTGGTGGCACCGCGCGCACGCTGCGCGACGCCGGTCTCGCCGTGAAGGACATCAGCGAGATCACCGGCTTCCCCGAAATGCTCGACGGCCGCGTGAAGACGCTGCACCCGGTGGTGCACGGTGGCTTGCTGGCGCGGCGCGATCTGCCGGAGCACATGGAGGCGATCAAGGCGCACAATATCGGCACGATCGACCTCGTGGTGGTGAACCTGTATCCCTTCCGCGAAACCGCCGCCAAGCCCGGCGTACACCCGGAAGAGGTGATCGAGAACATCGACATCGGCGGGCCGTCCATGCTTCGCTCCGCCGCCAAGAACTTCGAGTCGGTGTGGGTCATCGTCGATCCGAGCGATTACCACGCGGTGCTCGACATGGTGAACAGCGGCGGTGACGATCCGGCATTCCGTCGCCTCCTCGCTGAAAAGGTCTACGCGCACACCAGCGCCTACGACTCGGCGATCGCGACCTGGTTCGCGCAGCAGCGCGGCGAGCCGTTCCCGCAAACGCTCCCCATCGCCTTCGAAAAGCAGCAGTCGCTGCGCTACGGCGAAAACCCGCAGCAGCGTGCCGCGTTCTACGTGGAGAAGCAGGGCGCAGGACTCGGGGCGCTCGTGCAGAAGGGCGGCAAGGAACTGTCGTTCAACAACCTGCTCGATCTCGAAGGCGCCCTGCTCGCCATCGAACCATTCGGTGAGCAGCCGGCGTGTGCCATCATCAAACACACGACGCCGTGCGGGCTCGCCACCGGCAGCAATGTGCTCGACGCGTACAAGAAGGCGCTGGCCTGCGACCCCGTGAGCGCGTTCGGCAGCGTGATCGCGTTCTCGGTGCCGGTGGATGTCGCGGCCGCCGAAGCGATCTCCAGCCTGTTCGTGGAGTGCATCGTCGCGCCCAAGTTCGCCGACGAAGCGGTGGAAATTCTGGGGCGCAAAAAGAATCTGCGCGTACTCGAAGGGAAAGCCAGTTGGCCGGCCCACGGCATGGACTACAAGCGCGTACGCGGCGGCCTGCTCGTGCAGGACCGCGCGCCT
This sequence comes from Gemmatimonas sp., assembly GCA_023910675.1. GTDB lineage: Bacteria > Gemmatimonadota > Gemmatimonadetes > Gemmatimonadales > Gemmatimonadaceae > Gemmatimonas. Next base: position 53,092 of record JAAVWC010000012.1, read on the forward strand.
TCACCCACCGATCCGCAGCAGTGGAAGGTGGTCTCGTCGCGTCAGCCCACGGCCGACGAGCAGCGCGATCTGCTCTTCGCGTGGAAGAGCGTGGCGAGCGTGAAGAGCAACGCCATCGTGCTGGCGCGCAACGGGGCCACCATTGGCATTGGCGCCGGCCAGATGAGCCGCGTGGACGCGAGCTTCGTGGCGGTGCACAAAGCCGCCACCCTCGGCCATGACACCAAGGGCGCCTCGCTTGGCTCGGATGCGTTCTTCCCGTTCCGGGACGGCATCGATCAGGCCGCAGCGGCGGGTGTCACCGCCATCGTGCAGCCGGGCGGATCGGTGCGCGACGAGGAAGTCATCGCGGCTGCCAACGAACACGGTATCGCGATGGTGTTTACCGGCGAGCGGCTGTTCCGGCACTAGTCTGCGGTAGCTACGCCGCGAGCTCCTTGAGCGCGCGCACGAGGGTATCGAGTTCCGCCGTGGTGGTGAACAGCTGCGGCGTAACTCGCACCCCTGACACGCCCGCGGTATTGATCGCCACCGTGAAGATCTTGTAGCGCTCCATGAGCGCCGTCGCGAGCTCGCCGGGCTTGAGGCGGTTCACACCCACGTTGGCAATGGCCCCCGTGCGTGCCGGGTCGCTCGGCGTGTAGAGCGTAATGCCGGCCACACCGCGCACCTTCGTGGTCCAGTACTGCTGCAGCCAGCGCAGGCGCTCCTGCTTGCGCTGAATGCCAATGGCCTCGTGAAACGCGATCGCGTCTTCGATGGCGAGGTCGGTGTGCACCGGATGCGTGCCGGTGTGATTGAGCTTGCGAATGTCCGACGAGGCAAAGCCTTCGTCGCCGTAGAGCGGCCACAGCTTCTCCACGTTGCCAGGCTTCACGTACAGAATGCCGGCGCCAAGGGGCGTGCCGAGCCACTTGTGCAGCGACGCGCCGTAAAAGTCGCAGTCGAGATCGGGGATCCTGAAGTCGATCTGCGCAAAGGCGTGCGCGCCGTCCACCATGACCGGCACCCCGCGCGCGTGAGCCATGTCGCAGATCTTGCGCACTGGCAGCACGTGCCCCGTGATGTTGATGAGGTGGCACACCATGAGCAGCTTGGTACGCGGCGTGATGGCGTTGGCGTAGACCTGCACCACCTCGTCATCGCTCTGCGGGTCGATGGGTACCGTGACGCGCCGGTTCACGGTGCCCCAGCGCCGCTCCATGAGCTTGAACTGGTCGAGCATGGCGCCGTAGTCGTGTACCGACATGATCGCCTCATCGCCGGGCTTCCAATCGAAGCCGCTGATGACCGTATCCAACGACTCAGTGGTGTTGCGCGTGATGATGAGCTCCTGCGGGGTGCAGCCGGCCAGCGCGGCGAGCTTGGCCTGCACCCGTGCCTTGTTGGGCACCTGCACCGTGCGCATGTACCGCGAGCTCAGCGCATTCACGTCGCGGATATGCTGGACGTACTGCTCCAGCACCGGCTGCGACTGCATGGAGTAGTAGCCATGCTCGAGGTGAATGAAGTCGGCCGGCACCTTGTACTTGCCCCGCAGTTCCCCCCAGAAGTCGTCCCGCGAGGCCAGCGCCGCCGGCGACAGCGCGGAGAGCGCCCGGAGCTGCGCGGGGGGGAGCATGAGGCCCAACGAGGCGCCTCCGAGCGTACGGAGAAAGTCGCGCTTGTGCATGGCCGAGGCGGGACGGGTGTGACGGAGCGGCGGAAGCCCGGGTTGAAGGTCGGGCCCGGGGCGTGTTTCTCCAAAGTAGCGCGCCGACGGGGCTCCCGGGCGGTTGTGCCCTCCCCCGCGAGGGGCGAACTTTGGTGATTGCTGGAAATCCGCAGGGGCACCGCTCAGTACCCCGTTGGATGCCGCAGCCCGACCCGGGCCGTGGCCGCACACCCTCAGATCAGTCCATGACCGTCGCTGCGACCGTTTCTGCGACCTCGACCAGCTATGGCGCCACGCGCGCCACCGCTGCCGAACTCGATTACCGCCCGTCCTACCTCGCCGCCGCGATTGCGGCGTTGGTGACCTTCGTGCTGTACCTGGTCACCCTCGCCCCCACCACGTCGATGTGGGACACGAGCGAATACATCGCGGCCGCCTATGTGCTCGGCATTCCGCACCCGCCGGGCAACCCGTTCTTCGTCCTCATTGGGCGGGTGTTCAGCATCCTCCCTATCGCGCCGTCGGTGGCCATGCGCATCAATGTGCTGGCCGCGCTGTCGAGTGCGGTGAGTGCGATGTTCTGGTTCCTGGTCACCGAACGCGTACTCGTGGGATGGATGCCGCGCCGCTGGCAGCGCATCGTCGGCGGCTCGCTCGCCGTGCTCATTGGGGCGACCGCGTTCACGGTGTGGAATCAGTCGGTGGTGAACGAGAAGGTGTACACCGTATCGCTCGTCGGGCTGGCCATCATCTGCTGGCTGACAGTGCGCTGGTGTGACGATCCGGAAGGCCCCACGGCCGACCGCATCCTCGTGCTCATCGCGTACCTGCTCGGTCTTGGCTATACCAACCACATGGCCGGTATGCTCGCCGCACCCGCGGTGGGCTTTGCGGTGCTCATTCGTCGTCCGCAAACCGTACTGCGCTGGAAGCTGCTGATTGCGTGCGCGGCCGCCATCGTGTTCGGTCTCACGCCGTTCGCCACGCAGCCCATTCGCGCGGGACACTTCCCGGCGATCAACGAGGGTGAGCCCACGGGGTGCGTGACCGAGCTCAAGATGGATTGTACGTTCAGCGCGCTCACGTACGACCGCTTCATGTACAACTTCAATCGCGGCCAGTATGGCAAGCCGGAGCTCGGTGAGCGCCAGGCGCCCTTCTCGGCGCAGTTGGGGATGTACTGGCTGTACTTCAAGTGGCAATGGCTGCGCGACGCCTACAACGAGAACCCGGGGCTGCAGAACGGCCTCGCGGTGTTCTACTTCATCCTCGTCATTCTTGGCGGGTGGATGCACTTCAAGAAGGACCGACGAAGTTTCTGGTTCTTCGGGCCACTCGTGGGCACCATGACGTTCGGGCTCATTTTCTACCTGAACTTCAAGTACGGGCATTCACAGGCGCTCGATCTGGGCGACGCCGTCCCACGCGAAGTGCGTGACCGAGACTACTTCTACCTGTGGAGCTTCTCGGCGTTGTCCGTGTGGGCCGCGCTGGGGTTGTTCTACCTGTGGGAGACGGTGGCCACGTTGTTCGGCGCCGACGAAGTGAAGCTCGGTAAGGAGACGGTGCTGGAGCCGCGCACGCGCAGCTTCGCGCTGGCGTCGCCGCTGCTCGCTATCGCGTTCGTGCCGCTCTTCGGCAACTGGACACAGGCCTCGCGTGCCGGCCAGACCGACACGACCGACTTCGCGCGCGACCTGCTCAACAGCGTCGAGCCGTACGGCATTCTCGTCACCGTCGGTGACAACGACACTTTCCCGCTCTGGTACGCGCAGGAAGTCGAAGGCATTCGCAAGGATGTCATCGTGGCCAACACGTCGCTGCTCAACACCGACTGGTACGTGCGTCAGCTCCTGCGCCGCCCGGTGTACGAATACGACGCCGCCAAGGGGCCGGAGATCTACAAGAGCGGCACGTGGAAGAAGCCGTCGGGCCCGCCGGTGAAGATGACCTTCGACGAAGCCGACGCGCTGCCGCTCGCCATTGCGACGCCGGAAAACGCGGCCTTCCAGAAGGGCGACATTGTGGCGCAGCCGCGGCTGCCGCAGATCATGAAGGCCGATCAGATGATCTACTTCATGATTCGCGACGCCTTCCCCGATCGCGCCATGTACTTCAGCCGCACCGCCGGTGGCTATCCGTACGAGCTCGGGCTCGAGCGGTATGTGGTTACGGTGGGCATGGCCAAGAAGCTGCTGCCGCAGCAGGTCGTCCCGGGTGGCAACATCGTGCTCATCCCCGGCGAAGGTGCGGTAGACGTGGAGCGCTCATATGCGCTCTGGAACTCCGTGTTTACGGCCACCAAGTCGCTGGCCGCACGCAACGGTTGGGTGGACGACGCGTCGGTTGGCATCCCCGACCTGTATGTCATCAGCGGTGTCACGCTCGCCGAAGCGCTCGCGCAGAGCGGTCAGGTGGAGAAGTCCCGTGCGGTGTACGAACAGTCCAAGGGCATCGCGTCGGCGATGCGCCGCACGCAGGTGTTCGGCTTTGACCGTCAGCCGCAGCTGCCCATCGCGCCGGGTGCCGACACCGCGGCGCAGCAGCAGCTGCTGCCGCCGGATACCACGAAGAAGTAAGGAGACGCTGTGCGTCGAGTTTCCCGTTCCATGTTGTCGGTGTTCACGCTGGCCCTGCCCTGCACCTTGGCCGCGCAGGGCTTTCGTGGTGGCACCACCATCAAGGCCGGTGAAGAGTGCCCGCCGGGCACCACCGAAGTGCGTCCGCGTACCTGCCTGGCTCCCGAAGGCAAAGTGCCGAGCATCGTGGACTATCGTCCCAAGAGCACGCTCAAGGTGCCGGCCACCATGCGCATGAAGGCCAAGTTTCCGGTGGTCGATTACCACGGGCATCCGGGCGGCGCGCAGATCGGCAGCGTAGAGGCGCTCGAGCGGTTCGGCCCCACGCTCGACTCCATCAACGTGCGCCTCATGATCGTCGCCGGCAACGTGTCGGGCGATCGGCTCACGCAGGGGATCGCGCTGGTCAATCAGTCGAAGACCATGAAGGACCGTGTGCGCTTCCTCACTGGCATCAACTTCAACGGCGTCGGCACGCCGGGGTGGGCGCAGAAGGCCGTTGCGCAGATGGAAGCAGACGCCAAGGCCGGTGCCGTCGGCATTGGCGAAGTGGGCAAAGGCTTCGGCTTGTCCGCCAAAAAGGCCGACGGATCGCGTCTCAAGCTCAACGACCCCGAGCTGGCCCCGGTGTTCGAAGCCGCTGGTCGCCTCAAGTTGGCGGTGTTCATTCACACGGCCGACCCGCAGGAGTTCTTCCGCGAGGTGGACTACACCAACGAGCGGTGGCTCGAGCAGTCGCTCTTCCCCGAGCGTCGGTACCCGCAGGACCGCAATCCCAGCTTCGAGCAGCTCATGGCCGAGCGGGACAGCCTCTTCCGTCGTCACCCCAAGACGACGTTCGTCGCCGCCCATTTGGGCTGGCATGCGAACGATCTGGGGCGCCTGGGCAAAATGTTCGACGAGATGCCCAACGTGCTCGGCGAAATGGGCGCCATTCTGTACGACATCGGTCGTCAGCCGCGCGCGGCGCACGACTTCTTCGTCAAGTATCAGGACCGCATTCTCTTCGGCAAGGACAGCTTCCAGCCGGAAGAGTATCCGTACTACTGGCGCGTGCTGGAAACGCGTGACGACTATTTCGATTACTACCGCGACTACCACGCCTTCTGGAAGCTCTACGGCATCGACCTGCCGGACGCGGTGCTGAAGAAGGTGTACTACCAGAACGCGTTGCGCATCATGCCGGCATTGGGTGCGGCGGCGCAGGGATTTCCGAAGTAATCCAACAGATCGCCCCCCCAAAAAGCAGCGGCGCGCATCCACACCGGATGCGCGCCGCTCTTTCATTCTACCGCCGTGCGATCAGTCGCGACGACCCTGCAAACGCGACAACAGACGCAGCAGCTCGAGATACAACCAGATCAGCGTGACCATGAGGCCAAAGGCCGCGAACCACTCCATGGCCTTGGGCGCTCCCATGCGCGCGCCTTCTTCGATGCGATCGAAGTCGAGCACAAGGTTGAGCGCCGCCACACCGGCAATGGCCACGTTCACCCCAATGGCGAGCCAGCTGGTGGAGTTGAAGTAGCCGATCTGTACGCCGAACAATGACAACAGGAACGAGCCGAGGTAGAAGAGGCCGATACCCATGGTGGCACCAAGCATCATGCGCTTGAAGCCAGCGCTCGCCTGCAGCACACGAAAGCGATAGAGCGTGAGCACACCAAGCGTGACACCGAAGGTGAGCAACACCGCCTGCTGCGGCAGTCCGGCAAAGCGCGCGTTGTACAGCGCCGAAATGGCGCCCAGCAGAATGCCTTCGAGCGACGCGTAGATGGGCGCCGTCCACGGGGCCCACTGCGGACGGAAGCTCGTCATCATGGCGAACAGGAAGCCGCCGAGACCGCCCACGAGCATGGCCGGCATGATCAGATCGGTGCGGCCGCTGGCCACCTGCTGCCAGGTGAGCGCCGCCGAGAAGACGACGAGCGCGAGCAGCAACGATGCCTTGCCGGCCGTGCCGGCCACCGTCATGGCACCGGGGCTGGTAAGACCGAACGTCGAGCGCGCCGTGTCGGCGAACTTGGAGAGGACCGGATTATTGGTACGCATATCGGGATGGCTGTTGAAGAAGTCCTACGCCGTCATTGTACACCGAGAACCCGGGAAACGATCGGGTCCATGCCGCCGCGCATGGGGTCGCACACCGGCACCCCCAGCTCCTGCTGCACACGGTCCCGGTATTCGGCCCATTCGGGATCGTTCAACGATGACGAATTGATGGACACCCCCGCCAGTGCCACCCTGCGGTTGGTGATCCGTGCGGCCTGCAGGTACTGCGCGACCGCGTCGGCCAAGGGGGGAATGGGGAATTCGGGACGGTACTCGATGGTGAACCGGGTGGGGTCGTGGCAGAGCACGATCCAGTCGGGCTGCGAGCCATGCAACAACCCCAGCGTCACCCCGGCATAGGCGGGGTGGAAGAGCGAACCCTGCCCCTCGATCACGTCATAGTGATCGGGGTCGTTATTGGGGGACAGCGTTTCGGCGGCGCCGGCAATGAAGTCGGCGACGACGGCATCGATGGCCACGCCGCTGCCGGCGATCATGATGCCGGTTTGCCCGGTGGCGCGAAACGTCGCCTTCTGCCCGCGCGCGTGGAGGGCGTTGGTGAGCGCCAGGGCCGTGTATTTCTTGCCGAGCGCGCAGTCGGTGCCGACGGTGGCAATGCGGAGCCCGGTGCGTTTGGTGCCTTCGCCGGCGGGAAAGGCCTGGTCGCTATGGCGCACGTCGACCAGGCGGACGCCACGGGCCGCTGCCGCGCTCACCAGCGTTGGAAAGCTGGTCAGGCGGGTGTGCATGCCACTCACGATATCGAGGCCGTTCTCGATGGCGGCCAGCAGGTCGGGGACCCACGCCTCGGGAAGCTTGCCGCCTACCGACGCGATACCGATGACCAGACTGCCGGCTCCTTCGGCGGCAGCGTCTGCGGGCGACCGTCGCGGTAGTCCTACGCTCACGGCCCCCGGAATACTCCATTCGCCAACAACGTCGTCTCGGCACCAGTCGCGAAGCCCGCAGGCGGTCTTGGCGTCGGTAGGGTACTGGGCATCGCCCAGATACAGCAGGTAGGGTTTGCGGAGTTCTGGCATGACGGAAAAGTGCCTTGCGTGACCAGACTCCGTCACCCCTGCGCTGCGGAACGGCCTACTTGGGCATGCCCTTGGCCATGAGCGACCAGTACGACACTGGGGCCAGTCGCTGCAGCAGCGCGAGCCCCGCCGCGTCGGCGCCCACGAGTACTCGCGGCTTCCGGCATTCCACGCTGCGCACAATGATCTCCCCCGCCTTGGCCGGGGGCATGCGCAAGAATTTCCGGAAATCATCACGTCGCCGGATCACGTCGGCGGCCCCGATGCCCCTTGGGACACGCGCATTGTCGGCGATGTTCGTGCGGACACCGCCCGGGTGCACGACAGTCACACCCACCCTGGTGCCCTCGAGTTCGTGCCGCAACGCCTCCGAGAACCCGCGCACGGCGAACTTGCTCGCGGCGTACGCCACCTGCTCGGCCGGCGCGACAATGCCGAAGATGCTGGAAATGTTCACGAGCCGCGCATCATCACTGGCGCGCAGCAACGGCATGAACGCGCGCGTCATGCGCACGACGCCGTGGAAGTTGATAGCGAAGAGCCAATCGAAATCTTCTTCGGATACCATGTCGAAGGTGCCATCGACCCCAACACCGGCGTTATTCACCACCAGATCCACACGGTCGTGCACCGTGCTCACCGCCGCCGGAAGCGCCGCGACCATCTCGCGGCTGGCGACGTCGACGACATGCTGCGACACACGACACGCCGCCGGCAGCTGCGCGACGGTGCCTGCGAGCGACGCGGCGTTGACGTCCACCAGCGCAAGGTGACAGCCGCGGTGCGCGAGCACCATCGCGATGGCCTGGCCAATGCCACTACCGGCGCCGGTAACGACCGCCGTCCGGCCGCGCAGCTGCATGCGCTCAGCCATGGCGCACCAACTCCGGTTCAGTGTGCGTTTCGCGCGTCGCTGCGGGGGCACGGCGAAACTCCAGCGCCGGATCGTCCACGCGACCGTGACGCAGGGAGAACAAGTCCTTCACGTAGTTCTGATACAGCCGCCACGGGGCCCGCGTCCCCTGCTTGGGGAGCGAAGGGGCCGCGCGTTGCACGTAGCCGGAGGTAAAGTCGAACACCGGCGTTTCGCCCATGCCGGCTTCGCGCCGCGGCGTCACCTGCCCGTAGTCGTGCGCTTGCATGTAGGTGAGCAGGCGACAGACATGCTGCGTAATGAGATCGCTCTTGAGCGTCCACGAGGCGTTGGTGTAGCCCACCGCCGCCGCAAGGTTGGGCAGATCGGTGAGCATCATGCCCTTGTAGAGCATCGTGGTGTTGAACACGACGGGCGTGCCGTCAACCGTGAGCGTTACCCCCGGCAACAGCGCCATGCGGAGCCCCGTCGCCGTCACGATGATGTCGGCATCCAGACGCGCGCCCGATTGCAGCACAATGCCGGCGGCATCGAAGCGCACGATCTGATCGGTGACAAGAGAGGCGCTCCCATTGCGCAGCACCTGAAACAGGTCGCCGTCGGGGATCATGCACAGACGCTCATCCCACGGCTGGTACGTGGGGCTGAAGTGCACATCCACCGGGAAATGATTTCCGAGTTGCTTGCGGGCTTCGGTGCGCAACCCGTGCTTGAAGATCTCGGGATACGTGCGCGCCAGATGGTAGTAGAACATGCTGCGCGCCACGTTCTTCCAGCGCGACAGGGCGTACGCCATGCGCGAGGGCAACACGCGGCGCAGCGCGTTTGCGATGGCGTCTTCCGATGGCAGCGTGGCGATGTATGTGGGCGATCGCTGCAGCATGGTGACATGCGCCGCGGCACCTTCGCCCTTGGCCATGGCCGGCACCAACGTCACGGCCGTCGCGCCGCTGCCGATGACCACGACGCGCTTGCCGGCATAGTCGAGCCCCTCGGGCCACTGCTGCGGATGCACCACGCGTCCGGCAAAGTCGGCGAGCCCGGGCCAATCGGGGGTGTATCCCTGCGCGTAATCGTAGTAGCCCGCACAGCTGAAGAGAAAACGCGCACTGATCTGCACCGGAGTGCGTACACTCCCCGCTTCGAGCGTCACTGTCCAGCGCGCACGTTCCGACGACCACTCGGCGCGCACCAAGCGGTGCTGGAAACGAATGTGCTGGTCAATACCCGCCTCGCGCGCCGTGTCTTCGATGTACGCCTTGATGGACGGCCCGTCGGCGATGGCCTTGGCGTTCTGCCATGGCCGGAAGCGATAGCCGAGGGTGTACATGTCGGAGTCGGAGCGGATCCCCGGGTAGCGAAACAGGTCCCAGGTGCCGCCCATGTGCTCGCGCGCTTCGACAATGGCATACGACAGCGACGGGCACTCGGACTGGAGGTGCCAGGCCGCGCTGATGCCGGAGAGGCCGGCGCCAATGACGAGCACATCGAGCTGTTCCACCAAGGGCTCCGGAGCGCGGGAGGGCCCGTTGGGGTGCGACGCCAACGGGTGCTGCCGAGAGAAGCTAGCATGCCGCGCGCGGGCCGCGCACGGGTGGGAAAGCGTCGCGCCCTATGGCCACGACTCCCCTCCACGGCGGTACTTGCTAGATTTGTCGCACGGCCGAGGGTTGGCCGCTTGGGGGGATGGTCGAGTGGTTTATGGCTCCGGTCTTGAAAACCGGCGTACCTGAAAGGGTACCGTGGGTTCGAATCCCACTCCCCCCGCTATGCACACACGCACGCGGTACTCCGTCGCAATCGCTGCCTCCCTTTCGGCAGCGATTGCCGTTTCGGCCGGGGCGCAGACGGTGCCACCGGCGACTTCCGCCGCGCCCCGCGCCCCCACGGTGACGGAGCTCCCCTCACCCACCACGGCGCTCCTGCAGGCGGTGTACGCGGTCAGCCCGCAGGTGGTGTGGGCGTCAGGGCACAAGGGCGCGGTGCTCCGCTCTCGCGACGGTGGGCGGAGCTGGGAGCGATTCGAAACGCCTGCGGGTGACACGCTCGAGTATCGCGACATCCACGCCGCCAGCGCCGATACCGCGTGGATTCTTTCGGCGGGTGACGGCAGCAAATCGCGCATTTACCGCACAACGAACGGTGGCGCCACATGGCGCCTGCAGTTCCTCAACGCCGACAGCGCGGCGTTCTACGATTGCTTCTCGTTCGGCTCGTCGACGAGCGGTGTGGCCTTTGGCGACGCGTCGAACAGGCGCACGAACCTGCTCCGCACGGATGATGGTGGCGCGTCGTGGTCGCTGTTGCCCGCGGCGTCGGTACCGGCGCCACTGCCAGGCGAGGGCGCCTTTGCCGCGAGCGGGCGATGTGTGGTGCATGGCGACCCGAACACGGTGTATGTGGCCACGGGTGCGCCGGGCGCGCGCCTCTTTCGTAGCCGCGATGCCGGTCGCAGCTGGACGGTGGAGAACACGCCGTTCACACGTGGGACCGCTGCCGGCCTCACCGGTTTGTCGTTCGTCAACGGCACGTTGGGCATTGCCGTCGCCGCCGATATCAATCGCCTGCGCACCGACACGTCGCAGTCGGTGGTCGGCATTACGCGCGACGGTGGACGTACGTGGGAGATGCGCACCCGACCGCCGCTGCCGGGCGCGCTCGCGGGCGTGACGTGGGTGCCCGATGCCGGCCCCGGTGTTGCCGTGGCGGTAGGCTTTGGTGGCGCGTTTTACACCACCGACGAAGGGCAGAGCTGGACGACCATTACCAACTCGGTGACTACCGGCGTCGCCGCCTTTGGACGCGCGGTCTGGATTGGTGGTGGCAACGGCAAACTGTGGCGGCTCGACTTTTAGCGCCGTCATGTTCCGACCGTGCAGTACGCGCGGGCTGGGGCGTTCTTCGTATTCCCGCCGGTCTGCCATTGCTTCCGCGCTGCGCCTACGACTACATTTCCGCTCCGCGTGGTTCCTGCGAGCTGACGCGGCGCGAGATACACAACTTGTTTATTCGTAAGCGGTTGGCTGTATCCGTGAGGTTGGGAGGGATGGCCGAGAGGCTGAAGGCACCGGTTTGCTAAACCGGCATAGGGGGTCAACCCCTATCGCGGGTTCGAATCCCGCTCCCTCCGTGCCGCGGGTCCGCTGGCTTGCCGGCGGGCCCGCGTTTTTTTTGCCCCGACTTTTCGTCGCACTCCGACCTCCTCCGGTCTGTTGGTACATATGACGGCTGCGTCCCCCGCGAAGCGTCCCCGCGTTCGCTTCGCTCCTTCCCCCACGGGTTTTCTGCACGTGGGCGGCGCGCGTACGGCGCTCTTCAATTGGCTGTACGCCAAGAAGTACGACGGCGTGTTCCTCCTGCGGGTGGAAGACACCGACCGTGCGCGCAGTACCGACGAAAGCACCCGCGCCATTTTCGAAGGACTCGAATGGCTGGGGCTCACGTGGGACGAAGAGGTGGTCTACCAGGGGGCCAACGTGGCGCGGCATTACGCCGACGCGCATCGTTTGCTCGAATCGGGCGCGGCCTATCGTGACTTCACGCCGCAAAGCGAACTGGAGCGCCTGCGTGCCGAAGCCGAAGCGCGCGGCGACGCCTTCAAGTTCGATCGCACGATGGCGGAGTTGAGCCCTGAGGCGTTGTCCGAGAAGCTCGCGAACAACGAGCCCTATGCCATTCGCTTCCGCGTCCCCGAGGGCACGACGGAGTGGCCCGATCTGGTGCACGGCCGCATCGCGTTCCCCAACAAGGACATCGAGGATTTCATCATCCTCCGGTCCGACGGCACGCCCGTGTACAACATGGCGGTCGTCAGTGACGACATCGCGATGGACATCACGCTCGTCATGCGCGGCGATGATCACATCTCGAACACGCCCAAGCAGATCCTGCTCTATCGGGCACTGGGCGCGGCGGTGCCGCAGTTCGGGCACGTCCCCATGATTCACGGCACCGACGGCAAGAAGCTCTCGAAGCGTCATGGTGCGACCGCTGTTGGTGACTATCAGCATCAGGGACTGCTGCCACAGGCCATGCTCAACTTCTTGGCGCTGCTGGGATGGTCGCCGGGCGATGACATCGAGGTCATGGCACTGCCGGAACTGATCGAGCGTTTCAACGTGAACGGACTGCACGCGAAGGCGGCGGTGTTCGACACCAAGAAGCTCGAGTGGATGAACGGACAGCATCTCGCGAGTATCCCCATCGACGAGTTGGCCGCCATTGTGGCGCCGCTGATCGAACGCGCGGGGCTGGCCAAGGTTGCCGACCTCGCGACACGGCATGCATGGTTCTGCGGCGTGCTCGAACTACTGCGCATCCGTGCGCGGCTCACCGACGACATCGTTGCGCAAGCGGGGCTTTTCTTCACGGAGTTGGTCGAGTTCGATGCCGACGCCGTGAGCAAGCAGTGGCGGGATGCCGAGGCTACGGCCCAGATCCTCGAGAAGACGCACGCGCGCCTCGCCACGATCGACACGTGGGAGACCGCCGTCATGGAAGACGCGCTCCGCAAGCTTGCCGAAGAGCTTGGCATTTCCGGCGGGAAGATTTTTCAGCCGCTACGCGTCGCGCTCACGGGGCTCACGGTGAGCCCAGGCATTTTCGACGTGCTGTTGTACGTGGGGCGCGAGCGGTCTCTGGCGCGCATCGCGAACGCGGTCAGCTATCTGCGGCAGAGCAGCTGAGCCGGCGGCACAGGCCGTCGGACGGGCGACGACTTACTTGTCGCCCTTGGGGTCGACGGTCTTGAGCGGCGCGGCAATGCTCGCGCTGGGCGCACGCAACCGCTCGCGACGTTCGGCGTCGCGCCGTTTGTCCATCTCCTTCACAATACGCTTGAACTCGGCTTCACCCATGCCACGCTCCGACATGCGCATGATGTCGGCGCGACCGGCGGCCAAGCGCGACTCACGGGCCATGGCGGTAGGATTGCCGGACATTTGCGCCGCGGTAGCCGCGTTCATGGGCAACAGCCCGAGCAGCGCGTTGGGGATCATGACCTTGCCCAGGCGAATGCCCTGCTGATCCCAGCCCCACTTGCCGCCGTTCTTGTCGGTCTTGGTCCAATCGCCCGGCGCGCGCCCGTACCTGCCCTGCGCCCGGGCAATGGAGTCGAGCGAGTCACGCGCCGCGGTCAACACGCCGCGCATGATGCTGTCGAGCTTGTCGGCGCGATCACCCGTTCCGGTGCCCGTCCCCCCACCGCCCGCGCCACCCTCACCGACCGGCCCGCGCCAGACGCGCTCGTCGACGTAGTTCGGCTTGACGCCACGGGTGTTGGGGTCGATGGCACCAATGCCGTTGCCCACCGCCCCACCGCTCCCCGTATCGCGGGGCGTGGGAGGCCGCAGCTCGGGCGGCGCGCCAGCTGGCGCCGGTTCGGCGATTTGCGGCGCCGTCGAGACCGGCTGCTCACGCACCACCGACGTCCGCTCCGCCACCGGCTTGGTGGCCGGGACCGGAACCTCTGGGCTCACATACGTGAGCCGTTCTTCGGTGGGAGCGTCCTGTTCACCAAAGCGCAGCCACGCCGGGATCCCGTGGCCGAAGGTGAGCACCTGTACCAGCACCGCGCCCACCACCAGGTGAAGTCCCACCGCCACGAGCACCACCCGTGGCGAGCGCTTCTCTCCCTGTGGGAGCCCAGACAGCCGCGAACCCAGTGCCCCCTTGGGGAGCATGCGCCGACGCGCCGCTGCCCCCTCCCCCTGCCCTGTCGGGCTGGACGAGCGGTCGCCGGGAGGCGTCGCCGGAGGGACTGGGGTGGGCATGACCATGGAATCTAGTAGATGTGGGGCGCGTCGTCCCGGGGGCTCAAGCGCCGGCGACCACCGGATTTGACACCCGGCTCAGCCCCACCAGTTCCACCTCGACCACGTCTCCGGGCTTGATCGGGCTCACCCCGGCGGGGGTCCCGGTGGCGACGATATCGCCGGCTTCGAGCGTGAGGTACTGGGAGATGTAGTGCAGCAGAAACGGAATCTTGAAGGCCATGTCGCCCCCCTTGGCGTGCTGCACCACCTTGCCGTTGAGCCGGGTGATGAGCTCGATGCCGTCGAGATCGGCCGGCGCGGCCACCGGGGTACCAATGGGGCAAAAGGTATCGAGCCCCTTCGCCCGGGCCCACTGGCCGTCGTTCTTCTGGAGGTCGCGCGCCGTCACGTCGTTGAGCGCCACCACCCCGCCAATCGCGGCCACCGCCTCGGCCTCGCTCGTCGACTTGCTCAGCCGCTTCCCCATCACGATGGCGATTTCCCCTTCGTACTCGATGTGCGTGGACACCGGGTGCAAGCACGATCGCCTCCCCTTCCGCGATGATCGACGACGTAGGCTTGAGAAAGAGGAGCGGCTCCTTGGGCACATCGTTGCCCATCTCGCGGGCGTGCTCGAGGTAGTTGCGACCAACGCAGACGATCTTGGAGGGCTTCATATTCGGCGGGGAATGAGACGGAGGGAGTGGACGCGGGTAATCTTCAGGGAAATACGCGGGGCGCCATAGCGACGCTACACATCCTTTCGTCGTTGCCGGTAAAAGCGGGACACCTCCCCCCGGATCTCCCCCCATGCCCCCACCACGCGCCGCGCCGGCGGCAGGGCATCGAGGAGGTCGCGGCCGTACCGCTTGGTCACGACACGCGGATCGCAGAGCACAACCACGCCGGCATCGGTGCCGGTCCGAATGAGTCGACCGAAGCCCTGCTTGAGCCGGAGCGACGCGTGCGGCAGCATGAACTCACCGAAGCTGTTGCCGCCGCGCGCTTCAATGGCTTCGCACTGCGCCGCCACCATGGGCTCCGATGGCACGCGAAACGGCAGCTTGGCAATGAGCAGCGCCCGCAACGCATCGCCCGGTACGTCCACCCCTTCCCAGAAGGTCGCCGTGCCCAGCAGCACCGCGCGTCCACCGTCGCGAAAGCGCTGTAGCAGAATATCACGCGATTCTTCACCGTGCACGAGCAGCGGCCATCCCGCGCCGTTCCCGGGGCCGCGCAACCACTCCGCCATCTCGCGCACATCGCGATGACTCGTGAAGAGCGCGAAGATGCCGCCGTCGCTCGCCGTCATGAGATCGCGAAGATGACGCGCGACCGCCGCAAAGTGTTCGCGCGCATTCTCGTTGGGCGCCGGTAAATCGGTGGGCACCACAAGCAGCGCTTGATTGGGATAGTCGAACGGCGACGGAAAGACGGCGCTGCGCTTGCTGCGCTTGGCGTCGTCGATGCCCAGTCGCTGCTCGAGGAAGTCGAAGCCGCCATGCGTCGGTGAGTGTGGCGCTCGTGATGATCGCCGTCTCGACGCGCTCGAACAGATCTTCACGTAGCACCGGCGCCAGATCGAGCGGCACACAATGCACCGCGAGATTACGCTCGCCGCCGGTGGGCTTGCCCTGAAACTCCATCCAGCGCACGACCGGCTCACCATCGGCGGGGGCCATCAATCCCTTGGCCAACGCGTCGCCGGCGCTCCCCAAGCGGCGCAAGACGGCGCGCACTTCGTTCAGCAACGGCGCCAATTCTTCGGCACGTTTCTGATCGGACTCGAGACGGTCACGCACGACCTTGAGCCCCGCCGCGAGGGCATCGATTTCGGTGAGGAGCTCCTTGAGCGTTCCCTCAATACCGTTGCGCCAGAGATCGTGCTGCTGAAATTCCCCGGTCAGCCGCATCACGGGAGTGCCCTGCATTTCCAGTACGGCCGTGAGCAACTCGAACAGCAGCTGCACACGGTCGCGCGCCGTCACCGGCACTCGAGAAGAGACGCTCCGCGCACGAGATCGTGACTCGCCACACTCAGCAGATCCTTGCCGCCGGCAAGGCGCGCCGCGAGCGCCGGCAGCAGGCCCTTGCCGCGCTTCTCGAGGCGGTTGAACATGCGCGCGAGGGCGCGGCGCGTGATCGGAGCTTCCCAGGTGCGATGCCGCCGGCGTCTTCGAGATGATGCCCTTCGTCCACCACGAGACGCTTGTACGCCGGCAACACGGCCGCATCATCCCAGTTCTGCGACTGACGGCGCACGGCGAGGTCGGAGAGCAACAGATGATGATTGACCACGACCACGTCGGCGTTCGCCGCTTCCTTGCGCGCCTTGAACAGAAAGCACTTGTCGTAGAACTCGCACGTGAGACGGCCGCAGAGATCGGGCTCGGCCGACACCTCATCCCACACGTCGGGACGCGGCGCCGTGGCCAAGTCCGACAGCGAACCATCCTGCGTGCGCTTGGCCCACTCGGCGAATCTTCTCGACTTCCTCTGTCACGTTGTTCTCGAACAGCGCAGGCTCCGGCCCCCTGCGCCTGTTCCAGGCGATAGAGGCACAGATAGTTGCGCCATCCCTTGAGCAACGCAAAGCGCACCGGCTGATCGGTGAGCGCGCGCTTGTAGAAAGGGCAAATCCTTTCGCGACGAGCTGCTCCTGCAACGTGATGGTGTTGGTGCTCACCACGGTGCGTTCGCCATTGGCCGCGGCCCAAGCGCAGCTGCCGGCACCGAGATAGCCGAGCGACTTGCCGACGCCCGTCCCGGCTTCGAGCAAGGCAACGCCGCCTTCGTTGAAGGCTGCCGTGACTTCGGCGGCCATGCCGCGCTGGCTCGGACGGTCTTCGTAATTGCGCGCGCCGTGCACCTGCTTCATGGCCTGCGCAATGAGCCCGTATGGACCAAGCGCCACGTCCACGTCATCGGGATTTACCGGCACGATCGTCTTGCCGGTGGGAATCTCCGTCACGAAGTAGATGCGCGTGGCGTCATTGTTCACGATCGCGAAGCCCACGCCGTTGCCGTGCAGACCGAACGCCACCTGCATGTCGGCATCGCTGGGCGTGAGCTCGCCCGACGGGTGATTGTGCACGAGCAATTCGCCGCGTTCGGCGACGCCGGGCAGCGCGAGCACGCTCTGCACGTCACCGGCGGCGACTTTGCGTGCGGTGTCCACGTTGCCGTCGGCGTCGACGGTGCACACGAAACACACTTCGTTGCCACCGTGGAGCCGGATCTGTGTGCGAATGGCTGCCGCCGCCTTCGGCAGCAGGCGTGCTTCGCCAGCCTCGACCAACGTCACGTCGCGCTCAGTTCTCCATCACGTCTTCCGCGGCTTCTTCTTGGCGGCCGGGAAGAGGACGTTGTTGAGAATGAGACGGTAGCCCGGTGAGTTGGGGTGCAGCGACAGATCGGTGGGCGCACTGCCGATGGCGTGCTGCGGATCTTCCGGGTCGTGCCCGCCCAGAAAGGTCCACGAGCCTTTGCCGTAATCGCCATGCAGATACTTGGACCACGGCGCGCCGTCTTCCTGCGCGAGCACAGTCACGCCAGGTTTCACGACGGCCTTGTTGAAGCTCGTGGTCACGCCATAGAAGTCGGCGATGACGGTGCGATGGTTCTGCACGAGCATGGCGGCCACGGGATCGAGCTTGGCCGAGAAGCCAAAGAGCGAGAAGGCCCCCAGCGGCTGACGACGCGATGGCACGTTGACCTGATGGCCATCGATGTCGCTGAGCGCGTTCACATAGGGCGACGGCTCGACGTGTGCGCCCTGAAATGCCAGCGCACGCGTCCAGTCGAGCCGGGTGTCGGCATCGGCGGCGGGTGGCGAGCCGTCGGAGAACGGCCCGGCGATATCGACGAACATGGACGCGATGGAAAGATCGAGCGACTCCGTCGCGCCACACATGGCAAAAAGAAACCCGCCACGCTCGACGAACGCGCGGATGTTTTCGGCCACGCCCTTCTTGAGCGCCGGCACATCGTTCTTGCCGAACTTGCGCCCGGTGGAGAGGTCACGCTCGCGCTGCGCGACGAACCACGGCGCGTCGCGATAGGCGAGATAGAGTTTGTTGTACTGTCCCGTAAAGTCTTCGTGGTGCAGGTGCACCCAGTCGTACTTGGACAGATCGCCCTTCATGACGTCATCGTCCCACACCGAGGCGAACTCGATGCCGGCGTAGGTCAACGCCAACGTCACGGCGTCGTCCCAGGGTGGCTGATCGACGGGGCGATAAATGGCAATCTTGGGGGCGCGCTCCAGCACGACGGCGTCCATGTTGCCACCCGCGATTTCGGCGCGCGCAGCGGCGACGTTGGCATCGGTGAACGGCTCCACCGAAACGCCGTCGAGTGCGGCCCGCTTGCGAAGGTCAGGAACGTCGGGGAGCAGGAAGGCGCCGCCGCGATAATTCAGCAGCCATTCCGCCTTCTGCCCACCTTTGAGCGCCTGATAGGTGACGCCGTAGGCCTTGAGATGATTGCGCTGCCCGTCGTCCATGGGGAGCAGCAGATACTGCGCCTGCGCCGGACGCACCACGCCCAGCACGAGGGCCAACACCAGAAGCAGTCGCTGCATGCGCATACCGAAATGTACCATGACGTGCCGCCTTACGAGGGGGGCACGGTGCCCTTGAGGCGCTCGAGATCACGACGCGCCTGCGGAGCCAGCGCACTGGTGGTGTAGTCCACCAGCAGCTGTTCGAGTTTGCTGAGTGCACCCGCCTTGTCGCCGCCGTCGCGCAGCTGCCGCGCCCAGGCGAGCAGCGCCTCGGGCGCTTCCGGGCTGCGCGGAAAGTCCCGCACAATGCGTTCGAACAACGCGGGCGCCTGCGCGCGAGGCGACAGCCGTGCGGCCTGCGCCAGAAACGCCGGCGCGGCGGTCCCCACCGAGTCCGCCAGCCGCGTAAAGCGCACGGCGGCGCCGGCCGAATCGCGCTTCGCGAGCAGGACGAACGCTTCGCCCAACCCCGGGAGCGTCTCCACGCGCGTGCGCGCGAGAATCCCTAACGCATCGACGAGTTCCGGACGGCTCGATGCGGCGCGCACGAGTCGCTTGCGCGCGGTGAGCAGATCGCCGTCGTACAACGCGAGCCAGCCGACCATTTCGTCGTCGTCCACCAAGTCCGAGCCCTGCATGGCGGTGCGTGCACGCGCGACATCGCCGGCGCGCAACCACGCGCCCACGAGCGGGCGGGCCAGCGCGGCGCGCGTATCGGGATCGAGCTTGCGAGCGGCGTCGTCGAGCTTCTGCTGCGCCTCGTCACCGCGCCCCAGTTCGCCAAGGGCGGCGATTTCCAAGCCGAGCAGGGCGCGTGTGCGGGTGCTGTCGGCGCCCTTGTTGGGGCCGCTCGCCTTGCGGCGCACGAGGGTCAGCGCACCAGCCGCATCACCGGCGCGTAGTGCGGCATCGGCCGCCCGTTGCTGCGATTCGAGATCGCCGGACTTGTCGAGCACCGCCGTCCACGCATCACGCGCGACCAGCCACGACTCGTTGAGCTCCGCCCGTTCGGCAAAGCCGCGCCAGGCGCCGGTGGTGGAGTCGCCGGGCGGGAGCGTGCTGATGGCACTCCACGCGCGACGCGGTTCGCCCCACGCAAACTCGAGCGAGGAGAGCAACCGGCGCGGGCCGAGGCGCGCGGGGTCGGCGTTGAGCACGGTGCGAATGGAATCGCGCACGGCGTCCGGCGCACGCTGCAAACCAAAGAGCGCGGCCGTTTCGAGCCACGGTTGATCGGTGAGCGCATCGCGGAACGCGACCGCTGCCGGCACCCAGCGTTGCAGCGCGATGTTGAGCTGCGCCGTTTCGCCGGAGAGCGCACCGGCGGCACCCATGTACCGCGCGGCTTCGGCGAGCACGCTATCGGCGGCCAGCGCACGCCCCCGCTGGAGGAGGAGCCGTGCATATTCGCGGTACGGCGCCGCGTCGTTGGGGGTAATGCGGCGCCAGCTCATGTACGCTTCACGCGCGTCGACGTCGCGCCCCATCGTCACGAGCGCGCGCAGCTGCACCGAGCGCGCCGTGGGATCACTCGGACGCAGTTGCAAGACGCGCGAGACGACCGGCACGATCGAGTCGAGCTGGCCCGCATCGACCCACACGCGCTCGAGTCCGAGCAGCGCGAGCGCCACTCTGTCGCCGTCGGTTTTGCCCAGCGTCAGCGCCCCCTGCAAGACCTCGCGGTAGGCGATTGAGGCAGCGGCGGTGTTGCGCTTGTCTTCGGCTTCGAGCGCTCGCGTGAGCGGATCGCCGGTCGGTGGCGCGGCCTGTGCAAAAATGGCCACGCGCGTCGGGGCGAGCAGCATCGCCGCGACCAGCGCGGCGCGACCGTGCTTACGGAGGCGTCGTGCCATTGAGTCGACGGAAGTATTCGATCACGATCCGACGCTCGTCGGGACCAAGACCACGCAGATCGTTCCAGGTGGGCGGCGTGTACTTGCTCCCCGCCTTCCCGGACTGCGCGCCATCGACGCGCCCGCCCGAGCCGTTCCCCGCCTTGGCTTCGCGCGGCCCCTGATCATCACGTTCATCCTGCTCGAGGAAACGGCCGGCATCGAGCAGACGACGATACAGCTGCTGCTGACGCGCGGCGACGTTGGGATCGAGACCGCCCCGTTCGAGCTGCTGCGCCAACTGCTGCGCTTCTTTGGCGAGGGCATCGGTCCGTCCGGTTTCGTCGGCATCCGACACGTCGTTGAGACTGCGTGCCACTTCACGCTGCTGACGCGCCAACACACGGGCCTGCTGCTGCGCCTGATCCCCCTTGGCGCCGCCCGGCATCATGTTGAGCCCCTGCATCTGGCTGTTGAGCTGCCCCTGCTGCTGCGCGAGCTGTTTGAGCTGCTCCATCATTTCCGTAAAGCCCGACGCCGACTGCGCGTTGTTCACCCGCTCGCGGTCGCGCACGAGTGAGCTGAGCGCTTGGTTGAGCGCTTCAGTGGCGTCTTTCATGGCGTTCTGCGCCTGTTCACTCCCACCGGGCTGCCCCTGCCCTGCCTGCTGCATGGCCTGGGTGGCCTGCTGCACGCGGCGCTGCGCTTCGCCCATCTGCTTCTGCGAACGCTGCGACAAGAGCGATGACGAGCGCCCGGCCTGCTCCAAGCGCTCGGCCGCCTGCTGCACGCCTTGCTGCAGCGCACTCTGTTCACCTTGCATCCCCTGCGCACCTTGCTGCCCCTGCTGCGCCGACTGGCGCATCTTCTTTTCGAGCTCCGCCTGCTGCCGCGCAAGCTGCATGGTCTCGTTGATGGACTGGTCGAGCTGGTCGGAGAGCTCTCCCTTCCAGGCGTTCACCTGTGCATCACGCGCCTGCGACAGCTGCTGCGCCGCGCGCTCCATGGCATCGGCGGCCTGCCGTGCTTGCTGCGCGCCCTGCTGGCCTTGCTGACGCTGGCCCTGCTGGCCTTGCTGGCCCTGCTGACCCTGCTGGCCCTGCTGACCCTGCTGGCCCTGCTGGCCCTGCTGACCCTGCTGGCCCTGCTGCCCTTGCTGGCCCTTGCTGCCCCTGCTGCCCCTGCTGCTGTTGTTGCCGCTGCTGCTCCGCCGCCTTGCTCATCGCATCGGCGGCTTCCTTGGCCAACGGCTGTGCTTCGCGTGTCTTCGCGGCGCCAGGCTTGGCCCCCGCCTCCTCGAGCCGCTTGGCCAACGCCTGCACTTCGCGCTCGAGATCGCGCGAACGGTCCGCCAGCGAGCGTGGATCCTGATTGGGCGGCGTCGCGCTCCGCTCACCGGGCTTCCCTTCGCCCGGCTTGCCCTCACCTTGCGGCGACTTGCCGTCGGTCTTGCCGTCCAGGCGGTCGGCCATCTGCTGCTGCGCCTTCGACAGATCCTTGGCATCATCGCGCAACGTCTGCATGGCGCCCTCGAGCGCCGCACGCTTCAACATCTCGGCGCTCTTCTCGAGCTGCTCGCGCATCTGCTTCTGCGCTTCCGAGAGCTGCTGCATGGACTGCTGCGCCTGCGCGCCACTCAACTTGTCGGAATTCTTGTTGAGCGCCTCGAGCTGCTTCTGCATTTCGGGAGTCATCGCATCGCGCAGCATCTTTTGGATGTCGCGCATGCGTGAGGCCAAGTGTCGTGTCGAGCGCGTTGGCGTTCTTGAGACGCGACTCGAGCTCCTTGGCATTCATAGCGCAGCGAATCGACCTTCGCCGACAGCTGCTGCTGATCACGCGCCAACTGCTTCGCCTTTTCCGCCGCGGTAAAAGCTCATCTGCTGCTTGGCCGCATCGCTCTTCGCGCCGTTCGACGCCGACTGATCGCCGCCGCCGGCCTTGAGGATCGCGACTACGCGAGGCATCGGTGGTGTTCTGCTGCAGTCGCTTTTCCTGCTGCGCCAACTGCAGCGCGCGCGAGGCCAGCGAATCGGCGAGCGAGCGTGCCATCGCCCGCTGCTCCGACAACGTCGGCATGCGCAAAATGATCTCGGCGCTCTGCGCCTGCTGCGCCCACGGCGAGTCGTCCGTGGCAACTGCGGTCACGTGGAGCTTGTCACCGGGTTCGAGCCCACGGCCGTCGAGCGTGACCGTCGCGCCCCCCTGAAACACCGGCGACGATGGAGACGCGACCACCATGCGCTCGCGGGCGACGCCGCCGGCACCGGAGGCAGACTCCTTCCAAAGCACGAGATGCACACGCGCCACGCCGTGATCGTCACCCGCATCCACCAGCACCGCGACTTCACCGGTGGGGCCTATGGCGGTATCGCTCATGGGCGACACGATCTGCACTTCAGGCGACTGGTCGGGAATGACCGTAAAGGGCAGCGAGTCGGGGAGCTCGGGCGGCAGCACCGCGCCATCGGCGCGCGGTGTGGCTTCGGCGCGCCACAGCCACGCGCCGTCACGATCGACGATGAAAGGTGCCTTCGGCGGGCACCGCATCGCCGGTCGCGGCAGCAGCAGCCACGAGCGGCACATCGGTACGGACCATCGGACACCACCGCGTTGCGCGCACCACCGCGCAGCATGACACGCACACGAATGCGCGTTCCGCGCGGCACGCGCAGGGGCGGGACCGGTTCCAGCGTTTCGTTCGCACGCCCCAAATATGCCGGATACTCCGCGCGCAACGACACATCGCCCAGCCAGCCGCGCTTCTTCGACCACGAGTGCCGCGGATCAGTTCCGCGGAACGCCCGTCGGATACGCGCAACGACTGTCGCGGCGCGGACGGGACCGAGCGCGAGCGACACCACGCCATCAGTCAGGGACGGTGAGCAGCGTATCGCTCCAGGCTTCACCTTCCGAACGACGCGAGACCGTGACCGCCTGACGGCCGGTGGCCACCACGCGCACCGTCACCGGCATCCCACGCGGAACACGCGTAGTGAGTTTATCGAAAGCGAGCGCCGGCAGCAGTGTCCCGCGCCACGCGCTCACCGGCTGCAACACGGCGGCCAATCCATCGGGCACCGCGCGCGCGGCACCAACGAGCAATGCCAAGCCGACCACCGCGGCCCCGGCGGCCACGAGCAGCGCCGTCGTGAGTGCACTCGCCAATCCCGGCGCCAGCGTGCCGGGCTTGAGGCGACGCGCTACGTCATCCGCGGCGCGTGCGCCGAGTGCCCCGGTGCCCGCCACTTCGAGCGCACCGCGCAATGAGCCCTCGCGCAGCTGTTGCTCGCGTTCGACCGCACCGGCCAGCGTGGGGAGGCGCAATGTCGACTGCAGCGCGCGCCAGCGCCAGAGGAACATCGCCCCGGCTCCACTCACCGCGGTCACCGCGAGCAGCAGCGGCAACGGCGCGGGCAAGGCGAGCCAACGTCCATCACCCAGCACCAGCGTCGATGCCGCCAGCACCGCGGCCAGCGCTGCGACCGCCGCCAACGTCGCGCCGATCGTGCCGCGCGTCGCGAGCGATTGCTGTTCACCACCCAGTCGGGTCTCGAGGGCGCGGCCGACACCCGTCGCCACGGCCGCACTGTTCATCGCCGGCGCCGTCATACGCGCCTCACGGCTGCACGCGGCTGGTGGCCGCGTAGGTGAAGAGGTTGACGCCGAGGCGAATGGCCTGCTCGTGCAGCGCCGGCGGATCCGGGTACGTGCCGACGTCTTCCCATCCGTTGCCAAGATCGGTGGAGAAGGTGTAGAAGAGCGCCAGCCGGTTGCCGATGAAGATGCCGTAGCCCTTGGCCGGCTTGCCGTCGTGCTCGTGGATTTTGGGTAATCCAGTCGGGAAGTCGTACACGAGGTGGTAAATGGGGTGCGACGTGGGCACCTCCACCAGCGGGCGATCGGGAAAGACCTTGGCGATTTCGCGCCGGAAGCTTTCGTCGAGCCCGTAATTGTCGTCGACGTGCAGGAAGCCGCCGCGCGTGAGATACTCGCGCAGGCGACGCCCTTCGACTTCACTGAGCTTCATCTCGCCGTGTCCGGTGGCGTGCAGAAACGGAACGTCGAAGAGCGACGAATCGGTGAGCGTGACTTTGGCCTCAGTGCGCTCGATGGGAAGCGAGGTACGCTCCGCGATGGCGCGAATGAGGTTGGGGAGACTGGACGGATTGGCGTACCAGTCCCCGCCCCCTTCGTATTGCAAGCGCGCGACGGCCAGGCGACCGGGGCCCGGCACCGGAGGGGCAGCGGCTGGCACAAACGGCCGGGCTGCGGCCAACCCGACCGGTAGGGCGACACACGCAGCGAGCAGAACTGAACGGAATGGACGCTGCGAAAGCCGCATAGCAGGGAGGTTCAGGTGTCGTGGGCGAGCCGATACGCAAGATTGCGACTGGCGCCGTGCTCGTCCATAAGAGTGCGAACGATATCGCGCGGGCGGAAGCCTTCGGCGCGCAACGCATCGGCGGTGGCACGCAGGCCGTCTTCCGTGGGTTCCGCGGCCGTCGCACCAGACAGCACGATCACGATTTCCCCCCGGGGAGGGACTGCTTCGTAATACGCGGCGACATCCTCCAGCGTTCCGCGCCGGATCTCCTCGAAATGCTTCGTCAGCTCCCGCGCCACGGCCACGGGACGCGCCTGCCCAGCGATGGCCGCCAGATCGCGCAAGGTGTCGACCAAGCGGTTGGGGGATTCGAAGAGCACGACAGCGTGCGGCGACCGGACGGCCATCGCCAAGCTGTTTTCCCGTTCCTTGCCTTTGCGCTCGGGAAACCCCAGCACGGTGAACGGGTGCGGTGTGAGGCCGCAGGCCACGAGCGCGGCCAAGGTGGCCGACGCACCCGGAATGGGCACCACGCGAATGCCCGCGCTGATGGCCGCATCGACCAGTCTGGCCCCCGGATCGGAGACGAGGGGCGTGCCCGCGTCGCTGATGAGGGCGATGCCTTCGCCTGCGCGCAGCCGCTCGAGCACCCGCGGAATCATGCTCGCTTCGTTGTGCTCGTGCAGCGCGAGCGTGGCCGTGCCGATGCCATAGCGGTCGAGCAGTGGCCGCGCATGCCGGGTATCTTCACAGCAGATGGCGGCCGCCCCGCGCAGCACGGCGAGCGCGCGCAACGTGATGTCGGCCAGATGGCCGATCGGGGTGCTCACGACGTGCAAAGCCCCAGGCGTTACCGCCTGGGGCCAGAGTTCCGCCGCCCGGGTCGCCAGCGTCGAGGCGCCCTCGACGACCGGTTGACCGGACAGGTCCCCGGACTGACTCACGTCAGCCTCAGGACGACCTGCTTCAGGCGTGCTCCTTGAATTTCGCTTCGAGCGCCGGACGCGGTACCGCCCCGACGACCTGATCGACCAGCTTCCCGTCCTTGAAGAACAGGATGGTCGGGATCGAGCGCACGTTGAACTTGGCGGCGGTGCGCTGATTGTTGTCGACGTCGAGCTTGGCCACCTTGACCTTGCCGGCATAGTCGGCGGCCAGCTGCTCGACGATCGGCGCGATCATGCGGCAGGGCGCACACCACGTCGCCCAGAAGTCGACCACCGACAAGCCCGCCTGCTCCTCGATTTCCGTCGCGAAGGTCTCGTCCTTCACTTCGACTGCGTTCGCCATCGTGACTCCGTTGTAACGCCGCCGCGTATCGCACGCTGCGCTGACGTCACTGTGCAGGATTAGAATTCGGGATCACTCACCCGATCAGGAACCTAGACCGATATGACCGATTCCGTTCGCCGCGGCACGCGCATCGCCCACATTGGGCTTGCCGTTCGCGCCATCGACGAGCTGCTGCCGTTCATGCGGGACGTGCTGGAGATGCCCGAAGTCCCGCTCAATGATGCCGATGGCGCCACAATTGTGGGGCTCGCCTCCGGCGAATCACTGGTGGAGCTGCTGCACTCGGACTCCGAGACGTCACCGATTGGCAAGTACGTCGCCAAGCGCGGCCCCGGCATCCATCACGTCTGCTTCGCCGTGGACGACCTCGACGGCATGTTGCAAAAGTGCCGTGACGCCGGTCTCCGACTCATCGACGAGGTCCCCCGCTTGGGGGCCGAAGGCAAGCGGATTGCCTTCCTGCATCCCAGTGCCACGGGCGGGGTGCTCGTCGAACTGTCCGAATACTAGTCGGCCTGTCCAGACGGGGTACCCCGGGTGCCGCCGCCCCAGATGACCGGGGCGGCGCACCGTTCGCGCTCAGCTGCAGAAATCGCGCAACTTGGACACGTCGATATCTTCGACCAGCTGGCGGGCGTTGGGACCACCGACCGTGGTCACCGTGGTCTGGGCGGTCAGCTTTCCCTTCTTGAGCTCGACCAAATGCTCCTGGCGCCCGCCGGTCTGCAGCCGCGGGCCGGCCTCGACAAAGCGGAACTGGTCGTGCTGCAGCAGGCACTGCATGATGACGAGCCGCTTTTCGAGCTCGTCGCGCTTGTACTGGTCACGAGCCAGCCCCTTCTCGTTGCCCCAGAGGCCGGACATTGCCTGAAGATCCTGGGCTTTGACCGCCGCCAGGAACGCCTCGACGGCGCCTCGTCCCGTGGCCGCGCCAACGGTACCGGCCGGGCTCGCCCCACCAATAGACGGCGGCGCCACCGGGCCGGGCAACGACAGGTCGGTGGAAACCGCCTGACGGGCACAGGCGCTCGCGATCAGGAGCGCCGCGCCCGCCACAGCGGTCCCCAGGCGAACTCCTGCACGCGAATTCTGCTTGATCTGCTGCATACCGGGCACCAAGGCCTCCTTACCTTCGGTGTAAACGGGCAATGGTGTAAGCTATCACCATTCCCAACTGCGCATGTTCTGCCGGTCTGTCGCCGGCGACCTTCTGGACCGTCCGCTCGGACCGTCCCTGATTCCCAGACCTACCCCGAAGATGTCGCTTCGCTACCAGCGTCTGTACGTCAACATCGATCACGTGGCCACCGTCCGTCAGGCCCGCCGCAGCCCCACCCCCGATCCGGTGGCCGCCGCCGTGCTCTGTGAACAGGCGGGCGCCGACGGCATTACGGCCCACCTGCGCGAAGACCGCCGGCATATCCAGGACGACGACATCCAGCGACTGGCGACGACGGTCACCACGCTCCTCAACCTGGAGTGTGCCATAACCGACGACATGCTGGCACTCGCCGAAACACTTCGGCCCGCCCAGGTGACGCTCGTGCCCGAGCGGCGCGAGGAAGTCACGACCGAAGGGGGCCTCGATGTCATCCGCCACGAAACGGCGGTGCGTGCCGCCGTGATACGTCTGAAACGTGCCGGTATCCGCACCAGTCTGTTCATTGATCCCGACGCGGCGGCGGTACGTCTCTCCAAAGCCGTCGACGCGGACGCTATCGAACTCCACACCGGCGCCTACGCGCATGCACCTCGGAACCCGGACACTCTGCAAGCGCTCAAGGACTGCCGCAGCACTCGGCGTGTCGCTCGGCCTGGCGGTGCACGCGGGACACGGACTCTCCGTGGACAATGTGGGGCCGGTGGCCGCGATTCCGGAAATCGAAGAGCTCAACATCGGGCACGCCATCGTCGGGCGCGCCATCTTTATCGGACTCGTCGCCGCCGTGAAGGAAGTACGGACGGCGATGGACGACGCCCGCGAAGCCGATCGGTTCTGAACGGGCAGCACTGCCGAACTCTCCCCAGCTCTCCCGCGCATGAGTGCACCACAGGCGCTAATCGAGTTCTTCCAGAAGGAAGCCGGCGAGTATCTCGACCGGCTCGATCAGCTGTTGGCCGATCCCGCCGCGCCCGATGCGGCGGCGTTCCTCGCGAGCGCTCGTGCGTTACGCGGCAGCGCCACGATGACGCGTCTCGAAGGGCTTCCCGACTTTGCATCGACGCTCGAGCGCATCGCGACGGGACTGCGCGATCAGGAGCTGCGGTGGGATCAGCGCCTGCACTTTGCGGTGCGCGGGGCGCTGGTGGAGTTGCGGCAGTTGGTGGACAAGGCCGCCGCCTGGGCTGACGCCGAGCAGCGGCGCGCCCGCACGCAGTCCGTGGCGCTGGCCTCCGTGGCCGCCGGCTATCTCTCCACCAGTGCGCCAGCCGAGTCGCCGACGGCGCAGGTCGTGCCGATCTCGCGCTTCTTTCCGGACGACGGCATGCCGGCGATCCTGCAGCGCAATCCCAAACCGGCCGTCACCCTCGCGCAGCGCTTCCGCACCGACATTGCTGCGGCGTCCGACGGGGTTGCGCGCGAGGCCGCCGCGCTCGCGACCAGTCCGGCCGGCCCGTCGCAGCTTGCCCTCACCGACGGGGTGCGCCGCGCCCTGCTCGGCCTTTCCGACGTGGCCGAAAGTTACGGCGCGTCGAGCATTGCCACGCTCGCCACCAAGATGGCGCGGGCGCCGCTCGTGAACAGCGCAGAACGTGCCGGCGTCCAGGGATTCGCGCAGCTGCTCATGGATCGCGAACTCAGCGACGGACACCTCGCGGCCCAGGTGAAGCAGACCAATCTCACCTGGAACGGCGCCCCTGCCCCGCAGGTCGCCATCGTGTCCATCGACTCGCTGCTCTATCGCGGGCATTCGGCGGTTGCACGCGCGCGCGAAGTCCGCGATCAGCTCAAGGTGCATTGGCAGCGCGGCTCGCTGGCGCAGCCCGAAGCGCAGTCGCTCTTCGAAGAGCTGAGCGATCTGCTCGATCTTGCCGTGACCACGTGAAACGAAGCACGTGTCCGTGAGCGTGTCGCCCACTGCGCCCACGACCGTGCGCATCGAACGCGCGCACGCGAAGATCAACCTCGTGCTGCGCATTCTTGCGCGCGAGGCCAACGGCTATCATGGCATCGAAACGCTGTTTCAGAAGCTCGCGCTGCACGACGTGGTCCACGTCAGCGTCGGCTCGGGGCCGCGTCGATTGTCATGCAGCGGACCCACCATGCCCGAGCGGCGGCCTTGGCCCCGTGGAGCGCAACCTCGCCTGGCGGGCCGCCGAGGCCTACGGCGCGGCCGCGGCGTGGGACGCCTCGTGGCAGATCACCATCGAGAAGCATATCCCGGTAGGGCGGTGGACTCGGCGGCGGCAGTGCCGACGCCGCGGCGGTCCTGCGTGCGCTCGAAGCCATGCTGTCCAACGCCCAGTTGGGCTACCAGCGTCCTGCTGGAGATTGCCGGACGACTTGGTGCCGATGTGCCGTTTCTCGTGACCGAGCATTCGCGCGCGTGGGCGTGGGGACGCGGCTGATCGACTGTTGCCGCTGCCCGCGCTGCCGCCCATGGCGCTTTCGCTCGTCGTGTTCCGCGCGGGGGTGAACTACCGGCGCGGCGTACGGCGAGTTTGCGCGAGCGCGAGAAGCGCGCGGCGAAAGGGTGGGAGCCTATGGCTACGAGGCGTCGGCGTTCAACGACTGGTCCGCGCTCATGACCATCGCCGGCAATGACTTCGAGCAGGTGGTCCCCGGCATGCACGACGGGGTGCGTAGCATGCTGCCGTTGGTTCGAGACCACGCCCATCGACTACGCGAGCAGGGGGCACGCGGCCATCGGCATGATGAGTGGCAGCGGCGCGACTTGCTTTGTGTTGCACCCGCCGGCGGTCGAGCTCGCGCTCGAGGTACCGGCCGGAGCGAGGGTGGTGCGGACGGAGACCGCGTAGCAGGCGCTTTACTGTTTCGCGCCGCCGAGCCCGGCTTTGCCAGACTTGGGATCGAAGGTGGCGCCGTCGGGGAGCAGATGCATGCGCACATTGCTGGCGCCCAACACGTCTCGATCGGCAGCCGTCCGCGTGGCCTCACGCGCATCGATGATGAGCGCCGCGCTCGCACCGGCAATGCGCCAGAGACCGGACGGCTCCACGATGAGAGCGGTCCCTTCGTCGATACCGATGCCCAGATGCGGCGCGTCGGCCAGCACCGAGACTCATCAGCCGGTTGTGCCGCTTGCGCCGCAGAAAGTGTTGATCGATGACCGCGTTGGTGATGTACGAAAAGCCGCTGTCCACCTGTACCGTGCCGCGCTTGACCCGCGTCCACGTTTCCGTCGTATCCTTGCGCAGCAGTTCTTCGCCCGTAATCATCGGCGACGAAATCACCGCCGCTCCTGCCGATGTGCCGCCCACCACCGCCCCCGCGTCGTAACGCGCACGGATGGCGCGCTCCACCTTGGAACCGCGGAGCGCGGCGGCGAGGCGGTTCTGGTCACCACCCCCGAACCACACACCGGTCACCCCATCGAGCAGTTGCACGATGGAATCGTTGTCGGCCTGCGCGCGGGTAATCCAGATGTTCCGCGCCTGGGCGCCGAGTGCCTGCAGGTCCTTGGCCTTCGCTTCGCCGCTACGCTCGCCGCTGGCACTGGCCATGGCAAAGACCACGATGCGGGCCGACGCGCCCCCCGACCGCTTCACGAAGTCGTCCACCAGCGCCGCCGGCTGCGTCCCTCCGCCCACGATGAACAACGTGCCGCGCGGTGCGGGCCGTGACTGCGC
Source organism: Gemmatimonas sp. (assembly GCA_023910675.1). Classification (GTDB taxonomy): domain Bacteria; phylum Gemmatimonadota; class Gemmatimonadetes; order Gemmatimonadales; family Gemmatimonadaceae; genus Gemmatimonas. The sequence goes on from JAAVWC010000012.1 coordinate 83,812, forward strand.
GCCGAGCAGCGGGGCGAGCACGGTGAACGACGACAGCAGCAGCGCGGCAGCAATTCGTCTGGGCAACATCGACGTCTTCATGAAGGAGTTCGCAGGTGGGTGCGTTGCGAGCGGCCGCATCACGCGCGCCGGTCAGGCACGGAAAAAGTACACGTACTTGGTCACGAGTCCACCACGAGACGGACGTGCCCACGGAATGGAACGCTCGAGACCGGTGGGCCAGGCGCTATTCCAAACCACGTACAAATCACTGCCCGGCTTCACCGTCCAGCGCATGCGGGCATTCGTGCTGGCCCGCTGCGACTGATTGTCCCACTGCGCAAAGAGGGTCGTGTTGAGGCGCGGATTGAACGCATAATCACCACGCAGCCGCGCGGTGTTCGCCGTGAAGCGTGCCTGCGGCAGCCGGACGTCGGACAGCTGGATATCGGCGGTGAGCAACATGTGCGGCGCACGACGCAATCGCACGCTCGCCGTCAGGTCCGACGACTCCCCGTTGTAGAAGTCGCCACGACTTGCCGTCAGCGACACCTTCACGCGTCGCGCCTCGGCCCCCTGATACTGGACCTCGCTGCGCGTCCACCAGTACTGACCGGGCGCCTACCGTCGCATTCGTGAACAACGCGAATGCGTTTTCCGGGGCATCGAAGCGCCGCCGGACCGTGGCTTCGAGGCGGTCGCCGTTCTGCAGTTGCAAGCCGAATGGCTTCACCGAAAACGAAGCATTGTCGAGGCCACCCGTGCTCCCCCAGACGACCTCGTAGTTGGCCACAGTTGAACTCGTAGCGCCGAATGAGACGGCTGCGCTTGTGTGGCCGCGGCGTGATCTTGCGTGCTGCCGGCAATGCGATTGATGCCACGCTGCTGCACGAACCCAAGGGCGGGGTCGTACGCTTCGTCGATGTGATCGAAGCGCAGCGTGATGTCGGCGTTGTCGTTGGGATAGTCGACCATGACGCGGTAATGACCGCCCGTTTCGCCACCCACCGAGTCGCGACTGAACGCCGCGTTCCCGAGGAAGACGAGGTTCTGCCCCCCCTGCACGACGTACGGGAGAAAGAAGTCCACGCCGCCCGCCGCACTGCCAGGTCGGCCGGTTTCGCCGGCGAAGGTGCCCATCGCGCCCACGTATCCGCGCCCCAAGACATCCTGCTTCACGCGCAACACCGCGTTCGTCGTGCTTTCGTCGCCCGACGTGTGAGCCGCAAGAAAGCCCACCTGCCGGCTCCCCGCGCGCCCCTGCATGCGCAAGCCGAACGGAATCGTTACCGGTGTACCATTCGCACCGAGTCCGATGCGTCGCGAGTAGAACATCTGCGAATCACGCGGACGCCCGAAGTCGAAGATGGCCGAGCCTTCGGTAAAGAAGGGACGCTGCTCCGGAAAGAAGAGCGGGAAGCGCGTGAGGTTGACGATCTGCCGATCGACTTCCGCCTGCGCAAAGTCGGGGTTGATGGTGATGTCGGCCGTGATCGTGTTGGTGATCGGCGCCTTGATATCGAGACCGATGTTGGCATCGTTGCTTGGACGTGCCAGCACCGTATCGCCACGCGCGGCGAAGTAGCGACGCTCGGCGAGCCGCGACTCGGTGGACAGATACGGACGCGCTTCGATGCGTGGACGGCGCGGCAGACCGTCGAGATTCCCGATGAGGCCTTCCTTCTCGAGGAAGCGCAGCCCTTCGGGACGGCGCCATGCGTGCCACAACACTTCCTCGTTCTTGCGCGGCATGAAGCGGCGGAAGTTCATCCCCATGACACTGTCGCCCTCGGCGTAGCGGAGTGTCGCCCACGGAATGAAGATCTCCAGGAAATAGCCTTCGCTCGTCACCGAGGTGCGCACATCCCACACGCCGTCCCAACTTTCGTTGCCGGTTTCGATGTCGACGTGCTCACCATCCCACATGGCGCCGTTCGCGTTGGCGCGGAAGTAGAACGCGCTGCGCTTGTCGTGCAGCCCGTCGATACCCATGGACACATAGTCGTCGCTGCGCAGTTCGGCGTCGCGGCGCACCTGCGATCGCACGATGTGTGCGGCGTCCTTGTCGTAGCATGACCAGCCGATCGCGAGCCCCGTCGGCGTAGCGAGCAGTCGCACGACCGTGCGTTCGGTACCCGGTGCCCCTTCCACCGGGTCGCGCTGTCGGAAGTCGGTGATCGAGTCGGCTTGCGCCCACTCCGGCTCGGTGAAGCGGCCGTCGAGCGAAATGTTGCGTGATGTGCGATACACGCGGTGTTCGACGTTGTTGACGTGCACCGCAGGTTGTGCGAGCGCGGGTAGGGCCGACAACAACAAGAGACTGCCCACCGCAGCGGCGTGGGCACAACACGCGCGTACGGTAGCGGGGATTCGGAGGGGAGACGGCATCGTTCGTACTACGCCGCGAGGGGACGAACTGCTGAGCAGGGCTGAGCCGTACACCGAACTCGGCAGACAACTGGCAGGGGCGCGGTCTTTTCTCGATACTTCCGCATGACCTCTACGCTGACCGCTCCCACGATCGCGGACATCCGCGCCGCCCAGGCACGAATTGCCCCGCATGCCGCCGTAACTCCCCTGCTCCGGTCGCCGGTACTCGATGCCGTTGCCGGTGGTCCGGTGCTGCTCAAGGCGGAAGTGCTGCAGCACACCGGCTCCTTCAAGCTGCGTGGCGCACTCAATCGCCTGTTGCAGCTGTCATTGGAGGAGCGTGAGCATGGGGTCGTGGCGTATTCGTCGGGCAACCACGCGCAGGCGGTGGCCTACAGTGCAACGCTGCTGGGGATGCGGTCGGTGATCGTGATGCCCAAGGACGCGCCGGCGCTCAAGATCGAGCGCACCCGTGCCTTCGGGGCGGAGGTGGTGCTCTACGACCGGTGGACGGAAGATCGCGTGGCGATTGGCGGACGCATCGCGGCCGAACGTGGGTCGACGGTGGTGCCGCCGTTCGAAGATCCGCACATCGTGGCTGGTCAGGGCACGCTCGCGCTCGAAGCGCTCGAACAGGCCAAGGCGATTGGCATGACGCCGGACGCTTTGCTGGTCTGCTGCGGCGGCGGCGGTCTCACGGCCGGCTGTGCGCTCGCCGCCGAAGCGGTGTCACCCGGGACGGTGGTCCATCCGTGTGAGCCGAACGAGTTCGACGACATGGCCCGCTCGCTCGAGCTGGGGCATCGGGTCGCCAACGAGCCGGGGAAGCGCTCCATCTGCGACGCCATCGTGACCGATATTCCGGGCGAGTTCACCGTTCTCCATCAATCAGCCGCGCGTCGGGCGTGGGCTCCGCGTAACCGACGACGAAGTGCTGACAGCGATCGCCTTTCGCGGTACGCGAGCTCAAGCTGGTGGTCGGAGCCCGGCGGGCGGCGGCGCTTGGCGGCGCTGCTGGCCGGCAAGCTGGCGACAGGCGGGGCGGACGACGCTGGTGGTGACGACTGGAGGGAATATCGATCCGGCCATTCCTGGCCGCGGGCGATCGGGGCGTAAAGCGGCAGCTCTCGCGATGGCTGCTCGGTTGGGAACTGCTCACACGGAGGCATCCACGGAGGCATCCAAGGATCAGAGGCCACGGAGCCAACTGCGGAGTACGCTCCGTGGCCTCTGATCCTTGGATGTCTCTGTGCATGCAGTTCCAGCGATATCTGGAACGGAATATCTCAGTAATGTATAGATTGCCCGTATCAGGGACAGCCCACCGCACGTGTCCAGTCCTTTCCCGCACACGACCCAGGATATGACCATGACCAGCCGTTCAACGCTGCTCCTCGCGGGCGCGCTCTTCGCGTCTCCTCTGGCCGCTCAGCAGGCGAACACGCAGGCCGACTACGCTGCGGCGATGCACCGTGAGCACATGAACGAAACGCCCACCGCCTCGCCGGCCGCGAAGATCGCGCCCCGGATGGCCGTGAAGGGCGAGACGGTCGTCTACGGCACCGAGGGGGGCAAGTCGATCTCCGGCTACCTCGCCAAGCCCAGCAGCGGCGCCACGGGCAAGGCCATCGTCATGGTACACGAGTGGTGGGGGCTGAACGACAACATGAAGGCCATGGCCGATCGCTACGCGGGTGAGGGGTACACGGTGCTCGCCGTCGACCTCTTTGGTGGCGCCGTGGCCACGACCCCCGACGCGGCGATGAAGCTGTACCAGGCGGGGATGTCGAACATTTCCGCCGGTGAGCGCAACGTCGCCTCGGCGGTGGCGTATCTGCACAAGAACGGCGCGTCGTCGGTGGGCACCGTGGGATACTGCTTTGGCGGTCACTGGTCGCTGCGCACGGGACTTGCGGCGGGCGCTGGCGTCAACGCCGTGGTGATGTACTATGGCGCGCCCATCACCAACGCCACCGAAATCGCGCGCCTCAAGGCCCCGGTGCTTGGCCTGTTCGGTGGGAAGGACACGGGCATCCCGCTCGACAGCGTGCGGGCCATGGAAGCGCAGATCAAGAAGGCCGGCAAGGCGGTCACGATCAACGTATACGAGAACGCCAATCATGCGTTCGCCAATCCGAGCGGTCAGGCGTACGACAAGGCCGCCGCGGAAGATGCGTTCGCGAAGACGACGGCGTTTTTCAAGGCGAATTTGAAGTAACCGTTCGACCACACGCGGGCTGCACCAGCGCCGGGATCGCCCAACGATCCCGGCGCTTTCGCCATAGTATTGAGCATGACTTCCCGCCGCGATTTTCTTGCGACCGGTGGTGCGGCGCTCAGGTGCGCTCGCCGTCGGTCCCCGCCTCCTCGAGGCCGTCCCTGCCCCGCCCCGCCTGCCGGCGCTCTACACCGACGCCGTCACGCGCGAGCTCATGATGGAAGCGCTCGACGCCGCCAAGCGCGCCGGCGCGTCGTGGGCCGACGTGACGCATTTCGCGCAATCCGCAACAACAGCGTGCAGACGCGCGAAAAGCAGATCACCTGACGTCGTGGAGACCGACACCATGGGGTGCGGCTGTGCGCGTGCTCGTCGACGGCTGCTGGGGCTTTGCCTGCCACGCAGGAGCTGAGCAAGGCCGGCGTGGGGAGCACCGCGCAGGAGGCCGTCGCCATTGCCAAGGCCAACCGCGTCGCACGCGATCGCCGGGTCGAGCTCGCGCCTGCGCCCGCGCAGGTCGACAAGACGTGGCGCAGCTCGCTACACCATCGATCCGTTCACGATCGCGATCGAAGAAAAGGCCGACCTGCTGCTGCGCGCCAACGCCGCCGCCCTCACGGTACCCACGGTGCGCTTCGTGAACAGCGCGGCTGTCGTTCGTAAGGAAGAGCGCAACTACGCCAACTACCGACGGCACCGTGACCACGCAGGACTACGTGCGCAGCTGGGTTACGATGTCGTGCACCGGCGGTCTCCCCAGATCGTACAGGCACCGCCGTGCGCGGCCCCGAAGTCGTGCAGCCCGCCGGTCGCGGGTGGGAGTACGTGCTCGAAGCCGACATCGTGAACAACGCCAAGGTGTGGGCGGGCGAAGCCGCCGAGAAGCTCACCGCCAAGCCGGTGGAAGCCGGGCCGCTACGATCTCATTCTGCATCCGTCGCAGCTGTTCCTCACCATTCACTGAATCAGTCGCGCACGCGACCGGAGCTCGACCGCGCGATGGGCTATGAAGCCAACTACGCCGGCACCTCGTTCGTGGCGCCGCCAGCGAAGGTGCTCGGCTCACTCACGTTCGGCTCGCCGATCATGCAGATCGTCGGTAATCGCAGCGAACCCGGCGCACTCGCCACCATCGGCTACGATGATGACGGCGTGGTGCCGGACGAGTTCCACATCATCAAAGACGGCATCTTCGTCGATTACCAGACGAATCGCGAACAGGCGCCGTGGTTGCGCGAGTACTACGCGAAAGACCGGCAAGCCGGTGCGCTCGCACGGATGTTCGTACGCCCAGAGCTGGGCGGATGTGGCGTTCCTGCGCATGCCGAATGTGTCGCTGCAGCCCGGCCCCAAGGACATTGGGTGGGACGATCTCATTGCCGCAACCGACAAGGGGATCGCGATGATCGGGCGCGCGTCGTACTCCATCGACCAGCAGCGTTACAACGCGCAGTTCGGCGCGCAGCTCTGCTACGAAGTGCGCAAGGGCAAGATCGTCGGTCAGGTGAAGGACGCCGCAGTATCAAATGCGCACCCCGGACTTCTGGAACACGCTCGACATGCTCGGCGGCCAGAAGAGCTACATGCACTGGCGGCACCGTTCAACGACGGCAAGGGGACAACCGGGCCAGTCGAACGCCGTCAGCCATGGCTGCGTGCCGTCGCGCTTCAAGAACGCCAACATCATCAACACGGGGCGTGCGCTGTGAGCACTCGTTACGACAACGACGCGCCGAAGTCGCTGTTCAACATCGGCCGAGCCGCAGGCCCTACGGGCGTACTTTCACGCGACGAGGCACAGGCGCTGGTGGAGCGCACGGTGAAGCTGAGCAAAGCCGACGCCGTGCGCGTGAGCGTGAACAGCAGCCGCGAAACCAACCTGCGCTTCGCCGACAACCAGATGTCCACGAGCGGCGCGACGACCAACACCACGATTCGTGTGCAGAGTGTGTTCGGCAAGCGCAAGGCGAGTGTGGTGACCAACGATCGCAGCGACGACGGGTTGCGTCGCGCGGTGCAGCAGTCCGAAGCGCTCGCCAAACTCGCGCCGGAAGATCCGGAGTATCTTGGCGAGCTTGCGGCGCAGCAATACGGCAGCGTGAACGCATGGAGCGATCGCACGGCAGAGCTGACCGCCGATGACCGTGCCAAAGCGGCGCTCTCGGCGCTTGCTCCCGCACGTGCCGGCAAGGAGCTTACCGTGGCGGGCTTCATCATCTGCAACGCGTCGGCGAGCGCCATCGGTACGAACGCCGGGCTCTTTGCCTATCATCGCGGCACGACGGCCAACTACACGCTCACCGCACGCACCAACGACGGCACCGGCTCCGGCTGGGTCGGGGCCGAAGATACCGACTGGGCGAAGCTCGATTTCCAGAACGTCGCCGACCGCGCCATCGAGAAGGCGCGGCGATCGAGCAACCCGGTGGCCATCGAACCCGGGCGCTACACGGTCATCTTCGAACCTGAGGCGACCGCGAATCTCGTTGGGCTCATGTCGAACGCCTTCCAGGCACGCGCCGCCGACGAGGGCCGCTCGGCGTTCTCGAAGGCCGGTGGTACGCGACTGGGCGAAAAGATCGTCGACGAGCGCGTATCGCTCTACTCCGATCCCGCCGACGCCCTCATTCTCTCGTCACCATTCGATGGTGAGGGATTGCCGTTGCAGCGGCAAACGTGGGTGAAGAACGGCGTGCTCAATCAGCTCGCGTACAACCGCTACTGGGCGAGCAAGCAGGGCAAGACACCCACTGGCGGCTCTGCCGGCTTGCGCATGGCCGACGGCCCGGACTCTCTCGACTCGCTCATTGCCGGCACGTCGCGCGGCGTGCTGGTGACGCGGTTGTGGTATTTGCGTCCGCTCGATCAGCGGACGCTCATGTACACCGGCCTGACACGCGATGGCACGTTTCTCATCGAGAACGGCAAGATCGCGCGGGCCATCAAGAATTTCCGCTTCAACGATTCGCCGCTGTTCATGCTCAACAACCTCGAAGGCGTGGGCAAGGCGGTACGGACAGGCGGGCGGCGAAGGCGGACCTGGGGTGGCCATGCCGCCCATCAAGGTCAGGGATTTCAACTTCACGAGTTTGTCGGACGCGGTGTAAGTGCAGCGGGGGCCACGGGACTTCCCTCCCATGGCCCCCTCTTGCGGCAAGCATTAACGTTTCTTTATGCGGAAGTCCCGAATAGCCCGGTTGCTCGCACTCGTCATGGGTGTGTGGCTGTCGCTCGTGCAGAGCGACGCCGGGCGGTTCCATGCCTGCGCCACTGGGAACGGCGCCGTTGCCGCCTACGAGGCCGGCGTTGAGGCCACCACGCCGCCGTCGCATGGTGCGCATGCCGAGCATGCGGATCACCACGCACCCGCGGCCGCGCCCGACACCTCACCCACTCACCAGCATGGTACCGGCGACGTCGAGTGCCATTGCATTGGCCATTGCTGCGTCTCCACCGTGCCTGCGCTACGTGCTCCAGACACGTTCGCGTTGGTCTCGGTGGTGCGTGTCGATGCCGTGCAACCCGGCCGCGCATCGCATGCGGTGGTGGCGGAGTGGGCTGACTTTGTCCTTCCCTTCGCTACGGCACCGCCGGTCGTGATCGTCGGCTGAGCATGTGGCCCGTGCGTACCCCGGGCCGCGCGCTACGCCTCCACTGGTCGAACGCGTTTCGCACTCCGTGGACACGGACGCCGTTGGGCGCGCCGTGCACTGCGTCGAGCACTCCGCCTCGTATGCGGCGGTGTCGATGCACCGATCACTCTTTCGCAATACACAACCATGTCGTTCCCGCTTCCATTGGCGCGGGGCGTTCTGCGCGCATCCCTCTCTCGGGGTGCGTGCGGCGTCGCGCTTGTTGCTCTCGCTACCGTGGCCGATCAGGCCGGTGCGCAAAGCTCGACGTCGCAGAAGGCCACCGCCGACTCCGCCGCGCGCGCCCGCGCGCTCAACCCGGTGGTGACCACCGCCACCCGCGATGCGCGAGAGCTGCGCAAGCTCCCGGTGTCGGTCACGGTGATCGATACCACCACGCTCGCCCGTACCAGCCAGGTCTCGCTCACCGAAGCGCTGCGCACCGTCCCCGGTGTGATTGCCGGCAACCTGTTCGGCGGCGATGACGTGCGACTCTCCATTCGCGGAAGTGGTGCCCGCGGCGGATTCGGCGTGCGTGGTATCGGCATTCTGCTCGACGGCGTCCCCATCACCGAACCCGACGGACAGACGCGTCTCGATCAGCTCGACCTTGGCGCCGCGCGTAGCATCGAAATCGTGCGCGGTCCCGGCAGCGCCATGTATGGCGGCACCGCGTCGGGCGGCGTGATCAATGTGATTACGCGTAGCGGCCGCGAAGCTGCAGGGGCTGAGCGTGCGCATGACCGGCGGCGGCTTCGGCTTCGACAGCGTGAACCTGCGCAAGGTGGACGTGTCGGCCGGGGGGGCGCGCGGCGCCTTCGATGCCTACCTGCAGGCCAGCGGTACGCGCATGGTCGGCATGCGCGTGCAGAACAAGAACGATATGAACCGCGCCAACCTGCGTTTGAACTGGACCCGGCAGGAGAACGCGGCACCCGCACCAGCGGCAACGGCGACGCGCGTGGGACTCGATGTGTCGTACAGCGATCTCGACATGCAGATCCCCGGATCCCTCACCGACGCGAGCTGGCGCAACGAACCGTGGGCCGCCGACCCGCTCAACGTGACGGGCGCCTACGCGCGCCGCGAGCAGCGGTGGCGCTTCGGGCTGCGTGCCTCGCAGGGGCTGGGTACACGTTTCGGTACCATCGAAGCGTTCAGCTTCGGCACGGCGCGCACCATCGATCACCCCATCTTCCGCGTCGTCGATCAGAACACCCATCGCGTACAGAGCGGCCTACGCCACGCCGTCAGCTTCGACGCGCCAGGCGCGCTGACCGTGCGCCTCAACACCGGTCTCGACGTCGATCGCTGGTACGGCGATTCGCGTCAGTGGACCAATGTGGCCGGTACGCAGGGTCGCAGTACTCCCTGTGTGAATGACCGCGTGCGCAACATCGTCTCGACGGCGTGCGTGAACCAGTTCGTCACGCTCCCCGGACTCGGCACCTACACCAGTGCCGACATTACCCGGGGCAAGGCGACGCTCACCGCAGGCGCCCGCTACGACCGCGTGACGTACGACATCGAAGACCGCATTCGGCCGTCGCAATCGGTGAATCAGTCGTTCGATCAGGTCTCGCCGCGCGTGGCAGTGCGCTACGACGTCAAGCCCGGCGTAAGCGTGTACAGCAGTGTGGCACGCGGTTTCGAAGTGCCCACCAATAGTGAACTCACCGCCAGCCCCGACACGTTGAGCGGACTCAACACCGCGCTTCGCCCCTCGTCGCTCATGAACTACGAAGCCGGCGCGAAGGCGCTGCTCAAGAGCCGCGTGTTGCTCGATGTGGCGGTGTACCGTACGAACGTGACCGGGGAGTTTCTGTCGCGCACCGTAGTGATTCCGGGCGTGCAGTTCCCGCGCACGATCTTCGAGAATGTGGGGCGCACCCGTCGCACGGGGCTCGAAGTCAGCGCCACCACGCTCGTGGCGCCATGGGTGGATGTCGTGACGAGTTACACCTACGCGCGGTACGTGATGACGCAGTTCACCGGCACCGAAATCAACGCGCAGGGACAGTCGGTGGCCGCCAACTATGCGGGCAAGCTCATTCCCGGCGTACCGCAACAGCGTGGCGCGGTGGAGATGCGCTTCCGCCCTACGAATACGTTGGGCGTCACGGTTTGGGGCGAGGCGCAGGGGCGCACGTTCGTGGACAATGCCAACACCACCACGGGCACCGTGTTCACGCAGGTCACCCGGACGGGTCAGGCGCCGCTCATTGTGCCCGTCGCGTTCGGTGCCGTGCCTGGCTACGCCTTGGCGCACGCCAGCATTGCGTACACCCTCCCCGAGACACGTGGGGCGCGCACAGGCGCGTCGCGCGCGTCGCTGTTCGTGAACATCGAAAACATCCTGGACCGTCGGTACGTGGCCGCCATGGCGACCAACAGCGGAAACGGCCGCTTCTACTTTCCGGGTGCCGGCCGCGTCGTGAACGCTGGCCTGACGCTTTCAACCGGGGGACGCTGACATGCGACGCAGCATAGTGTTGGGCGCGGTACTCGCGGCGGCCGTACTCGTCGCATCGTGCGGCGACAAGGCGCCGTCGGCGGAAACCACCGCGACATCGCAGCAGCCCGCACCGCTCACGTTCGACAGCGCTCGCGTGCTGTCGGCGGTGAGCAATGTGGGGGCCGCCCCCATTCTCGCCCTCGCCCCAGACGGTCGCTACGCGACCGCCTGGGTGTCGGCGCCCGATGGCGGCACCGATGGTCGCCTGTATGTCCAGGTGTCGCGCGACGTACCCGGGCGTGCTACCGATGTGGTCCAGCACGAACTGCGCGACGCGTTGGGCCCCATCGAGCCGCACGGTGAAGCGCCGCCCAAGCTCGCCTGGAGCGCCCGCGCCGACGGCGGGCTCACCCTCGGCGCGCTCTACGTGGTGGGCAAGCTCGTCCCCGGCAAGCGTTTCCCGGCGAGTGCGCTGCGATTCGTGCGCAGCGACGACGGTGGCAACAGCTGGAGCAGCGCGGTCACGGTCACCGATGACACCACGCAGGGGCTCGACGCCGATTTCGGCTCGCACAACTTCCATGCGTTGTATGCCGCTCCCAACGGCACCTTTCATGTGGCGTGGCTCGACGGGCGTGCCGGCAAGTCGGCCGTGTACACCACACACAGTACCGACGGCGGACGCACGTGGGCACGCAATGTCCGCGTGGTGCCGGTAGGCGCACCGCTCACAGAGGCCTGCCCGTGCTGTCGCACCGCCATCACGGCTGATGCAGACGGGCACGTCTACCTGGCGTGGCGGGCCGTGATTCCTGATACGTCATCGCCGGCACCCTCACCGGCGCCGGCCGCCGCACCCGGCGGTCATCAGATGCACGGCGCGAGCGGCCCCACCATTCGTGACATCGTCGTGTCGCGCAGCGACGACGGTGGCACCACATGGGGTGCACCGCAGCGTGTGCACGCCGACAACTGGGTGTTCGACGGATGTCCGCACGCCGGACCGTCGCTGGCGCTCGACAGTGCGGGCACGCTGCACGCCGCGTGGTGGACCGGAAAGGCCGGCGCGGCCGGCGTGTTCTACACGCAATCTCGTGATCGGGCGCAGTCGTTTTCGGCCGCGGTGCCGCTTGGCGTGGCGTCCGCGTCGCAGCCCGCGCACGTGCAGTTGGCCGTACGTGGCCGCACCGTCTTCGCCACATGGGACGACGGCACCAAGCGCGTACCGTCGGTGGTGTTGCGCACGTCACATGACGGCGGCGCAACCTTCGCCGAAGCCGTCGCGGTGAGTGACGCTGGCAAGGCGGCGTCGTTTCCGGTGCTCGTCGCCGCGCAGGACGCACGCGCCATCACCATTGCCTGGAGCGAGCAGTCTGCCGACGCGGCCGCGAGCGCCGCGAAGGCCCGCCCCAACATGAAGGACCCCAAGGCGGTGATGCCGCTGCCAAGCGTGGGGAACACGCGGGTAATGGTTCGCCACGCGCGCACGGGTGGCACCGCCACGGTCGCGCAAACCGCGAGCGACGCCTTCACGCCGCTGCAGGTGGGCGATAGCATCCCCGACTACAGCGCAGCGCTCATCAGCGACAACGGCGCGTTGGCCATGAACGTGGCGCAACCGGGCGCCATTACCCTGATCAATGTCTGGGCCACGTGGTGCACATCCTGCCGTGAAGAAATGGCCGATCTGCAGGCGCTGCACGAGCAGTACAAGACGCGTGGCGTCCGCGTGATCGGTGTGAGCGTCGATCAGGGCAATCCGGAAAAGGTCTTGCGCTTCGCGCGTAGCGAGCGGTTGAGCTTTGCCGTGGCGCATGATCCGGCCGGTACCATCCAACAGCAGTTCGGCATCGTGGGGGTCCCGGAAACGATTCTTGTGGACCAACGCGGCCGTGTGCGTGCCAAGGTGAGCGGCAACGTGCATGGGCAGCTGCCAGCCCTGCGGGCGGTGATCGACTCATTGCTGACCCGCACGTCCGGCGCCCAGTAAGCGCCACGGCGGGTACATTGGTATGCATGTCACCCGCCCGTTCGCGGCGGCGGTGGCCGCTGGTCACCGCCGCGCTCGTCGTCATCGTGTTGTTGTCCGGCCCGCGCACCTCTGTGCGCGAGCCGGACGTCGCGGTGGTGCGCGAGGCCATCCCGCGCGACCTCGCCGCAATTCCTACGTGGCTGCAACGCCGGGAGGAGCAAGCAGGCGAGCTCGACACCGCCGTGGCCAAGCGCGTGCACTTCGCTTCTCCCGCCGCACCGGCGCGGACATCATGGAGCGTCGTGTATCTGCACGGGTTCTCTGCCACGCGTCAGGAAACCGCCCCCCTTTCGGCAGAAGTCGCCGCCGCACTCGGCGCCAATCTTTTCGAAACGCGTCTACGCGGCCACGGCTTGCCCGGCGACTCCCTCGGCAACGTAGCGGCCGGGGACTGGCTTACCGATGCCGTGGAAGCCTTCGAGATCGGTCGCGTTCTCGGCGATTCCGTGCTCGTCATTGGCACCAGTACCGGTGGCACACTCGGCGTGTGGCTCGCCACGCACAAAGGCGCCGATTATGACCAGCTGCGTGCACTGGTGCTCATCTCGCCGAACTTCGGACCGCGTGACCAAATGGCCGAAGTGCTCACACTCCCGTGGGCCAACGTGCTGCTGCCACGCCTCATTCCGTCACACGAATGGACGCCGCGCAACGATGAGCAGCGCCGCTTCTGGACGGTGAAGTACCCGTCGACGGCGCTCTTCCCCATGCAGGCGTTGGTCGAGGACACGTGGGCGCGCTCGCTTACGGAGTACAAGGTGCCCACCCTCGCGTTCTTCAATCCCGACGACCATGTGGTCGACGCCCGACGCATCAAGGACTGGCTCGACGCGCTGGCATTGGAGTCACGAGCGCCGGTGAAGCAGGTCACCATCACGCCCACCGCAGGCGAAGACGGGCACGTGATCGCGGGACGGATTGTGTCGCCGAGTCAGACCGACGGCATGCGCGATCGTATCGTGTCGTTCGTCCGCCCGCCCTGACGCGGTTACCCCTTCCTCTTCGGCGATTCGTATTTCGCGTTCCGCGACTGCCCGTTCGCCAGCATCTCGAGCGCCTGCGCAATACGACGTTCTTTGGTTTCCGGCTTCTTGGCGTCGGCAATCCACTCGACGTACTCGCGGCGGTGTGACGGACTGAAGGCGTCGAACACCGCCTTCGCTTTGGCGTCGCGCTGCAGCGCCTTCGCCAGTTCCACGGGCACGGCCACGGTTTTCGCGGCGGCTTTCTTGGCGGGTGTCTTCGCGGCCCCGGTGTCGCGGGTGTTTTTCACCCCGGCGTCGGTCAACGCCATCGCGTGGTGCACCCACTGCGTGAGCTGCGTGCGCGTCGGTAGCCCCTTCACGCTGGTGATGCGCCCCAGCTGTCCCATGGCTTCCCCGGAGGCATCCGTACCCAGCACTTGCTCACCAAGCCAGAAGCCAAAGGCACAGTGCGCCTTGAACGCTGCCATGTTGCACAGCAGGCTCCCTTTGTACGTGAAGAATGGCATGCTCCACTTCATCGCCTCCTCGATTTCGGGGCAGGCGCCATGCACGACGTCACGCAGATGCGCGAGGATATCCTGCGCAAACGGCTGCGCCTTGGCGATGTAGACGTCGACCTTCGGTTCACGTGTGCCCACATGACACTCGGCGATGAATGGGTGGTCTCAGCGCGGGAGTTACTTTGGCGGCTTGGGGTCCTTCAGGCGCAGCAGCCCTTCCTGTGCCACCGAGGCCACTAGCAGTCCATCCCGCGTGAAGATCTGCCCGCGCACGAAGCCGCGTGCCCCGAATGCGGTGGGGCTGTCCATCACATACAGCAACCACTCGTCGGCTCGGAACGGACGGTGCATCCACAGCGTGTGATCGAGCGAGGCCAGAAAGAGCCGCGGATCACCGTAGCGAATGCCGTGCGTGAACAGCGCCGTGGGGAGAAAGCCGTAGTCCGACGCGTATGCGACAATGGCCTGATGCACGATGGGATCGTCGGGCAACCGATCGATCACGCGGAACCAGACATAGCGCTGCGACTCTCCCGCGCTTGGCCCGCCCGGCAGGTGTGACTGTGGCGAGCGGAAGTCGATGGGGCGGTCCTGCGTGAGCACCGTGCGCAGCTCCGGCGGCAGAATGGCGGCGTTCTCGCGCACTTGATCGAGCTCGGGCTTGATGCTGTCCGGGTCCTGCACATCGGGCATGGGCACCTGATGGTCGAGCCCTGGCTCCTCCACGTGAAACGACGCCGACAGGTGAAAGATCGCTTCGCCGTGCTGAATGGCGGTCACGCGGCGACTGGTGAAGGTCCCGCCGTCCCGCGGCCGATCGACGAAATACACGATGGGCGCCTTGAGGTCGCCGGGACGCAGGAAGTACCCGTGCACCGAGTGCGCTTCGCGGGCCTCGTCGACCGTGCGCCGAGCCGCGACCAGTGCCTGGGCAAAGACTTGTCCGCCAAAGACCCGGCCGGTCCCGAGGTCCCGGTTCTTTCCGCGATAGATGTTCACCTCGAGCTTTTCCAGCTCGAGCAGCTCCAGCAGTTCCGATACGATGCTCATGGAGTGAATATGAGGCATGAATCGCGCTTTCCGCTCGTTCTTCTTTGCGCTGGTGTGCGTTGCCGCCGGCACGTGGCTGTTGTGCACCCCGCGTGGGCCCAAAACCGTGCCTCCCGGCCCGGCAGCGGCGCCCAGCGGCCCCGCCGCTGGCGCGCCAGCCCCATCTGTCAGCCCGGCACCTCCGGCTCCTCGCAGCAGCATCGGCTTCCGCTCGCGAACCCGCCTCGAGGAGCACTTTGCCAAGCATGGCGCAGAATTCGCCGCGGCGACCGCTAACGACTATCTCGCTATGGCACAGCGTGTCCGCGCGCTGCCGCCATCGGCCACCGTCCTTGAGCTCACCCGCCCTACCGACGGCGTGATCTCCAAGTTCGACCGCGAGAGCGGTGCCTTGCTGGCGTTCGACGCCGACAGCACCATTCGCACCTTCTTCAAGCCCAACGACGGCGAAGCCTACTTCAAGCGGCAGGCCCGTCGTTCTCCCCGTTCCTGATTTCCCGCCCCTGCCCTGTGATGCACGAACGCGACGAATGGTTGGCCCAGTGGTCCCGCACGGTGACTGAGGTAGAGCGTGGGTACGAGCTCACCTTCGATGACTATCTCAACGACCTCGACATGCGCCACAAGCTGCGGGTCATCGAGGTGCACGACGACCAGTGGGCCGACCTGCTGGAGCTCGACACGCGCTTCCGCAGCGCCACCTTTCCCAGCGGCCGTTGCGTGTGGGGCGAGGAAAACGCCGCCGCCGAAGGGTGGGACCGCGAGAAGCACTGGTACTACTGGCTGCTCCCCAAGAAGCAGGGGTTGGCGTTCGAGGCGGAGTACTGAGCATGAGGCCCTGATATCACAAATGTGATTTCGGGGCCGGAGTCGTTATCTTTCGAGGCTATGTCGGATTCCCTGCTGCCTCAGAATACTCCTGCCGAGCCTGGCTCGACGCCGTCCATATCGGCCGAACAAATCGCCGCCGCCACCGCGTTGCTCGAAAGGCTCGCGGAAGACCGCGCCAACCTGCTCGACATCCCCGAAGAACAGCGCACGCGCCTGCTCAAGGCTGCGGGCGAAGTGTCGCGCCCGGATGCCATCCTGCGCCGTCAAATGGTGAAGGCCACCAAGCGTCTCAAGAAGGTCGAGCGCACGGCCAAGCTGCAGGAAGCCGAGAACCAGCTGCAGGAAACCGGCATTCGCAAGCTGCGGCGGCAGACAGTGTTCACGACGCCCAACTATCTGCTCCCCGGTAGCGATGAGCAGATCACGGTGGACGAGCCCGACTTCACCGAAGCGTTGGAAGCGCAGCACTGCTACGTGTGCAAGCAGCAGTTCACCGTGCTGCACCACTTCTACGATCAGCTCTGCCCCAGCTGCGCGGAGTTCAACTACCGCAAGCGCACGGAGCTGGCTGACCTGACTGGACGCACGGCGCTCCTCACCGGCGGCCGCGTGAAGATCGGTTACCAGGCGGGCATCAAGCTGCTGCGTGCCGGTGCCCACCTCATTGTGACTACGCGCTTCCCGCGTGACTCGGCGCAGCGCTATGCCGCCGAGCCCGACTTTGAACAGTGGAAGCATCGGCTCGAGATCTACGGGCTCGACCTGCGTCATACGCCAAGTGTGGAAGCGTTCTGCCACCACCTCATGGAGACGCACGATCGCCTCGATTTCATCGTGAACAATGCCTGTCAGACGGTGCGGCGTCCGCCCGATTTCTACAAGCACATGATGGATCTCGAGCGTGCCTCCCTCGGCGACATGCCGGATCAGGCCCGCAAGCTGCTCGGCGCGTACGAAGGCGTGCGCGGCTATCACCTGCTTCCGGAAGCTGGTGTCTCGCGTGAAGACGAGATGATCACGCCGGCCACGTTGCCGCGCGCCCTCGCCGAGGTGGCGGGGATGACGCATGCGGCCGAGCTCTCGCAGGTGCCTTTGCTCGCCGATGAATATCAGGACCAGTCGCAACTCTTCCCCGAAGGACGGCTCGATCAGGACCTGCAGCAGGTCGATCTGCGCGAGCGCAACTCGTGGCGCCTGCTCATGCACGAAGTGCCGAGCGTGGAGCTGCTGGAAGTGCAGCTGGTGAACGCGATCGCGCCGTTCCTGATCAACGCGCGCCTCAAGCCGCTCATGATGCGCACCGCGAACCGCGACAAGCACATCGTGAACGTGAGCGCCGTGGAAGGGCAGTTCTATCGCAAGTTCAAGACGACGCGCCACCCGCACACGAACATGGCGAAAGCGGCGCTGAACATGATGACGCGCACGTCAGCGGCCGACTACGAAACCGACGGCATTCACATGAACGCCGTCGACACCGGGTGGGTGACCGACGAGGATCCCGTGCACATTGCCGCGCGCAAGGTGGAGGAGCATCGCTTCCATCCGCCGCTCGACATTGTGGACGGCGCGGCGCGCATTGTCGATCCCATCATTGATGGGATCAACACGGGCGAGCATGTGTGGGGGAAGTTCTTGAAGGATTACCGGCCCACGGACTGGTAGTGTACAGCGCGTTGTCCACGCTCTCGCGCGGTCCACACTCTATTGATCAGGTTGAAAGCAACCCCAAGGGAGCGAATGATTGGCTTGCGCGCAATTCGGCTGCACAGATGCAGTAAACGGTAGATCGAGTTTCCGGCCTAGCTCTTGTCACCTCCTGGTTGTCATGCGCGCCGCTCGAACATTTCCGAAGATAGATTGTTGAGGAGATTGAGTCGTCACCAAAACGCTCGCCTATCGTCAAGTGTGCGTAATCGAGCAGGCCGACTCGCCATCCGGCACTAGCCGAGGGATTGATCGCAGTGGGGCGATCACCCCTGTCGCTTCTAGTAACGTCGACTGCACGAGCGAGACGCCGAGCGTGCGGGTATTCAAGACTAAAGTGTCATTCCAGTCCGCGAATTTCCGCCCGACCAACAGGCCGAAGTAAAGGCGCTAGATCAAAGCGAACGATTGTCGCTTGTCGAACTAAATCTTGCTCAAGCGTCGGCCGACGCCGCACTTGCCGAGCTCTCCCGCGGAGGGCCTGGTGGTGCGGTTCGCGGAGAACTATTGCACGAAGCATGTTGAGGTTCAGAGCGTCACCGAGGTATTGACAATCCGGTTACTCAGAGAACAGTAAGTTAGCGGACACCTGGGAACGTTTTGACGAGGGTGCGCGTATCTACGGTATGACACGACGCGACGGTCGCACCTTGGATCACACGACGCTCGAAGAGATGCGGCGGCTCGCGGTCGAACGCATGCGGGCCGGCGAACGGCCGGCGGCGGTGGCCGCGTCGTTTGGATTACAGCGGTCGTGGGCCTACAAGATTCAGGCGGCCGTGCGCGGGCGCGGGCGTGGCCTTAAAGTATTGCGCGCGCGGCCGGCGACCGGAGGGAGTGTCCCGAAGCTAGTTGAAACTCGGGTGGGTGCCTCAAGGATGCTGCTCAGGCGGCAGCGAGGGGTGATGAGAGTTTGCCACCCAGCGCGGCTTGGAGCAAGCCGAGGTGTTGGTGGCCCTTCACTTTGCGGAACTGCTTCTCGATCTCCAGCAGCGTGGCGGCACACCAGCGCTGCTTTTGATCACTCGTCCGCCAGCGCGTGATGCGATGGGTCCTCGCTTCGACGCGGGCCATGACACTCTCGATCAGGTTCGTGGTCTTGAAGCTGATGCCAAGCTTGGTGAATACCTCCAAGCGATGCAGGGTGAGTGTTTCGTCGAGGCCTTCCTCAAGGCTGCGCGCGGCGGAGACGTTGTGCTTCTCCAGTTCCTTCACCAGCTGCCGTAAGGCGTGCCGGGCCTCGGCGTAGGTGGACCTGGCGTACGCGGCCTGCAGCTTGCGGCGCCACAACGCGTGCTGGGTCTTGGGCAGGTAGCTCACCACGTTTTCACGCTTGTGCCACTGGCAGCGCTGGATCGGGACGGTCTCCCCGAATACGTCGCGCACGGCCGCGCTCAGGCCCTTGGCGCCGTCGAGGACGACCAGCAGCCCGGTCGGCGTCTGGAAGCCGCGCTCGACCAGCTCCCGCAGGAACGCCGCGCAGACGCGCTTGTTCTCGGTCGCGGTCTGCACGAGGCCCAGGATGCGCTTCTCTCCCGTCGTGGTGACCCCGAGGGCGATGACGACCTGATCGTCGGCGAACGATTTCCCGTCCAGCAGGAGCACCAGCCACTCGGCATCATCATGCCGTCGCTCGTGGAGGGTCTGCAGCGCCTTCGCGCTGGCGCGCACGAAGCGTCGCGACACGCTCGACTTGGTCAGGCCGAACGCCTCCGGCACCGCTTCCGCCGCCGCCTCGTAGTCGCGACAGGACAGCCCGCCGAGCACGCGCCGGAACAGCCCAACATCCTGCGCGCGCGGCGTCTGCAACTGGGTATAGGTGGCCAACGGCACCTCCGTGTTCGTGGCGCGGTTGCGCACGCGCGGCACGTGGATCGGGACTTTCTGATCGGCGAGAAACACCGACCCCGCCTGCGAGCCCCAGCGGGCGATGGCCGGGCGGCCATCGGTGTGCGCGTACCGCGGGCCCGCGAGGTCGAGGACTTCCTGTTGCAAGGCGTCTTCCACCGCCTGCAGGCCCAACGGGATCAGCGCCTGAATCAGGGACACCGCCAGGCTGGTGGCCTCGACGGGCGCCGGCTCCGCGCTGGGGGTGGGCGTCGGCGACTGGTGGACGGGCGACTTCGTTCGTACTCTTGGCATGGGGGGTGTCTCCTATTGGGGCGCGAATCCTGGCTGGGATCAACGCTTCAGTATGGAGGCACCACCCAACTTTCAACTAGACGGGGGACAGACCCGCGACCGGACGGCCACGCACGTTGACGCCAACGCAGGAACGGCAGGTGTTCCGATGGGTGCACGGGAAATCCCCGCTGCAGTACGGCTTCGATTTCGGACTATGGACGCGACGGGTCGTGCAGTCGCTGATCGCGGAGCGCTTTGGCGTGTCGCTCTCGCTCGCCTCCATCGGGACGCTGCTCGCGCGACTCGACCTGACGGTGCAAAAGCCCTTGCAGCGCGCCTACCAGCGCGATCCGGTGGCCATCGCGACCTGGCAGCGCGAGCGGTACCCGGCCCTCGTGCAACAGGCGAAGCGCGAGGGCGCCGAGATCGCGTTCTGGGACGAATCCGGCTTTCGGGCGGACACGGTGCACGGCACGACGTGGAGTGCCCGCGGCGAAACGCCGGTAGTGCGCGTCCCCGGGCAACGCCAGCGCATCAGCGCGGCATCCGCGGTCACCGTGAAAGGCGCATTTTGGTTTGTCACATACCACGGCGGCCTGACGGGCGCGCTGTTCGTCACGCTGCTGAAGCGATTGATGCGCGGGCGTCGACGTCCCTTGCATCTCGTCTTGGATGGATTGCCGGCGCACAAGACCAACGCGGTCAAGACCTATGTGGCGTCGACGAACGGGAAGCTGACCTTGCACGTGTTGCCGGGCTACGCGCCAGAGCTGAATCCGGACGAACTGGTGTGGAGTCATGCAAAGCGCACGGGGACTGCTCGTCGGCCCTTGCAAAAAGGCGAGGCGCTTGAGGCACGGGTCCACGAACAACTCGCCAGTATGCAGAAGAACAAGGCGCTCATCCGCTCGTTTTTCAGACACCCAAGTGTCTCCTATATTTCTGACTCCTGAGTAATCGAATAAACGTTCAGAAGGTTCCTTGTCCTGCTCCAGTTGAAATGTGACACCACCCGCTCCACACTATGGAGCAACGGAGGTTGTCATGAGTCCCTCAAAGGAAGCTGTCCAGCGCTCGCGTCGGGTCTTCACGCCTGAGCAGAAGGCCACAATCCTGCGTCGGCATCTCGGCGATAAGGTCCCGGTCTCGGACCTGTGTGACGAGTACCAGATTGCGCCCAGCTTGCTGTACCTGTGGCAGCGGCAGGCGTTGGAGCACTTGGCCGCCGCGTTGCAGGATGGACGCACGCAGCGCGGCGAGACGCAGACGGCCCAGGCCGATCGCGCGCGCATCGCCGAGCTCGAAGCCACGATTGCCAAGAAGGACCGCATCATCGCCGAAGTCTCGGAAGAGTATCTCGACATGAAAAAAAAGCGTGGGGCCCCATGACCGGGCGCTGGGTCCCGCCCGATCGGCGCGACGAGGTCGTGGATTGCGTCACGTCACTGAGCACGCGCACGGACTTGCCGGTCCGCTCGATGCTGGAGCGGCTCGGCATTGCGCGCGCCAAATATGCGCGCTGGACGGCCTCGTACGGGGCGGTGCCCACGCCGCACGGGCCGGTGCCGCGCGAGCATTGGCTGACCCCAGCGGAGCGCGATGGCATCCTGCAGTTTCATGACCGCTATCCGCTCGAAGGGTATCGCCGGCTGTCGTACATGCTGCTCGATCACGGCGAGGTCGCGGTCAGTCCGTCCTCCGTGTATCGCGTCTTGAAGAGTGCAGGGCGGCTGGATCGCTGGACCCGCACGCCCTCCAAGAAGGGCACGGGCTTCGATCAGCCGACGCACGCGCACGCCCACTGGCACATCGATTTCACGTACGTCAACATCGCCGGCACGTTCTACTATCTCTGCGCGATCCTCGATGGCTGGTCGCGCTACTTGGTGCACTGGGAACTGCGCGAGTCGATGACGACGCGCGACGTCACCACCATCGTGCAACGCGCCAAAGAAAGGTTTCCGGACGCGCAGCCGCGGATCATCTCGGATAACGGGCCACAGTTCATCGCCCGCGACTTCCGCGATTTCATCCGGCTCGCCGGCATGACGCACGTCCGCACCGCCCCGTACTATCCGCAGTCGAACGGCAAACTGGAACGCTGGAACCAGACGCTCAAGGTCACCACGATTCGCCCGGCGGCGCCGTCGTCGATCGAGGACGCGCGGCGTCACGTTACCGCCTTCGTCACGCACTACAACGAGCAGCGACTGCACAGCGCGATCGGGTACATCACGCCAGCCGACCGCTTGGCGGGCCGGTCCGCGCAGATCTGGGCGACACGCGATGCACGCCTCGAAGCCGCCCGCGCTACTCGCGCCCTCGCGCATCACGCTGCGGCAGCGTAATCTCGAGTCATCACACACCCACGATTCCATTGTAGTACCACCCACCCGTCACATTCACGCTGAACCAGGACATCCTGTCAAGTCGACGAGGACCGATCGCGTCGTGCCTCACCCTGGGGTCGCGCGATGCACTCATGCCCCTTAATCGGAGGGTTGTATGACTCGATTGAAAGCGGTAATCGTTGCAGCGTCGCTTGGAGCTTTTTCCGGTGGCGCATTCACTATCCAGGAGCTTCGCGCGGAAGGTGCTCCGACCAGCGGCGACGGCCCTCAGTTCATTTGCCTTGCTCATCCCCTTCGACCGTGGGAGTGCGCGCCCACCTGGATGCACAACTGTTGGTGCACGGTGAATCCGACCTGATGTGAGTCCATTGGAGCTCCTTCGAGGGCTCTTGCGCATTCGGAGGAGCTTCAATGGGTTCAGTTTCAATCACGAACCGTTCTTTTAGTAGCCAAGGTTAATCCCATGCCGAAACCCTTTTCGCGACGTTCGCAACCCAGATTCATTTGGTGGATACTGATTGCTTGCATCGTTCTTCAACCTATTGCTCCCGCCGTTGGAGGAGCACAGCAGCTCCGCGGCGCAGACAGCGTTCGATTAGCAGGGTGCTGAAAAAATAGTGAACGGACGCGATGTTCTCGTGGTGCGGACGTTTTCAGCGCTTTTGGCGAGACGATTCGCGTGTGGCGCGGTGGTTCAGCGCGCCGTGGCGCTGATTCCGTCGTCGCGCGGCCGCGGTATCGGCACGCGTCGCGCGTCACGCCGCCGTCGGTCGACGAATGAGCGTGCGAATCCGCACCAGGTTGTACGCCGCGTGCACGAAGCGAAACACGAAGTCGACGCGGCGTTGGCCGCGGTGATGCAGTTTGCGCAGACCGCCGACCACTTTGCCCCAGCCGAAGCTCTCCTCCACCAGCTTCCGCTTTTGTTGACTGATCGCGTAGCCGTCGTGTCGCGTGGTGCGGTCATCAATGGCGCTCCGCGGTTTGCGGGCGTGAATGTTCTGCGCCACGTGCGGCGTGGCGCCGGCGGCGCGCACGCCCTCCACAAAGGCCGGGGTATCGTAGCCTTTGTCCGCGCCGAGCGTGCGCCGCCGGGCCCGGGGATCCAGTGTCGTCAGCATCTCGAGTGCCGCGTCTCGCTCACTCTCGTAGCCTGGCGCGCGCACATCCGTGGCGACGATCAGCCCGTGGCGATTATCCATCAACACACTGCCGAGATAGCCCACGATGGACGCGGTGCCACTACTCTTCCGCGCCAACCGCGCGTCAGGGTCCGTCGTCGACTGGTGTGTCTCGTTCGTGCGCCGCTGCTGCCGGAAGTTGACGGTCGGATTCTTGGGATCGCCATCGTCGCTCGGCGTCCGGGCGGCGGGATCCTTCGGTTGCACACTCTTCTGACTGGCCCACGCGTCGAGCAGCGTCCCATCAACGGTGAAATGCTCATGTGACAGGAGCCCATGGGTCTCGGCGACCCGCAACACTTCCTGCAAAAACGCGTCGGCAATCCCGCCGTCCATCAAGCGCTCGCGATTCTTGCTGAAGACCGTCGGCACCCAGATGGGATCATCCGGATTGAGGCCGACGAACCAGCGGAACAGCAGGTTGTAGTCGAGCTGCTCCATCAACTGGCGCTCGCTGCGGATCGTGTACAGGGCCTGCAAGAGCAGCGCGCGCAGGAGGCGCTCAGGCGGAATGGAGGGGCGCCCCATCGCCGAGTACAGGGCTGCGAAGCGCGGGGAGAGCGCCCGCAGGATCGGCTGCACCAGCGCGTGCATCGCGCGCAGCGGGTGATCGGCCGGGATCCGGTCCTCAATGGACACGTAGCTGAACATCGTCGACTGCGGCTGATCGGCACCACGCATCGGAACGCCCCAAGAAAGAGTCGCGCCCAGTATACAACATCACAACGGTTACGCCAGATTTCTAACCGACTTTTTCAGCATCCTGTTAGACGAGAAAGAGGGTCGGTTTATCTCGAGAGCTTCGGGTCTCGCAGTTGCTCGCGGAGGAAGTATTTTCGTAGCTGACAACGGGAATAAAGCAGTATTGGCATATTCTCCGGGTGGGCATTTCGTTCGCCAGTTTGGGAAGAGAGGCAGCGGTCCTGGCGAGCTAGAGTCGGCACTACAGATAGCATTGGACGGCGACACTTTGCTTCTGGTCAACAATGCCTCTCGACTTCGAATCGAGGCATTCGGGGTACGCGACGGAAAACACAAATGGGGAGTAGCACTCCCACGGCGACCGTTCTCGATCACATCACAAGGCGGCGTACTTAGGGAATCTCTGATTAAGTAGTGCGCCGCGGAGGGAAAATCGCAATATTGGCGCGCGCGATTTTCCCTTCTGTCGGAGCTACCGGATGACCGAGCAGCGCACGTTTGCGGATGCGATCCTCTCGAACAAGCGACGGACGACCCGCCGCGAGCAGTTCCTCACCGAGATGGACCAGGTGATTCCGTGGGCGACGCTCGAGGCGCTGGTCGAGCCGCACTATCCGAAAGCGGGACGTGGCCGACGCCCCCTGCCGATGGCGACCATGCTCCGGATTTACTTTCTCCAGCAGTGGTTCAATCTGTCGGATCCGCAGGCGGAAGACATGCTCTACGACTCGGAGTCGATGCGCCGCTTCGCCCGTATCGATCTGCTGCACGACACGGTGCCCGACGAGACCACGATCTGCAAATTCCGCCACCTGCTGGAGGCGCATCAGCTCACCGCGCGGATGTTCGACGCGGTGAAGGCGCTGCTTGAGGGGCGGAAGCTCTTGCTGAAGGCCGGTACCATCGTCGATGCCACCATCATTGGCGCGCCCAGCTCGACGAAGCATGCCACGAAGACCCGCGATCCCGAGATGCGGCAGACGAAGAAGGGCAACCAGTGGTACTTCGGCATGAAGGTGCACGTGGGCACCGACCGGCGCGGCGTGATCCACACGATCACCACGACCGACGCGGCCACGGCCGATATCACCCAGTTACCCCACTTGCTCCACGGCCAGGAGACGACGCTGCACGGCGACAAGGCGTACTACAAAGCCGAAGACAAACTGCAGTGGGAGCTCAGCGGCGGCCGGTACCTCGTCAACAAGAGCGGCAAGCGGACCGACTACTGGGATGCGATCAATCGCACCCGGTCGCGCGTGCGCGCCATGGTCGAGCATCCGTTTCACACCATCAAGCGGCTGTGGGGCTTTACGACGGTGCGCTACCGGGGGCTCGCCAAGAACAAGGCGCGCGTGTACGCCCTCTGTACCCTCGCCAACCTCTTCCGGCTGCGGCACCGACTACGGCCGCAGGGCACGTAGTGTCGGCGCGCGCGCCGACATCGGCCGAAAAAGGCCGATGTCGACCCGTGAATGGGGCGCGACGAGCCGTGCACGCGGTCAGTCGAGCGCCTGTCGGCGCCCGCTGACGCTGAGTTTATCCACACTGCCCGCGATTCCTACCTGTTCAGACTTTCCTTAGGGGGGCCAGCATCGAGATGGGAAAGAATGCCTCTATAGTTGAAGTCCGAACACCCACGGGAAAACCGAGTGTGTTTGGCCCGTTGCCCGAAATGATTCAACGATTTCCAATTCTTGGCGGACCTTTCGGCACAGTCGTTCACGACGATCGCCTAGACCGCATTGCAGCAATGTTCGAAGTCAGCGACTACGTATACGTTTGGCGACGTAACAGCGAGCGCTCAGACAGCATTTTGGTGAAGAAGGTCAGGCGTCGAGGCACACGTCAGGATCTTCTACAGGCTGCGGGGCGTGACACCTCCAAAGGGATCGACGCGCTTTACAAATCATCCATGCCCGTTGCCATCGGATGGCTTACGGACAGCTCAATTGCCGTCGTGCACAGCGACGTTGAGTACAGGGGACAGCTTTTCGAGGGCCAGTTCTTCCTCAGTATCGTGAATACTCGCACGCGTCTTTCGTGCGCCGATCTTCAGCTTAGTGTTCCCCGTGATCCATTTCCCCGCTTCGCGTTTCATGGGGAGACTCTCTATGCTTTGGTTCAGCATGTGCCTGAGGACGGTGATGCCCTAGCGTACGTTGTGAGATTTCCAATGCCCTCAACGTGCGCCGCCCGCCAGCGCTAGGAGACAGGAATGTCCACTCGTTGGTTGAACGTCTTGGTGTTTATAGGATCATTGTTCGTCACCGCAGTGGCCGTCCGGTCTTTCGGACCGGTGGATGCATTGGATCGGCGCACAACGAATGGTTCCCCGGTCAGTGACCTAGGTGGGATCTCGGATTCTGTGCTGATTCTCATTTATGATCCAGCAGATGTGTTCGCTTGTTCGTCGGCGATCCAGCAGTGGCAGGCGATCGAGAGATCGCGTTCGCTGAAAGTCCGCCTCGTCCACAGTCGAATTCCTACTCAAGTAGAGGCCCGCCAGCTTCGGGTTTCCCGAATTGTTCCTAGTGCGACGCTTCGACCGAGGCTCTTCGGAAATTCGGCCCCCTCCGCGGAGTACCTCATGATCCGGGGCCGCCTAGTCGGGACGACCAGAACACCAGCGATCGGGATCCGTTCACCACTTTTTCCTTTGACGCAGGAGAACGGCGTGCCGAAGCGTCACGTCAGCGCAGATCAACCGTCACAGACCGAGGCGCCGTGATGCGGAGGTCGGATCACCAGTTGGCAGCGGCTATGGCTGGCTCCACGATACCGCGTAAATCAGCTCTGATTGTGCTCCTTTTCTGCGTGATCGAGATTGCCGGCTGCTCGCCCCGAGATAGCTATGTGGACGACTACGTGATCGAGACTGCGTCGCAACCCAGTGGGCCAGTTGGTATCGCTTTTGTAGATAGCACTTTTGACCAAGTTCAAAACGAACATTCTACGGAGACATTGCCCCAATCAGCCTTGCATCGGTTTTCAGCAGTCACCATGGACTCCACGGTCGAGCTCAGCATAACTGATACCGTCAGCAGGCTATACTCTTCAGACCGCTCAACCGGCCAGCGCGACAGCATTTCGCTTCCGATCATTCGAAGGTGGTCCCTACGCGGACGCGGTGGTCGCGTTGACACGTTGCCGAGTAGACCGATTTTTCTCGGAGTCCTCCACGACTCCCTGGCATTGGTGGTGCACGAAAGTTCGCGAAATTCGCCGCAGCGGAGCTCTCGCGCGTTCTTCGCCTCTTTGATCAATTATCTCGGTTTTCAGGTTTGTCTGGATCTGCCGCTCCCTGAAGTCCGCGACCGGTGGTTTCGCCTGAGGATTTCTGGCGATACGCTATTCGCCACCGAGCAGTCAAACATCGTTGGCCGCGCTGCCTCTTCCGATTCGAGGCGCGTTTGGCGCTGGCACCTTCGCCCCCGAAACTGCCCGTGGAACTTTGTCCAGAGAGATATGTGATGGGCACGGAGAACTGCGCGCCACGCATTGTCGACCCGATCATCGATGGGATCAACACGGGTGAGCATGTGTGGGGGAAGGTCTTGAAGGATTACAAGACGACGGACTGGTAGTCGACTACCACGTCAGCCCGCGCAGGTACGCAAAGTTCTCCTGCGCGCTCGCCAGTTCGTCGCCGCTTTCCTCCTGCTCGACAAAACACGGCTTCTTCTCCAGCTCCGGCACCGCCGCGAGAAACGCTTTGAGGTCGAACACGCCCTTGGCGAGCTCTGTATCTTTGGTACGATCGGCGATGACGTTCTTGAGGTGAAAGCTCCAGCA
The DNA here is from genome assembly GCA_023910675.1 of Gemmatimonas sp. Lineage (GTDB taxonomy): Bacteria > Gemmatimonadota > Gemmatimonadetes > Gemmatimonadales > Gemmatimonadaceae > Gemmatimonas. The sequence goes on from JAAVWC010000012.1 coordinate 111,725, forward strand.
GCGGTTGCGGTACTGCTGCAGGAACGCCAGCGGATCGCCGCCGCCCATGAGCATGTTCCCCACGTCGAGCTGAAAGCGCACGAGCTTGGGATCGGTCTCGGCAAGGAAGACATCCATGGGCTTCTGTCCCATGATGCGCTTCTCGTGATTGGGCTCGTTGTGCAACGCAATCCACAGCCCGAAGCGCCGCGCCACTTCACCGGCGCTGTTGAAGCGGTTCGCCCAGAGCTTTACCACCTCGATGCTCTTATTGGCTTCGGCCGGAAGACTCGGCGCCGTGAGATACGTCATCCCCAGCTCCTTCGCCTCGGCGCAGCGCTGCTCCCATTCGGTGAGAATGGTTTCGGGCGCCATGTGCGCCGACGGCGCCTTGAGGCCGGTGGCTTTGAGACTCGCCTTTACCTCTTTGATGGACTGCCCGAAGTTCTTGAAGCTCCAGAGCAGCTCCACGTCGGTGTAGCCGATCTTGGCGAGCGCTTCGAGGGTACGTTCGGGGCTTGCCTTCATGGCGTTCCGCACGGCGTACAGCTCGATGCCGATGCGGTCGAGCTTGCCGGCGGGCGGGAGCGCTAGATGGCGGCTGGCAAGCGCCACCGGCGAAAGCAGTCCGAGCCCGAGGGTGGGCAAAAAGTCTCTTCGGGAGATCATGATAGGTTCACGGGGGCGAAACTTCGCAGAGCACGAACAACCTCGTGCGCGTCGCGGCTACCTACAGAAGTGAGCGCTTGGCGGTGGTCGCGTCAACCGTTGCGCGACCGTCTCAATCAGGTCAGTTGAGACAGGCAGGCTGCCGCATGGCGACGGATAGGGAGCAATAACCGCGCGAACGCCGTGTTCGCTTTGGCGGAGCGACTCGCAGTCTGCTGCAGCTGTTCCACTGCCCCCGGCAACGCGGTAGCCATCTCTGCCGCGCGCTCGACCAGCCGCGTGGGTGACGCTCCGACCTTCCGCGCGACGGCGCGCCAGTGGGCTCCGGTGATGCGGTCGCACGCTGTTTCGCCGTGCACGGCCATGGCCAGCCGCAGCCCCCGCGTGCGCATGGCGGGGTATGGCAGCGCCGAGATCACATCGTACAGCGGCGCCAGTCGCACCTGCCCCTCCGCACCCAACAGCAGCGCGAAGTTTTTGGCGTGTGCATCGGTGCCACCAATCAACCAGTTGAAGAGCTGCGCTTCGAGCAGGCGAAACACGTCTTCGTCAGGCGCATGTGAATGGCGCGACAAAAGAGCGGCAAGGTCGGTGAGACTCGGGCCGCCATCCGTTTCGTACTTCTGTGTGGGCATGATTGCGAGCGCCTGACAGCAGTCTTCCTGATGTACGCGACGCAGTACACCTCCAACGCGAACGCGGTCGTATCGCTCGACCACGATGGCGACTTCCTTGCCGAATCTCTGCACGGTCGTGCTGCAGGCAGCCATTCCCACGGCCCGCGCGAGGTGCAGACAGGCATGCTCATTCCACGCCAGATCATCGAGTGGTAGCACCGGCGGTTTCAGAATGCGGTTGCTGGGCACTCGGCCACGCGGTACCCCCCACTTTCCGGCGTCGCTCTGATACAACGCCGTCTTGGGCTGAGCGCCTGCGAGGCTGAACTGTCCTTGCGTTTCGCTACTCCGACCCGCGGCGGGGTTCCGGCGCAACGCGCCGAGCAGTTTCCCGACCTGGCCGGTGGTAAGCCATTCGATGTGCGTGCGCTCATCGGCCTGCGTAGGGGCGCCACGCAGCGCATCGAGCGCATCCGGAGCCACCAACTGTACCGCACCGGCACAATCGCCACCGACGGCCTCGAGCAGCCGCACGACATCGTGCCGCGGCACCCCGAACGCGCGTCCCCATTGCGCAGTGACTTCGGGATTGTCGGGGAGTAGCCCCCACAGCCACGCCGTCGTGGCACGGTGCCCGTGCTCGTCGGCAGCAAGTGGCATGGAGAGGGAGAGGGCGTGAGCTCCCGGAAGCGCTTGCCACGATGGCTCGTAGCGAAAGGTGAGCCGTCGGTTGGCCGCCGCGTAAACGTAGCCCGCCAGCTGGCCGTGCAGCACCACCGCGAGTCGCGGGACGGCCGATCGGGTGAGCCGCAGGCTCATTTGCTGTTGCCCTTCGCGGTCAGAATAAGCTGATCGAGGCTGATCTGAGGTATGAGACTCGGGGCACCGGGGGGCACCGGGGAAGCCGACGTATGCCGTGACGATCCGACGCGGACATCTTCTCCGCTCGCGGCGATCGCGAGCGAAAGCCCCACGGCCTGCACCGCCTTGAGCGCCAACCCGAGCTCGGCGCTGGGTTTCCCCTGTTCGAATTGCGCCACCCAGAAGCGACTCGCGCCAATGCGATCGCCGAGAGCGCTCTGTGAGAGCCCAGCCGCTAGGCGGGCCTGGCGGACGGCTTCACCCATGGCGGCGGCGGTGATCACTGTGAGCGGGCCGGTTTTGAGAGGGAGAGCCTCGAGCATCTGGGTACGCCGGTGTGGGTCCGCCGCCAGTCCGATTGTTGACGCTCATAAACATATTGCATATGTGTACTATGATCAACATCCTAGGTCAGGACGTCCGACGCCTCCAAGCCGTCACGACGGCCCGTCGCAAGCCACGACGGATCCGCCTGCCGCGCAAACGCCACCCCTGCCCCGCGCGTATTCTCCCTGAACCCCGTCCACCGTCAGGAGTCTGCATGTCCCGAGTGCCCGCCCTCTCCCTCTCGCTGCTGTTCGCGCTCCCCTTGGGGGCGCAACAGAACGGCACTGCGCCCGCCTCCTGGGACCCACAACAGATCCTGCGCACCGAACGGTTCGTGAAGCCGCCCGAGAACATTGCACGCATGATCATGGCGCCACGCACCGACATCTCGTTCACGAATCAGAGCCCCGACGGGCGCTGGTTCCTGCGCACGCGCGGCGCCGATCGCGGTGACATCAAGGCGTACGGCGCGCCGCATATCTGGCTAGGCGGCTTGCAGGTGGACACGCGCGCCAATCGCGCGCGCAGTGTCACCACGAGCACGCGCACCGGGCTCACGCTCGTCGACCCGGTGAGTGGCACGGAGAAGCAGATCGGCATTCCCGCGGGCACCACCATGAGTGCCCCGGTGTGGTCGCCGCGCGGCACGCACATCGCCTTCATGGTGAACTATCCCACGGCGTCGTACGCATATGTGGCCGACGTGCTCACGGGGCGCATCACGCGACTCTCGGAGCGACCGTTGCTGGCCACGATGGTGACCGATATCGACTTCACCGCCGATGGACGCCATGTCGTCGCGGTGCTCGTGCCGCAGAATCGTGGCCCGGCGCCTACGCACGGAGAGGGCGACATCGAAGACGGGCCGCAGGTTCGCTTGACCGAGTCGAAGGCAATTCCACAGCCAGTGCACTTCTCACTGCTGCAGGACCCGCATGACAAGGCCCTGCTCACGTACCACACGACGGGACAGGTGGCGCTTATCGACATTCGCTCACGAGCGGTGAAGGCCATCGGTGCGCCCACGATGGTGCGCGCCATCGATGCGTCGCACGACGGCAGTTATGTGCGCGTGACGCGCATGACGGAACCGTTCTCGTACCTCGTCCCGGTATCGAGCTTCGGCTCGGTGCAGGAGCTGTGGGACGCCACCGGCAAGGTGGTCGCCACGCTCAACACGCAGCCGCTGCGTGAAGGAGGCCGAGGTGATGACGCCGCGGCCGGACTCGCGCGCGCGGTGGCCGCGAACGACACGAGCCGTCGCGCGATGCAGTGGAACCCGATTGGTCCGGGGCTGCTCTTCCTGCAGAACATACCGGCTCCGGCGGCGGCAACGACGCCGCCGGCGGGTGGCGCGCGCAACGAAGGCGGGCCGGCGAATCGCCCGTCAGCCAATGCGCCCATCCAAGTCCGCGCGCCGCGAGGTCAGGTCGTGCTCTGGAAGGCGCCGTATGGCACGAACGACACCACGGTGCTCTATCGCGGCGGTCCGCAGCTGGCCAACGTGACCTTCAGCCTCGACAGCAGCACGATGTTCGTGAGTGACAGCGGCGCGGTCATTGCCGTGCGCGTGAACAACCCGGCCGAACGGTGGAATCTGGGGCGCAACGTGTCGCTGCCGGTGGCGGCAGGCGCGTTCGGTGGGGGCCTGGGCGGCGCACGCCCCAACAGCGACAGCACCGCCGGTCAGCTCGTGTCACGGCGCATTGCCGGCTCCTCGTACGTCCTGCTCGGCAAGGACGGCAAAAGCGTCGCACTTACCGGTACCCGGGCACCGGGCGCCAAGTGGTATACGCAGGCACCGCGCCCGTGGCTCGATCGCATGGACATCACGAGCAAGGCGCGCACGCGTCTCATGGATTCACCGGCCGACACGTTCGAGGAGTTCGTCGCCGCCGTCGACGGCGACCTGTCGCGCTTCATCGTCACGCGTGAATCGCGCACCGTCATTACCGATGCGTGGCTGCGCACCGCCGGCAGCACCGACGCGAAGCAGCTCACGAAGAACGTGGACGTGGGCCCCGAAGTGAGTCAGGCCGTCTTCAAGCGCATTCAGGTGGTGCGGCCGCGCGACGGCAGCAAGTACTGGGTGGACGTGACCCTGCCGCGCGACTGGAAGCCTGGGCAGCGCGTGCCCGGCGTCATCTGGTTCTACCCGCGCGAGTACGCCACGCTCACGTCGTACGAAGAGTCACGCTACGGCACGAACATCAACGAGTTCCCCGCCGTGCCGTCGGCGCGCCCCGCCTCGAGCATGCAGCTATGGGTATCGCAGGGGTACGCGCTCATTCAGCCCGACATTCCCATCTATGGCGATGCCGGGCGCATGAACGACAACTACACGCGCGATCTCGAAGAGAATCTCGACGCCGTGCTCGATGCCGTGGTAGACAGCGGCTTCGTGGACCGTGACAAGATGGGCATTGGCGGCCACAGCTACGGCGCCTTCAGCACCGTGAACGCCATGACCCTCATGCCCAACTTCAAGGCGGGCATCGCGGGCGACGGCATGTACAATCGCACGCTCACGCCGTTCGGCTTCCAGAGCGAGCGTCGCAATTTCTTCCAGGCGAAAGACACGTATCTCGACATGTCGCCGTTCCTGCGCGCCGACAAGATCTCTGGGGCGCTGCTCATGTATCACGCGCTGGAAGATCAGAATCAGGGCACCGCACCCATCAGCTCCACGCGCATGTACGCCGCACTGCAAGGGCTCGGCAAGAATGCCGCGCTGTACATGTACCCGTACGAAGATCACTCCGTCTCGACGTACACCAGCGACCTCGATTTATGGGCCCGGTGGGTGGCGTGGATGGACGTGCATGTGAAGGGCGCGGGGAAGCCGGCGGCGAATGCGTTGGTGCCGTAGGCACTCAAGGGTCGCATGCCCCCCACCTACTTCCCCACCCCCGACGCCTTCCGCGCGTGGCTGACGCAGCACCACGCGTCAGCCTCCGAACTGATCGTCGGCTTCCACAGGGTGGACAGCGGAACGCCCAGCATGACGTGGACGGAGAGTGTCCGCGAGGCGCTCTGCTTCGGCTGGATAGACGGCGTGCGCAGAAGTGTGGATGCCGAGCGTTACACCATTCGCTTTACGCCGCGCAAACGAGGAAGCAACTGGAGCGCGGTAAACGTGAAGCACGTCGAAGGGCTCACTGCGGCCGGTCGGATGCAACCCGCGGGGATTCGGGCCTTTGAAGCGCGTACGCCGAACAAGACCGGCGTGTACAGCTTTGAGCAGCGGTCGGCGGAGCTGCCGGAGCCGTATGCCGGCCTGCTCGCCGCCAATACCAAAGCCGCCACATTCTTTGCCACCCTGCCGGCTGGCTATCGCAAACAGACAATGTGGTGGATAGTAAGCGCCAAGCGTGAAGCCACCCGGGAAGCTCGGCTGGCCACGCTCATCGCCTGCTGCGCCCGTGGGGAGCGGCTGCCGTAGCGGGTTGGGCTACAACGCCCGCCGCTTCATCGCCTGCACTGCATAGTCCACCGCCCGTGCGGTCAGCGCCATGTACGTCAGCGACGGATTCTGACAGCCACTCGACGCCATGGCGGCGCCGTCGGTGATGAACAGGTTGGGGACGTCCCATGCCTGATTCCAAGCGTTCAGCACCGACGTCTTTGAGTCGCGCCCCATGCGCGCCGTGCCCATCTCATGATTGGCGTTCCCCATCGTGCTCGGTGGGCGCGTGGTGGGCTGAATGTTCTTTGCCCCGGCGGCCTCCAGCAACTCAGCCGCCCCAATCTTCATGTCGCGGTGCAACGCGAGTTCGTTGGGCGACCACTGTGTGCTGATGTGCAGCGAGGGAATACCCCACTTGTCGGTGAGCGTGGGATGCACCGTGGCCCGGTTGTGCGGCATGGGCAGCGTTTCACCATAGCCGTTGAAAGTCATGGTCCACGCACCCAGTTCGCGAAGCTGCTGCTTGAACGCTGCGCCAATGCCGGGCGCTCTCGTGAGCTGTTGCCACCCGCTGCGCTGCGCACCGCCCTGAAAGCCATAGCCTCGAATGAAGTCTGGGTGCGTGCTGCCGATGTTGCGAAACCGCGGCACATAGATGCCATTGGGGCGATTGCCCACCACCCGTTTGTCGAGGAACCCGTCAATGGTGCCCGTGGCGCCGGCATTCTTGATGTGGTCCATGATGTTGCGCCCCACCTGATCGCTCGCATTGGCGAGTCCGTTTTCCGCCCCGGTCGTTGCCGAGTTGAGCAGAATACGGGCGCTCTCAATGGCACTGGCGCAGAGAAAGATCACCCGCGCCGAAAAGCGGTGCTCCTGTCCGGTTTGTCCATCAATCACATGAACACTGCGAATGCGCCGCGAAGACGGATCTATCTCGAGCGACCGGACAATACTGAACGGGCGCAGCGTGAGTCGGCCGGTGGCACGAGCCGCCGGGAGTGTGGCGTTAATGGAGCTGAAGTATGAGCGCGTCATGCAACCGCGCTGACACGGGCCGCAATAATGACAAGCGGCGCGTCCAGGCCGTGGCGCCGTGAGGATGGCGGCACGGCCAATGGTGAGCACGCGATCGCGCCCGAAGCGCGCCGCAATGCCATTACGTACGTGCTGCTCCACCACATTGAGCGCCATGGGTGGATCGAAGACGCTGTCGGGCAAATGGGGAATGTTTTCCCGCTGCCCGGTCACCCCGATGAAGCGCTCCACGTGGTCGTACCACGGAGCAATATCGCGGTAGCGAATGGGCCAGTCGACGCCCACGCCGTCGCGCAGATTGGCCTCGAAGTCGAGGTCACTCATACGATAGACCTGACGTCCCCAGATAATGGACTTGCCGCCCACCTGTCGTGCCCGGAACCAATCGAAGGGTTGATTGGCCGGCGTGCTGTAGGGGTTCTCGATGTCGTCAATCCAGTAGCGCTGGCTGATCTCGTCAAACGCTACCGAGTTGCGCTGCACGGGTTGACGCGCTTCGACCGCCCGCCGATCTCCCAGGCCGCGGAAGCGCATTTCGAATGGCGCCACGTGCTCTCGCGAGTCCCGGTCGGGCGACACCGGGCGCCCGGCTTCGAGCACCAGAGTACGGAGCCCGCGCTCGGTGAGTTCTTTGGCGGCCCATCCACCGGTAATGCCCGACCCAATGACAATCGCGTCGTAGGTCACGGCGCGCGGTTGGATGTTGATGGGTCCACCGTCCAAGGACATGTGCGTCATGGCGATTCAGCTCCGCACTGGGGCATTGCCATCGTAGCGCCCGGTGAGGGGCCAGGCGTCCAGGTGCTTACTCATCCCCGCTTCAGACGTGCAGTAGCCGAACACCGTGAGATACTTGAGCGTACTGAACCAGTGCGCGTTGGCGGCCGCGCCGTTGGTGCGGCGCAACGCCGTCACTTCGGCGTCGAGCGCCTCCAGCAACTCCACCCGGCGAGCGGCGGGCAACGCCACATACGACGCGCCTCCCAATGCCGCGGCGCGAGTTTCAAGCGTGGGCAGTCCCTTCAGCACCACGTCGCGTTCGGTGGGCGCATACCATTCGGCGAGCATGCGATCGATGAACGGTGTGACGTTGGCGTCGGTCGCACCTGGGGTATTGGTGCGCGGAAGAATGTCCTCCGCCATCACCTGCACCGTGCGAGCCTGCGCGGCGGTGAGCGCGGCCCACACACGCTGACGGTCCGTGGGGTTGGCGAGCGTGGCGGCGGCGCGATGCACCTGTTCGCCAAGGGCGGCCACGTCGTCGAGCGACAGCTGATGCAGCGCCGCCAACGCACCGGTGGACATCACGAACTGCAGAAGATCACGTCGTTCCATGGGGTCTCCTATCGCGTGACGCGCACGTTGTGCGCTTCGAGATAGCGACGAGAGCTTTCGGCGTAATACCGAGGCGACTGGGCAGGATCGGGCACGCCATCCAGCTCCACAATACCCCAACCGGCAAAGCCGGTGGCGTTGAGTGCCGCGAGTACGCTGGGCAGATCGACGCGCCCCGCGCCGAGTTCACGAAAGCGGTACGACGTTGCGGATCCGCCCGGAGCAGGCTGCTCCAGATCCTTGAGGTGCACGACGGCAATGCGTGACGCGTATTGCGATACCGCCGCGACCGGATCACCACCGGCAGCCTGCCAGTGGGCGACATCGAGCAGCAGCTTCACATGATCGGCATTGGCAGCATCGAGTATGCGGGCCACTTCGTCGGGGCGCTCTCCCAGTGCATCCATGTGATTGTGGTACACCAGCGTCACGCCTTCGTCGGCCATGCGGGCGCCAATGTCGGAGAGGGCGCGTCCCATGCGAAGGTAGTCGTCGGCCTGCGGCGTTTGATTGCGCGGGCGTTCGTCGGTCACCTGGACGTAGCGGCAGCCAGCCGCGCGGGCGAAGCGCGCGTGTTGCGTGTGCAGTGCTGCGGATTCAGCCAGTCGCGCCGCTTCAAAGGGCACACTGCCACTGGAGAGCACGGGGAACGCCAAATGATGTTGGGCGAGCAGTGCCTTGAGTGCGTCAGGCGTCTCGCGCCAGCGCTGTACGGCAGACGCCCGCAGCTGTATCCCGGGATAGCCGGCCGCGGCAATATCGGTAATGGCCGCCGGATCGTTGCCGCCCCAGGTGATGGCGGCACAGCCCACCTGCATGGGGGCGACCCAAGAGGTTCCTGTCCCCGTGGCCCAGGTAGCCACGCCCAGTCCGCTGTAGCGGAGGAATTCGCGTCGATGCATGGGGGATATTGGCGCGCGGCCCCTTGGTTGGTAAGCGGCGCACTGCCATGCCAAGGCGCCCATCACGAGGGGAAAACTGACTGCGTTCAACTCCAGACCCATTACGCAAACCCACCGCCCGGAACTGATCGGTTTTGAGTCGTGGGTTCGAGTTGTTTTCGTGAGTGTCATGCGTTCAGGTGCCCCGCCTATATTGCGAAATGACCGACCCCGTCCACGCCCCCGTCCCCGGTTTCCGCCCCGTGCCCCGCACGGGCGTCATTTACGTCATGGACCGCGCGAAGGAATTCGGCTTCCGCGCTGGTGCCGACGGGTGGTGCAACCTAGGTCAGGGGCAACCGGAGACCGGTCCGCTCCCGGGCTCGCCGGAACGCCCGAGCGATGTCACCATCAGCGCGGACGATTACGAGTACGCGCCGGTGGGTGGCATCGATGCGCTGCGGCGCGCGGTCGCGAACTTGTACAACGCGCGCTACCGCCAGGGCAAAGCCAGTCAGTACGGCCCCGAAAACGTGTGCATCTGCGGTGGCGGACGCTCGTCGCTCACGCGCGTCGTCGCCTCGTTGGGCAACGTGAACCTTGGCCACGTGCTCCCCGACTACACCGCGTACGAAGAGCTGCTGGAGATTTTCGGGACCTTCAGTGCCATTCCGTTGCTGCTCGAACCCGAAGCGGGCTACGCGCTCAGCACCAAGAACCTGCGCCGGGAAATCACCGGCCGCGGACTGGGCGCGCTGCTGCTCTCCAACCCCGCGAACCCCACGGGCCGTGTCCTGCGCGGCAGTGCGTTGGCCGCGTGGGTGCACGAGGCCCGTGAGCTCAAGTGCACGCTCATCCTCGACGAGTTCTACTCCCACTATCTGTGGGATGAAGGCTTGGTGGAAGGCGCGACGGTGAGCGCTGCCGAGTTCGTCGACGATGTGAACGCCGACCCGGTGGTCATCCTCGACGGGCTCACCAAGGGGTGGCGGTGCCCGGGGTGGCGCCTCAGCTGGATCGTGGGGCCGGCCAGTGTGATCGAGGCTGCCACGAGCGCCGGGAGCTTCCTCGACGGCGGCGGCAACCGCCCGCTGCAGGAAGCGGCGTGCACGTTGCTCGAGCCCACCCGCGCCCGCCAGGAAGTCGTCGCCATTCACGAGGCCTTCGCGCGCAAGCGCCGCATTCTCGTCGACGGACTCCGTGCGGCCGGCCTCACCGTCGAGCACGAGCCCGACGGTGGCTTCTACGTGTGGGGCAGCGTGGCGTCGCTCCCTGCCCCGCTCAACGACGGCGAAGCGTTCTTCGAAGCGGCGCTTGGCGAAAAGGTCATCACCGTGCCGGGCATGTTCTTCGACATCAACCCCGGCAAGCGTCGCGCCGACCACACGTCACGCTTCCGGCAGTACATGCGCTTCTCGTTCGGCCCCGACGAACGGTCGGTGACGGACGCGGTGGCGAGGCTGGGGGCAATGGTGGACCGGGCGCGGTAGTAGTTCTCCGCTCCTGCCGTCTGTAGTTGCTGCGGTCTGCCGTCTCGGGGCGGACCCGCGGCATCGCGCCGAGACGGCAGAACGCAGGGTTTTAGACGGCAGGGACGCAGGGGCACTGCCCCCCCGCTTGCCCAGAAGTTTAGTCTTGCCTAAACTTCAATTATGCCCGTTACGCTTATTGTCTTTTGCCTCGCCGCGACGCTCCCGCAGCCCCCGGCGCGGGACTCCGTCAAACGCGCCGCCGCCGACTCCGCGCGGGCCCTGCCCACCATGCAGGTCACCGCGACCGCGGTCGCCACTGACGCGCGCCGCACCGCCCAGCCCACCGCCCAGCTCGCCGGCGCCGCGCTCCGCCGCAGCCAGGGCGCCTCGCTCGGCGAGACGCTCGAACTCATCCCCGGCGTCCGCTCCCTCTCCATGACCACCGGTATCGGCAAGCCCGTCATTCGCGGGCTCACCAACAACCGCGTGGTCACGCTCGCCAACGGGCAGCGCACCGAGACGCAGCAGTGGGGGCACGACCACTCGCCCAATGTCGAAAGCGCCGACGCCGAGCGACTCGAAGTCGTGAAGGGTCCGGCCAGTGTGCTCTACGGCAGCGATGCGCTTGGCGGCGTGGTGAACGTCGTACGCCGACGACTGCCAAGCGCCGAAGGGCCCCAGGACGTCACTCGAGGCCGGCTCTCGGTCGCGTACAACTCGGCGAACCTCTCCCCCTCAGCAACGCTCGTGACTGAAGGCGCGCGCGGCAGTTTCGGGTGGCGTCTCTCGGGCACAGGACGCAATGCCCGTGATCTCCAAACCCCGGGTGGGGCCGTCTTCAACACAGGTAACCGCACGGGCTACCTCGAGGCGGCCACCGGATGGCACGGCACCCGTCACGACGTCGAGTTCACCGCCTCATCGCGCGACGAAACCATTCGTATTGCCGACGATCCGATCACCTCGCCGGGGTACGACGGCCGCCAACGTATTCGCACGCAGCGGCTCACGCTCGAGAGCAACGTGCGATACGGAGCGCAACGCCTGCAACTGCAGGCGGGCTACGAAGACAACCGGCGCGCCGAGTTCGACGGGGCGACCACCCCTGACGTGACGCTCGGCTTGCGGTCACGGACAGCCACGGCCTTTGCGCATTGGCATCACGCGCCGTGGGCCGGCTTTACGGGGGTGATCGGCACCGCCGTACAGAGCACACAGTTCCGCACCTTCGGCAACGAAACCCTCATTCCGGACAACCGCACCCAGTCCGCGGGGCTGTACCTGCTCGAGCAGCGCACGCTCGGCGACTGGTCCCTCTCCGGCGGTGCGCGCTACGACCTACGCTCTCTGAGTACGCCGGGCAACAGCGTGCTGCAGCTGGCACCCACGTCACGACGGTTCGATGCCGCCACAGGTACGCTCGGCGCGGTCTACAAGGCGACGGCGCCGGTCTCGCTCGCGTTCAATGTCGCCCGCGGGTTCCGCGCCCCCAGCGCCAGTGATCTGTTCGCCAACGGCTTTCACGAAGGGACGCGCGCCTTCGAGATCGGGCGTGCGGATCTCCGCGTGGAGACCAGTGTCAACACCGACCTGGGACTGCGCCTGCGCACCGCCCGCGTGAGTGGCGAAGTGACCGGCTACGTGAACCGCATCAGCGACTACATCTACCTCGCGCCGGTAGGGATGCCGGGACGCGCGCTCGATTCGCTCGAAGTGCGGCAGGGTGACGCGCGACTCGTGGGCATCGAGGCCGCCTTTACCGTTCCACTCACCAGTACGCTCTCCTTCTCGACAAGCACGGACATGGTGCATGCGACGAACACCGTCGATCGCACCGCCCTGCCCTTCGTCCCCCCCATGCGCGCGACCGGGGCACTGCGCTGGGAAGAGAAAGGCCCGGGTAAGTCACTCTCGCTCAGTGGCGAGTGGAACGCGCGCCAGTCGCGCACCTTCCGCGACGACCTCGCGCCGCCGGCGTGGGCGGTGCTGCACGCGTCGGCCGGTTTCAGTCGGCTTACGTCTCGTGGACTCGTCCATGTCGACCTCTCGGTGCGCAACTTGACCAACCACCGCTATCGCGACTTCATGTCGCGGTACAAGGAGTTTGCCGACGCGGCGGGGCGCGCCATCGTGCTCCGGCTGAGCACGGATCTCTAACGGACAGTAAACTGTTGGCATGACTGCCAACGCGATGATCTCAGACAGCGTCCGCCGCTTTGCCTCTGTCGCTACAGTGGTGGCGCTCCACCTCACGTCCGAGTTGCCCGCTCAGACGGCGCCGAGCTGGGCGCCCACGCTCGACTCCATTGCCCGTAGCGCGTTGGCCACGTCACGATCGCCCGGCGCCACGGTGGCGGTGGTCGTGAATGGACAGCTGGCGTACGCCAAGGGGTATGGCCTCGCCAACATCGAGACGCAGCAGCCCATGACGGCCGAAATGCTGCTGCGCGTCGGATCGGTGACGAAGATGTTCACCGGCACCATGCTCGCCTCGCTCGCTGAAAGTCGTGAGCTCGACATGGAACGACCGATCAGTGCGTATGTCCTCACGCTCGCGGGCAAGCGAGTGGGCGCCGTGACGACGCAACAGCTCATGACACACAGCGCCGGCTTTATCGACAACGCCGTGGCCTACGGGCGCATGGGCGAAGGCGCCTTGGGCGAAGTGATGCGTGAGGTGAACGACACGCTCATGTTCACCGGCGCCGGTCGGACCTTCTCGTATTCGAACCCGAGCATCAGCATGGCCGGCTACGTGGGCGAAGTTGCCGGCAAGCAGCGCTTTGCGTCTCTCGTGGAATCGCGGGTGTTGCGTCCCGTCGGAATGAAGCTCAGTACCTTCAAGCCGCTCGAAGCGCTGACGTATCCCACCGCGATGGGACACGTGGCGACCGGCGCGAATGGCGCCATGGCGGTCGTACGCCCCATGACCGAGAACACGGCGCAGTGGGCCGCGGGCTTTCTCTTCTCGAACGCGCCCGAGCTCGCGCGCTTCACCATCGCGCTCATGAACAGCGGCGTCATTGACGGCAAGGACGCTTTGCCGCGCGGCGTCGTTCGCCGAGCGACGACCGGGTATGTGCCGCACGCCGGCGGGAGCGGGCTCGACTCCGCCATGTACGGGTACGGCCTTGTCGTGGGCAGCGCGCGTGTAAACGGAAAACCGGAACGGGTATGGACGCACGGCGGCGCCATCAATGGCTACAACGCCGACGTCATCATGCTTCCTGAACGAAACGTTGCCGTCATCGTGCTGGCGAATGGTCCGGGCAGTGGCAACGCCGCGATTCGCGATGGCGCGCTGCGGCTGGTGCTCGGCACACCACTCGCCTACGTCCCGCGTGCCGAGGCACGCGAGCTCACCGCCGCCGAACAGTCGGCGCTCGTCGGGAAGTTCGCGATGGGCGGTGTGACGGTGGAGTTTACGCAGACCAACGGGGCGCTGATGTTCAAGCAGGGCGCCGTGACGGCGCCCGTGCGCGGCGGCGCGCCGGGAGAAATCCTGATCGGTACGCAGCGCATGTTCACGCGCACCGAAAATGGCACCGTGATGTACGTGTACACAGGATCGCGCGCCTTGGCGCGTCAGCCGTAACAACTGGTGACCACGGCAGCCGTACCGGGCACGCTCGCTGACGCGTATCTCATCGCGTCAGCGGTTCCCGTGCGCACGTCGCACAGCTCCGACACGCTCGCGGAAGCACGCGCGCTGCTGGCTGAGCACCCGTCGCTGCCGCAGCAGAACATCTTTACGGCCGCCGTCAGCGGTGATGTCGACGCCGTGCGCGCGTTGCTCGCCGACGAACCCCTCGCTGGCGACGACCACAGGCGGCCCCCACGGCTGGGACGCCCTCACCTGGTGCTGCTTCTCGCGATGGCTGCGCGATGAACGGGCGCGGGCGCCGCAGTTCGTGGAAACGGCGCGTCTGCTTCTTGCCGCTGGCGCCTCGCCCAACACCGGCTTCGTGGACAGTAGCCACACGCCATCGCCGCAACGTGAAAGTGTGTTGTACGGCGCGGCCGGTGTGGCCTTCTGCGCACCGCTCGTCGAGCTGCTCGTGGCATTCGGCGCCGACCCCAACGACGACGAAGTCCCGTATCATGCCGCTGAGCAGTACGCGCACGACGTCGTGGCCGCACTCCTGAACGCCCCTGTTGCGCTCACCAGCAACAGCCTGACGACGCTGTTGCTGCGCAAGTGCGACTGGCATGATCTCGAGGGCGTGGTGCAGCTGCTGCGTCATGGTGCGAATCCCAATGCGGCAGGCACCTGGCCACAGTCGCCGTTCGTGCACGCGCTGCTGCGCGACAACGCGCTGGCCATTGTGGAAGCACTTTTCGAGGCGGGGGGCGATGCAGTGCTGTCGTTCAATGGCCGCAGCGCGCTCGCCGTAGCGGCGTGGCACGGACGCACCGATGTGTTGCAGCTGTTCGCCGAACGTGGCGTAGAGCTGCCACACTCGGGGCTCGACGCGATAGCCGTGGACAGTACCTTGGGCGACTTTCACGGCGTGCAGGCGAGACTCGCCGCCAATCCGCGGGAACGCGAGCAGTTCTTGGCCCGCCTCCCGGAGTTCGTCGGGCGCAGCGCCGCCAACGGCTCGCTCGCGCCGCTGGGCGTGCTCCTGCAGCTCGTCCCCACGGTCGACCTTAGATGGCCGGCGGGCGACGGCTATTGGGATATCGCGCCGAACAGCACGCCACTCCATGTCGCGGCGTGGCGGGCGCAGCACAGCGTGGTGGCGCAACTGGTGGAGGCCGGCGCCGATGTGAACGCCCGCGACGGCCACGGGCGTACGCCGCTGAAACGGGCCGTTGATGCCTGCGTGCGTTCGTATTGGCAGGACACGCGGCGACCTACTTCGGTGGGGGTACTGCTCCGCGCGGGCGCAAGCAGCGACGGTATCGATTTGCCCACCGGATACGAGGAAATCGACACGCTGCTGCGGGGGGCGTAGGCAGGGGCTGCTACGGCGCCCTGCTCACCCCTGGTGCATATACGCCGCGAACAGCTCCACCATATCCGGCGGAATGCGCGTGATCTTGCCCGTGTCACGCGACAGCAGCGTCCACATGGAACGACCACGACAGAGTACATGATCGTCGCTGGTGCGGACAATCTCCGTGAGCCGCTCGAAGCGCCGTGAGTCCACCGCGCCAATCCAGGTCCGCGCCACGATGCCATCGCCCATGACCGCCTCGCGGCGATAGTCGATTTCGTGCCGCGTGGCCACCCAGCCATAGGTAGCCTTCATCTCCGGCGACGCACTCACGTTCCAGTGCTCGAGCGCGATATCGAAGATCCACTTGAGATAGACCACGTTGTTCACATGGTCGTTATCGTCGATATCGGCCGGGACAATCGTGATGGGCATGTCGAACACCTGCTGGCCATGCTTGGCAAAACTCATCGTGCGGATCGCGGAAACGGGATGAAAAACTCCGCCCGGGGGGTTGAGGACCGGGGAACCGCGGCGGAATTTAGCGACATGCGATTCCCCTCGGGCCGTGCCCTCCGCGAACAGCCGTCTCACGCCGTCACCTTCTTCGGGATGTCGGGGGTGGGCAAGACCACCCTGGCCGGCCTCCTCCAGAAGCAGGACTGGTTCCAATACTCCGTCGATTACCGCATCGGCACGCGGTATATGGGCGAGCATATCGTCGACAATTTCAAGCGCGAGGCGATGAAGGTGCCGTTCCTCCGGCAGCTTCTGCGCTCCGATTCCATCTACATCCGCTCGAATATCTCCTTCGAGAATCTGAGCCCGCTCTCCACGTACCTCGGCAAGCCCGGCAACGAGGCCCAGGGGGGCATCCCGTTCGACGAATACCGTCGCCGCCAGGCGCAGCACCGGCAAGCCGAAGTGCGCGCGCTGCTCGATGTCCCGGAGTTCATCGACCGGGCCACCGACATTTACGGGTACGCGCACTTTGTCTGCGACTCCGGCGGCAGCCTCTGCGAAGTGGTCGACGTGGACGATCCGCATGACCCGGTGCTGCAGTGTCTCTCGCAGCACACGATGCTCGTGTACATCCGCGGCACCGCGCAGCACACCCGCATGCTCGTGGACCGGTTCCGCAAGCACCCCAAGCCGATGTACTACAATCCGGCCTTTCTCGAGCAGACGTGGAGTGAGTACAAGGTGAAGATGGATATCGCCAGCGACGCGCTGGTCGACCCCGACGATTTTG
>JAAVWC010000013.1 GCA_023910675.1 Gemmatimonas sp.
CGCGGGTGCTGGCCCTGTTCAAGCTTGTGCACGAGGGGTCGCATCATCCGGCGCTGCCGGTCCCCGCCTATGGCGGGGACCTGTTTCAACCAGCGGCGGCCGATGGGACGCTGGGGATTGATCGTGCCCTTGGCGTGTTTGAAAAGGCCTGTTTTGTTCGTGAACTTGTGTCTGATCATGACGCGCTGACGCTCCTTGAGCGTCTCACGCGCACGCGGGTGAAAGTGCGCCAGGGGCGTACCGCCATGTGGGTGTCCGCACCGGTCGATTTCTCCGATCTATCCAGCGAGTACATCGGCATTTTGTATGAAGGGCTACTCGATTTTGAGCTGCGAACCGCCCCGGCCGGCGATCCGGTAATCTTCCTGTCCGTCGGCAACCAGCCTGCGCTGCCGCTGTCTCGACTGGAGGCGATGACGGACGCGGGGCTCGTCGAACTGCTCGACGCGATGAAGGATACCAGCAAGCCGTCCGATGACGGCGATGTAGCCGGTGACGCTGCTGCTGACGCCGCAGAGGTCAACGATGAAGCCGTTAGCGCCGACGAGGCGAGCACCGGTGGCGACGACGAAGCGGTGGAGGAGGAGGCCGCCGCTGGTGAGGACGCGGCAAGTGACGCAGTCGTGCCGGATGATGCGCGATTGCTCACGCGATCCCGAGCCGAGCTCTGGGCACGCCGTGCTGTTGCCGCGGGTGGCTGGGTGCCCAAGCTCCGCGGTGCCGTCACGCCGGAGAAGCGTGCCGCCCACGAGGCCGCGGTGGCTCGGAAGGCCAAGCAGTTGGTGACCCGCGTTGTCCTGCCGGGCGAACGATTCCTGGTGCGGTGGGGCGGAACGCGAAAGGGATCCGGTAGCTTCTATACGCGCCCGGGGCTGGCGGTCCCGCTGGTGCAGCGCACCCTGCGGCCGCTAGCGTACAATCCGCCAATGAGTGCCGCAGGCACGCCCGACATCGATGCTCCCGCGGCGGCGTGGACGCCCAAACGACCGGAAGAGATTCTGGCCCTGTCGGTGTGCGATCCGGCCTGCGGCTCGGGCACGTTTCCGGTGGGCGCGCTGCGCTTCCTTACCGATGCGCTGTATGCGTCATTGAATAACCATGGCCGCATTTCGATACATGGCGATCAGGCTCTCGTACGGCTACTCAACGCCAGCACGGCGCCCGTGTCCGATGAACGACTCGGCGATGAACGGCTGCCCTGCCGTCCGGACGATCCAACCTTCGAGCCACGGCTCAAGGCCGTATTGCGGCGGTACGTGGTGGAGCGGTGCATCTACGGCGTGGATCTCGACCCGCTCGCGGTGGAGTTGTGCCGCCTGGCGCTGTGGATCGAGACCATGGATCGCACGCTGCCGTTCTCGTTCCTCGACCACAAGATCAAGTGCGGCAACGGCCTGATCGGCGCGTGGTTCGATCAGTTCCAGCACTACCCCGCCATGGCGTGGAAGCATCGCGAGGGCGGGGACAAGGGACACGCGAATGGCGTGCACTTTGCGCAGGACGCGCGCGGCAAGGCAATCAAGGCGTGGACCAAGGATGTACTCACGCTCGACCTGCAACGCTTCCTGAGCGGTCGCACCCTGTTCGATCAGGACATGATGGCGCAGGCGAACGAGGTGCATGCCGCCGCTCTCACCACGCTGGCCGCGCTGCATGACTTGCCGGTCCAGGATGCCGCCGAGCGCAGCAAGCGTTATCGCGAGGAGCTGCTGGGGGCGCCCGCGTGGCAACGGCTCAAGGGGGCGATGGACCTATGGTGCGCCTGCTGGTTCTGGCCGGCCGACCGGCTCGATGTGGCACCGCTGCCCAGTACCTTCGCGGCGCCGTCGGAACAGACGCTGGCCGTGGCTCGTGCAATCGCCGAACGAAAGCGGTTCTTTCATTGGGAGTTGGAGTTTCCCGACGTATTCAGCGCGGCAGAGTCAGGGTTCAGCGCCATCCTTGGTAATCCACCATGGGACATCGCAAAACCCAGTTCCAAGGAGTTCTTCTCGAACATCGATCCCCTGTTCCGCACGTAAGGGAAGCAGGAGGCCATTGAGCAACAGAAGCGCTACTTCGCGAACGAGGCCATCGAGCGAGAGTGGCTTGACTACTCTGCTGACTTTCGCGCACAGTCGAACTTCGTTGGACATAGCGCGAAGCCGTTCGGCGACCCCAAGGCGTCTGAGGACAACAGCGACCGATTCACGGTCTCGCGCGGCAAGGAGAACGGCACAGTCCACGAGCGCTGGCGCGTAGCACGTCGGCGCTCTGTCGGGTATGCAGACCCCCAGCACTCATTTCAGCATCAAGGGTCGGCAGACGTCAACCTGTACAAGCTGTTTCTCGAACAGGCGCACGCGCTTCTCCGTCGCGGAGGGCGACTGGGCTTCATCGTGCCATCGGGCGTGTACTCGGACCACGGTACCGGCGCGCTGCGCACGCTCTTCCTCGATCACTGCCGCTGGGAGTGGCTGTTTGGGTTCGAGAATCGCGAGGCGATCTTCGACATTCACCGCTCCTTCAAGTTCAACCCGCTCGTCATCGAGAAGGGAGGTCGCACCGAGGCCATTCGCACGGCCTTCATGCGGCGGTCGTTCCGCGAGTGGGAGCAGGCGGAGCAGATCGCCACGCCGTACACGCGCGCGCAGGTGGAGCGCTTCAGCCCGCGTTCGCGCGCCATTCTCGAAGTCGAGTCGGCGCGTGACCTCGAAATCCTGGAGAAGATCTACGCCAACTCCGTGTTGCTCGGCGACGACGGCCTCGATGGCTGGGGCGTGAAGTACAGCACGGAGTTCCACATGACCAACGACTCCAAGCTGTTCCCGCCGCGCCCGAAGTGGGAGGCGCAGGAGTATCGCCCCGACGAATACAGCCGGTGGCTCAAGGGGAATTGGCGTCCGATTGCGGAGCTGTGGCCGGAGCTCGGCGTGGACCCCGCGCAGGTGGTGCCGGCGGACATCGTGCTGGAGGAGTGGCTGTTCGACAGCAGCGCCGGGCCGGGGGAGCGGTCCGCGCGTGGCGAGTATGTGCACGGGCATCTGCTCAAGCCGGGGGACGTGCAGCGAACCCCGTGGCGCCTGAGGTGCGCCCAGCCTCCGTACGATTCCCTGCCCATTCCGCGCGCCGAAATACCGGCGGGCATCGTCCTCTCTAGGGAGGCGAATGCTTGGATGCGAGTGGACGAGATTGAGGACATCGCGTTACCCCTTTACGAAGGGCGCATGATCAACATGTTCGATTTCAGCGAAAAGGGTTGGGTGAGCGGCAAGGGGCGTACTGCCAAATGGGACGCTGTTCCAGTCGATCAGAAGTATCTCCGTCCGCAGTATCTGATGGCGTCGGTGACGTATGAGGAAGAGCAGTTCAAGCGGTATATCGCGGGCGTCAAGAGCGAGTCGGGCGCCGAAGCAGCGGCCGATGAGGAACGGCGTCTCAGCGACCCATTGGAACGCCGCGCGTGGGCTGCCCTGCAGGCGCGGCGCGTTTCATTCATGGATGTCACATCCTCGACCAACACCCGGACAATCGTAGGGGCCGTCACGCCGCGCATGCCGGCTGGGAACAAGGTTCCCGCGCTCAAGGTGAAGCGCGTCGAACCTGAGCTCCTCTGTTCATTTCTTGACTCGTTTGTCTTCGACTATGTCATGCGTCGGAGACTGACTGGCCTAAGTGCCAACTTCTTCTTGCTTCGTGAGGCACCGCTTCCGGCTTTATCAACGGTCGAAGGGGCTGCTCGCGCACTGTCGAGCGTCGGCTTGGCGTTAAATGCTATCTCGGCGGTCTTCGCTGAGAGGTGGATTTCAGCTGAGGCGCTCAAAGGTGAGAAGGCGTGGCGATCCTGTTTCGCGCTACTTGATGCCGAGCGATTACGCCTGCGCTGCATGGTCGACGCAGTTGCTGCCCTGGCCTACGGCATCGAGGAAAGCGATCTCGATGACTTGCTGGACGACAACCCACTTGGCCAACCAGGCAAGGCGCGATCTCCAAAGGGCTTCTGGCGGGTAGATTACACCTTGGATCCGGAACTCAGGCATCCGGTTCTATTCCGAGCAGCGTTCCGTAGCCTCAACGCGGAAGTCCGCGCGTGTAACGGCGACACGACACTTGGAGTATCGAAGTTCCTGTCAGGAAGCGATGGCGCTGGCTGGCACCTTCCAGAGTCTTTGCTGTTGTCCGATTATGGCCTGAGTGACGAAACGCGCGGGCTCCAGGCAGCTTCGGTCGCTCGGCGACTCGGACCACGATTCTTCGATTGGCAACTCACGCAGTGCCCGGAGGAGTCGTGGCGCGAATGCCACGTTCACGCTCGTAATCTACAGGAGGTGACTGTTGGGCAGATATTAGTTGATAGCGACGGCGACTATCCCGTTTACGTTCAAGCCACGCGGCGTGTTAACGCGCGCGTAGCCGAATCGCAGCCGCAGACTACGCTGTTCGATTGATGTCACCCTCCCAGAAGCCGCTGTCGGAGGTGCTCACGTTGGCGAATGCGTTGATCTTCCGCATCACGCATCGCGACAACGTCCCGCACATTCTGACGCACGGCATACACTGCCAGAGCTCGGACGTGGTCAATCCGGCATTCGTCCCGATTGGTAGCACCGACATCATTGGGAAGCGCGCCTCTCGAACAGTGGATGTCGCCCCGGGTGGCTTGTTGGTGAACTATGTGCCGTTCTACTTCACACCGTGCACGCCGATGCTCTACAACATCGTGACGGGTAGGAACGGCGTGGTCCAGCGGGCACGCGCTGAGGTGGTGGTGCTGGTATCGTCCTTCGACGAGGTCGAACGGCTGGGCATTCAAATGGTTGTGGCTGATCGCAATGCAACCCTGATGTCCGCCACGATGAAGTCCGGGCGGGCGTTGCTCGAGGACCTCCCGTGGGACGCGTGGCGTGGCCGCAACTTCAGGCGCGACCAGAACGACCCGGAGCCTTTCGAGCGGTATCAGGCGGAAGCCCTCGTTCACCGACTCTTGCCTCCTGCTGGTTTGCTCAGCATCATTACACATGACGCGGCAACGCAAGCCACTGTCGCTCAAGCGGTTAGCGAAGCTGGCCTCACCATCCCTACCCACGTCCGCAGTCACTGGTACCCGTGAGCATCCGCTACACCCAGGGCAACCTGCTCGACGCCACCGCCGACGCGCTGGTCAACACCGTCAACGAAGTTGGCGTGATGGGGAAGGGCATCGCATTGCAGTTCCGCGAGGCGTTCCCTGAGAGCGCGCGTGAGTACGAGCAGGCGGCCAAGGCCGGTAAGGTTCACGTTGGCAAGGTGCTCGTGTCGCACGGGGCAGCGCTGCTTGGCCCGCGTTGGATCATCCACTTTCCGACCAAGAAGCATTGGCGGAATCCATCGCAGCTGTCGTGGGTGCGCGATGGTCTGCAGGACCTCGTTCACGTCATCCAGCGAGAAGGCATTCGCTCTATCGCGATTCCCCCGCTGGGCTGTGGCAACGGTGGCCTTGCTTGGGATGACGTACGGCCCGAGATCGAGCGTGCGCTGGCCAGCCTGCCTGACGTGGACGTCACGGTTTTCGAGCCGACGGAGCGCTACCAAACCGCACCGAAGCGTACGGGGGTTGAAACCCTGACTGCGGCGCGCGCCCTGATCGCTGAGCTGATTCGTCGATACAGCGTGCTTGGTCTCGAGTGCTCTTTGCTTGAGGTGCAGAAGCTGGCGTGGTTTCTGCACCGTGCCCTCGAACGTCGGTCGCTCAAAGATCCGCTCGATCTCAAGTTCGCGGCAAACAGGTACGGCCCGTACTCCGACCGCTTGCGCTTCTTGCTCGACGCATTGGACGGGAGCTATCTGCACTCCGACAAGCGGTTGGCCGACGCGAGTCCGTTGGATGTGCTCTGGTTCGAGGACAACAAGCGTGAGGCCGTCGCGGCGTATCTCGCGTCACCGGCGGCAAGTGAGTTCCTCCCCGCCCTCGATGAGGCGACGGCCGTGATCGACGGGTTTGAATCGCCGTTCGGGCTTGAGCTGCTTGCCACGGTGGACTGGTTGATCTCGCAGGAGCGGGTTGCGCCCACCGTCGTCGCGGTACGCGACGGTATCGCACGGTGGCCGCATGGCCTGGCGGCCGCGCAACGGAAGCATCGCATCTTCGATGATCGCGTGCTTGCGCTCGCACTTGACCGACTCAGTGAGACACAGTTCGCCTCCACCTCGTAGCCTCGCAGGAACCCGAAAAGAATGGCGCTCAATCCGATTGTCTTCACCGAACGTGTGGTACGCAGCTTTCTCCGGTATCAGCTCACGGCGTATCCGTTCGCGGATGACCGGCTGTTGGCGCAGATGCGGACGCTGCTCTCCCTGGACGAAACCCGCGATTCGCCGCTGTTGCGCGGCCCATACATCAGCCTTTCCCGGCCATTTCGCACCGGGGCCGCAGTCGATGACCTCATCAGCAGCGGAGTGTTCCACCCGCATATGCGGCAGCGCATCCCCGGAGAGATCACGCATCTCTACGGGCACCAGGAGGAGGCGGTCCGCGCCATCCATGGGCGCCGGACGACGCTCGTCTCGACAGGCACAGGTTCCGGCAAGACGGAGTGCTTCCTCTATCCCGTCGTCAGCCGCTGCCTGGAACTCCGCGACGCGAGTGAGCCGCCGGGCGTAAGCGCCGTTCTCGTGTATCCCATGAACGCCTTGGCAGAGGATCAGCTGGGGCGCCTCCGCGGTCTGCTGGCCGGCACTGGCATCTCGTTCGGAATGTACGTCGGGAAGACGCCACAGTATGAGCGCGATGTGGCTGGCGTACGGCTGCCGCGGGGAGCCTCCCGGGCCGACTACCTAGCGGCACTCGAGCGGACGCGGCGCGAGGGACGCGGTGAAACGGTGTATCCCGCGGAGGAGGTGTGCTCGCGCGAGATGATGCGGGCCCCCGGTCAGCAGCCGCGCATCCTGCTCACGAACGTGAACCAGTTGGAGTTGCTCCTGACGCGCCAGCAAGATGTGGAGCTTTTTGCGGGCGCACGACTGGACTTTCTCGTCTTCGATGAAGCGCACACGTTCAGTGGTGCGCAGGGCGCAGAGACCGCGTGCCTCATCCGACGGCTCCGGCGCTTTGTCGGCCGTGCGACCGACGCCACCACCTGCATCGCCACCTCGGCGACGATTGTTGATCGCGAGAATCCCAACGCAGCGCGAGACTTTGCCGCACGGTTCTTCGGGGTAGAGGCGAATCAGGTCGTGACGGTTGGCGAAGCGTATGAGGCGTCCTTGTGGTCGTCTCCTCGTAGCCTTCCCCCAGTTCCCGCGGAGGACCCCAACGTCCTGCTCGATGCCATTGTGGCCGCCGTGGATCACCCCGTGGACCCGGGCGCGGCCGTGCGGGCCGCGTACACGCGCATGGCCGGCTTGGAACTTGAGGCTGGTGATTGGAGTGAGGCGTTGCACACCGCGCTTGGACGCAACGAGCTGGTGTACCGCATCGAGGAAATACTGGTGGCGCCGCGTGCGCTCGGCGAGCTGCCCGCGCTGCTGGAGCCGTTCGCTGGCCGCATGGTGCATGAGGCGGAGATCCTCGCGTGGTTGGCCCTTGGTGCTGCGGCGAGGCGAGATGCGCGTCCGTTGTTGCGTCCCGTGGTGCACGGATTCATTCGTGGCATCAGCGGTGCGGTGGTGAGCTTCGCCGAGGACGGCAATCCGGTGCTATGGCTGGCCGCGGAGGACGAGGTGCATGCGTCACCACCAGAGGAGCCCAAGGCGCACTTCCCCGTGACGACGTGCAATACCTGCGGGCAGCACTACTTCATTGCGTTCCTCAAGGATTTCCGGTTCTCCAAGAAGAACCCCGAGGGAGGCACGGCGACGGGGACGGAGTACGTATGGGAGCCGCTCGCCGAGGCTCAAGGTGGGAATCGGGTGGTGCTGGTGGACCGTGTGGTCGGTGCCGAGGATGACGAGGACGCGCTGGAACGCACGGCACCACTGTATTTCTGTCGCTCGTGCGGCGCTGCCCATCCGGCCACCGGCAGCCGGTGTCTCCACTGTGGCAAGTCGGCGCCGTTGGTGGTGCTGTATGCTGTGAGGCAGAAAGAGGACAACCCCGGTTATCTGACCAGCTGCCTTTCGTGCAGCACCGGCGGGCGCCGCTGGGGCGTCCAGTACCGGGAGCCGGCACGACCGGTCCGCGCGACGAACGTGGCTGATGTTCACGTGCTTGCCCAGGACATTATCCAGCAAGCGGAACGCAAGCGCTTGCTCGTGTTCTGCGACAATCGCCAGGACGCGGCGTTTCAGGCCGGCTGGATGAAGGATCACGCACGACGCTTCCGACTGCGTGCACTGATGGCCGAGGCGCTGTCGGCAGGCCATTCGTCTGTGGGCGATGTCGCGCTCTATCTCGATGACCGTCTCGAGCGCGACGCGGCGCTATCACGGGCGCTGGCCCCGGAGGTGTGGGAGGTCGTGCGTCGCGAGGGGAGCGGGGGAAGGCATGAGCAGGAACGCCGGAAGTTCCTGCGCATCCAGGTGCTACGTGAAGTGACGCTGTCGTCCAAGCAGTCCCTCGGCCTTGAACCGTGGGGACGGATGAAGGTCGAGTATGAAGGACTCGACGCGACTTGGCCGTGGATTCAGGAGCAGTCGAGGCTGCTTCGTATCCCCGCGGAGACATTGCGCGACGGGGTGGCTGTATTGCTCGATAGCCTCCGGCGGAAGCGCCTGCTGTTCGATCCGGAGCGCGGGATCTTCACGCGATACTGGATGGAAGGCGACCAGGAGATTCAAGCAGGCTACTTGCCCGTGATGGGGGCCCCGCAGGGAACCAAGCTGCGACGAGACAGCGGTGACGACGCCAAGTACGTCGTGCAGTGGCTGAGCGAGAAGGGTGACACGGCTGTGCGTCTGATCGCCCGTTCTTGGGGAGTATTGGCGAGCGACATCGAGAACTTTCTGGAGTCGCTGTTCAAGGCGCTCGTGGACAAGGGGCTGCTGCGACCCGTCACGCTCAAAGGATCGAAGGACAGGGCACTGCCTGGCGTCACCGGCGTCTATCAGGTCGATGCTGACGCACTTCGTATGGTGAAGAGCCATGGCGTCTGGCGCTGCAAGAGCTGTCGCCGCCGAACCACGCGTGCGACTCCCAAGGCACGGTGTCCCGGATGGCGGTGCGACGGTACGCTCGAATTCGTTCCGGAGGATCCAGACAACTACGATCTGCAGTTGCTTGATCAGGGCTACACGCTGCTCCGACCGGAAGAACACACCGCCATGGTGCCGCATGATGAGCGCGAACGTCTCGAGAATCTGTTCAAGGGTGACTCCGAGTCCGTGAACACGTTCATCTGTACGCCGACGCTCGAACTGGGTGTTGATATTGGGCAGCTCGACAGCATTCTGATGCGCAACGTGCCGCCGCTCCCTGCGAACTACTGGCAGCGGGCCGGGCGCGCAGGGCGACGCCATCGCATGGCGGTCAATCTCACGTACTGCCGTTCCGTCTCTCATGACCGCGCATACTTCAACGACCCGTTGAAGTTGCTCTCCGGTCGCGTGGATCCGCCCGCGTTCAACCTTCGGAATTCCTTGATGATCGCCAAGCACGTACATGCGGCGGTCATCACGCGGTTGCACCAGTACGTCAGGGACCGGGCCCGTCCGGAGGCCGAGCGCCAACATATCGCACGGCTGCTTGACGAGAGCCTGCCGCAGCAGGTGGGTGCTTACCTATTCGAGAATGCCGCGCTGCGCACCTCGCCATATGACTTCACGCCGTTGGCGACACTGATCGATACCAATCTCGCGGACATCGAATCGTACGTTGCGGATGTGTTCCGTCAGGGGTGGCCAGTCGCCGATGCCGACGTCACGACGGCAGAGGTATTGGGTGCATGCGTTCGGCGCATGGTGCCGGAACTTGAGGAGACAGTCCAACGAGTACGGCGGCGCCTTCGGTGGGCGATGGAGCAGATCAAGCGGCTCAATGCCGTTCGGGAACGTGATGGCACCCTCGAGCCGGAGGAGGACTCGCTGTTCCGGCGTTGCGACGCCTTGGTGAAGCGACTCAAAGGGATCGCGCGCCGCAGCCGCCGAGAGGCCGAAGGGTATGACGACAGTAACACGTTCGGCGTACTGGCAGCCGAAGGTTTTCTGCCCGGCTACGGCCTCGAGACAGGCTCGGTTCTTGGAACCGCGGAGATCCCCTTCTATCGCACGGGGGCGTTGCAGTTTGCCTTGCCGCGTCCGGCTTCGGTCGCGCTGCGCGAGTATGTGCCTGGGAACCTCATCTATGCGAACGGGAATCGGTTCGTGGCGCGTCGGTTCCACCGCGATGTCGACGAACAGCGCATCGAGATGCCCACCTTCGAGGTCTCCACGGGGCGCCAGGCGGTATTGCCGACGTCGCAGCTCGGCGCGATGACCGGCCTCGATACCACTGTGCTGCAAACCATTGCCGTATGCGATGTGGACTTGGTCCACCAGTCGCATATCTCGGACGACGAGGAACTTCGCTTCCAGCTTGGCGTGACCATCTTTGGGCTCGAGCTCGGGCAGCACGGCGGTGGGACGGCTTATCAGTGGGGTACGCAGGCGCTGCATCATCGCCGCGCCGTGCGATTCCGGCAGGTCAACGTCGGTGCAAATGTCGCCATCACTCGTTTTCAGCGCTTCGGGTACCCGATCTGCACGGTCTGCGGGCAGAGCGTTTCGCCGCTGTCGTCGGATCGGCAGCGAGAAGATTTCGATACTCAGCACAAGGAGCGCTGCGGACGAGCCGCAGCCGCGGTGGGCTTCTACACCGACGTGGCGGCTGACGCACTATCCCTGCCAGCATGCGACGATCACGTTATGGCATACAGCGTCACCGAGGCGCTACGCATGGCGGCGACGCAGGTACTGGACATGCATGCGGACGACCTGCAGATCCTGGTCATCGGCCACATAGATCGTGAACAGGTCGATGCGTATCTGTGGGATCCGATGCCGGGCGGATCCGGGCTCATTGATCAATTGATCGCCCGATTCCCCGATGTCGTCGACGCAGCGGTGTCGATTGTTTCGGATTGCCCCGGCGCATGCGAAAAATCGTGTGTGGATTGCCTGCAGACCTTCCGCAACAGTTTCTATCATAAGCATCTCGACCGACACCTCGTCCGCGAACGACTGCGGACGTGGGGGCGGGAGATGGGGGTCTCGCATCCGATCATCCCCGTTCAGCAGCAGCTGACGGCAACGCCATCTGAGCTTCCAGTCAACGCGGCCGAACGAAAGCTGCAGGCACTCTTGAAGGCTGCTGGATTCCCGGACGGTGCGCGAGGAGAGCAGCTCAAGTTGCACATCTCGCTTGGTACCACTACCCCCGACGTCACGTATCGCATGGACTTCCACGGCGCCGACGAAGGTGTGGTGGTGTATCTGGACGGGCTCAGCGCCGGATTGCATGGCAATCCTGCCACGGCTGCGCGGGACAAGGAAATCCGTGACTGGCTGCGGAACAACGGATACGAAGTCATCGAGATTTCTGTTGTTGAACTCGAAGATTCCGGGGCCATGCAGAGGCATTTTCGTCGCCTTGCTGGTTACCTGCGGCGCGATGACGTGCGCAGCTCTGTCATTCGCGATACCGACTGGTTCGCGCGGGCGACGGAAGCACAATCGAGTGCCCCTGCGTTTCGCGTGGTGACACCAAGCCCGAGCGAGCGCTACGTTCGCTGCGTGCCCCTCACGACGCTGCAGGCTGCCGCAGGCGCGTTCGGAGAACCGCAATTTCTCGATGAGATTGAGTCGGGCGAATGGATCGAACTATCCGGGGACTCCACCCTGAAGCCGGGGATGTTCGTGGCGAAGGTGGTCGGTCGCTCGATGGAGCCGCGGATTCCTGACGGCGCCATGTGCCTGTTCGCCGCGCCGGTCAGCGGTTCGCGGGGCGGACGCATCGTGCTGGCGCAACTTCAGGATGCAAAGGATCCGGAGACCGGATTCCGCTTCACCGTGAAGAGGTACCGGAGCGAGAAGGAGTCGTCGCCGGATGGTGAATGGCGACACGTGCGCGTCGTGCTCGAGCCGCTCAATACCGAGTTCGATCCGATTGAGCTCGCCGTTGATGACGAGGGGGCGGTGCAGGTTGTCGCGGAGTTCGTGCGGGTGATCTAGTGCGGGAGAAGGTCGGTTACCCCGCGTGAAACGGTGCACTATGGCGATTCCAGTTGCTGATTTCGGCAACCGCCTGTTGGTTGTCGATGAACACCCATGTTCGCCGGCTGTTATCACGCCTGATGGGACCAAGTTCGAGGGCGCTTCATCGTGCGGGGGAGGTCCGCGATGACCGACTTGCCGTCTGGTGCGCATTTCACCCAAGTCGATCACACGTTTCGGCGCAAAGCGATCACCGGTTTCGATCCAAAGCGATCAGCCGTTTCGGCTGATGTCGATCACCGGGTGAAGGGCGCAGACGAGGGGTTAGTCAGTCGGGGCGTCGGGGGTCGGCAAGCGGCGTGAGGAGCCGCCGGTGAGGGTGAGCCGGTGGGCGTGATGGACCAGCCGGTCGAGGATGGCGTCTCCAAACGTGGCGTCTCCGATCATCTCGTGCCAGTGATCAACGGGCCGTTGGCTGGTCACGAGCGTGGCGCGGCGACCGACCCGGTCTTCCACCAGTTCGAGGAGGTCGCGGCGTTCGCGGTCACCGAGCGGGGCGAGCCCCCAGTCGTCGAGGATCAGGAGATCGGTGCGCGCGAGCGTCTGCATCAGCTTCGCGTAGCTGCCATCGGCGCGGGCGAGGACCAGATCTTCCCCGAGCAGGCGCGGCACGCGCACATAGCGCACGGTGTGGCCCTGGCGACAGGCGCTGTGGCCAAGCGCACAGGCGAGCCAGGACTTCCCGCTACCGGTCGGGCCCGTGATGAGTAGCGTCTGATGCTGGCGGATCCACTCGCCGCCCGCGAGTTGCAGCACGCGACTGCG
Source organism: Gemmatimonas sp. (assembly GCA_023910675.1). Taxonomy (GTDB): domain Bacteria; phylum Gemmatimonadota; class Gemmatimonadetes; order Gemmatimonadales; family Gemmatimonadaceae; genus Gemmatimonas. The sequence continues at coordinate 12,907 of JAAVWC010000013.1, forward strand.
TTCGAGGCCGCGCTTCGTGCGGAAGTTCACATCTTCGACACAGGCGGCATAGCGCCGCCGCGCGAGTTGGAGCAGCCGCCAGAGGCGCCGATCATGGCGCAGCGCCTGCTCGCGTTCGAGGAGCAGCGCGAGCCGCTCCTCAAAGGCGAGGGTGGTGAGATCGGGGATGCCGCGTTGTTCGTCGAGGGCGGTGGCCATGCCGTACAGCTTGAGCGCATGCAAGGTCGAGAGGGTTTGTTCGAGGAGCATCAGGGACTCAGCAGAGGGTGAGAGGGGACGCGACCACGGGCAGCGGCTCGGGGACCGCCTCCGTGCCGGTGGCGGTGGCTTCGTAGTACGCGGCGCCCCGGACATGCGCGTGATGCGCCGGGAGGGGTCGCGTCGGCGTGGCCTCCTCGAGCGACAGTCGGTCGAGCTGCTGTTCGAGGATCGACTTGACCGAGCGGTAGGCGATGGTCCCGGCGGCATGAGCCCGCGCGCACGCGGCGTTCACGCGGTCAGCGGGATAGCGCTTGGCGAGCGACAAGAGGCCGAGGCAGGAGCGATAGCCTTGCTCCGGATGTGGACAGCGCGCGAGCAGCGCGTCGACGAAGGCCGCCGTGGGCGCGCCGATGGAGCGGCCCCACGCGACGAGCCGCGACGGCGACCATTCGAGGTGGCGTTGGTGGGCCTTCGGGCGATGCGTCGCCTCCGTCGTCATCCGCCCCTTGCGCGCGCTGCGTGCATGCAGCGCGACGCGGCGTCCGCTGTGTAGGATGTCCACGAGCGTGGCGGTGAGGCGGACCGTGACCGTCTCGCCGACCAGGCGATACGGCACGCTGTAGAGGTGCCCCTCGACCGAGATGTGATAGTCGATGTTCACCTTCGCGGTGCACCACTCCGCGAGCTCGTAGCGTTCCGCGGGCAGCGGCCGCAATGTCTCGTGTTCCAGGGCGTCGAAGACGCTGCGCCGCGAGCCCGCGAGCTTCTGAAAGGGGCGCTCGTTCACGCGCGCGCAGCCGAAGGCGAGCGCGTGTTGCAGCTCCGCCAGCGACGTGAAGACATCATGCCGCAGCGGCGCCAGGATCTCGCGCTCGACGATCTGCACCGCGGTGTCCACCTTCGCCTTATCGCGGGGATGCTTCGCGCGGGCGGGCAGGATCACGGTGCCGTAGTGGCTCGCCAGATCTTGATACGTCGGGTGGATCGTCGGCTCGTGATAACACGGGCGCGACACCCCAGCCTTGAGATTGTCGGGCACGATAGCCCGCGGCACGCCGCCAAAGGCTTCGAGCATCGCGACGTGCGCGGCGATCCAGTCGGCCAGGGTCTGCGAGCACGACGCCATGACAAACAGCAGGTGACTCGCGCCAAGCGCGCCGGCGAAGATCTGCGCGTCGCGCGTGGTGCCCCCCGACAGATCCTGCACCGGCATGGTCTGGCCGGCATAGTCGACGAACACCTTGTCGCCCGGCACGTGGACCTGCCGGAGCACCGGCTCCACGGTCTCCGCCCACGCATGGTAGCGGGCACAGCACTGGGTGTAGCCGTAGCCGGTCGGCTCGTTCGCTTTGTACTCGATCCAGCCCTGCTGGAGCGTCATGCCGGGCCGCTGCCGCTCGGTGTGCACCAGGGCCCAGTCCGGCTCCGGCCGCAGCACCCGGGCATGCGGCGTCGGCGGATAGAGCCGCGCTGCGAGCACCGCCTCGTCCACCTCGGGCGGCAGCGGCCACGGGAGCCCCGACGCCGCGAACCGGCCCCGGTACTCGTTGATGGTGCTTTGCGAAACGCCGAGGGCCCGCGCGATCTCGCGCTGGCGGCCGCCGTGGTCAAACGCGAGGCGAAGTGCCTCCACGACCTGTCGCATCGGGATCCTCACTGCGGGCCCCGCCCCTCCGGCATAGAGTCCGGGGGGAACGTGCCGCGCGGGTGGTCCCGTCCGCGCCCTCCTGGGTGATCGGCATCAGCCGAAACGCCTGATCGGCATCACCGAAACGGGTGATCGACATCGGCCGAAATGGGTGATCGACATCAACCGAAACGGGTGATCGGCATCAGCCGAAACACGCACGCGAGTCCAGCTGGCGCCGCCGCTCGCTCTTCGGATCATGATGCTCCACCCCATAGCGCGGCATCAGTGGCGCCCCCCGTCGGACGATACGAGGGGGGTCCACTGGGGGACCGAGGCCATGGAGCGGCGCGCGTCATGGCGGTGTCGAACCGCGAAAGCGAACGGGGCAGATTTGGGCATGGGCTGCACCGTGGCAGACCCTCAGGAGTATTCAACTGTCGGATAATCCCGCACATACACCGAAGATTCTGGGCCACAGGTATCTACATTTCGGATATTCATGGCCCCCGGGCGAGCTTACCGTCCATGGCCCCCGATGACCGCTTCGTTGACGCCCGCCAATCGCGGGAGTGGGCGTTTACCCAGCGCGTTGCACGCCGACTGCGGCAGCATCGAGCCGGACACGTCGTCCCGGCGCTGGGGCGGCCGCAGACTCAGGTTGAGGTCGCCGCGCGCCTCGAGCGTCCGCAGAGTTACGTGTCCAATCTGGAGAACGGCATGCGGAAGCTCGACGTGGCCGAAGCGCGGGATGTGGCCAAGGCCTACGAGATCGAGCTCGCGGTCCTGCTGGCCGAACCGCGCTGACGATAGCCCGCACTCACCACCGCGAGGACTCCATGTCGCGTGGGGGTAGCGCGGGCCGTTGCACAGGTCGGCGCCAGCTGACTGGAATACGCCACCGAGTCTCCGGCAATACCGAGGCGAGCCCGTGATCCGCGCGCAGAGGACAGCGTCAGTGTCGCCCTGCTGGCACTGCTCTGCTCGGCTGCGCATTGTCAGTAGGGCGTGATGCGTTGCAGAGCTCGACCGAATGGTCGGGTGCTCAACAAAGCCTGTCCTCTGTGCTGAAGCCCGACAATGCCTATGCACCGCATCGCCCAGTGGCGTCTGTGTCTTCTTCCGCGAATTACGTCCTAACGAGGCCGCGAGCAGCGAGAGCGTCTTCAATGCGCTTCATCTCTCTATCACTGACTCGGTGCGGTGTTTCGATCAATGCGCTGAAGGGCTCAAACACGGAGAACACCATGCTCGTAGCCCACACCGCATCGCCAGGTTTCGCTCCGATGAAGCCTGTCCAGGGGCCGTACGTGGTGACGTCAAATGGTTGCTCGCCGCTGTCGCCGACCACCACGAGCGGAACAATCGCTTGACTCCCGGTTTCGCTTGCGTGGTGATGATTGCTGAGGATCACGGCGTACGTACAGCTGTGCGTGTCAGCGGCCTCCTTGGAAAGCTTTACGATCCAGCCTCGCCGCGAGCGTGGAAAATCCGATGTCGGCCCGCAGTCAGTCCCAATACCTAGCGCCTCGCGCATCGCCCGGCAGAGCGGATCGTACTCATGCTGAGCCAGTTCTCCAGTCCGATGCGAGAGATCTGGATGGTACGCATACCACAACAGCATCGGGTAAAGATAGAACTGCTCTCCGACCGTAAAGCCATTGGGGTTCGGTTCGCCGCGGCCCAAAATGGGCACCCGGTGAAGACCCTTTTGCTTGAAGGGCGCAGTCTGTGACGATCCGTAGACGACGGTACCCAGTACGGTCCACGTCGTCTCGGTGCACAATACTCGCCTGCGCCCCGGCTTGTCGTCGCCCGCCGGGCGCGCATCGGCGGGGAGTATATAGGTGCCGTACGGAAGAATCGGCGCAGGTTCGGCATTCTCGTCAATACCGGCGTCGTCCTGGTGAGCCGAGGTAGGAGCGTCCATTTCTGTTATGGGGCTGGAGGTCGCATGCAACCTCGTCAATCAAGTGCTTGGATGCAAAAAGGCGGGCCGAAGCAGTAGCTTCGGCCCGCCTTGGCACTGCCGGCGTTCTTACCGGATCCCGCGAACCTCTCGCATGATGTGACGGCTCGCCTTTGCGCTCATGGCCATCATCGCGCGATAGTCTTCAATCTCTTCCGGGGTCGGAACACCTTCGAGACGATTGATCGGGGGCGCCGGACGCACAAGCTTCGGCTGCGCCGCATTGATCGCACAATCTTCCCGCACTTCAGCAGTGCGAGGTGCATCGATCATCGCTGGCGGATTCATGTGCTCCTCGGATAGGTGGTTACGGACTCAGACCAAACCATACCACACAGACTGCGGGGCTGGCAAGCAAGTCACAGGATGTCGGCGACTTCTCCCTCCCCTCTACTACGCCACGCCTCGGCTACGAGTTCCATGGCCCGAACAATACAATTGGCCCAACACTCTGACCCGCAACACTTTAGCCGTCTCTCTGCATGACGAAATAAAGCTGCCAGGCGCCGACGCCCAGTAACCTGTTTGCAGCCCGGCCATCCAGTATCCAGCTTGGGCCTCCGATCGAGTTTATCGGCTGTGATTACCGCCGACCTCTGTCTGGCGACGATGCAGGGGCTCGATTTTCATGTAGCTCGAGTCGTTCGGAAGGCGGCCGTGACCCGCGCACTCCGTTATGGTGGGCATCACCCCCGTGAGGAGACACGATGAAGCGTACGACGGGCATCGAGTGGACAGACGTTACGTGGAACCCGATGACCGGTTGCACGGAGATCTCCGCTGGATGCGATCACTGCTATGCGGCGTCAATGGCTCGTACTCGCCTCGATACGATCTATCGGCAGCGGCTCCCCGTCCGAGACACGCCGGAGAATCGGGTAGATCCATTTGCCCCGCGGTTCTGGCCAGAGCGCTTGCGGCTGCCCGCGAGCTGGCGGGCGCCCCGTCGCGTGTTTGTAAACAGCATGTCTGACGTCTTTCACGCCCATTTCACGGAGGCGCAGATCCGCAAGGTCTGGGAGGCGATGGTGGCAGCCCCACAGCATCAGTTCCAGGTGCTGACGAAGCGCCCGGAGCGCGCACGACGACTCGCCGATCGCCTTGAGTGGCCGTCACATGTCTGGCTTGGTGTCTCCGTCGAACACGAAGACACAGCACGGCGGATAGACGTGCTCCGAGAGATTCCTGCCGTCGTGCGCTTCGTGAGCGCAGAGCCTCTGCTGGGGCCCCTCGATACCGTGGACTTCCGCGGCATGGATTGGGTGATTGGCGGAGGAGAGAGTGGCCGCGGCGCACGCCCGGTCTCGCTGGAATTCGCGCGAGGGCTCCGTGATGCCGTGAAGCGCGCCGGTGCGGCTTTTTTCTGGAAGCAGTGGGGCGGCACCCACCCGAAGGCGGGCGGGCGCCTACTAGCAGGGTGATGAAAAAGTCGCCGTAAAAACCTGGCGTATGGCGCGCCGTGTTGTATGGTGGGCGCGACTCTTTCCCGAGGCGTTTCCGATGCGTGGTGCCGATCAGCCGCAGTCGACGATGTTCAGCTGCGTATTACGGCGCAAACCGGCCACCCATTCTGGTTGAATCCGGCCACCCATTCCGGTTGAATCCGGCCACCCATTCCGGTTGAATCCGGCCACGCATTCCGGGTGAATCCGGCCACCCATTCTGGGTGATTCCGGCCACTCATTCTGGCGGAATCCGGCCAGGGGGCTACTAGCGGTGTTGCTGCAGTGACTGGTGTGGGATCCCCACCCCGCGTGATTCGTGCGTCCTTCCGGGACTTTAACCGGAGTGACCGCGTGCCCCGCGACAGGATCCCGATGCGAATGATTCGAGATGTACTCCGCCTCCGATTGGAAGCGGGCCTCAGCGAACGGCGCGCCGCGCGCAGCCTCGGCGTGCCGCGAAGCACGGTGCAGGACTACTGTGCGCGCTTCCGTGCGAGCGGGTTAACGTGGCCCCTCGCGACCGCGCTCACCGATGGCGCCCTCGAGGACGCCCTCTTCGCGCGCGCGACGACGCCCTCGTCGGCCACGCGCCCGCTCCCCGAGTGGGCGGTGATCGCGCAGGAGAAGCAGCAGAAAGGCGTGACCTTGTGGCTGCTGTGGCACGAGTACCGAGCGCGCGAACCGGCGGGGTACAGCTACAGCCAGTTCGCCGTCCACTATCGGCAGTGGCGCGCCACGATCGATCCGGTCATGCGGCAAGAGTATCGCGCCGGCGAACGCCTCTTCGTCGACTACGCGGGGCTGACCGTCGACATCGTCGACGCCACCACCGGTGAGATCCGCGAGGCACAGATCTTCGTCGCGGCGCTCGGCGCGAGCAACTACACGTTTGCTGAAGCGACGTGGACGCAATCGCTCCCCGATTGGATCGCGTCGCATGTGCGCATGCTGGAGTTTTTCGGGGGCGTCACGGCCCTGCTGATCCCGGACAACCTCAAGGCGGGCGTGACGTACGCGTCGTACTACGCGCCGGAGATCAACGCGACCTATGCCGAGTTCGCCACGCACTATGGCACCGCGGTGTTGCCCACGCGCGTCGCCGCGCCGCGCGACAAAGCGAAAGTGGAAACGGCGGTGCAGATCGTCGAGCGCGAACTGCTCGCCCCGCTGCGCCATCACCGCTTTACCTCGCTGGCCGAGCTGAATGAGGCGCTGCGCGAACGCTTGGAGGCCCTGAACGATCGCCCCTTTCAGAAGCTCCCCGGCACCCGCCGGTCACGCTTTGCGGAGACCGATCGCCCCGCCCTGCGCCCACTCCCCGCCACGCGCTACGAGTATGCCGAGTGGCGCACGGCGAAGGTGAACATCGATTACCACATCGCCGTGGAGAAGCACTGTTACAGCGTGCCGTACACGCTCGTGCGCGCGACCGTCGACGTGCGCCTCACCGCGACGATGTGCGAGATCTTGCATCAAGGCACCCGCGTGGCCGCGCACGTGCGGCGCCAGACGCCAGGCGGCTACTCCACCGATCCCGCGCATCGGCCGAAGTCGCACGCGCGCCATGTCGAGTGGACCCCCTCACGCCTCGTGCGCTGGGGCGAATCCATCGGGGTCGCGACGGGCGCGGTGGTCGCGCACATCCTCGAGCATAAGCCGCATCCCGAGCAAGGCTATCGCGCCTGCCTCGGCCTCTTGTCGCTCGGGAAACGGTACGGCGACGCCCGCCTCGAGGCCGCGGCGCAGCGTGCGCAGACCACCGGCGCGATGACGTATCGCTCGCTGCACTCGATCCTCAAACTCGGCCTCGATCAATCGCCACCCGAGACGATGGAGGCGACCACCAACCTTCCGGCCACGCACGACAACGTGCGCGGCGCCGCGTACTTCGCGGCGTCCGCCTCACTTCCCCTCTTTGGAGTCGAATAGCATGCTCGCCCAACAAACCACCGACCTGCTGCATCGTTTGAAACTCCCCGCGATGGCGGAAGCGCTCGATGAACAGCGGCGACAGCCCGATGTCGTCTCGCTCGATTTTGAAGATCGTCTGGCGCTGCTCTTGGAACGCGAACACGTCGCGCGCGAGAATCGCCGCGTGACGCGGCTACTCCAGATCGCGCGGCTCCGCCATAGTGCGTCGATCGAAGACGTGAACTTTCGCGTGAAGCGCGGGCTCGACAAATCGCAGCTCTTGCGGCTCGCGACCGGCGATTGGATCCAGCAACACGGGGTCCTGTTAATTACCGGTCCAACGGGTACCGGGAAGTCGTGGTTAGCGTGTGCGCTTGGGCATAGTGCGTGTCGCCACGGCTACGTCGTGCGCTATCTGCGCTTGCCACGACTGCTGCCGGAACTCGCGATCGCGCGTAGCGACGGCACGTACGGCAAGGTGCTCGCGCAACTCGGCAAAGCGGATCTCTTGATCCTCGACGACTGGGGCCTCGCCCCCATCGGGGATCGCGAACGCCGCGATCTCTTGGAGATGATCGAGGATCGCACGGGCCGTCGCGCGACGCTGCTGACGAGCCAAGTCCCCGTCGAGCACTGGCACGAAGGCGTCGGCGATGCCACCTTCGGGGACGCGATCATGGATCGTTTGGTCCACCACGCGCACCGCATCACACTCACCGGAGGATCGCTGCGTAAACTCGGCGCGAGCGCCGCGACCGACACCGCCACACCCTAACAGGGTGATGAAAAAGTCGCCGTAAAAACCTGGCGTATGGCGCGCCGTGTTGTATACTGGGCGCGACTCTTTCCCGAGGCGTTTCCGATGCGTGGTGCCGATCAGCCGCAGTCGACGATGTTCAGCTACGTGTCCATTGAGGACCGGATCCCGGCCGATCATCCGCTGCGCGCGATGCACGCGCTGGTGCAGCCGATCCTGCGGGCGCTCTCCCCGCGCTTTGCGGATCTGTATTCGGCCATGGGCCGCCCGTCGATTCCGCCCGAGCGCCTCCTGCGCGCGCTGCTCTTGCAGGCCCTGTACACGATCCGCAGCGAGCGCCAGTTGATGGAGCAGCTCGACTACAATCTCCTGTTCCGCTGGTTCGTCGGCCTCAATCCGGATGATCCCATCTGGGTGCCGACGGTCTTCAGCAAGAATCGCGAGCGCTTGATGGACGGCGGGATTGCCGACGCGTTTTTGCAGGAAGTGTTGCGGGTCGCCGAGTCGCATGGCCTGCTCTCGCATGAGCACTTCACCGTCGATGGGACGCTGCTCGACGCGTGGGCCAGTCAGAAGAGTGTGCAACCGAAGGATCCCGCCGCCCGGACGCCGCGCGACGATGGCGATCCCAAGAATCCGACCGTCAACTTCCGGCAGCAGCGGCGCACGAACGAGACACACCAGTCGACGACGGACCCCGACGCGCGGTTGGCGCGGAAGAGTAGTGGCACCGCGTCCATCGTGGGCTATCTCGGCAGTGTGTTGATGGACAATCGGCACGGGCTGATCGTCGCCACGGATGTGCGCGCGCCAGGCTACGAGAGTGAGCGCGACGCGGCGTTGGAGATGCTGACGACGTTGGAGCCCCGGGCCCGGCGGCGCACGCTCGGCGCGGACAAAGGCTACGACTCCCCGGCCTTTGTGGAGGGCGTGCGCGCCGCCGGCGCCACGCCGCACGTGGCGCAGAACCTTCACGCCCGCAAACCGCGCAGCGCCGTGGATGACCGCACCACGCGGCACGACGGCTACGCGATCAGTCAACAAAAGCGGAAGCTGGTGGAGGAGAGCTTCGGCTGGGGCAAAGTGGTCGGCGGGCTGCGCAAACTGCATCACCGCGGCCAACGCCGCGTCGACTTCGTGTTTCGCTTCGTACACGCCGCGTACAATCTCGTGCGGATCCGCACGCTGATCCGTCGGCCTGCGGGTGCGTGACGCGCGACGCGGGCCCCGGCGGCCGCCGGATGCCGGCCAAAGCGGGGCCGCCGAGCACGTGGGCATTGCCCCCCGCACGAAATTCACGCGCAATAATCGCTGAACACGTCAGCGGGACGCAAAAAGTCACGTCCATCCGCCACTTTTTCATCACCCTGCTAATTCCTCTCACCGATCCCACGCCCGCAGCGCGACGACACCACCAGCCGTAACCCCTGGCCGAAATGGGCCAGACGCGGTGGCCGAATTGAACCAGAATGCCTGGCCGAATTGAATCGGATTAGGTGGCCGCTTTGACCGGAATACGCACCCTGCACTTGGTTCGACATGGCTATGCGCCCATTAGCGCGCTGCGCCAGCTTGATGCGGCGTGGCGCTGCGATGCGCGCAGTCAGGTGTGGCCGCGATGTCCGCAAACGGAAGGGCAGAGGAGATTCATCATGGAGACGGTCGATTGAGCTTTCATCCCGCGTACTTCAACACGCGATTTCGCGTGGAGCAGATGCCATCGTCGTGGCCCGAGTCGTTCGTGATCGTGACAGCCTATGCCACGACGGGCGAGCAGTGGTCGGACGAGGAGAATGAGCGGGCGGATGAGGCCCTGCGGCGGCGCCTGAACGAGCTGGATGTCTGGATCACGCGTATCACCGGATTCTACCACGGCATTGGGCACACGGAGCCCGGGTGGGCGGTCGAGATCGATCTGGCAACCGGGATCGGCCTAGGGCGGGATTACCGGCAGGACGCGATTTTCCACGTGGAAGGCGACCGGCTCGCGGTGGTGTCCTGCGCCGAACAGGACGTGGCGGCAGTTGGCAGCTTTCGGGAACGCGTCGATCCGGCTGCCACGCAAGCATTCGCAATCAATACGCAATCACTAGACCTCCCGTGATAGTAACCCTGTGAGTTTGTGAACCCTTGACAGGCTTTCAAAGTGTTCGTATTGTATTGTCGTCGCCGCACGGTTCCTCTCAATCGCCAATCGGGAAACCCCAATGCTCGCCTCCTTCAAGGCATCCGCTGCACGGTCGCTGTGCCTGGTCCCAGACCGCGTTGTCCCCCGCGCGAAGCACCTCCCCGCCGGGCGCACCCTGCATCTCGTGGATATCGAGAACCTCGCGGGTGCCGCCCGGGAGTACCGCTGTTCCGCAGCTGAGGCGCTGGCCCAGTACCGCGCGCTGGCTGGAGTCCGAGAGGACGATCATGTAGTGATCGCCGCCGGCGGCCTCATGGCGTTCCGCGCCGGCAACCTGTGGGCGGGGGCCCGCGTCGTCGCTGCACGCGGCGTGAATGGCGCCGATCTGGCGCTGATCAACGAAGTGAGCGTCCCGGAGAGCATCGCCGCACGCTTCGACCGCGTCGTCATCGGCTCGGGCGACGGCATCTTCGTCGAGTCCATCAATGCACTGCGCCGCCTCGGTATTCCCGTCGGGGTGGTTGCTCCCATTGGGGGACTCTCGGCGCACAGCTACCGGGCCGCGTCTTTCGTTCGCGTGATGCTTCCCGCATGCACGCATCAGGAGGCGGCGTGATCGACCCGCAGCAGAACGCTCGCGTGACGGTGAGTGAGATTGCCCAGCTCGCGGGGGTGTCCGTGTCCGCCGTGTCAAATTGGCGCAAGCGTTACGCGGACTTCCCAGTCCCCGTAGAGGGGACGGCCGCGGGAGACTTCTTCGCACTTAACGACGTGCTTGTATGGCTGGAGCGTCGCGGAAAGAAGGTGCGAGCTCCCAAGCCGGTGGGGCTCAACGAGCTCCTTTGGGGTGTCGCCAATGCACTTCGTGACGTGGGCGAGGCGAACGAGTCGCTGTTGCTCGCCATGCTGCAGGTGCTCACCCTCTGGCGCTCCTCTATCAAGCTGAACGCTCGAGCCGTGTCTGAAGAGCCCTCGCTGTGGTCGGGACTCAGGGCCGCCTCCGAGGACCAACTTCCGGTTGCATGGAGGCATGCCGTCGAGTCCCTGCCCGTCGGCGACAATCCAGCCGTCCGCGAGGTGCTCAGTGCCCCCTCGGTCTCCTGGCGCGCTGTACGACAGGTCCTTGTTGCCGTTGATCGCCTCGCCAATGAAGGAATGCGCGAAGCAACTGCGCGGGTGTTCGGCGAGGCAGTATCGCTCGTGATCGCGCAGATGCAGGATTCGCAAGCCATTCGCGTCTTCGGCTCTTCGACGCCGAGGAGTCTGACGTCCTTGATCGTGCAACTCCTGTCGCCGGTTCGTGGCATCGTGTATGACCCGGCCGCAGGACATGCGATGGCTCTGGCGGAGGCAGCAAGAGAGGCCAGCGAGGACATCCAACTCGTTGGGCAGGAGATCGCAGAATACAGCTGGCGTGTCGGCGTGCTGCATCTAGCGCTGTGTGGATTCGAGGCGACCCTCAACAGAGGCGACACACTTCTGCACGATGCATTCCGTGGACGAGTCGCCGACCGGATCATTCTGGATCCACCCTTCAATACTCGACTGACGTCCACGGACATCGTCTTCGATCCTCGCTGGAAGTACGGTACCTCCAATGTCGCGGACTGGATGTGGGCGCAGCACCTTCTGCATCACCTTGCCCCAAACGGGGTCGGCGTCATGGTGGTACCGATTGCGAGTCTGTCGCGCAGCGGACGCGATGCGATGATTCGTGCGCGTCTTGTCGAGGCAGGTGAACTTGATGCCGTTATCGCCCTCCCGCCCGGGCTCGTGGCAGGGGTCAATGTATTCACTGCACTGCTGCTCTTCGACCGAACGCGCGCGGCGAAACGGGGTGACGTGCTATTCGTAGACGCTAGGCAGCTTGGTATGTCCAGGCGTGGGCTCACCAACGAGCTGACCCCGGAAGCGATCACCCGCATAGCCAACGCGGTGCGGACCTGGCGTTCAGGGCAGCCCGTCTCCGAGCCAACCTTCGCAGCCGTCGCAGGCGCCCCTGAGATTCTTGGTGGCACAGAGGCCGCCGGGGAGCAGGAGACCCATGCTGACCTCACCCCGAACCGATTCATCCGCTACATCGCAGAGACGGACGAGGTGGACGCGCTGGAGCAGCTGGATGAGATCAAGACGACCCTTGAACTATCGAGGCGCGCCCTAGGCGAGACGGTCGCGCTGAATTCGGTCATCGATTCGGTTGCCTCGCGTTTGATACTTGCGCAGGAGGACTGGCCAGCGGTACGCCTCCGCGAGGTGCTCGAGGAGCGGCCGGTGGTTGGCAGTCGGGTTGATCCTGACGGTGGCGATGACGAGCGGCCTTTCGTGTCTACGAGCTTCGTCACCGGTAGCGGCGGAAAAATTGATCGACTACCGGAGGAAAAGACTCGCAGTAAGCGAAAGCTTCGTGCAGCGCGCCGCGGTGACGTGCTGCTCGCGTCACGCGGAATCGATGGTGCGAGCCGCCGGGTCTCGTGCGCGACCGTTGAAATAGACGCGGAACTGTCGTTCAGTGACTCGCTTCTCCTGTTGACGCCGAAGGTGGAGCTACTTGATCCGGACTACCTGCGGTACGCATTGACGTCGGGCACCGGCGTCGCGGCGCTCGCGGCCCTTTCCACCGGCACCACCATCGCAAACATCCGGCCGGATTCGCTTATGGAGCTCGAAATCCGTGTTCCGCCCCTTCCTGTCCAAAGGCAGCTGGTCACCTCCCTCCGCGCTGTCGAAGACACGGCTGAGCAGTTGGCCTCGGCCGCTGATCAGGTCTCACAGTTGTTCAGTCTCCTTCGGAACGCGGCTGCGGTTGGCCTGCTGCAGCCCACGTCTACACAACACTGATCTCCAATCATGAATCACTCTGAAATCGTCAGCTTTCTTTGGGGCGTCGCCGATCTCGTGCGCGACACCTTCAAGCGCGGCAAGTACCAGGATGTCATCCTCCCGCTCACAGTCCTGCGCCGTCTCGACTGCGTGCTGGCGGACAAGAAGGAGCACGTGCTCGCCAAGCAGGCGGAACTCCGGGGCAAGAAGCTCGACAATCTTGATGCCCAGCTCCGCAGGGCCTCTGGCTTCGCCTTCTACAACACGTCGCGATACGACTTCGACAAGCTGCTGGGCGACGCGCCGCACCTCGCAGCAAACCTGCGAAACTACATCGCCGGGTTCAGTGCGAACATGCGCGAGGTGATCGAGCGTTTCGACTTCGATAACACGATCTCGAAGCTCGACGAGGCGGGGCTGCTCTTTCAGGTGCTCGAGCGCTTCAAGTCGGTGGATCTGCACCCCTCGCGCGTGGATAACGCAACGATGGGAACGATCTTCGAGGAGCTGCTCCGCAAGTTCAACGAAGCGCTCAACGAAAATCCCGGTGAACACTTCACGCCGCGAGACGTGGTGCACCTGATGGTGGACCTCATGCTGGCCGGCGACGAGGCGCGCATCCAGGGGCAGGGCATCGTGCGAACGGTATATGACCCGTGCTGTGGTTCCGGCGGCATGCTGATGCTCACCAAGGAGCACATCCAGAGCGGGATCATCAAGGATGGGCGCCAGCTTCAGCCGCCCATCAACCCTGACGCTGAGCTCCATCTCTTCGGCCAGGAGGTCAACCCGGAGACGTGGGCTGTCTCCAAGTCTGACCTGTACATGAAGGACCCCACGGGGCGCGATGCGGACCGTATCGCGTACGGGAGCACGCTCTCCAACGACAAGCACAGTGGCGTGGGCTTCGACTACCTGATTGCCAACCCGCCCTACGGAAAGGATTGGAAGGGTGACGCCGACGCTGTGAAGGCCGAGCACGACCGCGGTGCGGCCGGTCGCTTTGGCGCAGGACTGCCCCGAATTAGTGATGGTCAGCTGCTCTTCCTGCTCCACATGCTGGCGCACACCAAGGACGTCGCTGAGGGCGGCTCCCGGATTGCTATCATCATGAATGGCTCGCCGCTGTTCACGGGTGACGCGGGTAGTGGTGAAAGCGAAATCCGAAGGTTCATCTTCGAGAACGATCTGCTCGATTCGCTAATCGCGCTGCCCGAGCAGCTGTTTTACAACACGGGCATCGCCACGTACATCTGGGTCGTCACGAATCGCAAGGCGCCTGCGCATCGCGGGACGGTGCAGCTCGTGGACGCCTCCGGGTTCTGGGTGCCGATGCGGAAGAGCCTTGGCGACAAGCGTCGCGAGATCCCCATTGACAAGGCGCGCGAGATTCTCGCCCTGGTACGGAACAGACGCGACGGTGAAACGCGTCGCGTGGAGAAAGACGGCAAGGTAGAGGATGTGGTGGTTAGCCGCGTCTTCCCCACCTCGCACTTTGGCTATCGCAAGATCACCGTGGAACGACCGCTCCGGGTCAACTTCCAGGCAATCCCCGAGCGGATTGGACGCCTTGAGGAAGAGCGTGGTTTCGTGGCGCTCGCGCAGTCGAAGAAGAAGGGGGCTGCCGGGGCTCAAGAGCAGGCGGCAGGCCGCGCGCTGCAGGCGGAGATTCGCGCGATACTCGACACACTTCCCGACACGCTGGTGAAGGATCGCGCCGAGTTCGAGGCGCTGCTCAACGCGGCGACGAAGAAGGCCAGCCTCAAGCTCGCGGCGCCGGTACGCAAGGCCATTCTCGGGGCGCTTGCGGAGCGCGACGAGACGGCCAGCATTTGCCGTGATGCCGATGGTGCGCCGGAGCCTGACCCGGAGCTGCGTGACACGGAGAGCGTGCCGTTCGCAGCCGGGCCCGATGCAGCCGATGAGGATGGGGTTCCGGCCAGCGTGCGCGAGTTCGTTGCCCGCGAAGTGCTCCCGCACGTACCAGACGGGTGGATTGATACGGCCAAGCGCGACGACAAGGACGGCCTCGTGGGGCTCGTGGGCTACGAGATCAATTTCAATCGCTACTTCTACCGCTACACGCCGCCTCGTCCGCTGGAAGAGATCGAGCAGGACATCCGTGCCATCGAGGGCGACATTGTCCGGATGCTGGCGCAGGTGACGGGGGGCGGAAAGTGAACGCAAACCGTCGATATGAAGCGCATTGGTGTAAGCGATTTGTGTTGACTGCGTGCTCTGAGTGACGCATAATGTCTACATGGAATATCATGATATCGACATTTCGCGTCACGGTCACGCGCGCGAGGACCCGGCCGACCGGCTTCGTCGCGCCGGTCTCGGCGGGGTGTTCCGCCCTCGGGAGCTCGAATCCGTGGGAATGACCCGCGACCAACTGCCGGCCCTCATGCGGGCGGGGGTGGTGGAGCGGGTGGGGCGCGGGCTTTACCACCTCGCGACTGCCGAGCCGACCGAGAACCACTCACTGGCCATGGCCTGTACTCGCGTGCCGCGAGGGATCATCTGCCTGCTCACCGCCCTCCGCGTACACGGCATTGGCACGCAGGCGCCCTCAGCGATCTGGATGGCCATTCCCCAACGGGACCGCACCCCCAACGTACCTGAACTCCGCATGCGCTTCGTTCGCGTGAGCGGCCCGGCCGCCATATATGGTATCGAGTCCACCCAATTCGAGGGGGTGTCGGCGCGCATCACCAGCCCGGCTCGAACCATCGCCGACTGCTTCCGCCTTGCGCGGCTGGTGGGGCCCGAGGTGGGCGTCGAGGCCCTCCGGGATGCTCTGCGCCGCCGCGTGGTGACGATTGCTGAGCTCACACGCGTAGAGGAGGTACTCCCCTCGCGTGCACTTCGGGCGCATCTCGAACTGCTCGTCCTATGACGCCAAGCATCGCCGCGTCGGTGCGCGCTCGGCTTCTCAACGTAGCCAAGACAACCGGGGAAGAGTTCGAGCGTACACTTGTGCGTTTCGCGTCGGAACGCTGGCTCTACCGGTTGGGGCAGTCTGCCGTGCGTGAACGCTGCATTCTGAAGGGCGCCGCGCTGCTGGCCGTGTGGCTCCCCAACCCACATCGAGCAACACGCGACGTGGATCTCCTGGGCTCTGGGGCATCCGACGAGGACGCTATCGCGCAGCTTGTTGCCAGCGTCTGCGAAACACCCTGTCCTGAAGATGGGGTCACCTTCGATATCGGCGGAATGAGTGTCGAACCAATTCGCGAAGAAGCGCAGTACGCCGGAATGCGAGCGCTGTTTTGGGCGCGTCTCGCGAATGCCAAGGTTCGCATGCAGGTGGACTTCGGCTTTGGCGACGCCATCGCTCATGGTCCTGAGCTGGTGACGCTACCGCTCATCCTCGATGCACTGCCCACCACGACCCTGCGCGCCTATTCGAGAGAGCAGTCCGTGGCGGAGAAGTTTGAAGCGATGGTGCAGCTGGAAGCGAGAAACAGCCGCATGAAGGACTTCCACGATGTGTGGGCACTCGCGGGGACATTCACTTTCGACGGTGAACGCCTGTCCGCTGCGGTGGCAGAGTGCTTTTCCCGGCGGAAGACGGCGTGGACTGACGAGATGCCCGCGGTACTCACCGCGAAATTCTACGAGGACGCAACAATGCGAGCGCGCTGGGCTAGCTATGTGAAGGCGGGCGTTGTGCAGGACGCGCCACCGCAGAACTTCGCATCCATTGGAGAGCGGCTTGTCAGCTTTCTGGGACCAGTGCGCGACGCAGTGATGGCAGGAGAGCCCATGCCGGGCCGATGGATGCCGACAGGGGCGTGGGAGACAGTCGCCGGAGAGGAGAGCTGATGAGCGAGACAATTGAAACTGTGCTGAAGGGCGAACTTCGCCGCTTCAAGGCGTATCCGACGTACAAGGATTCGGGCATCGAGTGGTTGGGGGAGATCCCGGCGGATTGGGAAGTGAAGCGCCTTCGCTATGTAAGCGATTCCAATCCCGTAGCGAGCGAGGTTCGTAGCCTGCCAGGCGACACTGAGGTCTCTTTCGTTCCAATGGAGGCCGTCGGTGAGAACGGCGGCCTCGCACTCGAGACCACCAAGCTTCTTACGGACGTAAAGGCGGGCTACACCTACTTCCGTGATGGCGACGTGGTCATCGCAAAGATCACGCCATGTTTCGAGAACGGCAAAGGCGCACTCGCAGATGGACTGACGAATGGCATCGCATTCGGAACGACTGAACTTCACGTTCTACGTACGAAAGCGGAAGCTGATGCAGGGTTCGCGTTCTACGTCACACTTAGCGATGCCTTTCGGAAGATTGGCGAAGCCGACATGTACGGCGCCGGCGGCCAGAAGCGCATTTCTGAGACTTTCGTTCGCGACTTCCGTATGCCGCTTCCACCGCTACCCGAACAGCGCGCTATCGCGAAGTTCCTCGACGGGGAGACTGCCCGTATCGATACGCTGGTGGCGCGGAAGAAGCGGCTGATCACGCTGCTGCAGGAGCGTCGTTCGGCGCTGATCACCCGTGCCGTGACCAGGGGTCTCAATCCCGCCGCGCCGATGAAGGATTCTGGGGTGGAGTGGCTGGGCGAGATTCCGGCGCACTGGGAGGTAAAGAGAGTCAAACGACTCTGCCAGGTACGACGCGGTGCATCTCCACGACCCATCGATGATCCCGTCTACTTTGACGATGAAGGCGAGTACGCTTGGGTGCGAATCGCTGACGTCACGGCAAGCGAACGTTACCTCGAGCGGACCACTCAGCGCATGTCCGACATCGGGAAAGCACTGAGTGTGCCGCTTGAGCCAGGCGAGTTGTTTGTAAGCATCGCCGGCACGGTGGGAAAGCCAATCATCACTCGCATCAAGTGCTGTATTCACGACGGCTTTGTCTACTTTGTAAATCTCAATGAGCACCGCGAGTATCTGTTTTATGTATTCTCTTGCGGAGAGCCATACAAAGGGCTTGGGAAGATGGGCACCCAGCTGAATCTCAACACCGATACAATCGGTAACATCGTCGTGCCGCGACCACCGGAGGAAGAGCAAGAGGATATTGTCAGCTTTCTTGATCGTCGGGCTTCGTTTATCGACTCACTTATCGGTAGCGTAGGTTCAGCGATCTATCGACTACAGGAACTCCGCACAGCGCTCATCTCCGCCGCCGTCACCGGCAAAATCGACGTCCGCGAAACCGCACAATGAGTCCTGATATCTCTGAACGTTCCTTCGAGCAGTCCATCGAATGTGGTCTGCTCGCGTACGGGCCAGACGCCTGCGTCGGCCCCACGCCCGCCATTGGCGAAGCCACACGGGAATACGGCGATACGCCGCCCGGCGGGTACCGCAAGCGGGGCCCTGATGAGTACGACCGTGCGCTTTGCCTTCTGCCCCGGGACGTGGTGGACTTCGTGCTCGCCACGCAGCCCAAGGAGTGGGAGAAGCTCAAGCAGCACCATGGTGCCAACGTCAAAGAGCAGTTTCTCAAGCGGCTCGCGGCTGAGCTGGAACGGCGCGGTGCGCTCGATGTGCTACGCAATGGCATCAAGGACTCTGGGTGCAAGTTCCGTCTTGCGTACTTCCGGCCAGCTAGCGGGCTGAATGAGGAAACGCGGCGGCTACACGCCGCCAACCTGTTCTCCATCGTGCGGCAGGTGCGGTACGGCATCTCTCACGAGAAGAGCCTCGACTTGGTGCTCTTTCTGAATGGTATTCCTGTCTTTACCGCGGAGCTGAAGAACCCACTGTCTGGCCAGACGGTAGAGGACGCGATCCGTCAGTACCGGCGGGATCGGGATCCGCGTGACCCGCTCCTCGCCTACGGCCGCTGCCTCGCGCATTTCGCTGTGGACCCGGAATTGGCGTTCGTGACCACTCGGCTCGCTGGCGCCAAGACACGATTCCTTCCCTTCAACCAGGGAAAGTTTGGTGGCGCCGGTAATCCACCCGTATCCCCCACGCGCGGGGGGTACGCCACCGCGTACCTGTGGGAAGAGACCTGGGCACGCGACAGTGTGCTGGATCTCATCCGCCAGTTCGTGCATGAGATCGAGGAAGAGGACGACAAGGGGCGTAAGACGGGGAAGCGGTACCTCGTATTCCCTCGCTACCAGCAGCTAGACTGCGTGCGCGGCCTCGTTGCTGATGCGCGCAAGCGCGGCCCAGGTCAGCGCTACCTCATCCAGCACTCAGCGGGGAGCGGCAAGAGCTTCACCATCGGTTGGCTCGCCCACCAGCTGGCCACGCTGCACGACGCCACGGACACACGCGTGTTCGACTCCATCGTCGTGATCACGGACCGCCGGGTGCTGGACCGTCAGTTGCAGACGACCATGCGACAGCTCGAACAGACCCTCGGCGTGGTGGAGAACATCGATACGACCTCAGGCAAGCTGAAAGAGGCTCTGGAGTCGGGGAAGACCATCATCGTCACCACGCTCCAGAAGTTTCCGGTTATCGCGAAGGAGATCGGCGAGCTCTCGGGCAAGCGCTTTGCGGTCATCGTCGATGAGGCGCACTCGTCGCAGTCGGGCGAGAGCACGAAGAGTCTCAAGAGCGTGCTGAGTGTTGGGTCGCTCGAGGACGCCGAGGGCGAGGAAAAGGAGGCGGCGACGCCGGAGGAGGAACTCGAGAACACCATCCTCGCGGAGATCGCCGCGCGCGGGCCGGTGCCGAATCTGTCGATGTTCGCCTTCACCGCCACACCCAAGCCGAAGACGTTGGAGCTGTTCGGAACCAAGCAGCCCGACGGGACCTTCGCACCGTTCCACCTGTACAGCATGCGGCAGGCTATCGAGGAAGGTTTCATCCTCGACGTCCTGGAGAACTACAGCACCTACACGGCCTATTGGCGCCTGCTCAAGCGGGTACAGGATGACCCTCGGTATGACAAGGGTCAGGCGGAGTACCTGCTCAAGTCGTTCGTTGAGCTCCATCCCCATGCGATTGCCGAGAAGGTACGCATCTGCGTGGAGCACTTCGCGGCAAGCACGCAGGGGGAGATCGGCGGCAAGGCCAAAGCGATGATTGTCACGCGGTCACGGCTGCATGCGGTGCGGTACAAACTGGCGGTGGACAAGTACCTCGCCGAGCGTGGATATCCATTCAAGGCGCTGGTCGCGTTCTCCGGCTCGGTGCAGGACGGCGGCAAGACGTACACCGAAGCCGGGATGAACGGATTCCCGGATACGCAGACCGCGAAAACGTTCGAGCAGGCTGATTATCGGTTCCTGATCGTCGCCAACAAGTTCCAAACCGGCTTTGATCAACCGCTGCTGCACACGATGTACGTGGACAAGAAGCTCGGCGGCGTGAACGCCGTGCAGACGCTCTCTCGGCTCAACCGGACCCACCCGGACAAGAGCAGTACGGCGGTGCTGGACTTCGCGAACGACGCGGCGGAGATCAAGGCGGCGTTCGAGCCGTACTTTGAGGCGACGTTGTTGTCGGAGGCCACGGACCCGAATCTCCTGTACGAGATTCAGACACGGTTGGAGTCATTCCCGGTCTACACCGAGGCGGACGTTGCGGCGTTCGCAGTGGCGTTCTACAACCCGAAGACAGGCCAGGAGAAGCTGTATTCGATCTTGGCCGACCCCGTCGCCCGCTGCCTGACGCTGGCGGCAGATGAACGGCAGGAGTTCCGCGGTCAGCTGACGGACTTCGTACGCCTCTATGCGTTCCTTGCCCAGGTGCTGCCATTCAAGGACGTGGATCTCGAGAAGCTCTATGTCTTCGCGCGGTACCTGCGCCGCTTGCTTCCCGCTGAACGCGAGGAGCTTCCGGTGGAGGTGCAGCAGAACATCGATATGGAGTCGTATCGAATCCAGCAGACGGGCAGTGGGAAGATCGGGTTGGACCGGAAGCCAGGTGTACTCGACCCGTCCACCACGAAGGGCCCGAATCGCACGAGCGCGGAGGAGATGGAGTCGCTGTCGCGCATCATTGCTGAACTGAACGACAGATTCGGGCTGAATCTCGGGCCGGAGCACAAGGTTACGCTCACCCAGATGATGGAGCGGCTCGATGACGACCCGGCCCTCGACGCAGCCGCACGGGTGAACACCCGCGAGAACGTACGGCTGACCTTCGATCAGAAGGTCGAGCAGGTCATTCAGGACATCGTGGACTCGAACTTCGAGTTGTACAGGCGCATTACCGATGATCGTGCGTTTGGCGATGTAGTGAAAAACGTGCTCTTCGATCAGTACCTCAAGGCACACCGAAATGCCGAGGAACTGATCAAGCGCGGCGAGTCGAAGACCCTTGAGTTCAAGTCCACGCTGCGGTGGAGTCTCAACGAGGACCGATAGGACGACAAAGTCGTAACGCATGCCGTACTGAAGACGGTCGCGGCATTTCTGAACACTGAGGGCGGCGACCTGCTCATCGGGGTGGCTGACGATGGGAAGATCGTCGGCATCGAGCGTGATCAGCTAGAGACCGACGACAAGTTCATGCGGCATCTCGCGCAGGTCGTGCGCGATGGCCTGGGTGACCGAGCTGGGACCTGTATCGACCCGAAGGTGCAGGTGGTCGATGGAAAGACCGTGTGCGTGGTGACCTGCCAGCGGAGCCCGGAACCGGTGTATCTGAAGTGGAAGGGCATGGAATCGGCACCGGACGGCGACTTCTTCGTGCGCAGCGGGCCGGGAACTGTGAAGCTGCCGCCGGAAAGCGCATGGGAGTACGTGAAGACGCGATTCGGGGCGAGCGGTTCGTCCTGATCGCGGAAAGTGAGACGCGCGGGATGCCGGCTTCTGCGCGTTTCACCTACTTGGATTGTCGGTCGACCTGAACTCGGAGGCGATGCCCGTGTCCGATTCGCTGTCTGGCCCGCAAAAGCTCACGAGGGCCGAACTGTACGAGAAGGCGTGGAGTGAGCCGATGGCCACGTTGGGGCCCAAGTTGGGCCTCTCGGACACTGGCCTTCGGAAGATCTGCGACAAGTATCACATCCCGACCCCGCCGCGGGGCTACTGGGCCAAGGTGGCGGTGGGGCAGCGGATCAAGCGCCCGCCGCTCCCCAAGCTGCCCGCGTCCATGCGCGGCAGCGAGGAGACGGTGATCGTGTTTCACCAGCCGCCGCGACCGGCACCCAAGGAGCTGGTCGCTCAACAGGCCGAGGACGATTACCCCGCTGGCGTGCGCCGCCGCTTCGAGGCCGATCCCGAGAATCGCATCGTTGTGCCGGCGATCCTCGAGCAGCCGCATGCGCTCGTGGCAAGTTCGGTCCTGCTCCTCCGGAAGGCGAAGGTGGACGAAGACCTTCGGCTTCGGACCCGCGGCCTGAAGTGCGTCGCGCTCAAGGTCTCGCTGTCTGCGGTGGACCGTGCGTTGCGGCTCTATGACGCCCTGTTCAAGGCGCTCGAGGCGCGGGGCCATCGCGTGACGCTCGTGACCAATGACAATGAGACCAGCACCGTGGTGCACGTCGATGGCGAACAGGTAGGGATCGAGATCCAGGAGCACGTGACCCGCACGGAGGTTCCGCCGCTCAAGCCGCAAACGGGTTGGTACTCGAAGAAGTACGTCTGGGAGGCAACAGGGCGCCTAACCTTCGTGCTGACGGAATCGTACCTAAGCGTTCGTGGAAAGTGGAGCGATGGGGCGCGCCAGAACCTCGACGAGATGCTGAACGATATCGTGTTCGGGCTCGGAGACGCGGCCGACGCGATCAAGTCGCGGCGCGAGGCGTTCGAGCGCGCCGAACGCGAGCGACAGGCGGCTGAGGCCAAGCGGCGTGAGGCCGAAGACCGTGCGCGGCGCGCGCGAGGGAAAGCGCGGGCCCTGCATCAAGAGGTCCGTTCCCTTCAGCAGTCCCTCGCCGTGCGGGAGTACGTGGCTGCGATGCGGTCGGCGGCTGACGCGGCAAACCTGCCGCCCGAGCACGAGCTCCGCGCGTGGCTCGAGTGGGCCGAGGAGTATGCGGACCGCCTCGACCCCACGAAGGACCTTCGCGTGCCGGACGACCCGGATCCGCACGCGGAGTACCGGACCGCGTGGAATTCCCCGTCCCCTGAACCCGAGAGGAGCTCCTGGTGGCAACGCCCCTGGTACAACCGCTGACGCGTGCGATCCAGATCGGTGAGACGGTCTACCACGTGACCATGCATCTCGACCGCGTGGCCATTCGGCAGAAGGGGCGCCGGTCGTCGATTGAGGTGTCGTGGGTGGAACTCCTGGCCTTCGAGCAGCGGATGCAGTCGCCGGTAGCGCCAGCCGCACCCACTGAGGGGAAGCCCAAGGCGGTGTCACGCGGCATCCTGAACGAGGTGGCGCAGCAGCTCCGCGCCGCCACGGAGTTCCTGCCAAGGCGGACGACACGCTCACACAGGCAGGCGCCCTACCGGCGGCCCTGATGGCGCAGGCGGCGGCCGACCCGCGTCACGGGCAGGTCAACCAGGAGCACCACTGGTTCGTGGAGCCGCTGCTCACCCTGACCGAGGTCGCGTCGATCCTTTGGGTCACGCCGCGTACCGTGCAGCGCCTAGGGAAAGTCTGATCAGGTGAGTTGATTCGGCGGATGTGGATAACATCGCGCTGCGATACCACGTCGGAGCGCGAGCGGGCGCTGTTTTGCGTCATTTCGCGTGGCAATCGTCGGCAGAATCGGTGCGTACGGGTCGATGTCGCCCGCTTGCGCCGCGCGCGCCGACACTACGTGCCTTGATGCTGGAGTTGGTACGCGCGCAGGTCCACGCGCATCCGGAAGAGATTGGCCAAGGCGCACGCCGCGTACGCGCGGACCGTGTTCTTCACCAAGCCGCGATACCGGACCTTCGTGAACCCAAACACCCGCTTGATCACATGAAACGCATGCTCGACGCGCGCTCGGGTCTTCGAGCGCGTGCGGTTGATGGCGTCTTTATACGTCGTGCGCGGGCCGCTCTTGTTCACCAGGTACCGCCCACCACTCAACTCCCACTGCAGTTTGTCCTCGGCCTTGTCGTACGCGTTGTCGCCGTGCAGCGTCGTTTCCTGCCCATGCAGCAGATACGGCAGCTGCGTGATGTCGGCCGCCGCGGCGTGGGTCGTGACCACCGAGTGGATCACGCCGCGCCGGTCGGTGCCGATGGGCAGTTTCATCCCGAAGTACCACGGGTTGCCCTTCCGCGTCTGCTTCATCTCCGGATCGCGCGTCTTGGTCGCATTCTTCGTCGAGCTCGGCGCCGCGATAATCGTGGCATCCACGAGGGTGCCCGCCTTGAGCAGCAGGCGCCGCTCGCTAAGCAACGTGTTGACCGCGGCAAACATCTGCGCGGTGAGCTGATGGCGTTCCAACAGATGCCGGAACGTGAGGATCGTCGTCTCATCGGGCACGCGATCCTCGCCGAGTTCGATGCGCGCAAAGCGGCGCATGGATTCGGAGTCGTACAGCATATCCTCCGCCGCGGGATCGGCGAGATCGAACCACTGCTGCAGGAAGTAGATCCGGAGCATCGTCGCGAGCGGCAGGGGGCGCCGGCCGTTGCCCGCGACGGCGTAGTGGGGCCGCACGAGCGCTTCCAGCGCGGCCCACGGCGTCACGGCGTCCATTTCCTGGAGAAACTGCTCGCGCCGGGTGGTCTTTCGCTTGCTGTCGTACGCCACGCTCGCCAACGTCCGCTGCTCGCTCATCCGGCCTCTCACTCGTCGAAGAAAGTCATCCCCGCGCCTCGCGCCACGATAACAAATCGCCGGCGAAAGTGCACGACTTACTCAGAGATTCCCTAGCCCGGATTTCTCACCAGCGGGGCGACGATCGCTGCGTGACCGCCGGCGCACGTTGTGTGTAGCAAGTGGCGGGGGCGTCCGGCGAAAGACGTAAGGGGTTGAGCGCGGATTCCGGCGAGATCGGGCCGGAGAAGGCGCGTGAGGCGGGGGGCTTGGGGCGTTTGGTTGAGGGACGCCGGGGATGGCCGTGCGCGAGTCCCCGACGCATGGCGGCGGACGAGGACGCGGAGCCGCGCGCCAATCTTGAGCAGCGTGAGCCGGATCGTCTGGCACTGCGCGGTTGCGAGGGCCGTGCCGGCGAGCCCGAGGCGCCGGAGCGCGGCGAGTAGCGTGTACGCGACGGACGAGAGGGTGAGCCGGAGTTGATTCGCGCGGAGCGTCGCCGTGCTCGTGCGGTCCGCGAAGAGCATGAGTTGCTGCTCCTTGATCCGGTTCTCCATGTCGCCGCGCGCGCAGTAGAGCGGTTCGTAGAGCGGCTGCGCGTCGAGCGTGTCCGGAGCGAGTGACGTCACCACGAAACGGGGATTGGCCTTGGGGCCATCGAGCCCGGGCAGCACCTCCGCTTTCGCGACCACGCGCCGCGCGCGCGCCCAGCCGCGGCGCGTGCGATAGGTCAGGTCCGCGAAGACACGGTCGGGCGCATCGGTCGCACGGCACGTGCGCCGGGCCTGCTGGAGTTCACGTCCGATGGCCGCCTCGAGCCGGCGATTGCGCGCGAGCCCCAGCACGTAGTCCACGCCGTGCGCCTCGCACCACGTCATGAGGTCGTCGCGGCAGAAGCCGCTGTCGCCGCGCACCGTGATCGCGACGGCAGGCCACACCGCGCGCAGCTGCGTGACGAGGCGGACGATCTCGTCCACCGCGCCGTGGCTCGCGGCGACCTGCCCTGGGCGCAGTCGTGCGCAGAGGAGATGCTCGCCTGCGAAGATGTACAAGGGCAGGTAGCAGTAGTGCCCGTAGAAGCCCTGGAAGAAGCGTCCCTCCTGCTGCCCGTGCACCGGATCATCCGTCGCGTCGAGATCGAGCGTGATCGCGGCGGGCGGCGTGGGGTGTGCTTGGACGAACAGGTCGACGAACAGGCGATCCACCGCCGCGTCGTCGAGCGCGATCTTCTTGTAGCGCTCGGTCGCACTCACTGCGGCCGCCGTCAGCTCGAAGCGATTGAGCGTGCTCTTGCCCGCGAGCGGCTTGCCAACGTCGCGCGCGCTGCGGCGCGCCTGGCCCGCCGGATCGGCGCTCCCGACCAGCACCGCCAGCAACGGATCGGCACGGAGTTGGTCGTCATCGTTGAGGTCCGCATACCCGAGGGCGAGGCCGAACACGCGTTGCGCGACCAACTGCGCCACGGGATGCTCGACGCGCGTCGGATCCCGATGATCGGTGCAGCACCCGGCGAACTGCCGCACGATCCCCGTCGCGCGCTCGACCTCCCCCAACAGCACCGCGCCGCCGTCGGAGGTCAGCGTGCCACCATCGAACCGGGCCACCACCTCACGCCCGCCACGCGCTTGCCCCGTGAACGTCGGGGCGTTACACGCTGTCGGCATAACGGTCGTCTCCACGTGTCTCCATAGGTTGTTCTCGACAAACACCTTATGCCACGCGGAGCGGCCGTTATGCAATAGTGTGGTGAGAAATTCGGGCTAGCGTGCTCGCCGTGCCGACCGGAGAACTCGGAACATCAGCCTGAGCTCCTGCTCGCTCGGCGCAATCACATCCACGCTCAACACCTGCTTCGGCGTGACGAACCCACATATACGGGCAGCTTGTCTCGACTCCCCTGCTGGCGCGATATGCCAGACCAGAAACGGCATACTGAATATGGTCAGGCGCATCGCCTCGCCGTTCGAATAAAGAGGTATACGTCGCATCGAGTGTTCTCGCCAAAAGTGCGTCACTGAGCCGTTCGCGCTAGCCAGGACCGTGCAACTGGGCTCCGGCGTCTCGATCACCCAATCGCGACGCTCGCCGGGTACATCAAGCGCGAAAGCGTCTGTGCCGAGAGTAAACCTTACTTCGGATAGCGGACCGTCACCTTCGCATATCGGCGCGCCGTCGATATCACTCGACAGCGCGTTTATTAGTCGAACGAATCCGGCAAACTCTACGATCTCTGGCATATGGTCAACACCCGTAGATGTGCTCGTGCAGCCTGCTTGGTCACGGCGGCGACAATGGCGACCAAACAACGCTGAACTTCACCTGCACCCTGTCAGCGAACACAATTCTGCCCGCGACTTGATTCTGAAAGGAACGTCCGTAGCACTCGAAGAGTGCTCCGTTGCTTTCCTCCCTCACCCATCCAATGACGAAACCGTTGGGTAGGTTCGGCGCGTCTATCTGGGCAAAACGTGGTCTGTACCAAGCCGTCGGCGTTTTGATGTGGTCGATCCATCGGTTCCCGGCAGGGCGCTGAAAGGTGAACGGTGAATTCATTATAACAAGTGCTGGCCCGTAGTTCCGCCCCGGCCGCCTGTCCGCCTTTACAAGTGGAACTTCCGCGGCCACCTCGGCGGGGCCAAGCAGGGGTCCGAGGTCGGCCGTCTGGTCACCGCAGACGCGCTCCCCCATCGGGTCATCAACCGCATTTGTGGAATCCGAATCAATTCCGAGCGAGTCGGACATTGCCTCGAATGTGAGAGGGAGAACGGTCAGGTTCGTGGTAAACTGCCGTAGCCGACCGTTGACGAGTGCCGATACATGGAGCAACCCGCCGCGCGCTGCGACGGCGGTGCATTTGTTAGATTGCACCAGACCGCACCGAGCGTCGAGCAGAACCGCCAATGAACCTTCGTCAACTACGCTCGCCGTGCGCAGCGCACTCAGCGCAACCACAGGCGGCGACAACGACACCTGAGTCACGGGCCGCTGCGGTTGACTAACCACCGTCAGAGTCGCGCTATCGAGTACGGTGAGGTCCGTTGGCGTATATTCCAAAGAGAGCGGCACCGGCAACAGCTTGAGCCATGCTGCTGCCTGTTCGATGTACGGATTGTTCCCAACGCGAGCGCGAACGAACATATGGCCCGATCCTAATGGCGCGAATTTGCAGGTCGAACTCGAGAGGGTGCACGCAACGTTGACCGTAGCGCCTGCCGAGTCCTGCCAAACCCAAGAGCGAACAGACACGGGGCGCCCGTCGGTCGAAGAAGCCGTAAAGGTGACGGTGTCCCCCTCGTAAATCGGCGTCGGCGCGGCGTTCACCACGAGCGTGACTCGTGTCGGCTTGACCGTCAGCACTTGCGTCCCGTTGACACGGTACTTGTTGATCGGACCGCACGCTCTGGCGCCGCCATTCGCGCACCCCGGTGGTTGAGGCGCATTGGGGCCTGTACACGACACCGTATCCTGGTTTCCAGAGCGCAAAACCCTCAACAGGGTCGAGCCCTTACCGATAAAGAAGCCCTCACCGTACGCGACGACTTCGGCGGATGAGCCCAACGAGACTGAAGCGCCAGTTGCAGTATCGCGGGGCGCAAGCGAAAAGGTACCCGCTGTGGTTGAGAACCCCCTGACCGACACGAGCAAGCGCATCCAATCTTGGCTAGTGCCACCGCCCAACGGACCGTAGGGACCGACGGCCAATCCGGAAGCTCCCGGTACGCACCACGATGCGTCTGGGTTTGCGCTCGACTGCAACTTACCTCGAACGCGGATTGCAACGAACGACGAGTCCGCTACGGTACAGTTTGTGCTCGTTTCCGCGAGCGTGCCGTCACCGTCCGGTACCACTGGGAGCGGATAGCTGCACTCGCCCGGGGCGCCGTCCAGTGCGCCAGTCACCGTCATGCGAGCTGTGGTTCCGGGAACAGTTCCATCATCTGGTTGGGTGACTGTTGCCTGCTCCTGATAGCAACCCACGAGCAAAGCCATAGATGAGGCCACAGCGATCAGGAACAACGGGGCGCGACTGTTTCGCCGAATTTGCATTTGAGAAGGTGGTCGGTGGATCGGGTAATTGGCTGACGCGGAATTGTGGCGTTGAACGCGTGGAGCGAGCTCTTTGGGCCAATGGGCGGCGATGGGAGCCGATTCGACGCGGCAGGATAGTGCGCCGCATCATCTAGCCGTCATCCGTTTGGTACGGAGCGTTCCAACTTGGCGGCAGGCCCCACTGCTGAGGGCGGAGACGCTCGGACGCGAAAAAGCCCGGCGGCTCACCTTCGTTCGAGCCGGCGTCCCTCATGAGTCCATTCAACGCCCCTCCGTCACGCACAAACGCCGCGCGGCACGCTCGAGTCGAGGCGTGCCGCGCGGAGCAAGTTGTCGATTTATATAGCAGTGGCTTGGGACGGAATCGAACCGCCGACACGCGGATTTTCAGGTCTCGTGCCACTTGGGCATGCAGAGACGTGTTCATGAGGGGAAGCCCTGCTCATCACGGCAGGGTCCCTCAGTTTAGGGCGCAGAGTCCCTCAGTCTGTCAGCCGGCAAACTCAATCACATCATCCTCCTGCTGTATTCGATCCAATAGGTCACCTCCACCCCGAAGTTCTGGGGAATCTGGTGCCCACGAAATCGGGTCAAGTCCAAATCCGCTGAACTCCGGATCGTCAAGGAAGTCCGCTTTGCGGCGGACGGAAGCTGGCTGTTCCGCCATGAGTACCGGCTCGCGCGGAAGCCCTGACGCCGGACCTTCACGCAGGCTGCGCGGGTTGGGCGGTAGCGGCGCCGCCCGCGCAGTAGATTCCCGCCATGCCTGCCTATCGATCTGCCCCTCGGTCTGACCGCCGCCTGTGGATGGCCGTCGCGTTTTTCGGCCTCGCGCCATTCACACCGCTTGCTGCGCAGTCCGCGCCGCCCGCCGCGCCTGTCGTCGCGCCGTCGCTCACCACGCTCGACGCGCATCGGGTCGTCCCGATCCCCACGAGCGTGGTGGCGGGAAGCGGGGCGCCGTTCACCTTCTCGGCGTCGACGGCCATCGTGACCGACGGGCCGGCCGACCTGGTGCAGTCCGGCGAGTTCCTCGCGCGCCTGCTGCGCAAGTCGACGGCGCTCCGGTTGCCGGTGCGGCGCGCTGGTCGCGGCGCCACGGCGCCGGGCAATGTGCTGCTGTTGCGGGTCGACACGAGTGCGCTCGCCGACGCGGCGATGACGCCCGCCGCACGAGACGAGGGCTACACGCTCGACATTACCGCCGACACCATCCGCATTGTGTCGCGTACACCCGCCGGTGTGTTCTTCGGCATCTCCACGCTGCGCCAGCTGCTGCCGTGGGGGATCGAGGCGGAACAGAGTGCGCTGCGGCTTGCGCCGACGGTCGCGGTGCCGGCTGGTCGCATTACGGACTCACCGCGCTTTTCGTGGCGTGGCTCCATGCTCGACGTGGCGCGCCACTTCTTTACCGTAGACGAAGTGAAGCAGCACATCGACCTGATGGCGCTGTACAAGTTGAACCGCCTACACCTGCATCTCGCCGACGATCAGGGGTGGCGCATTGCCATCGCCAGTTGGCCCAAGCTCACCCAGGTAGGCGGGAGCACCGAAGTGGGTGGTGCGCAGGGCGGGTTCTACACCAAGGCTGACTACACCGACATCGTGCGCTATGCGGCCGCGCGGCACATTACGGTAGTCCCCGAAATCGATATGCCCGGGCACACCAACGCCGCTATTGCCGCATATCCACGCCTCGGATGCAGTCGCCCCACACCGAGTGTCTTTGGTGAGGGATCGCAGCCCGCAGGCGTGTATACGGGCATCCGCGTAGGGTGGAGCGCGCTGTGCCCCGAAAAGGCCATCACATGGCGCTTCGTGAACGACGTGATTCGCGAAATTGCCGCCATGACACCGGGAGCGTACGTGCACATTGGTGGCGACGAAGTGGAAGTGCTCAGCCATGAACAGTACGCGCGGTTCGTGGAACGCACACAGGCCATCGTGCACAAGTACGGCAAGACGATGGTCGGCTGGGAAGAAATCGGCAAAGCGACGCTGCGCAAAGGCAGCATCGCGCAACTCTGGCGCAGTGACACGGCGCTGTTGGCGGTGAGGCAGGGCAATCAGCTCATCATGTCGCCGGGCCCCCGTACGTATCTCGACATGAAGTACACACCCACCACCGAAGTGGGGCTGCGCTGGGCGGGCTACATCGAGCTCCGGACCGCTTACGATTGGGACCCCGCCACCTACTCGCCCGGGCTTACCGAGCCATCCATTCTTGGCGTGGAAGCACCGTTGTGGACGGAGACCGTAAGGAATCTCAACGCGGCGCAGTACCTGCTCGTGCCGCGACTGCCGGCGCTTGCCGAGGTGGGGTGGAGTGGCACCGCGCAGCGCAGTTGGGACGGCTTCCGCACGCGCATCGCGGGACATGCGCCGCGCTGGCGTTTGCTAGGGATCAACTACTATCCGTCGCCGCAGGTGGAGTGGGAGCGGTAAGGGGCGCTTGGCCTTACGTGCCCAATAGATTCGCGCTCGCGCGTCCCGCGGCCGCGTCGTCCAGATTGGCGATGGTCGTCTCGGCAATGGTGGTCATCGCTTCCTGCGTGAAGAACGCTTGATGGCTCGTGAGCAGCACGTTGGGAAACGAAATCAGGCGTGCCAGCACGTCGTCGTGCATGACGGTGTCGGAGAGGTCACGGAAGAACTTGCCGTCTTCTTCTTCGTACACATCGAGTCCCACTGCGCCGACGTGTCCTGATTCGATAGCGGCCACCAGCGATGCCGTGTCAATGAGCCCGCCGCGGCTGGTATTGATGATCGTGACACCGGGGCGGGTCTTCGCGAGGGTCGTTGCATTGAGCAGGTGATGGGTGTCCGGCAGCAGCGGCACATGCATGGAGATGATGTCGGACGCGCGGAGCAGTTCGTCGAGCGGTACGTAGCGGACCCCGAGCGCGAGCAGCTCGGGCTGCTGGACGACGTCGGTGGCGAGCACCGGGCATCCGAACCCGTGCATGATGCGCGCAAAGATCGTCCCGATTTTTCCGGTGCCGATGACCCCCACCGTTTGGCCATGGAGGTCGCGGCCGAGCAAGCCGGCGAGACGAAAGTTGAACTCGCGGGTGCGGCTCCATGCCCGATGAATGCGGCGATTGAGCGTCTGCAGCAGCCCCACGGCGAATTCTGCCACGGCATGCGGCGAGTAGTAGCCCACGCGATAGCAGGCGATGCCGTGCGCCGCGGCCGCCGTCACGTCGAGATTGTTGAAGCCCGTGGATCGCTGGGCGATGCAGCGCACCCCGCCAGCCGCAAAGGTGGCCATCACCTCGGCGGTGGCGCGATCGTTGACGAACAGGCACACGGCGTCGAAGCCGTTGGCCAGCGCCGCCGTATTGGCGTCGAGTTGCGCGGACGTGTACGTCAACTCGTGCCGACCGGCGGCCGCGGCGGTGAGAAAGTCGCGATCGTAAGAGTGTGTATCGTAGACGAGTACGCGCATGGTTACCGTGTGCGGAAGTGGAGCCCTACCAAAACCCGGTTCGTACTGAAGAAGGTAATGCCCTGATGCTCGACGGACAGCGAGGGCTTCCGTGAGTACCAATTGCCCGAATCCGGCCACGTACGGAGCGGTCTCCGTGACGCGCATTCCCGTGCGCGACGGTTGCTGTCGGGCGCTGTGGCGCCGACGCTTATTGTGTGAGTGGTCTTCTGCGCGTTGTCGCGGCCCGCGCTGGCGGCGGTCGCCGGCGCCAAGGCTGCGCCGGGCCACGCCGAATGTTTCCGAGCCCACGTGACAGAAGCCGTTCTTTGAGACGAGCGACCCGACGTCTGCTCGGAGGCGGCCACCGTTGAGCGCTCCACCCTCGATACCTTGTTTCTCGACCCACCACAGGCGTTTCCTGGATGGGACGAAGGTGAAGCGAATGCCCTGGGCCGTCGCGTGGGTCCGACGTGCTGAATGCGATTGGCGGTACGATATGCGGTGCCGGGACCGTGCCGGGACCGTGCCGGGACCGTGCCGGGACCGTGCCGGGACCGTGCCGGGACCGTGCCGCAGCGGGACGAGCACAGGAGGACGCGGTTGCCTTCGAAACGCCGATGCCGGGGGGACATCGCGCGCCGATAGGATGTTATGGTTGAGGTCGCCAGCAACAGAAACAGAAATTAATGGGGCGCAATGCTTGCCAGACACGATATCGTACCGGCAATTTGTCAAGTTGTCCCATCGAACTCGGCGTGCCTCGCGGTTGCCGGCTCACCCCGATGGACATCGCGCCTGTCTGCGCTCACCTGATTGGAGGAGTTCTCCCTTTGAGATCCGTGCACAAAGCGGCCCTCGCCGCCCTCGCCCTGCTTGTCCTGTCGACCCAGCGCCTGGAGGCGCAGCGGCGGCTGACCGGCAAAGTCACTGAGGAGGGGAGCAGCGCTCCCATTCCCGGCGCCTCCGTCCTCGTGGTCGGTGGTACGGCCGGTGCGCTGACGACGGCGACGGGTACGTACACGCTCGAAATTCCGGCGGGTGCGGTGACCATTCGGGTCCGCCGCATCGGCTATCGCGCGGAGAACGTCGCGATCACGGCGAACCAGTCGGTCGCCGACGTCGTGCTCAAGAAGGACGCCCTCCAGCTGGACGCCATTCTGACTACGGCGCAGCAGGGTACGCTTGAAAAGAAGAACGCCGCCACGGCCACGATTCAGGTGACGGGCGAAGAGCTGATGCGCGTTCCGGCCGTGTCCGTCGATCAGGCGCTGCAAGGCAAGGTCGTTGGTGCGCGTATCAACATGAACAGCGGCGCGCCCGGCGGTGGTGGTCAGATTCAGGTGCGCGGCGTGACGTCGGTGCTCGGCAACGGCGAGCCGTTGTACGTGATCGACGGTGTCATCATGTCGAACGCCTCGATCGCCGGTGGTCAGAACTCGATTTCGCGGGCGGCGGGCTTCGCCGGCAACGTGACGAGCGTGCAGGACAACCGCACGAACCGTTTGGCCGACATCAACCCGAACGAAATCGAGGATCTGCAGGTGCTCAAGGGCGCCGCGGCCTCGGCGCTGTACGGGTCGCGCGCCACGAACGGCGTGGTGATCATCACCACCAAGCGCGGCAAGGCGGGACAGACGCGCTGGAACGCGACGCAGCGTGTTGGCCAGGCGTCGCTGCTGCGCGGTGTGGGGCAGCGCCGCTTCCAGGACACCACGAGCGCCATTCAGGCGGCCACGCAGGGTGCCAACGCGGCGATTGCGCGTGAGCAGCTGGCGGCGGCGATGGCGGCCAACGGCGGGCAGATCCCCTTCAACGACTTCACGAGCCAGCTCTTCGGCCGTCAGGAGTTGTCGTACGAAAGCGCGGTGCAGGTTACGGGTGGGACGCAGGCGACGCGCTTTCTGGCGTCAGTCGGCCGCAAGTTCGACAACGGCATCGCCGTGAACACGAACGCGACGCGCGACAACGCCCGTATCAACATCGACCAGACGATTTCGTCGAAGCTCACCGCCCGTGTTGACCTTGGGTACACGCGCAGCGTGTCCAACCGTGGTATCTCGGGTAACTCGAACACGCCGGTAACCAGCCCGTTGTACGTATTCGGCGCGACGCCGAGCTTCTTCACGCTGGACGGCCGAGACGGGCAGGGCAACTTCCTCGTGAATCGCTTTGGTGGCAACGCCAACCCGATCAACACGTCGAACCCGTTCCAGACGCTCGCGTTGGTCAAGAACGAAGAAGGCATCGATCGCATTCTGGCGGCCGGTGAACTGAACTATCAGGTCCTCGAAACGCCGACCAACAAGCTCAGTGTGAGCTACACGTTGGGTGCTGACCGTTTCACGCAGGACAATCAGCTGTACAGCCCCAACTTCATGCAGTACGAGCCCAGCGATGGCCAGCTCGGTACGGCGGTGCAGCAGACGTCGAACAGCCGTCAGCTGAACCAGCTCATCAAGGCGACGCACCGCTTCACGCCGGCCACCTTGCCGTTCATGCTGACCACCACGGTCGGTGCGACGCAGGAAGAGCAGGGGCTGAACCGTGTGAGCGTTCGTGCCATCGGCCTCGTGCCGGGTATTGCCAACGTGAACCAGGGCCAGCAGCTGTCGTTCCAGAGCCGCGAGTTGCAGCGCGACCAGGCGTGGTTCGCGCGTGAAGAGTTCCTCGGCTTCAATGAAAAGCTGTACGTGGCGGCCGCCATCCGTGGTGACCGCTCGAGCAACAACGGTGACGTGGCGAAGTACTTCATCTTCCCGTCCACGCAGGCGTCGTATCGCTTCGTGAACGTGTTGCCGGCCATTGAAGAAGTGAAGCTGCGTGCCTCGTGGGGACAGACGGGTAACCGTCCGCTGTACGGTCAGCGCTTCCTGACGCTGCAGGGTGTGAGCCTCATTGGTGGCGTGAACGGCCTCGGCACGGTGGCGACGCTCGGTAACCCGAATATCAAGCCGGAGCTCAAGGAAGAGACCGAACTGGGTGTCGACCTGCAGGCGTTCAACCGCCGCGTCGCGCTCGAGTACACGTACTTCGACGCGAACGTGCGCGACGCGCTCCTGCTGCGCAACCTGCCGAACTCGTCGGGCGTCACTACGCAGTTCGACAACGTCGGTCGCCTTGCCAACAGCGGTCATGAAGTGGCGGTCAACCTCGTGCCGTTGCAGAAGAAGGACCTCACGTGGGTCTCGCGCATTGCCTTCCAGCGCATCCGCAACACGGTGCAGACGGCGGACAACGTGAACCCGTTCCCGCCGAACGTCGGCTTTGGTGCGGCGTATGGCCGTCCGCGTCTGGCGACCGGCGCTTCGACCACGGCGATCTGGGGCAACCGCCCGATCTTCACGCAGATCAATGGCCGTGACACGGCCTTTGTGCGCGACACGATCATCGGCGAAGGTACGCCCGACTTCGAAATGTTCTTCACGAACACCTACACGGTCGGCCGCTTCACGATGAACGTGCAGGTGGATTGGCGTCGTGGTGGTGACGTGTCGAACGTCGGCCAGAACGTGTTCGACCAGTACCGCAACGCCCGCGACCACGACAGCGCGTCGCCGTGCCGTGGAGCGACCATTGCGCGCGAGGACTGCGTGATCATCGCCGGCGGTCGCCGCACGCTCCTCGATACGTCGTCGACCGCGCGCCTTGGTGACTACCGCTGGGCCAAGTGGAACGGTGGGCAGGACGCCCGCATCATCACGCAGGACGGTTCGTTCGTGAAGCTGCGCGAAGTCTCGCTCAGCTACGACGTGCCCGCCACGATGACGAAGCGAGTGTTCGGCGATCGCGGTAACACGGTTCGCCTCAACATGGTTGGCCGCAACCTCGCCATCTTCACCCCGTACTGGGGTATGGATCCCGAGGTCAGCAACTTCGGCAACAACAACGTGGGACGCTTCGTCGATCTCGCCGCCTTTCCGCCCAGTCGTCAGTTCTTCTTCTCCGTCGACGTCGGGTTCTGAGCCATGACTATTTCTCACATGACTTTCGTTCGCGGGATCGCACTCTCCGCCCTTGTCGCGCTTGCTGCATGCAGCGCCGACCGTCTCAACGTGCCCAGCTACAACGACCCGGCGGTCGGCCCGTCCGACCGTCCGCTGTTGCAGAATCTGGCGAGCGGTATCCTCGCCGAGCAGCGTGGTGGTATGGCGGGGCTCATCAGCAACGTCGGTATCTTCGGCCGCGAGTCGTACAACTACACCGGCTCCGAGCCGCGAAACGTGACGCTGTTCCTCTCCACGTTCCCGCTCGATAACTCGGGCTTCACGAACGGGCAGTGGGACCCGCGCTTCCGCAACATTCGCAACGCGCTCAACCTCATCACGATCGCCGAAGAGGCGTCATTCCTCACGGATGGCGAGAAGAACGCGGTGCGTGGTTTCGCGAACACCATGCGGGCGCTGGATCTGTACTACGTCGTCGCCACGCGCGATACGATCGGGGCACCGACGGCGATCGATCTGGTGGGCAACACCGCGCAGCCGTTCGTGAGCCGTGACTCGGTGTACCGTTTCATCTCGGCCACGCTGGACCTGGCCAACACGCAGCTGTCGGCCGCCGGCTCTGCGACGTTCCCGTTCAACCTGACGACGGGCTTTGCCGGCTTCAACACACCGGCCACGTTCCGTCAGTTCAACCGGGCACTCGCGGCACGTATGCAGGTGTATCGCGGCACGATGGGATGTGGCGCGACGTGCTTCAACGCCGCTTTGACGGCGCTGAACGAGAGCTTCATCAACTCGGCGGCGGGCGCCGACCTTCGTCGTGGGGTGTACCATGTGTACTCCACGTCATCGGGTGACGCGCTCAACGGCCTCAACAACGCGGTCAGCCCCGACGTCATCTCGCATCCGAGCATCCGGACGGATGCGCAGTTGCAGACGACCGGTCAGCCCGATGCGCGTTTGGCGGCCAAGACGCGGACGTTGGTGCCGGCCCGCACGGCGCCGGGTGCCAACCTTGGCATTCCGACCGACGTCGGCTTCAACATCTACCCCGACCAGGCCAGCCCCATTCCGATCATCCGGAATGAAGAGCTGATTCTACTCCGTGCTGAAGCGAACATCGGGTTGTCCAACTTCGCTGCCGCGACGACGGACCTGAACTACATCCGTGCGTCGGCTGGTGGGGCGCTGGCCCCGTTGGCGGTGCCGACGAGTGCCGACGAGGCCATCGCGGCGTTGCTGTACGAGCGGCGCTACTCGCTGCTGCTCGAGGGACATCGCTGGTTCGACGTGCGTCGCTACGGCCGCATCAACTCGCTGCCGTTGGATCTGCCGACGCACTTCCGCGTCACGGTGATGCCCGTGCCGCAGGCCGAGTGCGTATTCCGCGCCACTCAGCCGCAGGCGCTGCGCGCTCCGGGGTGCTGATCACGGCGGTTTCCTGAGGTGATGCAAGACGAGAGCGGCGAACCAGAATTGGTTCGCCGCTCTTTTTGCCCCAACGGTCACCGCCGTATACCGCGACGTTTCCGCGCTGCGCTACGCCACGCTATCCGTCCGCGCCTCACGGCGTCGTCGTCTTCAACGAGCAGGACGGTCTCGGTGCCGGTCTGTTCCGTGGAAGCAGGGTGTGATCGGGCACGGTCTGCCCGGTGCGGCCTGCTTCCGGCAAGAGGACATCGACGACGGCCCCCTCGCCCGGTTTCTTCGTGGTGAAGAACGGCTCGAAGAGGCGGCGCTTGGTGGCCTCGTCCATGCCGTCCCCCGTGTCGCGCACGCGAAGACGAATACCGGGAAGATTGGTGTGCCGCGCCCGACCGACCTCGATGAAACCGTCGCCCCCGTCGGGCATGGCATCGCGGGCGTTGGCGGTCAGGTTCATGAGTACCTGTTCGACCTGCTTGGGGTCAGCGTTCACCCACAGGTCGCGTTCCTGCACCGAAGCATCCAGCGTGATCCGTTCGCCGAGGACGCGCTGCAGCATGCGCGCGACATCTTCGACGCGTTTGCCGGCATCGAACGAGACGTGCTCGATGACCTGCTTGCGCCCGAAGGCGAGGCGCTGCTTGGTCAGGAGGGTCGCGCGCTCACTGGTTCCAATGGCGTCTTCGAGGGGTTCACGATTGTCACCGTCGGGGAGCGCCTTGAGCGTGAGGTGCAGGTTGCCGTCGATAACGGCGAGCAGGTTGCTGAAATCGTGCGCGACACCGCCGGCCAAACGCCCGAGTGACTCGAGGCGTTGTGCATGCTGAAGCTGCTCGCAAAGCCCGCCACGGTGGCGAGGACGATTGGCGAGAGCCACCACGCGGCGCTGGTCGCGGCGCCCACGGTGGTCGTGGGACTGGCGGTGCGCGTCATGGTGCTGGTGGCGTGGTGAGCGGAGGTCCAAGCGTTGTGAGACCATAACGCGCATCGAGCGACAGCAGCTGCTCCATGCTTGGCAAGCCGCCCGGCGGCGTGATGGCCGACAGCTCGACGAAAAAATGTGCGAAGTCGCCCGGGGTGGTGACGATGAGCAGACGGGCGGTCTGTTCGGTGGAATTCTGATAGCGATGCGGTGTGCCGCGCAGGAGGCCCACCGACCCGCCGGCACGTACGGTATGACAGACACCGTCTGCTTCGAAGACGAGCTCACCCTCGAGCACATAGAAGAATTCGTCTTCGCGCGCGTGCACATGCAACGGCGGTCCGCTCATGGGCGGTGCCTCGAGATGAAACACGGCATAGCGACCGTCGCTGTCTTCGGGCGCGATTTTCACGAGGGTTTTTTCGCCGACGATGTTGAGCGGGGCCGGCGTACGGCCGGCGTCGGCGGCGAGAATGACTGGCGGCGTGGCAGTGATCATGGTGGGGTGGGGGCAGTCGAAAGGAGGGCCTGCATCGCGTGGCACGCGGCATCGGCGGCGCCTGCGGGGGAGAGCTGCCCGCGATCGCGCAGCATTTGCCAGAACGGTGCGCTGTAGATGGCCACGCAGGTGGCGACCAGCTGCGCCCCCTGCGTGCGGCTCATTATGGCGAGGCGTGGCGCGAGCGCGCGCTTGAATGCCGCGCGTCCCTCGGCCGATCCGTGTTGACTGATATTGGCGCGCGGAGCCGCCGCGATGACGGCGCGAGTGAGGGCGTTGTTGCGCTCGAACTGCGCGAAGAGGTCTCGGAGGTACGGAATGATCGTCGCTTCGGTCTCGGGCCACACGGTGCCGGTGCGGTCGCGCAGCTGGCGCCACACGGCGGCGACGAGGTCGCCTTGCGTGGGGAAGTAGCGATACGCCGTGCGGGGGGAGACGCCGGCGGCGGCGGCCACCGCTTCGTGATTGAACGGCGCGTCGGGAGACTCCCGCAGCAGTGCGAAGGCATGTTCGGCGAGCAGTGCGGCCACCGCGGCCCGTCGACGGGTCGCGCTCGCCGATGTGGCATCGGTGCTGGTCGTGATGACCGGCGGCTTTGTGCGCGCCGGGGCCCGGCTAGTCGGCCGGGCCGATGATCGGGAAGGCATGGCAGTAAACTGCCATAACTGGCAGTGTACTGTCAATACGGTCATCGCGGGGGCCGGTCCCCACTCCCCGCTGGCCGGACGCGCGTTGGGGCCGCATGATTAGCCCGTCTCCCCTGCCACCTCTCCCGTACCTGTCGACCCTGCCATGAGCAACCGCCGTCAGTTCCTTTCCGCTGCATCCACGGTTGGTGCCGCCGTGGCGCTCGGCGCCCGCCCGGGGGAGGCGCAGCACGACCACG
This sequence comes from Gemmatimonas sp., assembly GCA_023910675.1. Classification (GTDB taxonomy): domain Bacteria; phylum Gemmatimonadota; class Gemmatimonadetes; order Gemmatimonadales; family Gemmatimonadaceae; genus Gemmatimonas. Next base: position 52,503 of record JAAVWC010000013.1, read on the forward strand.
ACGCGGCCGGGCCACAAGACGGTGCGATGCCCCCGGCGATTCGCGCGCTCACGCCGATGCGGCAAGGGGTCGTGCCGATCAGCGGAACTGAGCGTCGGGCCAGGATCGAAAAGGCGCGGCGCCTCATGCGTGAGCAGAAGATGCAGGGGCTCATGCTGACCGGCGGCACCTCCATGGTGTACTTCACGGGGATTCAGTGGGGATTGAGCGAGCGATTGCTGGCGGCGTTCATCCCGGTGAGTGGTCGACCGTTTCTCGTCACGCCCAAGTTCGAAGAAGAACGGGCGATGGAGCAGGTGGCGCTCGGCCCCATGGCCGGCGATGCCGACGTGTATGCGTGGGAGGAGCACGAAGATCCGTACGCGCTCATCGCGAACGCGCTGCGTACGCGTGGACTGGGCACCGCCACGATTGGCGTGGAAGAGACGGTGCGGCATCAGTTCAGCTACGGCACGTCGCGACTGGCGGGGGTGACGCTCACCGACGGCACGCCGATCACGGCGGGGTGTCGCATGGTGAAGGACGCGCACGAGTTGGCGCTTATGCGTCACGCGAGTCAGGTGACACTGCGCGCATACGAGGCGGCGTGGAAGTCGCTCACGGAAGGGATGACGCAAGGCGACTTTGCGCGCCTGGTGGCCATGGCGCACACCCAACTTGGGTACAGTGGGTCCGCGGGCGTGCAGGTCGGCAAATACTCAGCGTTGCCGCATGGCAGCGTGACCCCGCAGGTGGTGCGGGAAGGGAGCATTCTGCTCATTGACGGCGGCTGCAAGGTGGAAGGGTACAGCTCCGACATCTCGCGCACCTTTGTCCTGGGGAAGCCCACCCAGCGCATGAAGGATGTGTTCGAGATCGAGCATCGTGCGCAGGCGGCGGCGTTGCGTGCCGCGCGTCCCGGTGTGCCCTGTGAAGCGGTCGATGCGGCGGCCCGAAAGGTGATTGTCGACGCGGGCTTTGGTCCCGACTACAAGTTCTTCAGTCACCGCGTGGGCCACGGCATGGGGATGGACGGGCACGAGTGGCCGTATCTGGTGCGCGGTAACACGCTGCCCCTGGCGCCGGGGATGGTCTTCTCCGATGAGCCGGGCATATACATTCCCGGCGAGTTCGGGATACGGCTCGAGGACGATATGGTCATTACGGAATCGGGCGCCGATCTGTTTACGCCGCAGTCGCCGAGTCTGGAGCGGCCGTTCGCCGCGGCGTGACCGCTGGGTAACGCGCACGCGTGGTTGTGCGTACCCTGAGGTACCCTCTCCTCCGGTCGGTGTCGCTGTGCCCTTGCTTTCTCTGTTGCTCCTCCCGCTCGTGTTGAGCGGTTCGCCACTGCCGCCGGTGCGTCATGCTGATGAGCCGGGGCCGGTGTTCAACGGTCGGTCGGGGAAAACGATCGTCGCCCTGCCACGCGCTGAACGTGCGCCGGTGGTGGACGGCGTCCTGGATGAGCCGGAGTGGGGGCGCGCCGCCGTGCTTACGGGCTTCTCGCAGTTCTTTCCCACAGACGGCGTCGCCGCGCGAGACAGCACGGAGATCCTGGTGTGGTATAGCGGCACCGCGTTGCACGTCGGCGTCCGGGCCTTTGCCGCGCCGGGGACGGTGCGCGCCACACTCGCCGACCGCGACCGCATTACGCAGGACGACAACGTGCAGCTATTTCTGGGCACGTACAACGACAGTCGGCAGGCGCTCGTGTTCGCGGTGAATCCGTTTGGCATCCAGAGTGATGGCGTGCTCACGGAAACCGGTGCGGTCACGGGAGGTGGCCTTGCCGGCGGCACGAGCAAGTCTCGTGAAGCGGTGGACTTGGCGCCGGACTACGTGTGGCAGTCGAAGGGTCGACTGACCGCGGCCGGATTTGACGTGGAGATCGTCATCCCGTTCAAGAGTCTGCGCTATCGCAATGCGGACGTGCACACCTGGCAGCTGAATGTCGTGCGCACCGTGCAGGTGAGTGGGCACGAGCAGACATGGACCGCGACGACGCGCGCCGGGTCCAGTTTTTTGGCGCAATCGGGGACGCTGAACGGCCTGCGCGACTTGCAGCGCGGGGTCACGGTCGACCTCATTCCGACGGTCACCTCGACCGCGAGCGGGGCGCCGGGGCCATCCGCCGGCAGCTGGCGTTATGCGACGCAGCGACCGGAGGTTGGCGGCAGTGCCCGGTGGGGGATCACGAGTAACCTCACGCTCTCCGGCACCGCCAATCCAGATTTTTCGCAGGTTGAAGCGGACGCCACGCAGTTCGCGCCAGATCCGCGCAATGCGGTGTTCTTTCCGGAACGTCGTCCGTTCTTCCTTGAGAGTCAGGAACAGTTCACGGTGCCCAATCGGCTGATCTACACACGCCGTATCGCGCAGCCGATCGTCGCGACGAAGCTCACCGGCAAGCAGCGCGGTTTCGACATTGGCGTGCTGTCGGCGATCGACAGCAAGGAGGCCTCCGTGTCCGGACGCGATGCTCCGCTGTTCAGCATCGTCCGTCTTCAGCGTGACCTCGGCGCGCAGAGCCGGATCGGCATGGTGTACACGGATCGCAGCGAAGGACGCGCGTGGAATCGCGTCGTGGGTGTCGATGGGCGACTGGTACGCGGCGTGTACAGCGTGCAGGCGCAGCTCGCGCGCAGCATGACACGCACCGCTGGCGCCACGACGGCGGCCCCGCTGTGGGATGTCTCGGCGGTACGCAACGGGCGGGCATTCTACGCGCGCTATACGTTCGTTGGGATCTCCAACACTTTCGACGCGCAGAGCGGGTTCATTCCGCGCCCCGGCGTGGCCAACATGAGCGCGACGCACCGGTGGAACCGGTTCGGAAAGAAAGGGGCGCTCGTCGAGCTGACGAGTCCGGAGATCTATCTCAACGGCCGGTATCAGTATGCCGACTATGTGAACCGGCGCGCGGCGCAGGATGTGCAGCTGCATTTGCGAAACAACATGCGCTTGCGCGGTGGCTGGCAGGTGGGCACGCAGATCTTCCGCGAGGAATTCGGCTTTGATACGGGGCTGTATGCGAACTACGTGCTGCAGCGGCCCGCGACGGGAGGCCGAGTGGACACACTCCCCTACACGGGGACGAAGCGGCTGCCGAATCTCGATTGGCTGGTGTCCATCGGCACGCCGGAGTTCAAGCGGTTCAGTGCCAATACCGTCGTGATCTGGGGGAAAGACGAGAATTTTCAGGAATGGAGTTCCGCCGACATTCTCTTCCTGAATCAGTCACTCACGCTGCGTCCTACGGAGCAGCTGCGTGTCTCGGGTACATGGGCGTACGAAACGTTCCGGCGCAGAACCGACGGCTCCATGGTGCTGTCGCGCAATACGCCGCGTGTGCGCGCGGAGTATCAGCTGAATCGCCAAGTCTTCGTGCGCGTCATTGGCGAGCATTCCGTCGTCGAGCAGGATTCCCTTCGAGACGATTCACGGACAGAGCTTCCGGTGTATCTCCGGCAGCGCGACGGGTCACTGCGCCGCGCGGAAGCATTCCGACGGACCCGCGCGCGACTTGACGTGCTGTTCTCGTACCTCCCGTCGCCCGGGACCGTCGTGTATTTCGGGTATGGTGATCAGCTCCGCGCCGACGAACCGATCGGCCCGCGTACGCTGCGGCGATCGGCCGATCTGTTTTTCGCCAAGGTGAGCTATCTCTTCCGGCTCCAGTAGTTGGCGCGTATCATTGGGTTCGTCAAACGGCAGGTCTGTCCTGCGGTGCTCCCAATCCGGCTGGAGGATGGCATGAGTAAAGCCATGCGTGCGATCACGGCTGGGGTCGCAGGCTTTGTGGTGGGGTCGCTCGTCAACGGCGCAATCGTCGCCGTGGGGCCGTCGCTCGTCCCGCCGCCCACCGGCGCGGACATGACAACGGTGGAAGGGCTCACCGCGGCCATGTCCCGTCTGGAGCCGAAGCACTTCGCCATGCCGTTCCTCGCGCATGCGCTGGGAACATTCGTGGGTGCCACCGTCGCCGTCATCATCGCGACGGCGTACCGCACACGACTGGCATACATCATCGGGTTTGTCTTTCTGGCAGGCGGAATCGTAGCGGCGAAGATGATCCCCGCTCCCAACTGGTTCATTGCCCTCGACCTGCTGGTGGCGTATCACCCCATGGCATGGCTCGGCCTGGCTGTCGGCCGACGTCTCCGTCCCGATACGCCAGTATAAGGCCGTAGCGATCAGCATTACGGAACCCGCCTGCCGACGACGTAGTAACTCTCGTCGACTCGCAGCGTGCCGTTCGTCGCGATGGGGATTTCGATGCGCGTCCAGCTGCTCCCCGGTGTGACCTGCGCGGATGCATTCCCGCTGACGAGGCGCACCGGACTCGCCCGCGTTCCACGCCGACGGCGGACGTGACCATCATCCGCGTGAAATCGCCGTCGCAGGGTTACACTGAAGGGGTGATTCCCTTTTCGACGATTGTAGAGCCTGCCGAGGCTCCCGCGCGTTTTCCCAGTCCCTTCGATCGCGCCGCCATCCATCCGCTCGCGCGACGCGCGGCCGCGGAGACGATGACGTTGCTCGACGCGGGGCTTGGGGACGCGTGGGAGCTGGGGCAGGTTGGCGGCGGCAAGATGTTCGGGGTGCTCGTCGTTGCGGCGAGCGATGGTTCGCTGGGGTACCTGCGCGCCTTCTCCGGGATGCTGAAGGGGCAGTGGACTATCGCGGGGTGGGCGCCGCCCACGTTCGACGCGCGGGCACGCGATGTGATTTGGATTCCTGGTGAAGCCGCGTTGGCGGCGCTCTCCCACGATGCGGCGCGCACGGCGATGTCGCGTGAGCTGCTGCCGGCCATTCAGGGCACGTATTCCTTTGCCAACGCGCGCGGTGAAGTGCGTGCGCTTCACGAGTTGTTTGCTCCCGCGCAGCCGCCAGCCGGCGCCGGTGATTGTGCCGCGCCCAAGCTGTTGGCCGAAGCGTATGCGAAGGGACTGCGCCCGCTCGCGCTTGCCGAGTTTCTGGTGGGGCGCGCCGCCGCGCTCGGGCGACCGGCGATCGGGGTCGTTCTATGCGGCGTGTCAGGGGAAGTGTCCACCTCTTCTCGCGCACATGCTGAGCGGGCTCCCCGCCGATCCCCCGCCGCAGTACGGCTCGGCCGCGCTGGCGCCGCACGAACCCACCGTCGTCTACGAGGACGCGCACGTCGTGGTCGTCGACAAGCCGTCGGGGATGTTGTCGGTGCCCGGGCTGAGCCAAAAGGATTGTGTGTCCAATCGATTGCGGGCGCGCTATCCGGAGGCGACTGGGCAACTGGTGGTGCATCGCCTTGATCTCGATACGTCGGGACTCCTGATTGCCGCGAAAGATCCGCAGACGTTCTCGGCGCTGCAGCGGCTTTTCTCACAGCGTGCCATCGCCAAGCGTTATGTGGCGTGGCTAGACGGTGTGCTGATTGGTGAACGCGGCGTAGTCGACCTTCCCATTCGCATGGATGTGGAGGACCGGCCACGGCAGATTCACGATCCGGTCCACGGCAAGTCGGCGATGACCGAGTGGGCCGTGCTTGAGCGAGGCAACGACCGCACCAAGCTGGCCTTGGTGCCGCTCACCGGGCGTACGCATCAGCTGCGTGTTCATGCGTCGCATCCGCTTGGCCTCGATGCGCCCATTGTGGGCGATCGCCTTTACGGTCGGGAGGCACCCGAGCACGGCGAACGGCTGCTCCTGCATGCGGAGTCCGTGGCCTTTACGCATCCGGTGACTGGCGTGTCCATACAGCTCTCGCGTCCCGCGCCGTTCTAAGCTTCCAGGGCGCTTTACGACGCGGTCATCGGGTGCTGGTGCGCTCCGTGTGTTTGGCGGTGGTGACCGTCGTGCAGGTGGCGGGTGGCGTGGAATCGTTGCGGAAACGCGCAAGGCAGCCGCCTATGTCGCGCGCGAGTTGCAGGAGCGCTGTGTCCAGGCTGCTCACGAGCGTGGCGTAGTCGCCAATCCGCCAGGTCCCGCTGCGGTCGTCACTGCTGCCGCGGATGAGGATCAGGCCATCGCTTGGACGGATGATGTCCCACGTGGCCTTCACGTGAACCGGCCCCTCGGTCGCACTCGGCGCCGTGGTAGAGTCGGTGACGCCTTCGAAGCGCGCAATGTGCAGCTGCACGAGGTAATCGTGTCGCGTGCGTGTTGCCCACGGCGCAATGTCTGCGGTGCGCACCGGTGGACGTCCGGTAAGGTTCCCCGCTACCACCCGGTTGATGGCCTCACCAACATCTTCACCCCACCGGTGGTACTCTGACACGGCAATCTCGTTGGTGCCGCGTCGCACGAGGACCGACGGGACCACGAGATACGAGGCGATGTCGATGCGCCGAAAAGCTACAGCGAGTCCGCCGCGCATGGCGCTGCCGCTGTCTGGCACAAGACCACCCAGCACATACTGCCGCAATGGCGATGCCTCGCGGGCGAGCCGGAAGCACCCCATGGCGAGGGGAAGTGCCAGCAGCACGCCGTGCAGCGGTCGCGCCGCCACGTGGACAATCCGTGAGTGAGTCATTTACGGGGCGGTCTCTTGCCGCGAAGCAGCATGTCAGGGTTTTGCTCGAGTGATGCAATGAGCACGCGGAGCGCATCGGCCGCATCGCGCAGGCTCGTGAGGGCCCCGGTCAGCGCGTATCCCGGACCGGTGTCTGCCGAGAGTAGGCCGTGTGTTTCCTCCAGGGTCTTTCGCAGTGCTTGCATCGACGCCAGCGCTTCGGTGGTGACGCCGGTCATTTGTTGTTGCAGCGGATCGATGGCGCCGCTGGCGCGCGTCGCGAGTCGTTCGGTTTCTGCGAGCGTCCTGTTCAGCTGCGCGGTGGTCGCGGGAAGTTGCCGCAGGGTGGCCTGCATCTCCGGCGTGCTGACCAGCTTCTCCACCGCTTGCGCGGATTTCACCACGGCCACGTTGATCTCCCGCATGTTCACTTCGGCCAGCAACCCGTTTACCCGGTTGAGGATCTTGATCATCTCCGACAGCAGGCTGCCGGCGCCGCCACCGATCGCCGCCATGAGCGAAGGCGTGGTGGCGATCTCCGGCCATGGTGTGGCGCGCGCTTCGAGTTGCGGCGGCGTGGAATCCGAGCGGTAGCTCAGTTCGAGGTACAGCACGCCGGTCACGAAGCTCTCCATCTGCAGCTGCGCGCGAAGGCCCTTCGCGATCTGCTCGCGCAGCACGACGGTGTCGCCGATGTCGACGTAGGTGCCGCGCGGCGTGGTCAGGCGCGCGACGTCGATCTCGAACTCGACGGGTACCTGAAAGGACTCGTCGCGCTGATCGATCTGGATGTTGATGGCCGTCACGGTGCCGACCGGTACCCCCTGAAACTTCACCGGTGCGCCGTTCTCAAGGCCGTTCACCGACTCGGAGAAGTAGCTGATGAATGTCGTCCGTTCTTGGAACCATGTGGCCGATGCAAGGACGGCGGTGCCGACGACGGCGATCACCAGCGCCCCCAAAAGAAAGAAGCCGATGGCGGTCGGGTTCGCGCGAACACTCATGGCGATCCTCCGCTACTGCGCGTGAGGAAACGGTGCACTTCGGCACTGGGCGGGTGATCGCGGAGCGCCGCCGGTGCGCCAAGCGCGGTCATGGTTTTGGTGTCGATATCGAGGAACAGTGCACGATCCGCAATACGAAAAATGCTGGCGAGATCATGTGTCACCACGACGATGGTCGTGCCGAAACTGGCCTTAAGCTCGAGAATGAGATCGTCGAGCCGACTGGCGCTGATGGGATCGAGTCCGGATGACGGCTCGTCGAAGAAGAGCACATCGGGGTCGAGGGCAATGGCGCGTGCCAGTGCTGCGCGCTTTCGCATCCCGCCGCTGATCTCCGAGGGGTAGAACCCTTCGAACCCATGCAGTCCGACGAGCGCCAGTTTCAGCGCGACGACCTCCGCAATGGAGGCGGCAGGCAGCTCCGTGAATTCTTCGAGCGGGAGCGCCACGTTCTCCTCGAGTGTCAGGCCACTCCACAACGCGCCGTTCTGGTACATCACACCGATGCGCCGAAGGACACGTTGGTGCATGGCGTCGTTGTCGCGGGTGAACGGCGCCCCATCGAATAGAATCGTCCCGCTGGCTGGTGCCTTGAGCCCGATCAAGTGCTTGAGCAAGGTGCTCTTGCCGCTGCCGCTGCCGCCCATGAGGACGAAGATCTCCCCGCGGGTCACGCTGAAGGTCAGGTCGCTCATGATGACACGCTCGTCGTACAGCATGGTGAGGTTACGGACCTCGATCGCCGGCGTCTGCGCCCCCGCCTGAACCAGACTCATATGTTGAGCAACGCGGCCAGCCAATCGATGACCGCATTGGCCGAAATGATGAGCGTGATGCCCAGTACGACCGCCGACGTGGCGGCCTGACCTACCGCGCTCGCATTCGAGCCCGCTTGCAGCCCCTTCATGCAGCCGGACACCCCAATGATGAAGCCGAACACGACGCCCTTGCACACACCCAGCAGCGCGTCGCCGATGGTCACGGCCGCGAGCAGTCCAGTGAAGAACTGCTTGAACGACAGGTCGAGCATGAGTGCCGAAACGAGCATGCCTCCCAGTATGCCAATCGCGTCGGCGTAGATCGTGAGCAGCGGCATCATGAAGAACAGCCCGAGTACGCGTGGAAGGACCAGGTACTCAATGGGTGAGATCCCAAAGGTGGTGAAGGCATCGATCTCTTCCGTGATCTTCATGCTCCCCAGTTCGGCGGCGAAGGCCGCGCCTGTGCGTCCCGCCATGATGATGCCAGTCATGAGTGCGCCCATTTCCCGCAACATGCCAAAGCCCGCGAGGTACGACACGAAGTACCCGGCGCCGAAACGCTGGAGGACGACCACGCCCAGGAAGGCGATGATGATGCCGACCAACAGGGCAATGAGTGTCACGATGGGGAGTGCGCCCGAGCTGTTGCGTTGCACGACGACCCAGAAGTCGCGCCAGCGAACGGGGACACGGCGCGTGACGACTCCAAACAAGGCAAGCATCACGTCACCCAGGAACGTGATGGAAGCTCGGGTTGCGTCCCAACCGTGAACGGCGGCAATGCCGAGCCGAGTAACTGGATTCGGCGTCACCGCGAGGTGCGGCTGGGCACGCTCCGGCACGGCGCGGGCAAGGGCGAGGAGGCGCGGCAGCTGCGTGGGAAGCCCGTCATCGCGCAGCGTCACGTGCTGTGCTGCGCACACGGCCTCGCAGCGCACGAGAAAGAGCAGCAGGCTGCTATCCCACGCGCCGAGCTTGCTGCTGTCGAACGCGACGTCACGCAGCGGTTCCGCTGGCGAGCTCTGCGAGGCCAGCAGTGCGTCTATGGCGGGCGGCGTCTGACCGAGGCGCCAGTTGCCCTCGAGGGCAATAAGGAGTGTGTCCCCGTTCCGTGTACTGTTGGCGCGGGCGGCGGCTTCTGGCAACGCCGCCGTGGCGTGCATGGTTGGTTCCTGTGGTTGAGCGGGTGTGTGTGCTGCGGTGCGTGGGTATAGATGCACCATGGCAAGTTGCGGTCCGAGGTCGGCTGTCTTGCGGCCGCGCCGCTGCTGGGCAGAGGTACGGTACCGTGTATCTTTGGTGCGAGTGCGTTGTCTGTGCGTGGATCCCTCCTCACCCAACTGTCATGCGCCATTGTCGAAGTGCTGTTCTGCTCTGTGCGGCGGTCAGCGCCGCCACCCTGTTCTCTGGGGCCCTGCAGGGGCAGCGCCCGAGCACGATGGCCGGGCGATCGGCGGTTTACGCGCCGAGTGGTATGGTGGCGACGAGTCAGCCATTGGCATCGGCGGCGGGGCTGGAGGTGCTGCGTCAGGGAGGCAATGCCATTGATGCGGCCGTCGCGGCGTCGGCGGTGTTGGGGGTGACGGAGCCGCACATGACGGGTAGTGGCGGCGATATGTTCGCCATTGTCTGGTTGGCAAAGGAACAGAAGCTGATTGCCATCAACGCGAGTGGCCGCGCGGGTTCGCTCATGACGCGCGAGTTGTTGCAGTCCCGTGGTTTCCGCCCGGGATCGCAGCAGGGGGCGATGTCGGTTACGGTCCCTGGCGCGCTGGCCGGGTGGGACAAGCTCGTGCGCACGTACGGGAAGCGCACGTTGAAGCAGGTGTTGCAGCCGGCTATTGGCTACGCGCGTAGCGGCTTCCCGGTATCGCCCATCATTGCGCAGCAGTGGGCCAACGAAACGAGCTTCTTGCAAAAGGACTCGGCGACGGCTACGTATTTGCCGGGCGGACGCGCACCGACCAACAATCAGGGCGTGGCCGCACTCGAGATGCTGCGCATTCTCGAGCCGTACGATCTCAAGGCGATGGGACACAATTCTCCGGCGTACCTGCACCATCTCATCGAAGCGAAAAAGCTGGCGTATGCCGATCTCGACCGCTTCGTGGGCGATGCGGCGCATCTGGTGATGCCGGCGTCGGTGATGCTCACCGACGAATTCATTGCGGAACGACGCAGTCACATGGACGCGAAGAAGGCGCAGGAGCGCCTCGATCCGGGGCCGGCGCGGACGAAGAGCGAGACCGTGTATTTGACGACGGCTGATGCCGACGGGAACATGGTGTCGTTCATCAATTCCGTGTACGACTATTTCGGGTCGGGGGTCGTGGTGCCGGGCACTGGATTCGTGCTGCACAACCGCGGTGCGGGCTTTACGCTTACGCCCGGGCTCCCCAATACGGTGGCTCCAGGGAAGCGTCCGTTCCACACGCTCATCCCCGGCTTTGTGACCAAGACGGAGAGTGGGCGCGAGCAGGCGTACATGAGCTTCGGGCTCATGGGTGGTGGTGTGCAGGCGCAGGGGCATGTGCAGTTCCTGCTCAATCACCTGGTGTTCGGCATGGATGTGCAGGCGTCGATCGACGCGGCGCGCTTCCGTCACTACGACGGACTGCGGGTGGCGCTCGAGCCGCCCATTGGGGATGGTGTGCGGACGGCGCTTCAGGCCATGGGGCACGTGCTCATCGAGCAGCCGACGATTGCCTTTGGCGGAGCGCAGGCGATCATCCGGTTGCCCAAGGGCTTTGCAGCGGGCAGTGACCCACGCAAGGATGGGCTGGCGATTGGGTACTGAGGCCACGGGTCGCGATACCGGTGAATTGTACACGCGACGGGGCTTCCTCGCGGTCAGCGCGATTGCTGCGGTCGCCTGCGTCGATCGGACGCAGGAAACCGTGCCGGACTCGGTCGCAACGCGTGTCGACGGCAGCGAATCGGAGTGGTCGTTGTTCGTGGGCACCGACACCAAGAGCGGCACGAGCACAGGGATCTACCGCACGACAGTCAACGCCCGCACGTTGGCGTTTGGTGCGATGACGTTGGCCGCGGAGACGGCAGATCCGTCGTACCTCGCCTTCACGCCAAATCACCGGGTGTTGATCGCGGTCAATGAACTCCTAGCCTTCGAGGGGAACGCGTCTGGCGCGGTGTCGGCGTTCCGGCATGATGCGGCGACGGGCACATTGACGGCGGTCCCGCCCATGCGCTCGTCGCGTGGCGGTGCGCCATGTTATGTGCACATCGATCGCAGCGGCCGTTATGCGCTGGTCGCCGGCTACGTGGGCGGGCGTATCGCGATGCTCCCCATTGCCAAGGACGGCTCGCTCGGCAATGCCACCGCGAGCATCGCGTTCGACGGACACGGGCCGCATGCGGCGCGACAGGAGTCGTCGCATACGCATTGCATTCTGCTCGATGCGGAGAACCGGTTTGCCTACGTTGCCGACTTAGGCACCGACCGCATTCATGTGTTCGCGTTCGATGCGGCCTCAGGAACGCTCACGCCCGCCGAACGGCCATTCGTCTCGTTGGCGCCCGGCGCCGGGCCGCGGCATCTGGCGTTCAGTACCGACGGACGCACGTTGTACTGCGTGAACGAGCTGGACTCCACGTTGGCCGTCTTTGCGTGCGATGCACAGTCGGGATTGTTGCAGCAAACGCATGTAGTATCGACGCGTCCGCCAAACGCGACGGGTAACAACGCGCCTGCGGATCTGCACGTGCATCCGACGAACGGGGCCGTGTATCTCTCCAATCGTGGTGACAACACCGTGGTGGTGTTCGATATCAGCCCGAGCGATGGGCGTCCAACACTGGGACAAGCCATCGCGAGTGGCGGCGACTGGCCGCGCAACTTCACGTTTACGCCCGATGGGAACGGATTGCTCGTGGCACACCAGCGCTCCAACACCATTGTGGCGTTTCGGATTAATGCTACGAGTGGCCGCCTGTCGTCCCCGCTGCACACCGCTACCGTGCCGGTACCGGTGTGCCTGTTGTTCGCCTAATCAGCGTGCGTTGCCGCCGTGACTGCCGCGGGACTCAGCCCTACGCTCACGGAAAGGTGAGAGAGTGCAGGGCGCCGAACTCAGTGCGGACGCCAACCGTTACTTGCCGGCGCGTGCCTTCCAGAGCGCGAGCAGTGCCTGTTCCCGCTCGGGCGTAAAGCCGGTCTTGATGGCCGCCTGACGGTCGGCGGGAAGTGTCTTCCACCACGCCAGCGTATCGCGCGCGGTGTCTTCCATGGGGCGCACGGTGAGTCCGGCCTTGAGCTCCGGCGTAATGTCGAAGCGCGCAAAGCCCGCCGTGCGTCCACGCATGACCTGATACACCGGCAGTTCGCGTCCGTACGGGTTGGCACCGTTGGCGCGCAGGAAGTCGGCATCTACCCAGGTGTAGGTGGGGTTGCTGCCGACGCCCTGCTGAATGCGCGAGACGAACTCGCGGAACGGCTGGCCACCCTGCGGCCCCACACCGTTGAAGACGCCGAACGTGCGGTTCTCGGTGAGGGTCACGCAGAACTTCATGAGATCACGCACGTCAATGATCTGCACGTGGTCGCTGCCGTCGCCCGGCACGAGCACTTCACCGCCGCGCGCGATGCGTACCGGCCAATAGGTAAAGCGGTCGGTGTCGTCTTCGGGGCCCACGATGAGCCCCGGTCGCACCACCGTCACTCGGCCCGGCATGATCTCGTGCAGCGCCTTTTCCGCGTAGGCCTTCGCGTGACCGTAGCTGAGCGGCTTCCCCGCTTCGATGGGGGAGTTCTCGAGCGTCAGCACCGGCGCGGCGTTCGTCATGGGCACGCTGCTGAGATCGAAGTACACCGAGCGCGTGGAGATGAACAGGTACTGTTCGACGTTGTCGCGCAAAAGTTCGCCAGAAAGCTTCACCCACTCCGGCGCGCTGGCGAGTGATGCGGACTCGTCGATGACGGCATCCCACTTCCGCCCCTTCAGGGCGCTCAGATCGGAGGCACGGTCACCCGCGAGCTCCTCGACATCCTTGCCGAACATCCCCTTGCCGCTCTTCCCGCGGTTGAAGATGGTGACTTCGTGTCCGCGCTTGAGCGCTTCACGCACATTGTGCGGCCCTACGAACCCCGTTCCGCCCAGAATGAGCAGCTTCTTGGCCGCGCGGGCCGGTACGAGATAGCGCGGGTCGACCAGCGAGGCGGCGCCCAGCGCGGTCAGGCCGGTGGCGATGAAATCTCGACGGCTGTACATGAGGAGGCGGGCTAAGGGGCGGATCGCAGCAAGGGAACGTCGCGCGTCAACAGTACCGCCTCAGCCCCCCTTCGGCCAGCAATCCGGGGCGGCCGGAAGGTCCGGGCGGCCCCGGTCCCGATTATCCTTGGACATGGTGAAATCATGACCCAGTCCGGACGGCCATCGTCGGACCTCGATATGGATGCGGCCGAGCTCGAAGAGTTTCGGGGAGCCCTGCGGCAGGCCACCCAGTTGCTGGAGCGGGTGATCCGTGACCGCACGCTGCTCATGCGGCTCGACGAGCAGGACCGCCGCTGTTTTGACGAGGCCGTGGCGACCGTCTTCCAGCCCGACGTTCGTGCTCGCCGCGCCATGGTGAAGGCGACGGCGCGTGAGCGAAAGCTGCAGGCGGCACAGCGTGACGACAGCGTGCTGCACGAGACCGGCATTCGTGCCTTGCGGCGCAAGCCGGTGTTCACGACGCCGAACGTGTATCTGCTCGGCGATCCGGCCGCAGGGCTGTCGTCGGTGGTGGGCGAGTCGGCCGACGCGGAAGTGCCCGAGCCGATTGCCGAAGCCGTCGTGCCCCAGCACTGCTATATCTGCAAGGAGAAGTTCACCAAGATCCACCACTTCTACGATCAGATGTGCCAGGCATGCGGTGATTTCAATTATCGCAAGCGCACGGAATTGGTGGACCTGAGTGGCCGCACTGCGCTGCTCACCGGCGGCCGCGTGAAGATCGGCTATCAGGCGGGGCTCAAGCTGCTGCGTTGCGGTGCGCGTCTGTTGGTGACGACGCGTTTTCCACGCGATTCGGCCATGCGCTACGCCGCCGAGCCGGACTTCGAGCAGTGGGGACACCGTCTGCAGGTCTTCGGGCTCGATTTGCGACACACGCCAAGTGTGGAGGCGTTCTGCCGTCAGCTCCTGCAGACGGAACCACGGCTTGATTTCATCGTGAACAACGCCTGTCAGACGGTGCGCCGTCCGCCGGCGTTCTATGCGCACATGATGGAAGGGGAGCGCGCGGTGGCGAGTACGCTCTCATCATCAGCGCGGCAACTGCTGACCGGCTACGAGCAGCTGCGCGAGTCCGAACAGGGCACCGCGAGCGCTGTCGCCACGCTGCCGTCTGGCGAAGGGGCCGTACGCGATCGGTCAGGGCTCGAGCGCGTGGGGCTGACGCACGCCGCCGCGTTGTCGCAGGTGGCGCTACTGCCCGAGGATGTGGATGTGGCGCACGAGCTCTTTCCCGCCGGAAAGCTCGATCAGGATTTACAGCAGATCGATCTACGCACACGCAACTCGTGGCGCCTGTTGCTGGACGAAGTGCCGAGCGTGGAGCTGCTCGAGGTGCAGCTGGTGAATGCGATCGCGCCGTTTCTGATCAACGCGCGTCTCAAGCCGCTCATGCTGCGCACGGACAATCGGGACAAGCACATCGTAAACGTGTCGGCGATGGAAGGGCAGTTCTATCGCAACAACAAGACGACGCGTCACCCGCACACGAACATGGCGAAGGCCGCGCTCAACATGATGACGCGCACGAGTGCCGCTGACTATCAGCAGGATGGCATTCACATGAACAGTGTGGACACCGGCTGGATCACGGACGAAGACGTAGCGGAGATCGCGGCGCGGAAGGTGGAGAACCATCGCTTCCATCCGCCACTGGATATCGTGGATGGGGCCGCGCGCATCGTGGACCCGATCATCGCCGGGGTGGCGACCGGCGACCATGTATGGGGGCAGTTTCTGAAGGACTACGCGCCGACGGACTGGTAGCCGCCCGGTCATGGCCGGGCAGATTGTGTCGCCTCAGGCCAACGCGAAGTTCCCTCACGGAGTATCGTTTGGCCCTTTCTGGTCGTCCTATGCTGAAGCATCATCTCACACACCTGGAAGCGCTCATCCGGCGCGTTGGAGGATGGTAATGGCCACTGCTACGGTGCCCGGGCACGTTGCGATCATCATGGACGGCAACGGTCGTTGGGCGAGCAAGCGTGGTCGTCCCCGCTGGATGGGCCATGTGCGCGGGGCGCATACGGCGCGCGAGATCGTGGCGCACTGTGCGCGCGCGGGTGTTCAGCAGCTCACGCTGTACGCCTTCTCGAGCGACAATTGGAAGCGGCCGCGCGAAGAGGTGGGCTTTCTGCTCGACCTTTTCACGTCGCACCTCGACCGGCAGCTGGCCACGCTCATCAAGCATGGTATCCGACTGTCCATCATCGGACGCCGAGACCGCCTCCCGCCCGCCTTGGTGACGGCCATCGAGCACGCCGAAGCGCGCAGTGCACAGGGCACGCGGATGCATCTGCGCGTCGCGATCGATTATTCGAGTCGCGCGGCCATTACCGCGGCACTCACGAATGGTGAGACGCCGGCGGCGGAGTCGCTCCTCCCGAATGTCGACATGGTGATCCGTACCGGTGGCGAGCGCCGGCTCTCCGATTTCCTGCTCTGGGAGTGCGCGTACGCCGAGCTCGCATTTCTCGATGTGCATTTCCCCGACCTGTCCACGGCGGACGTCGACGCCGTGTTCGCGGATTTTGCGGCGCGGGAGCGTCGATTTGGTGCCGTGGGCAAGCAGCCGGCTCCTGCCGCCGACGTGGTGCTCGCCGACGCCTGAGGGCGTCAGCGTTGCCGGACGAGCGGATGGATGTTCACGTCGACGGCGCGCGCGGCGAGCACTGACACGGGCGGGCCGCTCAGGACAAATCCGGCCAGCGCCGCCGGTGCCGTGGTGTGCTCGATCAGGGTGGGCTCCGCAATCTCGTACGGCGTATGTGAGACACAGCCTTTGTACAGCGCCCCGTGCGGGTCCGCGCAGTACAGCACGTATCGCTCGACGAGGAATTCGCTGAGCGTATTGGCGCCGGCTGGCGCGTACGGCGACGACGCGCTCGGCACCCTCCACGCAAAGTCCCAAACAGGCGGTGTGTTGCCACGCCGTTGACAGCGATAGCGAATGAGCCCATCGGAACGACGGGCGGTCATGCGCGCGTGACGATACGGCAGGTGGAAGAACGACTGCGCGAGCATCACGCCGATGGGTTGGTTGCAGTCGAGCGAGTAGAACCACACCCCGGGCGCGCCATGGGCATCGCGCACGTAGGTACGCACGTTGAGCTCGAGAAACCGCGACAGCCATGGCAGTGGCGGCAGGAACGCCGGGCGGACGCGCTCCATGCAGAACGGGACGATCCCCACGTAGGCCTTGCCGCCGAAGGTGTCGACGGTAAGCCCCGCCGGGAGCGACGCCTGCACCCGTGCGGCGTCGACCTCCCAGTGCAGAAAGAGCAAGTCATTCCAGCGCTGTGTTCCGAGTATCATGACGGGTGAACAACATGGCGTGCGCGTGAGTGCCCGCCGTGAGCAGATGCGCGCCATTGCCGATCGCGTACTCACCAGCGAATAACGCCCCGTCAGTCCTTGACCTCGCAGGCCTCGAGCGGATTGCCGTCGAGGTCGGTGAAGCGGAAGTAGACCACGCCGGGTGTTTCGTGCACCGCCTGCACCGGGACGCCTTGCGCCAACAGCGCCGCATGTGCCGCTCTGGCGTTGTTCGTTGCCAGAATGGGGTACGTGGCTGACGCCACGAACTCCGTGCCGTCGTCGATCTGCCAGAGTGTGATGGTCGAGCCGCTGCTGAACTCGATCACCGCCAGCCGCTGATCGTCGTCTTCGTACACCTGTTCTCCACCGAGATGCGCGGCGTACCACGCGCACGCGGCGGTGATGTCGCGAACACGTACGATGATGGTGTCGATGCCGGAGAAATGCGATGCCATAGGAGCCTGTGTGAACGTGGGGACGGCGAGCACGCGCACGCCGGCGCGTTGCCGAATGGATTACGGGGCATGATTGACGATGACCTCGAGGAACGCATCGCCATAGCGTTCGAGCTTGGCCTGACCCACACCGGGGACCTGCAGCAGTGCGCTGTGTGTTTCCGGCTTGCGATCGACCATCTCGAGCAACACGCGATCGCCGAACACGATGTACGCCGGGACGCCGGTTTCATCGGCGAGTTCACGACGCAGCGCCCGCAGCGCATCGAACAGTTCGCGATCTTCGACACTCAGGTCATTTACGTCGAGTGACGCACGCGACGTATGGCGTGCCGTCGTTGCCGATTTCCGCCAACCAGCCATGGCCACGCGTTCGAGATCAGCCGCTTCTTCCAAACGCGCTTCCACCGATTGACCGGTGCAGTGATCGCACGACGTGCCGCACGGGTCGGCCACTTCGTCGAAGTGCTTCACCAGCGCCTGGTGCCGGCAGCCGGGTCGCTCGATGAGGTTGAAGAGCGCCACCGTGGCGGCACGCGTACGTGCCCGGAGAGCGTCGTCTTCGATGCGATCGAGAAATCGCTCGTGCAGCATGACGTCGGCCCACGAATAGAACATCACGCAGTCGCTGGGCAATCCGTCTCGTCCGGCGCGACCGATTTCCTGGTACCACGATTCGATGTCCTTGGGCATGTCCCGGTGAATGACGAAGCGCACATTCGACTTGTCGATGCCCATGCCGAACGCCACCGTGGCAACGACCACATCGACATCGTCGCGCTGAAAAGCATCCTGATTGCGCGCGCGCTCATCGGCAGCGAGCCCAGCGTGATACGGCAACGCGCGGACCCCCTGACTGACGAGAAACTCGGTCGTCTGCTCGACGCCTTTGCGGCTCTGGCAATACACGATGCCGCTTTCGCCGGCGTGGGCCCGAATGAGCGATAGGATTTCGCGGCGCGTGTTCCCACCTTGCCCCTTTTTGCGCAGGCCGATGCGGAGGTTGGGGCGGAAGAACGAGCCCTTGAAACCAGCGGGCTTCTTCATCCCCAACTGCCGCAGAATGTCGCGCGCGACTTCGCGGGTGGCCGTGGCGGTCAGCGCGAGCACCGGCACATCGAGCTGCTGCTTGAGCCCCTGCAGGCGCCGGTACGACGGGCGGAAATCGTGTCCCCACTGGCTGATGCAGTGCGCCTCGTCGACGACCAGCAGGGAGATGGGGCACCCCTGGACGAAGTCACCGAGGTAGCCGTCGAGCGCTTCGGGAGCGAGATAGACGAGCTCGTAGGCGCCGGCGCGGAAGGCGTCGAGTCGGGCGCGCCGTTCGTCGGGATCGAGGGTGGAATTGATGGCCGCCACCTTGTAGCCGAGGCTGGCCACCGCATCCACCTGGTCCTTCATGAGCGAGATGAGCGGCGAAATGACCAGCACCGTGCCGCCCAGCAGTCCGCGCCGGTAGCTGGTAGGTGAGCGACTTGCCGGCGCCCGTGGGCATGAGCTGCGATGCAGTCGCGACCCTCCAGCACCGCGGTAAATCACCTCGCGCTGTCCCGGGCGGAACTCTTCAGTACCCGAAGACCTCGCGCAGGACTGTCGTCGGGGGTGCGGCTGGTGGCAGGCGTAGCGGTCACGATGGCTGTTGGCGCGGCGGTAGACAGGGCTCCTGCAGTCTAATCACCGGGACAACGCTCCACGGTGTCCTTGAGTACAGGCCGGGTATCTTGGGAGCGCGTACCGACCGGGATAGCTTTGGCGACATGTCGTCGACCAATCAGCCGTATCTGCTTACCGATCTCACGGTGGTGCTGGGGCCCCCGCAGGCCCACCGGGACGCCTTCGTCGACTTCCAGGCGCGCGTCGCCCGCGGGGATTCGGTGGCGGACCACCTATGGGAAGCGCACGAGTATGCGGCCCTCGCTGCGCTCACCACCCGCGACGGGACGATCAGCACGCATACGCTTCTCGAAACGATGATTGGCGGCGTGTTGCAGGCTGGGGGCCATTACGGCCGATGTGGAGCGCTCGTGGGTGTGGCACGAGGACGGACAGCTGTACGCCGCGCTGACGGTGTCTTCGGAAGACGTGCGTCCCCGTGCCGGCGGTGTGGCGTTTCACGATCCGTCGCTGGTTACGGCGCTCAATATGGTGAGCGACACCATTGCGACGCTCGATGGCCGCGCGTGGATGCGCTGGAGCAGCCACACCGTGGCCGACAACGCTGAGCCGACAATGCTCTCGCGCTGCGCCGCGTTGGTGGGCACCATGGCGGAGCTGGTCATTACCGACTCACCTGCGGGGCTCGAGCAGGACGACAACACCGACGTCGAGCTCGAGGCGGAGTTGCTGGTGGCCATTCGTCATGGCCGGGCGCACGCGAACATGCCGTTGGCGGAAATCACGCGCGAGTTGCGCGCCGTGCGCCATCGCGACCCGATGCGCTACGAGTGGACGCGCATTGTGATGGACGCGTTCTACCTTGGTGCACTCTGACGTGCAGCAGCTGCGTGAGCGCGCCGCCGCCGGTGCGACGTCGGGGCTGGCGTACCTGTATCTGGGGAAGGAACGATCGGATCAGCTCAAGACGAACCCGGTGGTCACCCCACGCTTTCGCGGCGAGATTGCGGCGAAGACGTTCATGACGGCGTACGCGCTCGAGCGGCTCGCGCCGGTGGTCTCCGGCGCGCTCTACGAGGCGATGTCCGCGTAGTGCGTCGCGGCGTCGCGCATTACGGCGTGGCGAGGCGAGTGCCAGCGTCGACTCGTACACGAAGGTGGAGACTTCGCGCATGAGCGTGGGGGTGTAGCACACACCGCTGGTGGCGAGCGCTTTGCTGAACGACGCGTCGACCAGGCTATCGCGCACGCTGTGTGCAATGAAGTCGGCGCCGGCGGCCAACAGGGCGCGCGCATCGGCCAAACAGTACAGGTGCACCGCCACACGCTGCCCGCGCGCATGTGCTTCGTCGACGACGGCGCGATAGACCTCGGGCGACATCTTCTCGGCAGTGCCGAGGTTGTCGTCGACGCGGATCTTCACGATGTCCACGCCACGCGGCACCACATCAGCCACCTGCTGCCGCGCCTCCGCAGCGGTGGTGGGCGCAAGGACCGGTCCGGCCAAGGAAAACACGCGCATGCGACGGTGGTGTGGACTGCTGTGCACGCCGCGCCGCAAAGACCGCGGGTGTTTCATCGCCGAGCGAAAAGACCGTGGTGATGCCGTAGGCCGCATAGGTGGCGAGGTTCGCCACCGACGACGCGTGGCCGTGCGTGTTGATCAACCCCGGCATAATGACTTTGCCGGCGAGCGATACACGCTCGGCGTTGGCGGGAATCCGTACGCGCGAGGCTGCACCGGCCGCAATCACGCGCCCATCGCGAACGAGCAGTGTGGCGTTGCGCACGGGGCGGGAAGACGGCGGCTACCAGCGAATACGCGTGATTGCGCCGGCGCGTGGCGCGTTCCAGTGAGTGCCCACGTATGGGGCCAGCCGACGCACGAGTTCGCGGGCATCGATGCCGCGCACGACGCGCTCGGGTTTTTCTGAGGAGCGGAAGAAATCATCCCAGTGACCAAGGATGACGTGATCGGGCGCAAGATGCGCCAGCAGTATGTCGGGATAGAGCGGCAGCTGATCAAAGTTGGCGGCCACAGCAATCACCACCGTCGTACGAGTGCTGGGAAGGCCGGCAACGATCTCGCCCGCGCGCCGCTGCACCTCCGGGCCGGCTGCGGCATCGTGAAAGAAGAGCCGGAGTCCCGCCGTGCCGTCACGCTGCAGGATGTCTACCGCGTACGCATACACCGCGCCCTTCTTCCAGCCGAATACGGTGCGCGGGAGGGTACGACGTGGCGTGCGCTGGTCACCGGGTGCGACAGTGAGGCCACCGATGTTCGGTGCATGTTCCCACGCCATCGCGCGAACGCGCAAGGCGGGGCCGACATCGTACGCGGTAACGCCGTGCCGCGCATCACGTGCCGCGATCGAATCGACCGATACACGTCGTGGCTCCGCGGCGGCCACAGGCGCCAGCAGATTGATCACGGTGCTGCTGCCGAACACGCGTGCGTCGGGCATTCGCGGCAGCAATGGCGGCACGTCCATGAGATGATCGTAATGGCCATGGCCGACGAGCAGGGCGCCCACGCGCGCGAGCCGCGAGGCGTTCGCGGCCGGCATGGCGTTCAGACGCCGCGTGATGCGGGCCGTGTCGGGACGGGTGCCAAGGAGCCAGTCGCCGAATGTCATCCACCAGATGGTGGGATTGGTGAACGACGGGGCTGTCATGACGAGCTGCGTCGTATCGGCCCATGGCATAATCAGAAAGCCGTCAACACCGGCGGCCACGACATCGGCGGAGTCGGTGCACTGGCGCTTGCACACATCAACAAGGTGTACCTCGCCGGGCGCGGTGGGGCGCAGGACCGCAGGGTCTCCCGTGCGCATGTACCGGCAGCCCGACAGCACGAGCGACAGCAGTGCGAGCAGTACGCTCAGCCGCGTTCCTGTCGCTCGCTTTGTCGGGACTAGGCGGCGCACGCCGGCTGGGAAAACGATCACGCCCTACGATAGCACGGGCGCTGCCGTCTCGTGCTCTCAGGGGGTAATGCGCAACGCCAGGTGTTCTCCCTTCGTCACGCGGAGCGAGCGCGTCGCCAGGTCGATGCCACCGGCCGGTCGGGCAAAGACGCGCAGGCGGTTATCACTCCCCACCACAGCGCGTGGGAAACGTAGGTTGACCTGCGAGCCCGCTGCGACCTCGCCAAGCCGGACGGAGTAGTTCCCCTGTTCGGCGTAGATGGTGGCCGGCCGATTCCGCTCGTTGAAGACGGTGAGCGTGGTGCTGGCCAGTTCCTCTTTGGACAGGGAAATGGCGAGGCTGTCACAGTCGGCGAGGCCGTCGCGGGGCGGAATGAGCATCCCGAACCGGTTGGTGCCGCCGAGGGCGAGCGATAGGGTCGACAGATCGGCGCCTTCACCATCAGCCCTCGCAAAAACCTGCACCGAGCGTTCTCCTCGCACCGCCCACGAGGGGAGGGTGAGCACGCCCACCTTGCCTGCGGGGACCACGCCAATGCGCCGGTCGAAGGTGCCGGACTCGACGAAGATCGTGACGGCGGCCGCGCGGTCGTTCTGCACGGTGAGCAGGTTGGTCGTATCGCCGATGACCCGCGCGGTTGGGAGGCGGGTGGGCGGCTGTGTGCCTTGACCGTGCGCCGCAGAGGCGCAGGTGAGCAGGGCGACGCCGATGATGGCAACGGGAAGCAGGCGCATGGCGGGAGTCCTCGCGCAGGTCCGCGGTCCTCCCGCGGTGAGGGCCGCGCCAGGCCGACGCGGTTACCCCCAACGTGTGCCGTTCAGCGGGCACGTGCCGTAGGGCAAATCCTCATCTCGGCGGCGCATTGCCTGACGGCCCAACGCTGATGCCAGGTCAGACAGACGAAAGGACGAGGCCGCCAGCGCCACCAGCGCCCTCGCCCGGTGATACGCACACCTCGGCCTTGGCGTTCAGTAGAGTATCCCGGCGCCCCACGGGGCGCCTCCGGTCCTTTCGCATCTCTCCCTGACACCGATGCCTGTGAACCACTCGCGCAACCTGTTGGCCGTGGCGCTCTCCCTGAGCGCGCTGGCGGCGTGCACTCGCTCTACCAAGCCCACCACTGCGCCCTCACCGGCGGCCGATCCGCGCAATGCGCTCAAGCCCGGTTTGTTCGACGCCGGTGAATACACGTCCAACATGCGCGTACTCGCGCGGGCACAGTCGCCGAAGGGGTTTCTGGGGGAGGTGAACTCGGACCTCGCGTTTACCGGCAACTACGTCATTCAGGGCAACTTCAACGGGCCTGTTGTGTGGGACATCAGCAATCCGGCCAAGCCAGAACTGGTGGTCGCCTACGAGTGCCCGGCGTCGCAGAACGACGTTTCCGTCTACAAGAATCTGATGTTCATGTCGGCGGAGGCGCTGAATGGGCGTGTCGACTGCAAGCCCGGCGGTGCACCGCAGGCCGTGAGCAAGGATCGGTTGCGCGGCGTGCGCATTTTCGACATCAGCAACATTCGCGAACCGAAGCTGGTCGCGAATGTGCAGACCTGCCGCGGCTCGCATACGCACACGGTGCTCGAAGACCCGAAGGACAAGAACAACGTCTACATCTACGTCTCGGGTTCGTCGGCCATCCGTCCCAAGGGGGAATTGGAACAGTGCAGCACCTCGGCCAGTAATGATCCGACGTCGTCGCGACTGCGCATCGAGATCATCAAGGTGCCACTCGCCGATCCGTCCCAGGCCGCCATTGTGAATCGCGCGAACATCTTCGCGGGGCTGCGCTCGCCGTCGTCGCACGGCGAGTCGCCGGCGGATGCCGCAGAGATCGCGGCCGCCAAGGCGAAGGGGGCGTTCACGGCATTCATTCCCATCATGGCGCAGGAGATCGTGCTGCCGCCGCAGATGACCAAGCCCGTCGTGGACAGTATCGCGAAGGCGCGCGGTGCCACTACGCCAAATGCCGCGGATACCGCGGCGGCACGCCCGGTCATCGACGCTGTCGTCAAGCGTATGCTGGCCGCGCAGGGGGCCGACAAGGCACCGCCGCCGAAGGGGACGGGTGACGCGCCCATCAGCGAAGGCACGCAGTGCCACGATATCACGGTGTATCCCGCGCTCGGTCTTGCCGGCGGTGCGTGCGAGGGGCACGGACTGCTGCTCGACATCAGTGATCCGGCAAATCCCACGCGTCTCGACGCGGTGGCGGACTCCAACTTTGCGTACTGGCACTCGGCGACGTTCAACAACGATGGCACGCAGATTCTGTTCAGCGACGAATGGGGTGGCGGTGGATCGCCCAAGTGCCGTCCGCTCGACAAGCCGGAGTGGGGGGCCAATGCCATCTTCGAAATCGTGAACAAGAAGATGGTGTTCAAGAGCTACTACAAGATTCCCACGTATCAGACGTCGAACGAAAACTGCGTGGCGCACAACGGGTCACTCGTTCCGATTCCGGGGCGCGACATCATGGTGCAGGCGTGGTACCAAGGCGGTATCTCGGTGTTCGACTGGACCGATGCGGCGAAGCCCAAGGAAATCGCCAGCTTCGATCGTGGTCCGGTCGACGGCACCCGCATGGAGATGGCGGGCTCGTGGTCGGTGTACTGGTACAACGGCCACATTGTGAGTTCCGAGATTGCCCGCGGACTCGATGTGGCGGAGCTCACGCCGAGCGAATTCATTTCGCAGAACGAGCTCGACGCCGCGAAGACGGTCAAGTGGGACCAGCTCAACGCGCAGGGGCAGCCCAAGATCGCGTGGCCGCCCAGCTTCGCGCTGGCGAAGGCGTATACCGATCAGTTGGAGCGCAAGCAGTGTGCGTCTGGCGTGGTGAGCACGTTGCGCTCGCAGATTGCCAATGCCGAAAGGGCGAGCGGCGCGGCGCGTAATACGGCACTGCAAGCGGCGGTGAGCGCGGCGGAAGGCGCCCGTGGCTGCGACGGCAAGAAGACGGATCTGCTCAAGAAGGCGTTGCAGGATTTGCAGGCGCCGGCCATGTAAACGCGGTTTGTTGGTGTTGTGCCGCCGGGCCAGGGTACGGATGGACGAGCCACTTCGGGGCGCTTGCGCGCCCCTGCCAGATGCTCGTCCATCCGCACCCTGGCCCGGCGGCACTTCATGCATTTGATACTTGTCATGGCCGGCGCCTGGCGTTGATTGGGGACTATGGCACGAGAACTTTCCCGACGTGGGTTTGTGCGTGATGCGGTAGCGGCGGCGCTGGTGCCGGTGCTGGGCACCGCGGGACTTCTGCAGGCGCAGCCGCCGGCGGCCTCTGCGCGAGGGAGAACCCGCAGGCTTCGGTCACGCGATTTTGTGGTGGAGGCATCGTACGCGCTGCTCTGGCGCAACGGTCGCGCCGAGGTAGTGCCCGATGCTTATGTGCAGGTGCGTGGTAACGAGATTGTCGCCATTGGCACGGGTCGGTTTCGCGGCAACGTGGAACGCATCAATGCGAGCGGACAGCTACTGCTGCCGGGCTTCATTTCCGGGCATACGCACGCGGCCTCGGGAAGCCCCACGCGTGGACTCATCGAGAGTGGGCGTTCGTACCAGCGGCCCATCGAGATCGTGGAGCAGCTCCCCGATGAGCAGCTCGACGCCCTCACGGCCTATAACGTCGCGGAACTGGTGCGTTCGGGATGCACCAGTCATGTGGAGATGAGTCTCAGTCTGCGTCAGGCCCAGAGCTACGTGCGTGTGGCCCGACAATGGCACGTGCGCGGCTTTCCCGGCGGCATGGTGCCGGGCACGGCGCGCCTGTTTCCCATCTGGCGTCGCAGTAACGATGCAGTTCTTGCCGAGAGTGTCTCGGCAACGCTGGCCGAAATCGAAGCAAATCGACAGTACGCGCTCAGTATTCGTGGTGCGGAGGACGGCCTCATCATGCCCATGATGACGCCGCACGCGGCGGACACGCACACGCCGGAGACGATGCGAGCCGTTGTTGCCGCGGCGAAGGAGCTCGGGACCGGCATTCACACCCATCTGGCGCAGGGCAGTGGTGAAGTGCGTACGGTGCAGCGGTTGCACGGTGTTTCGCCGGCACAATGGTTGGCATCGTTGGGCGCGCTCGATGGTCCGTTCTTCGGGGCACACATGACGGCGGCTACGGCCGACGACTGGTCGCTGCTGCAGCAGCGTGGTGGTGTGTATGCGCACTGTCCGTCGGGCGGTGGCGCCGGCAATTCCAGTGGTTCGCAGCCGTATCCTGAGGCACTGGCTGCTGGTGTTGCAACGAATGTGGGGATCGATACCCACTCCAATGACTACGTGGAGAACCTCAAGCTGGCCGTGATTTGCGGTCGTGCGCGGGCGCGCCTGGTGAACCAGTTCTCCGGTACCAAACTCCCTTTGCCGAGCGTCATGCAGGCCGTGTCCGGTGCCACACATGGTGTGGCCGATGGATTGCGCCGCCCCGATCTTGGGCGCCTTGCCGTAGGGGCCAAGGCCGATCTGTGCAGCATTGATGTGGGCGGTCTGCTGGTTGGCAGTGGCGCGGCGGGGCCAGAGCCATGGCACAATCTGCTCTACGCCAACGGTCACAGCGTGCGCCATGTGTTCACGCAGGGCTACGCTCAGGTCGTCGATGGTCAGCTCGTGGTGGCCGATGAGTCGCAGCTTGTGCGCAACGGGGCCAGGGTAGCGCAGACCATTTGGGCGCAGCTGCGGGCTGAGGGGTGGTTTGCCTAGCGACGGAAGTACCGGTCTGCGGCGGCGTCGGCTGGATACATGAGTTCCACGTGCATGCCTTCCACCGTCACGTCTCGCGCACTGCCAAAGTAGACAAAGGTGGAGAGCGTATTGATGACGCCTTCCGGTGTGCGCAGTTGCGTGAGGAGGACCGGGGACTCGGTACGGGGATGCGCCCCGGCCTCAAATGGACCTGCGGCGCTGTCGACCCGCTGCAGTAAGTCCAGGAAACGTGCATCGCCCGTGCGCGTCGAGGCTGCATGCTGCATGCGCTGCCGTGTATCGCGCAGCACTTCGCGCCAATTTACGATGAGCTGCTGATAGGGGCCCAGTAACAGCTCGATCAGGTTGGGCCGCTCGACGGGCTCGCCGGGCATAGGCGGCGGCAAGAGTTGCTGTGCGGCACCATTCGCCTCAAGGACTGTGTACCACGCATCCAATACAAGGGCCGGGTACGGCTCGTGGCCGTGCAGCAGGCGATCAAGGACAAAGCGCACCTCAGCGAGCGCCACGTCGGTGAGGGGACGTTCGGCGTAGGCCGGCGCAAAACCCGCGGCGGTGAGCATGCGATTGCGTTCCGCCAACGGGACATCGAGTGCATGCGCCAGTCGCAGGACCATGTCTTGTGATGGACGTGCTCGGCCGGTCTCCAGAAACGAGACGTGGCGCGGCGGTGTGCCGGCCCTGCTGGCAAGGGCGAGTTGGCTTAGCCGACGCGTGGTGCGCCAGTGTTTGAGCGTCACGCCGAACGGCGTCGGTATCGGAGTAGCAGTTCGCTTGATCACCATGGTAGGGTAGTACGAAACTCGGCGCTGCGCGCTTCCCTGGGAGGGAATCGATTTGCGACGCGTTCGCCTTCATGGTGTTCGCATACGCGATTGCCCCATCACTCAGTCTGGAGTTCGTATGCGCTCAGCGGTCGGTCCGTCAGCCAATGTTCGTCCCGTAAATGAGCCTGCACGCCTGCAGTGGGTGGGCGGGCTGATGGTGTGCGTTGGCATGGCCCTGGTTCTGTTGGCCGTGGCCATGCCCGACACCCTTGGGGCACTGTACCAGTTGTACAGCACACTCCCTACCGATGCGGCCTTGAACGACGCCTCGCGATTTGGCGCTGGGCTGTTTGGCGCACTGACCGTCGGGTGGGGTGTCACGCTGCACCAGCTGGGGCGAGGCATAGCCGTGTCGCGCGCGGCCGTGATTGGGGCGGTGGTGTGGTTCATCGTGGATAGTGCCGCCTCCATAGCGCTGGGCTTCCAATGGAATGCGCTTTCCAACGTGGGCTTCCTGTCCATGTTCCTTGTGTTGCTGCCATGGCGCCGTCCGCGCTGAGCCGTAAAGGGGCACGGTCTGCTCGCGGTGTACGCCAGGCAGCTGCGCGGCGTGACTGGCGACATATTTGAGCATATGCCCATCTCGCCCGACGACATCCGCATTCACACGCGACCGACGGTCCGCACCGCCCGCTACGCGGTGCTGGGAACCGGGCCTGCCGAGGCGCAACGCGTGTGGTTCGTGCTGCACGGCTACGGACAGATTGTGCCGCGCTTTCTGCGCCACTTCGAGGGCGTGGTACCGGAAGACTGCTGTATCGTGGCGCCGGAGGGGCTGTCGCGCTTTTACATCGACATGCCGCGCAGCGACGGCGCGCATTTGCAGCGCGTTGGTGCCGGGTGGATGACCCGCGAAGCACGTGAGGACGACATTCACGACACGATGCGCTGGCTCGACGAGTTGTACGCCGACATCATGCAACAGTCGCCTCATGCCGCGGTTGGCGTGCTGGCCTTTTCACAAGGCGTCGCCACCGCGACGCGCTGGATTGCGCAGGGCCGGGTGCGTCCGCGCGCGTTCGTCGCGTGGGCTGGCGGCGTGGCGCACGATGTCGATGCGCAGGCCATGACGACGGCTCTGCAAGACACCGATGTGACGCTGGTGTCGGGTGACCAGGATCAGTTCGTCTCTGACGACACCCGCGCCGCGATGCTGTCGTCGTTGCAGGCGTGGCAACCGGCTGCGACGTCGGTGGTGTTTGCCGGTGCGCACCATCTGGAGCGCACCGTGCTTGGCCCGCTGCTGGCGCGGCTCAGCGGTCCCGAAAGCGCTGCACGCGATCGCTGACCCACTCGGGGAGTAGCAGACGGTCGGCAATGGCGGCGATCTGTTCGGCGTCTTTCCACGCGGCTTCGAGGGCGGCGAGGTCGCCTTCGAGGGCGACGCGTTCGGTGTCTTCGTGGAGCGCCATCTCGATGGCGAGGCGGACGTCGAGAGCTTGGGCGCCAAGGTTGCCGATGACGCGCCCGGTGTTGGCGGCGGCGTGCTGCGAAAGAAACGCCGATGCAGAGCCGGCCTCGGCGAGACGGCGTGCGGCGGTGTCGACGGCGTCCTGCTTGCCACCTTCGAAGTTCATGTGCGTGATGATACGGCCAAGGACCTGCTCGGCGTCGCTGCCGTGCAGCAGCGAACGTCCGCGCCCATGGAGCAGCGCGAGCCGCCACGGCCCGCCATCGGGGTCGGGCTCGACCTTGCTTTCGGATACATCCTTGGCGCGCAGCGTGTAGGGCGTGCCGTCGTGCAGTTGGAGCTTGGCCACGGGGCGCAACCACTGCCGATAGTAGAAGTAGTACTGCCACCACGGTGGCAGCATTCCGGCGAGCGGGATTGCGGAGAGCATGCCCGGTGCGAAGTACTTCGCGCCCAAGTAACCGAACGCCACCGTGATTGCCGACGCGCCGATGATGTGCATCCGCCGACGGCGTTTGGCGAATTCACGCCCGTATCGCCACGCCGCAAACTCCGGACGGGTGGGCGCCCCAATGCGCACCAGCTCGAGCCCCTCACGGAGTTTGGCGAGGCCAATGTGGTCGGTGCTGGCTCGCAACGGTGTGCTGCGGAAGAGCCGCTCGCAGCTGTCAATGGCTTCCCACCGTTCGTCGAGGGGAGAAAGATTCCACCGACCGCACGTTTCGCACACGACCCAAAGCCGGCCGCGCGCGCTGTCAAAGGCGAGGCGTCGGCCAATCGCGAATTGCTCCACCATCTCGTTGGAGGCAAAGCGCCCATTGCAATACAGACAGGCGGAATACATAGGGGCAAAGTTATGGCGTAGCCGCGGCCCCGACAACGCGGCAGACCGCAGCGGTTCGCAGTAGGTTGGGGCATGATTCCACACCCCGCACATCGACAGACCATGACGAGACAGATCATCGGCTACACCCTGGGCGCCGCACTCTCGGCGGCGCTCGTCGCTTGCACGCCGTCCGCGGATACCGCCACGACGGATTCGACCGCGGCGTCGGCTACCGCCGACACGCTCGTGTCGGAAGAGGGGATGATCGACGTGCCGGGGGGCAAGGTGTGGTATCGCAAGATCGGCAACGGTCCCGGTATCCCGCTGTTGGCGTTGCACGGTGGACCTGGCGGCACGTCCTGTCGCTTTGAGGTGCTGGCCCCGTTGGCGGCAGACCGGCCGGTGATTTTCTACGATCAGCTGGGCTCGGGGCGTTCGGAGCATCCCACCGACACGGCATTGTGGACGCTGCCACGCTTTGTCGAGGAGCTTGCCGCAGTCCGCAAGGCGTTGCGCCTCGACACGTTGCACTTGCTGGGGCACTCGTGGGGCGGGGCGCTGGCCGCGGAATACATGGTGGCCGCCAAGCCCTCGGGTGTCGTGAGTGTGGTGTTCAGCAGTCCGCTCATTTCCACACCGCGATGGATTGCCGACGCCGATAGTCTGCGCGCGGAGCTGCCGGTCGCCATTCGTGAAGTGCTCGACGCGGAAGAGAAGAAAGGCACGCTCGACTCTCCCGCATACAAGGCGGCGACGGATTCGTTCTATGCGCGTCACGTGCGTCGATTGCCGGTGGCCGATATGCCGCGCTGCGCCGGCGTGGCGTCGAACGACACGATCTATCAGCAGATGTGGGGCCCGACGGAGTTCAAGAGCACGGGATCGCTGCGCACGTGGACGCGTGCCGCCGAGATGGCCATCATCGCGCAGCCGTCGCTGTTCATTGCGGGCGAATTCGACGAAGCGCGTCCCACGACGCTCGAGGAGTTCCGGCGCACGATGCCGAATGCATCGTTGGTGGTGATTCCGGGCGCGGCCCATTCGGCGATGCGCGAAAAGCCGTCGGAGTATGTGAGCGCGGTGCGGGCGTTTCTGGCGCGGGTGGAAGGCGCGCCGACGCCGTGACGCAGGACACCGCGCCGACCAACCTGTCGCGACTCACGGTGCCGGTGCTGGTGGCGCAGTGGGCGCGCATCGTGGACTATGTGGAGCGCCACGAGGTGGCGTCGCACGATTTCCGGACCGATGTGAACGTGCGGCACGAGATCTCGCTGCGCCTGCGCGCGAAGCCGACGACGGGCGAGACGCGCGAGATGCTGGCGGAGTTGGACGGGCACTTTCGTGAGGCCACGGTGGAGGTGCCGGAGTGTATCCACGGCATGGAGCGCGCGATGGCGGAGCAGTGGACGCCGACGCGGGAATGGTATTTCTGGCGCGCGCCGGTGGGGGCGGGGACGGCGGGTTAACTGCGGGGGGGCTGGTCCGGCGGTCAACTCGCGTCGGCACTAGCCCTCGGGAAAAAGAACGCAAGAACAAAGGGGAAAGCACGGTTCGGTCCACATGGGACTGCGGTTGCCGTGTGAGTGAACCATACCGCGCTTTGTCCTGTCTCCTTGATTTCTTTCCCCTGAGGGCTAGTGCCGGCGCCAGTTGACCGCCGGACCAGAACGACCGCAGTGGTCGTCCCAACCGCCTTCCCTCGCATCACAAACCTGCTCCCGCCGATCCCACGCTCGTTCTTGTGAAACTTTTCACAAGCTTGTAGCGTATGCTTGGTGACCAGCTTCCGGAGCACTCCAATGCCGCATCGCAATTCTGAGTCGTCGCCAACCGCTGCCTCTGACGCCGCCGTCCACCCGCTGCGCGTGCGTGAGTCGCTCACGGCGACCACGGGCATGTACCCCGTCGACAGCCGGCCCCATGTCGTGATCGTCGGTGGCGGCTTTGCCGGCATCTCCGCGGCACGCGAGCTCGCCGATGCGCCGGTGCGCATCACGCTGCTCGACCGAACCAATCACCACCTGTTCCAGCCGCTGCTCTACCAGGTGGCCACGGCGGTGCTCAACCCGTCCGACATCAGCGTGCCCATTCGCTGGCTGCTGCGGAGTCAGGCGAACGCCACGGTGGTCATGGCCGACGTCGATCGCATTGATGCGGCGGCGAAGACGGTCTCGCTAGACAATGGCACCGTGCTGCTGTCCTTCGACTACCTCGTGTTGGCCACGGGCGCCCGCCACGCGTACTTCGGCCACCCGGAGTGGGAGCAGCATGCGCCGGGGCTCAAGAGCATCGAGGACGCGCTCGAAATGCGTCGCCGGTTCCTGTTGTCGTTCGAAGCGGCCGAGCGCGCCAGTGCGGCCGGTGAGCGCGATGCGTTGCTGACGTTCGTGATCGTGGGTGGCGGCCCCACGGGGGTGGAACTGGCGGGCATGATTCCCGAGATCACGCACCAGGCGCTCAAAGGCGAGTTCCGTCGCATCGATCCCAGCAGTGCCCGGGTGTTGTTGCTCGAAGGTGGTCCGCGCATTCTGCCGTCGTTCCCCGAAGAGCTCTCGGCACGGGCGCAGCGCGATCTCGAAGCATTGGGGGTCGAGGTGCGCACCAACTGTGTCGTCACCGATGTCAGCGCCGAAGGCGTGGTCGCCAACGGCGAGCGCATTGATGCACACACGGTGTTCTGGGGCGCAGGCAATCAGGCGTCGCCGCTGGCGAAGCAACTGGGCGTGCCCATAGATCGTGCCGGTCGCGTGCAGGTGGACGCCGACCTCAGCGTGCCGGGCTTCCCCGATGTGTTCTGTGCTGGCGATATCGCCGCTACGGCCACCACGGAAGGCACGCCGGTGCCTGCCGTTGCTCCGGCGGCAAATCAGATGGGCACGTTGGTGGGGCGCAACATCGTGCGTACACTGAGCGGTCGCCCGCGCGAGACGTTCCGGTACATCAACAAGGGCGACCTCGCGACCATCGGTCGCCACAAGGCGGTGGCCGTGATTGCCGGTGCCAAGTTGCACGGCACCTTTGCGTGGCTCACTTGGCTGTTCGTGCACATTCTGTATCTCGTCGGCATTCGCAACCGGCTCAGCGTCGTGGTGCAGTGGGCGTATCAGTACTTTACGTTTCAGCGTGGCGTGCGGCTGATTACGGGGACGACCGTGCACCGTCTGCTCAAGGCCAGCAAAGCCGCGAACGACAAGCGTCGGGCGGCGTAACTTTCGAGTCACCTTCCGCATGTCCAAACGCAATCTGCTGGCGCTCGCTTTGTCGTTGGTGTCACTCGCCTTGCTCTGGCCCGGGCTGGTCGAGCCGGCGCTGACCATTCGGGCCACCATCGAGATGTTCGGCAGCGAGCGTGAACTCACCAACGAAACGCGCAGTGTGCTGGGCGCCATTCGCAGCTTGCATGCGTCGGGCAACCACTTCGTCGCCGGCCTCATTCTGCTCTTCAGCGTAATGATCCCGCTGACGAAGGCGGCGCTGCTCATTCCCATTGTGGCGCTGCGCCGGTCGCCCTGGTCGTATCGTTTGTATCGGGTGGTGCAGACGATCAGCAAGTGGAGCATGGCCGACGTGTTTGCCGTCGGCATGCTCATTTCGCTCTTGGTGGCCAAGGGTACCGCCAATCTCTCGGCGGTTGCCGGTACCGGCTTCTACTACTTCGCCGCGTACTGCCTCGTGTCGAACGCCGCCTTCCAGCTGCTGCGCGTCGAGCCGACTACGACCCCTTCGGCTTGACGGCGCCGGCGGGCTTTGGCGCCGCCTTGGTTGCCGGGAGCGTGCCGGGGGCAATCTTGAACTTCGCGACGGGCTTGTTGTCGAGATTGACGAACCCCTCGATCGAGCCGTCGGCAGCAATGACGCCATCGTGTTCCAGCATGCGGTTCTCGGCGGCGGTCACCCGGAAGCGCAGTTTCTTTCCGTCGCGGACGACGTTGCTGATGGCGCCGGTGCCCTGGCCCGGCACGATGGCCATTCCCGTAATGGCCGGCGCGGTGCCGGTGAATTGGTATGTCACGGGGACCACGAGCGTGCTGTCGCCCAGCGGGACGGTAGCGGTGCCGGCATAGCTGCCGCTGATGGTGCCGGCGGCGGCTTGTCCCTTGGCGGCTGCGGGGGCCTTTGCCTGAGCCTGGACCGATGCCGACGGTGACAGCGCCAGGAGTCCGAGCGCGACGCCAGAGGGAACCAAGGGAATGAACCGGAGACGCATGGGGTGGCCGCAACGGCCGGGCTGAGGCTGATTGAAAGGCCGCAACGAGCGCGGCGTTGGATCGCAGATAAAGTACACCCAACGGGCTGGAGAGGTGCATGGTGGCGGAGCCCTTCAAGAACTTCATCAATGGCGAGACGGTGCGCGTCGCGGCGGCGCACCTCGCTCGTCACGACGCCCGCTTCGACGCGACGCGGTTCTGCGACGAGGTCATTCCGCAGCTCGATGCCCTCGAGCTCAAGGCGCGCGCCATGTGCGTCGCCTCGGCGCTCGAGCGCCATCTCGCTGCCGACTTTTTCGCGGCGGCCGATCATCTCGAGCGCGCGTTGACGCCTGTCCCTGTGCAGGGCACGGGCATCGTGGTCCGCAGCGACGAGGGGTTAACGGGGTGGTTTCTCTGGTCGGCAGGAGAGTATGTGGCGCGTCGGGGGCTCGTGCACCCCGAGCGGGCCCTCGAGTGCCTGCGTCAGCTCACGCAGCGGTTCAGCGCCGAGTTCGCCATTCGCCCCTTTCTGGTGGCGCATGAGGCGCTGGTGTTCGAGACGCTGCGTGAGTGGATTCGGGACGACAGCGAGCACGTGCGCCGCCTCGTGAGCGAAGGCACGCGCCCGCGTCTGCCGTGGGGGATGCAGCTCCCGCGGCTCATCGCGGATCCGTCGCCCTCGCTGCCGTTATTGGCGGCGTTGCTCGACGACCCGAGCGAGTATGTACGGCGCAGTGTCGCGAACCACCTCAACGATATCGCGCGCGACCATCCCGAGCTGGTTGCGGACTGGGTGGAACGGCACCTGCCGGGCGCGTCCATGGCGCGACAGAAGTTGCTCAAGCACGCCAGTCGCACGTTGATCAAGCGTGGGCATCCACGCATGCTGCAGGCGTGGGGAACGGGGGCGCCCTTTGCCGGTACGGTCGCCCTGACGGTGAGCCCCGGAACGATCCAGCTTGGCGAATACGTTCACCTCGCAGTGACGTTGACATCGACGGCGGCGGACGAGCAGCGGTTGGCAATCGATTACGTCGTGCATCATGTGAAGCAGGATGGCCGGACCACTCCCAAAGTGTTCAAGGGATGGGTGAGCACCATCGACGGCGGTGCGACGGTCACGTTGTCGAAACGGCACGCCATCAAGCCGATCACCACCCGCCGGTATTACGCGGGTGCGCACCATGTTTCCATTCAGATCAACGGGACGCAGGTCGCCAATGCCGTGTTCGAGTTGCGCATGCTTCGCGACTGACACGGCGTTGAACGTGCCGCGACGGCGACCCGATACCTCGCATTCTCCATACACTCCCAGAGCCATGCCTACGCTGTCCGATTTTTCGCTGGTTGCCCTCGATGGAACGCCGATGCCACTCGCGCCGCTGACAGGGCGCGTCGTCCTGTTCGTCAACGTGGCCAGCATGTGCGGGTTCACGCCGCAGTACGCGGGGCTCGAAGCGCTGTGGCGCAACTATGGCGATCGCGGCCTCACCATTGTGGGATGCCCGTGCAATCAGTTCGGTCATCAGGAGCCTGGCAATGCCGATGAGATCGCGACGTTTTGCAGCACGAAGTACGACGTCACGTTTCCGTTGTCGGCCAAGCTCGAGGTCAACGGTGACCATGCCGATCCACTCTGGCAGTGGATGCGTGATGCCGAACCCGGCGTGTTGGGGACGACGGCCGTGAAGTGGAACTTCACGAAGTTCCTCGTGGGGCGTAACGGACAGGTGATCGCGCGCTATGCGCCGACGGCCACACCGGAGTCGATGGCGAAGGACATCGAGGCGGCGCTCGCGGCGTCGTGAGGCTTTTTCGCATGAGGCGTTCCGTGGGCGGAATTCGGGTGCTGCGCTGCTGGCTGACGCTGGTGCTCATGTCGTGGCTGCCTGTGCAGCGCAGTGCGGCGCAGGAAGCAACAACGGGGGCGACGGGCGCGATCACTGGCCGTGTCATTGCGGCGGTCACCGAGGCGCCGGTGGTAGGCGCGACGATACGCGTGGTTGGACAGGCGCCCGGTGCACAGAGTGACTCGGCAGGGCGCTTCGTGCTGCGCGGGGTGCGTGTGGGCATTGCAACGATCGAAGTGCGACGGTTGGGATATGCACCCGTGTTGCGCGGGGACATTGCCGTATCGCCCGCCAAGCCGGCGGAGGTTCTTGTGGTCCTCCGCGACGTGGGCGTTCAACTGGAGAACGTGACGGTGCGTCCCGAAGCGTTCCCGGCGCAGATGCCGACGTCGACGCCCGTGTCCACGCAGCGCTACGACGCCGAAGAGGTGCGCCGGCAGCCCGGTGCGCAGGAAGACGTGCTGCGCGCCATTTCGATTGCGCCCGGTGTCGGGGTGACGAGTGCGGCCCGCAACGATATCGTCGTGCGCGGCGGCGCGCCGTTCGAGAATCTGTTCGTGGTGGACAACATCGAAGTGCCGAACATCAATCACTTCGGTTCGCAGGGATCGACCGGCGGTCCCATCTCGCTGATCAACATCCGGTTCATCGAGAGTGCACAGCTCTCGGCGGGCGGGTTCGGCGCACGACTTGGTGATCGCACGTCATCGGCGACCACACTCACGCTGCGCGAGGGGAATCGCGAGCGCATTGCCGGAGAGCTCAATGTGGCCGCGACGCAGGTGGGGCGCAGTGCTCGAGGGGACCCATCGGCAAGAACGCGTCGTTCTTCGCGAATGTGCGGCAGAGCTACCTCGATCTGTTGTTCAAGGCCATCGGCTTGAGCTTCATTCCGAGCTACACCGACGCCACGGTGAAAGCGACGTGGCGTCCCCACGCAGCGCGACGCGTTCAGCGCGCTCACCATTGCCGCGCGCGGCACGATCTCCTTCGACAACACGACGGATTCGGCGCGCGTGAACAACTCGCAGGTGCTGGCCCCTACGCAGGATCAGTACTTCAGCGGACTCACGTGGAAGCGCCTGCTGACGCGTGGGGTGGTGACAACTACGCTGGGACGTACGTGGACGCGCTACGTCACTGAGCAGCGCGATAGCCTGCTGGCGCCGGTGTTTGCCAGCCGCTCCACCGAAGGGGAGAATTCGTTGCGCACCGATGTCACGCTGCTCGCTGGACGTGGCGTGGAAATCGAAACAGGGACGATCTTCAAGTACGCGAGTGATCTGCGCTACGACGCGACGCTCGCCGGCTTTGCGCGCCGTGATGCCAACGGTGCGCCGCGCCCGCTGCAGGTCGATACCAACTTCACGGCGCTGCGGAACGGCAGTTACGTGCAAGCCACATGGCAGTGGCAACCACGTATTCGCGTTTCTGGCGGTTTGCGAAGCGACTGGTACGGCTTCCTGAACAACGCCGTGCGTCTGGCGCCTCGTGCGAGCGTCAGCGCGCAGCTTTCACCATCGACCACGCTGTCGCTCGCTGGTGGCCGTTACTGGCAGGCGCCGAGCTACATCTGGCTGGTGGGTGATGCGGGCAACGCGAATCGTCTCACACCATTCCGTGCCGACCAGCTGGTTGGCGGGATTACGCGACTGCTTGGCAGCGATCTCAAGGTGCAGGTCGAAGTGTACGGCAAGCGCTACGCGGATTACCCAGCGCGGGTGTTTCGACCGCAGGCGGTACTGAGCCCCAGCGGGTTCGATGATGTCACGACGGACATTCCGTTTGGC
Source organism: Gemmatimonas sp. (assembly GCA_023910675.1). Lineage (GTDB taxonomy): Bacteria > Gemmatimonadota > Gemmatimonadetes > Gemmatimonadales > Gemmatimonadaceae > Gemmatimonas. Next base: position 89,878 of record JAAVWC010000013.1, read on the forward strand.
CTCGAGCCGCTGCAGAGCACCGGCACCGGCAGTGCGTACGGCGCCGAAGTGTTCGTGCAGAAAAAACTTGGTGCGTCTCCGTGGTACGGGCAGCTGAGTGCGAGTCTCAACCGGACACGGTTCGAAGGGCTCGACGGTACGTCGACCCGCGGAGCCTTCGACACGCCGCTGCTGACCAATGGCGTGATCGGCTGGCGCCCGAATGCGAAGTGGGAGTTGGCGCTCCGCGTGCGGGGGGCGTCGGGACTGCCGTATACGCCATTCGTGCTCAACGGCGCATTGGCCGGCACGCTCGATTTTGCGCAATACAACGGGGAGCGCACGTCGGTCTTTTTCGCGGCAGATGTCAGAGCCGATCGCCGGTTCCTGCTCTGGAATCGGCAGCTGATTGCCTTTGTGGACCTGCAGAACGTGACCAACCGGGCAAACACCAGTGCGCCGCAGTGGAATCCGCGGTTGCGTAGGCCCGACACGAACACTGGTATTGGCCTGCTACCGTCGATCGGTCTGAATTTCGAGTTCTGACCAATAGTCCTAATGAAGGGCACATGGTCGTTGTTGGCGTGCGCTGGAGACTATGTCGTTCCGGTATTTGAAAGAAATCCTGCAAGAGTATGTCGGGCAGACGTTTGTATTTTTTCCTGTTTGGACTTAAGCCCTTTGTCATATCCCCCGAAATGGCGAAACGCACTCAAGAAATCTGGGTGTCGAACCGAATCGTCCCTAATCGGCGCTCGCTGAGGGCGCATATTCATCAACGGCCCCTTCTCAAGAGAACTCACGATGCAGTGGTTTTCAAATCAGCCCATTGGGCGAAAGCTCGCTATCGGCTTCGGCGTGCTGGCGATCATCATGACGGTGGTTGGCGTGCGCGGCATTCTGGCCACGCGCGCCGTCAACCGGCTCATGACCAGTACGCAGGACGCGCATGTGCTGCCATCGCTGCAGCTCAAAGAGGCCAACGTCCAGCTGCTCAAAATCTCGCGCGCTGTGCGGAACGCGCTGCTCGATGACGACGTGGCCGCCATCGACAAGCGAGCGCGCGATATCGTGACGTACGATTCGCTGTTCCGCGTATCGTTCGACCGCTACCGCGAGCGTATCGTGCGCCCCAACCAGAAGGCCATGGCGGCGGAGCTCCAGCAGAAGTTTGACGCACTGCGTCCGAAACAGGATGCCATCGTGCAACTGGCGCGCAATGGCGATGTGGCGACAGGAAAGTCGCAGCTGCCCGTGATACGCGCGCAGGCCGACAGCATTGAGGGATTGCTGTCGACACTGACCGAATCCAAGCTCGCGCTCATGGACGAAGCCACGGGGCAGGCAGCGCGTGACTATGAACATACGATGCAGCTGCTCACCGCCATGATGCTGGTGGGTATGGCCATGGCCGTCGTCGTCGGCGTGATGATCACGCGTCCCATCGTGAGCACACTGCGCGAGCTATCGGTCGCCGCCAACGCGGCGGCCAAGGGCGATCTCGATCGCGACGTCCAGGTACGAACGCGTGATGAACTCGGCGCCCTCGCCACTGCAATGCAGCACATGCTGACGGCGCAGCGCGAGTTTGCTGCTTCGGCGGGTCAGCTCAGCGCCGGCGACATGTCGGCAAAAATCTCGATCCGTTCGGAGCGCGATACGTTGGGGCAGTCGCTCGTGCATCTGCGTGAGACGCTGCAGCAACTCACCACAGAGACCACCACGTTGGCAGCAGCGGCGCAGGCGGGTCGTTTGGCGGCGCGCGGTAACGCGGAGAAGTTCGACGGCGTCTATCGTGAGCTTCTTTCCGGCATGAACCATGTGCTCGATGCCGTGGTACGGCCTATCGAAGAGGCGTCAGCGGTTCTCGGGGAACTTGCCGAACGGCGCATGACGGCGCGCGTCACCGGACAGTACGCCGGCGACTTTGCCAAGATCTCCACGTCCATCAATGGCGCGGCAGAGACGCTGGAGAGCGCGCTCGAGGAAGTCCGACTTGCCAGTGAGCAGGTGGCGTCGGCCGGTGATCAGATTGCTGCCGGCAGTCAGACACTCGCCGAGGGCGCGTCGCAGCAGGCCGCATCGCTCGAAGAGATTGCGAGCAGCGTGCAGGAGCTCTCGGCGTCGGCGGGGCTGATGGCGAACAATGCGCAACATGCCACGACACTGGCTACGGAATCGCGCCAACTCGTGGAAGCCGGCCGCGACCGGATGACGGCGCTGTCTCACGCGATGGAAAAGATCCGCACCTCGAGCGATCAGACCGCGCGCATCGTGAAGACGATCGACGAAATTGCGTTCCAGACGAACTTGCTGGCGCTCAATGCCGCGGTCGAAGCCGCGCGTGCTGGCGACGCGGGACGCGGCTTTGCCGTGGTCGCAGAAGAAGTGCGCGCGCTGGCGATTCGCAGTGCCGCCGCGGCGCGCGAAACGGCCGCGCTCATCGAGGAATCGGTGCAGCACACGCGCAGTGGTGTCGCGCTCAACAGCGAGGTCACCGGGCAGCTCGCACAGATCGATGCGCATTCCACGACGGTCGCCGCGGTCATCGCCGAGATTGCGCACGCTGGTGTGCAGCAGCGTGATGGCGTGAGCCAGATTACGGCGGCAGTGGAGCAGCTGAACGCGGTCACGCAGCAGGTGGCGGCCAACGCGGAAGAATCGGCGAGTGCCTCCGAGGAGCTCGCCGGCCAGTCGCAGACCCTGAATGCGATGGTCGCGACGTTTGAACTGGCGTCGACCTCGGGGCGTCAGAGTAAGCGTAAGCGGCTGCGCGCGGCGTAAAAGCAAACCGTCTGCCGTGTCGGTTTGATCCTGACGGATCGCGCCGAGACGGCAGACGGCAGACATTCAGATGGCAGGTGCGCCGGGTGGTGATGCCCCCTGCGCACCTGCCGTTTCGCTTACTTCAGATTGGGATTCGTCTGCAGTTCCGACAGCGGGATGGGGAAGCAGAGTGTCCGGCCGGTCATGTCATCGGACACGCCGGGACGGTTGAGCGCCGCCCAACGACGCTGGTCACCCATACGACGTCCTTCAAGCCAGAGCTCGATACCGCGCTCGCGCTTGAGTGCTTCCCACGCTTCGGTGGCGTTAGTCGCCGTGAGTAGCGGGAGGCTCAGTGCCGTACGGCGAATGTTCATCCTGGCGAGTGCGCCAGAGATATCGTTGCCGACCAATAACCCTTCGGCCTCGATGAGACGCATTTCCCAGCCGCTCGTGAGGTTGATGGACGACTCACGCACCGGATACTTCGTCTGGAAGTACCAACGGACCTGACCACCCAAGCTGGTGACGGCCGCATCACCAAAGCGGATGGTGAGGCTCGAGTCGAACGGCACGCGCGGATCACGCGTGGTGCGGCGATAGTTTTCGTAGAACGTGCCCCACACGGTGTGTGCGCGGTACGGCTGGTTGGCCGACGCCCAGTACAGACGGTTGTACTGGTCTACCGTATTCACGAAGTACGGCATGCGGTACACGAACGTGTTCGGCAACAGTGCGGCATCGGCCGAAGCACCCGCGAGGTTGCCTCGAAGCAAACGGACTGAGGCGCGACCCGCAGTGGCGGCATCACGAATGGCTGCACTGTTCGCCGCGGTGGCTACCGTGATGGCTTCCGTGAACGCCGCTTCTGCACGCTCCAGATATACGGTGTACGGCTGCTTGGGGCCACCATCAATGATTCCATCGCAGAAGTTTTCAGCGAGGTGACGGTTGGAGTAGCCCACCCATACGAGCGCCTGCGCCAATGTCGCGCTGCTCGCCGACGAGGTGCCAAGTACGGTCTTGATGCGTGTGACGCCACTTTCGGCAGTCCAGCGCGCACGTTGCGCCTGGTTCCACCAGTCGTCGCCGTCGTCGTTCGACAGCACGCCAAGCTGCTGACGCACCGAAATGCCGAACGCTGCCGTCGATCCGGAGGGGAGCACCTCCTTGGTGACCGCCGCGCCCGTGTAGGATGTCCAGTTGAGTGCCTCGCCAAGGTCGCGCCCCGCGCCGTTCACAACGGCGGTGAGGGCAGCAGTATTGTCGAGAAAGGTGGCCTGAATGGGGCCGGGGTTGGTGACCTTCAAGTCGCAGCCGGCTGCCAGCGCCAGAGCCGCGACGGGAGCCGTGCGCGCGAAGGCGCGAAGATTCATCGTCATGGTCGTGGGCCTCAGAACGTGATGCGCAGGGAGGTCAGGAACAACGCGGGGGCAGGGATATGCTCCGAGATGTACCGGACACCCACGTTGAAACCATCGTTACCCGACATTTCGGGGTCGAAGAGTGGCATACCGATGTTCTTGCGGAAGACGTTCTGGGCCGACAGCACGAGCGAGCTGCTCGCGGTGTTCGGGATGAGCTTGCCGAGCGGCACCGTGACGGTGATGTCGCGGATCTTGAAGAAGTCGGCAGGGAAGATGAACATGTCCTGACGCGCATTGGCGGGCACGCAGGTGAGGCGTTCACGCGGCGTGAGCGGCTGCGCGGCGGCAATGGCCGCATAGGCACGCGTGCACGTGGGCCAGAGCACCGAGCGCGAGAGCGCCTGGAAGGACGCGTCTTCGTTGATGAACGCGCCGCCCTGATACTCGCCACGGGCCGAGATGCTGATGCCCTTCCACGTCGTGATGTTGAGCATCGGCGACAGGATAAGGGTCGGCTGCGCGGGTCCGAAGGTGTGATTGACCGTCGTGTCGATCGCCGCTCCAATCTCGTCTTCGTTCTTGATGAGACGGCCACGGAGCACGGGCGCCGGCTGGCCGGGAATGACCCAGCCGAAGTTGCCGATGCTGAACTCCGGCGCGCCGCCGAGGCTGAGCACCTTGCTCTGGTTGGTGCTGACGTTAAGGCCGACCTTGATGCCAAGGTTCTCCTTCTCGAGCAGTGTCGCGTTGATCGCTGCTTCGACACCGCTCTTTTGGATCTTGCCGGCGTTGCCGAGCGAGCTGGCGAGGAAGCCCTGCGACGGCACGTTACGCACGAAGAAGAGTGCGTCTGACGTGACGGCCTTGAACCAGGTGAAGTCGACGCTGAAGCGACCCTGGAAGAGCGTCTGGTCGAAGCCCAGTTCGGTTTCGACGGTGCGCTCGGGGCCAAGGTTCGGGTCACCGAGGTTGAGCGGGCGAACGGCGGGCGCCGTGCCCCAGCCCACCGGGTTCCACGTCTGTACGGCGGCAAAGGCCGTCGGGGCGCGACCGGCGGCGCCGTACGCGGCGCGTGCCTTGAGCGTCCCAAGCTTCTCCGACCAGAAGCCTTCGTCGGAGACGACCCACGACGCGCTGGCCTTGGGGTAGGTCTGGAAGCCGAAGTCTTCACCGAAGGCGCTGTTGCCGTCGACGCGTGCGCCCACGGTAACGAAGTACTTGTCCTTGAAGCCGAAGAGCGCCTGGCTGAACGCGCCGCCCGTGATGTTCTTGAGGCGGTTTTCGTCGGCATTGCGAAGCGAACCCGAGGCCACCGTGGGGTTGGTCGGCGCCGGATAGTTTTCCGAATACGCCACGACGTCACCCACCATCGAGTTGACGTACTGCGAGCCGGCGGAGAGCGTGGCCTTGAAGTCGCCCTTCGTGATCTCGTAGTTGTTGGCCCAGTCGAGGCTGATGATCTTGTTCGACCAGACCTGGTTCTGAATGATGCCGAGGACGGCGCCAGGGAAGCCGTACGGACGCACGTTGCGGTTTTCAATCGCCGAGCGGTCGAAGCCTACGACGAGGCGGCTCGAGAAGCGCTCGAACGGCGTCCAGGTCGTGGTGGCACCGAGCAGCAGGCGATCGATGTTGCTGGTGAGCTGCTGACCGTACACGAGCTTGATCGTGTCGGAGTTCGCGTTGCCGAAGTAATTGCGGTTCTGGCGGAACGCGTTGAGCGTGACACCCTGCGCATTATTGCCGGCGGGCGTCTGCGTGATGAGCGAGTTGTTGTAGGCCGTGTTCCAGCTGAACTGCATGTTCTTCATGGGGCTGAAATCGACGTTCGCGCGCAGCTGATACTTGCGTTCATTGTCGAGTTCGAGCACGCCGTCGCTGTTGTCGGCGCCGAAGGAGAAGAGGTAGCGCACGTTGTTGTTGGTGCCACCGGCCACCTGCGCCTGCATGCCGAGTCGGCCACCGTCACGCACGAACGGATCCATGTTGAGCAGCGGCACCGAGTCGGTGCCGAACTTCTGCAACCGCTGGAAGCCGGAGTTGATCTGCGTATTCCACTTGGCCGCGCCCTGCGAGCCGCGCTTCGTGAAGATCTGAATGACGCCTGCCGCGGCATCGGTGCCGAAGAGCGTGGTCGCGGCCGCGCCCTTCACGACTTCGATGCGCTCGATGTCGTCGGGGTTGATGTCGTTGAGCGGGCTGCCGTACGAGTTGGCGCCACGCTGCGTGGCGCCCTGGAAGATGCCGTTGCGCGGATACTCGTCGGAGCGCGTACGGACACCGTCCACATAGATGAGCGGCTGATTGCTGAGGGCAATGGAGGTGGCGCCGCGCAAGCGAATGGCGGAGCCGCTCCCGGCGTTGCCCGTGCCGCCGGAGATCTGCACACCCGCCACGCGGCCGGCGAGCAGGTTCGAGACGTTCGTCGGGACTTCCGGAAGATTGGCCGTGGATACCTGGCCGATCGAGTTGCCGACTTCGCGCTTACGTGCCGAACCGGCGGTACCCGTCACGACGACCTGGTCGAGGGAGACCGCCGACGTCTTGAGGACGAAGTCCACCGTGGCCGTGCCGTTGGCCGGTAACCGTGGCGGCCCTCTCCGTGGGCTCGTAGCCGATCATGCGGACGCGAACGGTTGCCGTTCCGGCCGTCACGCGCGTGATGGTGAAGGTGCCGTCGGCGCCCGACTGCCCGCCGTTCTGCGTCCCGGCGATGAAGACCTGCGCGTTGGGCACCGGCGCACCGGCGGTGTTCGTCACCTTGCCACGGACCGTGCCAGTACCGGCCTGGGCGTGGAGCGGGCCCTCAGGCCCGAGCGGGGTAACGAGCAGGCTGGCAACGACGGCACACGCCGACATTGCCCGACTCCACGTTTGTGAACCAATCATCCGTACTCTCCTGGGGGTCGTTCGTACAGCTGCACGGACCCGTCCGAACGGACGGGGAGAATCCAACGACACGGGTCAGGAAGGGGACAGGCTCGACGCCTCCCTGCTGTCGCCGTGGGGCAACAGCGCCCGACATGAAGTCCACGAAATGCGGAGGGATGGGACGGAACGCTCATGAGCGGGACTGACGGGGGAGACAATGCACCCCGGAAGGTGCAGAGGCAAGTTTATGTCACTTTCTGGCATCCGTACAAGGACATGCGGCGACCGCCGCCTGTGTGTCGGCCGTTTTCCTTGCCGCGCCCCGCTCCGGCACGCAGAATCAGCCGGGTCTGGTACGCCCACCCCTCCGGAGAACTCGTGCGCCTGCGCTCCCTCCCCCTCCTCGCCGTCGGTCTCGCGGCGCTTCCTTTGGGTGCACAAGCGCCCACGACACGCGCCGGCGGCCCCGCCGCGCGGCCGCTCCCGCTCGAAGCCACTCGGCGTTACGCGCTCGACACCCGCGAAGGCACGTGGCTCTCGCTCGACGTGAGCCCCGACGGCAAAACCCTCGTGTTCGACATGCTGGGCGACCTCTACCTCATGCCGATCGCCGGCGGCGATGCCACGCAGCTGACGAGCGGGCTCGCCTACGACACCCAGCCGCGCTTCAGCCCCGACGGCAAGACGATCGTGTTCATCTCCGATCGTCAGGGCGCGGACAACGTGCACACGCTCGACGTGGCGACCAAAGAGGTGAAGGAGGTGACGCGCGGTCGCACGAACGTGTACCTGTCGCCGGAGTATTCGCCCGATGGCAAGTACATCGTGGCGAGCAAGGGCGGGTTCCGCGGCGGCTTGCCCACCTTGTGGATGTATCACGTACAAGGCGGCAACGGCGTCGCGCTCTACACCGCCCCCGCAGCGGCAGCCCCCGGCACCGCGGTGCAGCAGGCCGGCGCGGCATTCACAAGTGACGGACGCTTCGTGTACTACACACAGCGCACCGGTGCGTGGAACTACAACGCGCAATTTCCGCAGTACCAGATCTGGTCGTACGACCGGGAATCGGGTGACCGCGAGCCGCTGTCGTCGCGCTATGGATCGGCGGTGCGGCCCTACGCTGAGCCCCGATGGCAAGTGGCTCGTGTACGGCTCGCGCTACGAAAACAAGACCGGCTTGCGCGTGCGCGAGCTCGCCACGGGCGACGAACGGTGGCTCGCGTATCCCACGCAGCGCGACGAAATGGAATCGCGCGCGCCCATGGACGCGCTGCCGGGGATGAGCTTCACCCCCGACTCGAAGGAGTTGGTGGCGAGCTACGGCAACAAGATCTGGCGCGTGGCCATCGATGGAAGCGGCCAACAGGAAATTCCCTTCCGTGTGCAGGCGCAGGTGGAGGTCGCCCCCGCGCTCGCGTTCACCTATCCCATCAGCGATAGCACGACGTTCACCGCGCGACAGATTCGCGACGCGGTGCCGAGCCCTGATGGCAAGCAGTTGGCGTTCGTGGCGATGGACAAGCTGTACGTGATGGACTGGCCTGGCAGTGCTCCGCGCCGCGTGTCGACGCTGAATGCCATCGAAGCCGAACCGGCGTGGTCACCCGATGGCAAGTCGCTGGCGTGGGTCACGTGGACGGAGCAGGGTGGGCGCTTGTACAAGGCCACGATGGTTGCCGGACGCGCGACGCGCATTATTCCGGTGAGCAGCGGCATGGCCACGCTACGGCAGCCGGTGTTCTCCCCCAATGGCGCGCGCATCGTGGCGCTGCAGACGCCCGCGCAAGGCCGTCGCGATCAGACCGGCGTGACGGGTACGTCGCAGCTGGTGTGGTACGCGGCGGCGCCCACCGGCACCGACGGCGCTGCGGCCACCATGATTGCGCGCTCGTCGGGGCGCAGCAAGCCGCACTTCACCACCGACACGTCGCGCATTTATCTGTCGTCCAACAACGGGCTCGTCTCCATTCGCTGGGACGGCACCGATGAACAGCGGCATCTGCGTGTGGTTGGCGCGGGGACCGGCGGTCCCGGTGATGATGACGGGCACGGCCACAACGACCACACGTTCAACGAGTCGGAGTTGCAGGGCGATCACGAGGAGCCGGGTCTGCAGGGACCGCCGGCGCAGGTGGTGATGGCGTCGCCGAACGGTGACAAGGCGCTCGCGCAGATTGGCGGTGACTTCTACACCGTGGTGATTCCGCCGCGCGGGACGCAGGCGACGGTGAACGTTGCGGAGCCCGCCAGTGCGGCATTCCCGGCGCGCAAGCTCACCGACATCGGCGGCCAGTTCCCCGCGTGGTCGGCCGATGGCAAGCGCGTGCACTGGTCGATTGGCAATGCGCACGTGGTGTACGATCTCGAGGCGGCATCGGCGCGTGACGCCGCGATTGCCGCCGCGCGACGCGATAGTACGATTGCCGAAAGCGCGCGGCCGCGGCCGTATGCGCCGGCGGAAACACGTATTCTCGTCGCCGCCACGCGCGACCTGCCCACTGGTACCGTGGTGCTGCGCAACGCGAAGGTCGTCACCATGAAGGGTGACGAGATCATCGCGAAGGGCGACATCGTGGTGAAGAACAATCGCATCGTCGCGGTTGGTGCCTCGGGCACCGTGACAGTGCCGGCTGGCGCCACCGACATGGACCTCGCTGGTGCGACGGTGGTGCCCGGGTTCGTGGATACGCACGCCCACCTGCGCGCCGAACGGAACACGATTCACGAAACGCAACCCTGGGCGTATCTCGCCAATCTCGCGTACGGCGTCACCACCACGCGCGATCCGCAGACGGCAACGACCGACGTGCTCACGTATCAGGATATGGTGGAGGCCGGGCAGATCGTTGGCCCGCGCATCTACAGCACGGGCCCCGGTGTCTTCAACACCGACAATATCCGCGATCAAGAGCATGCACGCAGCATGCTCAAGCGCTACAGCAGCTACTACGACACCAAAACGATCAAGATGTACGTGGCTGGTGTGCGGCAGGTGCGGCAGTGGATCATCACCGCCGCGCGCGAACAGCAGCTCATGCCGACCACTGAAGGCTCGCTCGATGTGAAGCTCAATCTCACGGAAACGCTCGACGGCTATCCCGGCCTTGAACACTCAATGGGCATCACGCCGCTCGGTACCGATGTGACGGGCTTCATGGCGTGGTCCAAGCGGACGTACACGCCCACGTTGCTGGTGAACTACGGCGGGCCCTGGGCGGAGAACTACTTCTACACGAAGGAGAATCCGTGGGCTGATCCCAAGCTGCAGCGCTTTACGGCGTACGAGGAGCTTGCCCTCAAGACGCGCCGCCGTATGGCGAGCATGCCAAACGGTGGCACCGCCGGCGGCTGGTTCCGTGACGAAGAGTACGTGTTCCCGCAGCTCGCGGCCGACGCCACCAAGATTCTACGCGCCGGCGGCCGGCTGGGCATTGGCAGCCACGGCCAGCTCCAGGGGCTCGGATACCACTGGGAGCTGTGGGCCATGGCCAGCGGCGGCATGACCAATCACGAGGCGCTCCGCGTGGCGACGATCATCGGCGCGACGGCCATCGGGCTCAACACCGACCTCGGCTCCATCGAAGCCGGCAAGCTGGCCGACCTGGTCATTCTCGAGAAAGACCCACTGAGTGACCTTCGCAACACAAACTCAGTTAGGTACGTGATGAAGAACGGCCGCCTGTACGACGGGAGCACGCTGGCCGAGCTGTACCCGACCAAGAAGGCGGGCCCGGAAGTCCCCAATCGTCCCATCATGCCCAGCACCAAGGCAGGCACCGGCCACTGACGCCTGCCGGAACCGGGCAGGTAAATTGTTCGCCATGCCTGAGACATCAACGCAGTCCCCGTCTACCAATACCGCCAGCGCCCATCTTGGGGCGCTGGCGGTCTGTCTTGCCGCCGCCCTGCTGCTGCTGTGGCCGTTGCTCACCGGACAGATCATGTTCGGCGGCGGCCGCTCCGACATGTTCATCGCCGGCTACTCGTTCCGTCTGTTCGGCGCCGAGTGGTTCAAGGAGACGGGGAGCATTCCGCAATGGAATCCGTACCTGTTTGGCGGGTTGCCATATATCGGCGCCATGCACGGCGACATTTTTTATCCGTCGGCGTGGCTGCGGTGGTTGATGCCGGTGGATTTGGCGATCACGTATGCGATGGCGCTGCACTTCGTGTTGGCCGGATGGTTCATGTACCGGCTTGGTCGGTCGATTGGTCTCGGTTGGAGCGCGGCCATCGTCGCGGGTGTCGCGTACGAGCTCACGGGCATCGTCGCATCGCAGATGAGTCCCGGGCACGACGGTAAGCTCTTCGTCTCAGCGCTCACGCCGTTGTCGTTCTGGGTCTTGCTCAATGCCATCCGTCATCAGAAGACGTGGGCGTTCGGGGCGTTTGCCATTGTCGTCGCGCTGATCATTCTGGGCCACTATCACATGGCCTATTTCCTGTTGCTCGCGCTCGGCTTGTGGGCACTGTATCTGGTGTTCTGGGATCCCGAACGCCCGGCGGGCATCAAGCCCGTGCCGACACTGGGGCTTGCCGCTGGTGCGGTCGCGTTAGGGCTCGGTATTGCGGCGCTGCAGGTCATGCCGTTCTTCGCGTACATCCCGTTCTCGCCGCGCGCGTCGGGCGGACCCGATCAGGGGTGGGAATTCGCGACAAGCTACGCGCTGCCACCCAGTGAGATCTTCACGTTCCTGCTGCCGCAGTTCAACGGCGTGCTCGATCACTACTGGGGCAGTAATCCCATCAAGTTCCACACCGAGTATGTCGGGTTCCTGCCGTTGGTGTTGGCGGCGTTCGCGTTCGGTGACAAGACCAAGCGCACACTCGCGTTCACGCTTGGCGGCTTTGCGCTGTTCTTTCTGCTTATGTCGTTCGCGGGGCATACGCCGTTCTATCGCCCCTTCTACGAGTTCATGCCGCTGCTCAAGAAGATCCGCGCCATGGGCATGGTGTTTTACCTGCCGGCGTTCTTCTTCAGCCTGCTCGCGGGTATTGGCGCCGAGCGTGTGTTTGCGCGCACGGTGCCCATGCGCACGCTGATTGGGGTGAGTGGTGCGGTCATGCTGTTCGCGGTGCTCGGCGCGGTGGGCGCGTTGCGGGGGCTCGCGGAGTCGATGGCCATTAGCGAGCGCTACGAAGCGGTGGTGGCGAACGCGCCGTATCTGCAGAGTGGCGCGGTGCGACTGTTGTTGTTTGCCGTTGCCGGGACGGCCGTGCTCTGGCTCACGGCGAGTGGGAAGCTGGCGCGCCCTGTGGCGACCGGATTGCTGGCCGCGGTGGTAGCGCTCGATTTGTGGAGCGTGAACAAGGAGTTCTACACCTTCTCGCCGCGCGCCACTGAGTTGTTCGCCGATGATGCCATCACGACCAAGCTTCGCGCAGTCAAGCCGCCGTATCGTGTACTCGATGCGGGCAACGCGTACGGGTGGTCGCTCATGATGGCGTACCGGATTCCCACGGCGTTGGGGTATCACGGCTTCGAGCTCAAGCGATACGACGAGCTGGGTGGCAAGAACGAAGGCTTCCGCAATTTGTTCTCGCCCAACTTGCTCGACCTGCTGGCCATCCGGTATCTCATTCTTCCCGAAGCGCAGCCGGTGCCGGGCTTCCACGAAGTGGTCCCCAAGATCACGACGACCTTCGGCACGCCGGCAGTGTTGTACGAGCGTGACTCGTTGCCTGCATACGCGCGCGTGTTGCCCATGTCGGCGAAGCTCAAGGAAGATCAGGCAGTGGGCACACTCGTCGATGAGCGCTTCCCGGTGAATCGCGTGGCGATCTTCGATGACACCGCCACAGTCGCGTCACCTGCTGCCGCGCAGCCGTTTGCCGTGCCCACGGCGAGTGCACAGGTGACGAGCTGGAAGCCCGGCGCCATGGAGATTGCGGTGACCGGCAGCGAAGCCGCGCCGTCGCATTTGGTGGTGAGCGAAAACTGGTACAAGGATTGGACCGCGATGGTCGACGGCAAGCCAGGCGTGGTGCGCCGCGCTGATCATTCGCTGCTCAGCGTGGATTTGCCGCCGGGTGCCAAGCAGGTGACGCTGACCTTCGACTCGCCGGAGTACGCAACGGGCAAGATGGTAAGCCTCGTGTCGTTGCTCTTGGCGCTCGCGTTGGCCGGTGCTGGATTCATGCTCGATCGTCGTCGTCCGACTACTCAGGCCGCGGCCTGACCATTCACGCGGAAGGTCACTGTGTACAAGCACACATCGTTGCTCGTTGTCGCGTCGTTCGCGTTTACCGCGTGCGGCGGCGACAAGGCGCCTGCCGCCGACTCGGCTGCTGCCGCCGCTGCGCCGGTGGCCGATAGCTCGGCCGCACCAGCGCTCGGCGCCGGCGAAGCGATGCTCGCGGTACAGGGTGGCCGCATCTGGTACAAGGTGAGCGGCGCCGGCACCGGGACGCCCATGATCCTCATTCACGGTGGTCCGGGAATGGGGAGCTTCTACATGAAGTCGATGGAAGCGTTGGGCGATGATCGGCCGGTGGTGCGCTACGATCAATTGGGCACCGGCAAGTCTGATCGCATGACCGACACGGCGCTCATGAAGATTCCTCGCTACGTCGAGGAGCTCGACTCGCTGCGTCGGGCGCTCAAGTACGACAAGGTGTTCCTCAACGGCAACTCGTGGGGCACCATTGTCGCCATCGAATACTACAAGGCGCATCCCGATCATGTCGCCGGCATTCTCTTCAGCGGCGAAGCGTTCGACATCGCGGCCGCCGAAAAGGAAATCAACGCGGCCGTCGCCAAGTTGTCGCCAGCGGCGCAAAAGGCGTTCGCGCAATACAACGTCGACAAGAATCTCGAAGCGCCGGCGTACAAAGCCTGCGGTAGACGAGTTCTACGCACAGAACGTGTGGCGTCATCCGGTCGCGGCCGATGTGGACTCGACGATGCGCCTGATGGGCGCGGAGCAGTATCGCTACTTCCAGGGTGAGAACGAGACGATGATCGTGGGCGCGCTCAGGGGATACAGCGCCATCAAGGACTTGCCCAACATCAAGGTGCCAGGTGCTCATGACCACCGGGGAGTTTGACGAACTCGGCCCCAAACTCATCGAGCAGCACGCGAAGCTCATTCCCGGCGCCAAGTTCATCGTGTACAAGGACGCGGCGCACGTCACGCAGTGGGATGCGGCGGAGCAGAGTGTGAAGGACGCGCGCGAGTTCTTCCGGTCGGTCGACACAAAGAAGTGAGTCAGCGGCATTTCGGATTTTCCGGTGCAACCTCGGTGCTCATCGCCAACATGGTGGGCACCGGGGTTTTTACGTCGCTGGGGTTTCAGGCGCTCGACCTGCACACTGGTGGTGCCCTCCTGAGTTTGTGGGTCGTCGGTGGCGTCACGGCGTTGTGCGGGGCGGTGGCGTACGCGGAGCTTGGTGCCCTGTTGCCGCGCTCGGGCGGGGAGTTCGTGTACTTGGGGAAGGCGTGGCACCCGGTGGCCGGATTTCTTGGCGGATGGGTGTCGATGACGGTGGGCTTTGCGGCGCCGATTGCGCTGTCGAGCATGGCGTTCGGGCGGTACCTGTCGGCCATTGTGCCGGTGAATCCGCAGGTCGCGTCACTGGCGATGCTCGTGGTGGTGGTGGGCGTACATCTGGCCGGGCTCAAGGCGGCGAAGCGCTTTCAGGTGGCCATTACGAGTACGCAGCTATTGCTGGTGAGCGCGTTCATCGTGGCGGGGATGCTGTATGCGACCCCGGTGTCGCTTCCCATGGGGTGGGGTAATGGCGAGGCCGTACGGGAGATTTTTTCGGCGCCGTATGCCGTCTCGCTGGTGTACGTGTCGTTCGCCTTTACTGGTTGGAACGCCGCGGGCTACATCGCTGGCGAGATTGTCGAGCCAGAGCGGACGATTCCGCGGTCGGTAGTGGCGAGCACGCTGTTGGTGACGGTGCTGTACCTGCTGCTCAACCTGGCGTTTCTGCGCACGGTGCCGCTGGCCGAGGTGGCGGGGAAGGTGGAGGTGGGGGCGCTGTCGGCCACGGCGATGTTCGGCGGGCGGGGCGGGCAGGTGATGAGCGGGATCATCGCGGCGGTGCTGGTGGCGTCGGTGAGTTCGATGGTCATTGGCAGTTCGCGGGTGACGCACGCGGTGGCGGAGTCGCTGCCGCAATGGCGGGTGCTGGGGGCGCGCAGCGCCGACGGGGTGCCGCGCAACGCGATTCTGGCGCAGGGAGCGCTGATCGTGGTGCTGCTGCTGACCAACTCGTTCGAGGCGGTGATGCTCTACGCCGGGTTCACGTTGAACCTGATGTCGCTGCTGACGGTGCTGGGGATGATGCGGTTGCGGCGGACGGCCCGGGACGAGCCGCGCCCGTACCACGCCTGGGGGTATCCGGTGACGCCGCTGGTGTACGTCGCGCTGAGCGTGTGGGCGCTGACGACGTCGCTGGTGCAGCGCCCGGTGGCGTCGTTGTCGGGGCTGGCGACGGTGGTGGTGGGGCTGGGGATATGGTTCGTGGCTGCGCGAAAGGCGGTTTGAACTGCGGTTGGATTGGTCCGGCGGTTTACGGGCTACGGCACTAGCCCTCAGGGGAAAGAACGCAAGGGCGAAGGGTAGAGCGCGGTGCCGTCCACCACGACCGGAAGCGCAGTTCTCGGTGGACCAAACCGCGCTTTCCCCTGTTCCCTTACGTTCTTTTTCCTGAGGGCTAGTGCCGTAGCGGGTAGACCGCCGGACCAAACCAACTGCAGTGGCCCTTCCCACGCCCTAACCCACTGCGCCGCAACCGAATACCGCCCAGCGGGCAACCTTGCAACCTGGGTGATATCGATCTGCAACCTGTGTGGTACGCGTCACAATCCTGCTGCCGTACTCTGAGGGTGTTCCCCACACCCCCACCGATGTGGTTCAGGAGTGCACGCCATGATACAGGTCAACAGCAGCTCATCGCCCTTTGCGGGATCGTACACGGCCCCAGCCGGCGATGGCCGTCCCAAGCGCGGTACGCCCGATTATGCCGCGACCATGCGCGCGCAAATTGCGCGGCTCGCGGCGCTGCACGCGGCCTCGGTGGCCGAGGCGGCAGCAGTCGCTCAGGCGGTGCAGACGGTTTTGGTGGTCTCGAGCTGTGCCAAAGTGCGCGGCTCCATCAAGGCCAGCCTGCAGGACTCCAGCTGGGTGCGGGTCATCGAAGCGTCATCGGTCGACGCCGGCCTCGAGTCGTTGGGCCAGGAAGCCCCAGACCTGATGGTGGTGGACTACCAGGACCGCGCGGTACTCGCGTCGCCGGCGGCGGAACGGGCGGTGCTGATCGCCGATCAGGTCCCGCGGAGCGGTGAGTTGCCGGCGCAATTGGTGGGACTGCTGGCGCGTCCGCTCAAGCCGGAGCGGGTGAGTCGCCAGCTGCTGGGCCTACTGGCGGCGGTCGGCTAATCGCCAGCGTCTGGGATTTAGGCGCAGCTGCTGATGCTGGCCATGACGCCGCATCAGCAGTGCAACCGGGCCTCTACCGGGTCCGATTGTTGAGACTGAATGAGTGATTGCATTCCTTTTGGAACTGCGGTGTTGGACGGCACCTGCGGTTCGGGTTTGAACCGCTACTGCGGTTGTGGACGGCCACCGCGGTTCAGGACTGCCACGGCGGTTGAGGAACACGGCGGTTCGGGTTCCTGCGGATGTCGCCCCCGGCTGCGCCGTGGGCGACTTTCTGGTGGTTGGACCTTGGCCGCGGCAATACTCGAGGGCCTCCGCCCACAATGTCCAACCACCAAAGAGACGGCGCTCCGGCGAAGCCGGGCGCCGTCTTTCCATACCGACCCAAACTGCGGTGTTCCTCAACCGCCGTGGCAGTCCTGAACTGCCGTGGCGGTCCACAACTGCAGTCGCAGTTCAAACCCGAACCGCAGTGGCGGTCACCCCCAACCGCTTTCCAAAAGAGTCGCCACCGAAAGCAACCGTTCGTCCCCCCCGCGCCCAGCCACCAGCGACAGGCCAATAGGACATCCGTCGCGTGATGCGAGCGGCATCGAGAGTTGCGGCAGTCCACCAAGCCCCGCCACGCACAACAGCGCCAAGGCGCGCTCGCGTACCGCTACGGTTTCCGCTGGGGGCAGTTGCAGCAGCGGCGCGATATCCGGCGCCGTGGGCATGAGCAGCACCGTATTGCCCGCCAGCAACGCGTCGAGCTGCGCGCGTATCGCGTCGCGACGAAGGCGCATCTGCGCGACTTCATGCGGATCGGTTTGCGCGACGGCGGCAAAGCGCGCCGCCACCTGCGCGCCAAACGTAGGATTCACACGCGCAATCCATTCGCGGTGTGCCTCCCAGATGTCGTAATACTGCAGCACACGAAACACATCGAACCACGATGGCAGTCCTTCGGGCGCGAGTACGATCGACTCTGCACCACCGAGCATCTCGGTGACACGCGCGACAACCGGGGCGAGTGCTGCGGCACCTTCTGGCGTCGCCTGTACAAACGCATCGGTCGCCACGAGAACACGTAGCGGCGCGTCCGATGTCGACACGCCTGACGGCAGCAAGACCTTACCCACCCGCGACAGCATCGCGGCGTCGCGGGCAAACCACCCCACCGTGTCGAAGCTTGGCGCGAGCGGGCAGGCGCCCTTGAGCGAGATGCGACCGTGGGTGGGCCGAATGCCGTATATGCCGCAGAAGCTCGCCGGCGCGCGCACCGAACCGCCGGTGTCGCTGCCAATGGCGAAGTCCACGAGCCCTGCCGCGACCGCGACCGCCGAACCGCTCGACGAGCCTCCCGGCACGCGCCCTGGCGCAGCCGGGTTGCGCGGTGTGCCGTAATGCGCGTTCTCGCCGGTGAGACTGAACGCCATTTCTTCCGTGTGCGTCTTGCCCACCATGCTAGCCCCGGCGGCCAACAGCGGCGGCAGCACCGCAGCATGCTCCACAGCCGGCTCGTGCGTGCGCAGCCAATCGGGGCTGCCAAAGCCGGTGCGATATCCCGCCACATCGAACAGGTCCTTGAGGCCGAACGTCAGCCCGGCCAACGGGCCCAACGACGCGCCGTCGATCGACACGTGGGTGTGGCGGCAGAACGCGTTGTACGTGTCGCGATCGAGGATGCTCATAGACTCAGCGGTGGCGGTGTTGGCGGGAACATACGGGCCGCGCCGGAGAAAGAGCAACGCATGTATCTTTCGCGCATGTCGCGCTTCTTCTCGTCATTGTTGGTGATGCTGCTCGGCAGCGCACCAGCCCGCGGTGCAACCCGTTCGGCGACGCGCGCCAAGCGATTGCTCGCGCGTGCGGTCGAGGGGGCAACGGAACGCGCCATCGAAGTCACGGCGCGCCCGCGCTCACGTGCGGTCCGATCGCAGTTCCAGTGGCGCGGTAAAGTGATCATGACCGCCGGGACGCAAGAGACCACCATTCCCGGCACGTGGTCGCTCGAGTGGCAAAACAATCCTGAACGGCATCAAGAACCCGGACACGTGCCGCCCGTTACCGATGCCGCGGCATTCTCGGCGCAGCTCACGCGTATCGTAACGCTCCGTGAGCTCGGTGCGCAGCTGCGTGTGAACCACGCCACCGCCGAGGGCTGGCACACGCTCGAAGTGCGCGTGCCCACGCGCCCCACCACGGTCGTGGAGTTCGATCGCGACGCGCTCTGTCAGCTGTTGCGTGATGCTGACGCGCGCATGGAATTGCGCGCCTTCAGCTGACGCCAATTCGCATTGTGGTTCTCCGTGGCCTCCGAACCTCGGATGCCTCCGTGAGAGCTGTTCACATCCGTCAGGGAGTTGAACTGCTCTCACGGTGGCATCCAAGGAATGGAGGTCACGGAGTACGACGAACTCTGTGCAATCAGGTCGTCGACTTCGCCCCAGCGCGCGCTGCCACGAAATAAAACGCCGTCGCCACCGCCAACGTGAGCAGCAACACCGTCCACTCGGCCTGCGTGATGCTCGTGAGCAACCACGCAATGAGGCCAATGGTAATGAACGGGACCAGCGGCCCACCTGGCACCGAGAACGGCACCGCGCCCTCCTGACGGATGCCGCGCTTGCGCAGCATGAACGTGGCCGCCGCACAACCGGCGTAGAGCAACAGTGCTGCGAGATTGGAAATCACGGCGAGCTGCTCGAACGAGTTGAACACCGCGAGCGCACACACCAGGATCGTCTGAATGACGATCGCCACGTGCGGCGTGCGATACTGCGGATGCACGGAGCCCACCACCTTGGGCAGCAGACCGTCTTCGGCAAAGCGGAACAGCGCACGTGGTACCGCGAGCGTCATGCCGCTTACATAGCCGAACATCGAAATCGACGCACCCACCAACAGCAGCAGGCGACCGGGCGCACCGAGGAATGATTCCGCGGCGAACGCCAGCGGCGCCGTCGTGCTGGTGGCGAGCGACGCCCCGAGCAATCCTTCGGCCACAAGGTGCACCGCGAGATACAGCAGCGTGACGCCGATCATCGCAATGGCGAGTGCGCGCGGCACCGTTCGCGCCGGATCGCGCACTTCACCGCTGGGCACGAGCGCCGTCTCCACACCGCTGAACGCGAACACCAGCACGATGGCTGCGCGCGCGAGGCTCGACGGTCCCGGCATCTCGGTGATCGCGAGATTCTCCGGCTGAATGAAGAACACACCAATCGCGACGAACGCGATGAGCGGCAGCAGCTTCGCAATGGACGCCACGACAATCAGCTTCGTGCCTTGCTCCACGCCGCGCATGTTCACCAGCGCCAGCACGGTGAACATGGTGACCAGAACCGGTACTCGAAGTGACGGCATGTTGAACAGTGCACCCAGCCCCTCGGCAAACGCCGATGACACACCGGCTACGGCCGTCGTACCAAGCATCCAAAGCAACACGCCAGCCAGAAAGCCGACGTAGCGCCCGAAGACCGCCTCCACATACGCGTACGGTCCGCCGGTGAGCGTGATGCGGCTCCCCGCTTCGGCAAAACAAAGCACCACGAAGCCCATCACCGCCGCGCAAATGAGATACACGAACGGCGCGGCGGGACCAGCCGCAGCGGCCGCGCCTGCGGGCAAACGGAAAATGCCGCCACCGACGGTGACGTTGAAGATGCTGGCCGCGAGGGCCCAAACGCCAACCGCGCGGACCAGTGCTGGTCCGCGCGGTGACGTTGCTGTCGTTGATGTCACGAATTACGCCTTGGTGAGCAACGGAATGAGCAGCAATGCCACGATGTTGATGATCTTGATGAGCGGGTTGATGGCCGGACCCGCCGTATCCTTGTACGGATCGCCCACCGTATCGCCGGTCACCGCGGCCTTGTGGGCTTCGCTGCCCTTGCCGCCGTGGTGGCCTTCTTCGATGTACTTCTTGGCGTTGTCCCACGCGCCACCGCCCGTGCACATCGAGATGGCCACGAAGAGGCCCGTCACGATCGTTCCCATGAGCAGGCCGCCGAGCGCCGCGCCACCGAGCACCACCCCCACGATGATCGGAATCACCAGGGGCAGCAGCGACGGGAGAATCATTTCGCGAATGGCGGCCTTGGTGAGCAGATCCACCGCGCGATCGTACTGCGGCTTCTGCGTCCCCTTCATGATGCCCGGCAGTTCGCGGAACTGACGACGCACTTCCTGCACCACCGCGCCGGCCGCGCGACCCACGGCCTGCATGGCCGCCGCACCGAACAGATACGGAATCATGCCGCCAATGAGCAAACCGATCACGACCTTGGGATCGTCGATCGAGAAGTTCACCGGCCCGCCCAGATGTTCGCCCAGCTTGCTGCTGTAATCGGCGAAGAGCACCAGCGCCGCGAGTCCGGCCGAGCCGATAGCGTAGCCCTTCGTGACGGCCTTCGTGGTGTTACCCACGGCGTCGAGCGCGTCGGTGATCTTGCGGATTTCCGGACCGAGATGGCTCATCTCGGCGATACCACCGGCGTTGTCCGTAATGGGACCGTACGCGTCGAGCGCGACGATGACACCGGCCATGGAGAGCATGGACGTGGCGGCAATCGCGATACCGTACAGGCCGGCGATCTGGAAGCAGAAGTAGATCGCGGCAGCGACGACGAGCACCGGCGCGGCCGTCGACTTCATGGAGACCGCAAGACCGGCAATCACGTTCGTGCCATGACCCGTCTCGGACGCCTTGGCGATCTGACGCACCGGGCCGTATTCCGTGGCCGTGTAGTACTCGGTGATCACCACGAGCGCGGCGGTGAGGCCGAGGCCGATCATCGCGCAGAGGAACAGGTTGGTGCCCAGTTCACCCGGGAACATCGCCTGCGTCACGAAGAAGAATGCGATGGCCGCGAGCACGCCGGCGACGATCAGGCCGCGATAGAGCGCGTTCATGATCTTGCCGCCCGGCTTCACGCTCACGAAGAACGTACCGATGATGGAGGCGGGAATGGACACCGCGCCGAGCACCAGCGGATACATGACACCGGTGTTGCCATACGTCGAGAAACCGAGACCGGCCACGAGCATCGCGGCAATCACGGTCACGGCATACGTCTCGAACAGGTCGGCGGCCATACCGGCGCAATCGCCGACGTTGTCACCGACGTTGTCGGCGATCACGGCGGGGTTACGCGGATCGTCTTCGGGAATGCCCGCTTCGACTTTGCCGACGAGGTCGGCGCCGACGTCAGCCCCCTTCGTGAAGATGCCGCCGCCCAGTCGCGCGAAGATGGAGATGAGCGACGAGCCGAAGGCGAGACCGATCATCGGCTCGAGCGCCGCCTTCACGGCGGCCTCTCCGGTGTTGTTGCCGATCACCACCATGTAGAAGCCGGCGACGCCCAACAGGCCGAGGCCGACGACGAGCATGCCCGTGATGGCGCCGCCCTTGAAGGAGATGTTGAGGGCCGCGTTGAGACCGATCGTGGCTGCCTGCGCCGTGCGCGAGTTGGCGCGCACCGACACGAACATGCCAATGAAACCGGCCGCACCGGAAAGCACCGCGCCGATCGCAAAGCCGATCGCGGTCATCCAGCTGCCAAGGCCGGCGCCGACGGCGACGAAGAGGACGGCGCCGACGAGCGCGATGGTGGTGTATTGACGCTTGAGATAGGCGTCCGCGCCGACCTGAATGGCGCCGGCGATCTCCTGCATGCGCTCATTGCCGGCAGGCTGGGCAATGATCCAGCGCGCCGAAACGATGCCGTACACAATGGCGATCGCGGCGCAGCCAAGCGCGAGGATGAGGGCGTACTGCTCGAGCACGTATGGGTGGGTGGGAGGAAATGGCACGGGCCCCGGGGAAATCGGGGCGGTTTGGGGATATCCCGTAGAAAATCACCGCCTGAGCGGGATGTTGCCAGTAGCGCCACGCATAAAGGCGGGCGCGCGTTCCGCGTTAGATTAGCCCCGTTGACGTCGCTTGCTCCGTCCTTCCTCCCCACCGTCATGCCTTCCACATTGCGCGCCGCCGCCATTCCGGCCGCCTTGCTCCTCGGCGTCTTCGCCGCTTGCCGCCCCTCCGCGTCACCCGCGACGGCCCCTGCTGGCACCGCTGCCCTCCCCGCGCCCTACATCATCACCGATGGTCAGTCGCAGGTGGTCCCCGCCTTCGCCGACACCACGCAGTGGATCCGGGAGCGACTCTGGGTGGAGACGGAGTTCGACTCCGACTCCGACGGCAAGCGGGATCGGGTGCACGTGGACGTCACCCGGCCGGGCCCGACGGCCGCCGGCCTCAAGGTCCCCGTGGTGTACGAAACGAGCCCGTACTTCGCGGGGACCGATCCGGACGAAGGGCTCTACTGGCCCGTGAAGCAGGAGCTTGGAGACACCGCCCCCACCCGCAAGCTCGGCAAGGGCGCCCCCTTCAACCCGGGGCGCACACGCATCGCCAACTCGCAGGTGCGCAACTGGGTGCCGCGCGGCTTTGCCGTGGTGCATTCGGAATCGCCGGGCACCGGGCTCAGCCAGGGGTGCGTCACCATTGGCGGCATGAACGAGTCGCTGGCCCCCAAGGCGGTCATTGACTGGCTCAATGGACGCGCCAAGGGGTTCACGACGATTGACGGCAGCGCCGAAGTGAAGGCCACCTGGTCGACGGGGAAAGTCGGCATGACCGGCACGTCGTTCAACGGCACCCTGCCGGTGGCCGTGGCGACCACAGGCGTGAAGGGGCTCGAGGCGATCATCCCCGTGTCCCCCAACAACTCGTACTACCGCTACTACCGCTCCAACGGCCTCGTGCGTAGCCCGGGTGGGTATCTGGGTGAAGACGTCGACGTGCTCTACGACTTCGTGCAGAGCGGCCGTACGGAAACGCGCGCGCTGTGCCATCAAAAAGTGCGCGCCGACATTATCTGGAAGGGACTCGACCGTCGCACGGGTGACCTGAGCGACTTCTGGACGAAGCGTGACTACATCGAGCAGGCCAAGGGGATCAAGGCGGCGATGCTCACGGCGCACGGCTTCAACGACTGGAACGTGATGCCGTCGCACACGACGCTCATGGCCGATGCCGTGCGCGCGAACGGCGTGCCGGTGCAGATGTATTTCCACCAGGGCGGACATGGCGGCGAGCCGCCAATTGGCATGATGAACCGGTGGTTCACGCGCTATCTGCTGGGCGTGAACAATGGCGTCGAACGGGACCCGCGTTCGTACGTCGTGCGCGAGGGCGCGGCCCGCACGAGCCCCACGCCCTACGCCGCGTACCCGCATCCCGACGCGGCGCTGGTGTCGTTGTACCCGGTCAAGGGCGGTACGCAGGTGGGTGGACTCGCCTTTGCGCCGGTTGCGGGGCAGGGGAGCGAGGTGCTCACCGACGACGTGAACCAGAGCGGGGCGCAGCTCGCCACGGCGGCGTCGTCGAAAAACCGCCTCCTGTACGCCACCCCCGAGCTCAAGGCGCCGGTGCATCTGAGCGGCACCGCGCGGGTGAGCATCCGCGTGGCGTCGAGCAAGGCCGCCGCCAACCTGTCGGTGTGGCTCGTGGAACTGCCGTGGCCCGCCAACACCCGCGGCGCGATGGACCCCAATGGCATCATCACGCGCGGCTGGGCCGACCCGCAGAACGCCAAGTCGCTCCGCGTGAGCGAACCGCTGGTGCCCGGGCAGCCCGTGACGGTGACCTTCGACCTCGAGCCCGACGACCAGATCGTGCCCGCAGGCAAGCGCATCGGCCTCATGATTTTCTCGAGCGACAAGGACTTCACGCTGTGGCCGGCGCCGGGCACGGTGTTGACGGTAGACCTCGACGGGAGTTCCATGTCGTTGCCGGTGGTGGGAGGAAAGGGGGCACTCAACCGTGCGCTGCCTTGAGTGCTCGCTGCTGAGATCTGAGTTCTGAGAGCTCAGACTCTGAGGCCAGACTTCAGAAATGCGCCTCGGATAGGCGTGAGAGTCGAGGAACGCAGCAGCGAGAAGCCAGGCCCCGCGGTGGCGGTTTCCCCAACCGCCGGTCCTCGCCTCTCACTGCTGCGTTCCTCGACTCTCACGCCTATCCAGAGCTCGACTCTGAACTCTCGACTCTCGACTCTCAGGACTGAGTTCTCAGAGAGCGCGCGGCGGAAACTCCGCTCCCCCGTGTACATTTGACGGGTCTCCGGCGCCCTGCGCCCCAGTTGTGTCCCTCCGAAGATCTCTCCATGGCGCGCGCTTGGTTGTCCCCTCTCTGCACCCTGCTGGCGGTTGGTTGTGTGTCGGCCGCTGGCGCTGGACCCACGGCATCTACGACGCCGGCACCGGCGGGTACGCCCGCCGCGGCTCCCCGCGAGGCGAAGGCCCGCGACGCCCTCTCGCGGGAGGCGTGGGCCGACTCGGTGCTCTCCACCCTCTCGCTGCGCCAGAAAGTGGCGCAGATGGTGTGGGTGTGGACGCTAGGCGACTATACCGCCACCGATAACCCGGTCTACGCAGCCATCGAGCGGCAGGTCATCGACCTCGAACTCGGCGGGATCATCGTGTCCGTGGGTGGTCCCATGGATATCGCCACCAAGCTCAACGCGCTGCAGCGCGCGGCTCGGCTGCCGTTGCTCATCGGGGCCGATCTCGAAACCGGCGCGGCGTTCCGCGCGCGCGGGGGATGGTTCCTCCCCAACGCGATCGAACTTGGCGGGGCAACGTCGTTTCCGTATCAGATGGGGATTGGCGCGACGCGCGATCCCAAGCTCGCGTACGAAATGGGACGCGTGACGGCGGTCGAGGGGCGGGCGATGGGCATTCACATGGCCTTCGCGCCCGTGCTCGACGTCAACAACAATCCCAAGAACCCGGTCATCAGTGCGCGCTCGTTCGGTGAAGACGCGGCGCTCGTGTCGGAGATGGGGACGGCGCTCGTGCGCGGCATTCAGGAGAACGGGATGCTCGCCACCGGCAAGCACTTCCCGGGACACGGCGACACCGAACAGAACTCACACCTGGAGCTTTCGCGGGTGAACGTGTCGCGCGCGCGGCTCGACAGTGTGGAGCTGCGCCCGTTTCAGGCGGCGATCAATGCCGGGCTGCGCGGCATCATGACCTTCCACGGAGACCTGCCGGCGCTCGACACCACGCACACGGCGGCCACCTTGAGCGCCGCCGTGATGACCGATCTGTTGCGCACGCAGATGAAGTTCAACGGTCTGCTGGTGACCGACGCGCTCGACATGAACGGTGTCCTTGGGGGGATGACCATGGGCGAGGCCACGCTGCGTGCGGTGGAGGCCGGCAATGATGTGCTGCTCATGCCCTCCGACGCCAAGGTCTCCATTCAGTCGGTGGTCGATGCCGTGCAGCAGGGGCGCATCACGGAGGCGCGCATCAATGCGTCGGTGAAGAAACTGCTCATGGCCAAGCACGAGTTCGAGTTGCACCGCACTCGCGTGGTCGACGTCGACAGCGTGCGGGCCACAGTCGGGACACTCGCGAACCAGGCGTCCGCGCGCGACGCGGCGGCGAAGGCCATTACCCTCGTGCGCGATTCGCTCTCGCTGGTGCCCTTCAAGATGGCGCGTGACGCGAAGGTCGTGAGCATCACGGTGTCCTCGCGCGTGGACCTCGGGGCGGGGCGTGGCTTCGATGCTGAATTGCGCGGTGCCTATCCCAACCTGCTGTCGCTGACCCTCACCCCCGAGGTCGTCGCCGAAGCGACCGCGGGGGCTGCGGCCGGCATTGCCGGCGGGTATCGCGTGACGCCCGATCCCACCATTCTCCCCGCATCGGTGCAGAATGCGCTCGCCATTGCGCGCGGCGCCGACGTGGTGCTGGTGTCGAGCTATATCGGGGCCTCAACGAATACCGCGTCGATGGTCCCCACCAAGGGATTGCCAGAGTTGCTTACGGCACTGCGGGATGCAAAAACCAAGGTGGTGTTGGTGAGCTTCAACAACCCGTATTTGCAATTGGGGCTGCCGCTCACGGAAGCGCACGTCATTGCGTGGAGCCCGTGGACGATGTCGCAGCGTGCCGCCGCACGTGCACTGCTCGGACGTGCACCGATTACCGGCAAGCTGCCCATCTCGTTGCCTGGTGTTGCCCGCTTTGGCGACGGCATCTTGCGCTGAGCACCGACACCTCACCAACCACCTTACTCGACCTCATCATGCGCTCACGGGTCCCCTCCGCCATCGTTGTCGCGTCGCTTGCCCTCTCAGCGACCGCGCTCGTCGCGCAGCAGCACGCGACCGACCTCACCGGCACCTGGACCTTCAAGGTGGTGACCGAGAACGGCACGGGCACGCCCACGGTCACCATGCGACAGAAGGGCGACTCGCTGTCCGGGACCTACGAGTCGGCGCGCATGGGCGCGTTGCCGTTCAAGGGCACCGTGAAAGGCAAGACCTTTACGTTTGCCGTGAATACTGCGGGCGGCGCGACGCTGACGTTCAACGGCACCATCGTGACCGATGATGCCGTGAGCGGTGAGGTCGATTTTGGCGGACAGGGTGGCGCGACGTTCAGCGGGGAACGGAAGAAGTAGCACCGGAAGCCGTCGCGTCGGGCGTGACCGGCACACCGCACTGCGGGCAGTACGGATAAAAGGCGTTCTTCTTCGTCGTGCAGCTGGTACAGGTATCGAAGAGGCCAAGCCCGCAGTGCACGCAAAAGTTCGCGGGGCCGTTCGGCCCTTTGGCGATGCCGCGTTCGCAGCCTGGGCACACCCCGCCATCGATGCGCTTGATCGCGGCGTCGTACGGCACGGAGCGGCGGCGCTCTGCCTCGCTCTTCTGCTCTTCCCGCTGCCGCCGCTCGAGGTAGCGCCGCATGGCGCGAATGATGTACACGCCCGCGACGGCCGACGCGACAATGCCCACGCCGTAGCGCACATAGCCGCCGTAGCTCGGCAGATATGGCACGAGCTCGACGAAGAACGCGAACAGCGCAAAGAGCGCGAAGCCGCGCCACAGGGGCCAATACTCACTGCGACGCTTGCGCGCGACAAGCCATCCGGCCAGCAGCAGGAGCGGCAGCGTGAGGGCTAGCCGGATGCCGAACGTGCGCAGCTCCTGCGTGAATGCGGCCCGCTCGAACGGCGCGCGCGCGGCGGTCTCGAGCGCCGCTTCCTGCTCGCGCACCTCGCTCCTCGCCTGACTGACGGCCAGCAAATCGGCATCGAGTCGCTCCACCACCGATTCCGCCGAACGCTCAACGCCCTTGAGCGAGTCGAGCACGCGTGTGCGCGACAACACGTCGGGGTCCTGCGTCGGATCGGTCGTCGCCGTCCGCGTGGCAATCCACGCATCGAACTGTTCGCGCTGCGCCGTCCACGCATTGCGCGACGCGATGAGCGTCTGTTGGGCGCGGGCGTGTTCGTCCTGCAGGCGAGACGACTGCGACACCAGCGAATCACGCCGCAACTGCAACCGCGCCGACGTGACGGGGTCGATGAAGTCGCGAATGGAGAGTGAACGGTCCACGCCGGGCAGCTCGCCGACGATCTTGCCGCCTAGCCCGATCAGAAAACTCGCGAACACGATGGAGACGACCCACATCGCCATCGCGAACAAGCGTTCCGGTACCCGCAAGAATCCGAACATCGGTCAGTCTCCGCTGATGAGCTGTGACGCAAGATCACTAACTTCATTGCACACGAGTTGCACGTCGACCTGTTCGATGGGGTGGGGCACGTCGGGGAGCAAGGACGCACGCGCGCGCGGCAAATGCGCAGCGGCCGTGACGGCGTCGTCGAGCGACACGGACTCGTCGCGTCCGCCGACCAGCAGATGGACGGGACAGTGTATTGACCCGAACAGCGTGTTGGTGAGCAGCGGCTCGTCGCCGAGGTCGCGCAGCAGGCCGGCGGTTCGGGTCAGCACTTGCTCCCACCCTCCGGCGCCGTCATGCCGTGCGGCCAGTGCCGCCGCATAGGCGGGGAGTTTGGCGCTGATCACTTGCGGGTCGAGGCGCGAGGCCACCGCTGCGGCGATGGTCGGCGTCCAGTGCAGCATCGTCCCCAACGTGACAATGCCTCCGATCGTCCCCGGCGCGAGGTGCTCGAGAAGGAGCGCCACATAGCCGCCCATGGAGTAGCCGAACACGACCGGCCGCACGAGCCCCGTATCGTGGATGGCCGACTGCAGGGCCAGCGCAAAGGTGCGCAGGTCGAAGGCGGTCTGGGCGGCCAGCGTCGTGTGCCCATGGCCCGGCAACTCCACCGCACGCACCTCGGCGTAGCGACGCTGGGCGCGCAACGCCTCCACGACCGGCTGCATCTGGGCCGCGCTCCCGAGCGCACCGTGCAGGACCACGACCGACGGGACGAGCGGTTGAGAGGGACTCATGCCTCATGAATAACACTGCGCCCTCCCCGCACGACAGCGTGGATATACATTTCCAGCTCTGTCCTCACGCTCGTTGAGCGTCCCCCTGCGTCCGTGAATCGCGAATGACCCCCGAACTCTCCACGTTACTGGCGGCATTGGCGGGCGGGATGGCGATCGTTGCGGGCGTGGTCTATTGGTGGATCAACCGCACGCCATCGGTCGACCGCGACGACGATCAGCCGTTGCCGCTGTTCGGCGGCCTCACGCCCGAGGAGCGGATGCGCTCGCCGGCCGTGTCGCGCCCAGCGGTGCCCTCGGGCACGGCGACGGACTTCGCGCCCAGAGCGACACGCCCCGAACCGTCGCCGATGCCGACCCCGCCGCGCCCAGCGCCGGTCATTCGCGAGTTCGTCACCCGGCCGGCCGTGCAGATGCCTGCGCCTGCGCCGAGCTCCGCGCCGTCCGCGGCCGATCAACCCGTGGTAAGCCCGGCTGGCATTCCGGGCACCATGGTCGAAGCCCACGCGCTGCGTTTCAGTGTCCCCGCCGAAGGCACGCTGCAGTTCCTTCCCGGCCGTCTCGAGATTGGCGCCGGGCTCGATGCAGGTCGCGACATCCGCTTCGTGCGCGTTGAAGGCCCCAATGGCATCGAGGTCACCTTCGGCCGCGCCGATGGCGAGCTCTACCGCCACATTCAGCTCCGCGACAAAACCGTGAGTCGCGCCCACGCGGTCATGCGCTTTCGTGAGGTCACTTGGTCGCTGCAGAACCTGTCACACACGAACCCGGTGCTGCTGAATGGCGTGCAGATGGCTGGTGACGCCGAGCATCCGCTGGCCGACGGCGATCGCGTAGAGATGGGCGAAGTCCTTTTCACCTTCCGGAGCCGCTGACCGATGGACGCGTCGCACGAGCCGCAGGACATCGGCGATCTCTCCGACGAGTATACGCTGCTCGGCGAGCTTGGCCGTGGCGGCAACGCGATCGTCTACAAGGCGCGCGATCGCGCCCTGTTTCGCGACGTCGCCATTAAGGTCGTGCGCCCGCGCTTTGCCGCCACCGCCGACGAAGCGATCGCGCGCCTCGAGCGCGAAGCGCGCACCGTCGCCCGGTTGCAGCACCCCAACATCGTCACGGTTTACGCCGTCAAGCGGCTACCGGACGGTGGCCTCGCGCTGGTCATGCAACTCGTGCCCGGGCGCACGCTCAAGCAGGCCATTCACGATGACGGACCGTTCGACGCCGAACGCGCCGAACGCGTGCTGCACGACGTTGCCGACGCGTTGGCCTTCGCCCACGCCAATGGCGTCATTCATCGCGACGTCAAACCGGAGAATGTCTTCATTGACTCGCAGAGCGGCCGAGCGCTGCTCAGCGACTTCGGTATTGCGTACTCGAGCGAGTTCGATGCGCGGCTCACGATGACCGGTTCGGCGATCGGGACCCCCGCGTACATGGCCCCCGAGCAGATCGACGGCGCGCCGGCGAATGCGCGCTCCGACCTCTACAGCCTCGGCCTCCTCACGTGGGAAATGCTCACCGGTGAGCGCCCGTGGGCCGGCGACGTGCTGTACAACGTCATCTACAAGCAGAAGCACGAAGAGTTGCCAGCCATCGATGCCCTGCGCCCCGGTGCGGTGCCGGTCCGGTTGCAGTATATCGTCGAACGCATGCTGCAGAAGCGTCCTGGCGCACGCTGGGCGGGCGCTGACGGCCTGCTGGCCGCGCTCAACGCGTGGGTGGTGCCAAGTGATTGGCGGCAGTGGGAGGAGTCGCATAAGCGCCGCCGCGAGCGCGAGAAGGCCAAGCCACGTCCTGCCGCCGCGCGCCAGGATGGCCAGGACGAAGCGACCGTGCGCTTTGCGCGTCCGATCGCGGGCGTGACGCCCGAGATCATGGCGGAAACGGCGCTCGCGCCCCAACGCGTCGCGACCCCGCAGCCCGTGGAGACGGTGGAAGACGATGCGGCGCCATCGTGGGCAACCGAAGCGGCGCCGCCCGCAGGCAGTCGCCGTCGGTGGCTGATCGCGGCGTCGCTTGGACTCGCGCTGGTGGGTGGGGCCGCGTTCGCGATGTACGCCGGCAAGCTGGCGCCGTGGGTGGGCGGTACGTCGTCGGTCGCAGTGATCAACGATGAGGCGGCCGTCGAGTTGCCGATTGTCAGTGCGGGGGCGCCCATCGTGGACAGCGCCGCGGCCGTGGCCTCGGATTCGGCCACCATCGCCAACGCGGCGCTGCTGCGCGATTCGCTTGCCGTCGTGCAGCGGCTCTCCGATTCGGTGCGCATCGACTCGATGATCGCGGCGGCGCGTCTCGCCGAACGGCGCGCGGCACGACTGGCAGCAGGCGCGACCGCGCCCGCGGTGACCGCTCCGGCGGTAACCGCGCCGGTCGCCGCAGCGCCTGCCGCACCCGCTCCGCCCACGGCGTCCGTGCGCGCTACAGACGATCCCGGCATCGTCGCCGCCGGCGGGCGACATTCGTGCGCGCTTGTCGCGAGCCGTGTGCTCTGCTGGGGCGCGAACGATCGTGGGCAACTTGGCGATGGCGATGCCGAAGGCCGTGGCACGCCGGCCCCCGTTGTCGGCGATCTCGATTTCGTCCAGGTGACGACGGGACTCGCGCACAGCTGCGGCGTGGTGCGCGGCGGGGACGCGTATTGCTGGGGGGGCCGACGACCGAGGACAACTGGGCGACGCCACCTTCACGTCGCGATCGGCCCCCGTGCGCGTGTCGGGCAATCAGAATTTTCGCGTCCTGCGTGCAGGGCAAAATCATACGTGTGGGTTGACTACCGGCGGCGACGTGCTCTGCTGGGGCGCGAACGGCAACGGGCAGCTTGGCGATGGCGGGGCCGCGAACCGGTCGTCACCCGTGTCCGTAGGCGGCGGGCTGAAATTCCTGTCGGTCTCGGCGGGATGGAATCACAGCTGCGCGGTGGCCTTCGACGGTACGGCGTACTGCTGGGGCGCCAACAGTGCCGGCCAACTGGGCAATGGTGGTCGTGCCGACGCGCGTACGCCAATGGCGGTCAGCAGCGATTTGCGCTTTACCAGCATTGCTGCGGGGGCGACGCACAGCTGCGCGGTTACGGACACCGGTGATGCCTTCTGCTGGGGGCGCAACAACTTCGGTCAGTTGGGCACGGGCGGTACCGGCGATCAGGCGGTGCCGGCGCCGGTGTACGGCTCGACCAAGTTTACCTCGGTCACGGTGGGTGGTGTGCACAGCTGCGCGCGCACGCGCTCCGGGCAGGTGTTCTGCTGGGGGCGCAACGTGTACGGCCAGTTGGGCGACGGGAGCAACAGCACGCGCGATATGCCAACGCGTGTGGCCGGCGGCGTTTCGTTCTCTGCCGTTCACGCCAGCGGTGCGCACACTTGTGCCACGAGCGGAGAGGACGGCCTCTGGTGCTGGGGCTTCAACGTGGAAGGACAGCTCGGCGACGGATCCCGCAATCACCTGTCCCGACCGACCCGCGTCGTGTTACCGTCCCGCTGATGATCCGGTTCGGCACGCGGGGGATGCGCGGAGTGATGCGGCGCGCAGCGGGCGCGCTCGTGGGCGCGCTCGTGGGCGCGCTCGTGGCTGGTATGCTCACCGCGTGTGCCGGGCTGAGTGAAATCACCGAGCCGAAGCCGGTGCTGGTGCCGGTGAGTTCGGTCAGTGTGTCGCCAACGGTGGCGTCGGTGGTGGAAGGCAACAGCGCGGTGTTGCAGGCGCGGCTGTTCGACGAGCTGGGACGTCCGTTGAGTGACCGTCCGTTGCTCTGGTCGAGCAGCGACACCGCCGTCGTGCGGGTCACGGCCACGGGGGAAGTGGCGGCGCTGCGGGCGGGCACCGCGCGCGTGTCGGTGTCGGCCGAAGGGAAGAGCGCGATTGCGGTGGTCAGCGTTTCGCGTCGTGCCGTGGCGAGCATCCAGGTGTCGCCGCCGAATCCGTCGCTCTTTGTGAACGGGACGCTCCCGCTGGTGGCCACACCGGTCGATGATCGCGGACAAACGCTCCTCGACCGCGCGGTGCTCTGGCAATCGAGTGCGCCGGCGGTGGCGATCGTGAACGCCAGCGGGGTGGTCAGCGGACTCGCCACCGGTGTGGCGACGATCACGGCGACCAGCGAGAATCGGTCCGCGGCGGTCGGTGTGTCGGTGTTGCCGGTGCCGACGGCCACAGTGCAGCTCTCGCCGTCGCGCGACAGTCTCATTGTCGGACAATCGACGCAGTTCACGGCTGTGGCGCGTGATGCGGGGGGAGCGGCGTTGGCCGATCGGGTATTCGGGTGGAGCTCTGACGCGGCGGGCGTGGCCACGGTATCGTCCTCCGGCCTGGTCCTTGGCGTCGCGCCCGGTACCGTAACGATCACCGCGTCCAACGGCGGGCGCAGCGGCGACGCGGTCGTGCGCGTGTTACCGCGTCCCGTCGGTGCCGTCATTGTGTCGCCATCGCAATCGGCGCTCACCGTCGGGCAAACGCTGCGGCTCACGGTGCAGGTGACCGATGACAACGGCACGCTGCTCACCGGCCGGCCGGTCACGTTCCTCAGCAGTAACGGCGCGGTGGCGCGCGTGGCCGGGGACGGCACCGTCACGGCGAGTGCGCCGGGCAGCACGGTCATCTCGGCCTTCAGCGAAGGGCGCAGCGGCACCGCCACCGTGACGGTGAGTGCGTCGCCGGTGGCATCGGTGCGCGTGTCGCCCGCGACGGTCACATTGCAAACCGGTGCAACGTCGCGCTTCACGGCTGATGCCCTCGATGCCTCGGGTGCAGTCTTGGCGCAGCGTGCGATCACGTGGCTTAGCGGGGCGCCATCGTTCTTCTCCGTGAATGCCGATGGCACGGTGACGGGCGTCTCGCCCGGCGCGGGGGTGCTCTTTGCGTCGGCGGAAGGACGCATTGGCAGTGCTGCCGTGGTGGTGCAGGGCGCAGCGGTGTCGACGGTGAGTTTTGTCGCGAGTACGCCGCAGCTGTTCGTCGGCGATACCCGCGACTTCACGCTGGTCGTGCGTGACGCTGGTGGCGCCGAGATCACGGGGCGGCTGGTGCAGTGGGCGTCGAGTGCGCCGATGGTGGCGGTCGTGTCGGGGACTGGTCGTGTGCGTGCGGTGTCGCCCGGCTCGGCGGTTATCAGCGGCACCGTCGATGGCATCGCCGCAGTGACGACCGTGACGGTGGCACCGGTGCCCGTGGCGGCTGTCGCGGTCTCGCTGGCGGCCAGTACGCTACTTCCAGGGCAGAGTACCACGGCGGCCGCGGTCGCTCGCAGTCAGGCGGGCGATGTCTTGACCGGGCGCGCGGTGGCGTGGACGAGTTTGTCACCTGCCGTGGCCACCGTGACCGCCACTGGCACCATCTCGGCGCTGAGTACGGGGACGGCGGTCATTCGCGCGACGGTGGAGGGCATATCGGGGCAGGCCACGCTGACGGTGTCGCCCACGCCAGTGGCGTCGGTCCTCGTGTCGGTGGCGTCTGCCACGTTGTTCGTGGGGCAGAGTACGCAGGCGTCCGCCGACTTGCGCGGCGCGGCCAATCAGCCGCTGTCGGGGCGGGCCGTGGTGTGGACCAGTTCCAATACGGCGATTGCGACGGTGTCGGCGGCGGGCGTGGTGTCAGCGGTGGCGCCTGGTACGGCCTTGATCATCGCGGTGAGCGAGGGGGTGAGTAATGCGGCGACGGTTACCGTGTCGAACGTGCCGGTGGCGTCGGTGACGGCGACGCTCACGCCGACGAGTATTCAGGTCGGCGCCACCTCGGTCGGCACCGCGGTGACGCGCGATGGTGGTAACAACGTGCTGACGGGCCGCGTGGTGACGTGGGCGAGCAGCAACACCGCGGTCGCGACGGTGAGTGGCAGCGGCGTGGTGACGGGGGTTAGCGCCGGGAGCGCGACGATTACGGCCACGAGCGAGAGCGTGAACGGCACCGCGACGATCACCGTGACGAACGCGCCGGTGGCGTCGGTGACGGCGACGCTCACGCCGACGAGTATCTTGGTCGGCGCCACGTCTACGGGCGCCGCTGTTATGCGCGATGCGAGCAACAACGTGCTCACGGGGCGCACGGTCACGTGGGCGAGCAGTAATGCGGCGGTGGCGACGGTGAGCGGCAGTGGCGTG
>JAAVWC010000014.1 GCA_023910675.1 Gemmatimonas sp.
CACCCTCGCCGCCGTGCGCGTCGTCGCGCCGCGCGTGGTGAAGGCCAAGGTCATCTCCGAGCTTACCCTCGGCGAATTCTCCGGGGGCGCCCGCCTCTACGGTGTTCGCGATGCGGCGCTGATCGGCGACAGCCTTATTGCCATCCTCGATTGGGGGTTGGCACGTGCGCAGCTGTACAACTACGACGGTGTGTTCAAGGCACGCATCGGCACGCGCGGCAAGGAATTCGGCGCCCTGCTCCAGCCGCATCGTGTACTCGCCTGCGGCAACGGCGCGCTCACGCTGCTCGACATCGACAGTCGCGCGGTGAACGAATACTCCCGCGACGGATTGCTGCGCTTCACCGTGCCGGTCGTGGTGCCGCCGCAGTCGATTATCTGCTGGCCCACCGGCGACGCCGCCGGCGTGTTCGTCCGACGCGAAGCGGACAACACACTCACCGCCACCGTGCGCCCTATCGATACCCTCGACGTCCCACGCCCACCGCTGCTCACGACGTCGGCGGGCGAAAGCCAGATACTCGGCGCGACACTGCAGATCGGTGCCTCGGCGCTGGGTGTATGGTACGGCACCGGGGCGACCGCCACGCTCAATTTCATGTTGTGGGCCGACGGGAGTGTGCGTGTGGATACCGTGGGCGTTCCCGGTCGTGAGGCCACGCGCATGCATCAGCGTGACGCCATCGACGTTCTCGTTTCCGAAGCACCTGCAACCTTCATCGAGCAACAGCGGCTCCGTCGCCAACTGCTGGGCGCCCCGTTTCGCGACACGCTGCCCGCCTATCGCAACGTGGTGGTGGATGTCGTGAGTGGCGACGCGTGGGTGGTGACCTCCCCGGTCGGTACACGACACATGCAGGTCACCATCCTCTCGCCCGACGGCAAGTCGCGCGGCGACCTGAAACTGCGCGGGTGGGAGCTGTTGTCGGTCCGTGCCGGCGAAGCGCTCGTGGTGGACGACTCACCGGACGGGCGCGGCGCGATGCTGGTAGTGCACAAGCTGGAGGGGCCGGCGAAGGTCATGAAGTGACTGCCGGGGCGAACGACACGGTGGGTTGAACCACACGAAGTTTGTGCGGGCAATTCGAAAGGAGCAGTGAACATGTTTTGCATCATTCCCCGCCGGCTACAAGCACTTTTGCTGGTGTGCGCGGCCGGATTATCAGGGGTTCCGTCTCGCACGTCCGCAACGCAGGCGCCGGTACCCACGGCATGCGTCGTTCAGCGGGCCGGAGCCGCGCCGGCGACGCCTCGCATTGTCGACTACGCCGCGATTGCCGGTGCGGTCCGCATCGATACACTCCCCGAAGACGGCCCCCATGCCGTGCTCGGTCTTCGCAGCGTGGCATTGCTCGAGAAGAACAGGAGGTTGGTTGTCGATTCCCGCCAACGTAGGGTCACACTGCGCGATGCCGACTTTCGTACGCTGACGGTCGTTGGACGGGAGGGGGAGGGGCCCGGGGAGTATCGTGCGCCAACGTTCGGCACCGTCGGCCCCGATGGGCGCATCTGGATCGTCGATCTCGGGTTGAGAAGGCTCTCTGTCTTCTCACGCGACGGACGATTTCAGCGGGTCGTGCCGCGGGTTCCGCAGAACGTGCGGCAGATCATCGTTGTGGACGATACGGCCTTCCTCGCCCTCGGTGCCGTCCCTCACCGGGACGGATACTCGATGTTGACCTTGATGACGGAGCACGGATCCGTTCTTTGGCAGAAGGTGCCAGCGCCACCGGTGCTCGCCGCTACTCGACTCGTCTCTGATGGGGTAAGGGGCACTCGTACTCGCGACGGCCACGTGGTGGTGGGGCATGGAATTTCACCCGAATTCACCAAGATCAGTGCAAGCACAGGCGCCGCTGTGTGTACGGGCACCTTGCCCGCCAGTCGGTGGACGCAGCTCGATGCTGCCAATCGCCCCAATGGCAGTCTGCCGGTCACGCGGGAATGGATCGAGCAAAGCTCCGTCGTGCATAGTGGTCACGCGCTGAACGACGGAAAGGTTTTGGTGGCCACCGAGCGCGGCCTCGCAGGAGGCGCATTCGAGAACGATTGGATAGTCATCCGCACCGACCTTACTCCTGAGCTCCGCGCACTGAACGTGCCGGGCCGTCTTCTACTGGTGCGTGGTGACAGCGCATGGCTTACCGGCGAAACGGACGACGGACACGTGACGCTGACGCGTGTCCCGCTAGTGTTCACACCTACTCGAAAGTAGCTCGCCCCGCTGCGGCACCAGTCTGATCAGCAACTGGGTTCCTTCGGCGCTCCACCCAGTACACGTCATCTTCGACCTTGCGCACCGGGTACAGATAGCGGGACGAAACAGCGCGAAATTCTGTTCGGGAGAGCGCGGAATCTCCGTCCGGATGCTTTTCGCGTGGCTTCGGAAGTTTCAGTCCGAAACACGCTTCCGCCTGTCGCGATTTGCCCGCAGAAGCAACAACGAGCGCGGCCAGGGAGAAGACGTTGGTGGGTTGAACACAAACGAAAGCCGACTGCTGACGCCAATCGTCAGTTGTGTCAAAAGGAGCTCTCGCTTCGACGGGTCGCGGCGAGATTCTTGGGCGTTTGGGTTCGCGAATTCTTAGATGATAGATCGGCGAATCATTGCGCAGAGTGGTAGTGAAACATTACGATCTTGCGAGGTTAGAAAAGCCAAGCGTTAAAAACTGAGCGCATTCTCGACGCGGTAGGTGAATGGGGCAATTGACGCATCGCCAACGACCAGCCGAGAAACTGCTCTCCTTGCCAGAGAAATTGATATGCCTGTTCAGGAAGAACAATCTGATGCACGCGGCCGCCTACTGAACCTGCTGAGCCGAAGCCCTCAGCGCCGCGCAATAGTGTCTTATTTGCTCGAAGGATGTACCCGCAAGGTCATCGCCGTCAGAATGGGGCGCTCCCAGCACACGATCGATGCGCACCTCAAAGCAATCTATCGTGAGGTCGGAGTAGCCGACCGTGCCCGATTGATGCTTTTGGCAAGTGCGCTGTTCAAAACCGACAAGTCCCCCCCCCCCCCCCCGGAATTGGGGAGTTGTACGAAAGAGACTCAACTTAGAAACTAAGGTGGTGGTAAGCGGTCGTCTCGGGATAGAGCAATCGCTGATAGGAGCCTAGTGCATCGGAGATGCGCTGTGCCAAACGTGATTGGAGCCGCATGCGTTCGAAATAGAGACGGTGACTCGCCATTGTTTCGATCGCCGCTTTCAATGGGGCGCATCAGTTGCTCCACCTTCTTTGTCGA
The DNA here is from genome assembly GCA_023910675.1 of Gemmatimonas sp. Taxonomy (GTDB): domain Bacteria; phylum Gemmatimonadota; class Gemmatimonadetes; order Gemmatimonadales; family Gemmatimonadaceae; genus Gemmatimonas. The sequence goes on from JAAVWC010000014.1 coordinate 3,248, forward strand.
TGCAATTCCCAAAAGGAAGTTGATCGCAGTCGAGACGACCATGACAGAACGGTCAGCTAGCAGTTTTGCGCCGGCACCCGTCTATCAGAAAAGTACAGTCGCGTCGTCGCGCACCAAGGTAGTAGCCTCTGAAGAAACGATTGGTTGCCGCAACACTCAATCCTTCTTCATCCTCGCACCACTGCCATTGCTCACCAACAGAGGAGAAACATGCGCACTCGTACCACACGCATCGTACTGACGGCCAGCGTAATCGTGGCTTCATTCGGGGCCTTTGGTCCGCTCCATTCGCAAGCCGAACTAGAAGACGGGTGCAGTTCAGGAAAAAAGGACTGCGGGCTCGGAATCAGATGCACGAAGTGGGAGGGTGAAGTCTGCGTCAAGGACGAGATTTACGAGCGGACGATGCCGACGAAGGGCGAGTAGCTCGCAGCGCTAGGTTGGCTGAAGAACTTACGACTCACGTTTTCTCTTCACTTCAGGACACCAAAAATGAAAAACGGACCGAAACGGACGATTCTTCTTACGTCGGCGGCGTTAGTCGCCGCGGCAGGTGCATTTACGCCGGGAACCGCCAGTTCACAGGATCTCGAAACAGGGTGCACGGGCGGTTCCAAGAAGTGCGATTACCTCTCCGACTGCGTTGAGTGGGTCACGTATACCTGTGTCAAGCACGGGCCTTGGTATTGGACCTATCAAAAATCCGGCAGCGGAGACTAACGCGCAGTGCACGGACGTCGGCATGGCGCTCAGCAAGAGTTGTATGCTGTGCCGACGTGTTCGTGCGTTAGCTAAAGAACGTCGTATAAGGTGTACGGTGGCCTCGCCGTTCATCAATCAAGCTTCAATCGCAACGTCATCATCACGTTAATGCCCAAGTCCCGACTCGCAATACACGTCGCGCTCGCCGCGCTCATCGCCGTGCTGACTGCGACTGCATTGTACCGACGCCGTGCTGAGCCGGTCTTGGCTGGATATACGCACAAAGCCGTCCTCCACACAGTAAAACGCTGGTCGGTAAGAAAATCGGGGGAACAGCCGACCTACCTGCTCGTCTTCCAACCGACCGAATGCTCAGCCGCTCTTCGCCTAATCGCTTCAGTGAATCGCATTTCACGCGGGCAGCAGGCGAACGTTGTAGGGATAGTAGCTGCCGAACCGGATGAGATGCCTGCCGTAAGGCGAACGTTGGACGACGAATCGTTGGCATTCCCCTTGGTCCGCCTAGATCGCATTACTACCATCGCATTTCTCTCGTACTACAGCACGCACCGAACCCCGACAGTGATTCAATTAAATCCCGACGGAAGCAGTAGGCTGCTCACCGTAGGTCAGCTCGTTCGGTCGACAGGTGGTCGATAGCCGACTAGCATGGTCTGCGCCCCGTCATTCAATCCTCTGTTAGAACGCGCATGAGCGCTGAACTGAGTTCGGGTTCCGTCCAGGTATCGAACGTGCCATTTCAATTTCTTCGGAGTGCTGAAGGCAGAGGCCGTGATGAATCATAACAGTTCCGCTGAGGGAAGGATGCTCCCCATTTTGCCAGCTGAGGCAGAGACGCTTCCGGCCACCAGCGGTGTTTGGTTGTCGAGCGCGCTGCCGGGCCCGATCCCCAAGGAGCGGATCGCGACGTGCCAAAGTTGCGCCATGGTGAAAGGCGCACCCGAAAACGACACGCAGTCGCATGGCGGCCAACACGCCTTTCGTGCTGATTTGAAGTGCTGCACGTTCAGTCCAATGCTCTCCAACTTCCAGGTCGGTGCTATTCTGGCTGATTCTTCCGCAATTTCGCAGCATGCACGACAAGTTGTCCGGGATCGCATTGCCCGTCGAGTTGGAGTGTCTCCGCTGGGCATCACACCACTTCCCGGATACAGTGCTCTCTATGATCTTGCGTCAAGCCGAGTGTTTGGTCGGTCTCCAGATCTGCGCTGCGAATACTACACCTCGGAAATTCTTGGCGGCGGCTGCAGCATCTGGAATCATCGAAACTCCGTTTGTGCAACCTGGTTCTGCAAGCACAATCGAGGCAAGCGCGGGAGAGACTTTTGGAACGCAGTGCGATTGTTTCTTCACGATGCGGAAGAGAGCATGGCCCTTCTGTGCGCAACACGTCTAGGTGTTGGCCCCCAGGTGCTTACAGCTCTCGATGAGCGTCGTGATTTCAGATCTACTATAGCGGCGCAGTTGGACGCGCCGGTTGCCTCCCGGGGGTACGCCGAACGGTGGGGAGAGTGGGTGGGGCGCGAAGAAGAGTTCTTTGACCAAGCGTGGCAAGTACAATCTCGCACGGGATACGAAGATTTGTTGTCTGCCGGGGGCGTCCGCCTATCTGCGAGACTGACAGACATGAACGCCGCGTATCAAGCCCTGCTGCACAACACCATACCTCGGCGCATCGTTACCGATGGCCTGTCGTTTCGAGTGGTGCAAACCGATATTGCGCGGATCGCCACGTACAGCCCATATGATCCCTTGGACGTACCTAAAGTGTTGGTAGACGTGTTGCCTTTCTTTGCTGGCGGCGACATCGACGATGTGCGCGCCCACATTCTTGCGGATGCAGGAGTCGAGCTGGATGATACGATCTTACAAAAATTGCTCGACTACGGAATTCTTCGCGAGGTTGACGAACCGCGCAGAGCGTCACATGAATAGCAGAGTCGTTACTGCTCGATGGAAGCTGGGGGGCGTCGCAGCCGTCCTGTACTTGACGGGTGGGGTGTGCATGTTGCCTTTATTCGCAGCTGCGCAGAACTCCAACAACGTCACTGAGTATCGTCGTCCGGTGTGGTCGACGAGTGCAGTGTTTACGGACGTGAGCAGTGCACGTGTTCTGGTTGATGGATCGGTGATCGTGGCTGATCCCGGAGCGCGCGAGTTGCTACGCGTGTCAGAATCCGGGCGCAAGGTCACCCTGCTGGGAAGGTCTGGTGCTGGGCCAAGCGAATACCGAACGCCGCAATTGATTCTCGGGCAGCCGCGGTCGCGCTCCTTACTGGTGGATCAGGGGCAGCATCGCGTGATGTTATTGGATTCCGTAGGTCGCTTCACACACACCGTTCAATTCCCACCCGGGGCATCAGGACTGAGTGGCGCGGTGGGGGCAGATAGCCTCGGCCGATTGGTATTCCTAAGCTTGCCACCCGTTCCGCCGACGTCTCGATCTCTCCACATTCTCCGATGGGATCCATCAATTTCCTCCTCGCGTCCCAACGGACGGCTGGACACACTCGGGTCCGCCTTAGGGGCGCAGCTCGTTCAGTTGCCATCGAAAGTCAGCGCCGGGACGCGCAAGTCGGGCACTGTAAGCTTTAGGTATGTGCCGTACACATCCGAGGATGCGGCAGCAGTGCTCGCGGACGGACAGGTTGTGGTCGTCCGCTCTGAAACAGGCCACATTGAGTGGCTAGACGGTAAAGGGCGAGCGCAGGTCGCTCACAGACTTCCAACACCTGTTCGCCTTCTTCTAAACGACAGTTTGCGACAATCCGTATTCCCGCGCGTGTTGCGCGACGTAGTGCCCAAGTACCGCGCGGCTTACAGCCCAGACCGAGTCATTGTCGCATCGAATGGCGAAGTCTGGGTGAGGAGGGCGCCGGCCACTCCAGGAGCGCGGTCCGAGTGGATAGTGGTCAGTAAGGATCGTGGAATAGTACGCCGTGCCATGTTTGGCAACCGAACAAGCGTCCTCGCCGTAACCCATGATAGCGTATTTGTCCTGCGGTATAATGAGGACGACCTCCAGTACATTGAGATGTACAAGCTGCACTAAGCGATCTATCCCGTGATGATCGAAGCATTCTGAGCTTGACCCTAAAAGTGGACATGTACGTGACGGGAACTACGCGGTCCTCTGCTCTTGCCCGTCCTACTCTGCGGGTCTGATGTAGCCGAGGGCCGTCGAGAGCTGGTCGGACGGCTGATCGACCACTCGGACCATGGATCCCGAAATTACGCGAGACGGTACACGAATCGGCTGGCCGATGGCGGCAGCGCCATCGGTTCTGAAGTGACCGTGCGGCGTGCGATAGCTCAAAGGCCGATTCGACTAGGGAAAGTCTGAACAGGTAGGAATCGCGGGCAGTGTGGATAAACTCAGCGTCAGCGGGCGCCGACAGGCGCTCGACTGACCGCGTGCACGGCTCGTCGCGCCCCATTCACGGGGCGACATCGGCCTTTTTCGGCCGATGTCGGCGCGCGCGCCGACACTACGTGCCCTGCGGCCGTAGTCGGTGCCGCAGCCGGAAGAGGTTGGCGAGGGTACAGAGGGCGTACACGCGCGCCTTGTTCTTGGCGAGCCCCCGGTAGCGCACCGTCGTAAAGCCCCACAGCCGCTTGATGGTGTGAAACGGATGCTCGACCATGGCGCGCACGCGCGACCGGGTGCGATTGATCGCATCCCAGTAGTCGGTCCGCTTGCCGCTCTTGTTGACGAGGTACCGGCCGCCGCTGAGCTCCCACTGCAGTTTGTCTTCGGCTTTGTAGTACGCCTTGTCGCCGTGCAGCGTCGTCTCCTGGCCGTGGAGCAAGTGGGGTAACTGGGTGATATCGGCCGTGGCCGCGTCGGTCGTGGTGATCGTGTGGATCACGCCGCGCCGGTCGGTGCCCACGTGCACCTTCATGCCGAAGTACCACTGGTTGCCCTTCTTCGTCTGCCGCATCTCGGGATCGCGGGTCTTCGTGGCATTCTTCGTCGAGCTGGGCGCGCCAATGATGGTGGCATCGACGATGGTACCGGCCTTCAGCAAGAGCTTCCGCCCCTCAAGCAGCGCCTTCACCGCGTCGAACATCCGCGCGGTGAGCTGATGCGCCTCCAGCAGGTGGCGGAATTTGCAGATCGTGGTCTCGTCGGGCACCGTGTCGTGCAGCAGATCGATACGGGCGAAGCGGCGCATCGACTCCGAGTCGTAGAGCATGTCTTCCGCCTGCGGATCCGACAGATTGAACCACTGCTGGAGAAAGTAAATCCGGAGCATGGTCGCCATCGGCAGGGGGCGTCGGCCACGTCCCGCTTTCGGATAGTGCGGCTCGACCAGCGCCTCGAGCGTCGCCCACGGAATCACCTGGTCCATCTCGGTGAGGAACTGCTCGCGGCGGGTCGTCCGTCGCTTGTTCGAGAGGATCGCATCCGCAAACGTGCGCTGCTCGGTCATCCGGTAGCTCCGACAGAAGGGAAAATCGCGCGCGCCAATATTGCGATTTTCCCTCCGCGGCGCACTACTTAATCAGAGATTCCTTAGCGGGCGCCGAGAGGTGCTCGAGTGACCGCGTGCACGGCTCGTCGCGCCCCATTCACGGGGCGACATCGGCCCATTTCGGCCGATGTCGGCGCGCGCGCCGACACGACGTGCCCTGCGGCCGCAATCGGTGCCGCAGCCGGAAGAGGTTGGCGAGGGTACCGAGGGCGTACACGCGCGACCGGGGGCGATGGATCGCATCCCAGGAGTCCGTCCGCTTGCCACTCTTGCTGACCAGGTACCGTCCGCCGCTGCGCTCCCACTGCAACGTGTCTTCGGCCTCGTAACGCGCCTTATCGCCATGCAGGGTCGCCTCTTGGCCGTGCAGCAGGTGGGGCCACTGCGCGATATCGGCCGTGGCTGCGTCGGTCGTGGTGATCGGGTGGATCACGCCGCGACGATCCGTGCCCAGGTGCCCCTTCATGCCGAAGTACCACGGGTTGCCCTGCGTCGTCTGCCGCATCTCGGGATCGCGGGTCTTCGTGGCATGCTTCGTCGAGCTGGGCGCACCAATGATGGTCGCATCGACGATGGTGCCGGCCTTCAGCAAGAGCTTATGCTCCTTGAGCAGCGCCTTCACCGCGTCGAACATCCGCGACGTGGGCCGATACGCGTCGAGGAGATGACGGCACTTGCAGGTGGTAGTCTCGTCGGGCACGGTGTCGTGCCGCAGATCAATCTGGGTGTGAAGTTGCAAACAGAGCAGCTGGAGTTCGGTGTGCAATAGGCCAAGAAGTTTGCGCCGCTGAGTCCGCTGTACTTCCAAGCAGAGGAAGGAGCGGGAGTGTCCCGAAGTCATTTGAATTTCGGGTGAGTGCCTGACGGACGCTGCTCAGGCGGCAGCGGTGTGGACGGAGCGTTTGCCGCGCAAGGCGGCCTGGAGCAAGCGCAAGTGCTTCACGCCTTTCACGGGACGAAAGCGTTGTTCGATCGGCAAGAGCGTGGCGGCGCACCAGCGCTGTTTTTGGTCACTGGTCCGCCAGCGACCCACACGCTGCATTTTCGCTTCGACCCGCGCCATCACGCTCTCGATGAGGTTGGTCGTTTTGAGACTGGTGCCGAGCTGCGCGAAGACGCCGAGGGCGTGCAGCCTGAGCGTTTCTTCCAGCCCCCCCTCCAAACTACGAGCCGCTGAGGTGTTGATCCGCTCGAGTTCGTGGACCAGCTTGAGCAGCGCGCGTTTGGCCTCGGCGTGGCTCGGGTGCGCGTAGGCGGCCGGCAGTTTCCGGCGCCAGAGGATCTGCTGGGGCTTGGTCAGGTAGCGCGCGACGTTCTCCCGCTTGTGCCACTGGCAGCGCTGCACGGGCACCTCGTCACCCAACACGTCCCGCACCGCCGCCCGCAGGCCCTTCGCGCCATCCAGCACGACGAGCAGCCCCTCGGGCGCCTGGAAGCCGCGCTCGATCAGCTCGCGCAGGAAGGCCGCACAGACCCGCGTGTTCTCGGTGGCTGTCTGCACGAGTCCCAAGACCCGCTTCTCGCCCGTCGTCGTCACGCCGAGCGCGATGACCACCTGATCGTCGGCAAAGGACTTCCCATCAAGGAGCAGCACCAGGCAGTGCGCATCATCATGGCGTCGCTCGTGGAGTGTGCGTAGCGCCTGCGCACTGGCCCGAATGAAGCGCCGCGACACGCTCGACTTGGCGAGGCCAAAGGCTTCAGGGACGGCTTCCGCAGCGGCCTCGTACTCCCGGCACGACAGGCCGCCGAGGACGCGCCGAAACAGTCCCACATCCCGCGCCCGCGGCGTTTGCAACTGCGCGTAAGTCGCCAGAGGCCGCTCGGTACCGGCGGTCAGATCGCGCACGCGGGGGACCCGGATCGGCACCTTCTGATCGGCGAGGAAAATGGACCCGGCCTGCGAGCCCCAGTGGGCAAGCCCCGGCTCGCCCTCGCCGTGCGCATACCGTCGACCCGCCAACGCCAGCACCTCCTGCTGCAGCGCGTCCTCGACCGCCTTCAGGCCCAACGGAATCAGCGCCTGGATCATCGCCAGCGCGACCGTGCCATCATCCAGCGGCACCTCGGGGTGTGGCGCCACGCCTGCCTGGTGCGCGACGACATTCTTTCGTACTCTTGGAATGGGTGGCGTCTCGGTAGTAGAGTGCGAATCCTGGCCGGGATCAACACTGCAGTATGGAGGCGCCACCCGAATTTCAACTAGCCTTGGGACAGACCCGCTTCCTGTCACCTGCTTCCTGTTTCGTAGCCCGCGGCCGTATGCTTTGCAGCATGCACCGTCGCACCTTCCTCGCCTCCGCGGCCGCCGCCCTAGCCAGCGGCCACCAGCCTCTTGCTGGTGCGTTCCCCGTACCGGGCCAACTCGACCGCATCGGCATCGAGCTCTACGCCGTGCGCAACGCCATGAAGGCCAGCCCCGAGCGCACGCTCGAGGCACTGGCGAAGATCGGCTACACCGACGTGGAGCTGCTCTGGAGCTTCAAGAATTTCGGACAGAGCATCAAGGAGGTGAGGGTGAGTCTCGAGGCCACCGGGCTCAAGGCACCGTCGGCGCACATGGCGCCAGAGACGATCCTCACCGAGTGGGAGCAGCGGTGCGCCGAAGCCAGGGAGCTCGGCATGACGTATCTCACTGCGCCCAGCTTGCCCAGTGAGGCCAACCGCAGCATCGAGGCGGTCAAGCTGTGGGCCACGCGCTTCAACAATGCGGGCGAGGTGGCGCGGCGGTTCGGGTTGTGGATTGCCCTGCACAATGAGCCCGATCACGAGAAGCTCATCATGGGGCAGAAGCCCATGGAAACGTTCCTCGCCGAAACCGACCCCAAGCTGGTGCGCTTCCAGCTGGACGTGGGGAACATGCTCATGGGCGGCGGCGACCCGCTCGACTTTCTTCAGCGGCACCGCGCGCGCTGCTGGAGTTTTCACCTCAAGAACGTCGTGGCCGATCGTACGAAGGATACCGAGCTCGCGAAAGGCGTGTTCGACCTCAGGGCGTTTCTTGCCGCCGTACCGGAGCTCGACAAGAAGCCGTGCTTCGTGGCGCAGGAAGGGAGCGGCGACGAGCTGGTGAGCGCGAAGGAGAACTACGAGTATCTGCGCGGGTTGAGTTGGTAAACGAATCGTTCGGCGACACACGCGGACTGAGTTGTGTCCTGATCTACTGTTCGCTACCCCCCAGGCGATTGAACGTACCACGTGTGAGTGACAGCGCCAGTGCACCCAGCACCACGCCAGCGGCGATCGGGAGAAATGCCGGGCCTTTCGGAGCATCGCCGAGCGCGCGCAGCGCCACGAACGCGAAGGCCTGCGAGAACAGTTGCACCACTGCATAGCTGCGGAAGGGCGCGGCCAGCGCTGCCAGTTCGATGCGGGCGGTGAACGGCAGCAGGCGCGAAAGCCCGCCAAGTATGTGCAGCAGATGCAACCCGGCGAGCAGCACGAAGAACACGGGCTCGGGTGCCGCAGCCTCACGCGTGGTACCGGGGGAACTGGTCAGTCCCGCCGCGCCGAGCGTAACGGGTAACAGCCATGCAAGCAGTTGGTTGCCGGTGAGCACCGCTGCCGCCGCAATGACGAGGGCTACCGCTACGTAGAAGCCCGATGGCAGTGTCCGCATCGACAATGCGAACGCCACCGTCATGTATGCGAACGGGAGCAGCAGGGCGGGGAACCACACACGGTTGATGTCAGCCACGGACCCATTGCGGGCTACCATAGTCGGAGTGTTCACGCGCGCCTCCGTGTCGCCCGCACCAGCGAGTGCATCACAATCGCGCGCGAGGGGTTGGCGGGGTCCTCCTGCCACCGGAGCCGCTCGATGCCGTGATTCTCGAGCATACTGAGACGGTGTCGCCGCTCAACCATCAGCAGGCGGTGCGCGGTGAGTGCTCGTGATGGGCAGCCCTCGAGGTCTGGCGTCGGCAAGACATCCACCGCGATCACGCGATGCCCCGAGACCCGCCACCGCAGCGCCATCTCGGTGACTTCATCGTCGAGAAACGTGGAGAGCGCGTAGACGATGGCTCCCGCTGGTACGATGGGCGCACGCCGCCGGCTGAAGCGAACGCCGTGCGGGGTGCATTCGGCCACACGCCGCAGCAGCCTGTTGAGATGGCGCTTGCCGAACCCAGCCGCCACCACGCCATCGTGTGCCGCCAGATCGATGAGGCCCACACGATCGCCGGCACCCACGACCGCCGCCGCAATCGACGCCGCCGCCTCGCGCGTGAGGTCCATCGCGGTAACCCCGGACTCACCGCGGAATGACGGCGACCATGCCTCCACCACTTCGCCAACGTCGTCTCGGCTATCGAGCACGAGCATCACGGTTGCATCGGCCGTGGCGTCGGTGCGCCGTACGTACAGATCGCCGAAGCCCTGCGAGCGGCGCGCGGTCGCCTTCCAATCAATGCGACGCAGCCGATCCCCGGGCGCGTATGGGTGCAGATCGCGGAACTCACCACCGTCACCCGGACGAGCTGAGGTGTGCGTACCCGTGAGCCCCGCGAGTCTGCGCGGCAGGGCAATCTCGCCGAGCGGCTTGATACTCGGCATCACTACGCGCTCCACCACAACGGGCGCCATGGGAAGTGAGATCCACGCGCCGTCGGTACCGATGAGACGATACGCCACCTCGACCACCCGCACACGACCGGTGTGTGCGATTGGGACTGTACCGGCAACCATACCCGTGGCCCGTGGTGATGCCAGCAGCACATACGGTGCGCTCCCTTCCTCGGCCACCCGCAGATGCACCAGCTCCGTGACGCTGTCCGTGCCGATCGCTACGCGATACGCAAAATAGTGTGCGTCGACTGCGCTCTGGACTCGTTGCACTTCGACGTCCAGCCCACTTGTTTCTGTGCGCCGTGGCCGGCGATCGATGGCCCAGGCGGCCGAAAGAATGAACGGCAGGGCGAGCAATACCACTTCCACGCGGCTGGTGATCGTGCCGATCGTGGCGAGCAGCAATGCGATCACCACCGAATCATCGAGCCGCGCCGACCGTCGCCACTCCGTCGGTACGGTGCGTGGCGGGTCGGTGGACAACTCCGTCTGCCGCAGCGGCTCGCTCATGCGCGCCTGGCCGCCGCCACCTGCGGCCCGGGAACCCGATCGACGATCTCCTTCACCACGTCGGCCACGTTCGTGCCAGCGGCCCACGCCTGCGTGGTGAGCGACAGGCGATGCGCGAGTACTGGTACCGCCACGCGCTTCATATCTTCCGGAAGCACGAAGTCGCGACCGGCAATCACGGCAATCGAGCGTGCCATGAGCAGCAACGCTTGGGACCCGCGTGGCGATGCGCCAACCGAGATAGCAGGATGGGTGCGCGTGGCTTCCGCAAGATGCACGCAATACCGAATGACATCGGCTTCCACCGTGACCGTCTCCACGCCGGCCTGCATGCGGGTTAGTGTGGCGGCATTCACGACGGCACGAACATCGGCACGTTCGCGCCGTCGTGCCACACGATTCAACAACACCTGTTGCTCTCCCTCGCGCCCCGGATAGCCGACGCGTAACCGCACCATGAACCGATCGAGTTGGGCTTCGGGTAGTGCGTATGTCCCCTCGTACTCGACGGGATTGGCGGTGGCAATCACGTGGAACGGATGCGGGAGCGCGAAGCTGTTCCCCTCCACGGTTACCTGTCCTTCAGCCATCGCTTCGAGCAGTGCAGATTGGGTTTTGGGCGCGGTGCGATTGATCTCGTCGGCGAGAAAGAGCCCCGTGAACACCGGGCCGGGGCGAAACTCGAACGACGTGGTCCTCGGTGCGTAGATGAACGAACCCGTGATGTCGGCTGGCAGTAGATCCGGCGTACACTGCAGGCGTCGGAAGTCGAGCCCGATCGCCGTCGCGATACTGCGGGCGGCGAGTGTTTTGCCAAGCCCGGGCACGTCCTCGAACAGTGTGTGTCCACCAGCGAGAATCGCGGCCAGCGCCAGTTCGATCGCCTCCTCCATCCCCACCACTGCTGTCGCAACCTCGGTGCGTATGTCGGCCACGAGCGCGGTGATTTCCGGAATCGTCATAGCGTCATTCGTCAGTGTATCAGAGATGTTCATCGGGCGCTCGGATTGTTTTGGGTACGCTGCTCGATCATATCGAGGCATTGTGTCACGAGGAGTTCGCTTACGGGGGTGCTGTCATGCGGATGAAGGAATGGCCGTGCTGTTGGGCCAAGCCTTGACTCTGTACCGTCAGTGTCCGAGGCGGCCGCGTAGCCCGATTCGCGCAGCTCGGCCATCAGGATGTCCCGCATGCGGCGAACCAATTGTGATCGGGCCGCGCGATCGGTCCGCTCCGGCGCTACGACCAGTCGCAGTCGCCGCAACAGGTCGTGACGAGCGAGTCGATCCGCGGCAGCGAGTGACTTCTCGATGGTGGCGACCGTGAGGTGTGCACCGCGAGCTGGCGGTTCAGGTGGCGCGGTCCAGCGCGGATGCTCGCGCACCGTTACCTGGGCGACCACGATGCTCACCGGCAACAATGCCAGGATCATCGCCGTCGCCCACACTACACTGAAGCCGAAGAACCACACGATGAATACGGCCGCCGCAAACGACGCCACGCCGACAGCCATCGCGCGTGGTGGCGGCGCGGAGTGTGGTGTGGGGTGCTCCACCGAGTCATCCAAGCGCAAAGTGGACACGCTCACTGGCGCCCCGTACGTGCGCGGCGACGCTCAGGAAGATCTGCTTCCCATAATGACTTGAGTATGGTGAGCGCCCGGTGGGCGGACGCGATATCGGTGGCGTTGGGGATGTACTCGCCGAAGCGTACACGCTGATACAGGGTGAGCAGGACGGCGATCGCCGCCGCGGAACGCTGTGAGCGAAAGAGAATGCGAGCCGTGAATTCAGAGGCCGTTTCAGCAGGTTGCCTGGCAAGGCCCGCAAGTGCCGCCGCATCTTCGAGTCCTTGCCACGCCTTCACGACGGCATTGCCGTAGTCGCGTTCAATGCTCAGCACCTCCATGGCGGCCGCGAGCCCGGTGGCGAGCACACGCGCGTCGGCTTCGGCGGTGGGGAGTGCGGCAAAATCCGTCGTGCCGATGGTGGTGGTACGCGCTCGTCGTTTCATGGCCATCATGCGTGTGAACAGCAGACGCAACAGTATGAGCGCGAGCAAGAGCAGCAACGCGGTGGCGACCCACCGGATCCATGCGCTGCCGCCCTCTGTGCCGGTGGTGAACACGCCAAGCTCCATCGGCTCGAGGGGCTCGATTTCGATCTCGCGCATGGTTCGCTTGCTCGTCCAGCGAACGCCGGTGGAGACGGCCCGGGGCTGTCGCGCGACGGCCACGACGAGCGCCGTGAAGAGCGCCACGCTGGCGGTCAGCGTTGGCGCACGCCAGTGCGGGCGATGCACTGCCGGTTCGGGTGGCAGCAGCGGGGTAACAGGCATTGGTTCAGTCGCAAGGGCGGGGCGTACGTGAGGTAACCGCGCAGGACCTGTGGAGCACTCCTCCATGGGTGAACCGGCGCACCATCGTTGATGGCTACTTGCGCGACTATACGGTCAGTAGGGCGATAGCGCATTAGCCACGCGTGACAGGAACATTAGAATTGGATGAAACCAAAGGAGCGCAGGAAGACGCCCAGTGCGAACGCGCGCACGCCCCCTGTGTCAGGATAGTTGTCGCACGGCCGATGTAAGGGCATCGACCGTGTCGGACCCGTTGGGGGGGCAAGTGGAGCAGGTCATGCCCGTGTATGGTGCCGCGTTCAAGGCGCGGGTGGTGAAGCGACTGGTCGGTCCCCAAGCCGTCGGCGCCACGCAGTTGGCGGAGGCGGTCGGGGTGCCGCAGCCCACACTCTCGCGGTGGGTGCGTGAACTCCGTAGCGTAGAGGCCATGCCACGACGCCCACGATCAGGACGGACCGGCGCGGAGAAGCTCCGTGTCGTGCAGGAGGCCGCGGCCATGGATGAGGCCGCGCTGGGGGCGCTGCTGCGCCGCGAAGGGCTGCAGACGGCCGACCTGACCGCATGGCGGCAGGCCGCCGAGCAGGCGCTCGACGCGAAACCCGCGCGCCCCAAGGGCGGGGGGTCGCCCGAGGCCAAGCGCATCCAGGAGCTCGAGCGCGAGCTGGCCCGGAAAGAGCGCGCGCTCGCCGAGGCGGCCGCGCTGCTGGTGCTCAAAAAAAAAGTCCACGCGATCTGGGGGGACGCGGACGATGCCACCCCCCCGAAGAGCGGGCGCTGATGCAGACGCTCATCGAGGAGGCGGTCGCGAACGGGGCGCGGTGCGCCCCGGCCGGCGCGATGCTTGGCGTGAGTGTGCGGACGCTGGAACGCTGGCGTGCCGGCGCTGCGGAGGACGGGCGGCACGGCCCGAGGCAGCGCCCCGCCAATGCCCTGACCCCGCCCGAACGGGCGACGCTCTTGGCGACCGTGAACAGCCCCCGCTTCTGCGACCTCTCGCCGCATCAGATCGTGCCGCGCTTGGCCGACGCCGGGCAGTATCTGGCGTCGGAGTCGACGATGTACCGCGTGCTGCGCGAGGAACAGCAGCTGACCCATCGCGGCCGCACGGCCGTGCCGCAACGGCGCGCGGCGCCGTCGCACGAGGCCTCCGGGCCCAACCAGGTGTGGAGCTGGGACATTACCTACCTCAAGTCCCCCGTGCGCGGCGTGTTCTTCTATCTCTACCTCATTCTCGACATCTGGAGCCGGAAGATCGTCGGCTGGACCGTGGAGACCACCGAGGGCCGCGCGCACGCGGCCGCGCTCTTTCAGGCCACGTGCGCCGCCGCGACGCACGATCCCACCGGCATCGTACTCCACGCGGACAACGGCGGGCCGATGAAGGGCGCCACCATGCTCGCCACGCTGGAGCGGCTCGGGGTCGTGGCGTCGTTCAGCCGTCCCGGCGTCAGTAACGACAACCCGTTTTCGGAAGCGCTGTTCCGCACGGCCAAGTACCGCCCCGACTTCCCACGGGAGCCCTTCACGGACGTGGCGAGCGCCGCGGCGTGGGTGGTGGCCTTCGTCCAGTGGGACAACCACGGGCATCAGCATAGCGCGATTCGCGTTGTCACGCCGGCGCAGCGCCACGACGGGCTCGACGACGCCATCCTCGCGCAGCGCGCCACGGTCTACGCCGACGCGAAAGCGCGGCAGCCTGCGCGGTGGAGCGGCGCGACACGGGACTGGACACCTGTCACCACCGTCCGGCTCAATCCAACGTACGCGGTCGCGGCCGGGGAGCACCGCCAGTAGCAGCTTATACGACAACTATCTTGACACTCACCGCAAGCCGAGGTGTTGGTGGCCCTTCACTTTGCGGAACGACTTCTCGCTCTCCAGCAGTGTGGCGCGCACCAGCGCTGTTTCTGATCACGCGTCCGCCAGCGCGTGATGTGATGGGTCTTCGCTTCGACGCGGGCCATCGCGCTCTCGATCAGGTTCGTCGTCTTGATGATGATGCCTCGTTTCGTGAAGACCTCCAGACGCTACAAAGGCGTGTCGTCGAGGCCTTCCTCGGGACGGCGCGCGGCGGAGGCATTGCGGTGATCGAGCTCCTTCACCAACGGCCGTAGCGCGCGCTGCGCTTCGGCGGAGGTGGACGTGGCGTACGCGGCCTATAGCTTGCGCCGCCAGAGCGCCTGCCAGGTCTGGGGCAGGTAGCTCACGACTTTCTCGCACTTATGCCCCTGACACCGCTGGATCGGCACGCGTTCGCCGAACACCGCGCGCACCGCGGCGCTGACGGCTTGGGGACCGACCAGTCGCTTCACCACCCGCGCCTTGAACGCGGCACTATACACGGGCATGACCTGCTCCACCTGCCCCCCAACGGGTCCGACACGGTCGATGCCCTTACATCGGCCGTGCGACAACTATCCTGACACAGGGGGAACTCCGCACTAGTTCTTTGCTTGTAAGGGCCGAAACTGGAATACCGTGATTACGGGGAGATCGTCAGTATTCCTGGTCACGACAGCAACGCGGCCGTTGTTTGAGTCGAGAACTTGCGCATCGCGCTCTAGCATGACGTCGCCGACGACTCCCCCTCGGCGATCGATCAGAGTGAAGCGCTGCTTCGGTAAGAGGATTGCCTCCTCTCGCCGTACCCAAACATAGCCATCCGTCGCCGCGGTAACCGCAGTTACGGTTGGTAGATGACGAGGTACAAACATCTGTCGGAGAGAGTTCCGCTCAAGTGATCCACTTGGCACTCCGGTGGTAACTCGCGCAATGACCGAATCACGAAGTCGATGATCAATTGGCACCGGACGGTATGGAAGAGACTGCCGAGTGACGAGCGCTCCGTCGCCGTCATAGGTAGACACCACGAACCGCGAGTCCTTACCTACAAAGCGGTCCACTAGCACGATCCCCCCGGTTCGCCGTCCGATGTAGAGCGGCGCATCAGAAAGGGGTTGAACTGCCTGACGCTGAGTCGGTACGCCTCCGCGCACAAATTGAAGTGTGAAGCTCCAGTTGCGTCGCGTCAGCCACGAAAGTGTATCAATGCGACCCTTGTTCGAACGGCGGCGCAACACCGGAAACCCCCGATCCAGCGCTGCGGGATCTCGCAATCCCCTAGAGAACGCAGCAACGCCAATGTCGGTCTCGGAACCATGGAAGGACAGAGGTTCGAGCACGGAGAATGGGTCGAGAAGGGGTGACGTGTACTGCATAGTCCGAACGACTCTCTCCCCGAGGAAAAACGTCACACGGCGCAGCGTGCCGTCATATACCCACAAGGTGTCGCGTTTCCATCCAATGCGACTCGGACTTCTGAACTCACCCGGGCCCGACCCAACTCGCCCGATTGTAGACTCTAACCGGCCACCCGAAGAAAGACGCTCAAGACGTCCGGCCCGGGCGTTTACGAAGACAAGATGATTGTCAGGTGTGAACATGCCCTCGGCGATGCGATCGAGTTCGAGATCCTCGAGCTCACGCTCCACCCGAAGAACCTGCCTGAGTGTGATCCTTTCGGACTGTTGCGCCGCGACCTTTTCTGCGGAGAAAAAAAACAACAGAAGCGAGAAGGCTCTCCTGGAAAACATCGTTTGCTCGAGTGCGGGCGTACGTTTTTGGTTTTGCGGCACAGGTCACTAGCACTTGAGAGCGTGGGCGTTTAGCGCGAGAATGAATCGCTAGATTGTCACTGACGCGACTGCAGATTCCGCGATCTGTTGGTCTTGGGCGCTCATGCGGACGCCCATCAACAATCCGTAGCACATGGTAGCGATCGCGTCACCATTCCCGACATCTCGGAATACGGACATCGTTGCAGTAATGAAGCCGGGCTTCATACTGAGTACGAATCCGTCTGGAGCAATCCGGAGGAGGTACAATCAAAAAGTGTGGAAATGAACGGCAGACGGTGGCACCTTTTCAGGTAACCCAGTCACCCCCGGGAGAATCCCGGCAACAAAAAGGAGCCACCGCCCGTGATGAAGATCGACATTCCTGCGACCGCGTCAAGCCCGACTTGGTCGACGCTGGAAACGTGTATTCGTGAGCAAGTGCAAACCTGCCTGCAGCGCGTGTTGGACGACGAGGTCGACGCGCTGCTGGGTCGCGGCCGTCATGAGCGCCGAGCGGCGGATACCGTCGTCGGCTATCGCAATGGCCACGGGCAGCCCCGACAGGTGGCGTTGATGAACGGCACGATCTCGATTCGTCGTCCCCGCGTGCGTGGGCTCGACGCGCGCTTTGAGAGTCGGATCCTGCCGTTGTTTCAGCGCCGCACGCCGGAGATCGCGACGCTGTTGCCGGAGCGGTATTTGCACGGCCTGTCCAGCGGCGACTTCACGCGGGCGCTGCGCGGGCTGCTGGGCGATGGCGCGCCGCTGAGTGCGAGCCGTGTGCAACGCCTGACCGAAGACTGGCAGCGCGACTACGCGCCGTGGCGCACGCAGGACTTGTCCGCGCTCGAGCCCGTCTCCGTGTGGGCCGACGGGATTTATGTGAAAGCCGGCCTCGAGTCGACGAAGGCCGCGCTGTTGGTGCTGATCGCCGCGCTCGCGGATGGCACGAAGGTGGTCCTGGCGGTCGAGAGCGGCCACCGCGAGTCGAGCGAGCGCTGGGCGGAGATCCTGCGCGATCTCACGGCGCGCGGCCTGCCGGCCCCCGCCTGCGTGATTGGCGATGGCGCGTTGGGCCTGTGGAACGCGGTGGGCCAGGTATGGCCAGACGCGGCGGAGCAACGCTGCTGGAATCACCAGCTCCGCAACGTGGTCGACGCGGCCCCGCTCAAACACCAGCCGGACGTGCAGGGCGCGGTACAGCGCATCGCCGCCGCCGAATCCGTTGCCGACGCGGAGCAGGAGCGGCAGCGCTTCCACCGCGCCTATCGGCTCCGCTTCCCGAAAGCGTGCGAGCGTCTGGATCGCGACTGGGCGCGGATGCTCACGTACTACCAGTTTCCGAAAGAGCATTGGCGCCATCTGCGCACGACGAACGTCGTCGAGTCCCCCTTCGCGGCGGTGCGGCTCCGCACGAGCGCGGCCAAGCGTTTCAAGAAAGTGGAGCGCGCCACGGCGATCATCTGGCGGCTGCTGCGCGTCGCCGAGAAGCGCTTTCGCAAGCTGAACGCGCCGGAGCAGTGCCGCGATGTGTATCGTGGCGTCCGCTACGCCGATGGCATCGAAATCCCCGCTATGTCACCCACCCAGAAAGCCGCCGCCTGACGCGCATTTACACACTTCTTGACGAGACCTCCACAAAGCTGGGAGGCTCCGCCAAACCCGAAGCGGTTCAGAGGCGCTGACTCACCAATTGTGGTCATGTCAGTATATGACACACGTGCTGCAGCGGTGAAAAAACGCTTGACGAATTTCTAATACCGTTGTACATTAACCAAGCGGAATTGGGCTGATGTCTGCGCGGCACGCTGACACGCGTATTTCAAATCCAATCCGGAGTAAAGTTGAACAATCGAAACTTATTTACCAAAAGCTTGGTCGCTCTCGCCTTCATCGGAGCGGTGGGTGTGGCGCACGCGATGCGCGCGCAGGATGTACCCCAAGTTCCATGTGCGGACGAGGCTTGCGGCGGTGGCGGCGAAGGCGGAGCGCCCACCTGCTCTTCAGGCACAAGCAACCCCTGTGAGACCCGGACTACGAGAACCTGCACGGCGTATCACTGGGTCGGCCTCGATGGAACCGTTTCCCCTTCTGGGGGCGGCCTTGGATTTACACTTCAATGCAAGGTTGAGGTGACGGTCACGACCGTCAAGTACTGGTCGTCGTGATCGCGAGGAGTGCTTCGCCCGTCGGAGCATAGCGCTTTGCACGTAAGGTAGTTTTCGCTGGTCCAAACCCGTCCGCGCCGCGCAGACGTGGTCCTGCCAACAATTGCACTGACGATCAGAGCGCAGGAAGCTCGCTGGGGGATTGGCATCACTTCCCCATGGCGTACTTCTTCTTGGCCAATCGTTGAATGCCCCACCAGAATAAAGGATCACCGCATCGTGTTGTCCGATCCAACACTGTCTTCAGCTAGGCGCGCACCTGCCCATCGCGTCCGGCCTGGCCTGACATGGCCGCTCGTGCTGCTGGTTGGCCTCATTGCTGCTGAAGCAGGATTTTTTGCTCGCGGCTTTCTGGGTGAGGATCGGCCTCGCAGCGTTCGGGAAGTCTTTGCTGCCGGAATGCCCCGCGGCGGCACCTCGCCGACCATGTATGCGCTACTCGTTCTGGGCGAGGACGACTGCCGAGGGGTGATCACGGCATTGGAATTGCTCGACGCGCAGTCCTATGCACACAGCGGCTTGAGGCGCACCGTGTGGGTACAGGGCAGCAATGAGGCGCTAATGCGAACGGTGGCGGCCGTAAAGAACCTCGGTCTGGATGCTTTCGTTCGGCGGGTGGGACCAAGCGAGTTGCAAGCTGTCGGCGTAGCTCCGGGCCCGCATATTGGTCGTCTACTGCTGCTGAATCGCCAGCTCAGGCCGATCTTTTTATCGATGACGCCAGCATCACCTGCTGAGTATGCGACCCTAGTTCGCTTCACCGGGGATCTGATTGACAAGGAGTTCAGCAGACCATGAGTCAAATGCAGCTTCGTCAGCAGCCCGTCGTCTGCCAGTTGTCGCGACCAACGCGACAGTACCTTCGAAGTGCGTCAATCGGCGCACTAAGAGCGGTTTTCGCGCTGAGTGTGCTGGGAGTGGGATGCAGTTCAGAGTCTGGTGATGGGGAACCGGCGCCAGCAGATCGGCTTCGCGTGGACGGAGCGAGGATGATGATTTCACCGAGCATCATTGGTGGCGGACAGTTCATTCCGCTTCAGGTGGGCGCAAAGGACCCGTGGCAGGTCGAAGCCATTCGGCTTACGCGCTCTCGCCTACTAGTCTACGATAGTGTGCGCGACAGTGTGCTCGTGTTCGTGAGAGGGCCCGCGGGTATCCATGACGTGGAGGCCGAGCGCGCAATCAACGCCGTACGCGGGCGACCGTCGACTATGGTTTCCGGGTCGGATACATCGGTCCTATTCATCGACAAAGCAAAGCGCGTCGTTCGCGTACTGCACGAACGCGGACAACTGATTGGCGAGTGGCACCTGCCAGTGTCCCGTGAAACGACCGCGGCGTGTCTGGCGAACGACACCACGTTGGCCGTCTTTGCACGAGACGCGAACGCGTACCGAGCATTCACTATTCGCGGGGCGGAAGAAACACGCACCGAGTCGGAAATCGGCGAGCCGTGGGATGGCTACAATGCCCGACACTGGCTCGCAGGTCACGTGCTGTCGTCGGTGCCGACACCGTCGGGTGCATGCACGTTCGCGCATGCCTTCGAATTGGGTATCGTCTTGCTGACCGCTGACGGTACGCGAAAGGTCATTCCGTACATTGAATCGCTGCCCGCACCGAAAGTCATCGTCGCGACCGAGGCCAACGGCGATACCTATCGCAAAGAGGAGCGAACAGAAGGTGCCATTCTGAGCGCGCGATCGATCGCGACGTCCGGGGACTCGCTGTTGGTCTTATTCGCAGGTACGGCGCCTGCGGCGACGTCACGAATCGACGTGTATGACCTGGAATCCGGGACCTATCGGCATACGTGGCGGTTTGCCAATCGGTTCTCGGCCGTAAGCGCAACGGGGGACGACGTTGCATTTCTGACGCGATCTGCAGGTCGGCTGGGCGTTTGGATCGTCCGACTGGGACCTGTTGCAGGCACCTGAGGCGTAATGGGTCTTCGGATCGGCATTTCACATCAATTGGAGGGAGTTGTGCAGATGAAGTTCTTGCTACGCGTAACTCGGAACGTCGCCCCTTTGCTCTGCCTCGCGGCCCCCGTGTTTGCACAAGCCACTAAGCGTATCACCGCGCGCGCGGAGTGGACCACGGAAGACGCCAGCGACGTCACGTTGACGCGTCCGTCGCGTTTCGTTGTCGATAGTGCAGGGCGGGTTTTTGTGCCTGAAGCTTCCGAGTCGGTCGTCTATGCGTTTGGGGCCAATGGTGCTTTCCTCGGGAAGATCGGACGAAAGGGAAGCGGGCCAGGCGAATCCGAGGGTAATTGTTGCGCGACACTTGACCCAAGCGGGCGACTGTGGATCCGCGATCAGGGAAATCAACGGTACGTCGTATACTCGCTCGCTGCGCCTTCTTCGTCCGCCCGGGTAGAGGCAAAGGCAGCGTTCACGGTACGGATGCCGCATACGGACGTGAATCTGTGGAGTTCACTGCATTTCGATCGCAGTGGGAATCTATACGATGTTGGCCACCGGCCGGATGCTAAAGACGCCTCCGCGCGAGGGCTTGCGCGATTTGTGGTCGACACGGCTGGCCGCGTGCTTCGCACCTATAGCATCCCGGAACAAGCGGCAGGGTTGACGCCCTCGTATCAGATCTCGGTGGAGAAACCGGGGTCGGTCACCACCCGGTCGTACTACCGCCCATTCAGCTCGCGAGCGTTGCGAGCCGATGGCGTCAACGGCGAATTCGTTTCCGCAGCGAGCGGTGCATACGCAATCACCTGGTACGCTGCCGACGGGGCGGTGAAACGAGTCATTCGTCGGGCTATCCAAGGTCCGTTGCTTTCCGCCGCCGAGAAGAAGAGTGGAGAAGAGGAAATCCGTCGGATTGCAAACGAGATTGGGAAGTCGGCGAGCCGGCTTCCCTTCGCCCTTCCGAAGTACAAGCCGCCGCTTCGCGGGCTCGAGTTTGACTTGGACGGACGTTTGTGGGTCGAGCGATCGACTCCAGCCGGCGCGCCTCGTGAATCCGACGTGTACTCGCCGTCCGGAGCCTACGTGTTCACCGTGGTGTGGCCACCGCTAAGCAAGATGTTGTTCCTCGGTGCGGCTCGGGGTCGCGCCGCGTGGGTGGTGACGCAGGATGAGGATGATGTCCCACACATCGTAAAGTTGGTATTCTAACGCGCGGTGGACTTGCCCCGAAAAAGTGGACGCGTAATTGAAAGGCACTCGCGGCCTTCGGTAACCGCTCTTCGTGCTCCGCCGGACTTTTGTGACCCAAGGTGGAGTGCCGTCGCTTCCGGTTGTACAAGGCCTCGAAATAGCCGGAAGATCGCCCGTCGCGCGTCCCCCGCGTGTGTCAATCGTGCGTCATCACCAGTTCGAATTCGAGCAACTCGAAGAAACTCTCGCACCAGCGTTTTCGTAATTGCTGCCTTTCGCGCTCATGCTCGCCAGCATGCCGTGCGCTATCAGTTTGGGGCGGTACGCTTCGGACGCGTATTGGGCGGACTAAACCGGTCGTCGCAAAAAAATCAACCAAGAAAGGTTTATGGCGCGACCCGCAGGATGGATAGCGAAATTGACCGGGAGAGATGCGCTCTCCTGGGACGCACTCTACCGGCTCAACTCAACTGGTTGAAGTTCAAGTTCAGCGGTGAACAGCCTCGCTTGTGAATTCTTGTGCTGGGTTTCCTTACCACAGGTAACCGCTACTCTGCGTTCTCATAATGGACGTGGCACACTTCTGATGATGCAGCCGGCAGTCATGGACGGTAGTATTACGTGTGATCGAAGGTCGGCAACCGCTGCGAACCCAATCCTTTAACGTCTGACGTGACTTTGGGGATGTTATGACAACCTTGAGTGATCGGTACGTGCGACTGCCGCTCGCAGTATTTTCCGCGATTCTCGTCACGGGCTGTTCCCGTGGTGACGCTGCCGCAACCAGTTCGCCGTCTAACAGCGACAGCGCCGCCGTTGACGATGTCCCGGGTGACCGCAGCGCAACCGTGTCCCTTCCCGTCTCCGCCCTCGACGCCCGCGACGGCGACCTCATCCTGCGGGTCGCTACCACCGGCCAGGTACGCTCCGAGGCCGTCGTCCCGCTGCGCGCCGAGGTGGCGGGTACGGTGGCGCAGCTGCTCGTGCGCGCCGGCGACCAGGTGGCTGCGGGCACGCCGCTCGTAAAGCTCGATCCGTACCCGTTCGATCTCGCCGTCCGCGAAGCGCAGGCGCGCGCCGACGAAGCGGAACAACGCTTTCTCGAGAGCTACGTCCCCGAATCGCTCGTTACGGGGCGCGGGCCCACCCCCGAGCAGCGTAAAGCGCTGATGAACAAGGCCGGCCTCGCCGGCGGGCGCCTGCTGCTCGAACGCGCGCGCTTCGAACAGGCGCGCGCCCTCATCACGAGCCCGGTAGCAGGCGTCGTGCAAAGCATCGATGTCGCCGTCGGCGAAAAGCTCTCGGCGGGGCAGCCCATTTCGACCGTCGTCGATACCCGCCGCCTGCGCGTCGAAGCCCAGGTGCTCGAACACGACCTCCCACTCATTCGCGTGGGCGGCGAAGCCATTGTCTCGAGCGCCGGCGCCCCTGACCGGCCACTGCGCGGACGGGTGGACGCGCTCCTGCCACTCGTGGATAGCGTGGCCCG
The DNA here is from genome assembly GCA_023910675.1 of Gemmatimonas sp. Lineage (GTDB taxonomy): Bacteria > Gemmatimonadota > Gemmatimonadetes > Gemmatimonadales > Gemmatimonadaceae > Gemmatimonas. The sequence goes on from JAAVWC010000014.1 coordinate 26,276, forward strand.
CTCGGGACGCGCCATCGTGCGCCTCACCGGCGACGGCACGCTGCGCCCCGGCATGTATGCCGACGTGCAGCTCGAAGCCACGCGCCTGCGTAATCGGCGCCTCGTGCCCACACGCGCCGTCATAGAGCGCGATGGACGCCCCTTGGTGTTCGTGGTGAAAGACGGCCGCGCGCAGTGGACGTATATCGTGCCCGGCCGCAGCAATGGCGTGGACACCGAGGTGCTCCCCGACAGCAGCAGCGGCGAAATTCCCATCAAGGCCGGAGACGCGGTCATCGTGGACGGGCACCTCACGCTCACCCACGATGCGCCGGTCAAACTGCTGCCCAAGCCCGACGCACGACCGCGTACGCCCGCGCCAGCACGAATACCATAACGCGGGAGACCACGCATGAGTCTCGCCGCCGCTGCCGTTCGCCGCCCGGTTGCTACCGTCGCGGCCATTCTCGCTGTGCTCCTGCTGGGCGCGGTTTCGCTCACGCGTTTGCCGGTCTCGCTGCTCCCCGATGTCGCGCTACCGGTGCTCACCGTGCGCACCGTCTACCCGGGCGCCGCGGCCCCCGAAGTATCGCGCTTCGTGGCCGAACCCATCGAGCAGGCTATTGGCGCCACGCCGGGGTTGGTGGAGCTGCGCAGCGTGAGCCGCAACGGCGAAGCCACCACCACCGCGCGCTTTGCCTGGGGCACCGATATGCGCGCCACCGTGCTCACGGTGCGCGAACGGCTCGATGCCTCTCGCAGTGCGCTCCCCGACAAGGCCGAACGCCCCACACTGCTCACCAGCGATCCGGGCGAACGCCCAATTGCGGTGCTGGCCATGACGTCGCGCCCGGTTACCGCGCAGGGGCAGGGGGGCGCCGACCTGCGTACCCTCGCGCGTACCGCCGCCGAGGTACACGCACGACGTCTCGAGCAAATTGAAGGCGTTGCCAGCGTGGCCGTAGCCGGCGCGCCGCGCGACGAAATTCGGGTGAGTCTCGATCCCGATAGGCTCCGTGCACTCGGCGTCACCACCGACGACGTCGCCGAAGCCATCAAGCGGCAGAACGTCACCGGCGCCGGCGGCACCATTCGTCGCGGACAATTCCGCTTTGCTGTGCGTGCCCTCACTGAGTTCCGCAGCGCCGACGAACTGCTCGTCACCCCCATTGGCCCGCCGCAACGCGGGCTGCTGCTGCGCGACGTGGGCACCGTGCAGCTCGCCCTCGCCGAGCCCGACACGCGCACGCGCCTCGATGGCACCGATGCCATCGGACTCGTGGTCTACAAGGACGCCGGCGCCAACACGGTGTCGGTCACGTCGCGCCTCATGACGCAGGTGGCGCAACTCGAGCAGGAGTATCCGGGGCTCGCGCTCACCGTCGTCGCCGCACAGGCTGACTTCGTCGTCGACGCGCTCTCCAACCTCGGTCAGGAAATCGTCGCCGGCGGGCTGCTGTCGCTGCTCGTCATTTTGCTCTTTTTGCGCGACTGGCGCCTCTCGCTGGCCATTGGCCTCACCGTGCCACTCTCGGTGCTCATGGCACTCGTGGCGCTGCAGGCGCTTGGGGTGAGCATCAACGTGCTCTCCCTCGGTGGGCTCGCGCTGGGTACCGGCCTGCTGGTGGATACCGCCATTGTCGTGGCCGAGGCCGTCGCGCGGCGCCGCGACGAAGGCATGCCGCTGCGCGAGGCGGCGGTGACCGGCACCAACGACGTGGCGGCGCCACTCTTTGCCGGCACGCTTACCACGGTGCTGGTCTTCGGCCCCATCGTCTTCGTGCAGGGGTTGGCGGCGGCGCTCTTCCGCGACTTGTCGCTGAGTGTCGTCACTACTGTCGCCGCGAGTCTGCTGCTGGCGCTCACGCTCATGCCGGTCATGATCGTGGGACGACGGCGCAAGCTCGACACGGTACCGCACGCGCCCATACCCGCCCGGAGTGGCCGCCTCGATACGCTCGGCAAGCAGCTCGCGGAATACTACGAGCACGGCATGCGCTGGGCGCTCGCGCGTCCTGCCGCGGTCTTCGCCATGGCCGGGGTGCTGCTGCTGGTCACCGTCGTGCTCGTTGTTCGGCTCCCCAAGGAAATTCTCCCCCGCGTCGACGAAGGGGTGCTTGTCGCGCAGCTGTCGCTGCCGCCAGGCACGGCACTCGACGCCACCACCACCCAGGTCGCGCGCGTGGAACGGGCCGCGCGCACGCTCGGCGCCCGCGATGTGTACGCGCGCGTAGGCAAAGCGACCGACGAAGAAATCCTCGCCGGTGCCGACCCCGGTTCGGCGGCGTCGGCACAAATCATCGTGGCGGTCCCTAAGAACCGCGACGCCGCCCGCATGGCGCAGCAGCTGCGCGCAGCCGTGCCCGACCTCGCACAGGGCGCGCTGGCCATCGACCTCGCGGGGCAATCAGAGTTTGGCGCCCTCATTGGGCGCGAGGGGCGCCTCGTGCGCGTGGAGCTGTCGGCCGCATCGGCCGCGCTGTCGCAGCAGTGGAGCGACTCGGTACGCACGGCGCTGCAGGCGTTGCCCGAGTTGGCCGACGTGCGCGATGCGTACGCCAGCACGCAGCCGCTGGTGGAGCTGTCGCTGCAGCGCGATCGGCTCGCCGAGCGTGGTATTGCGCCGCAGCAGGTGGTGAGCGCGCTGGCGGGGGCGCTGGGGGGCGTGCCCGCCAGTGAACTGCGCGAGACCGACCGGCGCACCCCCATTGCCGTGCGATACGCCGGTGTGGCCAACGAAAGTCTCGACGCCGCACTGCGCACGCCGCTCAACGGTGTGCCGCTGTCGCAACTGGTACAGGTGCGCGAAACGCGTGCGCCATTGGAGGTGGTGCGCGTGAATCAGCGCCCCGTCAGCCTGGTGGAAGCGCTGGTGGAAAGCGGCGGCACCGCGCGCGCCAACAGCGAAGTGCAGCGCGTGCTGGGCGCCATGACCTTTGCGCCCGGTATCAGCTGGCAGGTGGGTGGTGCCGACGCCGAACGCGAACGCACCAGCAACGAGCTCGTGCTGGTGGCGGTGCTCGCAGCGGCGCTGGTGTTTCTGGTGCTCGCCGCCGAGTTCGCGAGCTTTACCATTCCGCTGGTGGTCATGCTCACGGTGCCGTTGGCGGGTGCAGGCGCAGTCATTCTGCTCTGGCTCACAGGGCAGTCGCTGAATGCGGTGAGCCTCATTGGCATCGTGGTGATGATCGGCATGGCCGACAACGAGGCCGTGGTGAAGCTCGACGCCATTCGTGCGCTGCGTGAAGAGGGGGTGCCGCTGCACGACGCTATTCTCCAAGGCGGTGCCAAGCGATTGCGCGCCATTGCCATGACGAGCATTACCACCATGACCGGTGTGTTGCCGCTGGTGTTCGGGTGGGGGAGTGGCGGGTCGCTGTATCAGCCATTGGCAGCTGGTATCATTGGCGGCAGCATTACCGCCTTGCTTGTCACCTTCTTCCTGCTCCCCACCGCGTATGCGGTGCTGGAGCGGCGAAAGGGAGACGTGTGAAGTCGCTGATCAACGCCGCCACGCGGCGCCCCGCCGTCATGTGGGCGCTGGCGGTGGCGTTGCTCATGGCCGGCGGCATCGCGTTCACGCGACTGCCGCTGGCGACGCGCACGTCGGTAGAGCTCCCTCGGCTTACCGTCAGCAGCTATTGGCCGGGCGCGTCGCCGGAGGTCATCGAGACATACCTCACGTCGCCTATTGAAGCAGCGGTGCAGGGGGTGCGCGGCGTGAAGCGCGTGAACAGCACCAGTCGCGATGACGCGTGTATGCTCACGGTGGAACTCGAGCCGCGCTCCGACGTGCAGCTCACGCGCCTCGCCATACTCGAACGCCTCGAACTGTTGCGGCGCGAACTGCCACCGGGCGCCTTTCAGCCGCAGGTGAGCAACTACGTGCCCGAAGGGCTCGAGGAAGCGCCCCTCTTGTCGCTCACCATTGGGGGGCCGTACACGCCGGGCACGCTGCAACGGGTGCTCGAAGAGCGCGTGCAGCCACGTCTTGCGAGTGTGCCGGGTGTGGCGGGTGTGTTCGCCAGAGGCGGCACCGAGCGCGGCGTGTCGGTGAGCTACGACGCGGCGCGGTTGCGCCAACTGGGTATTCCCCCCGAACGCCTCGTGCAGGCCGTGGGGGCGTCGCGCGTGGTGCAATCGCTTGGCACGCTCACCCAAGGCGGGCGGGTGCGAGCTGTCGTCATGCGCGATGCGCCAGCAGCCATTGCCTCGCTCGATTCGCTGCCGGTGGTTGGCGCGGGGGGACGGCGCTTTCGGTTGAGCGAGCTGGCGGTGGTACGCGCGGACGAAGATGCGCGTGGCCAGTTCTTTCGCATCGACGGCCGACCCGCCGTGGCGCTCGACATCACGCGACACCCAGGGGCCGATGCCATTGCCACCGCTGCAGCGCTGCGCACCGAGATCGCGGCGCTGCAGGGGACACTCCCCACCGGTGTGCGCCTCGTGGTTGCCGCCGACGAAAGCGAAGGGCTCGCGCGTGAACTGAACGACCTCGCCAAACGTGGGGCGCTGGCGACGCTAGCCGTGCTCCTCGTGCTGCTGCTGTTCATGCGGCGCGTGCGTGCCGTCGCGGTGGTCATGGGGACGACGTTGGTGGCCATTGGAGGTACGGCGCTCACGCTCTACCTGTTCGACATTCCGGCCAATCTGCTCACGCTCGCGGGGCTCGGGATGGGTGTGGGCATTCTCGTGCAGAACGCCATCGTGGTAGTGGAGCGGCTGCTGCGCGAACCCGACAGCGCCGAATCGCGCGCCGACGTGACCTACCGAATGGCGCCAGCGGTGGTGGGCGGTACGCTCACGACGGCGGTGGTGCTGGCCCCGTTTCTCTATCTGCAGGGCGACGCCCGTGCGGCGTTTGCCCCGTTCGCGCTGGCGTTCGTGATTGCGCTGGGGTGGAGCGTGTTCACGGCGCTCGTCATGCTGCCGGCGGTGGCGCGTGGACTCGGCACAACAGCGACTGGTGCAGAGCGTGGGGTGTACGCCGCCCACACCTGGCCGCGCAGTGCAGGCGTGTATTCCACGGTGGTGCTGTTCACGCTGCGTTTTCGCTGGTCCACGAGGCTGTGCGCCGTGGCGTTGCTCGGCGTAATGACGTGGGGCTTTGTGGCCAAGGTGCCAAAATCGAGCTTCGGCAACTGGGGCGAACGGCGCAGCACGCTCTCGGTGGGCGTGACCTTTCCGCGCGGCTCCGACCCCGCCACGCTCGACGCGGCCATGCGCGACTTCGAGCAGATCGTGAGCAACCGCCCGCAGGTCGAGCAGGTGCGTACCAGCGGCGGCGGCGCGAGTGCCCAAATGGTGGTGCGCTTCACGCGCGACGGCGGCATGAGCATGGTGCCGCTCGAGCTGCAGGAGTTGCTCACGCAGCGCGCGGTGCTCGTGGGGGGCGCCAGCATCTACGTCTCGGGTGAAGGGCCCGCGTTTTCGAACGGTGGCGGCGGTGGCAGCATGTCGAGCTTCCGCGTGCAGGTCAAAGGCTTCTCCTACGAGGGCGTCGACAAGCTCGCCGGTGACCTCAAGGCGCGGCTCGAACGCATCACGCGGGTGCGCGAGGTGCGCGTCACGAGTGGCGGCTGGTTTGGCGGCGAGCGTGGATCGCAGGTAACCCTCGAGCCCGACCGCGTGGCACTCGCACGCTTTGGCCTCACCGCAGAAAGCTTCGTCGCCGCCGTCTCGCGCGAAGTGCGCGGGCCCGTGGGCCAGCAGCGGCTCGAAATTGGCGGCGAAGAAGTGCCGGTAACGGTCAAAGCGAGCGGCGCGCGGGATCGTTCGCTCATCGAACTCGAACGCGCGCTCTTGCCATCAGTGTCCGGCACGCCCGTGCGCATCAGCGATGTGGCGCGCGTGGCCGAACGCGAAGCCCTCGGCAGCGTGGTGCGCGAAGATCAGCAATACATCCGCCAGGTGAGCTACGATTTCCGTGGCCCCAACAAGCTCGCGCAGCGCACACACAAGGCGTTCATGAAGTCGCTGTCGGCGCCGGCGGGGTACACCTTCACCGATCTCAGCGAAGGCGGCTTCGGCATGGACGACGGCAGCCAGCAGGGGCTCTGGCTCGTTTTCGCACTCGGAGTGGTGCTCGTCGTGCTCAGTGTCGCGCTGGTATTCGACAGCATTTGGGGCGCGGCTATGGTGCTGCTGTCGCTTCCGCTGGCGCTGTGCGGCGTCGTAGCGGCGTTCTGGTTCACCGATACCGCCTTCACCCGCGAAGCCGCGGTCGGCGTCATTCTCGTCGTGGGACTCGCCGTCAATCAGGCCATTCTGCTCGTCGATGCCGCACTCGAAACACGTCGTCGCACTGGCACCCTTCGCGCAGACCAGGTGGTGCAGGCCGCGCTCGACCGCGCGGGGATGATCGTGCTCGTCACGTTCGCCGCGCTGGCATCATTGGCGCCGCTCAGCATTGGGACGGCAAGCGACACGCTCTTCGGCGCCATCGCCCTCGCCACCGCCGGCGGCACCGTGGCAGGTACACTCGGCGTGCTCTTCTTCATGCCGGCGCTGCTGCTAGGCGGGCAGCGCCGTTCCCCCGCCCCTGCCGTCTAGAACCCTGCCGTCCGCCGTCTCGGCGCGAACTCGCGGCATCGCACCGAGACCGCAGACCGCAGCCACACAGACAGCAGGCACGAAGGAGAACTGCATTCCCCCCGCCCCTGCCGTCTAAATCCCTGCCGTCCGCCGTCTCGGCGCGATGCCGCCACTTCGCGCCGAGACCGCAGACCGCAGAGTTCTAGACAGCCGGAGCGGAGGAACAGCGGCGACTTACTTGTGCGACAAGGTCCACACGTACGCCGCGACCGCAGTAATCTGCGCGTCGTTGAGGTTCATCCGTCCGCCGCGCGGGCCCATGGCGTTGGGGCGCGTGGTGACCTTGATCTTCTCCTTCGGCACGCCGCTCACGATGATCGCGCGGATTTCCGCAAAGCTGCCGGTGGTGAGCTGATCCCACTGCGAGTCAGCGAGGACGGGCCCGTTGGCCGCACCGACGCCCTTGGCGCCGTGGCAGCGCATGCAGCCGCCGTTGTTGAAGAGCGAATCGCCGAGCGCGACCGCAGCGGGGGTCACCTCGGACGGGGTGGCGATCTTGGCGGCGGTACCGGCGCCTGTGGCGCTGGCGCCACCACTGCGGCAGGCGGCCGCGACGAACAGCAGCGAAACGAACGCGAGTCGACGCATGGGAATACGGCTGGGGTTGCGGGGAAGTGCAGCCGAACCGGACCAGAATGTCCGTCGCTCACAAACGTGCAGCCCCGTGCGCCGGCTGGCTATCTTTGTGTCATGACAGCTATTGCCTATCTCGGAACGGGGCTGCTCGGCAGCGGCTTCGTGGAAGCGGCGCTCGGGCGCGGCGATCAGGTGACCGTGTGGAATCGCACGCGCGACAAGGCGCAGGCGCTGGCGGCGTTCGGGGCCACCGTTGCGGAGAGCCCCGCCGATGCCGTGCGCGGCGCCGCGCGGGTGCATCTGGTGCTCACGGACGACGCGGTGGTCGAGGAGATCATCGCCGCGCTGCGTCCCGGCCTCTCGCCCGATGCCATCATCTGCGATCACACCACCACGCAGCCGGCACTCACCGCCGAACGCGCCGCGCGGCTACACGCGGACGGGGTGCGCTATCTGCACTGCCCCGTGTTCATTGGGCCCGCAGCAGCGCGTCAGGCGCAGGGCGTCATCATGGTGTCGGGCCCAGAGGCACTGTTCGACCAGGTGAAGCCGGCCCTCGAGCAGCAGGCGCAAACGGTAACCTACTGGGGCGAGCGATACGACCTCGCGGCCGCCTACAAGCTCATGGGCAACGCGTTCATCATCGGGCTGGGCGCGTTGGTCAGCGATGTGTTCACGCTGGCGGCCGGGAGCGATGTGGCGCCGGCCGATTCGCTCAAGCTGCTCGACCTGTTCAACCCCGGCAGCATGCTGAAGAACCGCGGCAAAAAAATGAGCGAGGGAGACTTTGCCGCGAGCTTCGAGCTCACCATGGCGCGCAAGGACCTGCGCCTGATGCTCGAAACCGCTGGGGCCCGCCCACTGGCGGCGCTGCCCAGTATTGCCGCGCGCATGGACGAGGTTATCGCGCAGGGGCACGGCGCCGAGGACTTCGGGGTCATTGCGCGGGATGCGGTAATGGGCACGGCCCGCAACTGATCTGGCAAACTCAAAAATCGATCGAGCGGAGAACACGGACCAGACGTCGGTCTAATCCGTGTTCCTCCGCTCGATCAGCTTTTATCCGCGTCCAGCTCTCACTTCTCCCGCGAGTTACGGGCGAGCTGGACCCATCACGTTCTTGGCGAACGCGGCCACGAACAGCACGAACAGCGCGATCTGGCCAATGGGGCCGACGGCGAGAATCACCTTGAAGATCATCGAGATCAGCAACAGCGGGATCTTGACGATCGGCAGCAGGAAATCGGCGTTGGCCGGATGATCGAAAAACGGCATGGCTCGTGGCTGGTTGAGGGTCTGGCGGAAAGTACAGCCGCCGCAACTAAACTGCAGCCCCCTCCCGGCGGTTCCTCCCGCAGGGCCGGCCGTTCCTCACGCTGGCATGTACGGGGCGGCGCCGGGCGCTCCCGCACAAACGTTTTCCGTGTCTCAGGTGTCTCACGTGCAGTACTCTTCATCTCATGCCTGCTATCGCCGACATCCAGCGTCACCTCGGTGACGATTTCACCCTCGAGCGGGAGCTTGGGGGTGGGGGCATGTCGCGTGTGTACGTGGCGTACGACCGGCGCCTGGAGCGCCGGGTGGCCATCAAGGTGCTCCGGCCGGAGTTGGCCGCCGGGGTGAGTCTGGAGCGGTTCCGGCGCGAAATCAAAATGGCCGCGTCGCTGCAGCACCCACTCATTGTGCCGGTGCTCGATGTCGGCGAGCTCGACGGCCTGCCGTATTTCCTCATGCCGTTCGTCGAGGGAGAGTCGCTCCGCACGCGGCTCGGACGCGGTCGGCTGTCGATCATCGACACCGTGAGAATTCTGCGCGATGTGGCCCGCGCACTGGCCGTCGCGCACAGCCGCGGGGTGGTGCACCGCGACATCAAGCCGGACAACGTGCTGCTCGCCAACGATGCGGCCGTCGTGGCCGACTTTGGCGTGGCGAAGGCCTTCGAACGGGCGCGGCACGGCGGCAGCGGAGAGTTCACCGCGCCGCCCACGCACACCACCGAAGGGATGTCGCTGGGTACCCCCGCGTACATGGCCCCCGAGCAGGTGGCCGCCGACCCGCAGGCCTCGTTCCCGGTCGACATCTACGCGGTGGGGGTGCTGGCGTATGAGATGCTCGTCGGGACCCCTCCGTTCTCGGGCCGCTCGCCGCAGCAGGTCATGGCCGCGCACATCGCCGAGCTCCCGGTGCCGGTGGCGCAACTGCGTCCCGATACACCGCCCGCGCTGGCCGCGCTGGTCATGCAGTGCCTCGAGAAAGATCCCGCGCGCCGGCCCGTGAATGCCGCCGCACTCGTGGACGCCCTCGAAGATCCGCAGGTCGTGAGCGGCAGCTTTACCCCGGTCCTCGACGACGGCACCGGACAGTATGCGCTGCGGGCCCTTTCCGGCGCGCAGCCCGCTGCGCACAATCGGGGCGTGGGCACATGGCCGCGCGTAGCCTTCGCCGCCGTGGGCGCGGTCGTGCTGGCGTCACTGGCCTGGTATGCCGGTTTGCGCGACGGGGAAGCGGTGGCGGGAGGCGCCACAAATACGAATGCGCGAACAGCGCCCGCCGCGGTGCCCGACACGACGCCCAGCGTGGCGGTCCTCCCCTTTGCGTACTTGAGTGCCGATTCGTCGCAGCGCTTTACGGCAGCCGCCATTACCGAAGCCATCACCAGCGCCCTCTCGCTCGAGCGAGGGCTGCGCGTGAGCTCGGGGGCGGCGTCGGAAGCCCTGCAGCGTCGCCTCGCCGAGGGGGACACGTCGCGCACCCCTGTACAGACGCTGGTCGAAGGCGTCGTCGAGGTGCAGCAGAACCGGGTGCGCCTCACCGTGCGCCTGGTCGACGCGCGCACGGGCTTTACGCTCTTCGCAGATCGACTGGAGGGGTCGCGGACCGACCTCTTTGCCATGGAAGACACCGTCGCCGACGCTATGCGCGAATTGCTGCGGGGGCATTTCGCGCTCGCGTCACCGGATAGCGCAAAAGCGCGTGCAGCGCATTAGGATGCGGGATTCGGACCTTCCCATCCGTAACACCCGATGCTGAACCGGGCGTCGAGCGGCGCCCGCTGCACCACCCCCCGGAGCCCCGTTGCCAACCCAGGACGACAGTCGACTGACCGCCGGTACCACCCGCGCGTCCGTTTCCCCGGACGCATACGACCTTCTCACGGAAGCCCGTGCACTGCTGAGCGCCGTGTTGCCCCCGTCGGTGCGACGGATACACGAATGGGCCGGTGCACTCATACACCTGCGCGTGGACGCGCAGCGGGTGCTGCAGGCACTGCAACTGCACGCCGGCATCCCTGCCGCTGGCGCCGATGACGCCGATGTGCGCGTGCACGTTAACGAGATCTACCTCAGTATGGCCGGTATCGTCGGCGTGCTCGACGATGGCGCGCATGTCGCCGAGCCGCTGCCGCTGCATACGGGCCGGTATGTCCGTGTGATATTGACCAATGCCCAGCACACGCTCGCCATCCTCTGGTTGCCGTCAGTACCGGTGTTTCAGGTGACGCCGCGACTCGCCGCGCACACCGGACATTAGTCCGTTCCGCTTGAGGTCGGCGCAGACGCGCCGACCTGTCGGGAGAATCCCCACGTAGGTAGGGGCTTTCACCCGCTGATATCGCGACGGAGGCCAAGGCACTCTTCGCTGTACATGGTCTCCCGCCTCCGCTTCTCCGTCGCCGCCCTCGCTGGTGCGCTCGTGCTCGGTTCGCCTGGGCGATCGCAGGCGCAGCCGGCGGCCCCTCACGACACCACGCACGGCATCCGGCTCCCCTTCGCCATGGGCGAAGTGCTGGAGTACCAGGTGAACGTGTCGCTGGGCGGCAACATCGGGCAGGGACAGATGCGCGTCGAAGGCCCCGTCCTCGAACGCGGCATCGTCACCTGGCGGCTGGTGTCGGAAATAAAAGCCAAGCGCGCCTTCGTTAAAGCCACCGATCGCACCACGTCGTGGATCGATCCGGTGCGCTTCGCCACGACCCGCTTCGAAAAAATCGAACGGCACCCCCTCTCGAATTCGAACGAACTCATCGAGATGGATATCGCCGCCGGTACCTGGCGCGAAGCGAAGGGTGAGGCGCAAGGTGCTCGCGTCGCAATTTCCGCTCGACGAACTCTCGTTTCTGTATTTCCTGCGCACGTTGCCGCTGGATAAGGAAAGCACGCACCACTTCAACCGACACTTCGACGAAGCGCGCAATCCCACCATGGTGACCGTCGGCGCCGAAGAAGTCGTCGAGACGCCCATCGGGAGCTTCACCACGCGCGCGGTCATCATGCACGTGCGCGACCCCAAGCACTACAAAGGCGTCGGGCTCATCAAGATCAATCTCGACACATCGGCGTGCCGACTTCCCGTGCGCATCGTGAGCCGCATGCCCATTGTCGGCATCACCACGCTCACGCTGGTCCGTCGCAACGATCCCGCGGGACGGTGCGAGCCGTGACGACCTGTCGTAGACGCGCCCGAGTCGAGTCGGATAACACCCTACAGGTGCGAAATCCGACGCCTCGCCAAAGATCCGGAGTGCCCCGACCATGCGATGCTGGTCCCGACGCGAATCTCATCTCCAGGGGTGACACGATGCGCCACCTACTTTCCCTGATCCACTGAGGACTTCACGATGCGCTCCCCGTTTTCGCATCTCGCCATAAGCGCTGCGGCACTCGCGCTCATTGCTGCCACACCGAGCGGGCCCACCGGCTCTCTCACCTTGCGCGAAGGCAGCAAGCTCTGGTTCGACGGCACCTCCACGTTGCGCAGCTGGAGCTGCACGGCCGACAAGATCGACGCGGCGCTGAGCACGCCGGACGGATCCGTCGTTGCCAACACCCTCGACGGCAAGGAAGTCGCGGGCACCGTGCAGGTGGATTTCCCGGTGAGCAAACTCGAGTGCAAGAACAGCACGATGAACGAGCACATGGGCAAAGCGCTCAAGAGCAAGGAGTTCTCGAACATCCGCTTCACGATGACGAGCTACCAAGTGGCGAAGGGCAGTGCGGTCACGGGTACGCTGCAGGGCACGCTCCTGCTCTCCGGCAAGACGATGCCGATTTCCGTTCCGGTCACATTCGGGACGGCTGCCGACGGCGCGCTTCGCGTCACCGGCAAAGTCCCGGTGACGATGACCGAATGGGGCATCAAGCCGCCCACGCTGATGCTCGGCTCCATCAAGGTCGGTCCCGTTGTCACGGTGAACTTCGATTTACAGCTGCAGAAAGGCTCCGCCGTCGCACAGTAAGAAACACCGTCGGACACTCCCTCCATAACATTTCCGAGACACGAATTTATGACTCGCACTCGATTCTTCCTTGCCGTCGCCGGCCTTACGATCGCCCTCAATCCCCTCGGAGCGCAATCTGTCACTGATAGCGCTGGCGTATCACAGCGCAAGATCGACATTCAGTATCTGCGCCCGCAGGATCAGCGCGGTATCAACATGTTCGAAACACCCAAGGTTGCCGGCACGGAATACAACGGGTTCAAGATTCAGTGGGGCGCGGCGTTTGCGCAGCAGTTTCAGGGGCTGACGCACAAGAATACCGCCGACTCGGTGTTCCAGGCGGCGTCTCCAGTGGGCCCCGGTGTGGCCGGCGCCGCGGCGGTGGCCAATCGCAACCGGCTGCAGGCGATCGGCAATGGCTTCAACAACGCCGTCGCCAACGCATACCTGCACGCGCAGCTCGCCAAGGGTATTCGCATTCAGCTCACCAGCTATCTCTCGGCGCGTCACCACAACGAAACGTGGGTAAAGGACGGTTTCATTCAGATTGACGAATCGCCCATCGATCTGCCGATCCTCAACACGATCATGAAATACACGACCGTCAAGATCGGCCACTTCGAAGTGAACTACGGTGACTTCCACTTCAAGCGGTCGGACAACGGCCAGGTGCTGTACAACCCGCTCGTCGGCAACGCGATCATGGACGCCTTCACGACTGAAGTCGGCGCCGAAGCGATCTTCCAGAAGAGCGGCTTCCTCGCCGTCGCCGCACTCACCAACGGCGAAGTGCGCGGACAGATTCTGCGGGCGTCGGACCGTTCGCCGGCCTTCATGGGCAAGGTAGGCTTTGACAAGCAGCTCAACCGCGACGTGCGCACCCGTCTGACGGCCTCGTATCGCAACCAGGGCTCGGCGGCGAGCAACACGCTCTACAGCGGCGACCGCGCTGGCTCGCGCTACTACTACGTGCTCGAGAACTACGCCTCCACCGAGTCGGCCAACTTCACCTCGGGCAACATCAACCCGGGCTTCACCGACAAGGGCAACAGCATCATGGTGAACCCGTTCATCAAGGTGCGCGGTGCGGAGTTCTTCGGCATGTACGAAGTGGCCAAGGGCCGTGCGGCGCCCAACACCAACCCGACGCGTGAAGTGAAGCAGCTCATGGCGGAAGGCACGTATCGTCTCCTTCAAGGCGAGAAGCTCTTCCTCGCGGCGCGCTGGAACCGGGTAACGGGCAATCTCGGTGGCCTCAACACCGACATCGCCGTGACCCGCAGCAACGTCGGCGGCGGCTGGTTCATCCTCCCCACACTCTTGCTCAAGGGCGAGTACGTCACGCAGCAGTACGACCGGTTCGCGCGCACCGACATCCGCAACGGTGGCAAGTTCCAGGGCTTCATGCTCGAAGCGGCAACGTCCTTCTAAGTCGCTCCGGTACTCACACGTGGCCCCCGCACCACGCGGTGCGGGGGCCTCAGGCGTGGGAGCTCGCGAGGGAAGCACGCCGCATCTCGTTACGTGGTCTACACACCATCATCGCGTATCGGTGACGGCGCGGTCAGACCATGCACTATGCGAATCCTCCTGTGTACCGACACGTATCCGCCGCAGCTCAATGGCGTGAGCGTCGTAGTCGCTGGAATGGTCGCCGGGCTTCGGGCCCGCGGCTGGGACTGCGCGGTCGTATCGCCATCGTATCCGTCATCACTGCGTGATCTGCTGCACGGCGATCACGGCGGAGCGCAGTACACCGTGCCATCCATTCCCTGTCCCGGCTACCCCGATATCCGGTTGGCATGGCCGTCCACACGGAATATGCGCCGCCTTATCGAACAGCTGCGCCCCGATATGGTCCTGTCGGCGACCGAAGGAATGGTGGGCCGCGCCGGATCGCACGCCGCGCGCGATCTGGGGCTGCCGCTGATCACATCGTACCACACGGACTTTTCACGCTACTGCGACGCGTATGGTCTCCCGTGGATGCGCCCCTTCGTGTCATCGTGGCTGACCCGCTTCCACGCGCGCGCCGATGCCACGCTTACGCCCTCACACGCATCGCGTCGTCAATTGCAGGAGCTCGGCATTCACCACACGAGGGTGTGGAGTGGTGGTGTTGACATCGACCAGTTTCATCCGCGTCACTACGCCGCGACAGCGCGCTACCGCTTTGCGCTCGGCCATGCTTTCACGTTCCTCTATGTCGGCCGCCTCGCGCCGGAAAAGAATCTGGAACTGCTGCTCAAGGCCTTTGCCAAAGTCAGCCGGAGCCGTCCGGGGCGCGTCCGCTTGTTGATTGTTGGGGCCGGTCCCTGTGAAGCGGCGTTACGCGCCCAGGCTCCGGATGGCGTGAGCTTGCTCGGCGCGCTCGACCGACGGAATGACCTGCCCAGTCTCTACGCCAGTGCGGAGGCGTTTCTGTTCGCGTCGACCACCGAGACGCTCGGCCTCGTGACCCTCGAGGCGATGGCGTCGGGGCTACCGGTTATCGCCGTGCCGGTTGGTGGCGTGGGGGATTACCTGCAGGATGGACGAAACGGCTTGGCCTTCGACGCCAACGACGTCGATGGATGTGCGGCGGCCATGATTCGGCTGTGCGATGATCCGTCGCTCAATGAACGGCTTCGCGCTGGTGCCCGACAAACCGCCGAGCGTTACGGCAACAAGGCCGAGCTCGACCGACTTGATGCTACCATGCGAGATATCATACGAGCACACGGTCAGCCGGTTCGTGCGTCGGGCTCCCTGTTGCTGGAGCATGCAGCGCCAGATAGTCGGTAAACAGCCGCTGCCAAATGGTGTCCCACGAGCACTCGAGCGCAAGCGACCGCGCCATGCCGCGTGCATGGCGTAACAGGCCGCGATCGTCGCTCAGCCCGACGATCACGTCGGCAAACGCTTCTGCCGACCCGGCACGCGCCAGCCATCCGGCATCCCGGCGAATGATCTCGCGCGACGGACCCACGTCGGCGGCAACCACCGGGACGCCAGACGCCATCGCCTCGATCATCACGTTCCCAAACGTATCCGTCGTGCTCGGGAAGATGAGCAGGTCGCTACTCGCAAACGCTTCACTCAGGGCGTCGCCTCGCAGCGTTCCCATGAAGGTGCTTCCGCGTGGTGCCGTGTTGCGGGCCGTGTCTTCGTACGGCCCGTCTCCCACAAACACAAAACGGAGTGTGTCCGGACGTTTGTCGAGCGCCAAGCGCATGGCATCGATCGCTACGCTCACGCTCTTCTCCAACGCGATGCGGCCAACATAGGTCACGATCAGGGTATCGTCGTGCGCGCCAACGCGTGCCCGAAACGCTTCGCTGCGAAAGTGCGGCGAGAATCGCTCGCCATCCACGCCACGCGACCACACCGTGCACCGTTCAAAACCATGCGCCGCGATATCGGCCGCGATCGCGGCCGTCGGGCAATACGTACGCAGCCCGGCGTTGTGAAACCAGCGCAGGTAGTGCCATCCCGGCGCCGAGAGCCAGCCCAGTCCATAGTGGCCGGCGTACGCGGTGAAGTTCGTGTGGTACGACGACACGAATGGGATCCCGAGACGCCGTGCCGCGCGCCGACCCGCCAATCCCACGCCGAATTCCGTCGCGGCATGAATGAGCGTCGGGCGAAACTCGCGCAGTTCGCGCTCGACGATACGCGAGGAGGGCCACGCCAGTTGCAGTTGCGGGTAGGCCCAGAAGGCCCGGCTCGGTACGCGCGTCACGTCGGCGTTCCCAACTGCGTCAGGGTCAGCCGTGGTGAAGATACGAACGACTCCGCCGCGGGCCCGGACTGCGGCGGTCAATCTCGCCAATGTGCGCGCCACCCCGTTCACTTGGGGCACATAGGTATCGGTGAACAGCGCCAAACGCAACGTTGAGAGATCGGGGGCCGGCATTGACGGCGAATGCGCGAGGTGCCGCGTGTCAACGTCCATGAGCTACCACGACGTTGTGGTACACCGTGAAGAGCTGACGGAGGACGGTGTCCCACGCATGCTCCGTAACGGCAAACCGCTGTGCACGGTCACCATGCTCGCGCAACCCACCACGGGACGCGCCGCTCAACAGCTGTTCGGCGACCACTGCCACTGACGAGGGATTACCAGCCTCGAACAGCTGCCCGCCATCACTCCGCCGCACATGCTCGGCCACCGCGCCACGATTGGCGGTGAGTACCGGCGTCCCGGTGGCCATGGCCTCAACAGCGGAGAGGCCGAACGTTTCCGCCGGCCCGGCCGCGACATACAGGTCGATGGCTGCCAGCAAGTTGGCCAGCGGGACGCGCTCCTGGATGAATGGCAAAAAGAAGACGCGCGGGCCGTACGCATGTGCTTTCAGGCGCGCCTCTTCGGGGCCGGCTCCCACGAGCAGCAATCGCGCACCCGTGTGCTGCTCCACCCGAGCCCAACCATCGAGTACGACGTCGAGCTCCTTTTCCCGCGCAAAGCGCCCGACAAATGCGGCCAGCGGCGTATCTGGTAGGCCGAGGGCGGCACGCACCTCATCGCGGAGCGCACGGCGGACTGGCGAGAACATGCCGACATCGACGCCGAGTGGTACGTGCACGACGTTCGATAAACCGTGTTGTTCGAGCTCTGCCGCACCACTTCGCGTGGCGACAATGGTGGCGCCAACGTGTCGGTCGACCTGACGCAGATACCGCCACGACAGCGACGCCACCGTTTTCTGCAGCCCGTATCTCGTGCCAACCGTGCGTGAAAGCACCCCCGCCAGGTCGGTGTGGTGAAAACACACCATCGGGATGCCCAGCCGCCGCGCCTCCGGTGCCAACAGCCACGGCACCATGAACGGGCTCCCACTTTCGATGATGTCCGGCCGCTCGTGACGCACGATGCGCGCAAGCGAGCGTGATGAGAGCATCATGCGGTACGGCCGGTGCCGCGGGATGGATGGGCCACGCAGGTGAAAGGTGCGGACCCCCTCGTCGTCGTGCATCGCATCCACAGCGCCAGGCACCACAATGCTCTGCCGGAACTCCGGATGCCGATTGACGAATCGTGCCTTCTCGTGGAGGTAGGTGCGAATACCGCCGGACGTTTCGCCGTACCACTCGGTCGCATCGAGCACGCCGAGTGTTGCATGTGGGCGCAGGCGCGCCGGCAGCGGAACGCTGGCCGGACGAAAGGGCGCGACGGGTAACGCCTGGCTGGCGATGCGCTCTGCCGTAATCTCGGCGGCCATCAGCGCAGCAGCGGATATGCCGTCAACAGTGCGATCGACTGGCCGACGAGCACGTCGCCGGGATAGTGCACACCAAGCATGACGCGCGAGAACCCCACCAGCAGCGCCACGCCAAGAAGCGGCAGCGCGAGGACAGGAAAGGCTGGCGCGAAACCGATGGCGAATGCCATGGCGGCGCAGGCATGACCGCTGGGAAACGAAAACCGGTCCGGCACGTCGACCAGCGTGGCAAGAGGCTCATGCAGACGCGGACGCGGCCGGCCCACGGTACGCTTGATGACCTGGACGGCAAGGTGCGACCAACCGAGCAGCAACAACGTGCGCCAGCATACGCTCCAGCTCACGGCCGGGTGCAGCCACGCGAGCAGGGTGAGTCCAATACTGGAGGTGGCCCCACCGAGATGGGTGATACTGGACCAGAAGACGCGTCGCGCGGTGGCGCACGACGGTGTCAGGGCGAGCCGGGCAAAGATCGCGCGGTCACTCGCGTCGAGGCGCTGCAGCCATGGTGTCATGCCGGACAAGGATGAGCACGTCCGACGACAAATGCCTACACACTTCGTGACGGTTGCGTATCGTCCCCGCGCCGGAATGATCACGGCGCGGGAACGTCACCGCCGTGTCACGGGCTCAGCAACTCACGCACTTGTGATTGTTTTTTGCGCCGAGGCTTTCGAGCAGCGCAATGGTGTCGAGATACGGCGACGTGCGCTGAATGGGGCCGTTGGCCATGTCCACGGTCGTCTGTCCCGATCGGGCAATCGCTTTCACGTCGGCGCCCTTCGACACGAGATATTTGATCATCTCGTTGTCACCGCGTGCTGCCGCGTGATGCAACGGCGTGTACCCCGCGAAGTCGCGTGCATTGACGTCGGCGCCGAGCTCCTCGACGAGCATCTTGAGCGTGGGCATCCACCCGTCGTTCACATGACGATGATCGTTGGCGGCGAACCCGGTACCGTATCCCACACCCGTGGCGGCATGGATGGGGAGAATGCCCAGGCCGTTGGCGGGCACGGGCGGGAGTCCCGACGGATCGGCCGCCGACGCGGCAATACCCGGGCGGCGCGCGCGCGGCGGCGGTTTGATGGTACCAATGGTGAGGTCCGCACCGGCCTTGAGCAGCATGCGCATGGCCGTGGTATCGGTGGCGTACGCCGCACGCAAGAAGGGCGTCGCGCCATTGAAGTCGACGCCGAGGTTATCTCGATTGTACGTGGTGTACCAGAGCGAGCGCGTCAGGCGTGCGTTGGGGTCGGCCTTCGCCGCGAGCAGCGCCTGCACGACGTCCAGATAGGTGGCCTGCTGCTGCAGCTGAAATGCGGGCTGTGGCGTGCGGGTGCTCGGCGCCCACTCTTTGTTGAGCACCGCAAAGAGCGGCGCCGCGCCGGCATCACTGGCCAGGTTGGGGTTCGCGCCGCGCTTCACCAGGCCAATGGCCAGATCGTAATGGCCATTGATGGTGGCCATGAGCAACGGGCTCGTATGGTCGCCACCGCTCACCTGGTTGATGTCGGCACCGCCGTCGAGCAGCGCGTCGGTGGTGCCGATCTCCCCTTCTCGCACGGCGAGTAACAGCGCGGTGAGCCCGCCCTGCACGCCCATGAGCTCGTTGTAGGCCGGATTGTCGTCGTCGAGGCCTCGGCCACCCTGCGCCGCCAATCGTGCCTCCTCGGCAGCGGTAGCCTCCCTGACGCCGGCAATGCCTTCGGCCGAGGCGGCGGCGCGTTCGACGTCACGCGAGGCGCGCACGGCGGCTTGCACCTGTGCCGGCGTTGGCATCCAATTGGGATTGTTGGCCTGCCCCTGCTTCTCGCGGAGCTCCTGCAGCAGCGCATCGCGACGGGTCTTCGCTTGCTTGTCCTGCGCGGCGCTGGCCATGATGTCGACCGTGCGTGCCACGAGGGCAGGGTTCGCGCCGGCGTTGAGCAACACCCGCACCGCCTCTGCACGCCCCTTGCCGGCCGCAAGCATGAGCGGCGACTGATTCCATCCCGGCTCTATCGCATTCACGTTGGCGCCGGCCTTGAGCAGCGCGGTCAGCGTCGCCGGGACACCGGCGATGGCGGCGAGATGCAGCGGCGTCACACCGTCGGCGGTGAGTGCCCGTGCGTTGGCGCCTGCGGCCAGCAACTGCTTCACGACGGCCGCGCTCCCCGCTTCGCTGGCCACGTGCAACGGCTGGTAGCCACCGATACGCGTCGTGCCGGTCATGCCGGCTTTCGCACGGAGCAACAGCGCCGTCATGGTGGAATCCCCCCGCTGGGCCGCCCAATGCAATGCGGTCATGCCGTCGCTCTGCGGGGCGTTCACGTCGGCGCCCCTGGTCACGAGCGACCTCAGCCCCGGCAGGTCGCCCTTCATCGCGGCGTCGGCCACAGGCGTGGCCACGTCAGCGCGGGCCAACCCCACAACGCCATGCGGCGAATACCACTGCGGCTGATGCCGCATCGCCCCGCTGTCGAGCATGAGCGGCCACACCAGCGCGGCCCCGCGCCACTCGCGCATCCAACGCGAGACGATCCGGTTGTACTGTTGCATACGCGCCGAGCCTCCTCGTATCAGAACGTGAATTCGCCAGTGCTGTCGCCGAACGTCTGCAGATCGTCCATGCCGATCTTGTGCAGCATGGAGAGCATCGCGTTGGCCATGGGGGTCCCGTCAGGTGCCCGCAGGTGCTGATTGCCCGACGCAAGGCCGTGACCGCCGCCCAGCAGAATGAGCGGGCAGCGACGGTGGTTGTGCGTGTTGCTGTCCGACATGGGCGAGCCGTACACGATGGTGGTGCTGTCGAGCAACGACTTGTCGCCATCCATGGTGTTCTTGAGCTTGTCGAGCAGATACGGCAGCAGCGACACGTGATACTTGTTGATCTCGGCGAATTCCTTCACGCGCGCCGGGTTGTTGCCGTGGTGCGACGCGGGATGGAAGCCGGTCATCACGCCGCTATCGGGGAAGACGCGCGCCGACGCGTCGCGCCCCATCTTGAAGGAAAACACGCGCGTCATGTCGCTCTGCAGGGCGAGCACCTGCAAGTCGAACATGAGCTTCACGTGATCCCCGAAGTTGTCGGGCACACCGGCGGGGGCGCCGGCCAGTTCGCGCTCCTCGCCGGACTTGTTGCGCGCTTCCACCTGCTGAATGCGGCGTTCGATCTCGCGAATGTGTTCGAGATACTGGTCCATACGGCGGCGATCGGTCGCGCCCAGCTCCCGATTGAGCTGCGCCACACGTCCGGTAATCCAGTCGAGCACACTCCCGGTGCTCTTGTTGCGCGCCGCCCGCTCGGCCGGCGTGCCGCCCGCGCCGAAGAGTTGCTCGAACGCGACACGCGGGTCGCGAATCATGGGCAGCGGGTCAGTCGGCGAGCTCCAGCTGATGGAGTCGGTGTACATGCACGAGTAGCCGTACGCGCAGCCGCCGGCGCGGTCGAGCGGCTCGATGCACAGCTGCATGCTCGGAATGGGCGTCGCCTGACCGAAGCGCTGCGCGTACATCTGGTCGAGCGATGTCCCCGCAAAGATGTCGGAGCCTTCGGTCTGCGTCGGATGCGACTGCGTGAGGAACACCGCACTCGAGCGGAAGTGATCACCGCCGATCTCTTCCGGCTTGTACGCCTCCGCCATGCGGACATCGGTGTTGCTGATGATCGTGAGATACTTCCGCCACGGATCGAGTGGCGCGAGCGACGTCTTCGACAAATCGAAAGCGCGTCCGGTGGTCGGTGGCGCCCACAGATGTTCCGTGAGCCCGAAGGGTGCGCAGCCAGCGGCGCCGTGCACCATCTCCATCGCCAGCAGGCGCGTGGGGTTGGCGGCATGTCCCATGCGCTTCAGCACGGTGGCGGGGGTCATGGCATCGAGATACGGCAGTGCCACCATCGTCCCCATACCCTTGAGGAACGTGCGACGCGGCATCGGCTGCCGGATGAGATTGGCCATGGCTCTGCTCAGCGGAAAGAAGACGAGGCGCCGGCGGGGCCGCTCTCGACAGTGGCGGACGGTTCGAGCTTCTGCATGCGGAACGCCGGGCTGCGCACCACGCCCATGATGTACGCCGACATGCGATGATCCTGCGTCGCCGCCGACCGTACGATGCTGCGCACACTGGGCATGTCATGCGCGTCGATACGACGCCCGATGGCATACGCCATGAGATGGCGCGTGAACGTGCGCAGCAGTGCCTCCTGCCGCCGCAGCAATGCGGCTTGCAGTTCGTTGGCGTTGTTGGCGGTGCTGCCATCCCACAAGTCGCCGCGCGAATCGATGGGCATGCCGTTATCACGACGGCGCAACTTGCCCGTCACGTCGTACTGTTCGAGCGCCAGCCCAATGGGGTCCATCATCTTGTGGCAGCTACTGCACGACGGATTCTTGCGGTGCTGCTCCATGCGCTCGCGCACCGTGAGCGGACGCGCCCCGTCACTTCCGGGCGTCGCCTCGAGATCGGGCACGCCCGGTGGCGGCGGGGGCGGCGGGCTGTTGAGCAACACCTCCATGACCCACTTGCCGCGTTCCACCGCCGACGTGCGGGTGGCGTGCGACGTGAGCGTGAGCACGCTGGCGTGCGACAGCAGGCCGCGGCGGTTGGCGTCGGGATACGACACGCGACGGAACGCTGGACCCACCACGTTCTTCATGCCGTAGTGTCGCGCCAGCTGTTCATTTACAAAGGTGTAATCGGCCCGATACAGATCGAGCACCGGACGGTCGCGCTTGACGAGGTCATCGAAGAACAGTTCCGTCTCCTGCCGCATGCTGTTCTTGAGCTGCTCATCGAAGTCGGGGTACTGCCGGATGTCCGGTGTGACCACGTCGAGATCGGGGAGGCGAAGCCACTGCGCCGCGAAACGTGTGGAGAGCGCCTTCGCGCGCGGATCGTTGAGCATGCGCTTCACTTCGCGCTCGAGCCCGCCCGGCTGCGACAAGCGGCCGCGTGTCGCCGCGGTGAGGAGCGCATTGTCCGGCGGCGCCGACCACAGGAAGAACGACAGCCGCGACGCGAGATCGATATCGCGCAGCATGTACGGTTTGCTTGCCGTCGCCGAGCTCGGCGCACGCTCGAAACGGAACACAAAGTCGGGGCTCGCCAACATCCCTTCGAGCACCAGGCGGATGCCCTGCTCGAAGCTGCCGCTCGCGGTGCGTCCGGCGTCGTACAACGACATGAGCCCGTCGCGATCCTCTTCGGTGAGCGGTCGACGGTAGGCCTGCGTCCCCAACCGGTTCACGATCGACAGCGCGCACGGCCGTTCGGCCGCCGCGGTTGTCGGACGGCAGGTGAAGAGCTGCCGGCGAATATGCGTCTCGGTCACACCGGTCGGGGCGTATGGTCCGGTGATCGTGAGTTCGCGCAAGTGCGGCAGCAGCGTGAAGCCGTACGCTACTGCATTGGAGGTGCTGTTGAGCGAGTACTTGAGGGGCGAGATGAGATCCTGCACCACGCCCTGAAAGCGTGGGGGCACGAACGCCGCCGACACTCTGTGCGGCCCGGCGGTCACCTTTACCGGCAGCGCGCCCTGCGCCACTCCATTCGGGTCCGACGCGTGCATGAACCGGTCGATCTCGATGAGCGCCACCCGCGCACCATCGATGGCGATTTCCAGCGCTTCGCCGCGCGCCAGTCCGCCGGCAAACGCCCCGGTGGTCTCGTGAAAGAAGTTCACGTTGAACTGGTACTCGCCATCGGCGGGAAACGTGTGCGTCACCACCATGCCGCCGCGGCTGCCGTACGGCGTGCCTTCAACGTGCGACGTCTGCGATGCCATCTTGGGCATCGTGTACGTGCTGGCGCTGGCACTCGCCTTGGGGTTGCCCACCGCGAGCCAGCTGATGTCGCCCGCCGCGCGCAGATACGCGCCAAGCAGCGTGGGCGAGAGCGCCTGCACGTCGGCGATGTTGTCGAAGTTGTCGCTCTTGGTATCGGGCGGCAGGTAATTCGCCGCTTCGACGTCCAGTCCGAGCAACTGTTTCACCGCGGTCTGATACTCCGCGCGATTGAGCCGCTGAAACGTCCGGCGCCCCGGATCCGGGTTGATGATCGCGACGGAGTCGAGACGCGTCTCGAGCTCCGTGACGAGCGCGTCGAGCGTGTCCCCTTTGGGTCGTGCCGAGCCGACGGGCGGCATCATGCCGGTGCGCAGCTTCGCCACCATGCGTTCGGCCACATCGGGCTGGCCGAAGGGCGTCGCGACATCGAAGGCCGACAACGTGAGGTTGCCGCGCTTCATGGTGTCGTTGTGGCACTTGCCGCAGTACTGCTTGACGACGCCATTGAGCGCCGTCGGTGCCAGACGCGCCGGCACGGGAACTCGGCGCGACAGCACAGGGTGCCGAGCGGCGGGAAAGGCGGGCGGCACTACTACAGCGCGGGGAGAGGGACGGGCGTTGCCTGAGGAAGGGAAGAGCAGGGCAACGGACAGCGTCACCGCTAGCGCGGAACTCGGCTTCATGCCGTACCTCGGTACGAGACATGGGGGAGGGACAACACGGCAAGTTGCGGCACGAACGAAAGGGGCGCAAGCGAACTGCGGTCTGGGAGTACTACGGGAGGGGACCAACGGGAGGGGACCAACGGGAGGGGACCAACGGGAGGGCAACCACGACCCCGTGACAGAGACCCCGACCCCGTGTGTGTCGTCCCGTGGTCGCGGTCCCGTGGTCGCGGTCCCGTGGTCGCGGTCCCGTGGTCGCGGTCGTGGTTGCGGGGTCGTAGTCGCGGGGTCGTAGTTGCGGGGTCGTGGTCGCCCTCCCGTAGTCCCCCTCCCGTAGTTCCCCTCCCGTAGTTCCCCTTCCGTAGTGCACCCCAACCGCAGTTAACTAGAGCATGCCCAAGTTCTCCGCTCTGCTCGTTGCGGCCCTGCTGTCCGCTCCCGCCTCGCTGGCAGCGCAAGGCGCAGCGGTCCCTCTTGCGGCGTCGCTGACACGCGATACTGCGGCTATCACGCAGCACGCACGCGTGCATCTCGAGCTCAACGCCCTCCGCGATCGCGAGCACGCGGAGCTCGCCGCGCCGAAAAACAAAAAGGTCGAAGCGCAGGCCGAACTCCGTGACCGGTTTCGGGCCCTGCGCAACAACCTCTTCATCCGCGAGAAATACACCGCCGCGCAGTACGCCGACATGACACAGCGCATCAGCGGTGACGATGCACTGCGCGCCCTCTTCGAAGCGACGCTCGAGCGGCTGCAAAAGAAGTAAGCAGCCGCTCCAGCTCGTGGCCGCTACTTCGCGGGGTCGAGAATCGCCGCGGCGCGTTCGGCAATATCCGCCCAATGCGCCTTCTGTACTGCGCCCGTCGACGACAGCGCTAACGCCCGCGCGTCGCGCTGCACCTCGCGCACCTGCGCCCGTGCCAACGCCGGCAGATCGCTCTGCGGCACGTTGGGCGCCGAGACGAACGGCGTGAACCGCTGTGCCTGACCACCGAATCCGCCACCGCCACCCGGGCCGGCCGGCGCCGCCGACGGTGGCGTAATCAGCGCCTCGAGCCGCTGCATGTACACGCGTTGCAACGTACGGCGATGCGCATCCGGTGACGCACCGTTGAACAACGCGCGTTTCACGTCTGCCATATACTCCGCCAACGGATACGCGTTGGTCGCGTCGTACAGCTCGGCTTCCGCGAGACGACCAAGACGGGCCGGCGACAGCAGCGACGCCAGCACGCCCGCCGACCGGGATCCGACCACGGTGTTGGGGCCAATGCGCGTCGTGATGTTCGCCGGCATCAGCCACGACGGTGCGCTGAAGATGTTGCTGCCGATGAACGCCAGCGCCGCCTGCTGCCGCACTTTCGGCACCACGCGATACACCGCGCCCGACTGTTCAGCCACTTTGAGGTCGACCTCCACACCGCCGACCACCGTGGCGACGTGGTTCACGTTGCCAAACCAGCGCCCCACGGTCTCCTCGTAGAGCTCACGCAGTTCCGAGAAATCCTCACCGGGCTTGCTCGTCCAGGCGGCGAGATTCGGGAGCACGCGCTTGTAGTTGGCTGTCGAATAGGTCGTCGCCTTGAGTGGATCGTCGCCCAGATCTTCCGTCTGATTGCGCGGGTCGCCCGCCGCCAACTGCTGCGACGCGAAGCGATACGGGAACGGCCCGCGCTGCTGCGTGAGCCAGCGGTTGAGCGTGGGACGCTCGGCGTCGGCCGACGGCGCGGCAATCACGCGATAGCCCCAGTTGATGGCAAAGTCGTCGAACGGGCCCACACGACGGATGAAATCCTTGGGCTGCAATCCATCTCCAGGCTGCGCCACATAATTCTGTCGCGCGTAGTCCATGATGGTGGCGCTCACGCCGTACACACGCGTGAATGACGGGCTGCGCAGCGAGTCCACCGGGAAACTCGCCGAGGCGATCATGTTGTGCTGCAAGCCGAGCGCGTGCCCGATCTCGTGCGTGATCACCTGGCGCATTGTTTCGCCCATCAGCTCTTCAGGAATGTCGAGCGAACGTGCGGAGGCATTGGCGGCGCCGGTTTCCATGATGAGCCAGTTGCGATACGAGCGCATGTGGTTGTGGTACCACGTGATCTCGCTGTTGATGATCTCGCCCGAGCGCGGATCGTGCGTGTGCGGACCGGTCGCGTTGCGCACGAGGCTCGCCGCCCAGCGCACGATGCTGTAGCGCGCATCGTCCATGTCGAAGTCGGGATCTGCCGCCTTGCTCGGCGCTTCCTTGGCGAGAATGGCGTTCTTGAAGCCGGCCTTCTCGAACACCGTCTGCCAATTCTCCACGCCTTCCTTCACGTAGCGCTTCCAACGCGTGGGGGTGGCCGGATCGAGATAGTACACAATCGGCTTCACCGGCTCGACCAATTCACCACGGGCGTACGCGGCAGGATCCTTGGGCTCGAGACGCCAACGGGTGATGAACTCCTCGCTCTCCGCCTTCTGCACGTCGAGGCCGTAGTTCACCCGGTTCACCGAGAAGTAGCCAACACGCGCATCGGCATGCCGCGGACGCATGGGTACCTTGGGGAGCAGCACCAGCGATTGCCGCGTTTCCATCGTCACCGTCGCACCGTCCGCGTCGCTCGGCGGGGTGGCGGCGTCGAACGTTTGCACCTGCCGCACTTCGAGGTTGATCGGGAAGCTGCGCATGCTCGCGATATAGCTGCGCGCCGCGTCGTAGCGCCGCACGCCGAACGCCCGACGCTGCGCCGCGTCGAGCCCGGAGGTGGCCGGGTTGTCGTTCGCAAAGAAGTCGGTCAGGTCGACCACGTACGACGCGCTGTCCTTGCCGAACGCGGCAATGGGGAAGGCGCCGATGATCGCCGGGTAGTTGTTCTGCGCCACGCTGCGCGCAATGGGGAGCGTGTCGTCGGCGACGGCGCCGGTGCTGATGCTCTTGAGCAGCACACGGTCGTTCACGCGCTCGAAGCGCACGAGGCGTTCGACAAGCGAGCTCCCCGCGCTGAGGAATCCGCCGGCGCCGGTGGGCACGCCGGACACGCGTGTGACCATGAGGAAGTCGCGCCCCGCCAGCGAATCGGGGACCTCGAAGAAGAACCGGTCATCCACACGGTGCACCGAAATCCCACCGCGTTCGGTGCGCGCGCGGGCCGTGATGACCTGGGCGTACGGACGCGGTCCGCGGCGGGCGGCACCGGCGCCTGCGCCCTCCGGCGTGGCCACCGCCGCAGGAGGCTGGGCACCCGCCGGTGGCGCCGACTGCGCGGTCGCGCCCTGCAACGGGCTGGCAAGCCACGCAGCGACCGCAAGTGTGGACGTTCTCAAAACTGGCATGGATGGAGATGACGGCGAGGGTGACGACCAAGACTGGCGAAATGATGCCAACGGAGGACAAGATGTGGGGGAGCCTACGACCTCTCTCATCATTGCTACGTACAACTGGCCGGCAGCGCTCGACATCGTGCTGCGCAGTGCGCGGGCACAGCGCGAGCTGCCCACCGAAGTGCTGGTGGCCGATGATGGGTCTGGCGAGGAAACACGTCAGCTCATCGCGGCGCATCAGGCGGACTTTCCCGTGCCGCTGCTTCACGTCTGGCATGAAGATCGAGGTTTCCGCCTCGCCGCCATCCGTAACCGGGCCATTCGACTGGCGAACGGTGACTACGTGTTGCAGGTGGACGGCGACATGCTCCTGCATCCCGCCTTCGTGCAGGCACACAGGCGTTTCGCGCGCCGAGGCAGCTACGTGCAGGGAAGTCGCTGTCTCGTCGAGCAACGACTTACCAACCGCCTGCTCACCGAACGTCGCCACGCGCTGTCCGTCTTCACCCCCGGCCTGCGCAATCGCCAGAACGCCTGGCACGCGCCGTGGTTGTCACCATTGGTGCGCGGGCCACAAGACTCCGACCGGCGGACGCGCGGCTGTCACATGGCGTTCTGGCGCGACGACCTGGAGCGCGTGAACGGCTACGACGAAGGCTACGAGGGGTGGGGACGGGAAGATAGCGACCTTGCCGCGCGCCTCATCCACAGCGGGGTGCGGCGGCGAAACTTCAAGTATGGCGCCGTGGCGTATCATCTGTGGCATCCCGATGCGGCGCCCGTCGCGTCGCCGGAGAGCGAGGCGCGGTACGCCGCTACCGTCCGCCAGCGGCGCCAACGTTGTGACGCCGGATTGGACCAGTGTCCCCTCTCGCCTTGATGCCCGTCGCACGCTAACGTTGCGCCATGTCATCCTCTCGCCTTCCGTTCCGTCCCGGAGCTGTGCGCACGCCGCGGCGCGCTGCGGCAACGGTGCTCGCAACACTGGCGCTGAGCACCCTCGCCGGCTGCTTCAACTACCTGCCGCTGCAGAGTACCGCGGTCCCGGCGCGTGCCGAAATCCGGTTGTTTTTCACCGCCGAGGGGGCGCGCGCGCTGCGCGATTCTGCCGGGTTCGAGCTCCGGCAACTGGATGGCGTCGCCGTGCGCACCTTGGCCGACAGCGCCATCCTCGTTCGTCCCGGCAGCGTCATCACGGCCGACGGCAACGAGCTGCAGTGGCGCCGTGGCGACCTCATGGTCCCATGGCGTACCGTCGACCGTTCGCAGCAGCGCACGATGGACAAGCGCAAGACGCGCGGCTTTGCCGTGGTCATGGGCGCCGTATTTTCCGGTGTGGTGTACTTCGCCCTCAAGAGCATCGCCGGTGGCAGCGGGGCCACGTTGCAGCCCGGCGGCGGCGTCCCCGAGTAGCGCTTCTTTCGGTCATCCCCATGAGCTTGCCCACAGACGCGGAGCTGAACACCATCGGCGTGCTCAATCGCCGCCTCATTGAAGCGCGAATCGTGGCGCCGCTGCTGGAGGCCATGAGCGCCGCGTTCGGCGTCGATCGCGTGCACGCCATCGCCCGCAAGGTCATCGAGTCGCTGGCCACCGCGCAGGGGGCACAGCTGGCGCACGCGACCGGCGGCTGCTCTCTGGCGCATTTCGAGCACACGCTCGACCGGTGGAAGGCTGACGATGCGCTGCACCTCACCGTGCAGGAGTCCACCGTCGAGCGCTTCGCCTTCGACGTGACCCGCTGCCGGTACGCCGAGATGTACCGGGAACTCGGCATTCCGGAGTTGGGGGCCATCTTGTCGTGCAATCGCGACGCCGCCCTCATTGGCGGCTTCAACCCGGATGTAGACTTCACGCGGACGCAGACCATCATGTCGGGTGCGTCGCACTGCAACTTCGTCTACACGCTTACACGCGCGACACCGCCCTGAGTGGCGCGCTTCACCCCTGCGAACGGAAGGCTTGATGTACGGAACGGTGATCGCTTTGCACAACGCGCTTGCGTGGCTCGTCCTCGTCGTCGGTGTGACGGTGATCGTCCTGGGTGCGACGGCCAGCCGCACGTGGGGCCCCGCGCAGACGGCGTGGGTTCGCCGCTTCACGTTGCTGGTGCACTTGCAGTTTGTTGCCGGGCTGGTGCTCTGGTTCGTGAGCCCCGGCGTCGCCGCGGCCCGCGCGTCCATGGGTGATACCATGAAGAACGCTGAACTCCGCCGTCTGGTCGTTGAACACCCCACGCTCATGCTCCTCGCGGTCGTGGCGGCGACGGTTACCAGCGTGCTCGTCCGCAAGGCGCCATCGTCGGAAACGAAGGCGCGCAAGGCGCTCATCGGCACGCTCGTGTCGCTCGCCCTCATCGCGGCCGTCGTGCCGTGGGCGCAGCTGATTGGTCGCTGGACGGCCTGATCTGCCGGTTGCACCCGCAGGGCATGGCGTGGCGCCCGTGAGCGCCGCCCAGCATGACGAATGGCTGTGGGGGTGGAACGACACACCGGCCGTCGTGTCGGTGTGGGCCGAAGGCAACGGAGAGGCGACGGTGTGGAGCCGTCCGCACGGTGGCGAACTGCAAACGCGCACCGTGCGCTTCCGGCCGTGGGTATTGCTCGACTCCACCGAGGACCTCGACGCGGCGGGTGTGTCGTATGCGTTCGACGACGGCACCCCCGAAGCGCGCGGACTTCGGGTGCGCGAGCTCGCCGGCCCAGGTGAGCTGCGCGTCTTGCTCTCCGCCGACCGGTTTGCCCAGCTCGAGTCGGCGGTCTGTCGCGGTGCCTCGCGACGGTTGCAGCGTCGCATCACGCGCCTCGCACAGCTGCCGCGGGAAACGCGACACGTCGTGCCCCCCGACGAACAGTTTCTGGTGGCGACGGGGCTCACGTACTTCCGTGATCTCACCTTCGCGCAGCTGCGCCGGTTGCAGTTCGACCTCGAGACCACCGGACTCGACCCGGCCGTCGATCGCATCTTTCTCATCGCGGTCGGCACACCAGACGGCGACGTCGAACTGCTCGAAGCGCAGGGCGACGGAGATGCCGCCGAAGCGGAACTCATCGCCCGGTTTGTGTCGCGCCTCCGCGCGCTCGATCCCGACGTCATCGAGAATCACAATCTGCATGGCTTCGATTTGCCGTTCCTGCGCCGGCGTGCCGCGATGCTGCGCGTGCCGCTGGCACTCGGACGACTGCATCACACCGCGCTCCTCGAGCGGGCGGCCATGCGTGGGACCAGCAGCGATGCGACGCGCGGGGGAGAAGGCCAGGACGGCGGTGACGACCGCCGCGTACGATTCATCGCCCCGGGGCGCGAGTTCATCGACACGCTCGATGCCGTCAGACGGTATGACTTCGCGGTGCGTGAGCTTCCCGGGTACGGGCTCAAGGCTGTCGCGCGGCACTTCGGGCTGGCCGGACCGGCGCGCGAGCTCATTCCCGGCGACCGCATTCACGCCGTGTATCGCACCGATCCGGACAGAGTACGCCGGTACGCCGGCGCCGACGTCACCGAAGTGGCCGGGCTGGCGCGCATACTCGGCGGCGCCGCCTTCGCGCTCGCACGGATGGCGCCACGACGATACGAGCGACTCGCCGATGCCGGTGCCGCCACCGGCGTGATCGACCCGCTGCTCGTGCGTGCCTATCTGCGCGCCGGGCAGGCGTTGCCGGCCTACGCGCCGCATGACGGCACCGTGCACAGCGGGGCGGCACTCTATCTGTTCACGTCGGGGGTGGCGCACCGGATCGTGAAGGTCGACGTGGCGAGTCTGTATCCGTCGCTCATGCGCGCGTTTCGCATTGGACCGTCGCGCGATCATCTCCAGGCACTGCTCGTGCTCGTCGACAAGCTGGTCGAGCAGCGCCTGCGCGCCAAAGGGGCCGCCAAGGACGCGCCCACCGGGTCCGACGAACGCTTCACGCTCGAGGCAATGAGCGCCGCCATGAAGCTTGTGGTGAATTCCGCGTACGGATACCTGGCGGCCGGGGAAGGGCTCACGCGCTTCGCCGACGTGCACGCCGCGAACGACGTCACGCGACGTGGACGCGAGACGTTGCTGCTCATGTGCCGCGCCCTCGCCGAACGCGGCGCGCTGCTCATCGAGGCCGACACCGACGGGGTGTATGTGGCAGTGCCCCCAACGTGGACTGAAGCGGACGAACGGCGCGTGGTGGACGAGGTCGCCGCGCTGCTGCCGCCTCTGGTGCGTCTCGAATTCGAAGGACGGTATGCCGCCATGCTGTCGCACGAAGCGAAGAACTACGCGCTGCTCACCTACGACGGCCGGCTGCAGCTCAAAGGCGTCGCGTTCCGCTCGAGTCGCGCGGAGCCCTTTGGCGAAGCGTTCCTGCGAACGGCCATTACCCGACTGCTGTCCGGCGATATCCCCGGAGTGCGCGCGGCGTACCTGGAGCCCCTCGACGCCTTGCGCACGCGCACGCTTCCGACGGTAGCCGTGGCCTCACGCGTGCGCCTTCGCAAATTGCCGGACGCGTACGCGCGCTCGCGGACTGTCCGGCGCGAGTTTGCGTACGAAGCCATGTGGCAAAGTGGCCGACACGCCTGGTCGGCCGGGGATCGAGTGCGCGTGTACCGCGCGCAGGACGGTCGCGGTCGGGTCATCGACGAAGTCGAGGACGAGGCGCGCATGGAGAGTGACCTGCGGGATTACGATGTGGCGTACTACGCCGCCTTGCTGCGTCGCACCTTTGCCACGCGCCTCGCGAGGGCCTTTTCGGCGGAAGATTTTGCGATCGTGTTCGCCGACACCCAGCAGTTGCCACTCTTCGCACCCACATTGCAGCAGATCGTCCCCGTCGCCACGCGGGAAGACACCATCTGGCAGCAGCTGCATTCTTGATCACTGAATATCAGCAGCCTGACGGGGAAGCCCGGCCAGAGCCGGGCTGTTGCTGGCCATGAACGGCCACGGGACCTATAATCTCGCAGTTCGTCCCACCATCCCCCCGTACCCAGGAAGGCCCATGTTGCGACCGACGCTCAAGCGGTTGCTCTTTGCGGCATGCAGCAGCGCCCTCGTCTCGATGCCGCTGCGTGCTCAGAACACCATCATTCTCGAAGGCGCGGTGCGTGCCGACGGTGCCCCCGTTACCGGCGCACAGATCACCGTGCGCAACATCGCGACCGCCGAAGTCAACCGGACGCTGACCCGCTCCACCGGCGAATTCCGCGTCCTCGGACTGTACTCCGGTCAATTCACCGTCAATGTGCGCGCGCTGGGATATCGCCAGCGGACCGACACGGTGAACCTTGTGCTTGGTCAACGCGCGCGCCTCGAGTTCGATCTCGAAAAAGGGGCGGCGGAACTCGATGCGCAGACCGTCGTCGCTGAGCGCGTCAAGCAGGTCGAAGTGCAGCGCATGTCGGTGTCGGCGCCGGTCGTGAAGGAAGAAATCGAAAATCTTCCCTTCAATGCGCGCGGCATCATGAACCTCGCCGGCATCGCGCCGGGCATCAAGACGTATGCGGCCCAGTCGGGACGCACGCTCCCCTCGGGCGGTGCGGCGCCGGATCTTCGCTTCTTCAACGTCTACATGGACGGCGTCGAAATGAAGAGTCTCTTCAACGGCAACATCGTGGGTCTCGGTCAGACGGGATCGCCGCTGCCGCAGGAAGGACTCGAGAACTTCCGCGTGTATCTCAATCCGTACGACGCAGAGTTCACGCGCGCCGGCTCGTACGTGATCAGCGCCGAAAGCAAGCGCGGCACCAACGAGTGGAAGGGGTCGGCGTTCGGCTTCCTGCAGAACAAGGCGATGCTCGCGCGGAATGCCTTTCAGCCGGTCAAGCCAGACTTCGGCCGTGAACAGCTCGGCTTCAACATTGCGGGCCCGCTGAAGAAGGACAAACTCTTTCTCGCGACGAGCTACGAGCTCACCGACACGGACTTCTTCCTCGACGTGAACCCTACCACGGCCGCTGCCAATACGCGCTGGCCATCGGTGCGAGGCTCGTTCGCGGCGCCCAACAAGAATCACACGCTCTTCTCGCGTCTCACGTACGTGCAGAGCCCGCGACTGACCTACGATTTCATGGGCTCCACGCGCTTCCTGCGCGGTGAAGGCAATTTCGGCGGTCGCGCCTCACAGGACGCTGGTATCTCGCAGAAATACGAGATCTATACGGCGCAGCTGCGCCAGAAGTTCGTGTCCACCAGCGGCAACCTGGTGAACGAGGCGTCGCTGCAGTTCGTGGGCTGGAACCACAACGAGGCGCCGCTGCTCCCGGGGCCGCAGCGCAATTTCCCCGGCGTACAGTTCGGTACCTCAGGCTTCCCGCTCATCCTGCAGGAGAATCACTTCCGCGCCGTGAACCGCGCGACGTACAACCTCGAGAAGGCGGGGTCGCACATCATCAAGGCCGGTGTCGAGCTCAGCACGATCGGTGCGCTGCAGAACCAGCCGAACAATGCGGACGGCACGTTCACCTATAGTGTCGACGATCCCACGGCGTTGCCGGTGTCGGCGACGATCTCCGTAGGCTTCACCGATCCCAACGGGACGTCGGACGCCATCGCCCGTGCGCGCGGATACACCACCGGCATCTATATCAACGACGAGTGGCGCATCAAGCCGAATTTCACGCTCTCGCTGGGGCTCCGGCACGACGCGGAATTCAACACGATGAACAACAACTACGTGACGCCGTGGGCGAGCAACCCGGTGCTCACGAGTATTCCGGCGCTGCAGCCGTTCATCAACAACGGCAATCGCAAAAATCAGCTCGGCAACTTTTCGCCGCGCGTGTCATTCTCGTGGGATCCGTTCAAGGACAACCGCACCTTCGTGCGTGGCGGATTCGGTATCATTTACGATCGCGTCACGAGCTTCATGGGCTTCCAGGAGCGCCGCAATTCCACGTGGCGTACATACACCTTCGCGAACCCCGGCACGAGTGACCCGTCGGTGCTGCGGCAGCGTGTGATTGCCGGTGCCTCGGCGGCGTTGTCTCCGATCCTGATGGACAACGAAATGAAGACCCCGCACTCCAGGCAGATGTCGCTCGGCGTGGGTCATCAGTTCACACCGGAGCTTGGCATCAATGTCGATTATGTTCGGCAGAACATGGAGAACCTCTATGTCCAGCGGAACCCGAACTACCTCGATCGCACCGTCACGCCCGCGACCCGCAAGCTGACGCCGGCGTTCGGCGACATCCTGATCTGGGACGACATCGGCCGCTCGAACTATTCGTCGGTGCTGGTGCAGGCCACCTGGCAGCGCGGCAAGGCGCGCGTCAATCTCGGCTACACCATGGGCTGGTATCAGGGCGACTTCGATACGGCGGCGCTCCCCAACTTCGCGTATCCGTTCCTCTTCAACCGCCAGCGCACCACGGGCGACGAGCGTCACCGCGTGGCGCTCTCGCACATCGTGCCGTTGCCCTTCGGGTTCCTCTTCTCGGGCGTCACGACCATCGCGAGCCCGCGTCCGTTCCTCACGACCGACGGTCGCGACATCAATCTCAACAACATCCTTACGGACGACTTCCCGGGCGGTACGGTGAACTCCACCGGCAATCGCACCACGCTCCCGGCGAACGCCTGGCCGAACTGGTATCGCACGGTCGATATCCGGCTCGCACGTCCCATTCTCACTTGGAATGGCACGAAGGTCAGCGTGTCGGCGGAAGCGTTCAACCTGTTCAACTGGAAGAACAACCTGAGCTTCGGCAATCAGCAGTTCACCGCCGCTGGCGCGCCGCAGTCGACGTTCGGGGTTCCCCTCTCGGCGTTCGCCGCTCGCATGGGGCAGGTGGGTATGCGCGTCGACTGGTAGTCATCGGCGACAGCGTATCACGGTAACATGAACGGGGGCGGCGATCGCATGATGATCGCCGCCCCCGTTCACGCGTATGCCGAAGACTCAGCGGTACAGCAGGTACGGCTTCACCTGCGCAGCAAACGTCACCGCATCGGCATCCCACTGCTTGACGAGAGCATCGACGGTGCCGGTCTCGACGGCCTTGGTGAGCTGATCCGTGCCCGCGAGTCTGTCGATCCCCTTGATGCGTCCTGCCGCATTTACTGTGGGTTCGCGCCACGCGAACGCCTTGGGATGCGCGGCATAGAAGGCGCGCAGCATGCGGATGCCGAGTTCGACAGGGCGAACCGCGTTGCGATCGGTGACGCTCACCTTGATCATCGGAATCGTCTTGCCACCGAACTTGTAGCCAGCCTCGATGGTACGCGTGGCCGTATCGAAACGCACGCCGGGCAGCTTCATCGCATTGAGCGATGCCGCTACGGCGACGTTGTCGGTGAGGTAATCGGCGCCGATGAGCTGGAACGGCGCATCGGTGCCACGACCTTCCGTCGCATTGGTGCCTTCGAAGAACACTGTGCCGGGATAGAGCAGCTCTGCATCGAGCGTGCGCAGGTTGGGCGAGGGGTTCACGCGCGGGATGCCGGTCTGGTCGAACCACATCGCGCGTGTGTAGTTCTTCATGGGAATTACCGTCACGTTCGCGTTGAGCGCCTTGGTGCCCACGAGAAAGCGCATGAGTTCCCCCGGCGTGAGGCCGTAGCGCAGCGCGACTGCATGTTGCCCAACGAGTGACCGGAAGCGCAGGTCGAGAATGTTTCCTTCAAACCGATCGGCCCGAATGGGATTCGGTCGATCGAGAATGATGATCGGCTTGCCGGCGCTCGCCGCCGTCAAGGCGAGGGTCCACTGGTACGTGTAGACGCGCGCGCCGACATCCTGAATGTCGTACAGCAGGACGTCGATGTCTTTGAGCATCTCGGCGGTCGGTGTCTCCACCGCGCCGTACAGCGAATGCACTTTCACACCCGTTTTGGCGTCCACACCGCTGCTGATCTTTTCTCCCGCCTTGGCTTCTCCTCGAATGCCATGTTCGGGACCGTAGAGCGCGGTGAGTTTGACGCCGGGCGCGTTGAAGAGCAGATCGATGGTGCTCGTGCCCTTCCGGTCGCGCCCCGAATGATTGGTCAGCAGCCCCACGCGTTTGCCGCGAATGAGGTGCATCGAATCGCTCAGAAGGACTTCGATGCCGGGAACGACGTTGCCGGCACGCGACTGCGCCGGGAGCGAGGTGACCGACATCGCGAAGACGGCCAGCAGCGCGATGCTGCGGGCGACACGGCGTGTCGTCGGGCTGTTCGGTGTGGGTGACATGGGTGCCGGGGAGGTGGGCCAAGTGCGCCGACGGACAGGATCCGTCGGTCGCGAGAATCGTACGGTGTCCAATTGTACCGCCCGTGGCTCACCTCTGCGCGTGGAGCGGGCGGCAGATTCGGCCCACTCGCCGGACTGGACGAATGCGCGTGCCGGCTGTCTCTTGGGCACATGAGATTCCTCTCCCGCCTCCTCAGCGTGTTTGCGCTGCTGCTGTTGCCGAGCACCGCGCACGCGACCTGGTCCGTTATCGCCGTGGACATGGCCACCGGTAGGGTGGTGATCGCGTCCGCTACCTGCGTCGATCGTGACGACGCATTCCTGAGCGGCATTCAAGCCGTTGTCGTACCCGGCAAAGGGGTCGCTGCCTGCCAGGCCGGCGTCGACGGCACGCATGCCAATCAGATGCTCGTGTATCGCGAGCTCCAGAAAGGCACAGACCCCGCGCGCATCATCGAGATGCTGTCCGCCGACCCGGCCTTTCAGTCGCGGCAGTTCGGCATTCTCGACCTGACCGGGCGCACGGCGGGGCACTCCGGGCTCTCCAACGGCTACGTGACGCAGGACATTCAAGGACGCGTACCGGGAACGCAGATCTACTACTCCATTCAGGGCAACATCCTGCGTACTGGTGATGTCATCCCGAATGCGGTCCGTGCCTTCGTGCACACGCAAGGTGCGCTTACCGATCGTGTGATGGCTGCGCTCGAAACTGCCGACCAATATGGTGGCGACAGCCGGTGTGTCTGCCCGCCGCTCCCTGCCGATGGCAGCAAGCCGGCCATTCCGTGTGAAGGGCGGACGGCCTACATCGCGTACATCCTCATGGCCAACCGCAACGACACCAGCGGTGACGCGCACAGCAATGGCAAGTACGCGCTGTATCTCACCGTCGCGCAACCCAACCAGAAGGGCCCCAACGTGATCAAGCCGGGCGAAAATCTCAATCCGGTGAAGACCCTGCGCACGCGATACGATGCGTGGCGTCGTACGCAGCCGGCCTCCTACAAGTGAGACGCGCCATGACCATCGTTTCGTCGCTCCGCGCGCTGACGCTTGTACTGGTGATGAGTGCGAGTGTGGTGCCCGCGTCACGCGCTGAGGCGCAGGCGCGCGCCCCCATGCGCGTGCTTACGCTCACGACGACGGCGTTCCCCGACGGCGGTCTCATTCCCGCGCGCCATGCGCAGACCGGACGCGACGTGTCTCCGGCGCTGTCGTGGAGTGGCGCTCCCGATTCGACCCGCAGTTTCGTGCTGCTCGTGCACGATGTAGACGCCGCGCAGGGCGACGGCACCGACGACGCGCTGCACTGGCTCGTCTGGAGTATTCCGGGCACGGCGACCGCGCTCCCCGAAGGCGTACCCAGCGGGGCGCAACTCGCCGACGGGACACGGCAGCTCAGTGTGAGCGGCCCGTACTATCGCGGCCCGGCTGCACCGAGTAGCGGGCCGGCGCATCACTACGTGTTCGAGCTGTATGCCCTCGATATCACGCTCAACATTCAGCCCACCGCGTTGTCGCCGGCACTGACACGTGAGGCCGTCATGCGCGCGATGAGCGGTCATGTGCGCGCGAAGGGCGCGCTGGTGGGGCTCTATCGGCGGCCGGCCCCGTAATGGGCCAGTCTGTCCGCGCAGGACTCATACGCCCCGCACTCCGGAGCATGTCATGAACGGTGTTGTTCTCTGTCTGGCGCTGTTGGCCGGCGTTCCTTCGATGGTGTTTGCCCAGAAGCAGGAGTACGTACGCTATCAGGCGAGCGCTCCGCGGCCGCCTATCCTGGACTGTTCGTCAAGCTGCCCACCTCGATCATTAAGGATGAAGAGTGGCGATATCGTGCAGGTGCGGCTGGAGAACGTGGGCCTGCTCAGCAACCCGGTGAAACAGCGGACACGGTAGCCCGCTTCCTCCGGAACAACAAACAAAAGCGCCGCAAAGACCGAAGCCTTTGCGGCGCTTTTCCTTATCTCAGTCGGGGCGACAGGATTCGAACCTGCGACCTCGTGCTCCCGAAGCACGCGCTCTACCGGGCTAAGCTACGCCCCGTTGACTGTCCAACACCCATGATCCGGACGACGTGCTCAAGTCAGGATCGTGCAATGCGCCTGGAAGGACTCGAACCTCCAACCTTCTGATCCGTAGTCAGATGCTCTATCCAATTGAGCTACAGGCGCAACGGATCTTTTGAAACACCTCCGCCAGACAAGCGAAGGACCAACAACCTAGTGAGTCTTTTCGGCCGTCGCTACTGCCCGGACCGCTGATTTTCACTCGGGTACTACACCTACAGTGGGTCGTACAAGACTCGAACTTGTGACCTCCACGATGTCAACGTGGCGCTCTAACCAACTGAGCTAACGACCCTCGACATCGGCCCTACAGAGCGGGAAACGGGACTCGAACCCGCGACCCCAACCTTGGCAAGGTTGTGCTCTACCAACTGAGCTATTCCCGCGTGACACCCCCTCCAAAACCCCGGAGGGAACCTGCAAACCCCGTACGGCCTTGACCGATGACTATCGATCAGACCACAAAAGGCATGGAGCTGAGGGGAATCGAACCCCTGACCTCTTGAATGCCATTCAAGCGCTCTCCCAACTGAGCTACAGCCCCGAACTTCCCTCTCCCCCGCGCCACCCACCGTTACCGGCGTCCGTGTCAGCAGGGTATCAGGAACCGCGCAGTCTAGCTGGGTGTATGTCCGTCGTCAAGCAGAGTTCGAGAATTTGCACTGGCGAATCGTTCACGCTGGCGTATCTTGCATGGCTATCCCCCAGTTTCTTGTCGCGCCTGCCGATACGCGGCAGGATGCCCCAATGGGAGGAAGCCGGGGCGAGTGCCGGCGCCGGACTCTGGCTCGCCGATCCCCCGTGTCACCGCACGTCATTTTCCCGTCTCCTCAGCAGGGATGATGTCTCATCCCGAGGTTGCATAGCACACCATGACAGAAGTTAAGCGGAAGCGCCGTCGCGCCGCCCCCGCCGGCATCGCCCCCAGCGAACCGGAACGCGACATCCTCGACCAGTACCTCTACGAAGTCTCGACCTATCCGCTCCTCAAGGCCGCGGAAGAAATCGAGCTCGCCAAGAAGATCCGTGCTGGTGACCAGGATGCGCTTCAGGAACTCGTCAAGCGTAACCTCCGCTTCGTCATCTCCGTCGCCAAGAAGTACCAGAACCGCGGCCTGCCCCTCATCGACCTCATCGGCGAAGGCAACGTGGGACTGCTCACCGCGGCGCGGAAGTTCGATCCCGATCAGGGCGTCAAGTTCATCTCGTACGCCGTGTGGTGGATCCGTCAGGCCATCCTGTCGTCGCTGGCCCGCCAAGGACGCACCGTCCGCGTGCCGCTCAACCGCACCGCCGACCTCTCGCGCATCATCAAGGCCTCCGAAATCCTCCGCCAGAAGCTCCGTCGTGAGCCCTCGCCGGAAGAGCTCGCGCAGGTCACCGGCCTGTCCGTCGACGTCGTGCAGTCGCTCGCCGCGCTCAATACCGGCGACGTGCGCCTCGACGCGCCCATGGATCCCGATGGCGATCGCTCGCTCATCGAGCGCTTCGTGGCCGACGAGATGCCCGACACCGAGGAGGAAGCCATGAACCGCTTCCTCACCGACGAAATCGAGCAGGCGCTTTCCACGTTGCCCCCGCGCGACGCCAAGGTCCTGCGCCTGTACTTCGGCCTCGAAGGCGGCCGCGAGCACACCCTCGAAGAAATCGGCTCCATGCTCGGCGTCACCCGCGAGCGCGTCCGACAGCTCCGCGACCGTGCGCTCAAGCGCCTGCGCGAAGGCGACGTCGGCCGCGCATTGAGCAGCTTCGCCGCGTAACCGACGTTCAGCTGGGCTCGGAGGACAAGCACGACGGCAGACGGCAGCCACACCAATGGCAGTCGTCTGCCGTCTTGCACATAAACCATCCCGCAGCTAGCCACAATCGTCGGCTCCCGTCATATTTGTGATCCGATGATTGAATTCAAGAACGTCCACAAGGCTTTCGGACCCAAGAAGGTGCTCCGCGGCTTCTCCCTCACGGTCAATGAGGGCGAAACCATGGTCATCATCGGTTACTCGGGTACCGGCAAGTCGGTCGCCATCAAGCACATCGTCGGGCTCCTCGAGCCCGACGAAGGCGAAGTATGGGTGGACGGACTCCATGTCGAACAGCTCACGCGCAAGGACCTGTACGCGCTGCGCGGACGCATCGGCTACGTCTTTCAGTTCGCGGCGCTGTTCGACTCCATGACGATCGGCGAAAACGTCGCCATGGGGCTCCGTAAACAGGGCGAGCTTTCCGAATCGGAAATCGCGACACGCGTGACCGAAGCGCTCGACCTCGTCGATCTCCCCGATGTGCAGAACCGCATGCCCTCCGAGCTGTCTGGTGGCATGCGCAAACGCGTCGGCATCGCGCGCGCCATCGCGCTGCGCCCCAAGTACATCCTGTACGACGAACCCACCACGGGACTCGATCCGGTCACCTCGGCGACCATCGATCAGCTCATGGTGCGCATGCGCGAGCAGCTGGGTGTGACGGGCATCGTCATCACGCACGATATGCGCAGCGCGTACACCGTCGGCACCCGCATCGCGATGCTGTACGAAGGGCGTGTACACGCGGTCGGTACCGTCGACGAAATCCAGCACAGCACCGATCCACTCGTGCGGCAGTTCGTCGAAGGACGCGCGACGCTCGACGACCATTCCCCGCTGGTGGCGGGCTTGCCAGGCAGTCTCCCCGCCGACGTCGTCACGACGCCGCACCGCTGATGCC
The DNA here is from genome assembly GCA_023910675.1 of Gemmatimonas sp. Lineage (GTDB taxonomy): Bacteria > Gemmatimonadota > Gemmatimonadetes > Gemmatimonadales > Gemmatimonadaceae > Gemmatimonas. Next base: position 67,505 of record JAAVWC010000014.1, read on the forward strand.
ACTGCCTCCCCGCGATCCGCGCAAACGTCCGCGCGCCAAGCTCGAGACGTCCGCGGGGGGCGTCGTCTATCGTATTCACGATGGGCAGCCGCTCTTCCTGCTCATTCGCGACAGCTACAAGAACTGGGGATTTCCCAAGGGACATCTCGAGACGGACGAGGCGCCCGACGCGGCCGCCGTGCGTGAAGTACAGGAAGAGACCGGTCTGCTGAACGTCATCCTCGATGGCGAAATCGACACCATTGACTGGTTCTTTCGCTTCCGCGGAAAACTGGTCCACAAGGTGTGTCATTTCTTCCTGATGCGCACCGAAGCCGAGGACACCATCCCGCAGCGCGCCGAAGGGATTACCGCGTGCCGCTGGGCGGGCTTCGACGAAGCGCTCGACCTGGTGTCGTACGCCAACGCGCGCGATGTCCTGCTGCGCGCGAACGCGATGGTGCAGGGGGTCGACGTGAATATCGACCCCGCCGAGGCGCCGCGGCGTCCGACGCCGCCGGCCTCCATGCAGGCCATCGTCAGCGATGTCCCGGCGCCGGTGGCGCCGCGTCCGGCCACGTGACGTCATGACGCCGGCGGTTCGCTCCACCGAAGCATCGGCGCACAGCCTTTGCGTGGTCACGCTCCTCAAGCGTGATCGGGCGCGGCATATGGTCCGTGCGGCGTTCCCGCGTCGACGTGCGCACATCGTGTCGGCCAAGAGCGCGGCCGAAGTCGAAGACCATCTGCTCAAGTCGCTCGTCGACGCGGTGATCATCGACGCCGGCGCTGGCGATGACGCGCAGCGCCTCGTGTCGCGCGCCGATGAGTTCTCGAGTGTCCCCTTCGTGCTCATCACGACGCTGCTGCCGGCTGACGCCCCGCTGCTGGCGCGCGCGGCCGACACGGGGGTGTGCGAAATCCTGGTGGAGGGCGTCGATGATGCCGCTGCGCGCGATCTGGTCTCGCGCCGGGCGTTTTCGTCCCGCTTCGAACGGGCGCTCGCCACGCCGCCGGCCATGCTGCACCTCGAAACGCCGCTCCAGGTCGCTGTCTGGCACAGCGTCGTCAAGCGCGCCGGTCGTCCGGTGCGCACCGATCAGCTGGCCAAGGAGCTGAGCGTCTCGCGTGAGCATCTCTCGCGCAGCTTCGCGGTGGGGCAGGCCCCCACGCTCAAGAAAGTCATCGATCTGGTGCGGGTGCTGGCGGCCGCCGAATTGTCCAAGAACGCCGGCTACGACGTCCGCGATGTGGCCGAGGTGTTGGGCTTTGCCAGTTCGTCCCATCTGTCCAGCACCACGCAGCGCCTGGTGGGGGCCAAAGCCTCCAGTCTGAGCCGGCTGCGGGCAATGGACCTTCTGGAACGGTTCAGTCGTTATGCCACCGTTCCAGACTCTGAGGATGGTGAGACTTTAGCGGCCGGAAACGGGTGAACAACGGGGGCGGGTCCGGCGGTCTACCAGCCGACGGATCAAGCCCTCAGGTGAAAGAAAGCAAGAGCACAGGGGGAAGCGCGGTTGTGTCCATGGGGAAACAACGGCGGGGTTGTCGTGCCAGCCGAGCGAACCGCGCTTCTCCCTTTGTCCTTGCTTTCTTTGCCCTGAGGGCTAGTGCCGAAAGCCCGTTGAGCGCCGGACCAGTCACCCGTTGTTCAGTACGCCCCGCTTGCCCCGCCCCCCAGCTTGTGATAATTTTCACAAGCTGTTCCTGAATCGTAAACAACGCATATAAAACGCCTCGTATCATGGCCACCCAGACCGCCCTGCGTCCCGGCGAAATAAAGGACATCCTCCTCCGGGAGATCGAAGCTGCCGACCTCGCCGATCTCAATGTCGAGGAAGTCGGTACCGTTCTCGAAGTGAAGGACGGCATCGCCCGCATCTACGGCCTCGGTAAGGTCATGGCCGGCGAGATGCTCGAGTTCACCTCCTCCGAGACCAAGCAGGTCATCACCGGGATGGCGCTGAACCTCGAAGAGGACAACATCGGCGCCGTCATCCTGGGCGACTACCTGCAGCTCAAGGAAGGGGACGAGGTCCGCCCCACCGCGCGCGTGCTCGAAGTCCCCGTCGGCCCCGAACTCATCGGTCGCGTCGTCGATCCCCTCGGTCGTCCCATCGACGGCCTTGGCGAGATCCGCAGCACCATGTTCCGCAAAGTTGAATCGCCCGCGCCCGGCATCATCGTGCGCCAGCCCGTCAAGGAGCCCCTCCAGACGGGTATCAAGGCCATCGACTCCATGATCCCGATCGGCCGCGGACAGCGCGAGCTCATCATCGGCGACCGCTCCACGGGCAAGACCGCCGTCGCGATCGACACGATCATCAACCAGAAGGGCCAGGGCGTCATCTGCGTGTACGTCGCCATCGGCCAGAAGGCGTCGACCATCGCCTCGGTCGTCGAGCGCCTCCGCCAGGCCGGCGCCCTCGAGTACACCATCGTCGTCGCCGCCTCGGCGTCCGACCCGGCCCCCATGCTCTACATCGCGCCCTACTCGGGCTGCTCGATGGCTGAGTACTTCATGTACAACGAGGGCAAGCCCACGTTGTGCGTGTACGACGACTTGTCCAAGCAGGCCGCGGCGTATCGCCAGCTGTCGCTCGTGCTCCGTCGTCCGCCCGGCCGCGAAGCCTATCCCGGCGACGTGTTCTATCTGCACAGCCGCCTCCTCGAGCGCGCCGCCAAGCTGCGCGAAGACGAGGGTGTGGTCGACGGCAAGAACATCCTCAAGCCCGGTGGCTCGCTCACCGCGCTCCCGATCATCGAAACGCAGGCCGGTGACGTCTCGGCGTACATCCCGACGAACGTCATCTCGATCACCGACGGACAGATCTTCCTCGAGACCGACCTGTTCAACGCCGGCATCCGCCCGGCCGTGAACGTCGGTATCTCGGTGTCGCGCGTCGGTGGCTCGGCGCAGACGAAGGCCATGAAGAACGTGGCAGGCCGTCTTCGCCTCGACCTCGCGCAGTTCCGCGAGCTCGAAGCCTTCGCTGCCTTCGCCTCCGATCTCGACGCCGCCACCAAGCGTCAGCTCGAGCGCGGTGCGCGTACGGTAGAAATTCTCAAGCAGGGCCAGTACTCGCCGCTTCCGTTCGAAGAGCAGGTCGCGGTCATCTATGCGGTGACCAACGGCTTCCTCGACACCATCGACACCGGCAAGGTGCGCGCGTGGGAGAAGGGGTTCCTCGAGTACCTCCGGGCGCAGTTCCCGCAGATCCTCGACGGCATGCGCACCACCAAGGCGCTCGCGAAGGACGCCGAGGCCGAGCTCAAGCGCGCCATCGAGCAGTACACGAAGTCCTTCGTCGGCTGAGCCAGGGTATCTGACTCATGGCCAAGGGCCGCGAACTGAAGGGGCGCATCAAGTCCGTCGAGAACACGCGCAAGATCACGCGCACGATGGAAATGGTGGCCACTTCCAAGATGAAGCGCGCAGCAGATCGCGTGTCGGCAGCGCGTCCGTACGCGCTGGCGCTCGGCGAAGTGCTGTCGCACGTCTACACGCCGGAGCTCGCGGAACAGTTTCCGCTGCTCCGGCGCCCCGCGCAGATCAAGCGCGCGGCGCTCGTGGTACTCACGGCAAATCGTGGACTCTGCGGCGCGTTCAACACCAACCTGCTCCGTGAGTCGCGTGCACGCCTCGCCGAATGGGAAGGACAGGGCGTGTCCGTGGAACTCCATGTCGTGGGTCGCAAGGGCATCGGGTTCTACAAGTATCTCGGACGTGATCTGGCCGGACAGCGCGCCGACATCGGCGACAAGCCGTCGTCGGCCGATGCGGCCTCGCTCATCGATGGCTTGATGGCGCGATACGCGGCGGGCGATCTCGACGCCGTGTTCATCACGTACGCGAAGTACAAGTCGGCTCTCTCCACGCCGCCGGCCACCGATCAGGTGTTGCCGGTCGTCGCCCCCGCGGTGGCGGGGGGCAACGGCGTCGCGCGCGATTTCCTGCTCGCGCCGTCGGCTACGGAGATCCTCGAAGCACTGTTGCCGCTCTATGTGCGCAACAGCGTCTACCGCGCCCTCGTGGAAACGGCGGCCGGTGAGCAGGGCGCCCGTCGGACGGCAATGAAGAACGCCACCGACAACGCGACCGAAATGTTGCAGCTGCTCAAGCGCACGTACAACTCGGCGCGTCAGGCACAGATCACGCAGGAAATCGCCGAAATCGTCGGCGGTGCATCGGCACTGCAGGGCTGACGTTTCACCATATCCAGTACGCACTCATGGCTACCACTGCCGCGCCGACCACTGTCGGCAAGATCGTTCAGGTCATCGGGCCCGTCATCGACGTGGCCTTCGAGAACGATCATCTGCCCGAGCTTTATAACGCTGTCCGCGTCGATGCGATCTCGCCCGACGGCCAGCGCATCAGCGTCACCGCCGAAGTGCAGCAGCACATCGGCCGCAACCAGGTCCGCGCCGTGGCCATGTCGTCGACCGACGGCGTGACGCGTGGCATGGACGTCATCGATACCGGTTCGGCGATCACGGTTCCCGTTGGCGCGCCGGCGCTCGGCCGCATTCTCAACGTGCTCGGCGATCCCGTCGACGACGGCGCCGCCATTCCGGCCGATGCACTCCGCTGGCCCATTCACCGCAAGCGCCCCGACTTCGTCAACCTCGAGCCGAAGACGGAAGTCTTCGAAACGGGCATCAAGGTCGTCGACCTCGTCGCCCCGTTCGTGAAGGGTGGCAAGATCGGTCTTTTCGGCGGCGCCGGTGTCGGCAAGACGGTCATCATTCAGGAGCTCATCAACAACGTCGCGAAGGGGCACGGCGGTAAGTCCGTGTTCTGCGGCGTCGGTGAGCGCACGCGTGAAGGGAACGACCTCTATCTCGAATTCCAGGAAGCTGGCATTCTCGATAAGGTGGCCCTCATTTACGGCCAGATGAACGAGCCGCCGGGAGCGCGTCTGCGCGTCGCGCTCGCCGGTCTCACGGTCGCCGAGTACTTCCGCGATCAGGAGAACTCGGACGTTCTCGTGTTCGTCGACAACATCTTCCGCTTCACGCAGGCGGGTTCGGAAGTGTCGGCGCTCCTCGGACGTATGCCGTCGGCCGTAGGCTACCAGCCCACGCTCGCCACCGAGATGGGTGAATTGCAGGAGCGCATCACCTCGACGCGCAACGGTTCCATCACGTCGGTGCAGGCCATCTACGTGCCGGCCGACGACTTGACGGACCCGGCGCCCGCGACGGCCTTCGCGCACTTGGACGCCACGGTCGTGCTCAACCGCAAGATCACCGAGCTCGGCATCTATCCGGCCGTCGATCCGCTCGACTCCACGTCGCGCATTCTCGACGCGCAGTATGTCGGTGAGCGCCACTACACGGCGGCGACCACCACGCAGCGCATTCTGCAGCGCTACAAGGAACTGCAGGACATCATCGCCATTCTCGGCATGGACGAACTCTCGGAAGACGACAAGAAGATCGTCGGACGGGCGCGTCGTCTGCAGCGCTTCATGTCGCAGCCGTTCGCGGTGGCCGAGCAGTTCACGGGTATTCCCGGCAAGTATGTGAAGCTCGAAGAGACGATCTCGTCGTTCGAGCGGATCTGCGCCGGTGAGTTCGACAGTCTTCCCGAGCAGGCGTTCTTCATGGCCGGCGGCGTGGAAGACGTGGTCGCGAACGCGAAGAAGCTCCAGGGCTAAGTCGTGAGCGATTCCCTCAAGGTGTCGGTGATTTCGCCGGAGCGCGTGCTGTTCGAAGGCACCGCGTCCGGCGTGATCGCCCCGGCGTTCGACGGTGAGCTCGGCATTCTGCCGTTGCACGCACCGCTCATGACGCTGCTGGGGCGCGGCACATTGCGCGTCACCACCGCCGACGGCGAGAAGCGGTTTCAGGTTGATGGTGGATTTTTGCAGGTAGTCGACAACGCGGTTCGCGTCGTCACCGAGCAGGCCACGGCCGCGTAACACGGTGGTGTCGTGGCAGGTGTAGTGGCAGCGCCGGCTTCCTCAGGGGAGCCGGCGTTTTGTATGTGTGGGACCAATGCGCCAACGGTCGCCCCGTGTGCGGCGTAGCAGAGGCAGGAACCCGCCGCGTCGCTGCGCATTCCTCACGGTGCTGCTCGCAGCGTGTCTGCTCGCGCCTTTCCACGCTACTCATGTCCCTCCGCGTCGCCCTCATCGGCCAGCTCGCCGATTCGCTTTTGGAGCAGCTGTCGTCGCTCGCTGCTCCGTTCGATCTCCTGCTGCTGGAGCCGGCGCCAGGCACGGCTGCCGCCCAGTCTGTCCTCGTGGCCCCGCTTCCTGACATTGCCGTGGTCAGCACGACCATGGCGGACGGCTCCGGCTACGCCATGTTGCGCGCGCTGTCTCCGTCGCAGCGCCCGGTCGCGGTGGTCTGCGTCGGCACGCGCGATGATGAAGCGGTGGCCGCCTTCGAGTTGCAGGCCACCGATTTCGTATTGTGGCCGTCCACGCCGGAGCGACTGCGCGATGCGATGAGCCGCGCCCGGCAGCAGGTGTTGCAGCTGGCGCTGTTGCGCACCGCCGACGAGCTGCAGCGGCTGCTCAGCGAAGCGGGGGGCGCAGGCGGTGTCGATCTCAGCGCCCTGTTTGCGGGGCGCTCCTCGGGGTCCACTTCCGGCGGGGCAGGGCAGGGCGCAGCCGGACCGGACACGCTGCGGCGTCGCCGGTCGACGGGTGGTCCCTCCACGGGGACGCTCATCGCCTCCGCGCCATGGCGGATGGCCGCACGCGGCGCCGATGGTCGCCCGTTACGTGGCCGCGAGGCCAGCGACGAGGGAGTGCTCGACCTCTCGCAGGAAGATGGCGGACGATCGGGGGCCGAAGGGCGCCCGTTGCGCGTGCTGGTGCGCGAGGGACGTCGCACGCGCTTTGTGCCGCTCGCCGACGTGGACTGGTTCGAAGCCGATGGCAATTACATCAAGGTGCACGCCAGCGGTGAGAGTTACCGGACTCGCGGGACCATCACGGCCATCGAAACGGCACTCGACCCGCGCCAGTTCGTGCGAATTCATCGCCGCATCGTGGTGAACATGGACCGGGTGCGCGAGATGAGCCCGCTGCCGGGTGGCGACGGCTTGTTGGTGCTGGGCGACGGCTCGACGCTCCGCCTGTCGCGTACGTACCGGTCCCGCGTCCGGTAGGCTCGCGACCGGGGCAGAGTGCTGCCGACGCCCGGTCCTTTCCTTCTCACGGACCATCCACAGCAGTATACGCCTTGGCGGTGATGTAACGTGGAACACGCGGGAACATTCTGGGCCGACCCGTTGCTGGTTGCGTGTCAGCGCTCCGGTTCTCCGTCGAAGCGGGATCGGTTCGTCCCATCGATTGTACCAAATTGCATTGACACGCTCGCGGGCCGCGCTAGTTTGCCGCGTGCCGCTCGGTTGTCTTGGCGCTGAGCATCCTGCTCGTTCGTTCACATCTCCACGGTGACGTGGATTCCGGTTGATCTGTTGTTTGCCCTGTGGCGCCTGCGGTTTGGCGCCCGGCAAGTGCCGATCCCCTTTGATCTCCCGCTGGTCTGCCTGTCGCGTGCCGCGCGCGTATGGGCAATAAGTGTCGGTCGCTTTCTGCCGTTGGCCATTCCCCACATGGCCACGGCGGCAACGCCCGGCGTTGTAGGCGTTTTGGGGCTTCGCGCTGGTGCGGAGTGACGAAACGTTGTCTCGTGGCACTACCCTCCCGGAGGAGCAGATGAGGTTTCTCGGACGTCGTCGGTGGTTATTCGCGACGGTCCTAGGCGCAGCCCTGGCCGCGCCGATCACCGCCGCACAGGCCCAAACCGGTAAGTTGACCGGTGTCGTGACTGATGCGGAAAGCGGCAAGCCTGTTGAAGGCGTCGCGGTGGTCATTCAGGGCACGACGCTTGGTGCCAATACGAATGCCGCTGGTCGGTACTTCATCATTCAGGTTCCCCCGGGAACCTATACGGTGCAGGCTCGCCGGTTGGGCTTCCAGAGTGTGAACGCGACCGATGTGCGCATCGCGATCGACGTCACACGTGAGCAGAACTTCAAAATCAAGGCGTCCAACCAGACGCTGCAGGCCGTGACGGTGCAGGCCGAAAAGCAGCCGCTCATCGAGCGCGGCCAGGTTGGTTCGGGCAGCACGATCAGCGAAGAGCAGATTCAGTCGCTCCCCGTCACCTCCATTGCGGGTGTGCTCGCACTCCAGCAGGGCTTCCAGGAAGTCCCGCAGAACACGAGCCTCATCTCCGTGGCCGAAGAGCAGCGCAGCACCTCGCAGCCGGTCCGCGTGCGCGGCAGCCGCGGTGGGTCGACGCTCTCCATGATCGACAACATCCCGATCAACAACTCGATCTTCGGATCGAACGCCCTCGACCTCAACGCCTTCGCCGTCAGCGGCGTCGACTTCCGTCGTGGCAACATGCAGCCGCAGTACGGCAACGCGCTGTCGGGGATCATCAACAACTCCATCCGCGAGGGTGGGTCGCAGGTCTCCGGGTCCATCAGCTTCCAGAACGGCACCCTCCCGGGTGAGCTGTTCAACTCCACGCAGGACAAGCTCGGTGGCAACAACCTGCTCCGCGGCTATCTCGCCGGTCCGGTGCCGGGTACCAACGCCAAAGTCCGCTACTCCGTCTCGGGTCAGGTGGAAAGCGGCGCCGGGCGCGTGCTCGAGTTCGACCAGGACGTCTTCTCGGTCAACCAGAACGTCGAGCAGTCGGAAGTGCTGCCGGCCTACTCGCGCGACCTCATCAGGGGGTGGCAGGCGTTCGGCGGCCGTCAGAACTCCCAGTTCGTGGGCAAGCTGACGTTCCTCCCCTTCGACAACACGAAGATCAACGTCACCGCCATCGGTGCCGAACGTGGGAACCGGCCGTACCAGCGCGAGTTCATGTTCTCCTACCAGCCCGATCCTCTGTCGCTGGTGAACAATCGCGCCGACTCGCTCTTCGTCATCAACGACCAGGGCTTCGTACTGCAGCGCGATCTGACGCCGACCTCGGTGCGCGACCGCAGCACCATGTACATCGCGTCGCTCGAACAGCGCTGGGGCCGCAGCTCGCTCACCTTGCGCGCCGCCCAGCTCGAGTTCGACCGCGTGACGTGCCCGGTGTTCCGTGGTGTCTGTCTCCCGGCGCCGTTCTGTCAGGCCAATTTCGCGCAGGGCTTCATCAATCCGTCGCCGGGCCTGTGCAGCACGGTCCCCGACCAGGGTGCCAGAGGCCAGCTGTACGGCGGTGAGACGTTCACCGACCGTACGTTCCGCGCTGACTTCCAGTCGCAGATCACCGACCACAACAACCTGCAGTTCGGTGCGCAGTTGGTGACGCACGACCTGGTGTACAGCGACCAGGCGGCCGGTCCCGGCCAGTCGGGTATCACGCCGCTCACCTATCAGGTGTATCGCGCCAAGCCGTACGATGCCGCGGCCTACGTGCAGTCGGTCATCGAATACGACTTCATCCGCATCGAACTCGGCGGCCGCTTCGACTACGGCGTCGCGCGCGGTTCGAGCTTCGCCAACCCGCTCGACCCCGCCAACGGCACCACGGCCCGTGAAGTGTGTAACGGCACCGCGGTCGCTGGAAAGCAGTTGCTCAACGCGCAGGGCCAGCCCTTCGGCACCACGGGCTGCTTCGCGTCGCGCGAAAACCCGGCCACCAAGCGCCCCATTCTGCTCGACTCGGCCGCGGCCATCGCGCAGGGCGACGACTTCACCAACGCGCGTGCCCGCACGGCCTTCAGCCCGCGTATCGGCGTGAACTTCCCGCTCACCGAGCGGTCGCAGCTGTTCTTCAATGCCGGCCGCTATACCCGAGTCCCCAACTACTCCGACGTGTACCGCAACACGGGTACCGGCACGGTGGCGGGACTCACGGGCAACGGCGATCGGTACTGCGCCGCGTCGCAGGTGAAGCCGGGCACCACCGAGTGCGCCCCGGACATCCGCACGAGCAACCCGACCTACGTCGGCAACGTCAACCTGCTCCTCGAAGAAGCCAAGTCGTACGAAGTCGGCTACTCGACCGTGCTGGGTGCCGAGAGCAACTACGGCCTGCAGGTGGCGGTGTACAACCGCTCGGAAACCGGCCTCACCGGTATCCGCACCAGCCTCGCCACGAACGACATCGGTTCCACGTACGACGGCTCCTCGCCGCAGTACCGGACCGTCGTCAACGGTGACTTCCTGAGCGCGCGCGGTATGGAAATCTCGCTCGACCGTCGTCTGTCGAACCGCTACCAGTACAGCGTCAACTACGGCATTGCCCGGTCGACGTCGAATTCGCAGGCGCCGGATCGCGCCGACGAAATCGCCCGCACCGAAGCCAACCGCCGCCAGCTCATCGAAACGGTTACCGACGGCAACATCACGCATACGGCCAACGTGTCCTTCACGTACCGCGTGCAGAACGACCTCCCGTCGCTGCCGTTCAACGCCGGCCGAGTGCTCCGCAACACGACCGCGAGCCTCACGTACCAGATCCGCAGCGGCATCCCGTACACGCCCATCCGCGCCACGTCGCTCGCCAATATCGGCGTAACGAACAACGCGTCCGACATCAACTCGGGTACGGCGCCCAACGTGCAGGACATGGGCCTGCAGCTCGAAAAGCGGTTCGCCATCCGCAACGTGAACTACTCGGCCTTCTTCCGCGTGAGCAACCTGCTCGATCGCCGGAACTGCGCCCAGGTGTTTGCGAACACCGGCAACTGCGACTCCGGTCTGCGCGACTTCCAGAACCGCCGTGTCGGTAACACCGGTGACGTGAGTACGTCCACCGGCTTCGACCAGCCCGAATTCATCGGTGCACGCCGCAGCCTGTTCACCGGCATCACTGTCAGCTTCTAAGTCCCCCTCCTGAGCACGATGACTTTCATCATGGATTCCATCAGCCCTCGCGCGGCCACCGCGCGGCGCCGCCTTCGGGCGGCCGCCGCGGCGCTGGTCGTCGCCGGAGGCGCCCTCAGTGTGCCAGCCACCATGCAGGCGCAGCGGGGGCTCACGCCGCCGCTCACCAGCATCGACAGCATGCGCGCCGACGGGACTTTCGTCACGAAGCAGCTGAGCGCTTCGTCGAACGCCTTCAACCTTTTTGCCGCCGAAGACTTCGGCTGCGCCACGTTCCGCGCTACCGGCGATATCGCCGGTGGTACCCAGAACGAAGGTGGACCGGTCTCCAATCAGGCGGCCGGCACCACGGCGTGCGTCAACGCACAACGCGGCTTCTACTTCGAAATGCCCATCGTCGGTGGCGCAGGCCCCAACGAATGGCGCAAAATCCGCGCGGTCTATCCGAACGCGCGCACCATGCTCGGCTCGCCGGGCTATACGGGCTTCTTCACCTTCACCGTCGCGAACCCGCGCAAGGTGTCGCTCGGCGCCGGCGACGGGCAGTTCGGCAAGACCTTCTCCGGCGTCACGTCGGCGAACGACGGGTCATGCCGCGGCGATCCAAACACGTTCCGCTTCCTCGGCAACTCCTTGCTGGCCATGAAGGACTGCCCCGTCACGTGGGGCTCCGAAGGCTTCAAGGGCAAGGCTGTCATTCCCGATGCCACGTGGCAGGATCGCTTCAAGGCGAACCCCACCGGCTTCTCATGGGATGAGTGGAAGATCCCGACGTCGCAATACGATCCGACGAATTCGCTTGGGACGCAGAGCATCTACACGTTCATGTCCGACTACTACCGCGAGCAGAAGCTCCGGTACGGCTCGGTCGTGGCCGGTGGCGCCGGTGCGCCGAGCGAGCAGGGCTACCCGTTGGGTATCGAGTTCAAGATCGACGCCTTCCAGTTCGGTAATCCCGCAGTGCGCAACACGCTCTGGTACCAGATGACGATGGTGAACAAGAGCGCCGACGTGTACGGCGTGGGCGTCGATTACGATTCGCTGTACTACGGCCTCGGCCCTGGCATTGCGTCCAACCAGAACAACAACGCGCTGTACTTCCAGCCGCAGGAAGGCTCGGTGTACATCGTGCGCTCCGGTGCATCCGGTCTCTGCAACAACACCTCGTACCCGCGTCGCTACCCGGGCCAGACGGCAGGCTGCAACAGCACCACTGCCGGTTTTGGTGGTGGCGCCATGGTCATCACGTTCCTCAAGTCGCCCTTGGGCGACCTGCGCAACAAGCTGTTCACCAACCCGGCCAGTCCGTACTTCGCCCCCAATCACCCGAACGCGGGCGACACGATCACGTACAACCATGCGGCAGCCGGTGCGTTCGGTAACAACAACCTGCAGTTCAGCATGCGTGGTGCCTACGGCATGGTGTCGGGCATCGAAGCCGATTACCTCGACGGCCGCACGCCGGCGCAGCTTGGCGTGGGCGACTATCTCTTCAAGTTCATGCCGGAAGAGTTCAGCGGCGTCGTGCCCGACGCGGCGCAGGCCCGTTTCAACAAGTTCGTCCCGGGTGCCACGATCAACCCGGCCAACGGTCAGCCGTTCGGTCGCTGGGACTACAATAAGGACGGCATCCAGGACACGATCTCGGTGCCGGGGTGCGGCAGCCGTGGGTGCCATGTGCTCTGGAGCGATACCATCCCCGGTGGTTATCGCAACGCGAGCTGGGGCAACATCATGAACACCGTGACCGCTGGCCCGTTCACGCTCAAGGCCAACGATACCACGCAGTTCCTGTTCGCCTTTACGTGGGGGACCGACTCGCTCCAGACGCGCACGCGCGTGGACGCGATGCTCAACAGCTACCTCACCAACTACGCCGGTCCGACCCCGGCGGCGCTGCCGGCCATCGTGCCGGGCGTGACGTACACCATCGCCTCGGCCGAGCTCATCGACTCGACGCGCTCCGGTCAGGCCGACGCGTCGGTGGGGTCGCAGATCACGATCCGCTATCCGCAGATCAACCCCGTCGACCAGTTCATGCTGCGATCGATCGCCAAGATCCGGCAGGACTCGATCGACAACGTGGGCAGTGTGCGTCGTATCCTCCGCCTCAATCCCGGCTTGCTGGGCCGCCTCACGGCGCGCGCCAACGACAACCTGGCGGCGGTCTACATCTTCAAGTCGTGCAACCAGGGTGTGACCTGGACGACATTCACTGGAAACGTTGGCGGCTGTGCCGACGCGCCGACGCGCAACATTGACGCCGGTGTGCAGGCGTTCCAGTGGCGGCCGTGGGCCACGACGACGTACACCGGCGGTGTGCCGGCGGCGGCGTCGGTTCAGGAGTTCGTGATGGGTGGCCGTACCTACGTGTACTCACTCGTGACCCGCACGCGCGGCTTCTCAGACTTCCGTCTCGTCGACAGCACGGCGGCTGGTTTCGTGGCCACCAACGTGCAGGACGCGCTCAACATCACGCAGGACACGATCAGCGCGGCGTTGGCGGGTAGCGGCCCGACCACCATCACGGTGTACGCGCCCATCACGAACGCTGCCGGTCGCCGGTTCGCCCGTGTCGATACCGCCACGGTACTCGGCAAGGCTACGCAAGACGTGACCGTGGGCAACGTGGCGAACAACGTCACGGGCCGTACGCGCATGGTCTTCGCCAACCAGTTCATCGTCCGCAAGACGATCGACACGCTGACGAGCGCCGCGTCCACCACGATCTCGGCACGCTATATCGTGCCGAGTGCCACCACGTCGCCGACCGGCACGCGTGCGGTCAACTTCGTGGCACGCGAGCAGCAGTTCACCGCCAGTGCGAATATCCCGGTGCGCGTTGGTACCGGTCTCTTCACTGGCACGGCCCGCGGTGTCACGGGCTCGTCGCGCCTCTTCGTCGACACGGTGTCGGCGCCGGCGGGCAACATGGGCTACGTGTGGGTCACGCAGGACGGTCGACCCATCTACACGACCAACGACCAGTACGCGACGAACTTCGATCGCGACCAGCTCACGTCGCCGCTCTACCCGGGCTACACCGTGCGCTCGCGCGACAGCTCCAACGCGGCCACGGGCATGCGTCAGGAGCAGCTGTTCTCGGGCACGACCCGCGATCGTGACTACATCCTTCGCGCGCCGGGCGACACCGTCCAGCCCAACGCGCGTCAGTTCACGGTGTCGGTCCGCCCGATCGTTTCGGCCACCGGCAACACGCAGCCCAAGCGCGTTCAGGGTGGTGCGTACACGATGACGTGGCTCACGGACCCGTGGGGGCCGAAGGCGCCCTTCCGTCTCGATCCACCGCAGGCGTTGCAGGCCACCATCGACACGTCGCTCAGTGAAGTGTCGAAGCTGGCCACGAATGTGACGATCACCGAAGCGCGCTACAACGCGATGATCGGGGCGACGGCCACGCGGCCGCTGGTGCGGGTGCGCGTACCGTTCACCATGAAGTACACCGATCCGGAAGACGGACGCGTGGAAGATGTGAAGTTCGCCATGCTGGCCCGCCCGACGGCGCAGGCGCGTACGCGTCTCATGGGCTCCGGTAACGACACCATCCGCGTGAACGTGCCCGATTCGCTCTGGCTCCCGGGTGACACGCTCTTCGTTATCCAGCGCGTGCCGACCGACAGTGCGGTGTCCATCAACGGCGTGCGGACGCTGGTCATGGGCGCCGATGCGGAAGGTGGTGCCAACGCCTTCCGCCCCATCCGCGTGCTGGTCGACTCCATCGGCATCAGCAAGTTCATGGTGGCATGTGGTTCGAATGCCCTGGCCAGCGGAACACGCCCCACGACCTTCGACGCCCAGACCTGTAACCCACTGGTGATCAACACGCGCGGCGCAACGCCGACGGGTGGGTATCTGCCGGTGGCGGCCAACTGGACACAGTACTTCGAACTCACCAAGACCTTCGATCCCCGCTCCGTGTTCAGTCTCGTGGCGACGCCGTTCTCCACGGCCCCCGAGATCACCAAGGAGATGCTGTCGAAGATCAGCGTGGTACCGAACCCGTATATCGTCCGCGCCGACGTTGACGACGTGAACAGCGCCAACCGCACCTCGGTCGGCAACATCGTCTTCACCGGTCTGCCCGATCAGGGCACGATCCGCATCTATACAGTCTCCGGCCAGTACCTGCAGGAACTCACGTGGACGGCCAGCGACCTGCTGCGCACCGGCAACAACTCCACGTCGGGCGATCTGGCCTACAACCTCCGCACACGCGAAGGCATCGATCTCGGATCGGGGCTCTACCTGTTCGTCGTGACCGCCACTGGTGAGAAGGGCAAGAACCAGGTGTATCGCAGCAAGTTCGTGATCATCCGTTAACGGAGTCGAGATGAAGATCTTACGGAACATCGGCGTTCTCGGAGCCGCCACGACCCTGCTGGCAGCGCCGCTGAGCGCCCAGGGTCCAGGCGGTCTCCTTCCGACGCCCGAAACCAAGGCCACGCGTCAAGGCACGCGTGGCGGCAACTTCCTGCACATTGGTGTGGGCGCCCGCGGTGGCGCCCTCGCCGGCGCGATCGGCAGCACCGTCAACGGACCGACGGCGTGGTACTGGAATCCGGCCGGCGCCGCCACGAGCGAGGCGATCTCGTTCGCGGGCGGCTACCAGAACCTGTACGGCGACCTTGGCCTCACGCAGTCGTACGCGGCCATCAACGTGCCGCTCCTCGGCGGTGTCGTCGGCATCTCGCTCAACTCGCTCTCGTCGGGTGAGATCAAGCGCACCACCGAAGCCAATCCGTTCGGCGAGCGCCTCGGCGGCTCCACGTTTTCGTGGACCTCCACGGCGGCGTCGCTCGGCTACGCCAAGCGGCTCACCGACCGCCTCAACGTTGGCACGCAGATCAAGTACATCACCGAAGGCATCACCGACGCCGGGACGTCGTGGGTGGCCGCCGACATCGGGACGCAGTTCAACACGGGGCTGTACGGCGTCACCATCGGTGGCGCTATCCGCAACGTGGGTGGTTCGGCTCGCGCCGGTGGTGCCCTGCTCCAACGCGTCGTGCAAGACTCGGTGCGTGCGCAGTTCATTGAAGGCCGGCGCGTGGACCTCTGGACGCGTCCCACGGAACTCCCCGCGACCTTCCAGTTCTCCCTCGGCTCGCAGCTCCTCGGCACCGCCGACGCCCTGTTCGGCAAGGGCAGCGGCAACAACAGCCTGAACACCGAGTTCACGCTCACCGACGGTACCGACATCGCCACGCAGTACGCGATCGGCCTCGAGTACGGCTACAAGAACATGTTCTTCGTGCGCGGCGGGAAGCGTATGTACAACGACGATCGTGACACCGGCATCGACAACGCCGGTACGCTCGGTCTCGCGGGTGGCTTCGGGATCAAGGTGCCGCTCCTCGGCCGTCAGATGCGCTTCGACTACTCGTATCAGGGTGCCGGCGCGCTCCAGAACGTCCAGATCTTCTCCTTTGAGGTGGGCCGATGAAGCGCCTCTATCTTGCGGCCACGCTCGTGGCGTTGGCAGCAACGACTGCGCAGGCCCAGGTGCAGAACAAGCGCTTCAGCGTCACCACCCGCTTGGGTACGGTGTCGCCGGAACGCTCGTCCAGCCTCGATCTCGCCGGCGTGGTCGGTCTCGATACCGAGTACGCGCTCAACAAGTACTTCGGTACGGGTGTGTCGGTCGACGTGACGCGTGGCAATACGCATCAGGAAGATTTCGTGGTGCGTCTGCGCTACGGCAACCCGACCAGTGCGGGCGGTGATACGACCTATTACCAGTACGCGGGACAGCCGGTGAACACCATTCACCTCGGTGCCTTCGGTGTCGCGCGCTACCCCACCAAGCATGTCACGCCGTTTGTCATGGGTGGTGTCGGCACGTACACCATGCTGCTCGACACGCAGATCAACGGGAAAGCGGCCATCAAGAACTCGTCGTCGTTCACCCTTGGTGCTGGTGTCTGGATCAAGTTCAACGAGACCAGCGGCATTCAGCTCGATGCCCGCCAGCTCACGATGCGGAACTTCGACCGGTCGTTCATCGATCCGGCCGGTGGACGCAATCGTAACACGGTGTTCCCGGAAGACTTCCCGGCTGTCCCGGCTGCCAAGAACACGGCCGGCAACCTGATGCTGACCCTTGGCTTCCGGTACATCCCTCGCAGCGCGCGGGGCAACTAACCATGAAACACATGCGTTTTGCGGTGCTTTCTTCCGCCGTCTGCGCGCTCGCGCTCACGGCGGCCTGTCAGGAAGAGCGTGCGATCACCTCGGCGCCGGTCGGCGCTCGCGGCTTCGGCTCCAACCTGTTGCGCGTTGCGGCCAACCTTCCGCGCGGTCGCGCCATTTTTCCGGCAACGGCGATTGCGTCGGCCACGCCCGCGGCCGACTCGATCATCGTCGAACTTGCCGGTCTCGACTCGCTCACTGGCGCGAACTATGTCGTGTGGGTCGGCAACGACTCTGCCACCAAGTTCGTCCGCGCCACGGGGCTGCTCTCGCAGCTCCGCACCGACACCGTGCTCAATGCATCCGGTGACCCGGTGGTCTCCAGCGCGACGGCCACGCTCGGCACGGTGAACCAGTTCTCGAACGGTGGCCAGAACCGCTTCTTCCGGTTTGCCACCACCCGCGCCGCCATCGGCATCGCCGATATCGATTCGGCCAACACGATCATCGTGTCCGTCGAAACGGGAACCCCGGGCGCCACGCCTGGTGCGCGTCGTGCCCTGTGGGCCCGTCGCAGCCAAGCCGCCGCGGTCGGTGGCCGTCTCACGGCCGGCGTGCGTTTCGGCAACTTCGCGGCGCGCACGACTGAAGAGTTCGTATTCTCCACGTCGACGGCCGCGAACCAGCCGTTCGGCCCGTTGGCCTTCAGCGCCAGCAGCATGCCGATCATCCCGCGTGGTCGCATCGAAGTGCGTGGCTCGATCTACACGGTGACCGACTCGAACTACTATCGGCCGCCGGTGGGCTACTTCTACGAAGCGTGGGCGGTGCGCACCGATACGCTCGGCCGCTTCATCGATACGGTCAGCCTCGGACAGAAGGCCACGCCGTTCCCCGGTCGCAAGAGCTTCTACGACGCCGACACCCAGATCACCGATCCGCTGTTCATGTTCGGTACGCCGACGCCGGTCATCTTCGCCGCGCAGCATCGCGTGGCGGCAGACACCGTTGCCGGGAGCATCGTGAGCAACACGCCGTGGCGTGAATTCGCCTGGACGTTCGTGACGCTCCAGAACAAGTTTTCCCCGGTTGGGCGCATGGGTGCGGGTATTGTCATGAACGTCAACAACCCGTCGTCGATCTCGTTCCGCTAAGCACGACGCAGCAAACAAACGAAGAGGCGCCGGGGAGAAATCCCCGGCGCCCTTTTTTGCTCACTCCGCTCCTGCCGTCTAAAACCCTGCCGTCTGCCGTCTCGGCGCGATGCCGCGGGATCACCCTGAGACCGCAGACCGCAGAAACCACAGATGGCAGGAACGGGGGAACTGCGGTTTGTCTACGGCACCAGCCGCACCATCCCCATTCCGTTCCGGTCGCCTACCCACAGCACTCCGTTGCGCGCGACGATTGTGTTGGCGTACCCAGCCTGCCGCGACGCGCCAAGAATGCTGGGCGTCGGGAGCAGCTGTATGCGCGTCACGCCATCGACGCCGCCGGCGACGTACAGGTCGTTCCCCATGAAGGCCATGTCGAACGCAAAGCGTGGCTCGCCCTTGAGGCGCCACGGTTGCTGCTGCACGCCGGACGGCTGCGCCGCGAGCATGTCGCGTGTCCAGATGATCACGCCCTCGGTCCCGCTCGCCGCCGCAATCCAGTTGGTGCCACTCGCAATCGCGTTTGCCTGTCCACCGACTGCGGTCCGCATGATCAGCGAAGGCTTCTCCGCGTCGCTCGCGGGCATCAGCACTTCGTACAATCCCGAATCGGCACTTACCCACCAGCGCTGCGCCGCCTCGTCGTAGTGCGCCGCCGATACGCGACCAGGCGCGACGACGGTGTCGACCTTGGTTGTGCCCTCCTGCAGTCGACGAATCTGCATGCGTGCGCCTTCCGCAACGAGCACGATGTCGTTGCTCGCCGCCATCGCGTCGACGGCGCCGCTCAGCACACGCGCCAAGCGCCCGCTGGCAATGGGCGTCTGCCAGAGGGCATTCCCAGTGCCAATGAGCAACGAGGCGTCGCGGTTGCTCACCGCGATCCGTCGCATGAGGCTCAGGCCTGCGCCGCGTCGCTGCAGCGCTACCGGGCGCGCGTTGTTGCTCAGCACCTGAACGCCGCTGTCGGTGACCGCGAACACCAGTGAGTCGTTCATGGCCACGGCAACCGCCTCGGCCGGTAGGCGCAGACGCGCCGCCGTAAAGGCCAGCGCATCACCGGCACGCGGCGCATTGGCGCGACGCTGCGCCGCGAACTCGCGCGCCATGAACAATCCAGTGAGGGCGCCGCTCACACTGAGGTACGGCAGTGCGCACTTCCACGGTCCGCACTTGCCGGCGCGTTCACCGCGTTCACTCGCGTAGTAGTAGCCGACCGCCATGGAGCTCCCGATTGCGGCGCCTGCCGTCATCCAGCGAAAGCGGTGATCGTTGGGAAGCGGCCCCATCGTCTCGGCCGCGCCGAGCGCGTTGCGCCTCGAGCCGGTGCTTTGCGCGATCGCGCCAGACAGCGGCACCGCGGTGAGGAGGGCGGCCGCACCAACCACCCATCGCGGCAGCGATGATGGGGGTGGGACAATGCGAGCGGAGGGCAGGTTGGTCATGAGCGGGCCACGCGGAAGAAGCGAGCAGAACGTGCAGATTGGCCGGACACGAGATCGGTAACGATGACATCGAGTCGGTACAGGCCGGCAGGAGAGGTCCCCAGCCCAATGGTATTTACCATGGGGAGGCGGTCGGTCGTTCCCGCCGGCACCTCACGCGTGAAGCGCACGGTGAGTTCTTCGTTGCCTTCGCGCGTCAGCCCGACCAGATCGGCGACATCGAGCAGATAGCGAATCGCGCCCTGCTTGTTGGCCCGATCGATTTCCACCAGCGTCACCTTGAAGCTGACCTCAGCCTTGAATCGCTGATCGGGAGTAGGGCGCAAGCCGTACGTCTCCCAGTACACCGAGAACGGCTCGCGCTGTGTCATCGTCAGATCGCCGCGCGGCACAATGCCGGCGCTCTGCCATCCCGCACGCGGCTCGTCGGTCGACGTCACGCGCTCGGCGATCATGACGTCGCTCAGCTCGAGGATGTCCCGACGTGCGCGCGCAATGTCGAGCTCCACATGCGCGCGTGCCACGGCGCTCGAAACATTGGCGTCGGTGCTTTCAACGCGAACGCGCAGCGGGCCGGCGGGGACGCCCTGCACGAAGGTTCGCGAGAGCATCGAGCTCGCCGGAAGCGACACACTGATGGTGTCGCGGCGAACCTGCCGCATGTTGAGCGGGCGGCCGATGTACAGGCTGGTGAACAGCGAACCCTCGGCGAGATCGACGTTGCCGTACAGGCGTCGCGGGTCGACCGCGTGCGCGACCACCAGCTGCGACGTGCTGTCGGTTGCGCCGCGGAAGCGCGAGAGCTGTACCGACACGCTGTCGATGGCACGCAGTGCGATCACGTTGTCGAGCAGGAAGGGCGCGTCTTCACGCGACTCTTCGGCCAGGCCGCGCATGGGACCAGCAAAGATGGCGTAGTTCATGGCCGGCGGACCGGAGAACACGAACTGCCGGTCTTTGCGCGGATAGTACCACACGGTGGTGATGCGCCCCGCGGTCTCCGCAGCGTCGGCGGCGTTGTCGCTGGCAAAGGTCGCGATCACCGGTGGCTCACCGTAGCGGGCAAGTATGAGCCCGCGGTCGGTGCGCCATCCGCTCTGGCGCATGTCGACGCTGGTGAAGCGCAGCTGAGCCGCAGCAATGCGCGCCAAAAACTCCAGGCGCGCTTCGTTCTCCGGGGTTTCGATCAGCGGATCGGCTGCTTCCCAGTACGACGAATCAGTCAGGCGACGATCCGCCGCCGAGAGCGCGTCGTACGACACCGAATCGCGCCGCCGCAAAATGCGCCCCAGATTCGTCATCTCGAGGCGCTCGTCCTCGGGAAAGCGACGCAGCCCCGATTCGAAGAGCGAGTCGGCCGCGGTGGCGTCGTTCAACCGGTAGGCTGCGAGTCCCGCAGCCAGACGCAAATTGGCGCCACCGGTGCCCGCGTCGAGAAACGGCTGCACGACGCGGCGCATCTCCTCGTAGCGGTGCTGGTCATACAGCAGCCCCAACAGGCCGATCGCACTCGGCTCGTACGTCGGGACCGCCGCCAGTCCGCGACGGTACAAGTCCTCCGCTTCGGTGCGATCCGTGGCGCCGATATTGGCAATGGGCCGAGAATTGGACTCGAGAAACTCCCGCGTGTAGCCGCGGCGATACATGGCCAGGTCGGGCTCGAAAATGAGTCCGGCAACCGTGACCATGTAGCGATCTTTTCGCCGTGAGATAGCGACGTTCCTTTGATCTGCCCCAATTCCCAGCTGATCTCGGCGATCAGCGGGTTGTCCTGGTTCTCCTCTGCGACCCGCAGCGCCTTCCGAAAGACGCGTTCGGCTTCTGCGCGCAAGAGCGGCGTCAGCAGCCGTATCCGTCCTATTTCGAGCAGGTACCGCGCATTGGTGGGGTCGATCTCTGCCGCCCGATCGAGCAGCCGCCACGCCACGAAATTGCGAGGCACATCACCAAAGCGTAGGAACGTCGTGCGTGACAGCAGAACCCCGCGCTGATAGAGCACTTCAGGGTTCCGCGGGGCAAGATCCTGCGCACGCCCCAAGGCGCTGAGCGCAGTGTTCGTATCCCCCGCGAGGACCAAGCGCCTGGATTCCGCCAGCAACGAATCCACCGCCGGCGTTGTCTCGTAGGTGCGCACACGCCCCGGTGGTTGGGACGCCGTGTTTTCCTGCGCCCTCAGCGGGCCACCGGCCGGAGAGCAGAGCAATAGGCAAGCGCCGAGCAGGTGTACGCGCATAGAAGCTCGAAGGAGGCAGACCGGGGATCCCGGACACCGGCACAGAGGTAGTAGCAACAACCGTTACAGGATAATCTCAAGCGTGCGGGCAGTTGTACACCAACAACCGCACGGTCGTCCCAATTCTTTTCTGGAGAAGTCGAGCATGGTGCGTCTTTCGTGGTGTCGTACGTCTGCCCTGTCGGTCACGGCGCTGGCGCTCTCGCTGGCATCCCCGTTGGCGAGCGCTCAGGCGCAGGCCTACAACTACCCCTCCATGCAGACGCCGCGGGCCAGCACCCGCGACTACACGGCCGCCATCGTCGGGGGCGCCGGCACGTCGTTCGTCTTCCAATGGCGCGAAGGGGCCGGCAAGGGGCTCCACTGGCAGCTCGACGGCGGCTTCGCCGACCCCAAGGGCGGCGTCGACCCGCTGTTGTTCGTGGGCGGTGGACTGGGCAAGGAGCTCACGCGTGCCACCAATGACCAGCCGCTCGACGTGCTCTTCACCGCCGGTGTCGGTGCCGCCATCGGTGGAAACCGTACCGCCTTCCGCGTGCCGCTTGGCGTGAGCGTGGGGCACACGTTCGAGCTCGATCAGAACATGTCCCTCACCCCGTTCGTACATCCGCGGCTCTCCATTGACGCCTGCGGCAGCTGCGGCGCCGACAAGGACTCGCGTACCAATCTCAGCGCCAACTTCGATGTGGGTGGCCACTGGCAGGTGAACCGCCAGTTCGGCGTCCGCGTCTCGGCGTCGTTCAGCGGGTCGGACCTGGTGGGCTCGGACGAAACCCTCGCCATCGGGTTCAACTGGACGCCGGCGGGGTTGGTGCGCAGGTAGTTCCTGCGCCCCTGCCATCTGTTGTTTCTGCCGTCCGCCGTCTCGGCGCGGCCCTGCGGCATCACGCCGAGAAGGCAGACCGCAGGGATTTAGACGGCAGGGGCGGAGGAACCGCCGTCGCCCCGCGCGCCTGCAGTCTGTGTGGCTGCCGTCTGCGAGACTCGGCGCGATGTGGCGGCATCACGCCGAGAAGGCAGACGGCAGGGATTTAGACGGCAGGGGCGGAGGAACCGCAGTCGCCCCGCGCGCCTGCAGTCTGTGTGGCTGCCGTGTGCAAGACTCGGCGCGATGTGGCGGCATCACGCCGAGAAGGCAGACGGCAGGGATTTAGACGGCAGGGGCGGAGGAACCGCCGTCGCCCTGCGCGCCTGCATTCTGTGTGGCTGCCGTCTGCGAGACTCGGCGCGATGTGGCGGCATCACGCCGAGACGGCGGACGGCAGGGATCTAGACGGCAGGGGCGGGGGAACCGCCGTCGCCCCGCGCGCCTGCAGTCTGTGTGGCTGCCGTCTGCAAGACTCGGCGCGATGTGGCGGCATCACGCCGAGAAGGCAGACGGCAGGGATTTAGACGGCAGGGGCGGAGGAACCGCCGTCGCCCTGCGCGCCTGCATTCTGTGTGGCTGCCGTCTGCGAGACTCGGCGCGATGTGGCGGCATCGCGCCGAGAAGGCAGACCGCAGGGATTTAGACGGCAGGGGCGGAGGAACCGCAGTCGCCCCGCGCGCCTGCAGTCTGTGTGGCTGCCGTCTGCAAGACTCGGCGCGATGTGGCGGCATCACGCCGAGAAGGCAGACGGCAGGGATTTAGACGGCAGGGGCGGAGGAACCGCCGTCGCCCCGCGCGCCTGCAGTCTGTGTGGCTGCCGTGTGCAAGACTCGGCGCGATGTGGCGGCATCACGCCGAGAAGGTAGACGGCAGGGATTTAGACGGCAGGGGCGGAGGAACCGCAGTCGCCCCGCGCGCCTGCAGTCTGTGTGGCTGCCGTGTGCAAGACTCGGCGCGATGTGGCGGCATCACGCCGAGAAGGCAGACGGCAGGGATTTAGACGGCAGGGGCGGAGGAACCGCCGTCGCCCTGCGCGCCTGCAGTCTGTGTGGCTGCCGTCTGCGAGACTCGGCGCGATGTGGCGGCATCGCGCCGAGAAGGCAGACCGCAGGGATTTAGACGGCAGGGGCGGAGGAACCGCTGTTAACTTCCGCCCCCATGACGTCCGTCCTCGGAATTTCCGCCTTTTTTCACGATAGCGCCGCCTGCCTGGTGCAGGATGGCGTCATCGTGGCTGCGGCCTCCGAGGAACGATTCTCCCGTCGCAAGGGAGACGCGGCGTTCCCGGCGCAGGCCGCGGCGTGGTGTCTCGAACAAGGCGGGCTCACCGCCAGTGCGCTCGACGCGGTGGCGTTCTACGAGAAGCCCATCCTGCATCTCGACCGCCTCTTCGAGAGCTGGCTGGAGACGGCGCCGCGAGGGTGGCGCGCCTTCCTCAAAGGCGGCCCCCTGTGGGCCCGCGACAAAATCGATCTCGACGGCGCGATTCGCCGGGGATTGAACGGCTACACCGGCAAACTCCTCTGGTGCGAACATCATGAGTCGCATGCGGCGAGCGCGTTCTTCCCCTCGCCATTTGCCGAGGCGGCCGTGCTCACCATTGATGGCGTGGGCGAATGGGCAACCGCCACCATGGGGATGGGCAGTGGCGCGTCGCTCCGTCTCACCCATGAACTCCGCTATCCCGATTCACTCGGACTCCTGTACTCCGCGTGTACGTATCACGCCGGATTCCGCGTGAACTCCGGCGAGTACAAGCTCATGGGGCTCGCGCCGTTCGGCACGCCGCGCTATCTCGACCGCATGTTGCGCGAGCTCGTCGACCTGCGCGACGATGGTTCGTTCCGGCTGTATCGCGCACCGTTCGGCTTCGTCGATGGGCTGCATATGACCACGGCGCGCTTCAACGAATTGTTCGATGGGCCGCCGCGCGTGCCCGAGTCGCCCATCACGCAACGCGAGATGGATCTCGCGGCGTCGGTGCAGCAGCTGACCGAAATGATCGTGCAGCGCATGGTGCGCTCGGTGGTACGCGAAACCGGCGTGCGCGATCTGTGCATGGCTGGTGGTGTCGCGCTCAACGCGGTCGCGAACGGCACACTCAAGCGCGAGAAGCTCGTCGACCGCTTATGGGTGCAGCCGGCCGCTGGCGACGCCGGCGGTGCGCTCGGCGCTGCACTGCTGGCATGGCATCGGTACTTCGGTGGTGCGCGTCATCGCGACAGTGATGACACGGCAATGCACGATACAATGCACGGCGCGCTGCTCGGCCCTTCGTTCTCTGACGACGCTATCGCCGCCGACCTGGCGGCGCAGGGAGCCGTCGTCGAGACGCTCGGGCGTGACGGCGTGGTGCAGCGGACAGCCGAATGTCTCGCGACAGGCGGAATTGTCGGGTGGTTCGATGGGCGCATGGAGTTCGGGCCGCGTGCACTCGGGGCCCGGTCCATTCTGGCCGACCCGCGTAAGAACGACATGCAGAAGCGGCTCAACGCGCACATCAAGTTGCGCGAAAACTTCCGTCCATTTGCGCCGGCCGTGTTGGCCGAGCGTGCGCATGAATACTTCGACGGCATCGAGGGCGACGAGTCTCCGTACATGCTGCAGGTGGTGCCCGTGCGTGTCGATGCGCCGCCACTGCCGGCCATCACGCACCGCGACGGATCGGCGCGCGTGCAGACCGTTACGGCGGCACGCACGCCGGGAATGCGCGCCGTCCTCGAAGCGTTCGCGGCGCGGACCGACTGTCCGGTGCTCGTGAATACGAGCTTCAATATCCGCGGTGAACCGGTGGTGCATACACCCGCCGATGCCTACGCGTGTCTCATGCGCACCGACATCGACGCGTTGGCCATTGGCCCGTACTTCGTGCTGCGCACAGCACAGCCCACCGTTGGGGATGCGCGCTGGCACGTCACGTTGGAGCCGGACTGATGGCCGCGATGCACACGACATCCTCCGCCGACGCACTGCCGTCGCCGCGCCGCTTTGCGTTCACGGTGGGGCCCGCCCTGTTGGTACTCGCCGCCGCGGCGACGTTCCGGCAGAAGTCCGGCACCGTGGGGGTGCTGGTGTCCGCGGCGACGACCATCGGTGCTGTGGTCATGGTGCTGGGTATTGTCGCGCCGCGCGTCTTGGTGCCGGTGGTGCGCCTCTGGATGGCGCTCGGGCATCTGCTCGGGCGCATCACCACGCCCGTGCTCTTTACCGCGCTCTGGTGGCTGGCCTTCGTGCCCGTCGGGGTGTTGCGGCGACGCCTTGGACGCAGCCCACTCGCGCGCGACCCCGATGCCGCCACGTACTGGGTGACGCGGCCCGCACGCGACGAGGCCGTGGCGCGCGCCGCGATGGAACGGCAGTTTTGACGCATGACCATTCTGCGCGAACTGTTTGCGTTTCTCCGCACCAACAAGAAGCTGTGGCTCCTCCCCATCGTCCTCGTGTTCGTGGTCCTTGGTACGCTGGTGGTGCTGGCCCAAGGGTCGGTGCTGGCGCCGCTGATCTACTCGATCTTCTGATCGGATGACGACGTCACGTTCGCGCTGGTTTACCGCGATTGCGCTCATGGTGCCGCTGCTGCTCTTCGGTGCCATTGAGGGGATCATGCGTGTCGCGTGGCCTGCTGGGGAGTTGCCCCTATTCGTGACCGCCGCCGCGGGGAACGGCGAGTGGCTCATGGCCAACCCCGTCGTCGCCGCGCGCTGGTTTCCCGGCGAACAGTCGCCGCCGGCGCCCAATCTCGAATTCTTCCGTGCCACCAAGGCCGCCAACGGCTTCCGGGTGTTTGTCTTGGGCGAGTCGTCGGCGCAGGGCTTCCCGTATCCGCGCACCGGATCGTTTGCGCGGCTGCTCGACGCGGCGCTCACCGATGCGCTGCCGGATCGCGACGTCGAAGTCGTCACGGTGGGCATTGCGGCCACGAACAGCTACGCGATGCTCGACGTGCTGCCGCAGCTGCTCGCGCAGCAGCCCGACGCCGTGTTGTACTACGGTGGGCATAACGAGTTCGTCGGTGCACTTGGTGCCGGTTCCGCCATCCGACTCGCCGCCAGTCCGTCGCTGACGCGGGCCTTCGTCGCGCTGCAGCAGCTGCGATCGGTGCGCGCGCTCAATCGCTACGTCGCGCAACGTCGTGCGCGAAGTGCGGCGGGGGCCGTCAATCCGTCGGCCGCGAGCTTCATGGAGTCGGTCACGAACGGGCAGGACGTCCCGATGGACAGCCCGGCGTATCGGATTGGTGTGCAGCAGTTCGACGAGAACCTTACACGTATCGCGGAGCGTATCGTCGAGGCCGGGGTGCCGCTGTACATCGCGTCGACGCCGGCCAACGTGCGTGATCAGGCGCCATTTGCATCGGCGGGCAACGATGCGGCGCGGGCCGCGTTCGCGCAGGCCGTCAACATGCTCGCGGCCGGCGACAGCAGCACATCGCGCGCGGCCTTCTTTCGCGCGCGCGATCTCGATGTCGTACGCTTTCGCGCGCCCGGGGTGTTCGACTCGGTGGTCGCGCGTGTGGTGCAACGGGTCGCGCAGCGGCGCGGCGCGTCGCCATCGTCGGCGCGTGTGCACTACGTCCCCGTCGCGGAGGCGTTCGCGGCGCAGAGTCCGGCGGGTACGCCCGGCCATGAGCTCTTTCTCGAACACGTGCACCCCAACCGCGCGGGCGTGCAGCTCATTGCGAACGTGTTTCTCACGACGCTGCGCAGTGCACCACCTTCTGGCATCACCATCGACAGTACGCGGCTTCGCACGATGGCCGTGTATGAGCAGCAGGTGGCGGTGACGCCGTTCGATGAACGCATTGCCCAGCATCGCGTGGCGGCGCTCGCGGCGCGGTGGCCATTCGTCGCCATGACGCAGCAGGGGGACTATCGCGCGACCTATGTGCCACAGAACGCGGCCGATACGCTCGCGTTCCTTGTGGCCGGTGGGGCGCGGCCGTGGGAGTTGGCCAAACTGGAGCTGGCGCGCCAGCTCGAGGTCGCGGGCGATACGGCGCAGGCTGTGCAGGAGTACCGCGGCTTGGCCAACGACCAGTTCATCTTTGCCGAACCGCACAAGCTCGCTGGCGCCGCGTTGTTCCGGGCGCGGCGGTTCGCCGAGGCCGACACGCAATTCGAACTGGCGCTCGCGCTGGAGCCGTCGGCGGAGCTGGCGCTGGTGCGCGCGCGCATCGCTGGCGACGCGCAGCGGTGGCCGCAGGCGGTGCAGATGCTGGAGTTGGCGCAGCGCCTGCAACCTGGGCGCGCGGATGTGCTGTATCAGTTGGCGCTGGCGCAGTCGGTGACCGGGAATATTCCGGCGGCTCGCGCCACTGCCGAGGAGTTGCAGCGATTGCACCCGCAATTTCCGGCGCTGGCGCAGCTGCGTGCCGTGCTCGGGCTGAATCGCTGACTGGCAGTCCCGCGCGCCGTCGGCATTGTCGTGCCGGTGTTCAGCACGCATGATTGATACGCCCGCTGTCCCCGCCTGGAGGAGGTCTCGTCAAGAAGTGTGTAAATGCGCGTCAGGCGGCGGCTTTCTGGGTGGGTGACATAGCGGGGATTTCGATGCCATCGGCGTAGCGGACGCCACGATACACATCGCGGCACTGCTCCGGCGCGTTCAGCTTGCGAAAGCGCTTCTCGGCGACGCGCAGCAGCCGCCAGATGATGGCGGTCGCGCGGTCGACGTTCTTGAAGCGCTTGGCGGCACTGGTCCGCAGCCGCACCGCCGCGAAGGGCGATTCGACGACGTTGGTGGTGCGCAGATGGCGCCAATGCTCTTTCGGAAACTGGTAGTACGTGAGCATCCGCGCCCAGTCGCGATCCAGACGCTCGCACGCTTTCGGGAAGCGGAGCCGATAGGCGCGGTGGAAGCGCTGCCGCTCCTGCTCCGCGTCGGCAACGGATTCGGCGGCGGCGATGCGCTGTACCGCGCCCTGCACGTCCGGCTGGTGTTTGAGCGGGGCCGCGTCGACCACGTTCCGGAGCTGGTGGTTCCAGCACCGTTGCTCCGCCGCGTGTGGCCATACCTGGCCCACCGCGTTCCACAGGCCCAACGCGCCATCGCCAATCACGCAGGCGGGGGCCGGCAGGCCGCGCGCCGTGAGATCGCGCAGGATCTCCGCCCAGCGCTCGCTCGACTCGCGGTGGCCGCTCTCGACCGCCAGGACCACCTTCGTGCCATCCGCGAGCGCGGCGATCAGCACCAACAGCGCGGCCTTCGTCGACTCCAGGCCGGCCTTCACGTAGATCCCGTCGGCCCAGACGTACACGGGCTCGAGCGCGGACAAGTCCTGCGTGCGCCACGGCGCGTAGTCGCGCTGCCAGTCTTCGGTCAGGCGTTGCACACGGCTCGCACTCAGCGGCGCGCCATCGCCCAGCAGCCCGCGCAGCGCCCGCGTGAAGTCGCCGCTGGACAGGCCGTGCAAATACCGCTCCGGCAACAGCGTCGCGATCTCCGGCGTGCGGCGCTGAAACAACGGCAGGATCCGACTCTCAAAGCGCGCGTCGAGCCCACGCACGCGGGGACGACGAATCGAGATCGTGCCGTTCATCAACGCCACCTGTCGGGGCTGCCCGTGGCCATTGCGATAGCCGACGACGGCATCCGCCGCTCGGCGCTCATGACGGCCGCGACCCAGCAGCGCGTCGACCTCGTCGTCCAACACGCGCTGCAGGCAGGTTTGCACTTGCTCACGAATACACGTTTCCAGCGTCGACCAAGTCGGGCTTGACGCGGTCGCAGGAATGTCGATCTTCATCACGGGCGGTGGCTCCTTTTTGTTGCCGGGATTCTCCCGGGGGTGACTGGGTTACCTGAAAAGGTGCCACCGTCTGCCGTTCATTTCCACACTTTTTGATTGTACCTCGCCTGGAGGTTCCTGTGCGTCTGTCGTCGCCAATGCCTGTCGCTGTCTCGCTGAGCGTGCTCGCTGCAGCGGTCGCTGGCCATATGCTTTGGCCGCAGCCGCTTGAGGTCACGGCCGCGTATGGCAGCGCGGTGCGCGTCCTAGACGGCACGGTGCGCGGCGTCGTGCGTGATGCGCAGGGCACTCCGGTGGCGAGCGCCGAGGTGCAGTGGTTGCCATCGGGGACCGTGGTGCGCAGCCGGGAAGACGGCAGTTTCCTCCTCAGCGGCGTGCCCGCAGGCCCCGTCACGGTGCGCGTGCGCCGGATTGGCTATCAGCCGCAGCAGCGCGAGGTCACGGTCGCCGACAAAGGAACGGTCGTCGCCGATTGGCGATTGGCGCGGGCGCCGCAGCAGATGGCGGTGCTGAATGTGAACGCGCGGAAGGAGCCGTCCGACGGTCGACTGGCCGGATACCGGGAGCGGCTCGACGCCAAGCGCGGCGGCCACTTCATCACGCGCGAGCGGATCGAGCAGTCGGGCAATCGCAATCTCCTCGACGCCTTCCGCGGCATTCCCGGCGTGCGCATTTCGACGCCGGCGCGCGGCGTGAACGCCGGCAAGGTCGTGCGCTTCCGCTCGAGCACCTGCCAACCGCTGGTGTTCATCGACGGCTTTGCGGCCACGGCGGCCGACTTCGATTTCGAATCGATCGACCTCAACATGGTCGAGGGGATCGAACTGTATCTCTCCTCGAACTCGGTGCCACCGGAGCTGATCGGGTCGCGCGGGCTCGAGCAGTGCGGGGTGGTGGCGGTATGGTCACGGCCGACCCAGCTCCGCGTACCGCGGGCCAAAGGGACCGACGAACGGCGTGCTGAACTGGTGAAGGAATTGGCGGCGGGGACCGTGCTCACGGCGGAGCAGGTCGACTCGACCGCCGCCCTCGCGAACGGCGAGCTCGAGGTGTTGTACCCCGAGCCGTTATGGCGCGCGGGAGTCAGCGGACAGGCGACCGTGGAGTTCGTCGTCGACGCACGCGGTCGACTGGATTGGGCGACGCTGGCGGTGGTCTCGGCGACCAACGATGCCTTTGGCCGCGCAATAATCGAGGCGTTGGTGCCCGCCAAGTGGGACGCGGCGACGAAGGGACGAAGTCCGGTTGCCCAACTGGTCGTGTTGACCATCGAATTTGCGCGTCCGCCGTCGGTTTCTCCTGTCCGGTGACCTGCACAAACGATTTGTTTGCAATTAGTTACGGGCAAGCCGCCGTGGCGCTTCGGGAGGCAGCTTTCGTCCCCGTAACGAAGAACCTACGCGGGTCAAGTGCTGGAAAGCTGGGACGAGTGACATTGCGTTGGGTTGAACGGGTCGGTTAGGTTCCGCCCCATGTGTCGAAACTGTCACACCTGCATCCGTTTCTGTCACGGTGACGGGTCGGCGGGTGCTGATGTTGTAGAAACACGAGCTGTGACCCAGGCTTTCGCGACATGTCGCCGGCAGGGTCGTCCGGTCCCCCCACAGGACCGCTAGTAACTCCCCCTAGAAGAGGACAACAGATGGGAAGCGCACAGTCAGCAATGCGCGTGCTGCGTACAGCGGCCGGCATTGCGCTCCTGATGTCGCCGATAGCGGCTGCGAAGGCGCAGACCGTTATCCGCGGCACAGTCACCACGCAGGGCACGGGAGCGCCGGTTCCGGCCACCGTCGCCATCCAGTCGATGGGGCTCTCCGCCATCGCGTCCGAGCAGGGGCGCTACACCCTGACCATCCCGGCGGGTCGCGCCACCGGTCAGCAGGTCATCATCACGGCCCGCTTCATCGGCTATACGCCGCGCAGCACGCCCATCACGCTGTCGGCGGCCGATCAGACGGTCAATTTCGAAATGAAGGCGGACCCGTTCCGCCTGAACGAAATCATCACCACCGGTACCGCCGACGGTCAGTCGGTCAAGAAGCTCCCGTTCTCCGTGGCCAAGGTCTCGGCTGAACAGCTCAAGGACGTCCCGGCCTCCTCGCCGGTGGCCGCCCTCGCGGGTAAGGTCGCTGGTGCGCGCGTCGCGCTCGGCGTCGGTAACCCGGGCGCCGCTCCGGCCATCCGTCTCCGTGGCTCAACCAGCCTCGGTGTCGGCGGCTCCGCGCCGCTCATCATCGTCGACGGCGTCATCACGCGCTTCTCCATCGCCGACATCGACGCCCAGGACATCGAGTCGATCGAAGTCCTCAAGGGTGCCGCGGCCTCGGCCTTCTACGGCTCCGACGCCGCCAACGGCGTGCTCTCCATTACCACCAAGCGTGGTAAGGACATCAAGGACGGCACGACGCGCGTCTCGGTGCGCTCGGAAATGGGTAACTCGTCGCTCAACAAGTGGGTGCCGCTCAACGAGTTTCACAACTACACGCTCAACCCCGATGGCTCCATCCTGCAGACCGCCGCTGGCGCGCGTCCGCTCGACGGCATCATCTCCGATAACGCCTACCCCACGTCGGGCGACAGCCGGTATCGCAACCAGCTCAAGGAATGGCTGGGGCAGGGCCAGTTCTACTCGAACAACATTCAGGTCGGCTACCGCCGCGGCGGCACCAACCTGAACAGCTCGTTCACGTCGGACCACAACGCCGGCGTCATGCCCTTCCGCAGCGGCCAGTTCCGTCAGTCGGCCCGCGCGAACATCGACCAGCAGATCAACCCGAAGCTCGACTTCGGGTCGTCGTTCACGTACTCGCTCAACCGTAACGACTACGATCCGAACGACAGCCAAGGCTGGTTTGCCCTGCTGCAGTCGCCGCCCGACATCGATCTGACGCGCCCCAACGGCGCCACCGATCCGGTCGAGTTCAATCCGGTGCTGCCATCGTGGGCCGCCAACGCCCGTGGCAACCCGCTCTACGGTCTCAAGAACACGGGACTCGCGCTGCGTCGTGAGCGCATTCTCGGCTCGGCCAACCTGCGCTACAAGCCGACCAGCTGGCTGCGCCTCGAAGGCCAGTACGGCACGGACCGCTCCAACACGAACACCAACGACTACAACTTCAAGGGCTTCCTCAACTCGTCGGGCGTCCCGACGGACGGTGGCCTCGGGTTGTCGAACGGCGTGAACGTCGCGGAAAACCTCCAGGCGAACGCGATTGCCACGAAGGTGTTCTTCGGCAATCTGTCGTCCACCACGCGTGCGACGTACCTGCTGGAAAAGCAGACGAACAATAGCTTCAGCGCATCGGGTAATGTGCTCACCGTCGTCGGCGTGCCCGACCTCGACGCCATCAACCCGGCCAACAACTTCGTCGGCTCGAGCAGCACCACGCGCAACGCGCAGAACTACTTCATCTCGCAGGGCTTCGACTTCAAGGACAAGTACGTCGCCGACTTCCTCGTGCGTCGTGACGCCTCGTCGCTCTTCGGTTCCGCCACGCGCTGGGCGAGCTTCTACCGCATGTCCGGTTCGTGGCGTTGGAATGAAGACCTCAAGATCCCCGGCATCCAGGAAGGCCGTCTCCGCGCCTCGCGCGGTACTGCCGGTGTGCGTCCGGAGTTTGCCGACCAGTACGAGACGTACTCGGTCAACCAGGGCCAGATCAGCAAGAACCAGCTTGGCAACAAGAATCTGAAGCCGGCTACGCAGACGGAAAACGAGTACGGCCTGAACGTCACGTTCCTCGACCGTTTCGACGCCGAAGTCGTGTACGCCGAGCGTAACACGGAAGATGCCTTCCTTCGCGTGCCGCTGTCGCTCGCGCAGTCGGGTGGCTTCCAGAATCAGGTGCAGAACGCCGCGACGGTGTCGGCCAAGACGTGGGAATTCTCGCTCCAGAGCCGTCTGTATGATGGCAAGGACGTGAGCTACAACGTCGGCTTCACCGCCGACCGTACCCGTCAGCGTATCGACAAGCTCGGTCGCGCGCCGTACCGCGTGAACGCGGGTGGTCAGAGCCAGAACGTCTTCTACTATGCGGAAGGCGAAGCGCTCGGCATCATCTACGGCAAGAAGTGGCTCCGCTCGATGGACGAAGTCGCGCAGCAGGGCCTCGATCAGAGCCTGTTCACGGTCAACAGCGACGGCTACGTCGTCCGCAAGGCCCAGCTGAACACCGGCGCCGAAGCGCCGATTGCCTTCCGCAACGCGGCGGGTAGCGATCAGGTCGTCATCGGTGACGTGAACCCCGACTTCTCGTTCGGCTTCACGCAGAACCTCCGCTTCAAGAACCTGTCGCTGTACGCGCTCATCGACGGTGTGAAGGGCGGCGACATCTACAACTTCACGAAGCAGTGGATGTATCAGGACGGCCGTCACGGCACGCAGGGACAGGGGAACCGTCCCGAAGCCGACCGTCGTCCGCTCGCCTGGTACTCGGGCGGTCTGTACGACGGCCTGAACGCCAACTCGCACTTCGTCGAAGACGGCAGCTATGCCCGTCTCCGCGAGCTCAGCGTGGCCTACCAGTTCACGCCGAACCTGCTCCGCAAGGTCGGTATCAACGGTCTGGCAAACGGATTCAAGTTCTCGATCGTCGGCCGCAACATGCTGACGTGGACGAACTACTCCGGCTTCGACCCCGAAGCCAACTCGGGCGGTGACTTCAATTTCCGCATCGACGGCTTCCGCTACCCGAATTTCCGCACGGTCACGGCGATGATCGACGTGTCGTTCTGATCCCGCTGATCACATAACGGAGACTATTTGTGAAGACTCGTATCCTTCGCTCGATTTTGGCGCCCGCCGCGATGTTGTCTGTCGCGGCCTGCGCCGAGCTCGAAGTGGCCAACCCGAACAACCCCGACATTGCCCGCGCACTCGCCAGTCCGGGTGACGTGGCCAAGATCGGCAAGTCGTCGGTGAACAGCTGGTATCGTACCTCGACGCACCAGGAGCCGTACATGATGCTCCAGGTGACGGCGGACGCCGGAACGGCCAACTTCGGCAACTTCGGCATGCGCTTCAACAACCTCGAGCCGCGCATCGCCTACAACAACAACTCCGCCGGCGGCGACGCCAACGCGACGGTACAGCCCTGGGACGCCAACTACGGTGCCCTCGGTGCGGCCAACGACGCCCTCAAGGCGCTCGCGGCCGGTATCACCATCCCGGGTGCCGACGGCAACGCCAAGACGCAGTCCGCCGCGCTCTTCGCGCAGGCGGGTGCGCTCACCAATCTGGCGCTGTTGTTCGACAAGGCGTTCGTCATCACGGAACGCACGGACCTGACGACCGCCCCCACGCTCATCCCGTACACGCAGGTGCGTGACTCGGCGCTCAAGAGCTGGGACGCGGTTATCTCGTTGACGACTGGTCGTACCTGGTCGTGGGATTCGGACGTGATGCCGTTGACGGTGCCGCAGTCGGCAGCCAACATCGCACGTATCGCCAACACCATGGCGGCGCGGACGCTCATGCTGTCGGCGCGCACCGGTGCGGAGAACACGGCGACGAACTGGCAGCGTGTCCTGTCGTACGCGGACAAGGGCATCACTGGTGCGGGCCTCACCGACATTGACTTCAGCGTCGTGAGTGACGGCGAAAACGTCTGGTTCAGCAATATCATCAACTACGGCAACCTCGACTCGTGGACGCGTGTTGACCAGCGTCTCGTGAACCGCATGGCGCCGAACGTGCCGGTCAAGTACAACGGTACCAACGTGCCTCCGGTCTCGACCGATCGTCGTATGAGCGCCGTCACCGTGCCGTGCACCGGCGCCGGTCAGCCGGCCGCCTGCCTCACGGGCATCACCACCGACTACGTGTACCTCGGAACCGTCATCGGTGACCCGGCCCGCGGCATCTTCATGCAGTCGCCGTACTATCACCGCCGCTGGCGTGATGTGTCGTACGC
>JAAVWC010000015.1 GCA_023910675.1 Gemmatimonas sp.
TGTACGACTTGCCGCTGCGCGAGGCGGTGGTGACGTGGAGTGTGTTTGCGCTGCTTGGCGGCGGGCTGACGGTCGTATACGAGCTGTGGGCGCGGCGGCGCTATGCCGGCACAGATCGTCGCGCACGACGGTTGCTGCGGCTGGAGGGGCTGGTGCTGTGGCCGGCGATGATTCCCGATGCGGTGGGGCTCATGATGAACGACCTCGGCATCATTCCGGCGGACGAACGCAGCGAGACGCACCAAGAAGACACGCGGCGGATTACGGCCGAGCATCGCACTGACGCTCCGCTCTGACGGGTCGGGGTCTTGGTCGGGGTCGTGGCTATGGTCTGGGCACAGCCACGACAGTCGGGGTACCGCCACGACAGTCGGGGCACTGCCACTGCAGTCGGGGTCTCCCTGCGGTCGGGGTCTCGGCCGGGTCGGGGTCTTACGGCAGTCGGCGTGGCGGTCTTGGGGCGGCGCTTTGCGCGCTGGTCGGGGGCACACTGTCGCGGCTCGGGGTAGGGTCGGGGCCCCGACCTTGACCCCGACACTTTATCCCCGACCCCGACCCACGCAAGCGAAGCGTCGCGCCCCGACCCGACCGAGACCCCGACCGTTTGTAGACCCCGACTGTGGTGGCAGTACCCCGACTGTCGTGGCGGTACCCCGACTGTTGTGGCTGTGCCCCGACCCCCACCCGCAACCCCGACCAAGACCACAACGGGGCGAGCCAATCACGCTACTGCAGTCCCGCCATGCGTCGCAGGGTCGGCCCAACCCCTTCTGCGTCGAGCAGCCTCATGCCGAGGTGCACGTCGGACACCCCGCGCTGGACGCGATGCGTGAACAGCGGTGTCGGTCCGGCGATGTCCACCTGCATGTACCAGCACGAAACACCACGATTGGTGGTCGAATTATGCGCAACATCGGCGAGGTGTGACGCTATGACGAACGTGCCGTACGGAGCGTTCGCGAGTCCCTGAACGAGCAAGGTAGTGGCTTGCGTCGCGTCGGCGATGTTGGTGCCGCGAAACACCTCGTCGAAGATCGCCGCGACCGATTCGCCGCGTGCCACGGCTTCAACAATCGTATGCACACGGCGTATTTCCGCGAGGTAGAGACTCTCGCCGCGCTGCAGGTTGTCGCGTACGGTGATCGATACCATCAGTGTATCGAACAGCGGCACCATAGTCGAGTCTGCGGTCACGTTCATGCCCAGATGTGCGAAGTAGATGGCAACACCAAACGCGCGGAGCAGCGTGCTTTTGCCGGCCATGTTGGGGCCGGTGAGAAAGAGCACCCGTTCCTGCGTGGACAGCGCGACATCGTTGGCGATGCCCTGCGGTAGCAGCGGATGGCGGAGCCCTTCGAATGACACCTCGGCGGCACCGCGCGGCGCCAGCTGCGGCGTGATTCCACCAAAGGACTCCGATGCGGTGCCCAGCGAGCAGAACGCGTCGAGCTGCCAGATGGCGTCGATGAGCGCACGCAAGACGTCGCGAAGTGGTATTGCCGATGTCTCGGCGTGAAGAGACCAGCTTCCGTCAGTTATCGTGCCACGCACCATTCCATCAAGCCCGGCGAGTGCGTTGGTGTTGTTCCGATCGACTGCCGCATGCAGCGTCGCGACGCGCGGGTCGTGCACGGCGTTGGTAAACGCGAAGACAATACGCGCGAATGCCGTGTCATTCGGCAATGTCGCAAGCCGCGGCTGCAGCAGCGCGCACTGTCGCAGCAATTCGTCGACTCGGCGCAGCTGCCCGGTGAGTTCGGCGACGATGTCCCGATTGCGGAGCGCGAACACCGCCCGCTCCACGGCAGACGTGGGGAGCAGCACGTAGTTACTCGCCAGATAGCGGCCGACCTGCACTGCGAGTCCGTGCAGCTCGGACCAGCGAACCTGCGGTGACAACGTGGCGAGCGCCGGCAGCAGTCGTTGTCGCGCCTCGATGTCGGCAATCGTATCGAGTGGTGTCGCGATGAGGCGCTTGAGCGCGTCGTGTGCCGGCCGCGCATGGGTGTGATCGAGTAGAGTGGCCAAGGGCCATTGGCCAGCGGTGTCGGGGAGCAATCCGAGTTCCGCGAGGGAGGTTGGCTCTGCGCGCATTGGCGATCAATGAACTGTGAAGGAGATTGCTCTGTAACACCCGAACCACGCTGCGGATCCGCAATCGTGTTTCGCCAGCCAACAATGGTGTACGACCTGCGAGTTGATACACCGTTTTCCTGTGACGGGTCTTGGTCGGGGTCGTGGCTATGGTCTGGGCACAGCCACTACAGTCGGGGTACCGCCACGACAGTCGGGGCACTGCCACTGCAGTCGGGGTCTCCCTGCGGTCGGGGTCTCGGCCGGGTCGGGGTCTCACGGCAGTCGGAGTGGCGGTCTTGGGGCGGCGCTTTGCGCGCTGGTCGGGGTCACACTGTCGGGGCTCGGGGTAGGGTCGGGGCCCCGACCCCGACCCCGACACTTTATCCCCGACCCCGACCCCGACCCCGACCCACGCGAGCGAAGCGTCGCGCCTCGACCCGACCGGGACCCCGACCGTTTGTCGACCCCGACTGTGGTAGCAGTGCCCCGACTGTCGTAGCAGTGCCCCGACTGTTGTGGCTGTACCCCGACCACCACCCGCCACCCCGACCAAGACCCCGACCCGAGTGTACGTTTCGCGCGTGCTGAATCTCTGGTCTTCTGCGCAGTACGCCATCGAACTCCCCGACGGCCACCGCTTTCCGATGGCGAAGTACGCGCTCCTCCGCGAGAGCGTGTTGCGCGAACGGCTCGTCTCCCCCGACCGTCTCCACGACCCCCAGCGCGTCGACGTCAACGACCTGCTGCGCGTGCACACCCCCGAGTACGTGTCGCACATCGTGCACGGTACGCTGCCGCCCGCCGAACAGCGCCGCATCGGACTGCCGTGGAGTGAAGCGTTCGTCGAGCGCGCCTTACGCGTGGTGCAGGGCACCATCGAAGCGAGCGATGCCGCGCTCAAGCACGGCGTCGCGATGAACCTCGCCGGCGGCACGCATCATGCTTTCCCCGATCGTGGCGAAGGGTTCTGCACCTTCAACGATGTCGCCGTCGCGATTCGGCGTCTGCAGGCACTCGGCAAGGTGCGCCGCGTCGCGGTTATCGATCTCGATGTGCATCAAGGGAACGGCACGCACGGCTGCTTTGCCGGCGACGACACGGTGTACACGTTCAGCATGCACGGCGCGAAGAACTTCCCGTTTCACAAGGTGCCGGGCACGCGCGACGTGGAGCTCGACGACGGCACCGGCGACGAGACGTATCTCGCGTTGCTGCAGGAGCATTTGCCCGACGTGCTGCGCGAGGCGCGGCCCGACCTCGTGGTGTATCTCTCCGGCGCCGACCCACATGAAGGAGACCGTTTGGGCCGGCTCAAACTCACCTTTGACGGCCTCATGGCGCGCGACCGCTACGTCATTGGCACCTGCCGCGACGTGGGGATTCCCGTCTGCGCCACCATGAGCGGCGGCTACGGGCACGACGTGCACAACACCGTCGCGGTGCACCTCAATACGGTGCGGGTGCTCCGCGCCTTTGCCCGCGGGTAGTCGAGGGCGCTACTTTTCCCTCGGTTATCTCACCCCAAAGGAGTTCGTGATGCGTCGTTCGTTCCTGCGGCTCGCCGCTGCTGTCGTGCTTCCTGTCGCGCTCGGCGCGACCGCGCTCGCTGCGCAGTCGCCCGTCTACAAGTCGTCCATGCACGACTACCGCGTGGTCACGGTGGCCAGTGGCTTCGTGAATCCGTGGTCCATCGCGTTCCTCCCCAGCGGCGACCTGCTCGTCACCGAGCGCCCGGGGCGCCTGCGCATCGTGCGCGGTGGCAAGCTGCTCCCCACGCCCGTGGCGGGCGTACCGGAAGTGGTGGCGCGCGGACAGGGCGGACTGCTCGACGTCGCGTTGCACCCCAACTTCGCACAGAACGGCTTCGTGTACCTCACGTACTCCAAGCCCGTGGGCGGCGGCGCGGCCACGACGGCGCTGTACCGCGCCAAGTTCAGCAATGACGCGCTCGTGGAAGGCAAGGATCTGTTCGTCGCCGAAACGAAGGGCGCGCCGGGCCACTTCGGCTCGCGCATCACCTTCGACAAGAGCGGCCACGTCTTCATCAGCGTCGGTGACCGTCAGGTACCG
The DNA here is from genome assembly GCA_023910675.1 of Gemmatimonas sp. GTDB lineage: Bacteria > Gemmatimonadota > Gemmatimonadetes > Gemmatimonadales > Gemmatimonadaceae > Gemmatimonas. Next base: position 4,147 of record JAAVWC010000015.1, read on the forward strand.
CCTGAAGGCGACCTGCCGAACCACCCGGCGCAGCTGCTCACGAATCATCACGGCAAGATCATTCGCCTCATGGATGACGGCCGCGTGCCGACCGACAATCCGTTCGTGAACACGGCGGGCGCCAAGCCGGAAATCTGGAGCTACGGCCATCGCAATCCGCAGGGGCTCACCATTCACCCCGTCACCGGCGACCTCTGGGAAATCGAGCATGGCCCGCAGGGGGGTGACGAACTGAATCTCGTCGAGCCGGGGAAGAACTACGGCTGGCCGGTGGTGGGCTTCGGTGTGAACTACGGCCCGGGCAAGGCCATTCACTCAGCCACCATGATGAAGGGCATGGAGAACGCCAAGAACGTGTGGGTCCCGTCCATCGCGACGTCGGGGCTGCTGGTGTACACGGGCACCAAGTTCCCCGAGTGGAAGGGGAGCGTGTTCGTGGGCGGTCTCGCGGGCCAGCGTCTCGTGCGCGTGACGCTCGACGGCCAGAAGGCCGAAGTGGCCGACAATCTCGTGAAGAACCAGGGACGTGTGCGCGACGTGCGCCAGGGTCCCGACGGCTTCATCTACCTCGCGATCGACGACCAGCAGGGCAAGCCGACGGCAATCGTGCGCCTCGAGCCTGTCGCGCGGAAGTGATGCGCACGTCGTCACACGCAGCACGCCGCGGAGCGCACCAGCGTTTCGCGGCGTTTTGCGTCGGTACCGCTTCGGTGCTCATGGTGGGGGCCTGCACCGGCAACGCGGCTGACACGACGGCCGACAAGACGTCGCCGTGGACGCTCACGTGGAGCGACGAGTTCAACGGCACGTCGCTCGACAGCACGCACTGGGCACTCGAAGCCGGCAATGGTTTCTGGAACGCCGACAGCAGCGTCCGCGTGGGCGGGTGGGGGAACGAGGAATTGCAGTGCTACACGACGAGTGCGAACAACGTGCAGCTGCGCGATGGGGCGCTGTCACTGGTGGCACAGCGTGAAACCGTGCGCGATGTCTCGTCGCGCGACCGCACCGCGACCTGCGCGTTCACGTCGGCGCGCCTCAAGACGCGCGCGCATGACGGCCGCGCGCTCTTTGCGCAGCAGTACGGTCGCGTGGTGTTCCGCGCGCGCTTGCCGGAAGGACAGGGGCTCTGGCCCGCACTCTGGATGTTGCCGCTGCGCGATACCTACGGCACGTGGGCCGCGAGCGGCGAGATCGACGTGATGGAAGCACGCGGGCAGAACCCTACGGTGGTGCTTGGCACGCTGCACTACGGCGCGCAGTGGCCCAAGAACGTGTACTCCGGCATGGACTACACGCTGCCACGCGGCGGCCGCATTTCGGAGTGGCACGAGTATGCCGTCGAGTGGACGCCGCGCCGCATGGCGTGGAGTGTCGACGACTCGGTGTACCAGGTGCAGACCCAATGGTACACCGGCGCGGATAGCAGCACGCGTGACCGCGCGACGGCGCCGTTCGATCAGCCGTTTTATCTCGTGATGAACCTTGCGGTGGGCGGGCGCTTTCTGGGGTCGCCGGATAGTACGACGCGATTTCCGGCGCGGATGGATGTGGACTGGGTACGGGTGTACGCGCGGCGCTGAAACGGGATGCTGTTGTTGACGGCGACGGCGACGGCGACGGCGACGGCGACGGCGACGGTGACTGAGACTGAGACTGAGACTGCGACGGTGGTCGGGGTCGTGGTAGCGGGTAGTAGTCGGGGTACAGCCACTACAGTCGGGGTACTGCTACGACAGTCGGGGCACTGCCACGACGGTCGGGGTCTCAACACAGTCGGAGTCCCGGTCGGGTCGGGGAGAAAATGTCGGGGCTGCCCCGACCCCGACCCCGACCCCGACCCACGCGAGCGAAGCGTCGCGCCCCGACCCGACCGGGACCCCGACCGTTTGTCGACCCCGACTGTGGTAGCAGTGCCCCGACTGTCGTAGCAGTGCCCCGACTGTTGTGGCTGTACCCCGACTACCACCCGCCACCACGACCACGACCAACTACACGAGCGGCGGCTCCATCCCGAACGATTCCCATTCCTCCTTCGCCGGCCCATAAACGCCCGGCACCCGCAGCCCCGCTTGCCGCATGAGCACCGTCATTTGTCCGCGATGATGGATCTGATGGCTCATGAGCGCCGCGAGCGTCATCGCCTTGGTCCAGGTGAAGCCGTACATCTCGTCGGTGGTCGAAAGCGATCCGTCGGTCCACCTGATCGTGATCTCCTGCACGAGCGACGCCGCGGCCGCTGCGTAGGCGTGCGCGATCTCGACGGCGTTGTCCGGCGCCGGTGCATGCTCGTCAACGCCGGTCACCGCGAGCCCGGTCTGGTTCATCATCTCCGGGACCGTCTGCGCGATGTGCCACGCCAGACGGCCGAGCGTGCGCCCGCCGGGACACATCGGCTGCGTCAGCGATGTGTCGGTCAGTGCGTCCATGAGCTTCTGCGTGTCGGCACTTTCGAACGCCCAGTGCGACAGGAACTCTTCGAGGGTGTGATACATGGCCGGGAGGGAGCGGGGTGGTGGAACCTGACGCCGGTCTCAGGAATACAGGAGAAACCACGGACAGTCGAATCAACCGTATTGGAGGATGCGCGTGCGACGTAAATGGAACCCCCTCGGGCGAATCGCGGGAGTGTCTGCCGCTGTGATGGCGTTCGCCGGCGCGTGCGGGTGGGCCGCGCTCCGCTTCGACGATCCTGTACCGGCATTTGCCGAGCGTCGGGGGCACGTGCGGTCGACCATCCGGGATGGCGCCACGGTGGAAGACGGACATCTCGTGGAGGCGGTGACCGTGCGCTCGACCAGTGGCGTGACCGTGCCGCTGCTCATCAAGCGTCCTGTCGACAGCACCCCATCACCGCTGGTGCTCATCCTCGGCGGTCACGCCACCGGCCGCGACGCCGCACGACTCATTCCCGACACCCGCGGTCGCGTCGTGGTGGCGCTGTCGTATCCGTACACGGGCCCGCACCGCATGAAGGGGCTCGAAGTGCTCAAATGGGCGCCGGACATTCGCCAGGCGTTGCACGACACGCCGCCGGCGATTCAGCTGGCGCTCGATTGGCTGTTGCAGCAGCCATGGGTCGATGCCAGCGAAGTGCACGGCGTGGGCGCGAGCCTCGGCACGCCGTTCATGACCGTGGCTGCGGCGCTGGATACGCGCATCACGCACGTGTGGAGTGTGCACGGGGCGGGGCAATCGCGCGCGCTGCTGGCGCACAATGCGAAGGAGTCGATGCCGGCACTCTTCGCGCCGCTGGCTGGTGCGGTCGCCGACGTGATCGTTGGCGGGACGTATCTCACCCCCGAACGGTGGGTGTCGCGCATTGCGCCGCGGCCGTTCACGATGATCAACGCCACCGAGGACGAGCGGCTGCCGCGCGCAAGTATCGAAGCGCTCTATGCCGCGGCGAACGAGCCGCGCACCATAATCTGGATGCCGGGCAAACACGTACAGCGCGGGCGCCCCGACATCGTGCGCGCGCTCGTCACCACGGTGCTCGAGCGCATGGACCTCGGCGCTACCGACTAATCGCGGGTCGTGGTCTGGGTCTTTGATATTGTCGGGGCACTGCTACGACAGTCGGGGTCCAGCCACTACAGTCGGGGCACTGCTACCACAGTCGGGGTCTCAACACAGTCGGGGTCGATGCCGGGTCTGGGGTTCCCCACAGTCGGAGCGGCGGTCTTGGGGCGGCGCTTTGCTGGCGGGTCGGGGTCGGGGTCGGGGTCGGGGTCGGGGTCGGGGTCGGGGTCGGGGTCGGCCCCGACTTCGACCCCGACAGTGTTACCCCGACCCGACCGGGACCCCGACTGTGTTGAGACCCCGACTGTGGTAGCAGTACCCCGACCGTAGTGGCTGTGCCCCGACTGTAGTGGCTGTACCACGACTACTACCCCCAACCCCGACCAAGACCAAGAGCGACAACATCAAGCAATGCGCGCGCCGTAAAAGCACCGTAACAACCTGACGACGTCGTCGAACTGTGACCACGCGTTGCCCATCCGGAACATTGCGAGCGGTAAACTGTGACGTGAGTGCCGCATGGTGTGGACATCGGTGTGTACCGATCCCTCCACTCTAGGACCTCTCATGTTTCGACCGTTCGTTCCTCGTGTATTCGTCGTACTAGCCGGGTTGTTGATGGGGCTGTTGTCGCCACTCCCTGTGGCAAACGCGCAGGGCACTGACGCCTCCATTCGCGGTCTCGTGGCCGATAGCGCCGGTGCTGCCGTTGCCGGCGCCATCGTCGAGATCCGCAATACTGCCACGGGATTCCTCTCAATAGTGCGCAGCAGCGAGCGTGGACGCTTCGTCGCTACGCAGCTCCCACTCGGTGGCCCCTATCGTGTCGTCGCGCGCGCCGTCGGCTTTCGCACCGGCGCTCGTGAAGGCATCACGTTGAACATCGGCAGTGTCGCGACCGCCGACTTCCGCCTTGTGCCCGGCACCGTGCAGCTGTCGGAAATCGCCGTCACCGCAGAGCCGGCCCGCGTCGTGGAGCGTAACGGGGCAGTGACACGCATCGGTGAGCAGCAGGTGCGTGAGCTTCCCAACCAGAACCGCCGGTTCCAGGATCTCACCAAGCTGTCGCCACTCGCTGGCAGCGGAACGAGCCTCGGCGGCGCGCGCCCCATGAGCACCGATGTGCGCATCGATGGCGTGGGCGCACAGATGAACAACACCGGCCAGACGTTCGCCGGTCCGCTCACGATGACGATGGAAGCCATTCGCGAGTTCGAGATCGCGACGAACGAATACGACGTGACCAAGGGACGGCAGGGGGGTGGCCTCATCAATGCCGTCACCAAGTCGGGCACCAACCGCTGGGGCGGCTCGGCGTTCTCGTACTACCGTGACAAGAGCCTTACCACCGACGACTACCGCGGCGTCGCTGCACAGAATTTCACGGTGCGCCAGCAGGGCTTCAGCGTGGGCGGGCCGCTCATCAAGGACAAGCTGACGGTCTTCGGTGTCTACGATCGCTCGGACCAGTCGCTGCCGCTCGAAATCATGAACGTGCGCAACAGTGCGGATGAAATTGAACTCGGCATCGCACGCGACTCGCTCACGCGGCTCACCAACATCCTCGTCAATAAGTACGGACTCGACACGGTGCGTCAGCAGACGGGGGTCTTCAGTCGTAAGCCGCTGAGCCAGGCATTCTTCGGCCGCATGGACTGGCAGCTCGCCAGCAACCATCGCCTCACGCTGCGCAACAACACGACGCTGTTTTCGGATCCGCAGGAAATCGGTCCTGATCAGGCGCTGCACTACGCCGAAAGCCGCGGCGCGGCCGAGGTGAACAGCACGGGCACCCTCGCCTCGCTGCGTTCGACGCTCGGTAACGGCATGGTCAACGAACTCAAACTGCAGGCGCTGCAGTTCACGCGCGAACGCATTGCCCAGAACGAGCTTCCGCGTGGCTTCGTCCGTTTCGCGTCGCGATTGCCCGACAACTCCAACCGCACGGTCACCGTACAGTTCGGCGGCAATCGGTTGGCTCCGGAGAACTACAAGGAGCGTCAGTATCAGCTCGCCAACACGCTCTTCTGGAACCGGGGCAACCAGACGATCACGCTCGGCACCGACAACATCGTCACGCAGATCCAGCGCTACCTGCCGGTCGAACAGCGAGGGCTCTTCGAGTTCGACAATCTGGCGCAACTCGATGCCCTGACGCCCGCGCGCTACAGCCGTCAGGTGCCGTTGCGCGCCGGCGGCACCACCGCCGATTTCACCGTCGCCGATCTCTCCACCTTTGCGCAGTCGGAGTGGCACTGGGGACGCGGACTTACCGCCTCGGCCGGCGTGCGACTGGACGGCGTGCAGTTTCTGACCGCCGCAGCCTACAATCCGCTCGTGGAGCAGCGTCTGGGCGTACGTACCGACGAGAAGCCCTCCAACTGGATCGTGTCGCCTCGCGCGCAACTCGTGTGGGACCTCCAGGGCGATGGCAAGAACGTGTTCCGCTTCGGCGCGGGTCGCTTCAGCAGTCAACCGCCGTACAACGTGCACGTGAATCACATGCTGCAGAGCGGGCTCGAGGCGGTGGACATCATCCAGGTGGGCGCGCAGGCGCCGCGCCCGGACTTCGTCCGCTATCGGCAGGATCTGTCGTCGGTGCCGGGCATTCCCGCTGGCGTGAACGCATCCAGCATTCCCGCCTACGTGAATTACTTCTCGGGCGACTTCCGGGTCCCCACCACGTGGAAGGTGAGTGGCGGCTACGAGCGGCGCGTGTGGCGTTTGCAGCTCGGTGCCTTTGCGTACTGGGCGCGCACGCAGGACAACTTCCAGTACTACGACCGCAACATGGTGGACAACCCGTACTTCACCGTGGAAGGTGGTCGCGGTGTGTTCGTTCCCGCCGCGAAGATCACGTCGCTCGGTCGCACCAACAACGCAGACACGCGCATTCACAACGATCTCGGGCGCGTGCTCGAACTCGTCGGTGAATCCACGTTGGAGCAGCGTTCGGTCGTGCTGCAGGGGGCCATCACGTTGCCTCGCCAGTCGTCGCTGTCGCTGTCGTACACCCGCAACGACACGCGCGACAACTCCAGCTTCAATTGCTGCGTTGCGCTGACCTCCACCTTCTCGCAAAACACCGGTGATCCGCGGCGCCTCGGCGACGCGTGGGGCCCATCCGAAGACAGCTTCCGTGACAAGTTCGTCGCCGCGTTTCTGCTGCCGCGTGTGTGGGGGTTCCGCGTGACCGGCAGCTATGTGGGGATCTCGGGGCGTCCGTACTCCTTGGTGATCAATGGCGATGTGAACGGCGACGGTACCGCGAACAACGATCTGGCCTTCGTCTTCGACCCGAACGATGCGTCGACGCCCGCGGACATCGCCGCCGGCATGCGCAAGGTGCTCGACAACCCGAACAATCGCGCGCGCGACTACATCGCGGATAATCTCGGTCGGATTGCCCCGCGCAATGGCGGGTGGTCACCATTCCGCGGTCGTACCGATCTGCGTGTCGCTCGTGACATCGCCACGGTGCGCGGACAGGCGGTGGAGCTGACGCTCGACCTCTTCAACGTCGAGAACCTGCTCAATCGCAAGTGGGGTGGCGAGTACAACTTGGGCGGCGCACAGCAGCTGTACGCCGTGAGCGGTTTCAATCAGACCACGCAGCGGTACACGTATCGCGTGAACGAAAACGTCGGCACCGCCGTGAAGAGCGGAACGCCGTATCAGATCCAGCTCGGTGCGCGGTATCGGTTCTGATGCGACACAGACTTGGTATGCAGCTCCGTCGTACATGGTGCACGACGGCCCTGCTCATGGGTGGGTCGCTGGCTGCGCCCGCGCAGGCGCATGCCCCTGCCGAGGACAACACGCCAGTCGCCGAACGGCGGCGACTGCGTGTGCTGCTCGTGGTGTTCGACGGGTTGCGTCCCGATCACATCACACCGTCGCGCATGCCGCATCTTGAGGCGCTGCGGGCGGGCGGTGTGATGTCGTGGCAGCATCACTCGTTGTTCCCTACCGTCACGCGCGTGAACGCGAGCGCCTTGGCGACCGGCACGGGCCCGGCCGGCCACGGCATTCTCGATAACAGCATCTTCCTGCCAAGCGTGAGCCGTCGCGTGTTGAACACCGGCGACGCCCGTGACATGCTGCTGGCCGACAGTGTGCTGGCGGGGCGCCTGCTGACCGCGCCGACGCTCGGCGCACGACTACGCGCGGCGGGCAAGCGCATGATGGTGGCGAGCGCCGGCTCGTCGGGATCGGCGTATCTCTTCGCGGGTGGCGACGGCACGCCCGTGGTGAATCCGGAACTGGTACTCCCGGCGGTACTCGCGCCTGCTGTCACGCGTCTGGTGGGGGAGGCACCGCCCGACGCATCGCCGAACCTGGGCCGCAATGCCTGGGCCGTCGACGCGTTACTGCGCGTAGGCATCGATTCGCTCGACGTGGATGTGGGATACCTCTGGCTTTCCGATCCCGACCACACGGCTCACGGCGCCGGACTCGGAAGCACGCTTGCCGATTCGTCGATACGTGCGGCGGATCGCGAGTTCGGTCGACTGCTGGACGGGCTCCGCACACGCGGGCTCCGCGATTCGGTGAACGTGATCGTGGTCTCCGATCATGGGTTCTCCACGCATGAGGGACACACGAACGCGTTGCGCGCACGGCTCGGTACATTCGCCGACAGTGTGGTGATTGCGGGCAGTGCGGTGCATGTGCGCCGCGGCGGCATGGCCACACGCGATTCCGTCGTGCGCACGCTGCAGCAATGGCCCGAGGCGGGTGCGATTTTCACCGCGTCCGATGGTGCAGGACCGGGTGCCGTTCGCGGAACGGTGCCAGGAACGCTGCCGATGAGCGCCATTGCCTGGCAGCACGCGCGTGCCGCCGACGTGCTCTTCTCCGCGCAGTGGTCGCACGCGGCGAACAGTGCAGGGCACAAAGGAACCACGCGCCAATCGGGGGTGGCGGGGCACGGGACGTCGAGCCCGTACGATATCACCGCGACCTTCGTTGCGGCGGGACCGGCGTTTCGCGCCGGCGTTGTGGCCGCGACGCCGAGCAGTAACGCGGACGTCGTGCCGACGGTGCTGCATCTGCTCGGGCAACCGTCCACGCCGGCAGGGATCACGGGACGGCCGCTGCTCGAACTCCTCACACGAGGCAAGGCGGCGCCGGCGGCAATCCGCGACACCCTGACCGCAGAGGTTCCCGGCTATCGAACGGTCATGTACCGCACACGGGTCGGCGGAACCTTGTACCTCGACTCTACCCGCACGGTTCGCCGCTGACTCCGCGGGTGTGGTCTGGGTCTTGGTTATTGTCGGGGCACTGCTACAACAGTCGGGGCACGGCCACTACGGTCGGGGCACTGCTACCACAGTCGGGGTCTCAACACAGTCGGGGTCGATGCCGGGTCTGGGGTTCCCCACAGTCGGAGCGGCGGTCTTGGGGCGGCGCTTTGCTGGCGGGTCGGGGTCGGGGTCGGGGTCGGGGTCGGGGTCGGGGTCGGGGTCGGGGTCGGGGTCGGGGTCGGGGTCGGGGTCGGGGTCGGGGTCGGGGTCGGGGTCGGGGTCGGGGTCGGCCCCGACTTCGACCCCGACAGTGTTACCCCGACCCGACCGGGACCCCGACTGTGTTGAGACCCCGACTGTGGTAGCAGTACCCCGACCGTAGTGGCTGTGCCCCGACTGTAGTGGCTGTACCACGACTACTACCCGCAACCCCGACCAAGACCACCGTCGAGGCCAGGGTCAAGCCCAAGGTCAAGCTCGCCGCGCAGCTACGCGTGCGACGCCCACGAAGTCTCTCCCGCCACATACGGCACACACGGCTCGTACTTCCCCGGCGTTTCCTTGTAGCGCATCGCCTTCGTGTACCCGATCTCGCTCGTGAAAAAGCCGAGCATCGCCAGCTCTTTCATCATGCGGAAGGAGTGCTGCGGCGCGTCGGGCTTGCGTGTCTTCTGATACGCATGCTGCTCCGCGTCGAGCGTGGTGAGCAACGCCGTGCGCTGCTCCGGCGTCGCCTGCATGAACCCCACCCCATGCGCCGCTTTGCACGCCGTCTCCAGTGCCGTCATGCCGTCGCGAAAAATCTTCTGGTCGGCCGGCGTATACGTGTCGGTCACCATGAGCGCCATGAACGGTCCCGTCGCCGCCGCCTTCGCGCCCGGCGACTTGGGCGTCGTGGGCAGAATCGTGTCGGCGACTTCGTCGAGGTACTGCTGATCGGCCACCGTGAATTCGCCAATCGGCGCCGGTGCCGTCGTCGCGGACGCCGTCGTGTCGGCCGCCGGCGGACGATCACCCGCACACGCCGTCATCAGCGAGCTGCCGCCCACGAACGCCACCCCGCCCAACAGTACGCTCACGCGCTTGATCGCTTCGCGGCGATCGATGCCGGAGAGCTTTTCGAAATCAGTCATCGCGGCGATCTCCTTACAGCTCGCGACGCTTGAGCGCATTCACGGCGAAGTCCGCCGCGCGCGCGGTCAGCGCCATGTAGGTGAGTGACGGATTCACGGCCGCCGCCGAGGTCATCGCCGAACCGTCCGTGACGAACACGTTGAGCGCGTCCCACACCTGATTATTGGCGTTGAGCACCGACGTCCTGGCGTCGCGCCCCATGCGCGCCGTCCCCATCTCGTGAATGCCCATGCCCGGCGCATAGCCGCCGTCGTACGTCTTCACGTCCTTCACGCCGCTGCTCTCAAGCATTTCCGCCATCTGCACGGTCATGTCCTTGCGCATCAGCTTCTCGTTTTCCTTGATCTCGCAATCGATCTTGAGCACCGGCAGGCCCCACTTGTCCGTCTTCGTCTCGTCGATCGAAATCATGTTGCTGTGATCGGGGAGCATTTCACCGAACGCCGTGCCGCCGATGCTCCAGGCACCAGGCTGCGCCGCGCGATCCTTGAAGTCACCGCCAATGCCCAACTCGGCCACCGCCTCGCCCCAATCGTGGCGGCTCGCGCTGCCCTGATAGCCGTAGCCACGCAGGTACGGCTGCTTGTCGCCGAACAAATTCTGCCAGCGCGGGATGTAGAAGCCCGTCGGACGGCGGCCGTAGTAGTACTTGTCGTCGAACCCTTCGAGACGACCGCTCGCGCCAAGACGGAAGTGGTGGTCCATCAGATTGTGGCCAAGTTCGCCGCTCGAGCTGCCGAGCCCACCGGGCCAGATGTCGCGCGCCGAGCGCATGAGCAGCCACGTGGAGTTGAGCGTGGACGCGCACACAAAGAAAATCTTCGCCTTGTACTCGGTCGCTTCCTTCGTAACCGCATCGACCACGCGCACCGCGCTCACCTTCTTCGTGTTCTTGTCGTACACGAGTTCGTGCACGATGGAGTTCACCTTGAGCGTGAGGTTGCCCGTCTTCTGCGCGGCCGGGAGCGTGGACGACTGCGTGCTGAAGTACGCGCCAAAGATGCACCCCAGCCAGCAGGCATCACGCGTCTGGCACTGCCCGCGTCCCGGCAGCGGCTGCGTGAGGTTGGCGCTGCGACCAATGATGAGATGCCGCTTGCCGCCGTAGTTCTTCTTGATCTGACCGGAGACGTGCTCTTCGCCACAGTTGAGCGCAAAGCCCGGCAGGAATTCACTGTCGGGGAGCTGCGGCAAGTTCTCGCGCGTCCCTTGAATGCCGGCGTGCTTCTCGACGTAGGAGTACCACGGCGCGATGTCCTTGTAGCGAATCGGCCAATCGACCGCGAGGCCGTCCTTGGCATTCGCTTCGAAATCGAAATCGCTCCACCGGTAGCTCTGACGGCCCCACATGAGCGAGCGGCCGCCCAGGTGATACCCGCGATACCAGTCGAAGCGCTTCGTCTCGGTGTACGGCGAATCCTTGTCGTTCGCCCAGTAATCGAGATTCTTCTCGTTGAGCGGGTAATCGCGACTGAGCACCGGATACTCGGCGATCATCTTCTGTGTGCGGCCACCGCGGTGCGGATACTCCCACGGTCCCTTGGTGGCATTCTTGTAGCCGGTGATGTGGTCGATGTTGTGACCACGCTCCACCATGAGGACCTTGAGCCCCTTCTCGGTAAGCTCTTTTGCGGCCCAGCCGCCGGAGATGCCGGAGCCTACGACGATCGCGTCGAACTCCGTGGTTTGCGCAGCCTGCACTGCTCCTCCTGTTCGGGCCCGGGTAGGATGGGCCGAGTGGTACCTCACCGGCGGGGTGGGAAGATGCGCCGGTGTCGCCGCGTGGGCGTCACTCAAAAAGCTGTACGGTGGTACCGTCGGGCGCGAGGGGTGTTTCCGAAACAAGCCCGCCCCTTGACGGCCGCCGGCCGCTTCGTCTCCGGCACGCTCGGCACGACCGGGACCGGGATGATCCTCCTTCCTGGCGGACCTCAAGGAGTGGCCGGCGAGGAACGAGGTCTATCGCGCGTCCTGCCGCAACGGAAAATACCCCGCGCGTGCGGCGGTCCAGGCCACGCTGCTCAATGGCGCGCGTGTCGAGCCCGAGTGCACCGCAGCCGCATGGTACTGCCCGCGCGGCACGGCGGCTGAGGTCGCGCTACTCTTCGCCGGCCACGCCGTCGATGTTGTACCCCAGGGCGCGGAGCCTGCCGCCCATGTCCTTGCGCTCCACGGCCTTTGTGTACGCTTCGTCGGGCTCGATGGTCTTGCTCTTCACGAGACTGAATAGTGCATCGTTGAGCGTTTCCATCCCGAGCTTCTTCTGCGTCTGGATGATATTGGGAATCTGGACCGTCTTCCCTTCGCGAATGAGCGCGCTGACGGCCTTGTTCACGAGTAGAATTTCGCGCGCCGCCACACGGCCGCCGCCGATCTTCTTGCACAATGTCTGTGAAATGACGCCCTTGAGCGACTCGGCGAGCATGATGCGAATCTGATCCTGACGGTCGGCCGGAAACTGATCGACAATACGGTTGATCGTGCTCGCCGCCGTACTCGTGTGCAGCGTGCCGAAGACGAGGTGCCCCGTTTCTGCGGTCTCGAGCGCAATGGCGATCGTTTCAAGATCGCGCAACTCACCCACGAGCACGATGTCAGGATCTTCGCGCAGCGCTGCTCGCAACGCGCTCTTGAACGACTGCGTGTGCACTCCCACCTGACGCTGTGTGATGAGGCACTTCTTGCTCTTGTGCACGAACTCGATGGGGTCTTCGATCGTGATGATATGATCGGAGCGCGTGCGGTTGATGAGATCGATGAGCGCGCACAGCGTGGTCGACTTGCCTGAACCCGTGGGGCCGGTGACGAGCACGAGTCCCTTGGTGAGATGGCAGAGCGCCTGCACCTCGGGGGTAATGCCCATCTCGTTGACGGTGACGGTGTTGCTCGCGATCGTTCGTGTCACCGAGGCCACGCCGTACCGGTCACGCAACACGTTCACGCGAAAGCGGCTGACGCCTTCGATTTCGTGCGCGAAGTCGGTGTCCCACTGCTGATCATACTCGCGCTTGTTCTTCTCCGGCATGATGGAGCGCATCATCGCCGTGATCGATCCATTGGACAGCGGCTGCTCTTCTTCGAAGCGCAGCAGGTCGCCGCCCATCCGGAAAATGGGGGGCTCGCCCACGCGCAGATGCAAGTCGGCAGCGCCGCGCGAGACTTGCATGCGCAGCAGGCGCTCGAGCGCGTCCTTGGCGTCTTCGTTCGAGGTGAAGGGGCCGAACGGCGCGTCTTCCTCGCGCTTGCGCAGCGGGGTGGGCTCGGGAGCCGGCGTGCCGGTGCTTGGACGCTCCGCCCACGGCCGAATGCGAATGCGCAGGCGGTCCGGATCGGGCTCCTGCTGCACCAGCCACTGCTTGCCGTTCCACAGATACATGAACTTGATGCCATCGGCCGCGACGATGGCCGGCCGGTCTTCGGGCGTGGCCATTTCACTGACGAGCGCGAGCACCTGCGCCTGTGTCAGTACCTGAGTGCTCACTGGCAGCAACCCATTGGGCGTGATGCAGCGAATGGGTGCGTCGGTCTCGAGAACAATCTGGGAAGCAGTGCCTGCTTCCAGGCGCGGCAGGACCTTGTCGAGTTGGGGCACGCTGTTACGGCAATGGCAAGTGAGTCAGACAGGCGGCCCCCGTGGCCGTTACGGCGTCGGAACGGCGAGGGAAATTGGGCAGACCACGGACATGACGAGCCAAGGGCGGGCGGGGAAACGGCAGGCGTCCGACGTTGCTGCGCGCCTGCCGTCTGTAGTTCCTGCCGTCCGCCGTCTCGGCGTGATTCTGCGGTATCGCGCCGAGTGTCGCAGACGGCAGCCACACAGACCGCAGGGGCGGAGGAACTAACCTACCCGCCCAGCAACGCCGGCCCCATCGCCGCCGTGCACAGGAGCCCCAGCGCTGTCATCACCGTGCGCAGACGCCCGTTCCATGACGGCAGCAGCCCCGCGCGCGACGCCGACACGTCCCAGGCCAGCTGCAGCACGCTCGACACCACCACCATGCCGTAGCCGGCAAGCAGGTCGACCTGCGGCACCATGGCCAGCAGCCCCACCACCGATGGCATCGCTGCGGCGACCAGTCGTAGCAGGTTGGGGGCGTGTGGTGCCCGCGCCAGTTCCGCCCCCCACCGTGCACCGCCAAGAAAGCTGAGCGTCAGCGCGGTGTACATGAGGAACACCACCTTGGCCGCCTCGGCGTACTCGCCCCGCTGGTACACGATTCCGAGGCAGGTGAGGAACGGCACGAGCCCCGACAGGCTCACGAGCCACAGGGCGCGGGACGGCAGAGGCGACGGCGCGGGGGCTGATGCAGGCGGTTCGATGGGCGACATACAAAAAAGGTGCACGGTTATGGCGCGCCATGGAATCGGGCGGTAGTCTCCCGCCATGCCATCCACAGCCTCTCGCCTGTCCGTTTTCACGGAATCCGTCATTCGCGGTACGACGCGTCTCGCCAACCAGCATGGCGCCATCAACCTGTCGCAGGGCTTCCCCGACTTCGACCCCCCGGAGGTGCTGCTGGAAGGGCTCGAGCGCGCCACGCGCGGGCCGTTTCACCAGTACGCCGTCACGTGGGGCGCGCCGCGATTTCGGCAGGCGCTGGCGAAAAAGATCAGTCACTTCACGACGCTCGACGTCGATCCCGATCAGCATCTCGTGGTGACGTGCGGCAGCACGGAAGCGATGATGGTGGCGATGATGACGGCGTGCAATCCGGGCGACAAGGTCATCGTCTTCTCGCCGTTCTACGAGAACTATGCCGCCGACGCCATTCTGTCTGGCGCCGAGCCCATTTACGTGCCGCTGCACCCGCCCGGCTTCGGCTTCGACGAAGACGACTTGGCGAAGGCGTTCGCGCAGCGTCCCAAGGCCATTGTGATCTGCAATCCGTCGAACCCCAGCGGCAAAGTGTTCACGCGCGATGAGCTGATGACGATTCTGAAGTACGCCGAACAGTACGATACGTGGGTCATCACCGACGAACCGTACGAGCACATCATCTACGCGCCGAACGAGCACGTGTACTTCAATACGCTCCCCGGGGCCTTTGAGCGCACGATCACGTGCAACTCGCTGAGCAAGACGTACTCGATTACCGGGTGGCGCCTGGGCTATGTGCACGCGCCGGCGTCGGTGATCAATCAGGCCAAGAAGGTACATGACTTTCTCACCGTCGGGGCAGCAGCGCCGCTCATGGAAGCGGCCGTCGGCGCGCTCGAACTGCCGCCGTCGTACTACGCGGGGCTCACGGAGATCTACACCGCGAAGCGCGAACTCTTTCTCGATATTCTGCGCACGACGGGGCTGCCCTTCACCGAGCCACAGGGCGCGTACTACGTCATGGTCGACATCAGCGCGCTGGGCTTTGCCGACGATACCGCCGCGAGCGAGTGGCTGATCAAGGACGTCGGCGTGGCGGGCGTGCCGGGGTCGAGTTTCTTCCGCGAGCCGGTGAAGCATCTCATTCGCTTTCACTTCGCCAAGCGTGAGGACACGCTGCGCGCGGCGGGCGAGCGATTGGGCCAGTTGAGCGTGCGGGCGAACGCGGGTCGCTAACCGCAGGTCCCCCGCCCCTGCCGTCTGTGGCTTCTGCGGTCTGCCGTCTCAGCGCGAACCCGCCGTATCGCGCCGAGACCGCAGACGGCAGCCACACAAACGGCAGGGGCGGGGGAACTGCGGGGGGCCTAGCGCGTCGAGCGCTCGGCGACGCTCCGGTCCGGCGCGCGCACGGACAGTGCCGCCACGGCCAGCGCACCCGCTCCGGCGAGAGCGGGCAGTCGCCATCGCCTACGGCGCATACCCATCACTCGGACGGGCGGGGACTACCCCAGGTACCGCCGCCGGCTCGACCGGCGCCGTTGCCGAGAAGTAGAGGGCCACGAGGACCAGCAAGGCGAAGGCGAGCATGGCAGCGCGGGCAGATCGCATCGCCCGAATATCGTTCGCCATTACTGCGCGCGCGATCCCCCGAGCCTGTCGCGCGCGTCTTCCCAGAAACGACGGACCGGTCCGGGAATGTCCAAGGTGAGGGCCTGTTGGTAGAAGCGGCTCGCTGTCGAAACGATGCCGACAAGGGATCGTCTCCGTCCATCCCGCGTCAGCGCAGGGGCAGCGGAACCCCGTCAATTCGCTCAAGCACCTTCACGCCCAGCAGCTGCGCAAGCGTTGGCGCAATGTCGACCGTGCGTACGAACTGCGAACGCACGCCCGGCGTGACGCCGAAGCCACTGAACAGCAGCGGGACGTGCGAGTCGTAGTCGCGCGGCGATCCGTGAGACGCGATGTTGCCGCCCCACGTGGAGAGCGGATCGAGCGTGATGACCGCCTCCACGTTGACCTCCGCCGGAAACTGGTGCGACCAGCGTCGTGCAATTACGTCACTCGCGCTGTCGGCCAGCAGTTGCTGAAAGCGATCGGCCCGCGCCACCCCCGGCACGGTGCGGATTTGCGCGAGAAAGAAATCGAGCGCTGCGTCGAAGTCCGCGGGCTTCTTGAACAGCCTGCGGTCGGCGAGCACGATGTTGACGTCGGTCTCGATGGCGAACGTGTCCACCTTGAGCGCCCGCAGTTTGTCGCGGAGCGCGGGAATGATCGGCGCGAGCGAGACGCGACGCGGCGTGGGCTGCATGCTCGCCGGCGCCAGCTCGGGAATGGTCCCCACGCCGTGATCGCTCGTGAGCACCACCGTGATGCTCGACGAGTCGCGCATTTTGTAGAGCGAGTCGAGAAACGCCCCGATGGCGCGGTCGACGCGCAGCACCTGATCGTGCATTTCGCGCGAGTCGGGCCCGTAGTTGTGTCCGATCACATCGGTGGCCGACAGTGACACGGCAAGCAAGTCGGTCTGCGCATTCGCGCCGGTGCCCGCGCCCAGCTTCAGTGATTCCACGCCGTACAGCGCGAACGCGAGCACCATGTCGTCGATGAACGGGGTGATGCGCACCGCCGCCGCGGCATCGATGACGTCTTCAGTCACCTTGTGCGGAAAGACAAAATTGCGCCCCGCCATCTCGATGGGGACGCTGTCCTTCTCGGCATACGCACTGTCGGGAAGGAGGAGCGACCAGGACGTGCCCGCATACTTCGCGACCATCTGGCGGTTGTTGAACGCCATCACCCACGTCGGCAGGTCGTTGCGATAGTAGGTGCTGGTGAGAAAACGGCCGTCGATGGAGTACCAATACACGTCGGCCTTGGATCGCCCCACCGGGAGGATGGCGCCGCGGTCCTTCATGGAGACCGAGAGCGTGCGCGAGCGCTTGTCGGCGGCGGTCATCCAGTCCACGAGCGTGGTGCCGCGAAAGCGGGTGGGGGAGGCCCCTGGGCCATAGCCGCCCGCGACCAGTGGCGCCGACGGGTCATCCACCCCGATGGCGTTCATCATGATCCCTGTCGAGCGCGGAAAACGTCCCGAGAGCAGGGTGGCATGGCCCGGTGCGGTCTCGGTGATGGCATGGTCGTGATGCGCATCGGCGAATCGGGCGCCGCCGTGGGCGAGACGGGCAATGCCGCCCGTCAGCTGGGCGCCGTACCGCTCGAGATAGTCCGCGCGGAACTGGTCGATTGTGATGAGCACGACCAACGAGGGCTTCTGTTGTGCCCGCTCGGCACTCTCGGGCGAGGCCGGAGGGGGGACGGGCGGTACCGCCCCGGCCATGCAGGCCACGGCAACGAGCAGGGAGAGTCCGCATAGAGAACGCTTCATGCGCCGAATGTATGGCGCGAACGCCGTGGACGCACGATACTGGACGTTGCATCGTTTCCAGTCTGTCCCTGATACCATTCTTGTGGAGCAACCGTTCATGAGCGGACGCGGGTGGCGGTCTACTCCGGCCAGTCGGGTGGTCGTGCGCTGCCTCGTGTACTACGCGGTGCTCGTCTTGGTCACGGCCTACCTCGCGCGACGGGGAGCCAGCCGGTTGCCCCCGTCGCTGGAGGCACTCATGGGGATGGGTGCCCAGTCGGTCAGCCCATCCGCCTCCTTCAGCGATCTGGCCAACGCGCCGCCACTCGTCGGCCTCGACGAGGCCACGCTGGCGGTCACGGTCGGCGTGGCCATGGCAGCGGCGGCACTGCTGTCGCTGCCGGTGGCGTGGATCTATCTGCTCACGCGCGCCAAGCGCGGCTACCAGCAGTCGGTCGTGCAGCTGCTCGTGGTGCTCCCCACGGTGGTCGCCGGCATCGTGCTGCTGGTGAAGTACTCGCTCGCTCTCGCCTTCTCGCTTGCCGGCATTGTGGCGGCGGTCCGCTTCCGCAACTCGCTCGACGACTCGAAAGATGCGGTCTATGTGTTTCTGGCGACCGCCATCGGGTTGTCGTCGGCGGTGAATCTGCCGGTGGCGGCGGTGCTCTCGATGGGATTCAACGTCCTGGCCTTTGCGCTCTGGTACACCGATTTCGGCAACGCCCCCGTGGAGCTCGACGGACGCTTGGCCGAACGCAAACTGCAGCGTGCCAAGCAGATGTCCCGCACCGGCACGTTCGTCGCACGCATGGACGACGAAGTGCTCAAGAACATGACGACCGAGCAGCTCGAAGGACTCGCCGATCGGGCCTGGCGTCGCGCCAGGGCGAATAACATGACCACGGAAATGCCCGTGGTGGTCGAAGAAAAGACGCTCCGCCTCACCACCGTCAACGCCACCATTTTGCGGCGCGTGCTCGAGCCGCGCCTTTCGGAATTCGTGAAAACGTGGCGATTCGGTAGTATGGACGTTGGCGAAGAGCAGACGGTCATCGAGTACCGCGTGCAGCTGCGCAAGAAGAGCACCCCCGAAGACCTGCTCTCGCTCGTGCGCGCGGCCGGTGCGTCACAACTGTCCGCGGCCGAGATCGAATGATTGACTTCACGAGGGGGGCCAGCATGCCACACGCCTTGCGACGTTCCTTCGTTCAGGCTACGGCTGTGGTCGCGTTCGTCCTGACCTCCACCATGCCCATGCTCGTCTCCGCACAGGAGACCAAGCCCAAAATGCCCAACCCGCGGTTGTTCCGCCGCGAAACACCGTTCGATATCACGCTGACGCTCAACCTCAAACAGATCAAGAAGGACAAGCAGCAGGACGCGCCGTGGCGGACTGCCACGGTGAGCTACACAGATTCGTCAGGCCAGAAGGTGTCGGTACCGGTGCGGGCAAGAACGCGCGGCGTGTGGCGTCTCAAGCATTGTGACTTTCCGCCGCTGCGTCTCAAGTTCGGTGGCAAGTCCGCCGATGGCACCGAGTTCGCGAATCTCGACGAGCCCAAGCTCGTGGGCTACTGCCGCAACACCCCGCAATACGAGCAGTACAACCTGCAGGAAGCACAGCTGTACCGCGTGTACCGCCAGCTCACCGACCTGTCGCACAAGGTGCGTATTCTCCGCATCGCCTACGCCGACAGCGCCACGGGCACGGTGGAAACGACACGCTACGGCTTCCTCATCGAAGATCCCGCACAAATGGCCGCGCGGGCCGGTGGCACCATACTCGCACGAAAAGGGGCCACGGCCGACGATCTTGAGCCGTCCGCCAGCGCCATGGCCTACACGTTCTTGTATTTCATCGCGAACACCGACGTGTCCTTCAACGGGCTGCACAACGGCGAAATCGTCTCGCTTCCCAACGGACTGTATGCACCGGTCACATACGACTACGATTTCGCTGGCGTGATCAATGCCCACTATGCAGGGACCGATCCGTCGCTCCCCATTCGCAATGTGCGCACGCGGCTCTTCCGCGGCTGGTGTTCACAGGAAGCGGCGTACCCAGCGGTGTATGAACTCTTCCGCCAGAAACGCGCCGCGATTGAAGCGCTGTACGCCGATAGCATCGGCCGGTTGATTGCGCCCGGTACCATCAAGAGCACGCTGGCATACTACGATGAGTTCTACAAGGAAATCCGAACCGACGAGACGGCAAAGAGGTCCGTCTTCCGGGGTTGCCTCGGGTAGTCATTGCACGACCTTCGGGAGCTCGCGAGGCAAGCGGAAGATGAACTCCGATCCGCCTCCCTCGCGCGCGCGGCACAGCACGTCGCCGCGTTGCGCACGCGCAAACGTGCGGGCGATGTTCAGGCCCATCCCCATGCTGGCTTCGCTGGACGACTCGACGGAGCTGCGCGTGTAGCGCCGCATGGGCGTGAACAACTTCTCCACGTCGCCCGTAATGCCGGGGCCGCGGTCCGCGACGATCATGTCGATGGTGGTATCCGCCGCGTGGACGAACACGTCGACCGGCGCCGTCGGCGCCGAGTAGCGCGCTGCGTTTTGCAGCAGGTTGCCTAGTACCTGCACCGACAACGTCAGGTCGCAGACGACCTGCAGCGCCTCATCCATCGCGGCGACACGCACCTGCCGATTGGTGAGCGCTGCCTCCCACGACTTCAGTGCCGTCTGAATGACATCGTTGGGCGCATGGTGCCGCGACATCAGGAGCGCACTCCCGCCTTCGCTCGCAAAGCGCTGCATGGTCCCGATGAACTCGCCCAGTCGCATCGCTTCTTCGCCAATGCGTCGAAGCGCTACATCGGGCTCGAACCCCGACGCGGGGTCGGCGAGCAGCGACAAGGTCGCGACCGGCGAGCGCAGATCATGCGCGACGGAGCCGAGGAGCGCGTTCTTGAGGCGATAAGCTTCTTTCAGAACGCGCGACGTCGACGCTTCCCGCTCCAATTGCAGCCGTTCGCGGCTCAGTCGCTCCACTTCACGGGTCCGCTCTTCGGCAATGCGTCGCGCCGCTTGCTCGGTGGCGAACCGCTCGGAGATCATCCACCCCGTCACCAGAAATCCGAGCAGCACGATCCAGTCGAGGTTCGTCGCGGAAAGAACCGTGAAACGTGGCGGCACGAAGTACCAGTCCACCGCCAGATAGCTCAGGACAACGAGCGTGAGCGACAGCGCGCGCCCACCGTGCCGGCTCGCCGCGATGATCAGCACGAGATAGCCCACCATGCCGTGCGCTACGCGAATGTCGGGGAGCTGGGAGACGGAATAAAAGAACACCGTCACGACCAGATACATGGTCAACCAGAACAGCCACACCCGCGCTGTGCGCTGCGTCACTTGGGCCCGTTGAACCGGTATCCGACTCCGGGCTCGGTGATGATCAGTCGCGGCATCTGCGGGCTGGGTTCGATCTTGCGGCGCAGGTGGGTGATATGCACGCGCACATGCGTCGAGTAGTCGCCGAACTCACGATCCCACACGAGGTCCCACAGCTGTTTCGCGGAGAGGGTACGCCCCGCGTGCAGCACCAAGGCACGAAGCAGCGCCCACTCGGTCGGGGTGAGGCGCTGTGGCTGCCCGTTGCGCACGATGCGCTGACTCACCAGGTCGATCTCGACACCGTCGACGACGATCTGGGCCCACGAGCGCGCGGCGAGCGAGGTGATGGCGCGTCGGAGCTGGCCCCGCACGCGGGCAAGCAGCTCGGCGGCGCCGCACGGCTTGATGAGAAAGTCGTCGGCGCCCGCGTCGAGCAGCGCGACCTTGGCATCTTCGGTGTCGCGCCCCGACAACACGATGATCGGGACGTCGGTCAACGCCCGCAGTCGGGTGACCAGTTCGGTCCCGTCCCCATCGGGGAGCCCCAGATCGAGCACGATCAAGTCGGGTTTCGCGTTGCCGGCCTCGCGAAAGGCCTCGGCCAACGTGGATGCCGTGCGTACGTCGCGGCAGATGGTCCCGAGGATATGGGCAAGCGTCTCGCGCAACGCATCGTCATCTTCGACGATGAGTATCCGTTCCGGATCGAGCCACTCCCCGGTTTGATACGGCATGGCGCTCCATCGATCGAGGCGAAAGACGGTCGGACCAGATGATCCGCCCGCCCAGCGGTACCAATCGGACCGCTAAAGCACCCCTAAATCCTAATCCCGAGAGGACGCGAATATCAAACCGGTCGCCGCGTGCGGCCGGCGCCCGTCGTCAGTGAGCGGCCGGGACGCCCGTCTGCTGCTTCGCGACGCGCGCGAGCACCACGTACGACATGATGCGGATACGCAAGCCTTTGGCGCACACGGCGGCCAGCTCGTTCAGCCGTTCGAGCGCGTCCAACACCGGCAGCAACTCCTCGGGGGAGGGGGCCATGGTCGCGTCGTACCCTGCCGCGATGCACGCCGAGCGCCACAGCTCCTCGACGTCCTCGTCGTCCACATACCGGGCCAAGGAGGCGAGCACCATGGCCCGTGACGGCGCTTCGAGGCGGTAGCCTGGAATCGTCTCGGTCACGGCAGCAGCTCTACACGACGCGTCTCGATACGACGCATGGCTTCAGCGGCATACCGCTTCAACGTGGCCAACTCCGCGTCCGTGAATGCCTTCGCCTCGACGCCCGCTACGCACAGCGATCCCAGCGCCTGCCCGCGCGAACTGACCAGCGGCATGCCGGCGTAGCAGCGCAGCCCATCCTGAGATACCAGGGGACTGTCCTGGACCAGCGGATTGGTCTGTGCGTCGTTCACCACGAACGCCGCCTTGGTCGCCACCGTATAGCGGCAGAACGACCACTCGGACGGGGTCCCGCCCGCTTCCTCGAGCCATCCGCCCAGCCCATGGTGCGCCGCAAAATGCTGCGCTTCATCGAGCACGATGGTCACGAGCCCTATGGGCACACCCATGGCTGCCGAGGCCTCGCCGCAGATGTCCTGCAGCATGTGCTGGACGTCTGGTTCGGTGAGGCGAAGTGCCGCGATCTCCCGCAGCCGCTCCCGGTTCTGCAGCGACGCGGTTATGGCGCGCGGGTCTACCGCGTCCTGAGCCCCCTCGGCGGAGAACTGCGGAACCGGAGCCATCAATGTCACATCATCCATGAACGTTGTCGTTCTCCATCGGTAACTCGTGTCTGCCTGATAATATCGGCCCGTCCCCCCGGAATCCGAAGAAACGGGCGTTTCGGACCTAGGTCTTACTCGGCGCTGAGCGTGCCGAGGTCGATCACGAAGCGATACTTGACGTCGGACTTGAGCATGCGCTCATAGGCGTCGTTGACGGCATCCGCGGCGATCAGCTCAATGTCGGCGGTAATGCCATGCAGGCCGCAGAAATCGAGCATTTCCTGCGTTTCGGCAATGCCGCCAATGAGGGAGCCGGCCAGGCGGCGGCGCTTCATGATGAAGGTGAAGGCGCCCGGCGCCGGGTGCGGCTCGGGCGACCCGCCCAGCAGGACCAGGGTGCCGTCGAGACGCAACAGCTGCATTTCGCTGTCGATGTCGTGCGGCGTGCCAACGGTATCGATGATCAGGTCGAGCGAATTGCGGAGCCCCTTCTTGGCCTGCGCGTCCTTGGACACCACCACCTCGTGCGCGCCGAGGCGACGGGCGTCGTCGGCCTTGGAGGGGGAGGTGGTCAGCACCACGACATGCGCGCCCAGCGCGGCGGCCAGCTTGACCGCCATGTGACCGAGCCCGCCAATCCCGACGACGCCGACTCGTGAGCCCTTGCCGACCTTCCACTGGCGCAGCGGCGACCAGGTGGTGATGCCGGCGCAGAGCAGCGGGGCCACCGCCGCCGGATCGAGATGCTCGGGGACGCGGAGGATGAACTTTTCGTTCACCACGATGTCTGACGAGTAGCCCCCCTGGGTGGGGCGCCCCGTTTCCTTCTCGCGTGAGCCGTACGTGCCGGTCATGCCGGTGTCGCAGTACTGCTCGAGGCCATCGCCACAGGGCTGGCAGCTCTGGCAGCTGTCCACCATGCACCCCACGCCCACGAGGTCACCGGCCTTCCAGCGGGTGACGCCGGCGCCCACGGACACCACGCGCCCCACCACTTCGTGGCCCGGCACCTGGGGATAGGCACACGGCCCCCATTCGCCGCGCACGGTGTGAAGGTCCGAGTGGCAGATCCCGCAGAAGAGGACCTGAATATGCACGTCCTGCGCCCCCACATCGCGGCGGTCGAACCGCCAGGGGGCGAGGGGCGAAGCCGCGTCGTAGGCGGCAATACCGGAAGTTGGAATCATAGATTCTTAACGTGCAGGTGGCGGAGCACGTTCTCAATACGTAAACGTCCTGATGTTTCCTCCCCTGTTCCCTCCTTTCCTGATCATGTCCCCTTCACGCTTCGTCCCGCGGCTGGCCGCGGTGACCGGTGGGCTCGCGCTGCACGGCACGCTGCTCGCTACGGCTCTGGGCGCCCAGGCGCTCGATTCGGCGACGGTCGCCGGCATGCGCTGGCGCACCGTAGGCCCGGCCAACTTCATGGGCCGCCTCTCCGACGTCGTCGGTATCCCCAGCCCGTCCAAAACGATTTTCGTTGCGGCGGCCGGCGGCGGCATCTGGAAGAGCACCAACAACGGTATCACCTGGCGTCCCACGTTCGACGACAAGCGCATCATCTCCATGGGGATGCTGGCCATTGCGCCGACCGATACGCAGCAGGTATGGGCCGGCACGGGCGAGCCCAACTCGCGCAATTCCATCGAGCCTGGCGGCGGCATCTTCAAGAGCACCGACGGCGGCCTCACCTGGAAGCCCATGGGCCTCGAGAAGACCGAGCACATCGGGCGCATCGCGGTGCATCCGACCAACCCGAACGTCGTGTTCGTTGCCGCGCTCGGCGCGGCGTGGCGTTCCAATCCGGACCGTGGTCTGTACAAGACGACCGACGGCGGGCAGAACTGGAAGCTGGTCAAGTTCATCAGTGACAAGGCCGGCTTCGTCGACGTCGCCATCCACCCCAAGAACCCCAACGTCGTGTTCGCGACGAGCTGGGAGCGCCGGCGCACGCCGTACTCGCTCTTCAGCGGCGGGCCGGGCTCGGCGCTGTGGAAGAGCACCGACGGCGGTGAGACGTGGGCGGAAGTGAAGGGCAACGGCTTCCCGGCCGGCTACAAGGGGCGCATGAGCCTCGACATCAATCTCGCCAACCCCGACGTCATGTACATGATGATCGAAGCGGCGAGCAACACCACGGGGCCGATTGTCGGAGAGCGTTCGCCGAAGCTCAACGGCTTGTACAAGAGCACCGATGGCGGCACCACGTGGGCGCAGATGAACAACATCAACGTGCGTCCGTTCTACTACTCACAGGTGCGCAGCGATCCGAAGAATCCGAATCGTGTCTACTTCTCGAGCACGGAACTGCAGCTGTCGGAAGACGGCGGCAAGACGTCGCGCAACGCCGCGCAGAACGTGCACGTGGACGATCATGGCATCTGGATCGATCCGAACGATCCGCAGCGCTGGTTCCTGGCCAACGATGGCGGCATCGCGATCACGTACGACGCCGGTGGCAATTTCGCGCAGATGCAGAACCTGCCCATTGGGCAGTTCTACGAAGTGGCGTACGACATGGCGGTGCCGTACAACATCTGCGGCGGTGCGCAGGACAACGGCACGTGGTGCGGCCCCAGCAAGCGTCGCGTGAATCAGACGAGCCTCGGCTACTGGTTCACCATCGCCGGCGGTGACGGCTTCTACGCGGCCATGGATCCCACCGATCCGAGCGTCGTGTACGGTGAGTCGCAGGGCGGCAACGCGTCGCGGCTCAACCTCAAGACCGGTGAGCGCTACGCCTTCCAGAAGCCGTCGTGGCAGGCCAAGTACAAGGAGTGGGAAGACTCGATCGCGACGGTGCGCGGCGACCCGCTCACGCCGGCGACGAAGACGCAGAACACCGCCATTGCCGCGCTGCGCAAGCGGCAGGCGAAGGACTCGGCCGATCTCGCGCTGCGTTTCAACTGGAACACCCCGTTCTTCCTGTCACCGCACAACCCGTCGGTGGTGTACTTCGGCGGCAACCGCGTGCTCAAGTCGAACAAGCGCGGGGAAGAGCTCCAGATCGTTTCTCCCGACCTGTCGAAGGGGCTCACGGCCAAGCTCGATACGGCGCTTCGCCTCACTGGCGGTATCACGCTCGACGCGACCGGCGCCGAAACGTATGGCACCGTGGTCGCGCTCGAAGAGAGCCCGGCCAAGCCTGGCCTGCTCTATGCCGGCACCGATGATGGCAACGTGTGGAAGAGCAGCAACGATGGCGCCACGTGGGAGAACCTGGCCCCGCGCATCACCGGGCTGCCGAACAACGGCGAAGTGTACGTCACGCGCATCGAAGCGTCGAAGTTCGACGCGAACGTCGTGTACGTGGCCTTCGACAACCATCGCAACGGCGACTTCAAGCCCTACCTGTTCGTCTCCAAGGATGGCGGCAAGTCCTTCACGAGCCTCGTGAACAATCTGCCCGCCGACGGGAACGCCGACTTCCTGCATGTCGTGCGCGAAGACCCGTCCAACGCCGACGTATTGTACGTGGGCAGCTCGCTCAGCGTGTACGCCTCGATCGATCGTGGCGCCACGTGGTCGAAGCTGGCGTCGGGGCTGCCGAGCGTGCCGGTGTACGATCTGCAGATTCATCCGCGCGATCGTGAGCTCATTGCTGCCACGCACGGCCGTGGTTTTTGGATTGTCGACGTGTCGGCGCTGCAGCAGATGAACAAGGCGGTGGCCGCCAAACCGGTGCATCTGTTCCAGCCGCGGACTGCGTTCCAGTGGGGCGAAGAACCGCTCCGTGGCGCGTCGGGGAACGGCAACGCGCAGGGCTTCTTCGCGACGCCTAATCCGGCGTACGGCGCGAACATCACGTATCGCATCACGCAGGCCGGTGCGCCGGCGCGCATCAGCGTGCTGAACGCGGTCGGCGATACGGTGTCCACGATCTCCGGGCCCGGTACGGTGGGGCTGCACACGGTATCGTGGAACTTCACCGTGAATGGCCGTCCGGCGCCGCGTGCGCCGCTGTCGGCGAGCGAAAAGCGTGACAGCATTCTGCGCGCGGTGCGCATGCCGCAGGTGCTCGATTCGCTCACGAAGGCCAAGTACGACAGCACCGCCCTCGCCCTCGCCAAGCAGCTGCTCAACCCGGTGGGCGGCGCCGGAAACTTCCGTGGCGGCGGTGGCGGCGGTGGACGAGGCGCCCAGGGCCCGTGCGAGCGTCCGTTGACGCAGTGGGAGACGTTCTGCGAACGCCCCGCGGAAGCGACCGCCCGCGGCCCGCAGGCCAATGTGGCTGAGCTGCAGCAGCGTGCGGCGCAGCTCCAGAACGCCGGCAGCAACCCGGCGGTGCGGAAGGTGTTCGATCTGATCGGCTTGCCCGTGCCGGCACAGGGCCGCGGTGGTTTCGGCGGCTTCGGCGGTGGCAACTCGGCCGCCACCACCGGTGACTACGGCATCGTGCTGCAGATCGGCACGACCGTGCAGAAGCAGATGCTGCGCGTCGAGAACACGGGGGCGGCAGGCGGGGGGAACCCCTTCGGCTTCCAGCTCGACGACGAGGGGAAGTAACGGTCAGAACTGAGTACTGAGAGCAGAGAACTCAGAGCTCAGAGATCAGCTTTTGATAGGCGTGAGAGTCGAGTCACGCAGAGGCGAGCAGCGAGGACCGGCGGTTGGGGAAACCGCCACCGCGGGTCCTGGCTGCTCGCTTCTGCGTTCCTCGACTCTCACGCCTATCCGGAACTGAGTTCTGAGGTCTGAGCTCGCAGCTCTCAGAACTCAGGCCTGAATTCTGAGAAATCAGAGGCTAGATTTCGCCCCGTACTCATCCGGGACGTCTTGTGCGCGAATACCATTTTCAGGCCACCGCCGACACCATGGAAGCTCTGCGCACGTTGCGTGGTGCCTGGCGCGGATTGGCAACCGCCGAACACGAGCTCACCATCGTGCTCCGCGATGGGCGGTTCGTGCGCGTCGGCCTCGATACCGCCGATGTGGAAGGGCTCTTCGACGCCTACCGCATTCGCGCTGAAGTCGTCGACGACCCCGGCATTTCCGGGGTCCCCGTCGAAGATTTCATCGACGGCAACAACGATATCGTGCTCTTCACCGGCATGAGCTGGAGTGAGCCGCATGGTCCCGTGAAAGCCGACGGCATTTCCGACAGCTCGGCCATGGTCTTCTCCGGCCATCCGGGGCAGCTGTCCGAAACCGCCGAAGTGGTGTGCGTGACCACCGACGCGTTCGTGGTGGCCTCGAGCGTCGGCCGTGGCATGCTCATTCGCACCGGGCTGCGTCCGGGGTCGCTCGAAGTGGAGCGCAACCCCGAAAAGGTCCGGGCGTTTCTGCTCGAACGCGGCTATCGCGACGAGAACGAAGACGCGTCGTAGCGCGGTTACTTCTTTGGCGCGCGCGTGAAGAGCAGGTAGTCGGCCGTGCTGCGTTTGTCGTCGCCGTTGGCCTTGGAGAGATCGTCCACGGGAATGGCGCTCAGTACGACGCTCGACGCCTTGGGGAGTCGGCGGCGGGCGCGCTCGACGGTACCAAGTCCGTTGTCGCTATGAAACGCGCCGTCCACCTGAAAGATCACCGTGCCCTTGGGTGACCGCGTGAACGCGTCGGCAATCGCTTCACCCATCGCTTCGTCCTTCACGCACTGCGCTTCGTAAAAGCGATCGGTCATCTGCGCCATAGCCGCTTGGTCGGCCGCAGTGGGCGGTCCGCCGGCGGCGCTGTGCCCCTGCATCGATTCGGCGAACTTCGCGTAGTACGCGTCTTTCGGGCACGAATGCTCACGCGCCATGTAGCCACGATCACGCGCGTTCATCGTGTCGAGTACGGCCAAGCCGCGTCGGCTGACGGCGCTCGCCAGGCGGCGCGGGACATTCGCCGCCACCACCGGCCATCCGCGGACCCGGGCAAGCTCCACCATGGGGCGATAGTCGGCCGTGTAGTTGTCCCACGGACGGGCTGCGGCGAGAAACTTCTCCTCGGAAATCGTGCCAGCCAGATACTGATCGAGGACAGGCTGTACGTCCCGCTCGAACATCTCGAGGGTGAGCACGACGCGTGACCGACGCTCACCTAGTGCGGCAAGCACCGCCGTCTCCGCCGCATGTGTGGCGGGATCGTTGTGCTGCTCCCCGAAGAACACGAGGTCCTTCGACGCGATCGCCGTCGCCAGCTGCGCGAAGGGGATGAACTTCTGCGCCTTCGTGTCGTACACGCGAAGTGCGGGCTCGGCCTGCAACGCGGGCATGTAGGCCGCGCGACCGCCCGACATACAGGCGGTCGTGAGCAGCGTGCACACGCTGAGGACGAGAGCGGAAGGGAAACGCAGCGACATGCGGACCTGGCGATGGCCAATGAGAGGGAAACCAGAGCGGAAAGGTACCGCGATGTCTCGTGCGGCTCCATGGTGCGGGACCGGTTTGCGAAGTAACGTGGACGCCATGCTCCCCCTGATCGGAATTCTCATCGTCATCGTGGGATTCGCGCTGCGGCTCAATGCGCTGCTCGTGGTGACACTCGCCGGCGTGGCCACGGGGCTCGTCAGTGGCCAGTCGCTCCCCGACGTCATCGCCGCCTTCGGCAAAGCATTCGTCGACAGCCGGTACATCGCCATCGTGTGGCTCGCGCTGCCGGTCATCGGGCTTGCCGAACGCTCGGGGCTCAAGGAGCGCTCGCGGGAGGTCATCAGCCGTATTCAGGCGGCGACGGCCGGACGCGTCTTGCTGGTCTATCTCGCGCTTCGGCAGGCCACATCGGCGCTCGGCCTGGTTTCCCTTGGCGGACACGCGCAAATGGTACGGCCGCTGGTGGCCCCCATGGCGGAAGGAGCCGCCGACAATACACATGGCGCGTTGCCCACACACACGCGCGAGCGCATCAAGAGCATGGCCGCGGCGAGCGACAACGTGGGGATGTTCTTCGGCGAAGATGTCTTCGTGGCCATCGGCTCCATTCTGCTCATTCGTGCATTCCTCGAGCAGAACGGCATTGTCGTGGAGCCATTGCAGCTGGCGCGATGGGCCATTCCCACGGCGATCGTTGCGTTTGTCGTGCACGGGGCGCGCCTGCTACTGCTCGATCGTGACATCACGAGCGCCGTGCGCGCCGAGCGCGAGAGCTACGTCAGTTCGGAGCCACGCGCATGATCACGCTCGAAGCGATCTACGTGCTCATGGGGCTGCTCACCGGTGGTATCGCGCTGGTGAACGCGCGCGACGACAGCAACCCGCGTCGCTGGCGCAATACGCTGTTCTGGGGTGTGTACGCGCTGCTCTTCTTTGCCGGCTCGTACATCAGCAGTCTCGCGAGTGGTCTCTTGGTGATCGTCATGGTGGCCACTGCAGCCGCCGGGCTGGGGCAAGGCACGCGCGAATCGGTCACCGCACCGCAACGCGCCACATCGGCGCAACGCTATGGCAATCGACTCTTCGTTCCGGTGCTGGTCGTGCCCTTTGCCACCTTTCTCGGCAGCCTGCTGCTCAAGGACCTCACGCTCAACGGGCATCCGCTCGTCGATCCCAAACAGGTCACGCAGATCGCGCTCGGCGTGGCGACAGTGTTGGGGCTACTCACCGGGTTCATCATGCTGCGGCCACCGGCCGCCGCCCCCATTGTCGAAGCCCGTCGGCTCATGGATAGCGTCGGATGGGCGGCGGTGCTGCCGCAATCGCTTGCCGCGCTCGGCGCCGTCTTTGCCGCTGCGGGGGTCGGGAAGGTGGTGAGCACCCTCGCCACCACGTATCTGCCGCTGGGCTCACCAGTGGCCGCGGTGGCAGCATATGCCATTGGCATGGCGCTGTTCACCATGATCATGGGCAACGCGTTTGCAGCCTTCCCGGTCATGACCGCCGGCATCGGCCTGCCGCTGGTCGTGCAGCAGTACGGCGGCGACGTGGTGATCGTGACGGCCATTGGCATGCTATCGGGCTTCTGCGGCACCCTCATGACACCCATGGCGGCCAACTTCAACATCGTGCCTGCCGCATTACTCGAGTTGCACGATCGCTACGGTGTCATCAAGGCGCAGCTCCCCACGGCCCTCATCCTGCTCGCGGCCAACATCGTGCTGCTTTCGCTCTTCGCGTTTCCACGGTAACCGCCGTCCAGATGACACTCCCCGTGCTCGACCACGCCACCGCCGTCCACTTCGCGCAGCTCGCGTTGTCGCACGTGCAGCGTGAGTATCCCAACAAGCTCGACCACGTGTTGCTGAACGATGGCGATGCCATGGGGCCGGCCGCGCTGCATCCGGTGTTCTACGGCAGCTTCGACTGGCATTCGTGCGTGCACGGCTATTGGCTGCTGGCGACGCTGTATCGCACCACGCTCGCACGCGACCCGCACGATGACACGCGGGCGCGCATTCACGCGCTCTTCGAGTCGCAGTGCACGGCGGAAAAGATGCATGCCGAAGTGCAGTATGCGGCGCATCCGTCCCGCGCTGGCTTCGAGCGCCCGTACGGATGGGCGTGGATTCTCGCGCTGCAAGCCGAGTTGGACCGACATGATCACGACGCCGGCCGGCGGTGGGCAGCGGTGCTGCAGCCACTCACCGATGTGTTCGTGGGCCGCTTCATGGCCTTTCTGCCAAAGGCCACCTATCCCATTCGGGTGGGTACGCATTTCAATTCGGCGTTCGCGGTTCGACTCGCACTCGAGTATGCCGATGCCGCCGGCCACACGGCACTGTCGGCCATGGTACGCGACGCGGCGCAGCGCTGGTTCCTCAACGACCGCGACTGTCAGGCGTGGGAGCCTGGAGGCGACGACTTTCTGTCGTCGGCGCTCATGGAAGCCGAGTGTATGCGTCTGGTGTTGGACCGCGCTGCCTTCGCCCCCTGGTTCGACGCCCTTCTCCCTCGCGTTACGACTCGCGAGCCCGCCGCACGTGGCCGGCGATTACATGGGCGAGCATTGGCTCGCGACGTTCGCGCTGCTCGCGCTTCTCGATCGTTGACGCGGGGCGGCAGCCACCGCCGCGGCGCGCCCGGTGGCATGGCCGATGAGGTAATCGCCATCTGGCACACCGAGGTACGACAGGGAACGGCTCGGCAGTAGTTTGCAGCATGCACCCAGAGACCGCCCTCCTCGTCACACTGGCCGGCGCCTTCGGCGTCGCGTTCGTGTTCGGTCTGATCGCCGCGAAGCTGCGCATGCCGCCACTCGTGGGCTATTTGCTCGCCGGCATGACACTCGGCCCCCATTCACCGGGGTTCGTCGCCGACGTGGAACTGGCGGGCCAGTTGGCCGACATCGGCGTCATTCTGCTCATGTTCGGCGTAGGGCTGCATTTCTCCCCGGGCGATCTCATGAAGGTGCGGCGCATCGCGCTTCCCGGTGCGTTGCTGCAGATGCTCGTCGCCCTCGCGCTGGGCACGTCGCTCGCGCGCTCGTGGGGATGGGCGGCGGGCGGTGCCATCGTCTTCGGACTGTCGTTGTCGGTGGCCTCGACCGTCGTGGTGCTACGCGTGCTCGAAGACCGCAATCTCCTCGACTCGGTCGACGGCCGTATTGCGGTGGGGTGGCTGGTCGTCGAAGACCTGTTTGTCGTGATTGCGCTGGTGCTGCTGCCGGCGGTGCTCGAAGCGGTGGGTGGTAGCGCCAGCGGCGGGGCATCGCATGGCATCGCCCTCGCGCAGGTCGTCGCCATGACGGTCATCAAGGTGGCCGCCTTCATTCTGCTCATGGCGGCTGTTGGCCGCCGCGCGGTGCCGTGGCTGCTTACGCATGTCGCGCGCACCGGGTCACGTGAGCTCTTTACGCTGGCGGTCCTGGCGGTGGCGGTGGGCGTCGCGGTGGGCGCGGCGGCGTTGTTCGGGGTCTCGTTCGCCCTTGGGGCATTCGTGGCCGGCGTCGTCATCAGCGAGTCCGACCTGAGCTATCGCGCGGGTGCCGACGCGCTCCCCATGCAGGATGCCTTTGCGGTCATCTTCTTCGTGTCGGCGGGGATGCTCTTCGACCCGCAGGTGTTGCTGCAGCAGCCGCTCAAAGTCGCCGCCACGGTCGGGGTGATTCTGCTGGGTAACACCGTCGTGTCGACGATCCTCATGGTGCTGTTGCGCCATCCGCTCGGCGCCTCACTACGACTGGGCGCGAGCCTCGGACAGATCGGCGAGTTTTCGTTCATGCTGGCGGCGCTCGGCGTCAACCTCGGCGTACTCAGCGACGAAGGGCGCAGCCTCATTCTGGTCGGCGCGTTGTGCACCATTGTGCTCAATCCGTTCCTGTTCTGGGTGGTGAGCAAGATCGACAGCGGGCTGTCGCGCTTTCCCACGCTGCTCGATCGCCTGGAACGACAGAAGGCGCCTCGTCTGGTGACGACCGACCTCTGGATGGCCACGCCGGCGAATCACGCCATACTCATTGGCTACGGGCGCGTGGGGCGCACCATCGGTGAAGCCTTTCAGCGCATTGGCGAACCGTTCATTGCCATCGATCAGGACCGCCGGGTGGTCGATGCCATGCGGACATTGGGCGTGACGGCGGTGTACGGCGACGCCACGCGCCCCGGTATTCTCGAGCATGCGCGTCCCGAGTTTGCCCGCTTGCTGGTGATTGCGTCCCCCGATCCGTATCACGCCCGCCACATCATCGAGTTGGCACGAGCGAAGAACGCCGACATCGACATCATCGTGCGTACACACGCCGACACCGAACAGGAGTTCTTCGAGCAGCTTGGTGTGAGCAAGGCACTCATGGGCGAGCGTGAACTCGCGTTCGGCATGGCGTATCATAGCCTGCGGTCCGTCGGCTGTGACGACGA
The DNA here is from genome assembly GCA_023910675.1 of Gemmatimonas sp. Lineage (GTDB taxonomy): Bacteria > Gemmatimonadota > Gemmatimonadetes > Gemmatimonadales > Gemmatimonadaceae > Gemmatimonas. Next base: position 37,514 of record JAAVWC010000015.1, read on the forward strand.
TCGTGCGGACGATGTGATTCAACAGCTGCGCGGCGGTGGACGCATGCACACGCGCGAGTTCACGTCGATGATGCTGCCAACCGCGACACCGCCGCGCTAAACAGCGATGATGCCTGGCTTGCCGTGTGTCACGCGCCACGAACTCGAGGTCGTTACCGGTGCATCCGGTTTCTCCACGAACGCTACGCTGCGATAATCGGTAGTCCAGCTGTCTGCGTTGACCGTGCACTTGAAGTAGCCACGGCGATTTTCGAACCACTTGAGGTGCGGGTTCTCGCGCTTCATGGCGTCGAAGCGCTGCACGGTGACCGCCGCACCATCGCCACCCGACGAGATACTCGTGCCCACGAATTCCGCCGCCACCACCGGTTTGTCGGGACGCGAGAAATCACTGTGCAGTTCGTTCACCCAACTCGTGTGAATGTCGCCGGTGAGCACCACGGTCCGGTTGGGGGCGCGCTTCGCGACTGCGTTCAGCAGTCGGTCGCGCGCCACCGGGTAGCCGCTCCACTGATCCATCGACACGCGGACGTCGGCGCCCGGAGCGGCATCATAGGGCGCCATCATGATCTGCTGCGCCAACACCTGCCAGTGTGAGCGCGACGCGCCAAGTCCATTGGTGAGCCACTGCTCCTGGGCGGCCCCGAGCAAGCCGCGACGGGGGTCGCGCGCGGCATCGCACATGAGCTGCGTGCCGTCGTTGCACGCCTGATCATCGCGATACTGGCGCGTGTCGAGCACCCAGAAGCGGGCGAGCGCCCCCCAATTGATGCTGCGCGTGATGTTGAGATCCGCCCACGACTGCGCACGCGGCACCGTCACCGGCTGGTGCTCCCACCAGGCCTGATACGCGGCCGCACGACGAGTACGCATCTGCTCGACGCTTTCGAACCCGTTCTCGCCAACCAGTCCGGCGTAGTTGTTGTCGACTTCGTGATCGTCCCACGTGACGACCCACGGACACCGCGCGTGCGCGGCCTGCAAATGCGGATCGGTCTTGTATTGCGCGTAGCGGCGGCGGTAATCGTCTACGGTGCGGATTTCGAGACCGGCGTGCGTACGTACCGTGCGCGGGTTACCGGCGTATTCGTAGATGTAATCGCCAAGATGCGTCACAAGGTCGATCTCTTCGTGCGCGAGGTGGCCGAGGGCGGTGAAGAGTCCCTGCTCCCAGTGCTGGCAGGACGCCACGCCGAGCGAGAGCGGCGTGAGCGAGCCCTCGGCGGGCGCGGTCCGGAAGCGTCCCACGTTGCTGGTGGCTCCGCCGGACTGAAAACGATAGAAGTACCAGCGATCGGCGGGGAGGCCGTCGAGATTGACATGCACGCTGTACGACAGCTCCGGTGCCGCAGTGGCGGTGCCCTTTTTCACGATCTTGGTGAAGCCTTCGTCGTCGGCCACTTCCCAGGTGACGGTCGTGCGTAACCCGTCCATTCCCCCTTCGGGTTCGAGGGGCCGTGGGGCGAGGCGCGTCCACAGTACGCCGCCGGAAGCGGTGGGATCGCCCGAGGCGACCCCCAACTGGAACGGGTCGTCGGCAAAGCGGGGGCGGCTGGTCACGCGCCACACGTTGGGGACGACGGCGCAGAGCGCGGCGTAGCGGGCGAGGTCGGAAACGAAGAGTCGACGGTCCATGCCATAGCCTACCGCTCCCCGACGAAAACGCGAGCGGCATCACCCCCGAAAAATGGCGAAAACCAAAATCTGTACCGACGCGTTACCTCCCCATGACAACACCCATGACGTCCTCCCGCGCCGGCTTCGGCGCTCTGACCTACGCGCGGTCACGACTGTATCTCGGCATCTCCGGCGTGGGCACCGCCGTGCTCGTTGCCGGCTGCCTGCTGGTGTTCGATATTCCCTCGGCGGGTTTCCCGACCACCACCGAGACAGCGGTTGCACGCTCCATGTTCGCGGTGGGGCTGTTCTTTCTGTTGGTGTTCGGCCTGTTCTTTCTGTTCGATTTGGTAGGCGGGGCGTGGGTCGTTCGGCGCCGCGATAATGCCCCCAGCTGGTTCGGAACTTGGGTTCGGGGCGTAGCGGTCCAGTGGGTCGTGTGGATGCTGACGGGGACCGCGCTCATGGTCGCGGCGCGCAGCGGCGGTGTGCTGGCCGCAGTGATGGTGTTCGTGGGCGTGCAGTTCGTGCTGGCGCAGCTTCGGGGGCCGCTGGCGCGTGTCATTGCCCGCCTGGAACGCGTCCCGATGCCGCCGGTGGTGGCCCAAGCGGCGGAAAGGGCCGGCATTCCGGTGGCGCGGGTGCAGGTGCTGGATACGGCCGACGAGGGGTTCGTTGGCGGGTGGAGCGGGGTGCTGCCGGGCACGCTCGTGGTGCCGTGTCGCTGGGCTATGCTCCCCGTCGACGTTCTTTCGGCACAGCTGGCGCGTCGGCAGTTGATTGCCGCCAGCGGCGCACATACGCGCGGCGTCGTGGGCGCCGTGGCCTGGAACACGGCGGGGTTCGGGGTGGTGCTGCTCGCCACCGCCGCCACTCCCGCCACGGCCGCCGGCTTGGTCACGATCATGGCGGGGATGACGCTATGGGCCTTCGTGGGCGTGCTCGTGCTTCCCACGGCATCTCGCGCGGCGGTGTATGCCGCCGATTGCAGCACCGCCGCCGTGCACGGCGTCGCTCACGTACGCACCGGTATCGAACTGCTCGACAAGTGGCAGGACGACGAACCCACGCGCGCGCTGCATGTCGAGCGCATTTTTCATCCGGTCCCGTCGCGCGCCAACCGTATCGCGCGGCTGGCGACTCCCTCGGCACCGCTTGGTGCCGTGCACGCGCATCATCTGGCCCGGCACGTCCTGTGGTTGGGCTGGGGAGCGCTCACACCGCTCTCACGCGCGGTGCACTGCAATGTGGGACGCCCCGCGCTGTGGGCGATGTTGCCGGGAGACTGACGCGGTACATTCACCGGCATGACGAACGACGCATGACGAACGACGCATGACGCACGACGCATGACGCACGATGCTCAGCCGGACCTCGGCCCTGCGGTGAAATTCCCGCCACCGGCCCTCTTTGTGGCCGGGTTGGGCGCGGGGGTCTTGATCGACCGGGTCATTCCCGCCGGCTGGGTGCCGTCGGGGCACCGCCTCTGGGAAGTGCTTGGCGTCGCGCTCGGCGTCGTAGGGCTGGCGGTGGTATACACCGGAATCATTTCGTTTCGCCGGCACCGCACGGCGGTGTATCCAAACCGTTCCGCGTCGACGCTGGTGGCGAGCGGCGTGTATGCGCACACGCGCAATCCCATGTACGTGGGCATGACCACGTTTTACGTGGGCGGTGTGTTGCTGTTGCACTCGGTCGGTGCGCTGCTGCTCCTCCCGATCGTACTGCGTCTGCTGTTCGTGTACGTCGTGCAACGCGAGGAAGCGCATTTGCGCACCGCCTTTCCGGTGGAGTACGCGCGCTATTGCGCGACGGTGCGCCGGTGGTTGTGATGTTCCCGTTGCTCGAATGCACGCACACTGTCTCAGTACTGAACCAAGTGAACGCGAACCGCAGGTCAGTCCGCGTTTAGACGACAGTCTTGCGCTTGCTCGCGGGTTGAGACGCGACAGATTTCCGGGTTCACCAGAAAGGAACCGCGCAGGGGGGAGAAGAGTACGTCAATGTGTACTGACACATGAGGTCGTTGTTGTTGCGCAGGTCGTGTATCCTTTAGCCCTTGCCCGTGACTGCTCGCGTCGTTCCTGTTTCCGTCGTGATCCCCACGCTCAACGAAGCAGACCGCCTTCCGGCGTGTCTCGCATCGGTCATGTGGGCCGACGACGTCATCGTCGCCGATGCCGGATCGACGGACAACACCATCGAGATTGCGCGTCGCTTTGGGGCGCGGGTCATCGAAGCGTGCGGCCCTACCATCGGTGCGCAGAAGAACGCGGGCATCGATGTGGCGCGTCATCCGTGGATTCTCTCCATCGACGCCGACGAGCGGGTCACCCCCGAGTTGCAGGCGGCCATCACGAAGGCCGTCGAGGCGCCTGCGGCGGCGGCGTACCGCGTGCACCTGCGCAACCGGTATTTGGGGGCGTCCTTCGATCGCGGTGGATGGGCGCGTGACTATCATGTGCGACTCTTTCCCAGCGTCCATCGCTGGACGACGCACAAGGTGCATGAGCGCCTCGACGTCGATGGTCCGGTCGCCACGCTCGCTGGCCGGCTCGAGCACGAGTCGTATCGTGACCTCGCCCATCAGCTGGAGAAGGCGGTCCGCTATTCGGTGTGGGGCGCCGAAGATCTCCGTCATCGCGGCAAGCGGGTGCGCGCGTCGCAACTGCTACTCAACCCGCTATGGCGCTTCGTCAAGACGTACCTGCTCGAAGGCATGTGGCGCGAAGGGTGGCGTGGCTTCGTCTTCTGCATGGTGCACGCGTGGTGTGCCTTCAGCAAATACGCGCTGCTTTGGGATGGCCAACGCAAGGCCTGCGCCATTTCGTACGCGCACAGCGGGGCCTCACACAAAGCCGCCGATGCGGCCGCCGTCGTCGACCTCGCCGAGGACCCGCCTTTCGTACAGCGGGCATAGGGGCGCATGCGCGTCCCCATTCTCTGTTATCACCGCATCGAAACGCCGTCGGCGGGCGCGGCCGATGACACGAACTTCGTAACGCCTGCACTCTTCGCCGGCCATCTGGCGAGCCTGCATGGCGCGGGGTTTACGGGCGTGACCGTGCGCGACCTGCTGGCGTGGCAACGTGGCGAACGACTGCTCCCGGCCAAGCCCATTGCCATCACCTTCGACGACGCGTACGCCAGTGTGGTGACGCACGCCGTGCCCGCGCTCGATGTGTACGGGTGGCCATGCTCGGTGTTTGCCGTGTCCGGCTATGTGGGCGGCCGCAACGTCTGGGATCCGAACGCGCCGCCGGCCACACTGCTCGACGCGACCGCGCTGCGCGGTCTCCTTGCCGCTGGCCACGACATCGGCGCGCACACCCGGCACCACCGTCGTGTACGCGGACTCAATGAGACGGACGCGATGGAAGAGTTGTCCGGTGCCAAGCACGATCTGGAGCAGTTGCTTGGCGTCGCGTGCGACAGCGTGGCGTTCCCGTATGGCTCGCACGATCCGGACACGCTCGCGCGTGTGCAGCGGGCGGGGTACCGCGGCGCGCTTACGCTCAAGCGCTGGGCCAATGGCGCGCGGACCAATCCCTTTCGATTGGGACGCATGAGCGTGGGCGGCCCACTGCCGCCGTGGGGGCTGCGCACCAAGCTTACCAAGATGTTCCTTACCCCGTCGTTTTCCTGACGTACCATCCTTCTTCTGACGAAGCCGTCCCATGAGTGAACAGCACCCCACCGATACGCCGGCCATCGGCGCCGATACTTCTGCGTTGCCGCTCACGGCCCGCCTCGCGCGCGGTGTCCGCAAGGCGCTTGGCGTCGACCGCGAGAGCCGCTGGAATCGCGAGTACACCGAAGGGGGCTGGGACTGGTTGCGCAACCTCGACGAACTGGCGCACCACTGCGTGTTGGCCGGCTACGTCAGCTATCTCAAGCCGGGTGGCAGCGTGCTCGACGTCGGCTGCGGCGAGGGTGTCTTTCAGGAGCAGCTGCGCGGCGCCGCAGGCCGGTATCTTGGCGTGGACTTCGAAGCACCCATTCAGAAGGCGGCCCACAAGAACAACGCAGACACGCGCTTCGTGGTCGGCGACATGAATGAGTTCACCACGACGGAACGCTTCGATGTCATCGTCTTCAACGAAAGCATCTACTATCTGCACGAGACGCAGAAGGGATTGCAGCGCTACGAGCAGTTCCTCACCCCCGACGGGGTGGTGTTGATCTCCATGCACGGCAAGGAGCGCAACGATGCCATCTGGGCCGAGGTGCACGCGCGCTACACGGCGCTCGATGAAGTCACGATGGTGAACAAGCGGGGCGTGAAATGGACCGCCAAGGCGCTCGTGCCTCCCAACGGGCAGTTCACGCTGCCGCAGCAGGCGCCATGAGCGGTGAGCCATCGGGCTTGGCCACGAACACCCAGACCGACTTCGAGCGCACCGAGTAGTACATGCGCAGCAGCACCCGTCGCGGCGACGGGGCGCAGGTGAACGTGAACGCGAACGTCGCGTCCAGCTTTTCGTCGCGCACGCCCTCCTCAAATCGGCCGAAGAAGGCCGGAATCCGCGCCCCGGGGCACACGTCCTGGAAGAAGTCCTGGCCCAACGGGCGCGGGATGCCGCCAGCCTGTTCGCGTTCCGTGCGGTTGTAGCTCAGCACCACGCCGTTGGGATCGAGTTGAATGACGCCGTAGGGGATAGCATCGAGTTCCTCGACCGTCAGGCGGTCGAGGAATGGCGCGAGAATACGAGTGGTGGTATCGAGGGGCATGGGACCGTGACGCGGGACCACATTCGGTGGGGGACGGCGTGGTCGACATCGACCGACGAGACGACCTCCAGAAACGAGGGTCGGCCCCTGCCAGATACGACTTTAGGGCTACGGGCACCGAATTCGTCCCTCCGGTGTCAACCTCGTTGCCCGCAGCGTCACCGCCCCCCACATTCCCGCCTCATGGTACCTGTCTATTCCCGCCTCCTGTCCCCGGTGACCCCCGCATGACCATTTCCTGGATCGACTGGATCATCGTCCTGATCACGATTCTGGTCTGCTTCGTGCCCGCCCTCTTCCTGGCCAAGCGATCGGGGTCGAGCACCACCGAATTCTTCGCCTCCGGCCGCTCCGTCCCCTGGTGGCTGGCCGGCCTGTCCATGGTCGCCACGACCTTCTCGTCCGACACCCCCAACTGGGTGACGGAGCAGGTGCGACGCTACGGCGTCGCGGGCAACTGGCAGTGGTGGGCCTTTGTGCTCACCGGTATCGCCACGGTGTTCTTTTTCGCGCGCCTCTGGCGCCGCTCGGGCGTGCTCACTGACCTCGAGTTCTACGAGCTGCGCTACTCCGGCAAGGAGGCGTCACTCGTGCGCGGGTTCCGCGCCGTCTACCTCGGCCTGTTTTTCAACTGCTTCATCATGGGCATGGTGACGCTGGCCGCCTGCAAGATCGCCAACATTCTGTTCGGGCTCTCGCCGTGGCAGACGATTCTGCTCACCGGCGTGCTCAACGTGGTGTTCGCCGCGCACTCCGGACTGTGGGGCGTGCTCGTCATCGACATGATTCAGTTCTTCATCAAGATGACGGCCGTGTTTGCCGCGGCGTGGTTCTCGCTCGTCGAGGTTGGCCGCCGCTTGGGGAACGACGCGAACGGCTGGTTGGGGCTCAAGTTGCTCGTCGAGCGACTCTCCACGTTGCAGGTGGTGCAGGGCGCTGGTGATGCGCAGCCGGTCATGTCGACGCAGAACGGCACCGGTCAGCCCATTCTCGACATGATGCCGAACTTCAGCATGTCGGATTTGGCGCTCATGATCTTCATTCTGCCCATCGCCATCAGCTGGTGGGCCAATTGGTATCCGGGCGCAGAACCGGGCGGTGGTTCGTATATCGCGCAGCGTATGCTTGCCTCCAAGTCCGAAAAAGACTCGTTGGGTGGTACGCTGTTCTTCAATATTGCGCACTACGTCCTGCGCCCCTGGCCGTGGATCATCACGGCACTCTGCTCGATCATCGTCTACCCCGACCTCGCCTCCATCAAGGCGGCGTTCCCCACGGCTGACCCTACCCTCATTGGGCACGATTCGGCGTTCCCGGCCATGCTCAAGTTTCTGCCGGTGGGCTTTGTGGGGCTCATGATTGGTGGACTGCTGGCCGCGAATTCATCGACGATTCTCACGCACCTCAACTGGGGGTCGTCGTATCTGGTGCACGACTTCTATCGCCGCTTCGTGCGCAAGGATGCGCCGGACTCGCACTACGTGAATGCCGGACGCCTCTCTACGGTCGTGCTGTACGTCTTTGCGGCGCTCCTGAGTCTCACGATGAGCTCCGCGCAGCAGGCGTTTCAGGTGTTGCTGTCCATCGGTGCGGGCACGGGTCTATTGTACATCGCACGATGGTTCTGGTGGCGCGTCTCGGCGTGGTGCGAAATCGTGGCCATGGTCGTTTCGCTGATCACGTCGCTCGCCGTGCCGCGTCTCATGACCGGTGCCGACTTTGCCACGACCACGATCGTGCAGGTGGGCATCACGACCTTGGCGTGGCTCATTACCGCCTTCGTAGGTCCGCAGACGGACCGCGCGACGCTGCTCAGCTTCGTACGCAAGGTGAAACCCGCCGGGCCGGGATGGACCGCGCAACGCGCCGAAGCCGGCATCAGCGATCGCGAAGTCGCCGAAGAGAATCGCATCGGCACGTCGATGATCGGGTGGCTGTCCGGCTGCGTCGTCATCTGGTCGTCGCTCTTCGCGATCGGCAACTTCCTGTACGCGTCGGGCGATCCGTCGCGCGTGACCGATGCCTGGGTGCTCACGGGCGTGTTCGTGGTGAGCGGGCTTGTGCTGCTCAGTGTGACGCGCAAGCTGTGGGCGGCGAGCGAGGGATAGGCCGCCGCCGTTCCTGCGCCCCTGCCGTCTGTGTGGCTGCCGTCTGCGTTCTCGGCGCGATCCCGCCGCATCGCGCCGAGACAGCAGACGGCAGCCACACAGACAGCAGGAGCGCAGGGATACCTGCTTACGGCGCCCGCTTCTTTCCGCCGGCCAGCGATCGGTAGTACTCCTCGACCATCTGGCGATATTCCGCGGGCGCACTCGTCCGCGCGCCAACCGCGGGGCGACCTTCCGCGCTGCCGGCCACGGCGCGATAGAGCGAGAACTCGAAGTCCTTGAGCCGTTCGACCAGCGCGCTCTGGAGCTGCTCTACGCCTTTGGGATCGCCAAAGGCGCCGCTGTTCTCGAATTCGCGCATCGCTTGAATTGCCCGATCGAGATCCTGCGTGCCGACGCCCTGCGCCGCGGCGTCACGGCGAACTTCTTCGGCGCTCTGCCTGCGCATGCGCATTTCCCGCGCGAACTGCTCAGCGTCGGCGCGCGTGACCCCGGGAGGCATCGCACCTCCGCCACGTCCCATCTGATTGCCAGGCTGTCCACCGGGACGCGCTGCGCCTTGTGCCGCACCGCCGCGTGCGCCGCCTTGCTGCTGGCCCTGCTGGCCCTGTGCGCGTTGCGCCACGCGTTCGCGCAGCGACTCCATGCCCGATACGAGATCGCGCGTGCGCTCGAGCGTCCGCTCCTGACCGCGTGACGCAGACTCGCCTTGCAGCGATCCCGACGCGCTACGCAGACGTTCCGACACATCGCGGAGATTCTCGCCAATCTGATTCTCGAACGCCTCGGCATACTCCGCGCTCCCGCTCCGTGCAACCTGCTTGGAGAAGTCGATCTTGTCGGCAAGGCGTGTTTCGCGAATGGCATCGGCGGCGCTGGCGACTTGGCCTGCGGCCTTGGGCTGCTCGCGCCGCGCCGCACGCGACAGTCTGTCGGCAGCAATCTCCAGCTGACGCACATCGGCACTGAGCTTGTCCTTCTGCTGCGAAAGCTGCTGCTGACGCTGTGCACGCTCGCCGACCGATGCGCCCTGCATCTCCTCTACGCCTTCAGCAATCTGCTGCTGACGCGCCTCGAGATCGCGCGCCCTGTCGGAGAGCTCCTGAATGCCACGCGCGGTGCCCGACGCCCGCGCGCCCTCCAAATTGCGCGCCGCTCTGTTCAACTCCTCGAGCGCCGCGCTGCCTTGCGCTGATGACCCGGTCGCCGCGCGGCGCATGTTGTCGGCCGCCTGCTGCAACTGCTGCGCGGCACGCTGCAACTCCTGGTTGTTCTCCTCGCGTGCCAGGCGCTCGAGACGACGGGCCTCTTCTGCTGCCTGCCGCGCCAGCTCACGCTGCACACCGCTCGCACTGTTGCCACCGCTCGGGCTCCCTGAAGACGAACGCCCAGCCGCACCGGCTGATGCACCGCCAGACGACGCGCCACCGGCAGACGACCCCGACGCGCCACCGTCCTGTGCCATTCGCTGCCGCATGGCTTCTGCCATGCGCTGCATCCGTTCGTTCTCCTGCTGCTGTCGACTCGCCAGTTGACGCAACCGGTCGAGCGTTTCGTCGACCTGCGGCTGCGCGCCGTCCTGCGCACGCTGCTGCTGCACCGTCTCGTACTGGTTGCGCTGTTTGTCGTTCTGCAACTCGAACAGGTCGGCGAGATCTTCTGCGCGCTGCTGGCCACCCCCGCCGCCTCCGCCGCCGCCACCGCCGCCGCCCATCTGCACCTGCACATCGCGATACAGCGCCTCGGCACGCTGCAGCCGCTGCAGGGCGCGCTGTCCCGGCCCCAAGGCGTCGTTGCCGCGCACTAGCCCCAGTTGTTCCTCGGCGCTCTTGAGCTCGACGGTGGCCTGCTGCAGTTCCGCGCGAATCTTCGCGAAGTTGGTGTCCTGCGCGGCCACGCCTCGTTCGGCCAAACGCTTCACCAGTTGATCGACGTCCTCGCGCAAGCGCCCTTCGGCAATCGCCAGCGTCGTCATGTTTTCGCGACGCTGCTTGGCATTGGTGGCCGCACTGTCGCGCAACCAGTTGAAGGTGCCCGCCACCACTTCACGCTGACGCGCGACGAACCCGTCGGGCGAATCGCCTTGCGGTTGACCACCACCACCCTGCTGTTGCTGCTGCGCGCGTTGGTCCGATTGCCGATAATCCTTCCCGAAGGGACGCACTTCGAGAAAGTATACGTCGCTGCTCCCCACGAGCCCCGCACCATCCTTGGCGACCGCGTGGTACGCCACCAGGTCGCCGGGCTGCAGCGACATCTCCTCGAGAAAGAGCGTGTGTGCACCGCGTGTGTCGCGCGGGCGACTCGATCCACTCGAGATCGTCACCCGCTTCTCGTCACCGCCGTTGACGCGATAGCGCAGCTCGAGCGAGCGCACTCCCAGGTCGTCCGACGACTGCACGGCAATCGTGACTTCATCGGTGTTGCTCACCTTCGTGTCGCGGCCGGGCTCCTCGATGCGTACAATGGGCGCGCGGTCGGGGATAGCATCGACGACATACTCCACGCCGCCGGCGACGCTGGTGCCATCGGCCGTCGCGAGATCGACGTGATAGAAGCCGCTCTTCTGTACGGTGAAGCGCCCCACGACGGTGCTGTCACTCTCGCGCGCCATCGCCACTGTACGACCATCGTCGAAACGGAGGGTGCCGCCGGCGACGGCGCGCGTCACCTTGGCGCGTACGACCACCGTCGTGCCAACGACAGCCGCCAGGTCGCCCGTATCAGCAATGTGCTCGGCAGGCAATCCGCTGTACGACGGGAACTGCAGGTCGAGCGACACGCGCGAGACGGCCGGCAGATCGTTCACCGTCAGTGTGAAGATCGCCGAGCGCACCTCGGCCGACTCCACGTAGTACTCAGTGCGTTGCACGATGTCGAACAACCGCGAACCGAAACGCGACGAATCCGCCTCGGGGGCCATGGGCAAACGCTGCCATTCGCCCGCGCTGTCGCTCCGGAATACGAGCTCCGCGATCGACGCCGTAAAGCCCACCAGCGCCGCTTCCACCTCGATGGCGCCGCCACGCGGGACGCTCGTGTTTCCGGGCGTCACCGTAAGCATACGTACCGGCACCGCGGCTTGAGCGGTGCTGTACGGCACGAACAGCAACCGGGCCACGTCGCGCACCGCCTGCGGTCCGAAAAACAACGTCAGCGCGGCGCCAGCGGACACACCGGCAAACGCCTGTCCCGCGCGAATCATGCGAGGCCGCTCGAGCGCCATGTGCGCTTCGAGCGGGCGAATGGCCGCTGCGGCACGCGACATGAGTCGTGCCGATAGCGATGGCGACGGACGCTCATGTTCCGGGAGCTGCGCTTCCTGCACCGCGGTGAGGAGTGCCTGCTTGAGCGACGGTTCCCGCTCCTCTACGTACAAGGCAAACCGTTCATCCGATGCGCGACGCAGCAATGGCACGAGTAGGCCATACACGAGCGCGCCGGCAACCATCAGGTAGCCGAATGCACGAGCGATGACGGGCCCGGTGGCGCTTCCGTCGGTCAGTCGTATCACGACCAGTGCCGCCACTGTGGCCAGCACGACCGCGACGGCCAACCAGACGAGCGATTCGAGCAACACTCGCAGACGCCACTGCCGACGCAGGGCTGCCAGCGTGGTGAGCAACTGCCGATCGGGGCTCATGCGTAGTGCTCCGGCTTGCTGGGAACGCACATGGGACAGCTCACAGTGGACTTCACGACTGACTCCGCGCCTGTGACACGATACGACGCGCCGTACCACGGCGACCGCGTGTGGCGACAAATGTTTCCAGCACCAGCAGCAACAGCGCGGCCAGCAACAGCAAGCGCCATGGCGACTGTCGACGCTCGAGTTCCTCGTCGGACTGCGGCGCGTCGGCGGAGCGGCCCGAGCGGTTCGCGCCGGTCTGCACGCCAAGCAACAGCTCGGCGGTGTCCATTGGCGTGAGGACTGACTCCGACGTGGGCACGTTCACGGCAAGCAGACTGACCGCATCGCCACCAACACGTTCGGCGTACGCGCGGTACACGCCGGCGTCGGTTAGTGGAATCGCGGTGCCCTGCGAATCGGCCACCGGGCGAATAAGTGTTCCGTCGGGTGCTTCCACCACCGGCGACGCGATGGCGCGGGAAAGTGCCCAGCGCTCGCCCGTGGTGCGCCAGAGCGGCGTCGCGTCACGCCCCGAGGCGTGCATGACCAGCTGTCGCACGAACGGGAGAAACGCAGGCTGCAGCGGGAAGTCTCCAGCATTGTTGTCGAGCGGCAGCGCCAACAGGAGAACCCGTCCCTGACCGACGCGTCGCTCGACAACCGCGGGAAGTCCATCATCAAAGCGTGCGAGCACGGCGCCTTCGGACGCAGCGTCGAGCCGAGCGTATCGGAAGAGGCGTACCGCGCCGAGTGCGTCGGGTACCTCGCGAAATGGCGCGAAGAGCGGGTGCTCCGTGCGGACATCGCGTAGTGTGCCGCCTCGATCACTCAGCCGGTCCGCGCTGCCGGCCACCGTTGCCGGTATGAGCGGTGACAGGCTGCCGCGGCGTGCCCCAAGCCGTCGACCAACCACGACCACCGCCCCACCGCCGGCTTCGAGCCAGGGGGTAATGGTGCTCCCAGGCACGGCGTCCCAATACACCATGACACCAGTGCGCGCCGAGGGGGCCGCTGCGCTCGCATCGCGTGTCAGCTGGACCGACGGCGCGCGTCCGATGTCGAGCGCGCGCTCGAAGAACAGCGTTTCGGCGCCCCCGTTGATGAGCGTCACTCGCAGGTCATCGTCGCGGGGCACCACGGCCACCAGCGTGTCGTCTGCGGCGAGCGCATCCGGCGACAGTGAGAGTTGCACCGCCACGGCACCTTCCGGCGCGGGCACCGGCGCAAACGTGACGACCGTTTCTCCGGTTGGGGCAAGGGTGACCTGTTGTGTGGCGGCTTCGCGTCCATTGAGCACGAGGCGCACCGTGCGCTCCTGCGGCGCCGTTCCCCCGTGACGCTGCAGGCGCGCCTTCACCGCAAGTAGCGTCCGCTCGCCACTCACCACGCGTCGCGCATCGATGGCGTGTACGGTGCTGTTCTCCCAACGTTCAGGACCAACGACAATGCCTCGCACCGATACGCCGGTTGGGAGTTCTACGCCCGCAACCCCTACGGCTCCGGCGCGTTGCAGGTCGGAAATGACGACGATCTGGGCCGCGGCAAACGGCGCATCGAGCAGCTGCTGGCGTGCGACGCGCAGTGCCGGCGCGAGGCGGGTACCGCGTGCCCGCGGTGAAAGGCTCGCCAGCGAGGCGACGGCCGCAGCTTTGTCGGTGGTCAGACGCTGACGCGTTTCCGCCATGTCGTCGTACGCCACGACGGCGACACGATCGTTGTTGCCAAGTGTCGCGATCACGGCGCGCGCCGAATCGAGTGCGCGGGCCCACGTGCCCTCGTAGCCCATGCTCAGTGAGCGGTCGACGAGCAGGACAACGGCGCGACTGCGGGCATCGCCCGCACGCGCGCGCTGCGAACGGAAGAGTGGACGCGAGAAGGCAAAGACGAGCAGCGCCAGCGCTGCGAGACGCATAAGCAATAGCGGCCAGTCGCTGACCCGCTGCCGTTGTTCGGTGCGGATAGTCAGCTTCTCGAGGAACATCAGCGACGGGAACAGCTGAGGCTTGTCGCGATCGCGGTGGCGCAAGTGCAGCAGCAGCGGCACGGCCAGTGCGGCCATGGCGGCGAGAAACGCCGGGACGAGGAATCCCATCGTCAGCGCACCCGGCTGCGCGACAGCCGCGCGTCGAGATAGCTGTGCAGCGCGCGATCGAGTGGCTCGCTGGTGTCGAGGCGCACGTAATCGGCACCGGCCGCGGTGAAGCGCGACTGCAGCGCCTCATGGTGTGCCGTCACGAGCGCCTTGTACTTGTCGCGCAAGGCCGCCGGCTTGAGTGGAAGCAGCGCGCCGGTCTCGGCATCTTCGAACGTCGTGTCGTCGTCGCCGGGCAAGTCGCGTTCGCTCGGATCGACTACGTGGAACACGATGACATCGTGCCCGTGCATGCGCAGCGCGTCGACCGCGCGCCCGACGGCGTCGGGCTGCTCGTAACAATCGCTCACCAGCACCAGAATGCCGGCACGCTGTGACAACAACCCTACCTTCTCGAGCGACGTGATCAGCTGGCTCGGTCCGCCTGCCCTGGTCGCCGCCAGCGTGTGCAGCATGCGCTGCAGATGCCGCACCGACGGCGGGATGACGTCGACGAGCTCCTGCGTGAACGTCGCCAATCCAACGCGGTCGCCCTGCGTCTTGGAGAGCCAGGCCAGGCTGGCGGTAAGCATGCGCGCGTACGCGAACTTCGTGACCGCGCCGCTGCCGTAGTTCATGCTTCCCGATGTGTCGACCGCGAAGAGCACGCTCGCATTGGTGTCGGCGTCGTACTCCTTGATGTAGAACCGGTCAGTCCGGCCGTACACACGCCAGTCGATGCGCCGCAGGTCGTCCCCCGGCTGATACGACCGATGTTCTGCAAAGTCGAGCGACGACCCCTTGCGCATGGAGCGATGCTGACCGTGCATGAAGCCGTCCACGACGGAACGCGCCAACAGCGCGAGATCGGAGATCTTCGCAAGCAGCGCAGGGTCGAGAAAGGCAGCCGGAGCAGCAGACACAGGAGATACCGGTCAGAGCGAAGACTTGGGCACGGACACCGATTCGAGCAGGCGCGCCACCATGCTGTCGGTGGTGACCTTTTCCGACTGCGCCTGAAAGTTCACGAGCACACGGTGACGCAGGACCGGGCGCGCGAGTGCCTTGACGTCATCGAAGCTGGCGCTGGCGCGCCCCTGCAACAGCGCCCGCGCCTTCGCGCCCAGCACCAGCGCCTGTGCTGCGCGCACGGATGCGCCGTAGCTCACATACTGTTTCACGTAATCCGGGCTTCCCACGTCGGTGGGACGCGTGCAGCGCACGAGCTTTACCGCGTAGCGTGTGACCGCATCGGCAATGGGCAGCCGGCGCACCACGCGCTGGTACGCGAGAATCTCCTCCTTCGACACCACTGGCTGCACGGCCTCCGGGGGGAGCGCCGTAGTCGCTTTGACGACGGCGACTTCGTCTTCTTCCGGCAGATAGTCGAGCATGACCTCGAGCATGAAACGGTCGAGCTGCGCTTCCGGCAGTGGATACGTCCCTTCGAGTTCGATGGGGTTCTGTGTCGCAAACACGAAGAACGGCTTGTCGAGTTCGTAGGTGCGCCCCTGAACGGTGACACGTCGCTCCTGCATGGCTTCGAGCAACGCCGCCTGTGTTTTTGGCGGCGTGCGGTTGATCTCGTCGGCCAGCAGCACGTTGGCGAACACCGGTCCCGGCATGAACGCCAGGCGTCGCTGACCCGTGGCCGGATCATCCTGAATGACGTCCGTACCGGTGACGTCACTGGGCATGAGGTCGGGGGTGAACTGGATGCGCGAGAATTTGAGATCGAGCGCGCGTGCAAGCGTCGAGATGAGCAGCGTCTTTGCCAATCCCGGCACGCCAACGAGCAGGCAGTTGCCGCCCGCGAACAACGCAACCAGCGCCTGTTCCACCACGGCGTCCTGCCCGACGATCACCTTGCGGAGTTCTGTGGCAATACGCTGTCCCGCACCTTGCAGGCGGTCGGCCAGCGCCGCGTCGTCGAGGCGGTCCAGTTCATTGAGGGGAGCAGTCACGCAGGTCCTCGGCAGAGAGGGGAAGGTCAACGCGTCAACGCGTAGATGATGTAGTTCACGCCCAGCTTGTACGCTTCGTTCGACAGATCCACGGGAAACATTCCTACGTCGGAGAACTCCCACATCTCGGACAGGTCGTTGTTGTAGTTCGCGATAGCCAGCAGTCGCTTCTTGGGGTCGTTGTCCTCGAAGTAACCGTAGAACTCCGACTTGAGGCCGTAGTACGGATGCGTGTACGCGAGCGTCTTCACTTTGTAGAACGCATCGAACACCGGATGCGTGAGCTCCATCGGGATGGCGCGGGCATTCGGCAGCACCCGGCGCATCTGACTCTCGAAGTTGAGCCAATGCTGGCCGGCAAAATCGTCGAAAATGATGAAACCGCCTTTGGCGAGATAACTCCGCAGCCCGAGCACTTCCTTGTCGTTCGGACGCCAGAAGCCCGGCTCGGCCATGTACGCCACCGGATACTTGCCCAACTCCCGATCGTCGAGCGTCAGGATGTTGCTCGATCCCAATCGAACGCGTGCCGTGGAGAGCGTGCTCAGGATTTTGGTGAAGTTCCGCTCGCCACGCGGATAGTCGTGTGACCATGGCAGGTCACGGCCGCCCCGGAAACCGCTCCCGCTGCTCAAATCCGGCAGCATGTACTTCACACGCACCCACGTAAACCGTCCGTCGTACGCGACGTTCGGTTCGAACTCCGGCGCACGCCGGCGCTGCGCTTGCACGGCCGACGCGCCCAGCAGGCCTGAGAGGTACACGCTCGCCAACAGTAAACGACGCATTGTAGTCCTCATGCGCCACCGCCGCGCTTGCGCAGTTCGAGCAGCAACAGCTGCGCGTTCTCGTAGCTCGGCGCGTCTTCGAGAATGCTCAACAGTTCACGGCGCGCACCCGGGATGTCGCCGCCGGCCGCCAACGCCCGCGCCAGCTCGTACCGCGCCTCGGTAAGATCGGGTGGGCGCAACGCAATCACCGCGCGCCGCTCACGAATGGCACGCGCGTGATCTCCTTGCTTGCCCGCCAGAACAGCCAGGGCCTCGTGATCGCCGGCCACATACGGCCACACCCAGATCATGCGCTCCAGCGCCGCCACCGCGCCGGCGAGATCTCCACGGCGCTCGCGGAGCTCCGCTTCGAGTTTGTTGGCGGTGTACGCGGTTTCATCGCGGTCGGTGACTTGCTCGATCATCTGCAGCGCCAACGCGGTATCGTGGACCGATAACGCCACGCGCGTGAGGTACCATGCGGGACCGTCATCGCCGGCGTACGAGGGGAAGGCCCGACGTGCCCGTTCGAGCAATGCCCGCGCCGAGTCGCGCTGCGCTTCACGCGGCGAATCGACCAATTCGACGGCACGTCGCATCGTCTGTACGAAGGTGCCGCCACTGCTGTCACCCGGCGCACTCGATGCCACCGCCGCGAGTTCCTGCGAGAACCGCTGCGTGAGCCACAGATCGAACTGCGCGTCGACTTGAGGCATGGTCAATCCCAGTACGCGCTGCATCACGGCGGGCGTATCGAGGCCATCACGATACGCCATCAGCAGCGCCGGCAACGCGGCAGCCCCCTTGGTACGCTCCACCCACTCACAGAACAGTGAGGCGTGGTAATAGCTGAATGAGGTCTCTTCGGCGTAGCGCGGCCGCATGAAGCCATCGGTGAGTTGGCTGATGGGGCGCAAGCGTCCGTTCTTGTAAGCCAGAATCCATGGCAGTGTCGTGCGCGCTCCCCAGCCGCTATTGGCGCGCCGCTCCTCGTGCACCGACAGCCCCTCGGACAGCCACCGCGGCACGCGATGCGCCGAGGCACCGAGTGTGAACGCGTGCGTGAGTTCGTGCCACGCCGTGCTGCCCCAGTTGAACGTGCCACGTTCGCGCGCATTGGGGGTGTCCATCGCCAGCAGACTCCCAAAGCTCACCCCCAGAGCGCCCAGCCCCACCAACCCCACGGTCCGTACCGAGAAGTCGGCGTGTTGCCGGAAGAACTCGAGGCGGACCGGCGTCGGTGCGCGATACGCGTAGCGCACCGACAACGAATCGTACGCCCGCTCGAGCAACGGGATGATGTACAGCGCCAGCAGTTCGACATCGTCGACCGGTGCGACGACTTCGAAGCGACCGCGCGAGACCGTGCGAAAGCTTCGCATCTTGTCCAGCAGATCGAGGGTGTTCTTGTGCCACAGGTTGAACGGATCGAGTGAGAAGGCCCGTTCCACCGCAGCTCGCCCTTCGGTCATTTGCCCCACGCGCAATTGGGTGGTACCCAGCACACCTAACGCCTTGAAGGAGCTGCTGTCGTAGCGCACGGCCAGCTGCGCCAGCTGCACCGACTCCGCATAACGCCGTTGTCTCCCCGCCGCTTCGGCCAGCGCCGTAAAGAAGGCACTCGGCTGCGGCTGCAACCCGGTAACCGCCTGCAATGCACGTCGATACGCCGTTGAGTCGCCGCTCAGCCAAGCGTGTGCCCCAAGTACCGACCACGCGTCGATCGAGCTGCTGTCGGCGGCGATGGCGCGCTGCGCCGTACTCCGGGCCGAGTCGAACGTTTCCGCATCGAGGTGCAGGCGTGCGACATACGCCAGCACGCCCGCATGCTGTGGCGCGATGGCCAGCGCGCGTCGTGCGGTCACGAGCGCCGTGCCCTTGCCCTCGAACTCTTCCACCTGCGCCAACCCCAACAACGCGTCCACATCGTTCGGGGCGCGCTTCAGCACCGCTTCGTACGAGGCGCGTGCTTCGGGGGCGTTGTACTTGTCCAGGAAAAGCGCACCGATACGCCGTTGTGCGTCGAAGTTCGACGAGTCGGCCTTCACGGCGCGGTCAAAGGCCGATAGCGCCGACCGCACGGCACCGGCATTGCCCGTGCCGAGCAGCACGTAGGCGCGGCCAGCTGAGTTGTATTCGCTGCTGTTGCGCGCGCCTTGCTGTGCGTACGCCGCCGTCACGCGACGGGCGCGTTGGGCGGCATCGGAATGCGCGCCGCGTCGCGCCAGCGCTTCGGCGGCGGCGACGTCGCCTTCGAAACGATCAACCCGTGCAGCGGGTTGTGCAGCGGGTTGTGCCGCGGCGGCACCGGCCGCGACCGCGGTAGCGAGCGCGAGCCCCAGCGGGAAGAAAGGTCGGCGTATCATTGGCTGCCGCCTGCCGCCTTGATAGCGGCCGACTTTTCCGCGAGCGCCAGGAGCAGACGCTCCAGCTCCGCCTCGTAGGCGGCGGCCTCCATGGTGGATTTGCGCGTGCGCAGTGCCGCCACCTGCGACTCCAGTACCTGCCGCTCCGCCAACAGCGCGGCGACCTTCGGATTGGTCGAACTACCGCGCTTGCTGAAGGCAATACGTGCCGCAACGACCGAGTCACTCAACACGGCATGCTCGGTGAGTATCCGATTGCCGGCCTCGTACGACTTCTCCACTTCGGTACGGGCAAAGCGGAATGCTTCGAGCACCGAGAGTCGACCATCCTTGTCGGCATCGGCGTCGTCACTCGTCAGCGCCCGCGTGAAGAACTGCAGGAATTCGGCATCGTTCTTTTCCACCGCCGACCGCGTCGCCGTGACCACGACCCGCCCGGGCGTGGCAAGAACGGGCACGAAGTCGCCACTGCCCGTGGCCGCGTTGACGAACACCACCTGCTGCTGCGCAAATGGCGCAAGCCAACTCGCGTATTCGGCGGCCGTCGCATCGGGACCCGGCAAGTTCACCTTGGAACCCGCGCCTTCGCCGCTGCCATGCCCCAACAGCAACACGAGCAGGATGTCGCCGGGCGAGACACGCTTGGAGAGGGTGACGAACGCCTGACCGATGTTCGCTTTTGTCGAGCGCCCGTTGAACGCGGCAGAGTCTTCGGTCAGCACGATGAGACTGGAATCGGCGACTCCCCACCGGTCGGTCGCCGCCGTGCGCGTGGCCGTCACCGCGGTGGTGAAGCGGGTACGAAACGCCGGATCGCCGGACAGCCCGGCGACGACGAGCGCATGAGTGCGCTGCGCCATGGCCGGGACAGCCGTACTCAGCATGAGCGCCGCTGCCAACAACGAACACCATATGCCACGCCCGATGCTCATGCCAACCCCCTCCACCGACGGTAGCTCCATTCCGCGATCAGCATGACCGCCAACACGAGGAATACCGCCGGCATGTCCCACAGATCCTTCGCTTCGCGCACCGTCACGCCGGCGTTGGTGAAGGTGGCGTCATCGGCGAGCCGCGCCGCCTCGTCGAGCGGGTAGTAGCGCCCGCCGGTTTCGTCGGCAATGCGGCGCAGGAGCGGCGTGCGGAGTTCGGCCTGCGCCACGTCGGCACCACGCTCATCGACGAGCACCGTCGTCGTGACCGCCTGCACCGAGTCGCGGCCAGTCCGCGCGAGTGCATCGACGGTGTAACGACCCGTATCGCGCGGCGTGAACGTTGCGCTGTAGCTGCCGTCGTCGCGCAAGGACCACTCAAGCGACAGCAGTTCACTTGTGCCCGTCGGGCTCATCACCGTTGCCGAAACGGTGGCGTCGTTGATGTCCAGGAACTCTGCGGTGGCAACCTGTGCACGCAACACCACCGGCTCTCCCGGGGCCACTCGCGCCGGTGTTGCCGTGACGGCAAATGGCGCCGGCACATCATCCACCAGCCAGCGGATCATCTGGCGCCAGAAAGTCTGGTGCGTGCGGTCCTCGACGGGCGTATTGACGTCCATGCGCCAGAGCCAGGAATCCTGTACGCCGAACACCGCACTCATCCCGCGGCCATACCGCTGCCACGACAAAATCGGGATGTCGCTGCGTCCATCAGTGCTCCGACCACTCAACAGCATCGTTGCGCCGGCGCGCAGCGCGCCGAGGCGGTTCACGATCGTCAGCGATGGCAGCGAATCCCAACGCTGCCGAGAGCCCGTGAGCGATTCGCGCAACTGCAACGCCGGGTGTACCTCACCGGCACGCGTGGGGCGCAGCTGCACTTCGGTAGCGGGGCCCTCGGCATTCACCTCGCCGCGCGCGACGGTCAGCGGCAGCACATCGGAGAGCGGCGTCCCGGCAAAGCCACCCTCCGCGAGCGACGCGCGCCCGCCGAGCACGAGCAGGGCGCCGCCGCGCACGCTCACGAAGTCGGCGAGCATGCGCAGCTGATCGCCGGTGAAGAACGCCGCTTCGACACTCCCGAGAATGATGGCGCGATACGCGAACAGTTCGTCGCGCGTGGTGGGGAAGCCGTTGAGCAGTTCGAGGCTGTCGCGCACGCCGAGGCGCAGGTATTTCTTGTCGGCGCTCCGCATGAGTCCCACCACGACCACCGCGCTGTCGTCGTTCACGGCGCGACGCAGAAAAGCGAACTCCGGTCGCGGTTCGCCTTCGACGTACAACACCCGATCGGGACCGCCACGCACTTCGAGGCTCGTCTGCCATTCGTTGTTCTGCGTCACGATTTCGCTGGGGAGCGGCGCGACCCGCACCGCGAGCCGATGCACGCCCACCGGCAGCGGCGGAATACGTACGCGTACGGTCGTGAGATCACCGCGCGCGGGCGGCGCGACGGTTTCTGTGGCGACCACGCGCCCGTCGGCTTCAAGGGTGAGCGGTACGGCGTTTCGCCCAAGGCCACGCACACGAACATCGACTTCTACCACACCGGCCGCGCCGGAAAGCATGCGCCGCGGCGCCTGCACCCGCTCGATGGCGATATCGCGATCAAATCGCTCGCGCCCCACACCAACCGTGTAGACCGGCACGCGCCGTGCGCGCAGCGCGAGCAGCGCGTCGTCCATGGATGCGGTGCCGTTGTCGGCACCGTCGGAGACCAGAACGACACCGGCGAGCGGCATCCCTTCGAGGTCGTCGCGCGCGTCCTGCAGTGATTGCGCGAGGTCCGAGCGCGTGCCGGTGGCGTGCACCTCACCGGCGCTGCGCACCGGTGTCGCACCGGCGGCGAAACGGAAACGTCGCAATGCGAAACGCGTGGCCAGCGATCGCATGAGCGCGCTGCTGTCGGCAAACGTGCGCTGGACCGCTGCGAGCCGCGTGCTGCTGTCGGCATCGGCAATGCGCATGCTGCGTGAATCGTCGTAGAGCACCGCGAGCACATTGCGCTGCGGCACCGCTGCGGCGGTCACGAGCCCCGGACGAAACAGACAGGCAACCACCAGAAGCAAAGCCGCCAGGCGCAGCGCACCGAGCACGGCGCGATCGCGAAGCGGGAGGGTGCGCAACCGACTGTGCGTGAAGAGCACGAGCAGCACGAAGGCAATCGCCGCCGCCGAGAGCAGGACCACGGGCAACACGGGCGCCACCACGAATTCCCCGCGGGCAAATGCGCGCGGGGGATACTTGAAGAGCCACGTGCCAATCGTGTCGAGCCAGGATCCCACGTGTGCTCAGCTGGTGAAGGGGACTGCCGGAACATTGGACACCGCAGTCGGGCAAACGGTGCGCCTGCCCGAGATACATGGCCATCATCAGACAGTGCAGCGCGGCGCCGCCGCCGTCCACTGTTGACGCAGCAGCACCACGGGATGTTGTAGGCGCTGCGCCACCGACCCGGCCATTAACGCCCGGTCCGGAATGTCGTCCAAGAGGGTGAGGCGGGCGCCGTGCGGGCGACCGCTGCACTCAACCGGAAGGCTCTGATGACACATATCCGTTCCCATCTGTTTCTCGCCGCGACGGTGGCGGGAGTGGCATTCTCTACTGGCGCGTCGGCGCAGGGGCCCGGCGGAGCTGGTGGTCCCCGTCCGCGTGGTGCGCAAGGCGGCGCTCCGGGGCTGGCGCGCGGTGTCGACGCTCAGGCGAGGGGCGGCGCGCGCGGCAATCCGGCAGCCATGCTGCTCCGCATGCGGAGTCAGCTCAACCTCACCGAAGATCAGGTCAAGAAGCTGGAAGCGCTGCAGAACAGCGCGTCCCCGAAGCCGAACGCATCCGACCGTTTGCGGGCGCAGGCCGACCTCATGGACGCCATGCAGGGTGACGGAAACCTCGCGAAAGCGCGGACGGCACTCGACCGCATGAGTGCGTTACGCAACGAGCAGATGATTGCCGCCTTGCGGCAGCGTCAGGAGGTCCGGGCCGTGCTCACCACGGCGCAGAAGTCGACGCTCGACAATTTGCGCCAGCAGCGTGCGGGGAAGGCGCGGCGTGGTCGCGGGGAGGGCGGCCGCGGCATGAATCGTGGTCAGGGACCGCGAGGACAGGGTGCCCCAGGAATGGGCGCCGGTGGGATGCGCGGCCGTGGGATGGGTGGTCCCGGCATGGGCGGCCCCGGCATGGGTGGCCCCGGCATTGGACAACCGCCAATGGCGCCAAACGGCAACCGCCGTCGCGGCATGATGCCGCCGGCCAGTCAGGATTTGCCGCCGGACAGCGTCTGACTCACGACAGTACGGCAACGGGGACCATCGCGCACTGATGGTCCCCGTTGTCGTTTAGTGCATCGCGAGTCGCCACCGCTGCACATCGGCAGGTGTATCCAGATCGAAGACCCCGTCGGCGAGAAACTCCGTCAGGGTGTCGGCGTGTTGCAATAGCGGACGCGCGCCCTGATCACCGCTGAGCTGTTCGAGCCTCGGCCAGTCCTCGCGCGGCAATACGGCGGGAATGCCGCGAACCTGCACGCCATCATCACGGGTGTACAGCGACGCGACTCGGCGACTCCCCTCGGCGCGCGCGCACAGGGCTCGCAGGTGCGACGCAGAGACCGACGG
The DNA here is from genome assembly GCA_023910675.1 of Gemmatimonas sp. Lineage (GTDB taxonomy): Bacteria > Gemmatimonadota > Gemmatimonadetes > Gemmatimonadales > Gemmatimonadaceae > Gemmatimonas. The sequence goes on from JAAVWC010000015.1 coordinate 61,321, forward strand.
CATGTCGCACGCCGCAATGAGTACCGCCCGCGCATCGGGCCCGTGTAGACGCACCGTCTCAACACCCACGGCAATCGAGCGCCCCATCCCATCGGCCCACGCCGGGTTCTCCACGATGCGCACGGTCTCACCGACCAGCGCATCCCGCACGCGGGCCGCTTCGGCGCCCAGTACCACGACGACCATATCGCAGCCGGCCTCGCGTAGCGCACGTGTCATGCGTACTACGGCCGTCGTACCGGAATGGTCTTGCAAGAGTTGCTTGGGTGTTCCCAATCGCCGAGACGCGCCGGCGGCGAGCAATACGCCGGCTACGCCGCTCGCTGTCGGCACAACTCAGTGCTCCGGCGGCTCGGGCAGGTCGCAGCGCAGCGGCACCTCGGGCACGATGGGCGCGATGTCCCGAGTGAGCAGCTGCGGCGTCGGTGTGCGCGAATGAATGGGGCTCTGGCGCTCGCGCAAGAATCCCGAAGGACGCCCGTGCATGACCGCTTCGATTTCACCGATCGCTGCCAACGCGATCGACGCGGGACTTTCGCCCCCCAGATCGAGACCAATCGGGGCGTACAACTTGTGGCGCATGCGCGCGGTGAGCGGCGTTCCCAGCGCGAGCAGCGCGGCTTCGGCGTGCTCCACCAATTGCTCGGCGCGTTTGCGCGACCCCAATACCCCCACGTACCCCAATGGGAGCGGCAGCGTCGACGTCAGCCACGCGCTATCCACCTCGAAGATGTGCGACAGCAGCGCGACCGCCGTGCGGCCGTCGTGCGGCAATTCGGTCAGTGCCTGGTGCACCGCATCGAGTTGACGGACATGGCGTCGCACGATCCCCTCAGGGACGTCGATGCTATCGAGCAGGGCGGGGCGGTGATCCAGCACCGTGACCTGCCAGCCCAGCGTGTGCGCGATGCGCGCGAAGGCCTCGGCGCCGCGGCCGGCGCCGACGCAGTGCAGCGCGACCGGCGCCACCAGTGGTTCGATAAAGACCGTGATGTCGTCGGCGACGGCATGCTGCATGGCGTTCCCGGTGCGCATGGCCGTACGGGCCAGTGGCAACAGTTCGGCGGTGGAGACGAGACTCGCGTCGTCGTGCAGCACGTGCCACTTCCCGGGAGTGGGCACGCCATCGAGCAGCACACAGGTGGCCCCCCCACTGCTTGCGTCGAGGACCGTCACGACGGCGCCTCCCGACCGGCGCGCGCGCACCGCTTCCGCCTGGGCCATCCAGCGCCAGTCGGTGAGTGGTTCGAGCAGCAGATGGGCGACGCCATCGCAACGGGCGCCGAATCCCCAGATGCTTTCCAGGTCGGCGCGCAAATCATAAATCAGGCGCGCGGCGCGTCCGCTGGCGCACACCTCGGCGGCACGCGCGGCGACATCGCCCTCAAGGCAGCCGCCGCTGACGGCGCCGGCCAACACGCGACCTTCGGCGTCCACCAGCAAACGGGCGCCGGGCTGTCGGTACGACGACCCGTCCACCTGCACGAGCGTCGCGAGCGCCAGCGGCACTTGCGGGCGAGCCTGACGCGCGGCCTGTGCCGCGCGCGCGAGTTCGACAAAGCCGGTCACAGGCGCTCCAGCGTCTCGGGGACATGCGAGCGGGGCGCCTGCAGAATGCGAGCGGATCCCTACCCTTGGGAAGAATAGGGCGCGCATCGACCTCCCGCCAACCGATCCGACCAACCGGTACGACCTCGACCGACATGGTGGTCCCGACCACCGCAACCTCGGCGGCCCCGCCGTCGTTTTCCACCTCACGATCTTTACATGTGGTGAATGCAAGTACCCACTTACCTGCAAGCAGGTGCTTGCATATCCTTGTGGTAATATGACCGACGACCACAGACATCGCATTCTGCAGGCCGCCGCCCGCGTCTATGCCCAACACGGGTGGCGCGGGTCGACGACCAAGCGCATCGCCGAGGAGGCCGGGGTGAACGAAGTGACGCTGTTCCGTCATTTTGGCGCCAAGGACGCGCTTCTCGAGCAGATGATGCTGCATCTCACGGAGCCCAAGGAGGGGATGACCCTTCCGGCGGTTCCGGGCGATCCGGCGGCGGAGCTCGAGGGCTGGGTGCGTGCGCACCACACGGAGATGTGTGCCCGGCGCCCGTTCATCCGGCAGCTCGTGTCTGATCTGCAGGAGCACCCCGATCTGCACCCCTGCGCCACCAACGGCCCCAACAGCGCGACCTCTCAGCTGCGCGGCTACGTCGAACGCCTGCACACCATGGGCTTCGTCGAGCACCACGATTCGACGAGCGCAGCCGACCAGTCGGCGGCCGTCACGATGCTCATGGGCGCTGTCTTTGCCGATAGCATGAACCGCGATCTGATGCCGGAGATGTTCCCGCAGCCGGTCGACGTCAGCCTGCGCTCCTACGTGCGGTTTTTCCTTCGTGGCCTCGGGGGTTCCCTCCGTCTTGCGACGGTCGCTGCGTCCGACCGCGATCAATCGTCCTCCGTTCCGCCTTCACCCGTGGGCTCCGAATGATGGCTCTCTCTCGTGCCCGCCGTTGGGGTGTGGCACTGCCTCTCGCCAGTGTCGCGTACCTGATGGTCCCCGGCGCGCTACCGGCGCAGGCGCCGCAAGCACCGACACCGTTGTCGCTGGCCGAAGCGCTGCGTCTCGCCAAGGGCAGCAGCGAAAGTGTCGGTATCGCGCGTGCCGGCGAGCAGCGCGCACGCGGACAAGTTGGCCAGCGGCGCGCGGCGTTGCTGCCGCAAATCAACACGACGCTCAACTGGCAGAAGCAGCTGCAGAATCAGTTTGCGGCGATTGCGTCGCGCAGTAACTCGTCGGGTGCCGGGGGCGGAACGGGCGGCGGGAGCGACACGACGTCGGCCGCCGACAATCCCATCACGCGGATCTTCGCCTCCCAGTACAACTTCAATTTCGGGCTGTCGGCCAGTCAGCCGATTTTCACCGGTGGTCGTCTCCGTGCCGATGTGCGCGCGGCGCAGGCGGCGCGGGAGTCGGCGGAGATCGGCATCACCAGCGCCGAAGCGCAGGTGCAGCTCGATGTCACGCAGGCGTACTACGATGCCCTCCTCACCGAACGCCTGTCGGCCATCGCTGACAGCACGCTCGTGCAGGCGGAGCGTACCCTCCGCCAGGTGCAGCTCACGCGCAACGTGGGGTCAACGTCTGAGTTCGAGCTGATCCGTGCCCGCGTCACGCGCGACAATCAGCGGCCGCAGCTGCTGCAGGCGCGCACTAGCCGGGAAGCGGCGCTCATGCGACTGCGCCAGCTGCTCGACCTGCCGGCCAACCAGCCGCTCCAGCTCACTGACAGCATTGCCGAATCGACGGCGCCCGTTGAAGCGGCCGAAACGTTCACCTCGGTGAATGTGGACGCCGCACAGGTGCTCGCGCTCGATCCGCGGGTGCAGCGCAGCGTAGCCAGTGTCGTGTCGGCTACCGATACCACGGCGCGCGCGCGGGCCGCCGTCCGTCAGGCGCAGAAGAGCGTCGATGTGGCGCAGCTGCAGCTCAAGTCGACCAAGTCGCAGCGACTGCCGCAGCTGTCGGCCACGACGAACTATCAGCGGCTGGCATATCCCACGGGCGTGTTGCCGCGAAGCCTCGCGGACTTCTTCCCGAATTGGACGGTCGGGATCGGTTTCTCGTATCCGCTCTTTACCGGCGGTCGCGTGCGCAACGAAATCGTGGCCGCTGAAGCGGGTGTCATCGAAGCACGGCAGCGGCTCAAGCTGGCGCAGGAAGGCGCCACGCTCGATGCCCGCCTGGCCGCGCTGCAACTGACTGAGGCCGAATCCAACTGGCAGGCGAGTATCGGCACCGCCTCGCAGGCGCAGCGGGCCTACGACATCGCGGAAGTTCGCTTCCGCGAAGGCATCTCCACGCAGCTCGAACTTTCCGAAACGCGCGTGCAGTTGCAGCAGGCACTCGCCAACCGCGCGCGCGCTGCGCGTGATCTGCAGGTCGCGCGCAAGCGCCTGGAACTTCTCCCGTACCTTCCGCTGTCGCAGTCCGGCAGCGCGTCTGCCGCGCCGTCGGCCTCCACGACTACTGGACCTTCGCGATGATTACCACGCTGCGCCGCACGGCGCCTCTCGCTCTGTTGATGCTTTCGGCTGCCGCGTGCGGGACGAAGGACGCCGCCGAAGCGCCCGATGCCTCGAACACGCCACAAACCATCGGTCCCGACAATATCGCTGTGGCGGCCGTCGATACCTTGAGCAGCGGGCCGGCCATCTCCGGTACGCTCACCGCCGATCGTGACGCGCGTATTCGTGCCGAAGTGGGCGGCGCGGTGCTCCAGGTGTACGTCGACGCCGGCGAGCGGGTCAGCGAAGGCACGCTCCTTGCCCGCATCGACGACTCGGCCGTTCGGGATGCCGCCATCTCGGCACGCTCCGGCGTGACGCAGGCCACCGTCGCCGCGCAGCAGGCCGAGAAGGAGCTGCAGCGCGCCCGGTCGCTGGTGGCGGCCGGTGCCATTGCCGAACGCGATGTCGAAAGCGCCGAACGTGGCAATCTGTCGGCGCAGGCCGTCCTTGCAGATGCGCGCGCCCGGCTCTCGTCGGCCGAGAAGAACCTCCGCAACACGCAGGTGCGCGCGCCCTTCGCCGGTGTGGTCGCGGAAAAGAGCGTGAGTCCGGGCGATATCCTCGCACCGGGGGGCGCGTTGTTCACCGTGATCGACCCGCGCAGTCTGCGTGTCGACGCGTCGGTGCCCGCTGCCGCACTGAGTGAGGTGAAAGTCGGTGCACCGGTACGTTTCACCGTGAACGGTACCGATCGCGAACTCGAGGGACGCATCACGCGCGTGTCGCCCATGGTGAATGCGCAAACGAAGCAGGTCGCTATTCAGGCCTCCATTCCCAACAGCGCGGGCGTGCTCGTTGCCGGTTTGTTTGTCGACGGGCGTGTGGCGGCGGAGAAGCGCGTTGGCGTCCTGGTGCCCGAGGCCGCCGTCGATCAGACCGGTATCGTGCCCAATGTCATGCGCCTCAAGGGCGGCATGGTCGAAAAAGTCGAAGTGCAGGTGGGATTGCGTGACGATGCGGCGGAACGTGTCGAAATCACCGCGGGCCTCGCCGGCGGCGACACGGTGCTGCTTGGCGCTGCACGCGGCATCACCATTGGGACGACGGTCCGGGTCGCGGCGCCCACGGATGCCGCACGCAGCACGACGCCGAAGAGCGCCACTGTGACGCCGGACTCGGCAAAGCCCTCCAAGAACTGAGCTGACCATGTTCATTTCAGATTTTGCGATCAAGCGACCGCTCATCACCGTCGTCGCCATGTTGGCGCTGGTGGGATTCGGCCTGGTCTCGTTGTTCCAGTTGCAAACCGACGAGTTCCCCGAGGTGCAGCCGCCCATCGTGGTCACGACGGCGGTCTATCCTGGCGCCTCGCCGGAGCAGGTCGAGCGCGAAGTGCTCGAGCCCATCGAAGAAGCCATTCAGTCGATCTCCGGCGTCAAGTCCATCAACGGCGAAGCGCGCGATGGCTTCGCCCTCATCCGCGTCGAGTTCGTCTTCTCGAAGGATGTGCAGGAAGCCACGCAGGATATCCGCGACGCCATCTCGACCAAGCGTCAGGATCTGCCACAGGAGCTCGAAGAGCCGATCATCAAGAAGTTCAACGACACCGACGGTCCCATTGTGACCTTGTCGATGTGGTCGAACTCACTCTCTCCGGCGCAGCTCACACTCCTCGCCGATCCGGCGATCTCGCGCGAACTGCGGGCGATTCCCGGCGTCGCCGACGTCTCGGTCACGGGCGCCGTGAAGCGCGAGCTCACGGTGAACCTCGATCCGCTGCGCATGCAGGCCGCCGGTGTGAGCGTGCCGCAGGTCGTGGGCGCGCTGCAGCAGGGTAATCTGGCGGTGCCCGTGGGTCGCCTCACCGGCGCGCTCGACGAACGCACGATCCGGTTGCGCGGTCGTCTCGACGGCCCGCAGGACTTCATGGCGCTCGTCATTGCCGAGAAGGCCGGCCGCGTCGTGCGGCTGGGTGACGTCGCGACCGCGACGGACGGCATTGAAGAGCAGCGCACGATGTCGCTGTACAACGGCCGCGATGCGGTTGGGCTCGAAGTGAAGAAGACGAAGGGCTACAGCACCACGGCGGTGTCGGAAGCGATCATCCGCAAGGTGGACGAGCTCCGCCCCACGCTCCCCAAGGGCGCGAATTTCGAAGTCGTGAAGAACAAGGGCGTCCGCGTTGAGAACTCGGTGGACAACGTGCAGAGCGCCCTCATTGAAGGTGCGCTGCTCACCGTGCTTGTGGTATTCGTGTTCCTCAACTCGTGGCGCTCCACCGTCATCACGGGGCTTGCGCTTCCGGTGTCGGTGCTGGCGAGCTTTGTGGCCGTGTGGGCGTTCGGGTTCACGCTCAATACCATGTCGCTGCTGGGGCTGTCGCTCGCCATCGGTATTCTCATCGACGACGCCATCGTCGTGCGCGAGAACATCGTGCGACACGTGGAGATGGGGAAGGACCACTACACCGCAGCACGCGAAGGCACCGCCGAAATCGGTTTGGCCGTCGCCGCGACGACGTTCTCCATCGTCGCCGTCTTCATACCCATCGCGTTCCTGCAGGGCCTCTCGGGGCAGTGGTTCAAGCCGTTCGCGCTCACGATTGCCTGCTCGGTGCTCGTCTCGCTCTTCGTGTCGTTCTCGCTCGACCCGATGTTGTCGGCCTACTGGCCCGATCCGCATCTCGAAGAGCACCAGAAGGGGTGGCTCACGAAGAAGCTCGACGCGTTCAACCGCTGGTTCAACGGTCTCGCCAACGGCTATCGCGGGCTGATTGCCTGGGCACTCGATCATCCCAAGAGCATGGTCCTCCTGGCGGTCGGCAGCTTTGTGCTGGCGCTGGCGATGCCGGCGACGGGACTGGTTGGCGGGAGCTTCTTCCCGCTCGAGGACAACGCCGAATTGAACATGACGCTCGAAACGCCGCCGGGGGCGAATCTCGACTACCTGCGGCAGAAGGTGACGGAAACGCTGGCCATCGGGTCGCAGTATCCCGAAGTGAAGTACAGCTTCGTGAGCGCCGGCGGGGCCAACGGTGCCGTCGACAAGGCGAGCATCTACTTCAAGCTGCGCCCCAAAGCCGATCGTCTGAAGGATGGACAGCGCATTGCTGAAGATCTGGCAGCCGTACTCCGCAACGATGTGGAGCGCATTGGTGGTGCACAGATTTCGGTGTTCACCAACGACTTCGCCGGTCAGCAGAAGCAAATATCCATGGAACTGCGCGGACAGGACAAGGCGGCGCTGCAGGCCGTTGCCGATCAGTATCTGGCCGCCGTGAAGAGTGTGCCCGGTGCCGTCGACGTGGGGCTCAGCACGAAGGGGCAGAAGCCGGAGCTCACGGTGCAGGTCGACCGTGGGTTGGCCGGATCGCTCGGCCTCAGCGTGGGGCAGGTTGCTCAGGCCATCCGCCCGGCCTTCGCCGGTCTCGACGCCGGTGACTGGGTGGACCCGATGAACGAAACGCGCAAGGTGATGTTGCGTCTGTCGCCCGAAGCGCGTGTACGTACCAACGACCTCGCGCTGCTCCCGGTTGCGATCGGAACGGGGAGCAACACGGCGCTCATTCCCTTGCAACAGGTCGCGCGCATCAAGAGTGAACTCGGTCCGGCGGTCGTCAATCACCTCAATCGCGATAACGTGATCAAGGTGGAAGCCAATGTGGCCGGCCGCTCGCTCTCCGAAGTAAAGGCCGACATCGATGCGCGCGTCGCCGCGATCGTCATGCCGCCGGGTGTTCAGCTTTCGGCGGGTGGGCAGGTACAGCAGCAGCAGGAAGTGTTCACCAACATCTTCATTGCGCTCGGAGTCGCCGTCGCGCTCATGTATCTCATTCTGGTGGTGCAGTTCGAGTCGTTCCTCGACCCCATCGCCATTCTGATTTCGCTGCCGCTGTCACTCATTGGCGTCATGGGCGCACTCGCGATCACGGGCAACACCATCAACCTCATGAGTCTCATCGGGGTGATCCTGCTCTGCGGCATCGTAGCCAAAAACGCCATTCTGCTCATCGACTTCGCTAAATTCGCCCGTGAAAAGAACGGGTTGCCGCTCCGCGAAGCGCTCATCGAGGCCGGCGCCATCCGCCTTCGCCCCATTCTCATGACCACCTTCGCACTCATTGCCGGCATGGTACCGGTCGCGCTGGGGCGGGGTGAAGGCGCGCAGTTCCGCGCCCCACTCGGTGTGGCGGTCATCGGTGGCGTGATCACCAGCACCGTGCTCACGCTGCTGGTCATTCCCACCTTCTACGAAATCTTCGACACCATGCGCACGCGCTTCTCGCGCCTGGTGGGGCTCACCCCTCCCCGTACTGGAGAATTCCGGACGTTCGAAATGCCCGTTCCAGAAGCGGGCGACTGACGGCCCTGCGGGACCCGCGCAGGGCGCATCCGTCTCGCATTAGATTACAAAGGTATGCGCCTGCCGGTCTCCCTCCTGCTTGCCGAAGCCTCCTGGCTTTCCGTGCTGACCGACGCGCCGTGGACGTATATCGTCCTCGGCGCGTCTGCCATTATCACGGAAGAACTGGCGCCGATATTCGGCGGCATCGCCGTGCACGAAAAGGAACTGCGGCTGGTGCCCCTGATCATGGCGATCACGCTCGGGGGATGGCTCGCCACGGCGCTGCTGTATACGGTCGGGCGCATCAAGTGGGAGGCGATCCGCCGGCGCTTCCCCCGCACGCGCGCTACGGGGACGGTCGCCTTGCGCGTCGTACGTCGCAATCCGCTCACAGCCTCGTTCCTGGTGCGCTTCGCGTTCGGGCTGCGCATCGTACTCCCTATGGCCTGTGGCGCCGCGCGGGTGCCGCTGTTCGTCTTTCTCCCGGTGTCCCTCATCGGCTCGCTCGCATGGACATCAGCGTTCACCGGGCTCGGCTATGTCGCGGGGGAGGCCGCCGTACAGGCCATCGGGCACCTCGGCCGAGCGGGCGAGATTGTGGGCGCGCTGGTGGTCACGGTGGCGGTGTTCGCATTTCTCCGCTGGCAGCGTCGTCGTCGCGAACGGAAGGCCGAAAAGCGCGCGCTGGCGCGTCACGTGTCTGCGGTCGAGTCGAATGAGTCCTGAGCCGAACGCGTTGCGGATCCTGCTCGTGGACGATGAGCCGGCGGTGGCGCGCGCGGTGTCCAGACTGCTGGTCTCGCTTGGCAACGAGGTGACGGTCGAACACGACCCGCAGATGGCTGAAGAGCGACTCCGTCGCGATCCGCACGCATTCGACATGCTCTTCACCGATCAGACCATGCCCGGCATGACGGGCGATGCACTCGCGCGTCATGCCCTCGCCATTCGGCCGGAGCTGATCGTCGTACTCTGCAGCGGCTACAGCGAACATTATCAGCTCGACGATGCGGCGCGCGACGGCGTACGAGCCTTCGTGACCAAACCCATCGACCGCACCGCACTACGCGACTTACTCGCGTCTCTCGCCTGACGTCTCGACGAACTGCGCGGCCTCGCGTAGTTCGCGCCACGCCAGTTCGATATGCTCACGGTCCGTCCGGATGTTGCCAATGGCGAGTCGCAGCGTGTAGCGGCTGGCGAGCTTGGTGTGTGACAGGTAGACGCGACCGCGCGCGTTCACCCGCTCCATGATGGCGGCGTTGAGTCGGGCGATCGCTTCATCGTTGGCCCCTTCAGGGGCGCGACGGAAACACACGAGCGAGAGGGTCACGGGTGCGGTGAGTTCCCATCCGCCTTCGAAATGCACCATGCCAGCGAACTCGCGGGCGAGCTCGCAGTGGAAGCGAATGCGCTCCGCCAAACCATCGCGACCGAACGCACGCAACACCATCCACAGCTTGAGCGCACGGAAGCGCCGGCCAAGCTGTATGCCGTAGTCCATGAGGTTGGTGGCCTCGGTGGACGTACTGGTCACGAGGTACTCGGGAAGCAACGTGAACGCCTGCTTGAGCGCGCGTGCATCGCGCGTGTAGAACACCGAGCAGTCCATCGGCGTGAACAGCCACTTGTGCGGATTGACGACGAGCGAGTCTGCACCGTCGACACCATCCATCAGGTACTGCAGCTCGGGAACAATGGCCGCCACGCCGCCGTAGGCGGCGTCCACATGCACCCAGCAATGGTGCTCGCGGGCAATCCGCACGACGTCGACCACCGGATCGATACTCGTGGTGCTGGTGGTTCCCACGCACGGGACGACCGCCAGCGGTACAAAACCAGCCGCCTCATCAGCCGCCATCGCCGCCGCGAGCGCGTGCGGGCGAAGCCGGAACTGCTCGTCGGCCGGAATCTTCACCAGGTTCTCGTGGCCAAGCCCAAGCGCCATCACCGCCTTGTCGATGGAGGAGTGCGCATGCTCACTGCAATACACACGCAGGCGGGGCAGATCGGTACGCGCCGCCATGCCCTTGGTGCGGATGTCGAGCCCCGCACGCTCACGCGCCGCCGCGAGCGCGTAGAATGTGCTGATGCTCGCCGTATCGGTGATCTGGCCGAACCATCCGTCGCCAAGTCCCATGAGCTGCCGCAGCCAGTCGAGCGTGACCTCTTCGAGCTCGGTGACCGCCGGACTGGTGACCCACAACATGCCGTTGGCATTCAGCCCCGCCGTCAGCAACTCGCCGAGAATGCCGGGATACGACGCCGAATTCGCGAAGTACGCGAAGAATGCCGGATGATTCCAGTGAGTGATCCCCGGCATGATCGTGCTGTGAAAGTCACGCAGCATGCTGTCGAGTGACTCTCCGTGCTGCGGCGGCACCGCTGGTAGTGCTGCGCGAACATCACCCGGTGCGACCCGGCTACGAACCGGATACTGGCCGCTCGACTCGAGGTAGTCGGCAATCCAGTCGACTGCAGCATGGGCCGCCGTGCGGAACTCGTCGGGGGAGAGATCTCCGGTTGCTGATGCACTATTCATGGACGAATCATGCCTTCAGGACCCTGTGGACATCAAGCGGCAGCGTTGCGCGCCGATACTCGCCAGTACCCGCGCCGACGCGGCCACACTGTGCGTTCCTCCCTGCCGACCGCCCTATGGCCCGCTGCCCTTACACTTGGGTGCGTAGCTTCTTCAGCACCCCCTCCGCCGCCGCGCCCGGTGAACCCGCGCAACATCTGCGCGTTCGTGTCGTTCGCGACGGCGAACAGCGAGTACTCGTCACCCTGCCAGCTCGCAGTGCCCGTTGGCTCATGGAAGTGATCCCCAAAGACGTGCAGGACAAGATCCGCGCGGAAGAGATTCCCCTGGATGCCATGATGGAAGAGTTGCACGAAGAAACGGTGCACTATCCGCGGCGCATCTTCACGCTCACCGAAGCGCACCGGCAGATCGACGTCTGGCTCGAATAGCCCCGCGGAGATCTTTCCGCGTACGTTCTCAACTCTTTTGCGTCACGAACGACAACGGACCACGGCATGCTCGCCGTGGTCCGTTGCGCGTCCGAGGGGACGGCTGCCGTCAGGCCGCCGCCAGATGATGCTGAATATCCCCGGGCTTGCAGAACAGTCCGCCCGCATTCCCCGTGACACGTACCACACTTTCGGTAATGCCCAGTGTGCTCTCCGTCCCACCAAGGAATAATCCACCACCCGGTGTCAGCAGCCTGGCCATGCGATCGATGATGTCCTTCTTCGTTGGCACGTCGAAGTAGATCAGCACATTGCGACAGAAGATGATGTCGAACTGCCAGGATACCGGAAACGGATCGAGCAGATTGATTTCCTGATACGTCACCCGGTTGCGAATATCCGCTGAGAGCTCGAACCCCTCTGGGTGCGGCTTGAAGTGCTTCATCAGCAGCTGCACCGGCAAGCCACGCTGCACTTCGAACTGGTTGTAGACTCCCGCCTTGGCGCGAGCGAGGGCCGCACTCGAGTAATCGGTCGCGGTGATGTCCACGCGCGCGCCCCCCAATTGCGCTTCCATTTGCGCAACGATCATCGCGATGGTATACGGCTCCTGTCCCGTCGAGCTGGCGGCGCACCAGAGTCGTACCGGCCGGCCCAATGCCTTGGCTCGCTTGGCGGCAGCGGGGAGCAGTTCCTTCTCCAGCGTCACGAACGGCTTCCCGTCGCGAAAAAACATGGTCTCATTGGTGGTCATCGCATCGCAGATATGCTTTACCAGTTGCTTCGAGGGCATGGCGCGCAGCGCTGTCATGAGCGCCCCGATGTCCTCGTGGCCATACGTCACCGCCACCGATGGCAATCGGCTCTCGAGCAAGTACTCTTTCCCTGGGCCGAGTGCCAAGCCGCTCTGCTTCTTGAGCAGATCACTGATAAATGTGTAGTCATCGGGGGAGATCATACATGGGCTCCGCAGGAGGTCTGAATGGCGTCGGCAATGGTGGACAGCGGCAGGACGGCTGACGCCAGACCGGCATGGACAACAGCGCCGGGCATACCCCATACCACGCTTGATGCTTCATCTTGCGCCAGAATGCGACCACCGCGCTCGTGAATGGCCCGCGCTCCCCGCATCCCATCCTCGCCCATCCCGGTAAGCACGACGGCGAGCGTACTCGCGCCGTACACTGAGGCGATGGAACGGAACATCGGGTCTGCCGACGGGCGGCAATAGTTTTCCGGCTCCGCCAGCGTGAGCTGGATATACGGCTTCGCTTCTTCCGTTCGCACAATCATGTGATAACCGCCAGGGGCAACATACGTGTGATGCGCGAGCACCGGTTCGCCGTCAACAGCTTCGCGGCACGCGCGACCGGTATCCCGCTCGAGCCGTTGGGCGAGCAAGGCGGTGAATACCGCCGGCATGTGTTGCGTGATGAGGATGGGGAGCGGAAAGTCTGTCGGTAGACGGCTGAGGACATCGGCCAGCGCGTTCGGCCCACCAGTACTCGAGGCGATGGCGACCACCCGCGGTGACGCACTTCCCTGCTTTGATGCCAGGAGCGCGGCAGGGGGCGTGTACCCGGTGCCCGCCGCCGATGCCGCTGCTGTCGTTCTTGCGCCGGACGCCTGCGCGCGCGGGTCGCGTCGTTGCACGGCACGGCCGATTGCCCGGACCTTACTGACGATTTCCGCCTGCATCGCCGCGAGTGTACCGGACCCGGACCGCGCGGCTGGCTTCGTGATATAGTCGGCTGCACCCAGCGCCAGCGCCTGCAGTGTAACCTCAGCGCCGCTCTGCGTAAGGCTGCTTGCCATGATAACGCGCGTGTTCGGATATCCGGACAAGATTCGGGGCAGCGCCGTAATCCCATCCATCTCCGGCATCTCGACATCGAGGAGTACGATGTCGACCCCCGTGTGCTTGAGCGCATCGAGTGCCATGCGACCGTTTGGTGCCGTCGTGGCCACCGTCATGTCGGGCTCGGCATCGATGATCCGCCCCAGGGCGCCGCGAATCACTGCGCTGTCGTCGACAATCAACACGCGGATGGCAGCGGCAACGCTGGTCACGTGACCCCGCAGGCGTCGAGCTTGGAGGCGATGATCTCGCTGTCGAACGGCTTCATGATGTACTCGGACGCACCCAGCGTGAGCGCAAGCGCAATCTTGTCGAAACTCGTGTGCGTGGTACACATGATGATCGGCGGTGGCGCGATGGCGGGAAACTTGGGCAGTGCGCCAAGAAACGCGAGGCCGTCCATCGTGGGCATGTCGATGTCGCAGAGCACGGCGTCATAGCGCGTGGATCCCTGCAAGCGGGTGATGGCCTCTTCCCCATCGCCAGCTTCCTCGACGACATGCCCCAGTTGCTCCAGAATGCGGCGGATCGCCTTGCGAATCGTGGGCGAATCGTCAACCACAAGTATGTGCTTCATCGACTCCTCAGCTCGGGAAGCGGGGCAGGTGAGCAGCGTGGCGCTACCCGCCCCGACGTGGTGATCAGACTGAACGCATCTTCGTGAGGAAGTCGGTCACAGCGGCGTTGAGCCGTTCCGATTCATGCGAAAGCTGCGACGCCGCGCCCTTGATGGATTCCGCCGTACGGCCGCCTTCAGCCGCCACCTGCGTCACCATCGAGATGCTCGAACTCACCTCGGCGGTACCACGTGCCGCCTCGCCAACGTTGCGGGAAATCTCGCTCGTGGCCGCGTTCTGCTCCTCGACGGCACCGGCAATCGTCGTCGAGATCTCGTTGATCTTGGAAATCACCTCGGTGATCTCGCGGATGGCGCCGATCGCGCTGTTCGTTTCCGACTGTACGCCGGCAATCTTACTGCCGATTTCTTCGGTCGCCTTGGCCGTCTGACGCGCGAGTTCCTTCACCTCATTTGCCACCACCGCGAAGCCCTTGCCAGCCTCACCCGCCCGCGCTGCTTCGATGGTCGCGTTGAGCGCCAACAGGTTCGTTTGCTGTGCAATGGACGTAATGACCTTGACGACCTGACCGATCTCCTGGCTGGAGTTCCCGAGGCGCGCCATCGTGTCCGTCGTTTCTCCGGCCTTCTTGACCGCCACCTGGGAAATCTGCGAGGCCTCTTGCACGCGGCTGGCGATCTCCCGGATGCTCGCCGTGAGTTCCTCGGCTGAACTCGCCACTGTCTGCACATTGCGCGTGGCCTGCTCGGAGGCGGCCGCGACGGCCTGTGCCTGCCGAGAGGTCTGTTCCGACGAAGCGGCCATGCCTTGCGCACTTGCTTCGAGCTCGGTGCTGGACGAGCTCACGACACTGGCGATGGCCGCTACGGTGCTTTCAAAATCGTCAGCCATACGTACCTGCGGCGTGGTGACCGACCAGTTGACCATCGGTCCCACGTACTTCCCGCTCGTGTCGTACATGGCCGAGGCATTGAGGTCGAGATGCTCCGGGCCTACGCGGATCTTGGCGCTATGCGGTAGGTGCTTGTCCGTCGCCAACATGCTGCGCTGATGCGCCGGATCCTTGTGAAAGATGTCGATCTTTGACCCCACCACCTGATCGGCTTTCACGGGTAGGTGCTGCTCGATCTGTCTGAGCGTCCGCAGCGATGCCGGGTTGATGTAGCGGATGTTGAAGTCGAGGTCGCAGAGCATGAGGTTGACACTCGCGTTCTCGACCATGGGCTTGAAGATCGCCATCTCTTCTCGCGCACGAATGACGTCGGTGACGTCGGTGGCGTACTTGACCACCTTCACCAGGCGACCGTCGCGGTCCCGGATGGGATTGTACGAGGCATTGATGAATACCTCTTTGCCGCCCTTGCCGAGACGCCGGTACTCCCCGGAGTGGAATTCGCCACGGCGCAGCTTCGCCCAGAACTCCCGGTATTCACTTGTGGCCTTGTAGGCATCATCAACGAACATGCTGTGGTGCTTGCCGGCCACGTCGGCCAACTCGTAGCCAAGCACCGCCAGGAAGTTATCGTTCGCGTGCCGAATCGTGCCGTCGAGGTCGAACTCAATGACAGCATTCGACCGACTGATCGCCGCGACCTGACCCGCGAAGTCCGCAAGTTGCTCGCTGCGCGCGGTTACGTCCTGCGCATACTTCACCACCTTGGTGATGCGGCCATCCGCGTCTCGGACCGGGTTGTACGACGCCTGAATCCACACTTCACGGCCGCCCTTGCCAATTCGCTTGTATTCGCCGGCATCGAACTCGCCACGGCGCAACTTCGCCCAGAAGGCGCGGTAGGCATCGCTGCTGCGATGGCTCTCATCGACAAAAAGGCTGTGATGCTGCCCCTGAATCTCGCTGAGGGCGTAGCCGAGCGTTCTGAGAAAGTTGTCGTTAGCGGTGAGCACCGTCCCGTCAAGGTCGAACTCAATCACGGCCATTGACGCGTGAATGGCGTTCACCTGCGCTTCATACTCGGCAAAGATCGTCCGGAATGTTTCGATCTCGCTCGCGGCACCGGCGATCGCCGCATCGGTCGCAGCGGCGGCCACGGCAGCGTGTCGGGAGCGCGGTGCGGAGACCGTGACGGCCCGTCCACCGGAGCGTTTGGTGGCGGCGTTCTTCTTGGTGCTGCGTGAATCGGTCGTGGGAGTGCGGTCGATGGGCATTGAATGAATCCTTGGAAAGTCGCAGAGTGGTACGGAGGGGAGTGACCAGCGGCGGTCAGACAGCGATGAGCTCGAGCTTCAACAGCGCGGGAACGTTCATGACCACGAGCAGGTCGCGCTCCCGGCGCACGATGCCGGACGTTGCCGCTCGCCATCGTTCATCGAGCGTCGGTGGTGCGGGTTCGATGGCGTGTGGGGCCACCGTGACCACGTCGCCGACGTCGTCTACCATGAAGGCGAACAGCTCGCCCTCGTACCGCACGACCACGTTCATGTACTCGGTGTGAACCGCACGCGCGGGCAATCCGAGCGTCGTGCGCAAATCGACCGCCGTCACGATCTGACCGCGCAGGTTGAGCAGGCCGGGGATGGCATCCTGCGCCAACGGGACTCGGGCAATGCGATGGGTCATCAATACCTCCTGCACCATGAGCACCGGAATGCCGATCCACTGGTGCGCCAGGCGGAACGTGACGAACTCCGCCGGCGTCTCACTCATCGTGTGCTGGCTCATGCGGCAATCCTCGCATGGCCCATCACCGGGGTCAGCGACGGCGTGCGACCGGTGCCAAAGGCCTCTCGGAAGAACCAGTCGAGGTCCACGACTTCGGTGGCGCGTTCCGCGATGACACTGACGCCGAGCACACCGGCTCGCGACGCCGCGCGTTGCAGGACGATGTGATCCTCGACGATGTCGCGGATGTCGTCCACCGCGATGCCGAGGGACTGTTCGCCATTGGAGAAGACGATGACCGGTCGCGGATCCCGCGCCGTGATGTCCATGGCCGGATGGGAAGGCAGTACCGGCATGAGGGCGCCACGATACTGTACGAGGAAGCGCCCGTCGGCCTGTTCGAGCGTGTCGGCGGCGACCTCTTCGAGGCGGGCCACACGCGAGAGTGGGACGGCCTGCAGGGCGGGATACCCACCATCGAAGAGCAGGACACTTTCTGTGCTTTCACTGTCGGCGCTGCCGGAGACGCGCGATACACCATTGGTAGCCTGCGTGTCTTCGGTCCGGTTGGCGATGTTGGCCAACGTGCCGACGCCCGTGGTATCGAGGATCATGATCACGCGACCGTCGCCGGTGATGGTGCATCCGGCATAGGCCGTGAGGTGCTTCACCAGGCGCCCTACCGGCTTGACCACGATTTCCTGCGTATCGAACACCTCGTCGACGACGAGCCCGAAGCGGCGATCGCCGATCTGACAGACGACGATGTTGCAGTCGGCCACCTGACGGTCGCTCCGCAGTTTGAGCAGTTCGTCAAGCCGGACCAGCGGCAGCAGGGCTTCGCGCAGGCGATAGAACTCCGCGCCGTGTACCACTTCCACGAGATGTGCCTGCTCTTCCGTGATGCGCACCAGCTCCACCACGCCGATCTGCGGAACGGCGAACGTTTCGCCGCCGGTGCCCACAAGCAGCGCCTGGATGATGGCGAGGGTGAGCGGGATCTTGACCCGGATCCTGGTGCCTTTGCCCAGCGTCGACGTCAGATCGACGGTGCCGCCGATCGCCTCGATGTTGCTGCGCACCACATCCATTCCCACGCCGCGGCCGGAAATGTTGGTGATCTGCTCGGCGGTCGAGAAGCCGGGTTCGAACACGAGGCGCAGAATCTGCTGTTCCGACATCTGCTCGGCGATGTCGGCGCGCACGAGGCCCCGCTCCACCGCTTTGCGCTTCACGCGCTGCGCGTCAATGCCGGCACCGTCGTCGGAGATCTCTATGACGACATGACCGCCTTCGTGGCGTGCGGAGAGCGTGATGGTCCCGTGCTCCGGTTTCCCAGCGGCACGGCGGATCTCGCACGGCTCGATGCCGTGATCCGCAGAATTGCGAATCATATGCGTCAAGGGATCCTGAATCGCTTGCAGAATCTGTCGGTCCAGTTCCGTTTCGGCGCCGACGCATTCGAGGGTGAGCTTCTTCCCGCTCGCCTGACCCAGATCGCGAATGATGCGCGGGAGCTTGGTCCAGACGTTGGCGATCGGTTGCATGCGCGTCTTCATCACGGCTTCCAGCAGATCCGTGGTGACGCGATTGAGTTGCTGAACAGGTTTGGCGAACTCGGTGTCTTCGTTCGCGCCCATGAGCTGCAGCAGTTGATTCCGGCTCAGCGCGAGCTCACCAACCAGGTTCATGAGCTGGTCGAGCACCACGATGCCCACACGGAGCGTGTGGTCGCCGCCGGCTTCCTCCTCGCTCTTCTTGCGACGATCCGCGCCATCCCAGCCATTGGCCGCCGGGTGCGCTGGCTTGACCGTGGGTGCGGGTACCGCTGCCGGTGCTGATGTCGCCGGCGTGGACGCGGAGACCGTCTCGGTTGCCGGCGCCGCAACGGGCGCCGCAACGGGCGCCGCAACGGGCGCCGCAACGGGCGTAGGGACGGGCGCGTCGTGAGCCTGCTCGCTGAGCCAGTGCTCAAGGCTTGCGATCAAGGCGCTGTCGTCGCCCTCTGGCTCTGCTTCCGTGGCGTCAAGATGATCGAGAATGGCTTTGATGCAGTCGATGGCCGCGAGCACGTCCCCGATCACGGCAGACTGCACCTTTAACGTCCCGGAGCGCAGGGCATCAAGCACGTTCTCGGCGGCGTGCGCTACCCCTTCCAGACGGCAGAGCCCGATGAATCCACACGTCCCTTTGATCGTGTGAATCGTGCGGAAGATGCTATTGAGAAGAGCGGTCTCTTCGGGATGCTGCTCGAGCGATACAAGATCGTTGTCGAGCTTGGCGAGATTTTCCGTGCTCTCGGTGAGAAAATCCCGAAGCAAGTCGTCCATCGATGCCTCGCGCGGTGCTTCTGGCGCGTGAACCTACTACCGGCGGCTTCGCAGGCGTACGTTCGAATCTCGGCACGCGAATCACGACACTTGACACCGAAGTGTCATGTCTGACTTGCAATTAATCCGCGCATGCAGGTGCGATTTGTTGGCCGATGAATGCGCAAGCATTTCATGATGTTCATTGAACGCGCGCACGCTCAAGTCGCTACGAATGACGTCGACATTGACACATATGAACCTCATCCGACTGATTTACGCCAGCGTCGCCCGAGACGGATTGGACTACTCGGAGTTGACGGCCATTCTCCGCACCGCGACGACACATAACGAGTCGAACGGCATCACGGGTATCCTTACCGTGGGCAACGGGGCATTCCTGCAAGGACTCGAGGGAGACCGGGCGAGTGTGAACCGATTGTACAATCACATCGTCGCGGACCCTCGCCATACGGACTGCGAGATCCTGCGCTACGGACGTATCGTGACGCGCGGCTTCAACGAATGGTCGATGAAGCTGGTGGGACTCGACGATCAGCCGACCGCAAAGCGGCGCGCCCTGGTGATGAGACACTCGGGACGCGCCGTCTTCGAGCCAGGGCAGATGAACGGGGCGCAGGCCGCGGCATTTCTGGATGATCTCGCACGCTTGGAGCGACGCGCGGCCTGATGTCGTCGCGCGTTACGGGACCCGCGGAATGCCACCGCTGACGAGGAAATCGACGGCCAGCGTACTCATGGCGCGAACGCCAATCGGCAGTGCCTTGTCATCACCCTGAAAGAGCGGCGAGTGGTTTCCGGCCACGCCAAACAGCTCCACCGTCGTTGGCGTCACGGACAAGTTGAAGAAGAACCCCGGTGCCTTTTCGGCAAAGCGGGAAAAGTCTTCGCCGGCCATACTGCCGGCTTTGCTTTCGAACACGCCAGCGTTGGTCCCCACGCGCTTGAGCGTCTGCGAGAACGTCGACACCATCGCCGTGTTGTTGATCGTGCTGCCGTAGCCCGGCACCACATCCACCACGGCCGTTGCGCCGTGCGCTTCGGCGATCTTCTGCGCCAGCTGCGTCAGACGCTTCGCCACTGTTTCGCGCGCCTTCGGATCGAAGGTACGAATGGTGCCAATCATCCACACGGAATCGGGGATGATGTTCTCGCGCAGCCCGCCGTGAATGGCCCCCACGGTGACGACGGCCGGCCCCGTCGTGAGATCGAGCGAGCGGGAGACGATGGTCTGAATGGCTGACACGATTTCCGCGCTCACGACGATCGGGTCTACCGCAGCGCTGGGGAACGCGCCGTGACCCTGTCGGCCGCGCACGATGATCTTCCACGTGTCGGCGGCCGCGCTGATGGAACCACTGCGATAGCTCATCGCCCCCAACGGTCCGGGGCCCACATGCAGGCCGAACACCCCGTCGACGCCGGTCATGACACCGGCATCGATCATGGGCTGCGCCCCGCCACGCGGTGGCACCTCTTCAGCCGGCTGAAAGAGGAACTTTACGGTACCCGGGAGTCGTGCCCGCAAACCCGCCAGCACTTCGGCGGTCCCCATGAGCATCGCCGTGTGCATGTCGTGACCGCACGCGTGCATGACGCCCGTTTCGACGCCGTTGTACACGGTGCGCACCATGCTCTTGTACGGCACGTCCACCTGCTCGGTGACGGGCAGAGCGTCCATGTCGGCGCGCAGGGCGACCGTCGGACCCGGCTTGCCCCCCTTGAGGATGCCCACCACACCCGGAATGCCACCGACATTCTCCTGCACCTCAAGGCCGAGGGCGCGCAGGTGCGCGGCCACGAGGGCAGCCGTACGCTTTTCCTGATAGCCCAGTTCAGGATGCTGATGAATGTCGTGCCGCCATGCTGTCACCTTGTCGGCAATGGCGGCGGTCCGCTTGTCGATCTCCGCTTGCAACGCGGCATCGGTCACCGGCTGCTGAGCGCCAAGCGGGAGTGCCGCCACAAACGAGGCGAACAGCAGACCTTTCAGATGATTCGCAGTTGTACCGAACACGGTCAGTTGTTCCCCTTGGGCTTCGCTTCCGCCGGACGCACCGTGGGATACTCGATGCCGAGCTGCTCAAGATACGTCTTGTACTTGCTCGGATCGTAGTAGAACTTCTGCAGCTGCGGCTTGAAGCGCGCCATGATGTCGGCGTTGAGCCAGATCGGTGGCTGATCCGACGGGCGGATGAACGGCTTGTACTTCGTCTCTTTGGTCTGGACGTTGTTGAAGTAATCCCACGCGTCCGCGACGACCTTCGGCGTGAGCAGAATATCGAGCAGGGTGAGCGCCTGCACCTTCGCACCCGCGAGGGCGCCCTTGTGGGCAATTGGCGTCGCCATGGAAATGGCATTGGCCCAATTGTGGCCCGGCATCGACGGAATGTTCGACGGATAGCGCAGCGTGACCGTGGGGACGTTCCACGCGATATCGCCAATGTCGTCGGAACCACCGCCGGTCCAGTTCTGCGGCGTCTCCGAGCCACGCAACTGCTTGTTCACTTCGCTGGAGAGACCGAAATCCGGCTGTCCCAGTTCACGCTGAATGCCCTTGGCCAGCGTCTGGTCCTTGTCGTCCCACACCGGCATGCCCACCTGCTGCACGTTCTGGTGCATCGCTTCGGCAATCGGCTTGCTGAAGTGCGCCGACCATCCCGACCCGAGAATCACGACAGTGTCGAGCTTGGTGTCGGTCATCATGGCGGCACCCTGTGCCACCCGCTTGCCCATCTCGAACAGCTCCATGGTGCGCGGATAATCCTGCTCGCGGAAGTAGAACCAGATGCTCGCCGTGCTGGGCACGACATTGGGCTGGTCCCCGCCGTCCTTGATTACGTAGTGCGAGCGCTGCTGGAGGCGCAGATGCTCGCGGCGGTACTCCCAGCCCTGCCCCATGAGCATGGCGGCGTCGAGCGCCGACTGTCCACGCCACGGCTGGCCGGCCGCGTGCGCGCTGGATCCCTTGAAGCGAAATTCCGCCGAGATGAGCGCGCTCGATCCGCTCGCGCCCCACGAAACGCCAAGATCGCTGCCGACATGCGTGAAGAGCGTGACGTCGGTGTTCTTGAAGATGCCGGCGCGCACGAGGAACGCCTTGCCGGCCATCTGCTCTTCGGCAATGCCGGGCCAGAGCAGGAGCGTACCGTTGATCTTGTCGCGCTGCATGAGCTGCTTCACGACGATCGAGGCCACGATGTTGAGCGCCTGCCCGGAGTTGTGCCCTTCGCCGTGCCCGGGGCCCCCCGTAACCATGGGCTCCTTGTAGCCGACGCCAGGCTTGTTGCTGGCCTGCGGAATCCCGTCGACGTCCGAACCGAGCGAGATCTCGGGCTTGCCAGTGCCGTAGCTCCAGCGGGCCGTCCAGGCGCTGGGAATACCAGCCACCCCGCGCTCCACCTTGAAGCCTTCCTTTTCCAGTATACCGGTGAGGTACTTCTGCGATTCGAACTCCTGAAACCCCAGTTCCTGGAAGGAGAAGAGCATGTCGACGATCTCCTGGACCTGCTTGGAGCGCGCCTGGACCATCTGCAGCGCCTCTGCTTTCAGCTGCACGAGCCGCGGGTCGACTGGGGCGGCGGGGGTGACCGCCGGCTTTGCGGGCGCGTCCTGCGCGATGGCCGGGGCGCCCCCGATGGTCAGCGCGGATAGCAAGGCGGCCGCACAACGCGACCGGGCCGAACGGGACATGGTGTTGCTGAAGTGCACGTCGGGTCTCCTGAAACGAAAGACATAGGCCGGTGTCCAACTGCCGAAGTTACGTTCCGTGCACGGAAACCGCTCGACCCGTCGTGCCGTATGGCGGTCATCGGCAGGGTTTGTCCACCCGCTTCTGTGATCTGGCTCTCTCTCGCTCCCGTTCTGTATGCGCACTGGCCTACGCCGCACCTTCGGTACCTCGGTCCTTCTCGCCGCGACGCTCCTGCCCGTTTTGGCGAAGGCGCAAACCGGTCAGCGTCCGGCGGCATCCCGCGACACCACCCGCAAGGCCGGCGCCCTGAGCGCCGACGAACGGCGGGCGGTACAGGAAGCCGTCGGGACGGCCCGGGCCATCAATCGCCGTCGGTTACGAGGCGACAGCGCGACCCTGTCGCGCCGCAACGAGGAGGCCGCCACGTCGGCATTTGGCAGCCCGGACGCCCGCGCCGTCTTCGATCGCGCCCGGCAGGCGCGTGAAGCGCAGGACAGCGCACTCCGGTCCTACCGGGCCACCACCACGCAGCGCATGTCGGTGCACATGGGCGCGCGACGGCTGGGGCTCGAGAAGCTGCTCTTCCGCGGCGAAAACGTGGCAGATATCTCGTGGCGCCGCGATGTCGGTGTGCGGGTACGTCCCGTGGGCTCCCGCATGACTGTCCCCTTGGCCAGTGAGGTGGCCGGTGACTTTGTGTCGGCGGTCAGCATCCCGTACTTCCCCGGGCGCGAGCAACTCTGGTTCCCATCGTCAGACTTCGGCAAGGTGAAAACCGAAGTCGACGATCGCGACATCATTCATCCGCTCGCGCGCGGCGCTGAGCGCTTCTATCGCTACGACACCGGCGACTCGGCGAGCATCACGCTCTCCGAAGGACGCGTGATCCGCCTGCAGGAGCTGCGCATCAGCGCCCGCAAACCCGACTGGCGCACGTTCGTGGGTTCTTTCTGGTTCGATCGTGATGGCGGCCAACTGGTGCGTGCGGCGTACCGGCTCTCTACGGAAATCGACATCTGGGGCGTCGCGTCCGAAGAGGCCAAAAAGGATATCCTGGAAAACGCGTCGCTCAACCCGGTGCGTGATTCCGTGCTACGGGCGCAGTTGCCGCGCGAGGTGTATGTGAAGGACAGCATCGAGCGGGCGCGCGAGGGCAAGTCGCAAGGGCAGAATCCGGACGACGAGGTGCCCGCGTGGGTGACGGCCACGATGCGCCCCATGCGGGCGAAGCTCGATGCCATCACCGTGGAGTACGCGCTCTACAAGGGGAAGTTCTGGTTGCCGCGCGCGCACAGCGCGACGGCCAGCGCCGACGTGATGTTCATGCGCATCCCGTTCCGCCTCGATGAAAAGTTCACCTACGCGGATGTCGACGGCGATTTCACGCTGGCCGCACTGCCGCTGGCGCGTAATCGCTTCGACGCCGGTCCGGGACGGGACTCGACCAACGTGGATCTCGACACTGGCGTGGAGGTGATCGTGTCCGCCCCAGGCAAGCGCCGCGTGCCAACCGATTCGGCGCGTCGCGATTCCCTTGAGCAACGTCGCTATGGCCGAAGCAAGGTGACGCAGTGCCGCACCGACAGCACGTGGACGAAGGTGGAAGAGCGCTACGAGGGTTCGCTGCGCATTGCCTACGACATGCCCTGCGACATGGAACGGCTGGCGACATCACCCGCGCTGCCGGCGCTCGGCGCGAACGACGAAGAACTCTTCGACCTGCGCAGCGCGGAGCAGCTGGCCAATGCCCTCAGCATGTCGCTGCAGGTGCCATTCGCCCCGCAGCTTCCCACCATTCGCAGTGGGAGTGATCTCTTCCGGTACAATCGCGTCGAAGGGCTCTCCGCTGGTGTGGAGGTCAAGCAGGTGTTGGGGGCCGGGTACACGCTGCGTGGCGTCGGTCGTATCGGTCACGCCGATCTGCACGCCAACGGCGAACTCGCGCTCATCCGGAGCAACGGTGCACGGACCGTGTCGGCCACCGTGTACCATCGCCTGGCGGCCATGAATCCCGAGTGGGCCGGGGCGCTCACGTTAGGGCCGTCGCTCCCTGCGTTCCTGTACGGACGCGATGAAGGCTTCTACTATCGCACCTATGGCTTCGAGCTGGGCGAACGCCGCGAGCAGCGTCGAGGCGCGCTCGAGTATCGCCTGTTCGTCGAGCGGCAGTGGACCGCTGGTGACAGCGACGTCGTGAACACATTTTCGCTCGCACGTGCCTTCGGCGACAATCGCTTCCGCGAGAATCTGGTGTCCGAGCCGGGCTCGTACGCGGGCGTCAGCGGGACGTGGACGCGTATGCTCCTCGAGCGTCCGCGCGGCCTCCGCATGACCGGTCTCGCGCGCGTCGAAGCGGCCACCGGTACCTTCGAGTATGCGCGTGGTGCGATCGAGAGCACGATCTCCCGCCCAGTGGGACCCTTCGCCACCGCGCTGACTGGCTCCATCGGGAGCAGCATCGGACGGGTCCCTTTCCAGCGCGGCTTTGCGGTTGGCGGAGTACGCACCGTACGTGGGCAATTGCCAGGAACGCAGCTTGGCGATGCCTTCTGGTTCTCGCGTGCAGAAATCGGGGCACGCAACGGGACGTTCCGCCCCGTCGCCTTCTTCGACGTGGGGTGGGCCGGCAGCCGCAAGACGTTCGGCAGTATCCAACCGCAGCGCGGTGCGGGGCTGGGCTTCGGCCTGCTCGATGGCCTCATCCGCTTCGACATTGCCCGCGGCCTGTATCCGTCCAAGAAGTGGCGCCTCGATCTGTATCTCGAAGCGCCGCTCTGACCAGCACGGGTAGCCGCTCTGGCGAAAGGACACGGCACGCCTAGTATACCCGTATCCCCGTTCCATCGGAGCGCCTACTGCCGTTCGAAATCGTGTATGTCGCGGCACTCGCGTTGTTGCTCAGGCAACTACGCGAGCGCGCCCCGACGACCGAAGTGCTGTCCAGTGTGAGCCGGCTCTGCGCGCTGGCGCATGTGGGGAACGTGACCATCGATCAACGCGTCTTCAATGACGCGGACGCCATCGATGCCATGCGCGAAAGCGCACAGTTCCTCCGGGCGCTACTCATGGAGCATGGCATCACAGCGGTCGACATCGCGTCGACGGGAACGCGGTGTTCAAACTGCTCGATGGTATCGATGAACCGGTGTCGCTGGAACAACTCGCGACGCCAGCCGCCCTCCAGCTGGGCGTTGAGCTCCTGCTCGACCCCACAACGGAGCAGGAGCCCGTACAGGCGTTTCTCCGGCGCAGTGGCGTACCGGGCGCACGCGCGGTGTTCGAACAGCTGATTGCCGCGACGGAGCTGGCCGATCGTCGCTTTCTCTACGATGTCGCCGCGTCGATGCCCGCCACCTTGGCGGTCGCGCGTCAATACTCCGCCAGTCCGACGTGGTTCGTGGCGCGAAATGCCGCCGGCCTAGTCGGCGAAATGAAGAGCCAGTCGGCCATCCCCGACCTGTCACGGTTGCTCAAGCATTCCGATCTCCGCGTACGCATCGCGGCCGTCGTCGCGCTTGGGCACATCGGTGGGCCGACCGTCTCGTGCTCGCGGTGCAGGAAGAGAGTACGATCGACGACCAGCTCGAAATCATCTCGGCACTCGCACACGTCCGGACGCCCAGCGCTCGCCAAAAACTGATCGAGCTCACGGCCGAACGATCGCGCTCGCTCGATGCTCTGCAGATCCGACTCGCGGCCATCAGCGCGCTGGCGGCGGGCCATCGTCCCGCCGCCGATGCGGCGCTCATGACACTCGCGCAAGACGAGCACAGCCTCATCCGCGAGCAGGCGCAGGCCGCGTTGTCGAGCTAGCGCGATCAGACGCTCACGGGGGCATCGCTCAGGGCAGACAACCGTGTCATCCACAGTTCGCGAGTGCGCGCGACATGTTCCCCGGCGCCGCGTGGCTTCACCTTGCGCCACCGGACATGCTGGTGCTCCCAGTCATCGAGCAGCCACCGGGCGCGTGCACTGCCGGTACGCGTAATGTGCAGCCCCAGCAACTTCTTGAGCAGCGCGGTGTCCTCGTTGTCGAGATCGGCAAGCAGCACCATCTCGTGATTGAGTCGGCCGGCAAACGTTTCGGACTCATCGAACACGTACGCCACACCGTTCGACATGCCCGCCCCGAAGTTTCGGCCGGCCCGCCCCAGCACCGTCACGATACCGCCGGTCATGTATTCGCAGGCGTGATTGCCGACGCCTTCCACCACGGCGCAGGCGCCGGAGTTGCGCACCGCAAAGCGGTCGCCCGCTTGTCCGGCGGCACAGAGCAGTCCGTCAGTTGCGCCATACAACACGGTATTGCCAAGGATCATGTTGAGATGGCTCGCGCCCCGATACCGCGCGTTCCGGAAGGGGCGCACCGTAATCTCCGCACCATTGAGTCCCTTGCCGACATAGTCGTTCGCTTCACCTTCGAGGGAAAAGCGCATGCCGCGTACACCAAAGGCGCCAAAACTCTGTCCTGCGCTACCGGTGAACGACAGTTGCATGGTGCCCGGCGGGAGGCCGGCATCGCCAAACCGTTCGGCAAGAGCGCCGGCGACGCGAGCGCCCACGGTCAGGTGGTGATTGCGCACGTCGTAGCTGCCGCTGAACGGCGCGCCTGAACGCACGGTCTCCGCCGCATCCCGCAGAATGCGATCGTCGAAGGCGTCAGCGCCCGGGCGAATGTTCTGCGCGACCGTGCGCGTGCGCGATTCGTCGCTGCGGCGCGGGGCGCCGAGTACCAGCGACAAGTCGAGCATCGTTGACCGCGGCATCTCCGGTCGTTCGGCGCGTTGCAGTCGTTCCACTTGTCCGATGATCTCACCCAGCGAGCGAGCGCCCATGAGTGCCAATTCGGTGCGCACGTCTTCGGCAATGCGTGAGAAATAGGCGATCACCTGTTCGGGAGTCCCACGGAACTTGGCGCGCAAATCTTCACGCTGTGTCGCGATGCCCGTGGGGCAGGTGTTCAGATGGCACTGGCGCGCCATGTCGCAGCCCATGGCCACCAGCGGCGCCGTCCCGAAGCCGAAGGACTCGGCGCCGAGCAGTGCGGCAATGATCACATCGCGCGCGGTCTTGAGGCCGCCGTCCACGCGCACCTCCACGCGATGGCGCAGTCCATTCGCCACCAGCACCTGCTGGGCTTCCGCCAGGCCAAGTTCCCACGGTGAGCCGGCGTGTTTGATACTCGACAGCGGCGACGCCCCCGTGCCACCGTTATGACCGGCAATGAGCACGTAGTCCGCGAACGCTTTGGCGACACCCGCCGCCACCGTACCGACTCCGCTCTCGGCCACCAGCTTCACGCCAATACGTGCCCGCGGGTTGACAGTCTTGAGATCGTGCACGAGCTGCGCAAGATCTTCGATGCTGTAGATGTCGTGGTGTGGCGGCGGCGAGATGAGCCCGACGCCCGGCGTGCTGTGCCGCAACCGCGCAATGAGCTCCGTCACCTTGTGCCCAGGCAGCTGCCCGCCTTCGCCGGGCTTGGCTCCCTGCACGATCTTGATCTCGATTTCTTCGGCGCGGACCAGGTATTCCGTGGTCACACCAAAGCGCGCTGATGCGACCTGCTTGATGCGGCTGTCGCGACGATCGCTGCCCACATCGCCATAGAAGGCCGGGTCTTCCCCGCCTTCCCCGCTGTTCGATCGCGCCTGCATCCGATTCATCGCGATCGTCAGCGTTTCGTGCGCTTCCGGCGACAGGGCACCAAGCGACATCGCACTCGAGATGAATCGCGCGCGGATCGCCTCCATTGGCTCGACGGCATCGATGGGCACGGCGGTGCCCGCTCGAATGCCGAGCAGATCGCGAATGCTCGCCGGCGCGCCGCCATCGAGGCGCTGCGCGAAGGTGCGCCATGCCTCGTCGGGGCTGGTGCCGGCGCGCGTGGCACGAGCACTGCCCACGGCTTGCTGCAGGGCGAGCACGGTTGGCGGGGCCCACGCATGCACCTCACCATCCTTGCGGAAGCGCACACGCCCGTGGTCGGGGAGCGTGGCATGCGGCGTGCCATCGGCGGTGTACGCGCGGCGGTGACGCTGCAGCACATCTTCGCTCAGCTCCCGCAGCGAGAGCCCGCCCAGCGGCGACGCCGTGCCGGAAAAACAGCGATCGATGACGTCGGCGCCAAGGCCGAGCGCATCGAATGTTTGCGCGCCGCAATAGCTCGAGAGCGTGGAGATGCCCATCTTCGCGAGCACCTTGAGCAACCCTTTTTCGACGGCGGCACGATAGCGCGACTGGGCAAGTGCCGGTCCCGGGCGCTCAGGGTCGGCGTCCGCTTTGCCGTGCGCCTCGGCAAACACCGTGGCCACCGTTTCCATGGCGAGCCACGGATGCACCGCTTCTGCGCCGTAGCCGAAGAGCGTCGCCATGTGATGCTGTTCGATGGCATCGCCGACTTCCACCACAAGTCCAACGCGCGCCCGAAGACCGGTGCGCACGAGATGCTGTCGCACCGAGCCGAGCGCCAGCAGCGCCGGAATGGGGGCGCGGTCGGCACTCACCTTGCGATCGCTGATGATGAGCAAGCGCGCGCCTTTCCGTGCCGCCACTTCGGCGCGACGGCAGAGCGAGTCGAGCGCAGCCTCGAGTGCTTCCGACCGGGAGCGCGCGTTGTACGTGGCATCGAGTGTTGCACTGGGGAACTGCGGAAACGCCCGCAGCGCCGCCATTTCGTCGGGGAGCAACACCGGATGCTCCACCCGCAGCATGCGCGCATACGACGACTTCTCCACCAACGGCGACCCGCGCCGCCCGAGATGCATGCGCAACGACATGACCATGCTTTCGCGGAGCGAATCCATCGGCGGATTCGTCACCTGCGCAAAACGCTGGCGGAAGAATGCGTACAGCGGCGGAGAGTTCGGTGAGAGCACCGCCAGCGGTGCATCGTCACCCATGCTCCACACGACTTCGGCGGCGGTGCTGGCCATGGGCTCGAGCACCATGCGGAGATCTTCGTGCCCATAGCCGAACGCCATCTGCGTGGCGCGCAGTTGGTCGCTGGAACGTACCAGCGGTTCGGCGCCGTCACTCGTGGGGAGCGTGGACATGTGCTGCGCAATCCACTTGGCGTACGGACGCCGCGTGGCCACTTCGCGCTTGGCGGCCATGTTGCGCACGATGCGCTTGCCCGCAGTATCGATGAGGAAGACGCCACCGGGACCGAGCTTGCCCGTCTCGACGACATCGCGCGGGTCGAAGTCGACGATGCCGACTTCCGAGCCAGCGACCACCATGCCATCGGCGCGAATCTTGTAGCGGCAGGGGCGCAGGCCATTGCGGTCGAGCGACACGGCGACCGTAACGCCATCGCTGAACGCCAGCGCGGCGGGACCGTCCCAGGGCTCGATGACGCACTGATGAAATTCGTAGAAGGCCTTCACCGCCGGTTCAACGTCGGGAAACTTCTCCCACGCCTGCGGCACGAGCATCATGGCCGCGTGTACCGGCGCGCGGCCGGCGCGCGACAGCAGTTCGAGCGCGTTGTCGAGACTGGCGGAGTCGCTGCCGCGGGGCCGGATCGGATCGCGCACGCGCGCCGCGTGGTCACCGAAGGCAGGAGCCTCGAGGAGCGCGCCGCGCATCTCCATGCCGTTGCGATTGCCCCAGAGCGTGTTGATTTCGCCGTTGTGGGCCAGCATGCGGAAGGGCTGCGCCAGCTCCCAGCGCGGCATGGTGTTGGTGGCGTAGCGCTCGTGAAAGACTGCGATGGCGGTCTCGAACGCCGGGTCGCGCAGGTCGGGGAAGAAGTCTCCCAGCTGCCCCCCGGTGAGCAGTCCCTTGTACACCACGGTGCGGCACGACAGCGAGCAGAGGTAGAACGGCTCGAGCCCACGCGCGATGGCGCGATGCTCCATCTCGCGGCGCGAGAGATACAGCTGACGCTCCCAGCTGTCGTCATCGCTGCCCGCCGGTCGACCCACGAGAACCTGCTTGATGGACGGCATGGCCGCGCGTGCGGTGGCGCCGAGGACCTCCGGGCGCACCGGCACGTCGCGCCACCCCAACACCGGAATCCCGTCACCCAGCAGCACCTCCTTCACCAGCGACATCGCCTCTTCGCACGCCTGCGGCTCGGCAGGGAGGAAGCACATGCCGACGCCGATCGCGGCGTCGGCGGGCAGATGGATGCCGAGGCGCGAAGCGGCCAGGATGAACAACCGCCGCGGGATCTGCGTGAGGAGGCCGGCGCCGTCGGCCGAGTTGTCTGTGGAGGATGCGCCACGGTGCGCCAGCCGCGCCGCCGCCTCGAGCGCCAGGCTCACTACCTCGTGCGTCCGTTCGCCGCTTTGGCGGGCAATGAACCCCACGCCGCAGGCGTCGCGCGGGGCATACGGAGAGCCGACTGCGTCGTCGAAATACGAACCGCGGGACTGATGCGCACTCATGGGCAACTCGAAGGCTAAGTCGAAACTGGACCGTTTCAGCAACGGGCTCATCGCCAACCTACGACTTTCCGGGCCGCTTCGCTGGACGGCGGGGCCGTGCGCGTTCGTTCCGGAACGGTCGGTCTCACGCTACCTTCGAGGAATGCTCCCCGAACGCCCACGCGCCGACACGGCTATGGCCGCTGTCCTCCTGTGGCAAACCCGATATCGCCTCGCGCTGGCGCTCTTGGCCGGGGGCGCGACGATTGGTCTCAGCTCACTCGGGCTCTTTACGCTCGCCGACACGGCCGCAGCGGTTGTCGGCGCGCGCGCGTCGTGGTTTGTCGGGGGCGTCACCGCTGCCTACGCGCTCCTCGTCTTGGCGCTGCAGACGTGGGTCCGCCGCACCCGCAGCGCCAGCAGCGCCTTGTCCACGCTCATGGTCACGGCCGACCTCGTGGTTGTGTTCTGGCTCGTGTTCCTGCTCACGGGCCACGAGAACTATCATCTCGGCCTGCTGCTCGCGCTCTTCTCCTTGCAGCTCACCCACGTGTATTTCGGGCGGTTGCAGGCGCTGCTGCTGCTCGCGGCGACGGCTGCCGGGTATCTGCTGCTCAATGATGTGGCGCTGCGGCACGGCGCGAACGTGCACTGGGGCGAGATCCTGACCACGCTCGTGGTCTTCGGGGTCGGGTCGCTGCTCGTGACGCGCGTGCAGAGTAACCTGCACGAGCGACTCGATACCCTGGTCACGATCTTCGAGCGCGCCGAGGAGGGCGACTTCTCCAGCAGCTACGATGTCGCGGCCGACGAGCGTCCCGACGCCATCACCTCGGTGGGGCGCGCCTACAATCGCATGCGGACGCAGTTGGCGGGCATCGTCCTCAGCGACCCGCTCTCCGGGTGTTTCAACCGGCGTGGATTCGAACAGCAATTCCGTCGAGAGCTGGCCCGCGCGGCCCGCGCGCACACCGATGTTGCGTTGCTGGCCATCGATCTGGATCATTTCAAGCAGGTGAACGACACGCACGGACACCTCGTGGGCGATCGCGTTATTGCGGAGGTCGGCGAGCTGCTGCGGGCGAGTGCGCGCACCGACGATGTCGTCGCAAGAACCGGCGGCGAGGAGTTCATGATTCTCGCCCCCAATACGTCCATCGACGGCGCGCAGCATCTTGCCCTCCGTATTGTGGATGCCTTCCGGCGGCGTATCTTCGTGGAGCCGTCGCCGCGGGTGTCGCTCACCGTGAGTGTTGGCGTGGTGGCCGATGGCGTGCCCAACGAAGGCATTGCCGAAGATCTCCGCGCGCGCGCCGACGAGGCGCTGTACGCGGCCAAACGCAGCGGGAGAAACCGCGTGGTGATGTGGTCGAGTGGGCTGGATGCCTTGAGGCTCAAGCACGCCGAAGGCAAACCCGTCGCCCCCGGCAGCTGATATCGCGGATCCTGTGGAACAGGTCGCCTCGGTGGGGCGCCTCGCCAATGGTGTGGGGTACCGGCTCTCCAACCCGGTACAGCATGCCACACGAGCGCTTGGCGAGCTGCAGCGACTCCCGATGGCGATTGCCCCCGAGAGCGCCGCGCATCTGCGTGATGTCGAAGTGAGCGTGCGCCGCATCGAGGAGGTCGTACGTCGGCGGCGCGATCTCACCGATCTCAAACCGCACCACGAGGACGCCTTCGATCTGGCGAAAGCGCCGCAAACCGCGGTCGTGCTCACGGCGCCTACCTACGCAGGGGCAGGTGGAACTGCGGGCAACGTACGATGACCTCGGATTCGCGGTTGACGGTTCAGCCACCGTCGACGTGCGCGACGCAGGCCCCGGATTTCCCGCTGAAGTCCTGGCGCACGTGGGGGGCCGGTTCTCCCCGGTGGCACGACGCTCGGACTCGGGCGGCACGGGGATCGGGTAGTGTTGGCGGAAGACGGACGCAAAGCCGTCGTCCGCCTCGCACAGGAGCCGGTCGATCTGGTCATCACCCCGGGGCTTCGGGTGCTCGAGAAACCCGTCCGTTCTGCCGAGTTGTTGCGTATGGTGCAGGAGCTGCTGCCTGCGCACACCGTCGCGTCCATCGTGCGCACCGACTGACGCGTGCCGGGCGGCCTCGGCCTGGCACGACCAGTTGTTCGGGATGCTCCGCGCCCAAAAGCAGCGGCCGGTGCGGACGGGACCGCTAGCGTAGTGCGCCTAACACTTCTCTACATTTGGCGATCTTTGCCAGAAGTTTCTCCACCGAGGCGGTCCAGCCGAAGACGTGTGGGTTCTGGTTCGATTGCAGAATGTAGTCCTCGATGGTCGCGATGAGATCCGGCACGCTGTCGAACGAATCGCGCCGGATGCGCTTGTCGGTAAGATCGCGAAACCACCGCTCGACGAGGTTAAGCCACGAGCTCGCGGTTGGCGTGACGTGCAAGTGCAGGCGCGGATGCCGTTGCAGCCCGCGTTTGACCGCGGGATGCTTGTGCGTGCCGGAGTTGTCGACGATGAGATGCAGCACGAGGTCGGCTGGCGTTTCGCCGTCGATCTTCTTGAGAAAGCGGATGAACTCCTGATGCCGATGGCGCGGCATGCAGTCGCCGATCACGTTGCCATCCAGCATGCTCAGCGCGGCACACAACGTCGTCGTCCCGTTGCGTTTGTAGTCGTGCGTCATCGTCCCGCACCGGCCTTTCTTGAGTGGCAAGCCCGGTTGCGTACGATCCAGCGCTTGAATCTGCGACTTCTCGTCGACACACAACACCAGGGCGCGATCCGGCGGATTGACGTACACCCCGACGATGTCCACCAGCTTCTCGACGAACGCCTTGTCCCGGCTCCACTTGAACGTCTTCGTCAAGTGCGGCTTCAGGTGGTGCCGCTGCCAGATGCGCCGGACGGTCGCTTCACTCAGGCCTTGGGCTTGCGCCATCGTGCGCGTACTCCAATGGGTCGCGTTCGGCGGCGTGGTGTGCAGCGTCGCCTCCAAGACCGCCTGCACTTGCTGCTCGGTGATCTTCGCCAACCGACCAGGGCGCGGCGCGTCCTTCTCCAACCCGCGCACGCGCAGCGCCAGAAAGCGCTGCCGCCACAACTGCACCGTCGGGCGCGACACCCCGAGCGCGGTGGCGATATCTTGGCTGTCCATCCCTGCGGCCGCGAGCTGTACGATTTGGGCGAGCTGCACCTGACGAAGCGGCAAGGTCCGGCTGCGCCCCCATGTTGCCAGCGTCGTGTCTTCTTCGGGGCTTACTCAGAGAACAGTAAGTTAGCGGACACCTGGGAACGTTTTGACGAGGGTGCGCGTATCTACGGTATGACACGACGCGACGGTCGCACCTTGGATCACACGACGCTCGAAGAGATGCGGCGGCTCGCGGTCGAACGCATGCGGGCCGGCGAACGGCCGGCGGCGGTGGCCGCGTCGTTTGGATTACAGCGGTCGTGGGCCTACAAGATTCAGGCGGCCGTGCGCGGGCGCGGGCGTGGCCTTAAAGTATTGCGCGCGCGGCCGGCGACCGGACGGCCACGCACGTTGACGCCAACGCAGGAACGGCAGGTGTTCCGATGGGTGCACGGGAAATCCCCGCTGCAGTACGGCTTCGATTTCGGACTATGGACGCGACGGGTCGTGCAGTCGCTGATCGCGGAGCGCTTTGGCGTGTCGCTCTCGCTCGCCTCCATCGGGACGCTGCTCGCGCGACTCGACCTGACGGTGCAAAAGCCCTTGCAGCGCGCCTACCAGCGCGATCCGGTGGCCATCGCGACCTGGCAGCGCGAGCGGTACCCGGCCCTCGTGCAACAGGCGAAGCGCGAGGGCGCCGAGATCGCGTTCTGGGACGAATCCGGCTTTCGGGCGGACACGGTGCACGGCACGACGTGGAGTGCCCGCGGCGAAACGCCGGTAGTGCGCGTCCCCGGGCAACGCCAGCGCATCAGCGCGGCATCCGCGGTCACCGTGAAAGGCGCATTTTGGTTTGTCACATACCACGGCGGCCTGACGGGCGCGCTGTTCGTC
Organism: Gemmatimonas sp.; assembly: GCA_023910675.1. Classification (GTDB taxonomy): domain Bacteria; phylum Gemmatimonadota; class Gemmatimonadetes; order Gemmatimonadales; family Gemmatimonadaceae; genus Gemmatimonas. The sequence goes on from JAAVWC010000015.1 coordinate 96,100, forward strand.
ACGCTGCTGAAGCGATTGATGCGCGGGCGTCGACGTCCCTTGCATCTCGTCTTGGATGGATTGCCGGCGCACAAGACCAACGCGGTCAAGACCTATGTGGCGTCGACGAACGGGAAGCTGACCTTGCACGTGTTGCCGGGCTACGCGCCAGAGCTGAATCCGGACGAACTGGTGTGGAGTCATGCAAAGCGCACGGGGACTGCGCGTCGGCCCTTGCAAAAAGGCGAGGCGCTTGAGGCACGGGTCCACGAACAACTCGCCAGTATGCAGAAGAACAAGGCGCTCATCCGCTCGTTTTTCAGACACCCAAGTGTCTCCTATATTTCTGACTCTTGAGTAAGATGATGGGCACAGCCTGTCTGCTCATGGAGGGCACAATACCTCTCATCCGCAGATATGTAAAGCTATCTCCGACGCACTACACTAGAAGGATCAGGCAGCTCACTGACCAGGTGATCGGCAAACTTGTCGGCGTAGTTCCGCTCAATCGCAAATTCGCGCAGCACGGCAGCAAAACGGTAGAGCGGTGGGGCGTGCGCTGATCGCGATACACCGCAATCCGGCGAAAGCCGCTCTCGTCGACGGCGAACACAAACTGCTTTTGATCGAAAAACAGACCGCATGAACGGCGACACCGTGGGACGCAACAACAGCACATGGCCGTCCTGCAGCGCGCTTGACAAATAGAACCGATACTGAGTTCCAGGTCGCGAGGTCTGTAAGGCGAGCAGCTTTAGCGTCTCTCTCGGAGTCGGTAAAACCGCAGGTGCGTAAAACCCTCGGGATCAGACTCCCTTACTTGCACGTAGTCCTTTCCAATTTCGACGATACTCGTGAACGGAGGCCCCCCCTTCAGCTTGAATCGTCCTACAAGCATGCCGTCGTGACTGAAAACGGTCCACCGGCTGGCGTCGGCGAAGTCGGACAACCAGACACGACGTTGCGGATCGGTCTTCATGATGCCATGCGGAGGAAATGGGGCTCGAGGGGTTGGTCCCATCGTTCCTTCTACCCACTTCCTGTTTTCCGGAGTACTGCCGCGCGGAACCGCGCCTGCCAATAGGGTCTCCCATTCGGCTTCCGTTATATACGGAGCGGGACCAGTAAACCGCACAATCTGTCGTATAGTTCGGTCCGGTCGACGCCAGATCAGTTCGTACGTACGACCTGTGGCGATAACCAACTCATCGTCGGACCATGCAAATGCCGGATCCCACACGATGATTCCCGCCATGAGCGCTCCGGGGAGTTTTCCGACGATTTCGACGACCTTACCGTCTGATGACCGGAGAACGTACTCAACGAAACGTTGCCCTCCATCGGCTGGCATACGCAAAACAGCGGGCCCATCGACTGAAAGAAATTGACCACGGCGGTCACACGACCCGAGTACGATCGGGACATCCTTTTGAACCGTTCGAATGTGCTTACCCTTGGCGGTCCATACCGATACACGCCGCAGCGCGTCAACGGTCAAAACGGTGTCCCCTATCGTACGACAGGCATCGAGGACCTGTTGAAACTCGCCAGGACCACTCCCACGGCGGCCCGATACGCTCAATATCCGATTTGCCGAATCGGCGAGAATCAACCGGTTCGCATCTGCTATCATCGTCCTGTCGCTCGACAAGCCAAACGCTGCAGAATAAACGGGGTCCAATTCGATCTCGTTTCCGGATCCGCCAATGTCGCGATACGGAACGGTATCGATGGAAAAATTGGCGTCTATCCGGGCCCAGCCTTGTTGAGGAAATGGCGAGCCGGTGATGAACGGCGGCTTTTCTGGTGACAGCGACGGATACTCGACAATCCTGATTCCGGCGCTATCGCGGATTCTCATGGGAAGTGATCCGAGCGAACGCAACGGCGCTTTGCTCGGAGGATCAGTGTCAATACATGCGCAAGCAAAGTGCATCGCACCGATAGCGGTAATGCATCGAAAGAAGGCGGTCACAGCAGGACTCAGTTGCCGATCAGCTTGGATCGCTCAGGGTTATGTGAATCCTCCTGGATAGCATGAGTAGAGATATCCAAACAGTCCGCAACTGTAAGACTGATTACATGAGCCCGTATTGCAGCCGAAAACCTTGCAGAAATTAGGGTAGTAGCCACAAGAATAGACGCATCCTGAGCCACCTCCACATCCTGTTCCCGCAGCCGCTGCCGGGGTGCTAGTGCCGAAACTGGCCGCAACGACACTTGCAAGTGCCATTAGCGATCGCATAGTGCGCCTTCCGATGTATTTCATGGTACACTCCTATTGGTTGGGTGAACGCCCTGCTGCGACCGCCTTGATCGCCTCAAACACATATTCCGGATCTGCGGGAGTAATCAGCCAATCGTTGACAACCACCGTCGGGGTAATGGAAACCCCGAGTTCCTTCGCCAGACTCTTTCCGGCTTCCACCGGCGCTGGTATCGGTGCGCGCATACATGCCTGAAAGTCGCTGAGCGAGGGCACGCCAGCCGATGTCGCCACGCTCTCCCAGATAGCGTCCCCGAGGCTACTCTGCCGTTCATACAGAGACCTTGCGAAGGACTCACTCTTGCCTTGCTCTAGTGCGCACTCGAACGCGTGTGCTGCGGGAATAGCATTGAGGTGCATTCCAAGCGGCAAGTGTATCAGCTGGAGTGCCAGACCGTGCTTGTGCTTCGCGGAGTAGTCTGCAACGAGGGAGTCAAGTCGGCGACAGAACGGACATTCGAAATCGGTGAAGACCGTGAGCGTAACAGCCGCCCGCGGATCCTCTCTAAGCACCCGCTTCGCTTCTCTTGACTTCTCTGCCCAATCAGCGATCCGCTTCGCTGAACGCTCGTTGGTCGCGGTGGCCACTTGCGGCTTGGTGAACTGGTTGCGAATCACCACACCAAACGCTGCAATGGCCACTAGCAGGATGAGCACGGAAATTGCCCGATCGAACGACTCATGCTTGTTCATGAAGAAATCTCATTGTTAGGGTACGCCAAAAAAACTATATCCCCCCCCCCCTTTTTTTTGTCAAGATCAAAGATCATCCGGGTCGGAAGCACGATAATGAGCTTCCAATTGGCGCAGCTGGCCGCTCAGGTGCTGTACGCGAAACTTACCGCGCCTGGCACGACCATCGTGCCTTCGGAAATGATGAGGGTCGCACCGCCCACGCCAATGGCGTCGATTACGCCAGCGTGCTTGTGCGCTTCGAGCGACAACCGGCTTGGGCGCCCCATCTCGACCCCCTGCGCCACTTCCCAACGCAGAGTGCCGTTGCGCGGCGTGCGCGCCGCGAGGTAGCCCGCAAGCGCCGCGTTCGCGGAACCGGTCGCCGGATCTTCCGGCACCGTGCTGCCCGGCACGAACACGCGCGCGCGAATGTCACACCCTTGCACATGCGCTGGCAGTGATGCAGCGCTCTCCGACGGCTCCATGGCGAACACCATCGGCCAGGCGGCCCACTTGCCCTGCAGGACCCGCTGCCACGCGTCCAGGTTGAGCCGCGCGCGCCGAACGGCGTCCACACTCGTGAGCGGCATGATGAGAAACGGGAGCCCGCAGCTGGCCGCGGCCGGCGCGTGCGTGCCGCCCACGAAATCATTCGCCGACAGTGAGAGCGTGCTGGCGAGCGCCTCGAGGTCGGAGATCTCTACCCGTTCTTCCGGCAGTTGCGCGGTCGTGAACTGACCGTGCACGGGCACGCCGTTCTCGAGGCGCATGCGCACGGGCACGGGCCCGACGTTCTCGCCCAGCACGATGGTCATTTCGCCAGCCGCGACCTCGGCAGCCGATGGCGGCACCTCCCCGGTGGCGGCGAGGACATGCGCCGTCCCGATGGTGGGATGCCCGGCAAAAGGAACTTCGAGTTCCGGCGTGAAGATGCGCACGCGCCGCGTGGTGCCCGGCGTCTCCGGTGCGAAGACGAAGGTGCTCTCCGCGTAATTGAACTCGCGCGTGATGGCCTGCAACGTCTCGGTGGACAGCCCTTCGGCCCCGAACACGACGGCGAGTTGATTGCCCGTGAAGGCGACCGACGTAAAGACGTCGGCGGTGACGAAGCGGAGGGTGCGCATGGGGATAGCGGTGTGTGTGGCGGCGGAAAAAACGGTGTGGGTCCGGCGATCTACTGTCGACGGATCTAGCCCTCAGGATAAAGAACGCAAGAGCACAGGAAAGAGCGCGGTGTCGTCCACATGAACAACGGTTTCGTTGTTTCGTGCCGAGCGAACCGCGCTTTACCCTGTGCTCTTACGTTCTTTACCCTGAGGGCTAGATCCGTCGGGAGTTCACCGCCGGACCAAACCGCCGTAGTTGACGAGCGTCAGCCAAGAAACGGATACTTCCAATCCAACGGACTGGCGAACGTTTCCTTCACTGTGCGCGTGCTCACCCAGCGCATGAGGTTCGACTTGGAGCCCGCCTTGTCGTTCGTGCCCGACCCACGCGCACCACCGAAGGGCTGTTGCCCCACCACGGCGCCCGTCGGCTTGTCGTTGATGTAGAAGTTGCCCGCGGCGTTGCGCAGCACCGTCATCGCTTCGCGCACGCCCTGACGGTCGCGCGAGAAGACCGCACCCGTGAGCGCGTACGGCGACGTGCCGTCAACGACCTTGAGCGTCTCCAACCACTGTGCGTCATCGTACACATACACGGTGAGCAGCGGACCGAACAGCTCTTCACAGAGCGTGCGGTAGGTGGGGTCCTTCGTTTCCACGATCGTGGGCTGGAATGAACCACCCCTTCGCCTTGTCGTAGCCACCACCGGCGACGATCGTGGCGTTGGCCTTGGCTTCGTCGATCGCCTTGGCCAACCGGTCGAAGGCGCGCTCATCGATGACGGCGGCCACGAAGTTGGTGAAGTCGCGCGTGTCGCCCTGCTTCATCTCGCCCATCATGGCCAGGCACCGCTCCTGGACGGTGGGCCAGAGCGACGCCGGAATGTACGCGCGGCTCGCGGCCGAACACTTCTGCCCCTGATACTCGAACGCGCCGCGCACCATCCCCACGGCGAGCGCCTGCGGGTCGGCACTCGGATGGGCCACGATGAAGTCCTTGCCGCCCGTCTCGCCCACGATGCGCGGATACGACCGGTACTTGCCCATGTTCTTGCCCACCGTCTCCCACATGCTGTTGAAGACGCCCGTCGAGCCGGTGAAGTGCACCCCGGCGAGATCCCGGTGCGTGAGCGCGATATCCGAAATCATCGCCGCATCACCCGGGATGAAATTGATCACGCCCGCCGGCAGGCCGGCTTCTTCGAGCAGCCGATACGTATACCAGCTGGAGAGCAGTGCCGTGGCCGACGGCTTCCAGAGTACCCCGTTACCCATGAGCGCCGGGGCGCCGGGCAGGTTGCCACCGATCGCGGTGAAGTTGAACGGCGTAACGGCGTACACGAACCCTTCCAGCGGACGGTAGTCGAGCTGGTTCCACATGCTGTGGTCGGAGATCGGCTGTTCGGCGTAGAGCTCCTGCGCGAACTGCACGTTGAAGCGCCAGAAGTCGATCAACTCACAGGTCGCGTCGATTTCGGCCTGATGGACCGTCTTGGCCTGGCCGAGCATCGTCGACGCGAGCAGCGTGTTGCGCCACGTGGTGGTGAGCAGCTCGGCGGCACGGAGGAACACGGCCGCGCGCTCTTCCCAGCGCCAGCTCGCCCACTCGGCGCGTGCGGCGACCGCGGACTCGATGGCCTCGTGCACCAGCGCCGGCGTGGCCTTGTGGTACGTGGCCAGCACGTGCTGGTGATCGCAGGGCATACGCACCGTGCCGGTATCGCCGGTGTGAATGCGGCGCCCACCGATGACGATGGGAATGTCGATCTGCTCCGCGGCCATGGCGTCGAGGCGCGTCTGCAGAGCAGCACGCTCAGGGGAACCGGGGGCGTAGTTGCGTACCGGCTCGTTAACCGCAGGCGGCACACGGCGCGTACCGTCGAAAGCAGCAAAGGACATCGTGGGTCTCCGATGGACGAGAATGGAAGCTGAAAGCTAGCGTCGTGCGGAACTTGCAGTACCCTTCGCGCATGTCCCAGAAGGCAATTCCTTATCGGGCGCCCCGCGTGGCGGCGCTGCTGACGCTGTGCGCCGGACTGGCCGCCTGTGAACAGCCCGTGGCGCAGTGGGTCGACCCGTCCCCCGTCGCGACGGGCATGCCGTCCCCACTCGCCCACCCGCCCTTCACCCCCTACGACAGCACCCTGCGCGAGGGGACGGCCGAAGCGCAGTTCCTCCTCACACAGGACCAATTGCGCGAGTTGGGCGCGGTGACGCTCCTGGCGGGAGCGCTCGACTCGCTGAGTGCGTCGCGCGCGTCGTTGAGTGCCGTGGCGAGTCTGCCGCCCATGCAAATGGCGCCGGCCCCGACGGCCTCGCTGGGCGACAGCGACACGCCCGCCGATTCGCTCCGGTGCGCGCGCTCACTGCGACTGGCCATCGCGGTCGGCCGCGGCCGCGTGGCCACGTGGTGGCGCCGGGCTCCCGGCGGGCGCGTGCATCTGGTCGCTGCGTGGCGCGATACCATTCCCGCGGAATCGCGGCTCGGGGCGTGGCGCGGACCCATCATGGTCGACACGCTCGATCAGGGACCGCGCGATGCGCAGGCGTCGGATCGTGGGGCCTATGGATGCGCCCGTCCGGCGCCAAGTCTCGCGGTGGACCGTCTCAACGGATATGTGCACGTCGCGTACGCGCTGACGGGTCCGGAAGGGCCCGGAGTGTTCTATGCGCACCAGATGGACCCGCGCGCCGGCTTTGAGCCGCCGGTGGCGGTTCTCTATGGCGAGCGACTGGGCGAGGCGCGGGTGGCCTCGCACGGCGAGCTGGTGGCGGTGGCGTACGAAGACCCCAACAGTCGCGGACGGGTCATGACGAGTGTCGCCATTTCGCGCACCGCGGGGCATCTCTTCGAAGAGCGTCTCGCTGCAAGCGGGGGGACCACCGCGCGTGACCCGTACGTCGCCGTGCGCGGCAAGGCGGTGGTGGTGGGGTGGAGCGACTTCGGCACCGCGACGGCGGAGCCAGTGTTCACGATTCGCCGCGCTATTCTTCGCTGACGATGGGTTGTCGTCTCCCGTCGCCAGGTTTCCGTTCTTGATCCAGGAACTTCGCATGCTTCACATCGGCGCCCATTGCATCGACCGCGGCGGCATTCCCATGGCGGCCCGGCGCGCCGGCAATGGCGGCATGCAGGCCCTGCAGATTTTCAGTGCGATCCCCAAGTACTACAACGACAAGGTGGGCGTGAAGCCCGACCGCGTGGCGCGCTTCCGCGAGGCACTCAGCGACGCGGGGATCAAGCCTGAGCACGTCATCGTGCACGCGGCCTACGTCCTCAATTGCGCGACGCCCGACGAGGAGAAATGGGGGCGCGCGGCCGCCGGCCTGGCGAAGGAATTCGAGCGGTCGACAGCGCTGGGTGTCGGCGGCGTCTGTTTTCACCCAGGGGCAGCCACGACGGGCGATCGCGACGAGGCGTGCGCGCGTGTGAGTGAAGCGATGCGCCGGGCGCTGGCGGTGGTGCCGGAGAGTCACACGCGTCTGCTCATCGAGAACACGGCAGGCGCCGGTACCACCGTGGGGCGCACGCCCGAAGAGGTCGCGCTGATGTTGCAGGGCATTCCGGCCGAGCAGCGGCATCGCACCGGCTACGGGCTCGACACCTGCCACCTCTTTGCCTCCGGCTTCCCGATTTCCGCGTCGCGGGAGGCGCTCACGGGCGTGCTGGACGCGTTCGAGGCGGCCACGGGGGAGCCACCCGCCTTCCTGCATCTGAATGACAGTGAAGGGGCGCTCGGCTCCAACAAGGACCGCCATGCCCTCATCGGTGAGGGGCTCATTGGCGCGACGCCATTCGGGTGGCTGCTGCAGGACCGCCGAGCGCAGGGGATTCCGCTCATTCTCGAAACGCCGCAGGAGGTGTCTGAGGTCGGTGAGGAGGATGCCACGCCCGATCCGTGGGACGTGAGCAGCGTGGCGCTCCTGCGACAACTGGCGCGCGAGACCGCGTGATGAACACGCGTGCGCGACGTGTGGCGCGGCCGGGGCACAACACATTTTGTGGGTATGCACATGGCGTCCCGTCGTGCGTGGCGCGCGCAACGTGGGCGAATTCGCGGGCTGTTCCGAGCGAAAAAAAGGGCGCCTCAGAGGGGAGAAATGAAAAAAGTTGGCAAAAAAGCGTGTTTTTCAGAGGGAAAACGCTAAATCCACTATTGCGCGACCTACGCGCGATTGTAGTTTGTGCCCGTCCGCGAAGCGTGTGACGTCTTCGCGCGATCTGTCGAGATCATTTCGGTTGCTCGACGCGACCCTCACGGTCACCACTCTCAGGAGACGACATGGCCGCTGCGAAAAAGTCCGCGAAGAAGGCTGCACCCAAGAAGGCTGCCAAGAAGGCCCCGGCCAAGAAGGCCGCTGCGAAGAAGGCTCCGGCCAAGAAGGCCGCTCCCGCCAAGAAGGCGGCGCCGGCCAAGAAGGCGGCGGTGAAGAAGGCGCCGGCCAAGAAGGCGGCCAAGCGCGCCCCGAACGCGGCATTCATGAAGCCACTCACCCCGAGCGCCGAACTCGCCGCAATCGTCGGCGAAAAGGGACTTCCGCGCACGGAAGTCGTGAAGAAGCTCTGGGTCTACATCAAGAAGAACGGCCTGCAGGATCAGAAGAACAAGCGCCAGATCAACGCCGACGACAAGCTCAAGAAGGTGTTCGGCGGCAAGGCCTCGGTCAGCATGTTCGACATGACCAAGCTGGTCTCCAAGCACCTGTCGTAACTCCCGACCGGTGGTTGCGTAGGGAAGGGGCGCGTCTCACGGGACGCGCCCCTTTAGATTTCCGGTATTCGCCGTCCGGCGCCCCGGACATCGCAGTGATCCATCTACCCGTCCCGCCTGTGGCCTCGAAGAAGTCTGCCTCCGATCGTTCCACCAGTGGTAACTCGGTCTCCTCGCTGCGGAGCGGCAAGTCGGCCCCCGCCTCCAGCGGGCCGTCCAACTTGTGGGAGAACATCAAGGCGGTGCTGGTGACGGTGGCGTTCTTCCTCGTCATGCGCACCTTCCTCATCGAGGCCTACCGTATTCCGTCGGGCTCCATGATCCCCACGCTGCTGGTGGGCGACTGGCTCTTCGTGAACAAGCTCGCGTATGGCCCACACGTGCCGTTCACGAGCATCAATCTCCCGGGCTACGACGAACCCGAGCGTGGTGATGTTGTCGTCTTCGTCTCCCCTGACCAGGTCGATCAGCCGGAAGATCCCAACCCGACGCTTGTGAAGCGGCTGGTGGCGGTGGCTGGTGACACGGTGTGGATGCGCGGCGGGTTGTTCTATGTCAACGGCATGCCGCAGCGTCAGGGCTTCGGGGCCAATGAAAACCCCAAGGGCGACGGCGGCTTTTCGCATCCGCTCTTCCAGTGGCAGAAGCCGTTCGAAGTGCGCGGGACGTCGGCGGGTGACCCGCCGGCGCAGCCGACGCTCGACGACTGGGGCCCGCTCGTCGTGCCGGCCGGCAAGCTGTTCATGCTTGGCGACAACCGCTACGACTCCAAGGACGGCCGCTACTGGGGCTTCGTCCCGCGTGAGAATGTGCGCGGGCGTCCGGTGTTCGTGTACTACTCGTATCGGGCCGACGAGAGCGACCGTCCGCTGCCGTTCATCACGGATATCCGGTGGGGACGGATCGGGACGATCATCCGCTGATCCGCTCACTTTTCGTCCTCTCTCCGTCATGATGCGAACGACTCTTCGCCAGGTCGTGCTCGGGACCTCACTGCTGGTGTGTTCGGCGGTGGGTTCTGCCCCGTTGGCTGCGCAAGCTGCGCCCGCATCGCCCATCGCGGCCGGCACCGTCCGCACCGACACTCTCTGGGCGCAGTCGCTTGGCGTGAAGAAGTCGCTCACGGTGTATCTGCCGCCGTCGTACGGCCGCGGCACGCAGCGCTACCCGCTGCTGGTGCTGCTGCACGGCAAGAGCGGGAACGAGCGCGACTGGATCAACGCCGGGACGTTGCATCGCATCATGGATTCGCTCGTGGCGGCGGGTGGCAAGGAGGCGATCATCGCCATGCCCGACGGCGACGATGGCTGGTACACCACGTGGGCCACGCTCCCTGACGCCGGCTGCGCCGCTGACACGGTGCGCCGCGAACCCGCCGCGAGTTTCTGTGTCCCCTGGCCGCACTACGACGATTATGTCGCGCATGACATCGTCTCGCACATGGACCGCACCTATCGTACGCGTGGCACGCGCGACAGCCGCGGCATTGCCGGCTTGAGCATGGGGGGCTACGGCGCGATCACTCTCGCGCTGGCGTATCCCGACGTGTTCGCCGCCGCCTCGAGTCATTCGGGGGTGTTGTCACCGCGCTTGCGCAGTGGTGCGCTCCCCACCAATCCCGACCGTTACGCGCGCACCACCGCCGCACTGGCCACGGGGGCCCGTCAGTTGTGGCCCAATCTGCGCGCCGTCTTTGGTACCGACACGCTCGCGTGGCGCGGCCGCGACCCCGCGATCCTGGCCGAACGATTGGCCGCGCGCGTGCGGCGCGGCGAGGCCGCGTGGCCGGCGCTGCGCTTCGATATCGGTGTGGAGGATACGTGGTTGCCCCATAACCGCGACTTTGACGCGTCGCTCACTCGGCTCGGTGTGGTGCACGACTACCGCGAATACCCGGGAGCGCACACGTGGGCGTACTGGAGGTTGCACGTCAGGGAAAGCGTGGCGTTTTTGCTGTCGGTACTGCGGTTGGGGTGAACTACGGGAGGGGAACTACGGGAGGGGAACTACGGGAGGGCAACCACGACCCCGCGACTACGACCCCGCGACTACGACCCCGCGACTACGCCCCGCGACTACGACCCCGCGACTACGACCCCGCGACTACGACCCCGCGACTACGACCCCGCGACTACGACCCCGCGACTACGACCCCGCGACTACGACCCCGCGACTACGACCCCGCGACCACGACCCATCGACCACCTGGTTAGGCGTAGTGTTTCTCTTGGGCATCGCGCTCTTCGATGGCCCTGATGAGTCTGTGGAGCATGGTGCAGACGACGGTGCGGGTGCCTTGGCAGGCTATGTAGCGGCTGCGCGGAATGGCGCGCGCGTCAATGGCGGTTTCGAGGTGTACGCCGAGTTCGTCGGCGGAACCGCGGGCAATGCGGAGGAAATGGAGCGACTGCGCGGTGGACGTTTGTCGCGCCCCTTCGGCGATGTTGGCCGGAATCGAATCCGCCGCCGCCAGCATCTGCGCGCGTAACGACGGGACCCGACGGCAATCCATCTGGTCCGCGAGCGCATGAACCACTTCATTCAAGGTGCGCGCCGCCTGGCGCACTCGGAGTGTGCGTAAATCGTACATGCGTCACGGTACAACCGGCGATTCGCTCACGTATCACCAATCGAACGCCAGCATCACCAAAACACCCCCGTAGTTGCCCTCCCGTAGTTCCCCTCCCGTAGTTCCCCTCCCGTAGTCCCCCTCCCGTAGTCCCCCTCCCGTAGTTCCCCTCCCGTAGTCCCCCTCCCGTAGTCCCCCTCCCGTAGTCCCCCTCCCGTAGTCCCCCTCCCGTAGTCCCCCTCCCGTAGTCCCCCTCCCGTAGTTCCTCCCCAACCGCAGTGACGCCCAGCGCCCGTTTCCGCTATGGTGCGCCCCTCACTTCGGCCGTACCTTCCCCCGATGTCCCGTTTCTTCCCGCGCGACGTCATCCACTGGGGTGAAGAGAAGCTCCACCCGCTGCGCGCCTTCGCCATTCGCACCATCGAGCCGGCCGGCATCACGGGCCTCGTGCTCCGCGTCTGGCGTGCCGTCATTCTCGGGAGCGGGAGCTGGCTCTTTTTTGTCGGCGGCCTCACCGCGGGCGTGCTCTTCCTCTGCGGCATGCTCACCTGGCACCTCGGGAACTATCCCGTCAGGCGCTGGCCGCTGCGCGCGCTCGCCTTTCTCGTCATCGAGCTCGCCGTCGAAATGGGCATGAGCTCCGTGCTCATCGTCTTCGGGCGCGAACGCTATGGCTCACAGATCGCCACGTGGGGCGACTGGTGGCCCATGGCCGGACAGGCGCTCTGGCAGCGCACGCTCAGCGTGGCGCTGTTTACCGCGGTGCTCGCGCTCGTTGTGCAAATGGTCCGTCGCGCCGTGGATCAGCGTACGCCCGGGTCTGTTTCCCCTCACTGACGCGCCACCGGCGTGTGCCACCGGCGTGTGCCACCGGCGTGTGCCACCGGCGTGCGCCACCGGCACACGCCGCAGCCGAAGGCTCTCTCCCACCTCGTGCCCCGACTCATGCGCCCGTTGCCTGTTCTGCTGCTTGCTGCCGTCCTGCCCTACACGGTCAACGCGCAGCCCATCGCGTTCCCCGTCTCGAAAGGAACGCGCACGTCCGGATCGCCAGCGGCCGATACGCTGCGCCCCTTCGGTCTCCTGCGTGATCAGGCGTTTCAGCAGCAGCGGTGGTTCGAGCTGCGCATGGAGCGCACGCTCCCCATGCTCATGCGCCGGGAGGGCGTGGACATGTGGGTCGTGCCCATGCGTGAGTACAACGAAGACCCGCTCTTCAAGGCCATCACGTCGCCGACGACGTTCGCGGCCCGTCGGCGCACCATCTACGTCTTCTTCGATCGTGGTGCGCAGGGGGTGGAGCGCATCGCGCTCGGCGGCACGTCGCAGGGGAATGTGTTCAAGGCCGTGCGCAGCATGAAGCCGGTGCCGCAACCGGCCGCCGGAAGCCGCGGTAACGAGCGGCAGGCGGAACTGTGGGGCGACGAGCAGTGGAGCGTCCTCAAACAGGTTATCGAAGAGCGCAAACCGAAGAAGATTGCGATCAACACGTCGCGGATCTTCGCCTTTGCCGATGGACTCTCGAGCGGCGAAAAGGAAGGCATGCTGCAGGCACTCGGCGCGCCGTGGACGTCGAAGATCGTGAACGCGGAAGCGCTTGCGGTAGACCTCATTGCCGCACGGCAACCGGAAGAAGAAGCGGCATTCACGGAGCTCAATCGGGTCGCGTGGGCCATCATCAGCGAAGCGTTTTCGAACAAGGTCATCACGCCCGGGGTGACGAAGGCGGATGACGTCGTCTGGTGGATGCGTCAGCGGCTCGCCGATCTCGGACTGTCGACCTGGTTCCAGCCCAGTGTGGAGGTGCAGCGCGCGTTCGGCAGCCCGGAGCTCGTGGGGGTGAATCCCACCATTCTCAAAGGCGACGTGCTGCACTGCGATTTCGGCGTGACGGCGCTCGGCCTCAACACCGACACGCAGCACATGGGCTACGTCCTCAACGACGGGGAAACGGAGGTGCCGGCCGGCCTGCGCAAAGCCCTCGCCAATTCCAACCGACTGCAGGACCTCACCCTCGAAGAGCTCAAGCCGGGGCGCACGGGGAACGACGTGCTCAAGGCCGTGCTCGCGCGCATGCGCGCCGAAAAGATCGACGGGACCGAGTACTCGCACCCCATCGGCCTGCACGGACATGGCGCCGGCGCGTTGATCGGGCTGTGGGATTATCAGGACGGCGTGCCGGGTCGCGGCGACCACAAGATCATTCCCGGCATGTGGTACTCCATCGAGCTGCAGGCCACGACGCCGGTGCCGGAGTGGAACAACCAGCAGGTGCGGTCGGCGCAGGAAGAAGACGTGATCATCGATGCCAGCGGCAAGGTTCGCTGGGCGTTCGGCCGGCAGGCCACGTTTCACGTCGTGCGTTGATCGCGGCGTCGCGCCGACCGACACTTTCTGTCTGGCGCGTCCGTACATTGTCAAAACCACTTAACCGGGAGCTCCCGTGGCGCTGGGCGATTTCCTCCGCAAGCAATTCATCGATGTCATCCAGTGGACTGAGTCGGGGCCGGGTGTCCTCATGCACCGCTTCCCCATGCGGGACATGGAAATCCAGAGCGGCGCGCAGCTCACGGTGCGGGAGTCGCAGCTGGCGCTCTTCGTGAACGAAGGGCGCGCGGCCGATGCGTTTGCGCCCGGTCTGCACACGCTCGTGACGCAGAACATGCCGTTGCTTACGAACCTCATGAACTGGGACAAGATGTTCCAGTCGCCGTTCAAGAGCGACGTCTACTTCTTCTCCACGCGCTCGCAGACCGGTCAGCGGTGGGGGACGCAGCAGCCCATCACGATTCGCGATCGCGAGTTCGGTGCGGTGCGCCTGCGTGCGTTCGGCATGTACGCGTTCCGCGTCGCCAACCCGGCCGTCTTCCAGGCCAACGTGGGCGGCACCGACGCCGAGTACACGGTGGCGCAGATCGAACCACAGCTCCGTAACGCCATCATCAGCGGCTTCACGGGCGCCTTTGCCAATGCTGACGTGCCGTTTCTCGATATGGCGGCCAATCAGGCGCAACTCGCGACGCAGATCGGGGTGGCCGTCGCGCCGGCATTCGAGCAGTTGGGGCTCAAGCTCGACTCGTTCACGGTCGAAAACCTGTCGCTCCCCGATGAGTTACAGAAGCGACTCGACGAGCGCATCTCCATGAACATGATCGGTGATATGCGCACCTACGCGGCGTATCAGGCCGCGCAGTCCATTCCGATTGCCGCCGCCAACGAGGGCGGTCTCGCCGGACTGGGGGCAGGGCTTGGTGCCGGCGTCGGTCTGGGGGGCGCCATTGCCAACGCCATCACCGGCGGTATGAGCGCGCCGCCGACGCCCGGAGGGGCGGTGCCGCCAACACGCATGGCGACACCGGCGGAGCCGAGTGCGGAGAGCAAGTTCTGCATCAACTGCGGTGTGAAGCTGCCGGCAGTCGCGAAGTTTTGCTTGGCCTGCGGCACGCCGCAGAGCTGAGCACGACCACAACGTCGTCACCCTCCATGACGACTTCTTCCTCGGGGCATGAGTGGATCGTCGAGGCGTACGGATGTCACCCCGTCCGTCTGGCCGATCCGGCCACGCTGCACGCGCTCTTTGGGCAGCTCATCGCCGAACTGGCGTTGCATCCGGTTGGCGCCCCG
>JAAVWC010000016.1 GCA_023910675.1 Gemmatimonas sp.
GTTTGGTGAGCTGCTTGCGCAGCTCCTCCTGGCTGGACACGGCGTGTGCCGTGACGATGTCGCGGATGACCGCGTGTCGGGAGGATTTGTCAGACATGACGTTCTGCTGGTCCATATGAGGAGCGGCGTGACAGCCGCCGCACTACTTCGGCACCGAACGGTGATTGACAGTGCCCGTATGCAAAACTATGCATTAATTGTGCATAGTCTACCGCACCGAATCAACCGTCTTCCGCATTCCCGATCGTGCCCTTGTCTTCCCCGTCTCCGACCTATCGCGTAGGTGTGCTCGGCGCGTCCGGCTACTCCGGGCGCGAGCTGTGCACGCTCGTCATGGGCCATCCGCAACTCGAGCTGGCCTTCGCCACGGCCAACACGCAGCGCGGGACCACGCTGCGGGTGCGCGCCAACGGGCGTATGCATGAGGTGCCGCTCATTGCGCCCGAAGCGGCGGAGTTGGCGGGCGTTGATCTCGTGTTTGCGGCACTGCCGCACGGTGCGAGCGCGGAGTGGATTGCGCGGGTGATTGCCGCTGGCACGCGGGTGGTGGACCTCTCGAGCGATTTGCGCCCGGGTCACGGTGGCGTGCTGCACTCGCTCCCCGAGGGCGTTCCGCACGACGCGCCGTACGGCATGCCGGAGCTGTTCCGCGACGACGTGCGTGGCGCGACGGTGGTGGCCAACCCGGGATGCTACGCCACGAGCATCCTCGTGGCGTTGGCGCCGTTGGCCAAGGCCGGGCTTATCGCGCCCGGGGCCACGGTGAACATTTCGTCGGCGAGCGGCGTGAGCGGCGCCGGAGCGAGCCCGAAGCTGGAGCTGCTCTTTGCCGAAATCACCGAAGACTTCCGCGCCTATGGTGTGGGCAACGCGCACCGCCATCTGTTCGAAATGCGCGCCACGCTGTCGCGGCTGGGCACCGACTGCGACCTGCTGTTCACGCCGCATCTGCTGCCGGTCGACCGTGGCATTCTGAGCACGATCTCGGTGCCGCTGTCGCGGGAGCTTACCGATGCGCTCGAGCCGTATCGGGCGGCATATGCCCACGAACCGTTCGTCGAACTCACCACCGGGTTGCCGGCCCTCAAGGACGTGCAGCATCGCAACGTCGTGCGTATCGGCGCCACGATTCCCATCGGGATGCGTCAGCCCACGCTGCTGGTGTTCAGTGCGATCGATAACCTTGTGAAGGGGGCGGCCGGCCAGGCGGTGCAGAACGCCAACCTCATGCTGGGGCTCCCCGAAGGCGCGGGGCTGCAGGCATGATCTGCATCAAGCTTGGCGGGCGCACGCAAAACGATCCGCAGCTGCCGGCCGCGATTGCCGCGCTCTGGCGCGCGACGAACGGGCAGGTGGTGGTCGTGCACGGTGGTGGCGATCAGATCAGTGCGCTCCAGCGGCTGCGTGGCGAAGAGCCGGTGTTCATTGGGGGCCGTCGCGTGACCACCGACACCGCGCTCGACCTGGTGCGCATGGTGCTCAGCGGACTCGCCAACAAGCAGATCGTGAGTGCGCTCGTGGCTGCCGGTGCGCCAGCCGTGGGGATCAGCGGCGAAGACGCGGCGCTGTTGCGCGCAACGCCCATCGATATGGCGCAGTTCGGTCACTCGGGCACACCGGCCTCGGTGAACCCGGGAGTGGTGCAGGCGCTGCTCGAGCGCGGCTATCTGCCGGTCATCTCGCCGGTGGCGGCGCGTGAGCACGAAGGTGAGGCCGGCGCGTACAACGTGAACGGCGACGACGCAGCGGCGGCGATTGCCGCGGCGCTCGGCGCGGCGGAACTGTTTCTCATGGCCGACGTACCGGGAGTGCTCGACGGCGACAAGCAGCGCCTCGCGCAGCTGTCGCTCGAACAGGCGCGGGCGCTCGTCGCCAGCGGTGTGGCAGGAGGCGGGATGGCCGCCAAGCTGGACGCCGGCGCGATAGCGCTGGGTGGTGGTGTGTCACGGGTGCGCATCGGCGATCTGGCCGCGCTCACCGTCCCCGACGCGGGGACCGCGATCGTCGCGCGCGCTTGACCGACGGTTCTCTCTTTTTCTTCAGGTAGCTGCGATGACTTCGACGATGATCCCGCCCGTGTCCCCGACGGCCCCCGCGCCGGCGGCGGCTCCCGCTGCGTTGCCCGCCATTCTGGGTACGTACAAGCGACAGGCGCCGCTCTTCGTCAAAGGCGAGGGTGTCTACATGATCGACGACACCGGCAAGCGTTACCTCGACTTCGTCGCCGGCATTGCCGTGACGTCGCTCGGCCATGCCGATCCCGGTGTGATGAACGCGTTGCAGGAGTCGATCGCGACGGGGCTCATTCACACCTCCAACCTGTACCGCACGCGCCCGGGCGAAGCGCTGGCGCAGTGGCTCGTCGATCACTCGTTCGCGAGCAGCGTCTTCTTTTCGAACTCCGGCGCCGAGGCCAACGAAGGCGCCTTCAAGTTCGCGCGGCGCTGGGCGCGGAGCACGCCGCACGAAGCGAAGCACGAGATCATCGCGGTGCGCGGCTCCTTCCACGGACGGTTGCCCGGCACGCTCGCGGCCACCGACCGCCCCGCGTACCGGTTGCCGTTCCGTCCGCTCATGGGTGGCGTGACGATCGTCGAGCGCGACCTCGACGAGCTCCGCGTGGTGCTCGACGCCGAGACGACGGCGGCGGTCATCGTCGAGCCCATTCAGGGTGAAGGCGGCGTGCGGGTGGTCGAGCCCGAGTTCCTGCGCGGCCTACGTCAGCTCACGAAGGAGCGCGACGTGCTGCTCATTCTCGACGAAATCCAGTGCGGACTGGGGCGCACGGGTTCGTTCTTCGCGTACGAGCAGCTGGGCTTCGAGCCCGACATGCTCACCATTGCGAAGCCGCTCGCCAACGGGCTCCCCATTGGGGCGATCCTCGTGAACGACAAGGTTGCGCGCACCATGCAGCCCGGCGATCACGGCACCACGTTCGGTGGCGGGCCGTTGC
The DNA here is from genome assembly GCA_023910675.1 of Gemmatimonas sp. GTDB lineage: Bacteria > Gemmatimonadota > Gemmatimonadetes > Gemmatimonadales > Gemmatimonadaceae > Gemmatimonas. The sequence continues at coordinate 2,954 of JAAVWC010000016.1, forward strand.
TCGCGCACGTGGCGCATCACGTCGTGCAGCGTCTCTCCGACCCGGCGCTGCTGCAGCACGTGCGCGAAGTGGGCGCGTGGTTCGGCGAGCAGTTGCAGGGCATTGCCGATCGTACCGGCGCGGTGCGCGCCATTCGCGGCAAGGGACTCATGTGGGGCATGGACGTGCATGAGCCGGCGGCCGCGATCATCGGACGCGCGTTCGATCGCGGTCTGCTCATGGTGAGCGCCGGTGAACACACGCTGCGCTTTTTGCCGCCGCTCGTCATTTCGCAGGCGGAGCTCGCGAGCGGATTGGCGATTCTCGAGGCGTCCATCAAGGGATGATCGCGAAGCGGCGTCGTGCGCGACGTTCGCATTAACTTCTCGCGTTGCACTAGTGCATTTCGGAACTTCGCGCAATATTGACGTCACCATCACGTGCCTCCGTGGTCGGTGCGGCAAAACACGCGGTGTATTCGCGTGCACATTCCGCGAATCGCCCCAGCCCATTCGCGGCTGAATTCCCGGCGGTGTTGGCCCTGTCCTGGCGCGTCGATCCGGCGACGTGCACGAGGCCGGACGGGGCCGCCGGTGAGGGCGAACTGGCGGCGGGTGCGACGCGCGGTCGTGCAACAACGGGTGTCTGGTCCGGCGATTAACTCGCTCACGGATCGAGCCCTCAGGGTAAAGAACGCAAGAGCACAGTGTGAAGCGCGGTTGTGTCCACCGGTACCGCACCCGCAATCGCGGCGTGGGGCGGATCGCACCGCGCTTCCTCCGGTGCTCTTGCGTTCTTTACCCTGAGGGCTCGATCCGTCGCCAGTAAGTCGTCGGACCAGCCGTTGTTCTACCCACAGGTGGCGCCGAGTGTGGCCATGTACCAAGTGTGCATCCGCACCATGACCGGGAACTCCACCGTGCCCCGCGCGATACATTTCCCGTATGCACTCTCGCGCACTTTTCCGCGCCGCCGTCGGCGCGATGACTCTTGCGGCTCCGCTCTCGCACGCCGCCGCCCAATCCGCCCAGTCTGCCCCGCCCACGCTCGTGGTGCAGATCACCGTCGATCAGCTCCGCCCCGACTATCTCGAGAAGTGGGCGCCGCAGTTCACCGGTGGCTTCAAGCGCTTCCTCACGCAGGGCGCGTTCTTCACGCAAGCGTTTCACGATCACGCCACCACCGAGACCGCGCCCGGCCACGCCACACTCTGGTCGGGACGCTTCCCGTCGCACACCGCCATCGTCATCAATGACATCGGTGTCGCCGATGCCCAGATGCCGCTGCTGCTCGGCCGCGGCGGTGGCGCATCGCCGTGGCGCTTCCGCGGCTCGGCGCTCTTTGACTGGATCCGCGCCCGCGATCAGTTCTCGCGCGCCCTCTCCGTCTCTCGCAAAGACCGCGGCGCCATTCTGCCGCTCGGCAAAGCCAAGCAGCAGGTGTACTGGTACGGCTTGAACGGCAGCTTCACCACCAGCCGCTACTACGCCGATACGCTCCCCACGTGGGTACAGAAGTTCAATGCCCGCGACATGGCCGCCCAGTGGCTCGGACAGCAGTGGACGCCGCTCCTCGCCAGCAGTGCGTACCCGGAGCGCGACAGCGTGTCGTACGAACACGAGGGGAAGGACATTGCCTTTCCGCATCGGCTCAACCCCGATCGGCGGCTCGGCATGGACTCGCTCGCGTCGTTTCCGTGGATGGACGAGTACACCGTCGACATGGTGCTCGCCGGTGTCGAGGCGATGGATCTCGGGAAGGGCCCGACCGTCGACGTGCTCGCGGTGTCCCTCTCCACCACCGACGCCGTTGGTCACGCGTGGGGGCCCGACTCCAAGGAGCTACACGATCAGGTACTCCGCCTGGACCGCGCGCTCGGCCGCCTCATCGATTCGCTCTACAAAATGCGTGACTCCACGCGCATCGTGTTTGCGCTCGGCGCCGACCATGGCGTGACGCCGCTGCCGGAAGCCACGTTCAGCGGGACCGACAAGGATCGCGGCCGCGTCGATGTGCGCCCCGTGATCGATGCGGCGCGCAGCAAGCTCCTGGCGCGTGGTCTCGAGACCGATGCCCTGGTGTATCAGGACAAGATGATCATGGTCGACCGGCGCCGGTTTGCCGCCAAGGGGATCAACGCCGACTCCACGATCAACGCCATTCGGACCGCGTTGCTGGCCATTCCTGGCATGGCGCGCGTCGACCGGGTGCCGGAGCTCGCCGCGAAGGCCGCCGCCGGTGACAAGATTGCGCGCCGCTGGTTCAACTCCTTGCCCGCCGACATGCAGGTGGCACTCACCGTCACCTTCAAGCCCGGCTACTACGTGTCCACGGCGCGCTACGCCACGCACGGCATGCCGTACGATCTCGACGCGCACATTCCGGTGCTGTTCATGGGCGCCGGTGTGCGCCCGGGGCGCTACACCATGCCTGTGCGGTCGGTAGACGTGGCCCCCACGCTGGCGCACATTGTGAATGTCGTCCCCATCGAACAGATCGATGGACGCATCCTCACGCCCGCGCTGCTCGTTCCGCCCAAGCGGCCGCGTCGCTGACCGTCGGTTCATTGTTCCCCGCCCCGTGACGAGCCTCGATCGCGCGTTCGACGAACTGCGTTTCGGTACCGGCCACACGCTCAACCTGCGCGCGTTGCAGCCCACTGCGCTGCAGGCGGCGGCGTTGGCTGAGCGCTGGTTGCGCGAGCAGCAGGTGCTTGGCACGGCCGAGGCGCTCGTCATCACCGGGCGTGGGAACAACAGCGTCGACGGCTACTCGCCGGTGCGCGAATCGGTCGTGCGGCTGTTGCCGTCGCTGCGTCGGCGGAATGTCATTGCCGGGTATGCCGAGCATACACCCGGGTCGTTCGTGGTCACCTTTGCCCCGGTGAAGGCGCTGTTCGAAGCGCCAAAGCGTCGGCGCGAGAAGCCGGGGCCGGTGCCGCGCCCCGCCACGTTGCAGGGGCTCGACGAGGAAACAGTGCGCCAGTTGCGCGACTTGTCCATCATGTCGCTGTCGGTGCTGGGGGTGCATTCGCCCACGCGATTACAGCTCGAAGACGAAATGCTGCGGCAGTTCACGGTATTGTCGGCGGCGCTGCCGGATGGTGCCGATCGCGAAGCCTTGTTGCAGCAGGCGATGCTGCTTGCCGCCGAGGAGTTCGAGGCGGGGTGAGGTTTGCGCTGCCGGGTGCGGGGGGCGATACATTCTCTGTCTCCCTTACCCTGGTCCTTATGGCACTCGAATATCTCTCGCCGTCCGACGTGGCGGCGCTTTGTGCGGGCGACGCGCCCCCGGTCATCATCGACGTGCGCGAGCAGTGGGAGTACGACATCGCGCACATTGCGGGGAGCGTCCTCATTCCGCTCTCGACACTGCCCGAGCGGGTCGGCACGCTCGATCCGTCGCGGCGCTACGCGATGCTCTGCCATCACGGCATGCGCAGCGAAATGGCGGGGAACTGGCTGACGCAGCATGGCTTTGCGCAGCTCATCAACATCGACGGTGGCATCGACGCGTGGAGCGTCGAGGTCGATCCGTCGCTGCCGCGCTACTGACGCGCGCGGTCGGCCTGCGCTGCATCACGCCCGCGGCAACCCGACCCGTGACTAGCGGCATGCTGGTGGGCGGCGCGCTCGCCGCGGTGGCCGTTGGTGGTGTGTGGTGGTGGCGCTGGCAGCGCCGGGTGGCCGCGCGTTTCGAAGCGAGTGACGCGGCGCGCCGTCCACGCGATGCCACCGGTGTGGTGATCGGTGCCGCCGAGCTGCGGCTGCCCGGATCGAACGGAGCCGCGGTGTTGCTGCTGCACGGCTTCAACGATACGCCGCAGTCGATGACGTATCTCGCGGGGCGCCTGCAGGCGGCCGGGTATTCGGTGCATGTGCCGCGGCTGCCGGGACACGGGTGCGCGCTCCCGGAGTTGGCGCGCGACGCGCGGGCGGACGCGTGGCGCCAGGCCGCCCGCACGGCGTACGACGCGCTGCAGGCCACGCACGAGCGGGTGTTCGTGTGCGGTCAGAGCATGGGTGGCGCGCTCACGGTGCTGCTCGCGTCGAGCGAGCCGCGCATTCGAGCGGTGGCACTGCTGGCACCATTCATCGGGCTGGCCCCGCGACTGGGGTGGCAGTTCCGGTTGGCGCGGCTCAGTCCGGTGCCGTACCACAAGAGTCCTGGGGGCGAACGATCGATCCATGACCCCGTGGCTCGACGCGCGGCGCTGGGGCCGGGCATCGTTACCGCGGGGGCGCTGCTGGCGCTGCGGCGTGTCGCGCTCGATGCACAGGCGGCGTTGGCGGTGCTGCGTGCCCCCACGTTGTTCATCCAGTCCACGTTGGATAATCGTGTCTCAGAGTCTGCCGGAATGCAGCACTACAATGCCATTGCCGCGTCAGTAAAGGAGCAGTTATGGCTAAATGGCTCCGGGCACATCATTTCTGCCGATCTCGAAAAGGCGGTCGTGGCTGACCGCGTCATTGCCTGGTTTGACGCTCAGGCATAGGGAACAAAGAAGTCGGCTTTCCGGGTTGAATGGGGTCCGGACGGTTTTTAGAGCGCTGAGGGAGCGGCTCGACACGTCCCGGGATTCTTTCAGCCGGTCAAGCTCATGAAAATCTGCGTAGTAGCGGAAACGGCGCCGCGCGAAGCGCGCGTGGCGCTCATTCCCGATAGCGTGTCCAAGTTGGTGAAGGCGGGACACGAGGTAGTGGTCCAGCGCGGGGCGGGTGTGCCGGCCCATTTCGATGATGCGAGCTACGTGGCAGCGGGGGCATCGATCGCCAATGACGCTGATACCGCACATGCGGGGGCGCAGGTGGTGGTGCGGGTGCAGCGCCCGGATGCCAGCGAGGTGACGCGCATTCCCGAAGGCGCGGTGCTGGTGAGCCTCATGGCACCAGCGACGGCCCACGCGACCGTAAACGCCCTCAGTCAGCGGCGCGTCACCTCGCTTGCGCTGGAGCTCGTGCCGCGCATTACGCGGGCCCAGAGCATGGACGTGCTTTCGAGCCAAGCCACCGTGGCGGGGTACAAAGCGGTGCTCGTGGGCGCGTCGCTGATGCCCCGCTTCCTTCCCATGCTCACCACGGCGGCAGGGAGCATCACTCCCGCCAAGGCATTCGTTATTGGCGCCGGCGTGGCGGGGCTGCAGGCGCTGGCCACGGCGCGCCGCTTGGGGGCGGTGACCAGTGGCTTTGACGTGCGCCCCGCCGCCGCCGAACAGGTGAAGTCGCTGGGTGCCTCGTTCGTGCAGAGCGACGTGGTTCGCGCGGCCAGTGAAGACAAGGGCGGCTACGCCAAGGCGCAGAGCGATGACGAAGCGGCGCGTACCCTCGCGACCATCGGCACGCATATCGTGTCGCAGGACCTCGTGGTGACCACGGCGCAGATCCCGGGGCGTGCGGCGCCGCGGCTCATCACCGCCGACATGGTGCGCGCCATGAAGCCCGGCAGCGTCATCGTGGACCTCGCCGCCGAAACGGGCGGCAACTGCGAACTCACCGTGTTGGGTGAGACCGTGAACGAGAACGGTGTGTTGGTGGTGGGTGCGGCCAATTTGCCGGCCACCATGCCCACGCACGCGAGTCAGATGTTCAGCCGCAACGTGCTCACGCTGCTCCAGCATCTCGTGAACACGGACGGCGTGCTCTCCATCGATCTTGCCGACGAAATCACCGGTGCGATGGTGCTCACGCACGCCGGCACCCCCAAGGGACGCTGATCATGTCGATGACCGGATTCTTTCAGCTGTACTGTGTTCATTCTCGCCGGCTTCGTCGGCTTTCTCGTCATTTCCCGTGTGCCGCATTTGCTGCATACGCCGCTCATGGCGGCCACGAACGCCATCAGCGGGATCTCGCTCGTGGGCTCCATCGTGCTCGCCGGCGGGCAGTATGGCAAGCTCCCCACCATTCTCGGCGCGATTGCCGTGGCGTGTGCGATGACCAACGTGGTGGGTGGGTTCATCATCACCGACCGCATGCTCAATATGTTCAAGCGTCGTGACGATGCGCCCGCTGTGCCCGGCGCCACCGGCACCACGGATGGTGCGGCGTAATGGAGAACGTGCAGGAGATCCTTTCACAGGTCACGTACCTCGCGGCGTCGGTGCTCTTCATGTTGGGGCTGCGCAGTCTCACGCGCCCCGACGAAGCGCGACGCGGCATGCAGCTCGCCGCACTCGGCATGCTGCTCGCCATCATCGGCACCATGTTGCACCGTGAGATTCTCACGTACACGTGGATCGTCACGGGGCTAATCGTCGGTACGGTGGTGGGCTATCCGTTGGGCAAGTTCGTGCCCATGACGGCCATGCCGCAGCGCATTGCGTTCTCGCACATGTTCGGCGCGCTCGCGGCGACGCTCGTGGGCATTGGCGAGTTCTATCACATGTACCAGGGCGATCACCCCACTAACCCGTCGGCCGCCGACGCGCGCTTCAAGATGGCGGCGCTGGGGTTCGAGGTGCTCTTCGGGGCACTCACGGTGTCGGGCTCCTTCATGGCGTTCGGCAAGCTGCAGGAGTTCATTACGGGGCGCCCGGTCACCTTCAAGGGACAAAACTTTCTCAACGCGCTGCTGTTTCTGGTGGCGGTGGGATGCTTCGGGTGGTTGGTGTACGAGCCGAGCAATGTGTTGGCGTTCTACGTCATGGTGGCCATTGCGTTCGCCATCGGCTTCATGCTCGTGCTCCCCATTGGCGGCGCCGACATGCCGGTGGTGGTGTCGCTGCTCAACTCGTACGCGGGGCTCGCGGCGAGTGCGACGGGCTTTGCGATCGGCAACAACGTGCTCATCATCGCCGGCGCGCTCGACGGCGCGAGTGGGTTCATTCTCTCCATCGTGATGTCGAAGGCGATGAACCGATCGTTCGGCAACGTGCTCTTTGGCGCGTTCGGGTCGGCGGGCGGTGCGGTGAGTGGCAAGACCTCCGAAGGGCTGACCGCCAGGAGTGTGACTGCCGAAGACGCTGCGGTGCAGCTGGCGTTCGCGCAGAAGGTGGTGATCGTACCGGGCTACGGCATGGCCGTGTCACAGGCACAGCATCAGGTCCGTGAGCTCGCCGAACTGATCGAGAAGAAGGGTGGCGAAGTGCGCTACGCCATTCACCCCGTGGCGGGGCGCATGCCCGGGCACATGAACGTGCTGCTCGCCGAAGCGAACGTGCCGTACGACCGCATGTACGACATGGACGAGATCAACGAGTCGTTCGCCGAGGTCGATGTCGCGGTGGTGATCGGCGCGAACGACGTGGTGAACCCGGCGGCCAAAACCGACCCCGCGAGTCCCATTTACGGCATGCCCATTCTACGGGTGAACGAAGCGCGGCAGATCATCGTGCTCAAGCGGTCGATGAACGCGGGCTTTGCGGGCATCGAGAACGAGCTGTTTTACGACGACAAGACGAGCATGCTGTTCGGGGATGCGAAGGGGAGCATTACCAAGGTCATTAGCGAAATCAAACAGCTGTAGGCCACTGCGGTTGGTTGGTCCGGCGCTCTACTGGCGCCGGCTCTAGCCCTCAGGGGGAAGAACGCAAGAGCACAGGGAGTAGCGCGGTGCCGTCCACATGCGAACTGCAGTTGCGGTGCATGTGAATGGATCCGCGCTTTCCCCTATCTCCTTACGTTCTTTCCCCTGAGGGCTAGATCCGTCGGCCAGTAAACCGCCGGACCAAACAACCGTCGTTCAAACAGCCCCGTTGGCACGCCCCGCGACACACTGGTAACTTCCCAATCCTCGTTCTCGAACGCCGGGGCGAGGCGCACACCGTTTTGGAGCTGTCATGCCCGAGTTTGGAAGTTGGGGAACCGACTGGTGGAAGCCAGTCGTATTCGTGCTGGTTGCCGGTCATCTCACCAACATCTGCGTCACGCTGTTCCTGCACCGTTCGCAGACACATCGCAGCGTCGTGTTTCATCGCCTCGTCGAGATGCCGATGCGCGTGTGGTTGTGGCTCACCACGGCCACGAAGACCAAGGAGTGGGTGGCGTGTCATCGCAAGCACCACGCGTTCGCCGACCGCGAAGGCGATCCGCATAGCCCCGTCGTCGAAGGGCTGCGCAACATTCTCCTCAAGGGCGCCTTCTACTACCGCAATGCGGTGCGGCAACCCGGCATGCTCGACAAGTACGGCAAGGGCACGCCCGATGATTGGATAGAGCGCCATCTGCTCGACAAGCGCTCCAACATCGGCATCTTCTTCATGCTCGCCATCAACATCTGGCTCTTCGGCTGGTTCATCGGCCCCGTGGTGTGGGGCATTCAGATGATCTGGATTCCGTTCTGGGCTGCCGGTATCGTGAATGGCGTTGGGCATGCGCTCGGCTACCGCAATCACGACGTGAAGGATGAGAGCCGCAACATCTCGCCTATCGCCATCATCATCGCCGGCGAAGAGCTGCACAACAATCATCACGCCGATCCGCACAGTGCGAAGTTCGCGCATCGCTGGTTCGAGTTCGACATCGGCTGGATGTACATAAAGCTTCTTTCACTTTTCGGACTCGCCGAAGTGAAGTACGCGCGCGTTGGCGCGCATGTCCGCGTCGCGGAGTAACCGTCATGGCTGATGTAACCTGTGCGCGCTGCGGCACGACCCGCGAAGGCTTCGAGCGTCCGCCGTTCCCGGGCGCGATCGGCGCGCGCGTGGTCACGGAAATCTGCAAAGACTGCTGGGCGCAGTGGCTCAAGCAGCAGACCATGCTCATCAATCACTACGGGCTGAACGTCATGGACCCCCAGGCGCGGACGTTCCTCACAGCGCAACATGGACGCCTTCCTGTTCAAGGGCGGCCAGGCCGACGAAGTGGATACCAGCAAGCAGGGCACGATCACCCACTGAGTCACGGCCGCAACCGGACACGCGAAACGCCCCTGCCGATGACACTCGGCGGGGGCGTTCTGTTTCGGGGCCTGATGCGCACAGCTGGGGAGCTCCCTGCGCGCATCAAGCCGTCAGTTCACGCCGGCGATGTAGCGGGCCAACCGACCACAGCTCGTGCATTTGAGCGTCACATGCGAGTGCTGCTGCGGCGGGGAGCCGGCTGGGTCACGGTCGATCTGACCTTCGCAGCTCGGGCAGCTCAGGGGGAGTCCAGTACGATCGGCTGCAATGAGGTGCAGCGCCTGCGCTGGGTTGTACGTGTTCGGTCGGGGCTTACGCATCACGCCTCCACGGAAGGTGCGCTACCTGCGGAATTCGGGGCAGCGAGGGAAAGCTATAACCACCATTTTTTTTGCAACACTACTCCTCGTATCTTTGCGGTAACAGGTAACCGTCTTTACTCCCTTTCGGTGGATTTTCCCTCGGAACGACCGGTCCACTATTCATTAGGACTCGGGCTCTTACACCGCAGTTTTGGGCAAAATCGACGTCAGCCCAAACAGTCGTCGCATTCCTCGGCCCACGCCGGAGGGCTGAGAGGCCCCCAGCACTCCGCTTCCACCCTTGCGCAAAAAAGCCGGAACGCTGAGGCTTCCCCTATGGCTACCACCACCCGTCCCCAGCAAGACCCAGCTCCCCACGCCGAGGCGCACGAGCCGGCCCTCGACGAGCACACGGCATCCGCATTGCGCCTGTGGGTCATCATGTCCCGCGCGCAGGCGGCGGTGACAGCCCAGGCCTCCGCCGACGTGGCGCGGCACGGCCTTACCCTCGCCGAGTTCGGCATTATCGAGGCGCTCTACCACCGTGGCCCGATGCTCCTGGGGGAGGTGCAGAAGCGCATTCTCGTCTCCAGCGGTGGCATCACCTTTCTGGTGGACCGGCTCACCGCCAAGGGGCTCGTCGAGCGGCGCAGCTGCGAGTACGATCGCCGCGCCCGCTATGCCGCCCTCACCGATAAGGGCACGGCGCTCGTCGCGGAGATCTTCCCTGAGCATGCCGCCGTTGTTGCGCGCGCCATGGCCGCTGATCACTCCCGACGAGCAGCAGCAGGTGGCCAACGCCCTGCGCACCGTCGGACGCGCCGCCGCCGGGCTGAACACGTAACGGCAGTTCCCCCGCCCCTGCTGTCTACAACTCTGCCGTCTGCTGTCTCGGCGCGATTTCGCCGCATCGCGCCGAGACGGCAGACGGCAGCCACTCAGACGGCAGGAGCGCAGTAATGCTGCGAACTATTTCCACTCTGCCACGAACAGGTTCGTTTCCCCTTCCTTCGTGGCGCCGCGATTGCTGGCGAAAATCAGCTTCTTGCCATCGGGGCTGAACATCGGGAAGCCGTCGAACTCGGGGTTCGTGGTGATCTGCGTGAGATCACTGCCGTCGAGCGCCACGGTGTACAAGTCGAAGTTGCGGCTGCGCGGATTCTTGTGATTCGACGAAAAAATGATATGCCGTCCGTCGGGGGTCCACGACGGACCGAAGTTCGCGCCCCCCAGCTTCGTGATCTGCCGCTGATCGCCGCCGTCGGCGTTCATGACGAATAGCTCCATGCGGTTGGGGACGGATCATGCGCTTGGCGAGCAGATCCTGATATGCCTTGAGCTCGGCCGGATTGTCGTAGTGCCACGCGCGATACACGATTTTGGTGCCATCGGGGCTCCACCACGGTCCACCATCGTAGCCCGGCGTCGTCGTCAGACGCTTCACGTTGGTGCCGTCGACGTTCATGGTGTAAATGTCCGAGGTCTCCGTCCTTGAGACTCGTGAACACGATGCGCTTGCCCGTCGGGACTGAGCACCCCTTCGGCGGTGTACACGCCGTAGTTCGTGAGCCGCTTCATGTTCTTGCCGTCGATATCCGTCGTGTAGATGTCGTACGGGTCGATGCCCCACACATAGCCGGCCGACGGATCGGGCTTCACGGGACACGCGGTATCGGCGTGATGCGTGGCGCCGAAGAACAGCCGCTTGCTGCCGGGGAGGAACCACCCGCACGTGGTCTTGCCGCCGCGTGAGACCTTCGTGAGCTCGCTGCCGTCGGCGCGCATGACGTACTGCTGATCGCAGGCGCGTCCGTCGCGGGTGCTCTGGAAAGTGATGTACTTGCCGTCGGCGCTGAAATAGGCCTCGGCGTTTTCTCCACCGTCGGTGAGCTGCAGCAAGTTGGCGAGGTGCGCTTCCCCCTCACTCGCCGCAATGGGGCGGCGCAGCGGCTGCGCGCTGGACGAGGCGGGGGCGGGCTGGCTGCTGCACGCGGCCATCATCGAGGCCGCGAGCATGGCGGCGGCTACGGAAATCCGGTGGGTGGGTGTCGACATGCGCTGAACCGTACCGCGCGGTCGGTGACGGGGCAATCCGGATTTGTCCGGTGGTGGCTGACGGCGTTGTGCCTGCACGACGGAGCCGGGGAGCCAGAACGACGCGGCGGCACATGGGGCCTCATCACGCAAAACCCCGCCCCCCACCCCACCGAAACCCCGATCCCGTCACGGCTCCGCTGGGAGGCCGTACGCGAGACGTCGATGATGCGGTCATCTCAACCGGACCGCATGATCTCTCGACCTCTCGTCTTCTTCACCCTGCTGCTGCTCGCTGCTCCCCCCGCCGGGGGGCAGTCGCCCCAACACCCTGACACGCTGTCGGTCACATTGGCCGACGCGTTGGCCCGCGTCTCCCGCGAAGAGCCTCGCCTGGCCGCCGCGCGTGCCGCTCGCGAACTGGCGCGCGCCGCACGTGGCGAAGCTCTCAGCGAACAGCGCAATCGCGTTCTACCCCAGGTCTCGGCGTCCTTCGGGACGCAGCGCGTCGCACAGAATCAGTTTACGGAGATCGCCCGCCGTGCCGGGATTCCGCCAACGCCCGCGGAAGAACTCGATCCCTTCTCGCGCGTGTTCGCGTCTCCCAACACACGCGACGCATCGTTCCGCGCCGCCATTCGCCCCTTCGACGGCGGTGTCGCATCGGCGCGTGTCGATGCGGCGCGAGCCGGATTCGATGCCAGTGTGCTGGCGGAGTCGCAGGTGCGCGCCGCACTCGAGGTCGAGATCGTCACGCGATACGCAGACGTCCAGCTCCACCGACGCCTGCATGCCGTTGCGGATTCCGCGCTGCAGCAGGCCGAGCGCACGCTGGCACTCACTCGACAGGCGGTTGTTCAGGGACGCACCGCCGAGTTCGAAATCTGGCGCGTGGAAGCTGAGGTGGCGGCGTTGCGACCAGCGCAGCTCGATGCCCAACGGAATGTCCGTATCGCGGAGCTGGCATTGCGGCAGTTGCTCGATCTGCCAGACCATGCTGTTCTGAAGCTCGATGCGCCACCCGAGTCGTGGAGCGGCGATACGCTGTCGACCATACGCATGGCCGACTCGTCACGCGCACGCGCGGCGGACCGACGTGACGTGCGGTTTGCCTTGCGTGAGTTCGACGCGCGCGAGCGCCAAGCGGCGGCGGGGTACCGGGCGGCGTGGCGCTCCATGCTTCCCGTCCTCGATGTGACGCTCACGCATCAGCGTCTTGCCTATCCCCTGCGCAATGCGAACTGGGGTGGCCCCTACTATCCGAACACCGTGCTTGGCGTGTCGTTCACGCTCCCGCTCGACTTTACCGGTGGCAGCCTCACGCGTGTGGAATCGGCAGCGGCCGCTCTGCGCCTTGCCAAGGCACAGCGTCGCGATGCCGAACGGGTTCACGCCCTCGAACAGCTCGATGCGCAGGCACAGCTCGACGCGAGTCGTCTCGAGTGGGAGGCCGCCGTCGCCGGTGCCGTGAGCGCCGACAAGGCGCTGCAGGTGGCGCGTGCCCGACACGAAGTCGGTCGCGCCTCGCTGCTTGAGTTGCAGGATGCGCGCGTCACCTGGCTGCGCGCGATGGCTACCCGCGCGCGCGCCGCGCGTGATCGCATGGTCATCGAAGCCCGTATGGCCCGCTTCGACCGGCTCCCGCTTTCGTCTGTTCAACCCTGAGGTGTTCTCATGATCCATACACATCGCGAATTTCGCCGTGCCGCGTTCACACTCGGCCTCTCGCTGCTCTCGCTGACCGTGAGCGCGTGCGGCAACGACGCGGCCGTCGACGCAACGTCCCGCAACGCCTCGCAGCCGGCGGACCGTTCTCTGCCGCCAACTTACTCCGCCGATAGCGCGGTGGTGTCGGATACCACAACTGACAAGGCCGAAAGCCCCATGGCCTCGTCGCCGGCCATGCCGTCTTCCCTGACGGGTACACTCGAGCCGCAAGCGCGCGCGCTGCTGCGCGCGGAACTGTCGGGCGCCGTCCGTACCCTCAGTGCAAAGGTGGGGCAGCGCGTTACCGCCGGGCAGGTGCTGGCGGTACTCGATGTCCCGGCACTGCATTCAGCGCTGGCCGCGGCCGAGGCACAGGTCATCGCACAGGACGTGGCGCTGCGTCAGGCGAGACGCGAACACGATCGGGTCGCGCAGCTGCTGAAAATTGGCGGTGTGAGCAGTGCGGAGATGGAGGAGTGGGAGAGCCGCGTGCAGGCGGCGGACGCTGCAGTCAATGCCGCACGCGCACAGCGCGCCAACGCGGCCGCCGAGGTGCAGCGCCTCACGGTCCGCGCGCCGTTCGACGGGATCGTCGAGCGTCAGATCACGACGCAAGGGTCCGTCGTGCAGGCCGGCGACGAACTCGTGAGCATCATCGACCCGCGCCTGCTCGAGCTGGGAGCGGGTGTCGCCGCTGCCGACGCGTTCCAGGCACGGCCCGGGGCGCGCGTCGCCCTTCGGGTGACGGGTGTTGCCGATTCGGCGATCGTTGCGCGCATTGTTCGCGTATCGCCCGCGCTTGATCCCGTCACGCGGCAGCTCCGGGTGACAGTGCTCGTGCCCAATGCCGACGGGCGTATTCCCGCCGGCGCGTGGGCCGAAGGGACGTTGCTGAACACCACCAATACGCGTCGCAGTACGTCGGGAGGGCACTGACATGTGGATTTCCGACCTGGCGATTCGTCGTCCAATTGTCGCAGTGGTCGCCATGCTGGTGTTGGCGCTTGCCGGCATGGTGGCACTTCGCGGCCTCGAGACCGACGAGTGGCCCGACGTTCAGGCGCCCATGGTGACGGTCACCGTGCCGTATCCCGGCGCGACACCGGCCGAGATCGAGCGCGAGTTGCTGCGGCCGCTCGAAGATCGGGTGCGCAGTGTGGCTGGTCTCAAGAAGCTGAAGGGCACGGCCGGTGATGGCTACGCGCTGTTGTTCGCCGAGTTCGTGTTCAGTAAGGCGCCTAGTGAGGCGATCCAAGAGGTGCGCGACGCGGTGAGCGCGGCGCGCGGTGATCTGCCGCGCGAGGTAGAGGAGCCGGTGATCGAACGGTTCAGCGAAACTGACCTGCCCGTGCTCACGGTGGCCGTGGGTGGGAGCGGCGAGCCACTCGCGCTTGGGGCCGACGCGCGCCGACTCGCCCGCGCGCTGCGCGGCGTACCGGGCGTCGCACAGGTACGCGTCGTCGGCGATGCGGTACCTGAGCTGTCGGTGCATGTCCGTCCCGAAGCGCTCCGCGCTGTCGGCATCACGCTCGCGGAGCTGACGGCGCGTTTGGAAAGTCAGAACGTCTCGGTGCCGATTGGTCGCCTTGAAGGTCGTGATCGCGAAGCGACGCTGCGATTTCAGGGGCGACCTGCGAACGCCGCCGACTTCGGGGCGCTGCCGCTCGCCACCAGCACGGGGCAGGTGGTGCGTTTGCGTGACGTGGCCGACGTGCGGGTAAGCGCCGCCGAGCGGCGTGGAACGGCGTTGGTGGACGGACGCGCAGCCGTGACGTTGGAAGTACGGAAGCGGCGCGGCGCGAGTGCCACCACGGTGGCCGATGAGCTCCGCGCGCGGATGGCGGCATTGCAAACGACGTTGCCTGCCGGTCGCACGGTTCGCGTGATTCAGGATGCCGGACGGCGCACGGCCCTCGCGGTGGGGGATGTTCAGAAGACGTTGCTGGAGGGAGCACTGCTCACGGTGCTGGTGGTGTTCGTCTTCCTGAACAGCTGGCGTTCGACGGTGATTACCGGACTCGCGCTGCCCGTCTCCGTGCTTGCGAGCTTCATGGCGGTGTGGGCGTTCGGCTTCAAGCTGGAAACCATGTCGCTGCTGGGGCTGTCGCTGGCGATCGGCATTCTTATCGACGACGCCATCGTGGTGCGCGAGAACATCGTGCGGCACGTGGAGATGGGCAAAGACCATGTCACCGCATCACGCGACGGTACGCGCGAAATCGGATTGGCGGTGCTGGCGACGACCGCGGCGATTGTCGTGGTCTTCGTGCCGGTGGGCTTCATGAACGGGTTGGCCGGCCAGTACTTCAAGCCCTTCGCGCTCACCATCGCGTGCGCCGTGTTGGTGTCGTTGTTCGTCAGCTTCTCACTCGATCCGATGCTGTCGGCCTACTGGCCCGATCCGCACGTGCCCGTGGCGCAGCGCGCCTGGCTCAGTCGTGTGCTCCATCGCTTCAACAGCTGGTTCGATGGGATCGCCGGGAAGTACCGCGCGGTCATCGCGTGGGCGCTCCGGCATCGTAGCGCCACGATGGGCGCCGCATTTGTCTCGCTGGTGGTCGCGGCGCTGCTGCCGGCCACGGGTCTCGTGGGCGCGGAGTTTCTTCCGGAGGACGATCGCGGGGAAGTCGGTATTCTGGTGGAGGCTCCCCCGGGTGCGTCGCTGGCGTACACCACCGCGCGTGCCGAAGCGGCCGCCGCCATCGCCCGGCGTCTCCCCGAGGTGCGCACGGTGTACACCACCGTTGGTGGTGGTGAGGGCGACGTGTCGCAGGCCCAGGTTCTGGTGCTGTTGTCCGCGCGCGCCACACGCGACCGGACGGCGCGGCAGATTGCGACGGCGCTCCGCGATGACATGCAGCCACTGCGCGGGGCCACGTTTGCCGTCATGGACCTTGGTGGGAACGGGTTTCTCAAGCCCATTCAACTCCAGGTGCGCGGCACGGATGCGAGCACGCTGCCACAAGTGGCGGCCAGCATCGCGGCGCGCGTGCGCACTGTTCCGGGGGCGGTGGATGTGTCGCTGTCGAGCCGTCCTGGCGCGCCCGCTGTCGATATCGGATTGCAACGGGCGCTGTCGGCGACGATGGGGCTCACGCCAGCCGAGGTGGCGAGTGCCATGCGGGTCGCGTTCGCCGGCGTCGAAGCCGGTCGCTGGCTCGACAACGACGGGGAGCTCCGGAAGGTGCGCGTCCAGCTGCCATCGGCGCAGCGTCAGTCTGTGGCCGATCTGGGCGCCCTGCCACTGCAGGTGCCAGGTCCCGATGCACGCCTGCAGGCCGTGCCATTCGCGCAGGTTGCGACGGCCACCGCGGTCAGCGCCCCCACCAAGATCGAGCACGAAGACGGGGCCGCGACCGTTACTCTCACGGCGAACGTCCTTGGGCGCCCGCTGGGTGATGTGGCGAACGGCATCGATCGGGTGCTGTCATCCATGTCGCTCCCGCCCGGGGTGACGGTGGCCTACGCCGGTGACGTGAAGGACCAGCAGGAAGTGTTCAGCAACATCCTGCTGGCGCTCGCCGCCGCTGTCGTGGGGATGTACTTCGTGCTCGTGCTGCAGTTCAATTCGTGGATCGAGCCGCTGGCCATTCTCACCTCGTTGCCCCTCTCGGCGGTGGGCGTCGTCGGTGCCTTGTGGATGACCGGCATGACCATCAACATCATGTCACTCATCGGCGTGATTCTGCTGTGCGGTGTGGTGGCGAAGAACGCCATTCTGCTGCTGGACTATGCCAAGCAACTACGCGAAGGAGGATGGACGCTGACGGACGCCTTGGTGGAATCAGGAGCGACGCGCCTGCGACCGATCGTGATGACCACGGTCGCGCTGGTCGCCGGTATGGTGCCGGTCGCGATCGGCAGTGGTGAAGGCGCGATGTTCCGGGCGCCGTTGGGGGTGGCGGTGATTGGTGGGACGGTCACCAGCACGGCGCTCACGCTGTTGGTTGTCCCGGTGGTGTATGCGCTGCTCGATCGTGTACGGGAGCGGGTGCGCAGCCTGTCGGCAACGCGCTCCGGCCAGGCATTGGAGCCGACGACCTCGCACGGACCGTTGCGCCCTGAGGGGCTGGTGTGACCGTACCCCTTGACCACGGGCCGGACGCTGCACGGGCACGCCTGCGGACCGTGCTGTCGCGCATCACGCAGGGTGAGCTGCTCACGCTGTTGGCGGTGGGGATCTTCGCCGAGTTGCTCACGGTGGGGTGGATTGTCGCGATCTTCAACCGGGAGAGCAGTCCGTACTCGTGGGAGCAGGCCTTCGGACTCGTTGCCGTGGATTTCGTGGCGTTGGCCTGGCTTCCGGTGCCGCTCTTCACGTGGTACGACTGGTTTCCGCTTGGCGGTGCACGGCACGTTCGTCATGCGGCGATGCGCGTGCTTGGTGCCGTCATCGTGCTGTTCGTGTCGTCGTGGCTTTCCATGACGGCACTGCACTTTGCCGGCAATGCGTACGGTGTACGCCCCGATGTGCTGGGGGTTATTGCGCCGGGCTACCCGGAGCAACTGTTCTGGGCGGCCTGCGCGGTGTTCGGGGTATCGATTGCGTATCTGGTGTTGCGGCGTTTGCATGGCGCACGCGAATTGGAACAGCGCAACGCGGAACTGCAGCGGCTGACACTCGAAGCACGGCTGAATGCGCTCGCCGCCGAATTGCATCCGCACTTCCTGTTCAATGCGCTGAACAATCTCGCGGAGCTGGTGCATCACGATCCGGCGCGGGCGGAAGCGATGCTGTTGCACCTGTCGTCGCTGCTGCAGGCGACGCTCACCACGAGTCGGCAACGCACAGTCCCCTTGGCGGAGGAGCTGCAACTGCTCGACGACTACTTGGCGATCCAACGCATGCGATTCGAAGACCGCTTGCAGGTCACATCGCAAATCGAGCCGTCGGTGATGACGGTGCGCATTCCGCCCATGTTGCTGCAACCGCTTGGTGGAGAATGCGGTGGTGCACGGTATCGAGGGCCGCGTAGGCGCGTCCCAGCTGCGGATCACCATTCGCGCCAACGTGGGCCTGGTGGAGGTGGAGGTCGACGATGACGGCCCGGGTCCCGGCGGCTCGGCGCATCGCGGGACGGGAACCGGCCTGCAGAATGTGCGGGGGCGACTGGCGGCGCTCTATGGAGAGGTGGCGACCGCAGATCTCATAGCGCTTCCTGGAGGCGGTGCGCGCGCCGTGCTGCGCTTCCCGATGGAGTCCGAATGAGCCTGCTGCAGACGTCGCCGGTTCTGCGGGCAATGATCGTCGATGACGAATCACTCGCGCGCCAGCGTCTCAAGCGACTGCTATCGCAGGACAGTCGCGTGCAGGTGGTCGGTGAAGCCGCCGATGTCCCCACGGCACGCCTGCAGTTGCCGGTGCTCAAACCCACGTTGTTGTTTCTTGACGTGTCGATGCCGGGCGAAGACGGTTTCGCGCTCCTGCAGGACGTGCCCCCGGAGCTCCGGCCGTTCGTGGTATTCGTCACGGCGCACGCGGACGCCGCCGTACGGGCCTTCGATGCCCGGGCCACCGATTTTCTGCTCAAGCCGGTGCGTGTCGAGCGCCTCGCGGAGTCCATAGGGCGTGCCGTGGATGCGATGGCATCGCGCGCGACCGCGCAGCCGCTGTTCGATGACGAAATCCGGGCGGAACTGGCCCGCCTTGTGCGCGGGGTCACGGGCCACCGTGACCCCGCGCCGTCGGCCCTGGTGCACTTCGCTGTCACGGTGGGGCGGCGCACCCGCTTCGTGAAGATCGATGAGGTCGACTGGTTCGAGGCGGATGGCAACTATGTGCGACTTCATGTGGGGCGCGAAACGCACCTGGTGCGCACAACTATGCAGAAGCTCGAGCAGAGCCTGGATCCGCTCCGGTTTGCACGCATTCACCGGTCGTACATCGTTCCGCTCGACCGGGTGCAGGAGCTGGTGCAGCTCGGCACGGGGGAATACGAACTGCGGTTGCGTACCGATGCGGCGCTCCCGGTCATGCGTACCTATCGGGATCGACTGCCGCTGGGGTGATCAAGACGAAGAAAGGGCCGCCAGTGACTGGCGGCCCTTTCTTGTCGACACACCGGCGAGGCCGAGTGCTTACATGCCGCTCCGGCGCGCCACACCCGGCTTGGCGGTCGGCGTGCTGGCCGCTGCGGTGAAGAGCTCCTTCTGCGTGTTGCCCTTGCGCATGATCTCCATGGCGCGGCGCAGCTGGTTGTCGTCCTTGAGGCTGCGTCGGCGCACCAGCGTATCGCCGAACGCGATTTTGGCGACGCGCTCTTCGATGATACGGTCCACGTCGGTGGCGCCGGCATCCCAGACGGCCTTGTCGATCTTCACGGTGTCGGCCACGAGACGCTTGTACACTTCGTCACGCCACGCCGGCGGCACTTCGAAGTTGGGGGTGATCTTCCCCTTCTGCTGTTCGGCCACGTAGGCCACGTGCGCGAGGTACTTGCCGTACACCGGCAGCAACGCGCGGCGGAGCTGCTGTTCGGGGGTCGAGAGCGTGTCCGACTGCACGATCACGTCTGGGGTGATGGCGCCGCCGCCGTACACGGTGCGGCCGCTGGCCGACTTGAACACCGGACGCGCCTTGCGTACCGAATCGGTCTCGAGGCTGTCCGGGGTCACCTCCACGAACTGCCCTTCGGCGTTGATCTTGCGATCCTTCTGGATGGAGCGCCCCGACGGCGTGTACCACTTGCCCGTCGTGATCTTGAGGGCGTAGCCACCGTCGAGGTTGTAGACGCTCTGCACGAGTCCCTTGCCGAAGCTCGTCGTACCCACGACCAGCGCGCGATCGTAGTCCTGGAGCGCGCCGGCCACGATTTCCGACGCCGACGCCGAGCCGCCGTCGACCATCACCGTGATGGGGATGTCGGGCGCGAGGGGATCCTGCTGCGAGACGAACTTCTGGAATTCTGCGCGGCCGCGTACCGACAACAGCTCCTTCCCCTTGGGGAGGAAGAGGTTAGACATGGCGAACGCTTCTTCGAGAATGCCACCCGGGTTGCCGCGCAGGTCGATGATGACTCCCTTGGCGCCGCGCTTGGTGAGCATCATGACCGAGTTGGCGATGTCCTCGGTGGTCTGTTCGGAGAAGCGCGTGAGCGGCACGTAGCCCGTGCGGTCGTCCAGCATCATGGCGTACGGCACCGCGGGCACATGAATTTCGGCGCGCTTGAAGCCGAGCGTGACCGGCTGACTCACGCCAATGCGGATGAACTGTACCTGCACCGGCGTGCCCACCGGGCCGAGGAGCTTGTTCTGCACCTGCTGTGTGCTGAAGCCACGAGCGTTGGTGGTGTCGATGACCATGATCTTGTCCCCTTCCATCACGCCGCCCTGCTCGGCCGGCGAATTGGGGAAGACTTTGTTCACCGTCACGTAGTCGCCCACCTTGACGATTTCCATGCCGATACCGGCATAGCGCCCGTTGGTGTTGCGCGAAAACTCTTCGAGCTGCTTCGGGGTGAAGAGGTCAGTGTAGGGATCGTTGAGTTCCTTCACGAGCCCGCGCGCGGCCTTTTCGTACAGCATCTGCGCATCGAGGGTGTCCACGTACCGGAGGGCGACGAAGGTCAGCACCTGGTCGAGGAGTTGCGCGCCGCCCCGTGTCGAACGCGCCTGCAGGGCAAAGCCCGAGGCGAGCAGGGGGAGGAGCACGAGGCTGGCCAGGACGGCCTTGCGGTTGCGGGTCATGCGGGTCTCACGAAAGGGAGGAACTGAAGACTACCACTATATACGTACGTCGCCAGCCCGCCGCTGTTCCCAAAAGGAGTCTGACCCCTCTCCGCTGCGTTACTCGACTCTCACCGCTATCAAAGGCTGAGTTCTGCGTTCGCAGTTCTCAGTTCTCGTCTCTCGGGCGGGACCCCAGCACGTAGTCCACATGCCACTCTTTCTCGTACTGCCGGATGGCGATGTCCCGCACCAGCCCCGCCGACAGCAGCATCTCATGAGCCGGCTGCAGCACGCGGGTTAGGTGGCTCGGGTACCGCTGGCTGAGCGGCATCTGCTCGGCCAGCCGCTCGAGCGTAATGCGCCAAGACAGGCGCCCGTCGGACCGGGCGACCTCGAGAATGCGGTACAGCCGTCGGGCAACAGGGCTGGATAGGGCGTGGTACCGGGCGGCCGACAGCGTAATGACATGACGGGCGGCGAGGTTGGCGCGTAACGTGGCCGACAGCGTCACCCGGGCGTCACCCGGTTCGCCTGCGGCCAGATTGCCGAACAGGTGCAGCTGCTCACGGTCGGCCACCCGCCGGCGCTGCACCGACACGGTGCTGAGCACGGTGAAGCTGATATCGGCCGGGCCCGTGGGTGCCGACCAGTACGCCCCTTCGGTGCTCTCGAGGGTCGTGCGCTCGAGGCGGGTGAGGGCGGCGCGGAGCTGTTCGTAGGTGCGCCCGTCGGCTCGCCGGCCCATGGAGCGCAGGAACGAGTGCAGGGTGAACGTCACCGCGCCGTCAGCTGGCGAGCCCGGCCTCGTGATAGCGGTGCAGCAGTTCGACGTAAACATCCTGGTCGAACGTGCCCGGGAGGCCGATCGCCGGGGGCCGGGGATGACGCGCCAGCGCCCGCCAGTTCTCGGTCGTGAACGAGACGGGCGCATCATCGGC
This sequence comes from Gemmatimonas sp., assembly GCA_023910675.1. Classification (GTDB taxonomy): domain Bacteria; phylum Gemmatimonadota; class Gemmatimonadetes; order Gemmatimonadales; family Gemmatimonadaceae; genus Gemmatimonas. Next base: position 24,421 of record JAAVWC010000016.1, read on the forward strand.
TGAATCACTGAGCCGGAAAAGCGGGAGCTCCTCGAGCGAACGGTCGAGGACCACTCCGCGCACGGCGGGACGCTTGCGAGCGGCGAGAGTCACGGCGGGGAAGTTGATGGAGCGAGGGAGGATGCGCCAGTGCAACCCCTGCGTCTGACGACATGCTCGCCCCTCAACAGCACTCGCCGAGGCAATCGATCAACTCGTCGCGCAACACGGCGGCCCGCTCCGCGAACGCCTGCTGACGACGCTGGTATTCGTCGCGCCCTTCGGCGGTTTCAATGCGTACGGGCTCGAATCCCATGGCCCGCAGGTCGTACGGGCCGGCCTCCATGTCGAGCACGCGGAGGTCGGACGCCAACGTGAAGCACGCAAAGAGCAGGTCACTCCCTATCCACGGCATCGCGCCGAATGCCCAGCGATAGAGGTCCATGTTGGCGTGAATGCACCCGGGCTGTTCGCGGTCGTAGCGCGTGGCATATGCGAGCGGCAAGCGGTTGAGCGGCTTGGCGTCAGGGGCAAAAAAGCGGAAGGCGTCGAAGTGACTGCACGCCACCGGCCTGCTCTCCACGAGCGCGTCGACGTCGTGCTGCGGCAGTCGCAGCGGTGCAATGTGCGCGTGACGAATGTCGTGGCCACGGTACACCATGGCCCACTCGTGCATGCCGAAACAGCCGAAGTTGGGGGCGCGCTCGCGGGTAGCGAGGAGCATCTCGCGCACGCCGGAGAGTTTGGTGCGCGCGTCGTGGGACACGGCGCGGAGGTCGCGCTGAATGACGCCGTTGGCGGCCACGTACACGGGGGCGTTGAAGCGTTCGCGCGCCGGTGCGCTGTCTTCGAGCGCCTCGTGCGGCGCCGGGTGCCACGTTTCGAGCTGCCCCGCCGAGTACGGGTAGTACTGGAAGAGGAAGTCGTACACCGGATGCGCTTCGCCGCGCGCCCGACGTTCACGCCGCGGACGCGCCCACGGCTGGACACGATCATAGTGTGCCGCCGCGCGCGCCTGCCATTGTGCGGTGCTCAGAACCGTCAGAGCATCTCCGGTTCCATCGTCTCCTCGACGACTTTGCCGTTCACCAGCTTCACGTGATAGCACTTCGCGCCCGCGCGTGCGGCAACGACCCGCTTGATGGTGTTGTCTTCGAAGTAGAGCCCCGCGTCGTTGTCGCACGCGTATCCCGGTTGCATCTCGCCGCTGCCGATGAGCTTCTGATACAGCGGACGACGTCTGGCTTCGGCGTCGTAATGCGGCGAGTGGCTGCCCTTGAGGAAGCCCATGCACTTCACGATGGAGAGCGCCTTGGGGCGCGAGTCGGTGGTGCCTTCGTCGAACCAGCAGAGTGAGCCGGCGCTGGCGCCGCCGAGGACGATGCCGCGATCCCACGCCTGGCGGAGAATGACGTCGATCCCCTGCGCCTTCCAGATGGCCTGCTGATTGAGGGTGTTGCCGCCGCTCACGACAATCGCGTCCATGCTGAGCAGGACTTCATCCCACCCCTGCGTTTGCGACAGGCTTTCGATGAAGCTGTTCTGCACGAACGGCTCGACGTTCAGCGGAGCACACGACTGATAGAACGCCAGCGAGCCGGCGGGGCTGTCCGCGCTGGCCGTGGGCAGATAGCAGATGCGCGGCCGAGTCTTGCCGGTGAGCTGCGCCATGTAGCCGAATGAACTTCGTGCGAAAGCCGCCGCCGGCGATAAGAATCTTGCGCGTGGCGCGGGCGTCGGGGGCCGCGAGGTTGGAGTCGGTCATGTGCGGGGCGGGCGTGGCAGGAAGCGGCTGGGCGAAGGCGGGCAATGCGGCGGCGGCGGCGAAAGTGCCACCAGTGGCGACGAAATCTCTGCGGTTCATCAGCGCACCTCGTTTTGCGGTTCGTCGGGGAGTTCATCCATCGGGTCAGCGTCTGCGTCAGCGTCGTCGGCGTAGAGCGTATCGGCCAACGTATGCCATCGCCGTGCAGTGCGGGCCTGCCACGCGGCGTCGGTGAGCATGGCGTCGGGCACGGGATCGCTACCCGTTTCGGCCAGTAGTTCCGACACGAACTGCATCCCGTCCTGCCGAATGAGCGTGTCTTCGTGCATCCCGGCGAACACGTGGATGCCATCACTTTCCAGCACGTAGGCACACACGAACTCAGAGGGCGACAGCATGTGTGTCAGATCTGGTTCGTGTACGAACACTGTGCGGCCCGTAAGCTTGTCCGTGACCGTGGTGCCTACCCCTTCCTCGACGGTTTCGGCTTCCCAGATTCCCATGCGGAGGCCAAGTCCGGCCGTGACGAACGCCTGGTCGTCGGCGGTGGCGCGCTTGCCCGCGTCGTCCAGCCATGCGGCGGCGACGGGTTTGCCAAGCTTGCCGGGGACGTACGAGAACAGCACCCAGCCGATGTAGATGTTGCCTTCGAGGTCGCTCAGGTCGTCTTCGCGCGCGATCCCCCACGCATCGAGCGCCCCGTCTATCCAGTCACCGCCCATCTTTTTCGTGGCCCAGTCCAGGATCTCCTGGCCCACCCGCTTCTGCCGCTGCAGCAGCACTTCGGCACGCTGCCATTCGGCGCGTACGTCCGGCGGAAGCGCCGCCACTTCAGGGGGGCACGGCGGCGCCGTGGCACTTCTTGAACTTCTTGCCGGAGCCGCAGGGGCAGGGGGCGTTGCGATCCATGATGATGGCGTGGGTGAGCGCAGGGGGTGCTGCGGAAAGCTAGAACGGCGCTCCGCGAATGCGAGCCTATGCCGCCGAAGAATGCCGATGCGGACGGTGCGAGCGCTCGGCACTAACGACTGGCGCCTCACTGCAGGGGGCGTCGCCGGAGATCGAGGCGTTGCTCTCCTTCGACGCCACCGATTCGCCCATTCTGCTTATCACGCCAAAGAAACCGACAGCAGCTCCGGCGCCACAGTGGACCGGCAGCGTGTTGCCCACGCAGCAGCGCATCAGCAGCTCGGGAAACGTGTGTACCGTTGTGCCGCAGCCCAACATGACGCACACCGTGGACCTGCTCATTGGGGAACAGCTCCTGGCCGCCGCTGCGGGAGTTTCTGTTCACGCACCTGCGGTTGGCGGCGTTGCGATAAGCGCACCGAAGGTAGGTGGCGTCGATGTTGCCACCGCACACGACGAGCCCCACGGTTTTGCCGGCCAGCTGGTCGCGCAACGGATACAGCAAGTGCCGCCAGCGCCGCCGAGCCGGCGGGCTTCGGTCACGAGCTTGGCGGCGCGGAAGGTGAGGCGCATGGCGTCGCGGATGTGCTCATCGGTCACGAGCACGACGTCATCGACGAACTGCCGGTTGAGCGCGTACGAGTAGGGCTCGCAGCGTGGGGCGCCGAGTGAGTCGGCGATAGGTGCGCACTTTGTCGATGCTCTGCGGCGATCCGGCGGCGAAACTGCGGTACATGGTGTCGGCGCCCTCGGGCTCGACCACATAGACGGCAGTGTGTGGCGAGAGCTGTTTGACCGCGCACGCCACGCCGCCCGTGAGTCCACCGCCACCGGCGGCCACGATGACGGCGTCGAGCGGTGCGTCTTCGTGTTGTAGCTGCTCGACGAACTCGAGCCCCACGGTGGCCGTGCCGAGTGCGGTGCGCGGCCCTTCGTAGGGGTGCACGAAGGTGCGTCCTTGGGTGGCGACGATCTCGTGGACGCGCGTGAAGGCATCGTGCACCGTGTCCACCAACTCCACCGTCGCGCCCAGTTCCTTGCAGAGCGCAATGCGATACGGGTTGGCGGTGCGCGGCATGACCACCGTGGCGGTGGTGCCGAGTTCGCGCGCGCAGTAGCCGAGCGAGATGGCGTGGTTGCCGGCCGATACGCCGGTGACGCCGCGCGCGAGTTCGTCCGCGGTGAGGTCGAGCATCACGGTGAGTGCGCCGCGTGGCTTGAAGCTGCCCGTGCGCTGAAAGAGCTCTTCCTTGAGCCACACGCGCGTGTGCGGCGCGAGCCGGGCGGCGACGGCGTCGTCGACCAGTTCGCGCACGGGGGTGGTGACCACGCGCGTGCCCAGCCGGGTGCGGGCGGCGCGGATGTCGTGGAGCGAAGGGACGGACATGGGGGTGGTCACGGTTAGTTCTCGTCAATGAGCAGCGCGATGTAGGGCGCGTATCGAAAGCGACGATTTCTTGAAAAGCCGGTCATTTCTTCGAGGATGCCGGTCTTTGTCAATTTGGCGACCAGATTGTTGGCCGACACAAACTGCGCCCCCGTTATCTCCATCACGTTGGCAATGGTGACGATCGGCTTGGTGAACAGCGCTTCGAGAAGGCGGTGCCCGTTCGCAGCGGCGCGACCGGTCTGTTCCGTGATAAGCGCGCGATGCGCTTCCCGGAGTTGCACGATACGCCGCGCGACATCGGCGGCATCGGTGGCCACTTCGATAACACCGCGCAGGAAGAAGGCCAACCACCCTTCCCAGTCACCCTGATCACGCACCGCCTGAAGTCGATCGTAATACTCTGCGCGGTGTGCCTTGAGGTAATGCGAAAGATAGAGCACCGGCTTCTGCAGGATCTGCATCTCAACAAGCAGGAACGAAATGAGTAGTCGGCCAATGCGACCATTCCCATCAAGAAAGGGGTGAATGGTCTCAAACTGCACATGCGCCAGCGCGATGCGCACGAGTGGAGGGATCGCGTCTGTGGCGTGCAAAAACTGCTCGAGATGTCCCAACGCCGGTGGTACCTCGTGCGGCGGTGGCGGCACGAAGGTCGCTCGTGAAAGTGGCGCGCCACCGGGGCCAATCCAGTTCTGGCTCGTCCGGAGTTCGCCGGGCTGCAAGCGACCACCGCGCACTCCCTCGAGCAGGATGGTGTGAATCTCCTTGATGAGACGCGTTGAAACGGGAAGCTCGCGGAGGCGCATGCAGCCCGACATTCATCGCGCGGACATAGTTGATGACCTCATCTACGTCGCGCGGCAGCAATTCGTCCAACAGCTCGGCTTCAGCGCGTAGCAGGATCCTGCAGAGAGCTTTGCGTGCCTTCGATCTGGCTCGAAAGTACGGCCTCGCGCCGAACGTACCCGAAGACGAGCAGATCAGGGTTTGGGAGAGTCAGGATAGACCCGTCGAGTCTGCCCAGCGCACGATCAGCGGCCGAAAGAAGCACGGGCAGATCCCCGTCCAGCCTGATTGGCGGGACCGGAGGGAGCGGGGCTGGAACGAACGCACGGTACCCAGTGGGCTGGCTCACGTAACGGCCAGCTCGTCCTTCCTGAAGCTGCTGCATTGCTACCTCCGCATAATACCGCTCAAAACTGACTTTGTGTGATAAGCAGAATGTAATATAAATGACTAAATCGTCTTGTGTTAAGTGCAGAGTTTAATACAAGCAGATGAACTGCGGCTCCACCGCACGGCGGTAGGTATGCCCGCCACTCACGCCAGCGTGATCACCTGCCCGCTCACGTTCCGGGCGAGTGGACTAGCCAGGAACGCCACCACGTCGGCGACGGACTCGCGCTCCACGTACTCGGTCTTGTCGCCCATGTCGGCCACGTTGCTGGCGGTGCGGATGGCGGTGGGGGCAACGGCATTGGCGCGGACGCCGTGTGCCTTTTCGTCCAGCGAGAGGGTGCGCATGAGTGTGAGCACCCCGCTTTTGGCGGCGGCGTAGGCGGCCATTCCCGACGGGTTACCGTCCTGCGGTTGCGGCCACCGATCCGAAGAAGACGAAGCTCCCCTTCGCGTCGCGCACGGCGGGGAGAAAGGCACGCGTGGTGGCGAAGGCGGTGGAGAGGTTGATGGTGAACTGCTTGGCCCACGCCTCGGGGTCGGCCTCGTCGAGCGGGCCCGTCATGCCGAAACCGCCAGCCACGCAGACCACCGCCCGCACCCCTTTCACGCCTTCGGCGCGGTGCGCCCAGATAACCTCGGCCGCCGCGCTGACGGCGCTGGCGGGATCGGCGAGGTTGGCGGCGTGTGCCGAGACGTTGGCGAATCCCGCCGAGGTGAGTGCCTCGGCGCGCGCCGTGACCTGGTCGAGTGACAGATCGAGCAGCGCCAGGGAGGCGCCGCGCTGGGCGAAGCCAAGGGCAATGGCTTCACCCACTTGGCCGGCTCGGACCGACCCCGGTGATGACAACGAGTTGGCCGGCAAAGTCGAGACCGTTCATGGATGTCGGGGAATGCAGGTGGACAGCGCGACCTTCGAGGGGAGGAGCACGGTTCGTGCAACGTCGTCACCGTGCCAACATGATCGACCAATTACGCCCTAAATCAGGCTTCTGACCATGCCCCGTTCCACCCGCCTTATTGCTACGGTTGCGCTCGCCGCGGCCGCCGTGACCAGCAGTGGCTGCTTTCTCGTTGCCGCGGGCGCCGGTGCCGGTGCCGCTGTGGCGTACACCAATCGCGGGGCGACCGCGAACATCGAGGGGACGGTCCCCGTGGTGTTCGACAAGGCGGTGCGCGCGTTCGGCACGTTGCAGATAGCAGAGACGGGCCGCGCGACGGAGAACAGCGGCGACCTGCAGCGGCTGGTGGGCACGCTCGGCGAACAGGAAATCACCGTGGAGGTGAAGCGTTCGAGCGAGAATGTCGCCGCGGTGGAAGTGACCGCGAAGAAGAACGTGGTGGATTACGACAAGGATCTGGCGAAGCGCGTGCTGGACGCGATGATGAAGTAGGGGTGGCACTCGCTCCCGTACTTACCCCACAAACCGCTCCACCGCTTCATCGATCAACGCGAACAACCGGCCGTCATCGTCGCCGTTTCACGCGCCCCAGCAGTCCGTCGCGCCAATCGGTGGGAATCCACGACGTGCCATGCGCGGCGCCCATCGCGGCGCCGACGATGGCGGCGATGGTATCGTTGTCGCGTGTGTCGTTCACTGCCACCAGCATCGCTTCACGCGGGTCGTGGCCGTGCTGTGCCACGATGTGCAGCACCGTGGGCATCGTCTCCAGCAAAAAGGCGCCGCTGTTCCAAATGGGGCCGGTGCTGCGCACAGTCGCGCGGCGCGTGATGGCGCTCTTCACTTGCGAATCGAGCAGCTGCGACAGACTGCCGCGCCACTCGTGCAACGGGCCCAGCGTGACGCGCGTGTCGTACTCCTGATCGCTGTCGAGCACGCGCAGCACTTCCGTGTACGTCTCCAGCCACTCGGCGGGGCTTTCGGGAAGGTCGCCGTTGAGCAACCGCCACAGCAACGCCACCCACGCCACGCTGCTGGCAATCGCGAGCGGATCGTTGTGAGTGACTGCGGCGCTGATGGCGGTGTCGATCCAGAGCTGCGTACCACCCTTGTGCAGATGCGGCAGCACCGTGGGCGCAATACGCATGATGGCGCCGTTGCCGGCACTCTGCTGCGTGGCTTCCCACCAGGGCACGCCGGTGCGCAGCGCGTCGCAAAAGTCGCGCGTCGCGCGGCCAATGCCGAAGATGCGGTCGTTGGCAATACGGAACGCGAGTTCGTCGGGATCGAGCGCGCCGTCGGCAAGCAGCTGCTCGATGGCGCGACAGGTAAGCTGCGTGTCGTCGCTGGGTGTGCCGGCGCGCGCGCCGCCGGCGTAGCGCGTGGGCAGGTAGGTCGTGATGCGCCCATGCTCGAGATCGCGCTCCGTGGGGAGCATGTTCTCCGTGCGGTTCCCCAGCGAGTCGCCAATGGCCACGCACAACAGCATGCCGCGCACCCGGTCGGCAAGGTCGGGCGCGTCGATGGGCGGAGCGGGGGGCAACACGGCCAACCGGGCCGGGTCGAGGCGGGGGATCCAGCGGGAGTCGTCGAGCATCATGTTACGTGAGAGGATACGGAAGCATAACGGGACAATGCTTATCCATCGGCATACAAGTCTTCGAGCGACCAAAGCACCGCCGGGTGTCCACTGGCTTGCACGACACTCTTGAAGGCCGAGCTGAAGCCACCGGCTGCCACGTAATACAACGGCGCGCCTGGTTGGAGTGCTTCGTAGGCCCACGACTTACCGGCGTCGGCCGCCCGGCGCAGCATGTCGAGATGGTTCGTATGCACTGCTGGGCCAATGGCTTCACGATCCCACTTTACCGCGCCCGTCATCCATTCCCCGTTGGTCAACTGAGCGACAATGTCGATTTCCAGTGACCGACGGTTACGGTCCACGCCTTCCCACCTTCCCCAATGTCGCACCAGCGGAAGCTGCCGCTCATGGGCTCGCCGATCGTAGGCCTGACAGGCGATGCGTTCGAATTCCAACCCCATGTAGCTGTCGAGGTGCGGAGCGACCGCCGAATCCCACACCTGCTGTGCGGGATAGCGTTCGAGCGCTGATGCATTGGGGGCGACAAATCGGTGATAGAACCGGAAGGCGGCATCGGCGATGGCGTAGCGTACGCTTTCATTGCGCTTTGCCTCGGCATTTCGCCGTTCTTCCACATACCCGAGCGAAATAAGAGTCTCGAGCTTGTCGCGCAGTGCCTGGTCGTTGGCGAGCCCCGTGCGCTGCGCAATGGTATTGCGCTGCGTATCTCCGCCGGCCACTGCGCGCAAAATGGCGCGGTACTTTGGCACATCGCGCAGGCCTTCTTCCTGATCGAGCGCTGTCTCCACGAGTGCCCGCACTTCTCCGCGCGGCGAGAGTAGCAAGCTGGTCGCACTCTCGGACAACGATTGACCAACGCCAATCGCCGAGAGGTAGCGTGGAGTGCCGCCGAAGACTCCGTACGCAATGGCGCGGTCACGCAGCGCGGGGAATCCCGCCAACTGGCCAGCGTGCCAATAGGTGAACGGCGGGAGGGTATGCTGCCAGTCGAAGCGGCCATAGAGTGGAGAGCCACCCCCGGCGAGCGCGTCCATGGTTCCAACGGCCGATCCGGCGAGGACCATGACCAAGGGCAACGCTCCGCCTGCCGCCTGTTGCACATCACGGCCTTCCCAAACGGCGTTGAGCTCTGAGGCCACCGCGGCAACGCCTTTGGCGTCATCGGCCAGGTATTGAAACTCGTCGAGGACCACAACGGTGGGGCGCGGAGGTTGGCTCTGGGCGCGTTTGGTGGCGATATCCACCAGCAGGCGAAAGACGGTACGCCAATTGGGGTAGTCTGCCGGTTCCAGTGGTTCGTTGCACCACGCGGCGACATCCTGCACGAGTTGTTGTCGGTTGAGGGACGGGGTGGTGCGCGCCGCCGTAAACAGGAACACCTGCTCGGTTGGCCAGGTGTGGGTGAGCAGGTAAGTCTTTCCTACCCGGCGTCGTCCCGTCAGCGATGCCAAGGCGGGCCGCCCGCGGCTCATCAGAGCCCACAGCTCGCGGCGTTCGTCATCCCGATCGACCAACAGATCGGAGCGGGGGGGGACCGACGGAACGGTTCGGGATGTCATATACAGCCAATTTTACTGCAATCGCACTTGCATGCAACTACGTTTTCATGCAAACATAGTTGCAATAGTGCTGTGTCCACCGCCAAGGCTGGAGTTCAAGTCTTCAAGGGGTCAGAGTCCTTGAGGTAAAGGGGTCTGAGTTAAAGGGGTCAGAGTCCTTGGGTGAGCTAGGCGAAGGGGGTTCGTGTGCACCCATGGTGGACGCCGGGGAGCGCCATTCCGGCAACGACTCTGACCCCTTGAAGGGGATTAGCTTGCCAGCAACTCCTCAATTCCTTCCGCCGTCGCCTCGAGGACCGCTTCCAGTCCTTCCATCGTGTGGTCACCCATGTGGCCAATGCGGAACGTGCTGTTCTTGAGTTTCCCGTAACCACCGCCAATGACGAAGCCGCGCTTGGCGACGGCCTTCACGATCGCGTCGCCGGTAAGCACCGGCGGCACAGTCACCGCGGTCACGGTATGGCTGCGATGGTCATCGGGCGCGTAAATGCCGAACGGCTCGCCCACCCGCTGCCGCAGCTCGTGCACCCAGCTGTGCGTATGCTCGGCCATCTGCGTGTGGCGCTCCCACCGGCGCTCGATCGTTTCGCGCGCGATGTATTCGCCTTGCACTGCGGTGGCGTACAACAGCGACAGCGCCGGCGTGTTGGGCGTCTGGTTCTTGTGGATGTACTGCTCGAACTCCACGAGGTCGTAGTATAGCCCGCGCGCGCCGGCCTGCCCCGCGGTGGCCATGAACTGTTCACTCGCCACGCCAAAAGCCAAGCCCGGCGGCAACGCGAGCGCCTTCTGTGAACCGGTGAGTACGAAGTCGAGCTCCCACGCGTCGGTCTCGACTTGCACACCCGCGAGCCCCGTGACGCTGTCGACGAGCACCGCACAATCATAGCGGTGCGCGAGCTGTGCGAGCTCGGGCAAACTGGTGAGCGTGCCGGTGCTCGTTTCGCTGTGCACGACCGTGAGCGCCGCATACGGGCGCGCCTTGAGTGCGGTCTCCACCTCGTCGAGCGACACGGGGCGCGTCCAATCGCCACCAATGACGGTGGACTCACGGCCGCAGCTGTGCGCGATGTTGGCAAAGCGCTCGCTGAAAGCGCCGTTCACCAGGCACAGAATGGCGCCCGGGCGCGCGCAGCGAATGGCGGCTTCCATGAGCCCCGTGGCGCTCGAACTGCTCACATAGACGGGGCGCTGCGTGCGGAAGATGGGCTTGAGCCCCGCCTGCACGCGCGCAAAGAGCGCTTCGAACACGGCGCCCCGGTGCGGCAGCATGGGCTGCACCATGGATTCGAGCACCTCTCGGCGGACTTCGGTGGGGCCGGGAAGAAAAAAGGTGCCGAATGCCATGGGAGTCTACATAAAGGGGGAGTCGACGGTCGCTACACGCGCGACGGATGTGACTCGAATAATAAGTCGTACAGCGCGTCGAAGCTGTCTGCCTCGGCGTCGGCCACGGCCACGACGTTTTCCCGACGCGCCACGCCGGTGTAGGCGTAGAAGTTGTCCACCACGCCACGTACGGCGGCGTCGGTGCTGCCGTCGCCCACCATGGCAATGGGGGTGCGCAGCTGGAGCTGCTGCACCACCCGCGGCTTCCCCTGCTGCGTGGCCAGCGGCTGGTCGCCATCGAGCAGGCAGTAGGTGCCGTCGGTGTCCTGCGTGACCGACACGGCATGCACGCGATCGGCACGCACACCCAGCTGCAGCGCAAACGGAATGATGGACGAACGCAAACCGCCACTGAGCAGGTGCACCTGCACCCCCGCACCATGCAACGCCCCCACAAGACTCTTGGCGCCGGTCTGCATGGCCTGCTGATACGCATCGGCCAACATCATGAGTTCACCCGCCGTAGGGCGAATGCGCGACAAGCGACGCGTGTACACCGCTTCGATGGGCATCTCGCCGGCCATTGCCCGCGCGGTCAGCGCTTCGCTTTCCGCCGCGATCTCGGGGCCGCGCAACGCCGCGAGCCAGTCGATGCCTTCGATGTCGGCCAACGTGGAGTCGACATCGAAGATGACGGTCTTGAAGAGCGGCTTTCCAGCGCGGTCGTCGTCATCACGGCGAGACATGGGCATACGGTGCTTCCGGTTTCCGGTGAGTTCCACGGCGTGACGCCGAGTGTCCAGCTTGCTTGTTCCTGCAATCTGGCAGGCGGTACACGAACGCGCTGTAGGAACGGTCCGTCCGAACTGCTTAGCCCAACACGTTTCCGGGGGCAAGCAACCCGTACGGGTCGAACTCCCGCTTGAGCGCCCGCATGACCCGCTGCTGGGCGTCGCTGGCCTGGAGCGGGAGCCACCGGCTCTTGAGCTTCCCAATCCCATGCTCGGCTGCCACGGTACCCCCCATGGCGATCACTTCACGCAGGGTGGCATAGACCACCTGCTCGATCTGACGGAGCTGGTCGGCGTCTTGCGCAATGAAATTCTGATGCGGATGTCCGTTGCCGGCGTGCCCGTACGCGATGCCGCGCGGAATGCCCGCGTCGTCGGCAAGGCGGCGCGCCACCTGCAGCGCCTCGGCCAGCCGAGGGTAAGGGACCGCCCAGTCGGTGCTCACCTTGCGGCCGCCAAACGACCGACGGGCGGCGCCGCGCTCGTTCATGGTGGCGGGGACGGCATGACGCATGCGACGCGCCTCGTGTTGCGAGGCGGGGGAATCGTAGACGCGGATGTCTTCGGCCATGGCGTGGTGCGCCTCGGCCAAGGCCAGCCACTCGTCGAGCGGCAGCTCGGCGTCGTGTGCTTCGACGGCGCCGGTTTCCTCGACGTACACCATGGCCGTTGCGCCGGTGGCCCAGCTGCTGCTCCCTTCGGCCTTGCGCGCGATGTCCATAGCGCCTTGGTCGAAGAATTCGAGGCAGCGCGGATGCACGACGGTGCTGCGCCGGGCTGCGACGACAAAGGCGAGGGCATCGGCTTCGTGCGCAAAGGGCACGATGAGCCCCAGCAGCTGCGACGGCAGCGTGTACAGCGCGAACTCCGCTTCGACCACCACACCCAGTGTGCCTTCGCTGCCCACGAACCATTCGACCGGATCGTGCGCGACGGGATAGCCGACGGTGTTCTTTTCGAGCGCGGGGCGCCGCAGCGCGAGCGTGTCGCCGTTGGCAAGTAACACGGTGAGCGCACGAACGTGCGGGCCGGTGGCACCGTAGCGAAGCGACCGCGCCCCGCTGGCGTTGCAGGCAATGGCGCCGCCCACGGTGCTCTCTTCTTCGCTGGTGGGGTCTGGCGTAAAGAGCAGCCCCACTGCTTCGGCAGCACGACGCACGTCGGCCACGATGGCGCCCGCGCCCACGCGAATGGTGCGCGTGTCGGTGTTTACCTCGTGAATGCGCGACAGGTTGCGCAGCGACAGCAGCAACCCGTGGTCCACAATGGACGCCCCGGTGGTGCTGCTTTGTGCACCGGCTGGCGTGACGTGCGTGCGATTGGCGGTGGCTTCGCGCAACAGCTCGGCTACTTCGTCAATGGTTGTGGGCCGCGCAATGGCGTCGGCGGTCATCTCCAACCCCGAGGCATCGCGCGCAAAGGCGCGACGCACATCGGCGTCGGTGGAAATGGTGGGTAACTGAAATGGTACGCCGCTCATGACTGCACCGCGCGCCTATTCGTCGCGGAAGTGCACGACACTCGCCGTGATGACGTCGGGGAGTTCGAGCAGTGTCCTTGCGTGTCACTTCGCTCACTTCACCGTCGACCGACACGGCAGCGAGTGCATCGCCACCCTGCGCGAGTCGCGCCTGATGATATTCAGGCGATGTTTACCGACTGCTCGCCGAGCAGCGTGCCCACGCGTCCAATGACACCGGGGACGTCGTGGTTGGTGAGAATGAGCAACGTTTGCCGCGGGTTCACGTCGATGTGGAACGACCCAATCTGCGTGAGGCGCGGCGTGCTCCCTTCGGGGGCCACACCGCTGACGGCCAACTGCTGCATGCCACCGGCGAGCGCGACCTCTACGGTGCGCGCGCCGAGCTCGGCCGACTCGCCAACACTGAGCTCGAGGCCGCGTGCTTCGGCGAGGGAGCGCGCGTTGATGAGATTGAGGCGATCGGTTTCGATGACCCCTTCGAGCACGCCCGCCGCGACAGCCGCGAGCAGGGCGCCGGTACCATGCGCGAGGTCGGGGCTGACGCGCAATGCCACACGGCGCACCGCGCGCATGCCCTGGTCGGCGAGTACGGCGCGCGCCACCGCAGCCGCACGGCGCGCGACGAGCATGGCGGGCTGCAGATCACTCCACTCACCAGCGCCACCGGCGACGTTGATGCTCTTGCTGAGATCGTTGCGCAGCAGCGCGTCGCGTACTGCGAGGCACACGTCGCGCGATACGTTGCGCTGCGCTTCGACGGTGTTGGCGCCGAGGTGCGGGAGCAGCAACAGGTTGGGGGCCTTGCGCAGGGGCGAGTCTTTGGCGAGCGGCTCGGCGCTAAACACATCGAGCACGGCGCCGCGCAGCTGATCGCCTTCGAGCGCGGCGAGTAGCGCCGCTTCGTCGACAATGCCACCGCGCGCCATGTTCACGACGACCGAGCGATTGGGGAGGCGCGCGAGTTCGCGCTTGCCAATCATCCCCTTGGTTTCGTCGGTGAGCGGGACATGCATGGACAGGATGTTCGCGTCGGCGAGCAGCGCATCGAGCGACGGCGCGCGGCGTACACGCAACGCGGTGAAGCGTTCATCGGCGATGTACGGATCGAATGCCACGACCGTCATGCCAAAGGCGTGCGCGCGCACCGCGACTTCACTGCCAATGCGTCCGAGTCCGACGATGCCGAGCGTCTTGCCTTTGAGCTCGCGTCCGAGGAAGCTGTTGCGATCCCAGCCGCCGTTGCTCATCACGTCGGAGGCGCGCGGCAACTGACGCAGCAGACCGATGGTGGCGCCGAAAAAGAGTTCGGCCACGGCGACGGTGTTGCCCGCCGGCGCGTTGATGACGGCAATGCCCAACGACGTCGCGACATCGAGGGCGATGTTGTCGATCCCGACACCGGCACGGCCGACGACTTTGAGTTTGGTGCCGGCCTTAAGGAGTTCCGCGCTGATCCGAGTGGCGCTGCGCCCCACGATGGCGTCGTACTCGCCAATGCGCGAGAGCAGTTCGTCCTTGGGGAGCGTGGGGACTTCGTCTACCTGCAACTGCGGCTCAGCGGCGAGGAGCGCGAGCCCTTCCTGATCGACTTCGTCTGTTACAAGAACGCGGAACATTGAGTTGGCCACGAGTTACACGCCGAGCTGACGGCGCATGGTGTCGCGCAGGGTGACGAGCGTGTCGTCCTGTGCGGCGGGTGAATCATCACGAACGTGCAGTTCGATACCGTCGGCAATGCCGATGCGGCGCCATGCGGCGACGGGATTGCCGTTCTTCTGCACGGGGTCCTGCGAAATGGAGAGGGCGGGAGCGAGCGACGCCGCCACGCGACGTTCGAGCGCGTCGCCGGTGGTCTCCTTCATCTCGATCTTGATGGCGTCGAGCGTTTGTCCTTCGCGCTGACGGATCTTGATCGCGAGCAGCTGGAGGAGATGGCGATAGCCATACGTGGCTGCAGTGCCCGCGCCTTCGGGGCGATCGAGCAAGCCGTTGGCGACGTAAAAGCGCACCGCGCGCGCGCTCGGCATTGCCCGAGCTGACGCGTTGGTCGGCTTGACGCCGGCGGAATCGACGAGCGCCGCGGCATGCGCGGCGAGCCCGCGGGCATTCCACGGGGCGTGGCGCGCATGAGCGCGCAGAAGCGGAACAGGAGACTCGGCCATGGACGGGCAAATATACGTCTTCAGGCCGAGCCTTGCGGGGGCGGACTTTTCGTCACGCCGTCACGATGCGTCACACCGGTCATGGGCGTGCGACGAGTCAGACCGTCGCCGCCAGGCGGTCGGCGAAGGCCGAGATGGCGATGTTGAAGTCGCGCGGTGCTTCTTCGTGCGGCAGGTCGCCCGCATTGAAGGGCATGAACTCGGCGCTGGGCGCGGCGGCGAGCACCGTTTTGGCTTCGCGGTACGGCGTCTGCGACGCTTCGGTGCCCCAGGCGATGACGAGGGGGCACTGGAGACGGCCAACGGCTGCGCGGATGTCGTGGTTGAGACGCATCCCCACGAAGGCCGACGGCGCATACCGGGAGTTGGGCTGGTTGGCGCTCAGCCAGTAGAGCTCTTCGGCGGTGCGGTCGAGACCGAAGGCGTAAATGTCCTTGAGGAAAAAGCGGATGCTGGCGCGTGAGACGAGCGCGCCAAAGAGCGCCTTGCCAACGACAGGCGTGCGAAAGAGCCCCTGCACGACCGTGCCGGCGCCGCCGCCGTAGTTCACGAGTCGCGAGACACCGGCGGGACCCACCGCGACGACGGCGCGCACGAGCTCAGGGTGGGTGTCGGCGATCGCCACGGCGTACGTGGCACCGAGCGACGACCCCACGAGTAGCGACGGTTCTCCGACCACATCACGCAGAAAATCGTGGATGAGGTCGAGGTAGAGCGGCGCCGTGTAGTGGATGGGCGGACGGTCGGATGCGCCGAAGCCCAGCAGGTCGATGGCGTAGCAGGTGTGCTGCTCCGCCAGTGCCGGGACGTTCTGGCGCCACTCGGCGCTCCATGCCGCAGCATGGATGGAGTGAATGAAGACGAGGGGGTCGCCATGACCGCGAACGACGTAGGCCACCTGCCAGCCCCGCCACGCATAGAAGCGGCGTTCCCCTCCAAGCGGATTCGGGAGGGTGCTCATATTGGGCCGGCCGGAAGGCGTCGAAGTGCGCGGCATGCTGCGCGAAAGGCTGTGCATGCCGCGTGCTGAATACACGAAACGCGCTCATCAATGTCGACTCGCTTGGCCGCCCGTGTGACACTCCCCAGTATCACCCACCACCCACCGGAACGACCAAGCGATTGTTGTCGACGCGATTGCGCGATTGTGCCCGCCCCCAGGGGACGGTGTTCAGCACTGCTGATTACTGCGTCACGCTGATCTCGAAAGCGGTTTTGACGCCGACCGCCACCGCATGATTGGCGATGGTGGCGAGGTCGACCGGTTTTTCGAGGAAGTGCAGTGCACCGAGTCTAAAGGACGCCTGCCGATTGGAGTCGTCGGGGTATGCGGTCAGCACCAGGACCATTGCATCGGGAGACAGCATGCCAGCGAGCGCCATCACCTGCAGTCCACCGTCGCGCTTTCCCCCAAGGCGGAGATCGGTCACGATGAGGTCGAACCGCTGAGTCCGCAGTTTTTCCAGTGCTTCGGGAAGAAGCTCGGCGGAGGTCACGACGTTCCCATCAACTTCGAACAGCTCAACAAGGACGTCGCGGATGCTCTGCTCGTCCTCTACGACGAGCACCGACTTTACAGCAGCTTCGGTTGTCATGGCCACCCGTAAGGCGAGAAGCGGGCCGGACTGGCATGAGCTCTCTTAAAACGCTGCGAAATAGTCGCTTAAGTCATTGTTTAATCACAAAACTGCTTCAATTGACCTGTCCGGTTTTCGACAGATTGCGGATGTCTGCCCGAAAACCGACCACGTGAATCCGTACAGGCAGTTCTCCGAGACCTTCGTATCTCCGTGCCTCCCGGACGGTTTTTAACAGCACGTCGGGGAGGCACGGAGGGACGGAGGTCACGGAGAACTGCCTTTAAAGAGCGAGGGGCAGATTTCCTCCTTGGGCTCTGGCGGGACTCAGAGGCCGAACTTTTTCAGCTTTTCGAGGAGCGTGGAACGGGCGATGCCGAGGGCTCTGGCGGCGGCGGAGCGGTTGCCGTCGTGGGCGGCGAGGGCGATGCGGATGGCCTCGCGCTCGGCTTCTTCGAGGGTGCGGAGCCGGTTGGCTGGCTCGCTGCTCGCTGGGGCGACGGGGCCGCCAAGGAGCCCAAGGTGGACGACGTCGATGGGCGCGTGCTCGGCGAGAATGGCGGCGCGCCAGAGGGTGTTCTTGAGCTCGCGGATATTGCCGGGCCAGCGGTAGGCGACGAGGGCGTCTTCGGCGGCGCGGGTGAGGGAGGCGCCCTTCATGAGGAAGGCGCGCGCCATGGGGAGGATTTCGTCGGGGCGGGCGCGGAGCGGGGGCAGGGTGAGGGTCAGGACCTGCAGGCGGTAATAGAGGTCGGCCCGGAAGCGGCGGTCGGCGACGGCGTCGGCGAGCGGCTGGTGGGTAGCGCCGATGACGCGCGCGTTGGAGCGGAGGGCGGTCGTGCCGCCGAGTCGTCGGAAGGTCCGTTCTTCCAGCACCTTGAGGAACCGGGGCTGGACGTCGGTGCTCATCTCGGCGATTTCGTCGAGGAAGATGGTGCCCTCGCCGGCGACTTCGAGGAGGCCGCGCTTGGCCTGTCGGGCGTCGGTAAAGGCCCCACGTTCGTGCCCGAACAGTTCACTCTCAAAGAAGGTCGTCGAGAGGGAGGCGCAATTGATTTCGACGAAGGGCGATTGGTTTCGTGCGGAACGGTCGTGAATCTGGCGTGCGACGTACCCCTTGCCGGTCCCCGTTTCGCCTTGGAGCAGGACCGGGGCGTCGGCGTTGCGGGCGGCGAGGTTGATGAGGTCGTCGAGTGTGGGGGCGAGGGCCGGGGCGGTCGACTCGTCGGCGCGGGCATGCGCGCGGAGGACGGCGACTTCCTGCTGCAGGCGGCCGCGCTTGGCGGCGCGTTCGACGGCGCCAGCGAGCGCTTCGAGGTCCATCGGCTTTTCGAGCAGATCGATGGCGCCGTGCTGCATGGCGTTGACGGCGGTTTGCACGTCGGCGTGGCCGGTGAGCACGATGACGGCGAGCTCGGGGTCATCGGCGAGTAGGGCGTCGAGGGCGACGATGCCGTTGGCGTCGGGGAGGCGCAGGTCGAGGAGGACGACGTCGGGGGCGTGCTCGTTGGCGAGCCGACGTCCCTCGGTGGCGGTGGCGGCGCTGCGGGCGGTGTGGCCGAACGTTTCGAAGAATTCGACCAGGGTTCCGCGGACGGTTTCGTCGTCGTCGACGACCAGAATAGAGAGCACGTATGGGCCAGTTTTAAGACAGAAAAGAAGCAGTATTGTGCATCGCGCTCATGTCGCCGCCGTCGCCGGCAGCGTGAGCGTGAGCGTCGTCCCCTGCTCGTGCTGGCTGTCGATGCTGATGGTGCCCCCATGTTCGTCCATGATGCGCTGGCACAGCGCGAGGCCGATACCCGTTCCACCCGTTTTGGTGGAATAGAAGAATTCGAAGACGTGGGGGAGGACTTCGGTGGGAATGGCGGGGCCGCCGTTGGTGAGGCGGCAGCGCCAGCCGCCAACGGACGACAGCTGGCTGGCGAGCACCAGTTCGGAGCCTTCGGGGGCGGCGTCGCAGGCGTTGACCAGAATATTGCGGAACACCTGCCCGAGCTGCTCCACGTCGAGCATGCTGCGGACGGGTGACGCGGGACGCAGGCGGCGGATGGTGAGCTGGTGGGTATCGAGGCGCGCGCGCTCACCCTCCAGAATGTCATCCCAGACGACTTCGGGGTCGGCGGGCTGGAGATGCACGGCGTTGGGGCGGCCGAACTCCAGCAGCGACGTGACCATCTTGTTGAGCCGTTCGACTTCGCGCAGGATGCGCCCCACGTTCTTTTCGACGACCGGGTCTTCGCGGGAGCGAAACAGGAGCAGCTGCGCGGCGGACGAGATGCCGAAGAGCGGGTTGCGCAGTTCGTGCGCGACACCGGCGGCGACCTCACCGATGGCTTCGAGGCGACGCTTGGACTCGACGCGGCGCACGAGCCAGGCGCGTTCGATGGCGACCGCCGTCTGGGCCGCGATGACGGCGAGTACGCGCTCGGTCTCCTCGATCGCACTTTCCGATTCGAGTGGTTCGGCGTACAGCGTGAGCGCGCCCAGCACCCCTTCGGCGCTTACGAGGGGGGCGGTGATTTCGAGCCCGTTGGGGGTCGCTTCGCGCACCACGTTGCTGGTGGCGAGGGCATCGAGCCAGGCGCGCGAGAGGCGCAGCTCGATTTCGTCGGGGGGGTAGGCGGCGTAGCCCTGCCGGTGCGCAATCTGGAAGCGCCCCGTTTCGTCGTCGGCGATGGCGATGACGAAGCCGGTGGAGGGGATGGCGCGCTTGAGCTGCAGCGCGACCTCCTCGTACACGCGGTCGAGCGAGATCGCTTCGGCGAGCGCAATCCCGGTGTTGATGAGCGCCTCCCGCGACCGATGACTTGGCGTGATATCCACCGTCGCGAAGACGAAGCCGGTGACTTCCTCGTCTTCGCGGATGGCGGTGACCTGCATGAGGAAGACGCGTTCTTCGTCGGGAGAGCTGCAGGGAAATTCCCAGCGGACGGTGTTGACCTGGCCGTCCTTGAGCATCTCCATGGCGCGCTCGATCTGGTGGCGCGACGGGTCGTCGGCGACGCTGTCAAACACAGAGCACCCGATCACGGCCGTTTCTGGCGCGATAGCGGGTGCTCCGTTTTCCAGTGCAAACCGTGACCAGGCGTAATTGGTCGCGGTAATGCGCCCTTCGAGATCGACCGACCAGATCGTGAAGGGGAGGGCGTCGAGCAGCCGTCGTGCGATCGACGGCTGCTCGGTGGTGTTGCTCACCGGGACATCACCGGCGCTTGGCGCCCTTCTTGACGGCCTTCTTTGGGGCGGCCTTCTTGGGCGCCGGCTTGGCCGCTTTCTTGGGCGCGGCCTTTTGGGGCGCTGGCTTGGCGGCCTTCTTGGGCGCCGCCTTCTTGGGCGCCGGCTTGGCCGCCTTCTTGGGGGCGGCCTTGCTGGGTGCGGCCTTCTTGGGAGCGGGCTTCGCGGCCGCCTTCTTGGGCGCGGCCTTCTTGGCTGCCTTGGCTGGAGCCTTTGCCGGAGCCTTCGCAGGCGCCGCCTTCTTTTCCGCCTTGGCCGGGGCCTTGGCGGTCTTGGCCGGCGCCTTCGCCGGAGCCTTGACGGGCGCCGCCTTTACCGGGGCCGCCTTGGCGACGACCGGTTCGGCCTTGGGGGCTTCGGCGACGGCTTCGACCTTTTCCGCCTTCGGGGCCTTGGGCGCCTTCGGAGCCTTGGGCGCCTTGGGCTCCTTAGGCTCCCTGGGCGCCTTCACCGCCTTGGGCGGCGCGGCGGGCATGTCGTCGTCGCCGATGTCGAGGTCATCGATCGCGTCGATGGAATCGAGCGAATCGACGGACTCGTCGTCGTCGAGAACGAGATCGTCGCCGTCATCTTCGAGCGAGGGCTCGGGGGTGTCGGTCTTGGGCTCGGCCTTGGGGGCCTTCGACTTGGGAGCCGGCTTGGGCGCGCCCGGGTTCTTGGGCGGACGGCCGGGACCACGACGCACGATGGGGCGACCGAACAGATCGTCCTCGTCGTCCTCGTCGTCGACCATGCCGTCTTCTTCGTACCCGTCGTCGTCCGCATCGTCGTCGTCGTCCTCATCGTCGTCCTCGGCGCTATCCCACAGGGAGTCGCCATCGTCCGACGGAAGGCCGTAGCCGTCGTCATCCTCGTCTTCGTCGTACGACGAGCGTCCGTAGCCCCTCAGATCTTGCATCTCGTCACCGATCAGATGGAGCTTCTCCAACTCGTCGCCACGCAGCATGACGCCTCCTCTTCAGGCCTTAAGGAACTCGATTAGACGCGCACGCGAAAGAGTGCACGTATTTCACTTGCTCCTAGTACACAGAAGCGGAACCATAGTCAAGCCCTGACTGCGGTTTGGGTTCCTACGGGAGGGGAACTACGGGAGGGGAACTACGGGAGGGGAACTACGGGAGGGGAACTACGGGAGGGCACCCACGACCCCGTGACGAAGACCCCTGCCGAGACCTCAACGGGGCAGGGTCGGAGGCGTGGTGTTGGTCGTGGCCGTTGTCACGGGGTCGTAGTCACGGGGTCGTAGTCACGGGGTCGGGGTCGTGGTCACGGGGTCGTGGGTGCCCTCCCGTGGTTCCCCTCCCGTAGTTCCCCTCCCGTAGTTCCCCTCCCGTAGTTCCCCTCCCGTTGGTCCCCTCCCGTAGGAACCCAAACCGCAGTCAAAGGCGAGGAAGGCCCTCTACTCCGCGCGCAATCACGACGGCCAACGCCTCGTACACGCGCGGCTCGAGCAGGCGCTCCACTTGGGTGCCGAGGTATGCCAGCGTGGTACCGGCGCTCATGGGATCGCGGTAGGCGCGCTTGGAGGTGAGGGCGTCGAAGGCGTCGGCGGCGGTCAGGATGCGGCCGCCGAGGGAGATGTCGGTGCCGGCGCGGCCGAACGGGTAGCCGCCGCCGTCCCAGTGTTCGTGGTGGTCGCGGATGAAGTGCAGCGCCTCGCCCAAGTGATGCAGCGGCTGCAGAATCTCGAGGCCGACTTGTACGTGCTCCTTCACGTGCGCAAACTCGTCGGCGGTGAGCGGGCCGTTCTTGTTCAGCACCGCTTCGCGAATGCCGATCTTGCCCACATCGTGCAAGCGGCCGGCCGTGTGCACCAGCTCCACCATGTGATCCGGCTCGCCCAGCTCGGCGGCGATCGCGGCGCCCAGTTCGGCGACGCGCTGCGAGTGGCCGCGCAGGTAGAGGTCCTTCGCTTCCATGGCGTTGATGAGCGTCTCGGCGACGCTCACGGTCATTTCGCGTAATGCGCCCTTCTCCCGCTCGAGCTGCAACGTACGCAGCGCGACCTCTTCGCGGATCATGCGGTCGATGGCTCGACGCTCCATGGTGCGCATGCGGCGCAGCATGGCGCGTTCGACTGCCGCCTGCAGATCGGGGAGTTCCACCGGCTTGGTGAGATAGTCGAACGCGCCGTTGGAGAGCGCCTCGGTGGCGCTGGTGGCATCGTTGACCGCAGGTGAGCATGATGATGCCCAGATCCTGATCGGCGAGCAGCGCCTTCGGAACGACTTCGAGGCCGCTCAAGCCCGGCATGCGCAGGTCGCACAGCATGAGCGAGAAGCGCTGACGTTGCAGCGCCTCGAGCGCGGCGGTGCCGCTGTCGGCGACCTCGACCTCGAAACCGCGCGTGCGCAAGAAGCGGCTGAGCGCGAGGCGGATGGTGGTTTCGTCGTCGACCACCAGGATGCGCCGCAACGAATGGTCGACCGATGCCGCGACGGCCGCTTCGATGGCTTGTACTGGTCCGCTCGGGTGAAGCGACGACGAATGGTCCATGGAGATCATCATGCGCTGGTCGCCGGAAGCACGATGGTAACGGTCGTCCCGACGTCGGGTTCCGAACTTACGCCAATGGTACCGCCGTAGGCGTTGATGATGCCGTACGCTACACTCATGCCGAGTCCGGTGCCGACGCCGGCCGCCTTCGTGCTGTAAAACGGTTCGAACATGCGCCGCTGGATTTCGGCGGTCATGCCGCTGCCGGTATCGATGGCGGTAATCTGCACCGCATCGCCATTGCGTGCCGTCCGCAGTGTGAGCATGCGCTCCGCAGTCGTGTGCATGGCATGCTCGGCGTTGCTCACGATATTCAGCAGCACCTGCTGCAGCTTCTGCGGATCGCCGCTCACCAGGGGACGTGAGTCGTCGAGTTCGAGGGCGACGCTGACTTTGGCATTGCGCAACGGATACGCACGCAAACGCACCGTTTGTTCGATGACCGTGTTGATGTCGACCGGGCCGGTACCGCGTTCGGTTTTGCGCGCAAAGAGCAGCAAGTCGTTGATGACGCCCTTGGCGCGGTCGCTCTCCTGCTTGATGAGCGCGACCGATTCACGCTGCTCGCTGCCGAGTTCTTCTTCGAGGAGAATCTGCGCAAACGCCGAGATGCCGGTGAGGGGATTGTTGATTTCATGGGCGACACCGGCCACGAGTTCGCCGAGGGCGAACATCTTTTCCGTGCTGCGCAGCTGCTCTTCGAGGCGGCGGTCCTGACTGACGTTGCGCACGCTCACAACCTGGCCGAGCATGTCGCCATCGTGACCGGTGAGCGGGCTGACGGTGACGGCGGCCGGGAACTCGGTACCGTCCTTGCGACGGTGTACGTCGTTGGAGAGTTGAATGCCCGACTCGACGACCCCGCTGTGCACCTCCTGCCCCTGCCGTGTGTCCTTCCCCACGACGAGCTGTTCGAAGCGCATGTCCATGAGCTCCGCTTGCGACCATTCGTATTCGCGCGCTGCGGCAGGGTTGGCGTAGCGAACGCCGAACCGGTCGAGAATGAAAATGGGGTGATTGATGGTCGTGAGCGCGGTCGCGAGCAGATGTTCACGTTCGCGGGCGAGACGCTCTTCTTCGTCGAGCAGCAGGGCATCGAGGGCCAGCGCGAGCGACGCGGACAGCCGTTCGAGCGTGGTGCGATCGCGGCGCAACAGCGGCGCCTGCTTGGGTGCGGAGACGATCAGGACACCCAGCACGCGGTCGCGGGCGAGCAAGGGAATCACGAACGCCCATTCATCGGGGAGGCGTTCGAGCAGCTCCTTGGGGGTGTCGGGGGGGGCCTGCTCACGCATGGACGTGAGCTCCACCGGCTTGCCGTCGCGTGAGAAGGTTTGCCAGCCGGTCTGCGCCACCAGGCTGTCGTCCGCGCAGAATATCGAGTGTGCCGCTGCACGCGATGTACTCCATGACGCCGTCCCGTGCCCGGGCGACACCGATGGCTTTCCCGATGGACGGGACATTGCGATCGAGCACCGCCAGCAGCTCGACGGCACCGTCTTCGACGCTGCTGGCTTCGAGCGTAGCGCGCGCGAGATCGGCGGCGCCCTCTGCGCGTTGCCGCTGCAGGTCTTGCAGCGCGAACAGGCGTGCGGTCTCGACGGCGGTGCCGGCGTGTCGCGCGATGATCGTGATGAGGTCGAGATCCTGCGCGTCGTACGGACGGGCGGCGGTCGCCAACAGTCGTATGACACCGGCGCTGCGATGGCCGAAGCGCACCGCGGCGCAAATTTCGGTAGATCCCAGACGGCGCATCCACGCCAGCCTCGAGGTGACAGGCCAACCGCGAGATGCCGGTATCCGCCGTCATCCTCGCCAGTGTGAGATCGGGGAGCGGCGCAAGCTCGCTGCTCACCATGCTGCCGTTTTCGAGACGCACGACGCGCCGGAGTTCGCCGTCGGCAGTGGTGAAGATGTCGCAACTGCGACTGGGCAACACCTGCTCGACCGCTTCGGCGATGCCATGCGGCAGGTTGTCTTCGCTGGCGAGCTGCGTCAGCTGCTGCTGGGCGCGCGCGAGGACCGTGAGGCGATCGGCGCGCCGCTCAAGTTCGTCGACGTACATGGTGTTGCGGAACGCCAGCGAAAACTGCGCGGCGATATCACCGAGCAGGCGTTTTTCGTCGTCGTCGAAGACATGCACCCCGGCGAAGCGCACCGACAGCAATCCCTGCGGCCACTCTTCGATCATCAGCGGCAACAGAGCGGCCGAGAGGACGCCCTGTTCGCTGAGTGACGCGTGCAACGGCAGGTTGTCGGGATCGTGCGAGAACTCACTGATGAACACCGGCTCGCCGGCCTGCACCACGTCGCCAAGGGCGGTGCGCCAGAAGTTCGTGGCGATGGCCTCGACGTTGGCGTTGCGCACGCCCCACTGCGTTTCGAATCGTGCGGTTCTCAGGCGCGGATCTGCCTCGTACACGGCAAAGCCGACCGCATGGAGTTCCGTGACCAGAACCGACGCGAGACTCGTGTACAGCGCTTCCCGTGTGGGCGCGTTGGCAAAAGCGCGGGCTGAGGCCGCCAGGATGGCATTGGCGCGTGCGGTGCGCGCGGCGTCCTCGGCGTTGCGCTGAGCCTCTGCGGTGGCCAGGCTGGCTTGTCGCAACAGTCGCTGCGTACGCATGACGACGGCACCCTGTGCGGCGAGGAACTCCAGCGCCGACAGCTGTTCCTCATCGAAGTGCGCGTTGGCGGGATTGACGGCGGTGAGCAGCCCGATGACCACATGGTCGAGCAGCACGGGGGCGACGGCCAGTTGCCGCACACCTAGCGGCTCGGCGACGAACTTGAAGATGCGCGGGTCGTTTACCGCATCATTCGTGAACTCGGCGCGCCGCAGTTCGATGGCATCGCGGAAGAACGACGGTCCCGGTTTGAGCGGGAGCCGCTGCCCGTCGAACACCGTGGTGGTGCCGCTCGGCGCGAGCACTTCGTAGTGTTCGGCGTCGATGAGCCGCAGGACGGCAGTCCCTTCGGCGGCGAAGACGGCGCGGGCCGTATCGGCAAGATGCGCGAAGAGCTGTGCGTCGGTGAGCTGCTGCTCGGCCAGATCACGCGCAAAGCGTGTCAGGAGCGAGAGCACCGATGGCGACGTGTCTGATTGGGCGCTGCTGGTGGTGACCGGTATATCGATCACAGTCGCGGTGTACCTGCCCTGGGGACACAGCGCCCGCATCATCGCTGGGCGGAAAAGGGGCAGGCACCGAGGGAACGGCGCCCACCCCTTCACTTAGCGTACCACCAATTGGTGCGAGTGGCAATCAGGTAACGGCTGATGGCGGCCGGTTCATGCCGGTCTCAGCATTGCCAGGGTCGCGCTTACTTCTTCTGCGCGTCGGCGACAGCGCGGTCGATTTCCGCACGGTGAACCTGGTAGTCCTCTACCTGGCTCGCGAGCTGCGGGGCGAGCGCTTTGAGGAGCCGGGCGTCGAACGTGCGCGCGGTGGCCTCGTCGTTGGTGAGACGGGCAGCGCGGGCGGCCAGGAGCAGGCCGAGCAGGTTGTCCGGCTGGCCCTGCAGAATGGTGTCGGCTTGCGCCTTGGCCACGGCCGGGGTGTTGGTCACCTCGGCGATGCGGCCGTAGTGATAGCGCTCGTCGGCCGTGGGGCTTTCGAGCATTTCGTGCGACGCCAGCGCCATCGGGGCAAAGAAGGCGACCGAGTCAACCTTGCCGAACTCGGCGTATTCCATAATGCGGGTGTACAGGCGGTTCGCGCGCTCGCTGGGGGAGAGATTGGCGATGTTGGGCGCGGCCCCGCCGCCCGCTCCGCCGGCGAACGGCGCGCCCTGCGGCGCGGCGCCCGGGCCGTCGATGGCCTGGGTGGGGAGGGAGTTGGCCGACCCGTCGACGGCCGAGCCCTTCGCGGCGCCAAAGTTCTTGCCGGCGACCATGGCGATGAGCGCCAGGAGCGCGACGAACGCCACCCCCCACGGGAGCACAGCGGCCACGCCACCCGGCTGGGCGGTCTTGGCGGTGACGGGCAGGCCCTGGCCGAGCGGGGTGCCACAGCGATGGCAGAAGCGGGCGCCGGTTGACAGCGCGGCGCCACAGGCGGCGCAGAACCCAGCGCCGGCGGAAGTATTCGGAAGAGTCATGTGCGGTGAAAGTTAGTACCTTATGGCATGGCCACGCCAAGCCGTTCCCTCGTCCCTGCCAACCTGTCCGGTGCGACCGCTGCGGACATCCTCGAACTGGCCGAAGCGCAGCAGGTGCGCTTTCTGCGGCTCCAGTTCACCGATATCCTCGGCGTCATCAAGAACGTTGAAATCCCCAGTTCGCAATTCCGGAAGGCGTTGCAGGGGGACATCATGTTCGACGGCTCCAGCATCGCCGGCTTCGTGCGGGTGGAAGAGTCGGACATGCTGCTCGCTCCCGATCTGAGCACGTTTCAGATATTTCCGTGGGGCGACCCGTCGGCCCGTGTAGGCCGCCTGATCTGCGACATCAACATGCCCGATGGCACGCCGTTTCATGGCGACCCGCGCGGGGTGCTCAAGCGGCAGCTTTCGCGGGCCGCAGCGCAGGGTTTCGTGATGAATGCCGGCATGGAAGCCGAGTTTTTCCTCTTCAAGCCCACCGACGACGGGCGTCCGGCCACGCATACGCACGACGTGGGGGGCTATTTCGACTTGGCGCCCATGGATCTTGGCGAAGATGCACGCCGGGCGATCGTCGATACGCTGGAGCAGATGGGCTTCGAAGTGGAAGCCTCGCATCACGAAGTGGCGCACGGGCAGCACGAGATCGATTTCCGCTACGCGGATGCGCTGAAGACGGCCGACAACATCGCGACGTTCCGTTTTGTCGTGAAGCAGGTGGCGCGCCAGTTCGGGCTGATCGCCTCGTTCATGCCCAAGCCGGTCTTCGGGCAGAATGGGAGCGGCATGCACACGCACCAGAGTCTGTTCCGCAATCACCAGAATGCGTTCTGGGATCCGTCGGGCGACTGGGGGCTGAGCAAGACGGCGCTGCACTACATTGGCGGCTTGCTCAAGCATGCGCGCGGAATGACGGCGGTGACGAATCCGCTGGTGAACAGCTACAAGCGGCTGGTGCCGGGGTTCGAGGCGCCGGTGAATGTGGCGTGGAGTATGCGCAACCGTTCGCCGATGATCCGGGTGCCGGAGCGGCGCGGGTCGGGAACACGGCTGGAGCTGCGTACCCCCGATCCGGCGGCCAATCCGTATCTGGCGTTGACGGTGATGCTCGCGGCCGGTCTCGACGGGTTGTCTACCGACGCGGATTGGCGCGAACCGATCAATACCAACATCTGGGAGATGTCGTATCGCGAGCGCCGCCGTCTGCGCGTGGACGATTTGCCGCAGTCACTGCACGACGCCTGCGACGAGCTGGAGAAGGACGAAGTGATCTGCGACGCGTTGGGCGAGCACATCACGCAGCAGTTTCTCGCTGCCAAGCGTGCGGAGTGGAACGAGTACAACCAGCGGGTTACGCAGTGGGAGTTGGACCAGTACCTGGCGCGGTACTGAGCGAACGTTTGGCATGCTTTTGTCGGATTCAGCAGGTGCAGCTGCCGGCCGTCGGCAGCCGTTTTCGTCAGACTGGAGTCAGCGTGGATCGTCGAGGATTTCTGCAGAGCGGAGCGGGCGCCGTTGCCGGCGTCGCGTTGGCGGGACTGGTGCCGCTGTCGGCGGCCAGCGCCCTGAGCACCGGGATGGAGGGTGACACCGTCGCCGGTCGCCGGTCGCCGGCCGCGTCGCCGGTCGCGCTCGATGCGGTGCTGAGCCAGAAGTACCCGTTCACGCTGCCCGCCCTCCCGTATGCTCCCGCTGCGGTCGAACCGGCGGTGGACGCGCAGACCATGACCATTCATCACGACCGGCATCATGCGGCGTACGTGACGAATCTCAACAAGGCGCTCGAGACGCAGCCCGCGCTGCACGCGATCACCTTGGGCGAACTGCTCATGGGGTTGCGCCGGTGGCCGGCGGCGGTGCAGACGGCGATCCGCAACAACGGTGGTGGGCACGCCAATCACGCGCTCTTCTGGAACCTGCTGGCGCCGGGAGCGAAGAGCGCGGCGGCGCCCACCGGGACAGTTGGCCGACATGATCACGCGCGACTTCGGCACGTTGGCGGCTGGTGAATACTGCGCTCAAGACGGCCGCGGTCGGGCAGTTCGGCAGCGGCTGGTCGTGGCTGGTGAAGACGGCCACGAACCGATTGGCCGTGCGCGGACTCCCCAATCAGGACTCGCCGCTTGCTCGACGGCGAGTTGCCGATCGTGGGCATCGATGTGTGGGAGCACGCGTACTACCTCAAGTACCAGAACCGCCGCGCCGATTACGTCGACGCCATTATTTCGCGCATCAACTGGGACGTCGCTTCGGCGCAACTCGGGTGAGTGTCACGCGCGGTGCGTGAGCAGCGTGACTGCTCTCACTCACCCCGTGCGATGGGTTATTGTGCGCCTATGGCACGAGTAGTCATCACGACGTGGGGATCATTCGGCGACGTCAATCCGTATCTCGGATTGGCGACGGCGCTGCGGGCGCGGGGGCATGTGCCCGTCATGGCTATGCCCTCGTTTTATGGCGCCACCGTTCGCGACGCCGGCTTCGCGTTCGCGGCGGTGGAGCCCGATGCCGACCCCGGCGCTCGATCCCGGCGCTGGTGCGCAAGGTGATGGATCCGCGGCGCGGCACCGAAGCCATCTTCCGTGAAATTCTGTTGCCGCATTTGCCGGCGGCGCACGCCACGCTCATGGCCGCGGTGCAGGGCGCCGATTGCATGATCACGCATCCGGCGGCGCTGGCCGCGCCCATCGTGGCTGAGCAGACGGGGATCCCGTGGCTGTCGACGGTACTCTCTCCGCTCAACTTCATGTCGGCGTACGATCCCATTCTGCCGCCGCCGGCGACCTGGGTGCGTCATCTGCCATGGTGGGTGCTGCGCAAGACGGCGCCCTGGGTCGCTGATGCGGGGCGACGAGTGACGTCGCGCTGGATGGAGCCGTTGCAGGAGTTCCGCGCCTCGCTGGGGTTACCGCGCGCCATCCATCCGATCTTCGATGGGCAGCACTCGCCATACGGCACGCTGGCCATGTATTCGAAGGTGTTCGGCGGGCCGTTTGCGGACTGGCCGCAGCAGGTCACCATTACCGGGCAACTCCGCTACGACGTGTCGCATGGTGCGGTGCTGTCGCCGGAGATCGAGCGCTTTCTCGATGCCGGCGATGCCCCCATCGTGTTTACGCTCGGCAGCTCGGTGGTGCTCATTGCCGAGCAGTTCTGGGATGAGTGCCTCGACGCCACGCGCCGCATGGGGGGGCGGGCGATTTTGCTGGCGGGGCCGGTACAATCGGCGCGGTTGCAGCCACGCGTGTCGTCGAACGTGCTCGTCGTGGATGCGGCGCCGCACTCGCTGTTGTTTCTGCGGGCGGCGGCCATCGTGCAACCGTGCGGCATTGGCACGACGGGCACGGCGTTGGCATCGGGACGTCCGCAATTGGCCGTGCCGTACACCAACGATCAGCCCGACAACGCGTGGCGGCTGTGTCGGTTGGGCGTGGCGCGCATGATGTCGCCGCGGGCGTACCGCGGTCGTGCGGTGGCGCGCGAGCTCACGACGTTGCTGTCGGCGCCGGGGTACCGGCAGCAGGCGGAGGCCCTTGCCGCAGTCGTTGCCAGTGAGCGCGGTGCCGAGCTGGCGTGCGACCGAATCGAGGCGTTGCTGTGAGCGTGTGGACTGCTCGCACGGAGGGATGGCAGTCGCGTGGCCACACGAGGACCTCGGATGCCTCGGATGCCTTGGATGCCTTCGTGTGATCAGTTCCACCGCGCCTTGCTGTTCACGCCGGTGTTGCCGCTGACCCGGTAGGTTGAGGTTCCTTACCCGTGCACTCGTCACTTAGGATTCCATACATGCGCTCAACATCGTGGCTTGGTACTGGTGCTCTCGCCTGCCTTACCGGTTTCGCGCTGGTGCTTTCTGTCCCAACACCAGTGAATGCATGGGGCGATGCGGGGCACCGCATTATCGGGCTGGTGGCCGCGACGACGTTGCCATCAGATATGCCGTCGTTCTTCCGCGACGCCGCCCCGCGTCTGGCCTACCTCAATCCGGAACCGGACCGGTGGAAGGATCGCAGCGGAGCGTCAGCTCGATCCCGCGCTCGAAGGCGGCACGTCACCCGATCATTTCATTGACAGCGACATGGTGACGTCCGCGCGGCTTGCGGGAGCCCTCGCGGCGCGCGATCGCTGGGGGTATGCCGACTCCGTGCGGGC
The DNA here is from genome assembly GCA_023910675.1 of Gemmatimonas sp. Taxonomy (GTDB): domain Bacteria; phylum Gemmatimonadota; class Gemmatimonadetes; order Gemmatimonadales; family Gemmatimonadaceae; genus Gemmatimonas. The sequence goes on from JAAVWC010000016.1 coordinate 55,032, forward strand.
TGCCGGCGTATCGCCGCAGGTCATGGGGTTTCTCCCGTTCGCCATTCTCGAATACACCTCGAAGTTGCGCGCGGATTTTCGCTTGTGGCGCATTGCTCCCGACGCGACGGTGCGGGGGTGGATAGAGCAGCGCATCATCGAGGATGCCGGCCTTCTCGGACACTTTGTGGCCGACGGATCCAATCCGCACCACACGACGAAGCACTACAACGGATGGACGGGCGAAAACCCCAACGGCTACACCACCGACAATCGCTTTCACGGGCGATTCGAATCGCAGTATGTGCAGGCACATATCCGCGAAGGTGACGTGCGGGCGGCGCTGACGGGACCAGCGCAGGCATTTCCTGGCGTGCGACCGGCGGTGCTGTCGTATTTGGCACGCACGAATCAGCTCGTCGACACGCTCTACGCGCTCGAGAAGGTTGCCACCTTCCGGCCGGAAACAACCACGCCGGAGCAGAAGGCCTTCGCGGTGTCGCGCATGGCCGCCGGCGCCGCGATGTTGCGAGACCTCTGGTATACTGCGTGGATTACGAGCGCGCGGGGGGAGTAAGCACTTCCACGAGTTGCCATTGCGCAACACACCGACCGAAACGTTAGGTTCACCAATGGCCTCCTGGCTCACGCGGATGTTCGGAATGCGCGCCCCACTCGTGGTCTGCGGAATCCCCGTGGTGCTGCACAACACCCGAGATGATATTTCGGATGTCGAGGTGCTCGATAGGCTTCGCGAGGCGCTCGAGCTCATTGCGCGTTTCGCGCCACGCCGATTGCGGCATCTGCAGCGGGACGTGCGCGCCATTCGCGTCGAGCGGTTTCCAACACGCGGTGCCTTTGTGCCTCAGGAGCAGGTGGTCCTCACCGAGCTCACCTTTCTCGCGCGACGCGACATCTCCGCAGCGCCGGTGGCGTCGAGCATCCTGCACGAGGGCGTCCACGCGCGGGTGCACGCCTTTCGCGCGCGCGTGCTGCGGGGATTCCCTTCGGTTCCGGATATGGCCCGGGAGGAACGGCTCTGCCGGCGCGCTGAGCTGGCCTTTGGCCAGTTGTTGCCACCGGCACTCGGCGCACCGGTCGTGGAGCGCGCCATGCAGTCGCTGGCATTGGCTGATCGCGATGTGGCGCCGGTGGTAGACTGGCAGGTGGCGCGTGAACGTCAGGACGCCGCCGATCGCGACACACCGCGCTGAACGCGCGTCGTTACCGTCGTATCATTGAGCATTGAGTCTTCCCGAGCCTCGCGACGCGCGTTCCTGTTATCGGCTACCGGATGTGTGGCGCACGTGCTGTTCAGTGCCGCGTGCGCACCTCGCAGCACGCGGGTGCGGTGGACGGCGCCGAGCACTCCCACGGTGCGCACCGCGCCGTTTGCCCGTCTCGATGCCATCGGTGCCGGTGCGTGGGCCCTCGTGTCGACGCCCCTCGGCGGTGATCGCACGACCTTCGCCAACGGGGGCATCATTGCCGGCCGCACCGGGGTCGTGGTGATCGAGGGGTTCTACCGAGACGCCGGCGCAGCGTGGTTGGCGCAGCAGGCACGTGAACTGACGGGACGATGGCCGACGCACGTCGTGCTCACGCACTATTACGTGGATCATGCGAGCGGGGTGAGTGCGTATGCCGACCACGTCGTGCGCCCGACGTTGCATGTCACGGCGCCGACGCGCATCGATCTGGGCGATCGCGTCGTCACGCTCGACCCCGTGCATGGGCACACGAGCAGCGATCTCATCGTGCACGACCAGGACGCGGCGATCACCTTCAGCGGTGATCTTGTGTGGAACGGCATGTTTCCCAACTATGTCGATGCGCAGCCCATCGCCCTGCACGCGCAGGTCGACCGGTTGGTGTCGATGGTGTCCAAGCGACAGCTGCTGGTACCGGGGCACGGCGCGGTGAAGAGTACTCCGTGTGTGAACCACAGGGATCCGCTACTCAAGCAGCGCGTGCGTGACGCGGCCGAAGCCGAAGAGCGGCGATTCTAGGCCGAGCTGATTACCGATGAGTGGCGCGAGGCGTTGGCGCCGCTGGGGACCGATACGGTCAAGACACATCTGACGGATGCGCCGTGGGTGGTGGTGCTCTTCCGTCAGTCGTACGGGTTTCACGCCGACGGTCGGAAGCGCACGCATTACCACACGCAGGAGTCGTGTGGGATTGCCGCCGGGATGTTCATTACGGCCGTGCACACGATGGGGCTGGTGACGCTCACCCATACACCGAGTCCCATGGGGTTTCTGGGGGAGCTTCTTGAGCGGCCCGCGAACGAAAAGGCCTTTCTCATCATGCCGGTGGGGTATCCGGTACCGGGGGCCTGTGTACCGTCGCTGATGCGGAAGGACGACGCCGCGACGATGGTGTGGCGATAGCCCGTCAGTTCGCGAGCGCGACCAGTCGCTGCAGCGTGGCCACGTCTTCGGTTTTGGTGGAGAGCGACATCCACTCGCGAAGCCGGCCATCGGCGCCGTAGACGGCGGCGATGAGGGGCGCGCGGTCACCACGGATGGGGCGGCCGATAACGCCATCCCAGTCGAGCGCGACGGCAGCGCTGCTGTCTTTGGGGAACATGCCGCGAATGAGACCGCGCAGTATACGGGGCGCGCCGGCGAGGTCAGCCACAGGAGTTACCGTGGGACCGCTGGGCGCGAGCGCGGCGCGGATGCGCTGCGTCCACCGTTCGGCGGCGGCGGCGCCATTGCGGCCGGCTACAATGATGATGGAGGCGCGCCGACTGATGCTCGAGTCGGTGACGAGCCGGTTGAACTGATCGAGAAGCCGATAGGCGGGCAGCTGCTCTGGCACTTTCGCGCCGCGGCTGGCTGCGCGCGTGACCGCCTCCCGCGAGTCCTGCGCGGTAAGGGACAGCGGAGCCGCAAAGAGCGCCGCCGCAACGACGTGCCGGAGAAAAGGAAGCATCGGATCCTCGAGGGAAATAACGGGCGATTAGTCAGTACAGGACGACCAAGACGCCACGTCGTCATATTTCCGGTACCCGGTGTCAGGGCAATTCGTACGCCCCTGCTGCATGATGAACTTCCCGATGCCAATTTTGGTTCTTGGCAATTTCGCCGTGTTCCAGCGACTGGAAGCTGCCCGGTGGTGGCGTGCTCAGGGGGACGGCGGTCGCAGCAATCGTTCTCATTTCCGGCGCGAGCGCGTCGTGTACAGGAGTCATCGGCGCGTGATGCCACGGAGCTGTTTGGGTGTGCTGGCCACGCTGTTGGTTGCGGCTGGGGCGCCCGGGAACGCCCAGCAACCCGCGATCGCAGGGCCGACGTCACCATGGTCGCACGAAGCATGGACGGCGGCGGATGGACTGCCCGGCGGACGCATCGTGTCGATGGCCCAGAGTGCGCAGGGGTATCTCTGGGTGATCACGAGCACTGCCATCGTGCGTTTTGATGGCGCACGATTCACCGTGTTTCGGGCGGACAACAGCAGCGGGTTTCCCGCCAGCCCGCTGACGGCGCTGGTCGCCACTCGAAATGGCGATGTGTGGGTGAGTAGCGAAGCGGGTGATGTCGTTCGTGTGCGGGACGGCCGTTTGACCACTTTCGACTTCACGCGCGGACTGACGGCGCCATTCCGGTATGCCGTGACCGACGACGGCAGTGGTCAGGTGTGGCTCTCGAACGGCGTGGGGTTGTATCGCGTGGATGGTGATCGGGCGGTACGCGAGAACTCCCCCATGTCGTGGCAACGCCTCGGGCCATTGCTGGGCCGCCGCGACAGCACGTTGTACGTGGTGGTCGGTCCTACCAACGCACGCGGTGCCGGGGCGCTGCAGCGGCGGAGTGCGAATGGTGCGTGGTCGCCGCTGGTGTTGCCTGACGTGTCGGCGCCCACGACCATCACGCAATTGTATGAGGATGCGCGCGGGGTCCTGTGGGTGCTGAGCAACAACGGTGTATGGAGCGGCCGCGCTGTCTTGCGCCGTGTACCCGACGTGCCGCGGTCGCTGCCCTCGGCGATGCGCTTCATCGACGGTGCCGGTGTGCCGGCAGTATATGCCGCGAGCGTTGCCGGGACGTACCGCCTGACGGCCGATAGCGTCGCGCGTGTGGCGCTGGGCGCTGCCATGAGCAGCGCCGACAGCGCGTCGCCGCCACTCTGGGTCTCCGCATCGAGCGTCTGGTTCACCCGCGACCGTCGCGTCTGGCGAGACGGTCGTGCCATGCTGGCGCTCTCGCCGCCACACAGTGCTGTGCCCGCGGAGGCGTATCGGATTGTCTCGGCGCTGCCAGATCGCGAGGGTGGGTTCTGGTTGGCGACCGCTGCCGGGGAATTGCACAGAATACAATCCACGGCGAATGCCGCCGCGCCGCGCCCACTGAGACCAGTCGTGGAGCAGCTCGTCGCGAGTGATTCGCGCGTATTGCCCGATGACGATGACGCGGTACTCAGTGTCGCGCAACGCAGCGTGCAGATTGACTACACGGCGCCGTCCTTCTCGAATCCCTTGGCGGTGCAGTTCCGCTACCGACTCGAGGAATACGATCGCGAATGGGTTCGCGCCGGCGCGCGCCGCGCCGCCTTCTACACCAAGTTGCCGCCGGGCCGCTACACCTTCTCCGTTCAGGCGGCGTCTGCTGATGGCGCCTGGACTGGTGAGGTGGCGACGTTGGCGTTTCGAGTCTCACCACACTGGTGGGAGACGACGCTCTTTCGTGTCATGATGTTGGTACTGGCAGTCGCCGGTGGTGCTCTCGTGATGTTCCGGCGGGTGCGGGTCTTGCGCACCCAGACGCAGGAGCTCGAGAGTGTGGTGGCCGACCGGAGCGGCACGTTGCGGCAGCGCGAACAGGAGCTGGCGCGACAGAACACGCTGCTCGAAGCCCAAGCCCGTCAGCTCCAGGCGCTCGATACGGCGAAGACCCGCTTCTTTGCCAATGTGTCGCACGAGTTGCGCACGCCGCTCACGCTCACGATCGGACCGCTCGAAGACTTGCAGGCGCGTGGGGGCCGCGATGAGCAGGAAGAGCGCTGGATCGAGATCGCGTTGCGCAATTCGCGGCGGCTGTTGCGGCTGGTGAATCAGATTCTGGACGTGGCGAAGCTCGAAGCGGGACAGATGGAACTGCGTCCGCGCCCGCTCGACCTGTCGCTCTTCGTCCGCGGCATCATCGGGGCCTTCGCCTCGGTGGCCGAGCGCAAGCAGATCACGCTGACACTCGAAGCGCCGCCCGTCCTCAAGGGCATGTTCGACGCCGATGCCATTGAGAAGGTGTTGACCAACCTGCTCTCGAATGCCGTGAAGTTCACGCCCAATGGAGGCGCCGTTCGTCTCAAGGTCGATCGCTCCATCGTGAATGAGCAGGCGGCCGTCACTATTCGTGTCATCGACACCGGCCCCGGCATTCCGGCCGCACAGCTGGCACTGGTGTTCGAGCGGTTCTATCAGGTGGACGAAACCGATGCCCGCTTGCAGGCGGGCACCGGGATCGGACTGGCGCTGGTGAAAGAGCTGGTGGAGTTACATGGCGGACGCATCACGGCGGACAGCGATCCGCGCGGCACGATGTTCACCCTGGAGATTCCATACGGCGTCGTGGAGGACGCCCCGGCGCATGCGCCCCGCGCCGATCAGGTGACCGGCCCCAGTCGCATTCCGCTGCGTCCCACCCTCGCGCAGCCGATCGGGTTCGACGGCGACGACGGCGTGGATGACAGCGACGACGTGCCGACCATGCTCGTCGTCGACGACAGCGATGACTTGCGTGCGTACATCCGCGATCACTTCCAGAAACAGTATCGCGTCCTCGAGGCCCATGATGGCGCCGAGGGCCTTGCCGTCGCGCAGCGTGAGCTGCCCGACATCGTGGTCTCCGATGTCATGATGCCCGGCACCGATGGGTTCTCGCTCGTGCGGGCGCTGCGTGACAGTCCGGAAACGGACTTTCTGGCCATCGTGCTGTTGACCGCGCAGGCGGAAGACGAGAAGCGGTTGACGGGCCTCAAGATCGGCGCTGACGACTATCTCGTGAAGCCGTTCGACATGCGTGAACTGGATGTGCGCGTGGCAAACCTCATTGCGGCACGGCGGCGATGGCAGGAGCGCGTACCACGCCGCGACGGCGAACAGACGGCGATGACGGTCGAGTCGACGATCGTCCCGCTCCGGCACGACACACCCGAGGCGGCGCCCATTCCGCCCCTCAGTGCCATCGATGAACAGTTCCGCGAGCGGGTGCTGTCGGTCATCGATGCGCGACTGTCCGATTCGGATTTCGGCGTGGCGGAGCTTGCCGATGCGGTGGCGCAGGATCGTTCGCATTTGTTCCGCCGAGTGAAGCAGGCGTTCGGCACGTCGCCGTCCAACCTGCTGCGCGAGCGGCGCCTTGAACTTGGCGCGCGGCTGCTCATTGCGGAGCGGGGCACCGTCGCCGATGTGGCGTACGCCATCGGCTTCAACAGCGTATCGTACTTCTGTCAGTGTTTCCTGCGCCAGTACGGAGAAACACCGGCGACGTATCGCGCGTCGGCAGGGCGTTCGACGTAAGCTGGTCTCGCTGAACTGCGCTCACGGAGGCACAGCGGGAGGGCGGCCGCAGAGCCGTTACCGCAGTGCGAGGCAGCGTTGCAGCATGGCCTGGAGTTCGGCGTTGGTGAACGGCTTGGACAGAATGCCGGTGAACATCGCATGCGGCGCGGACGCGTCGTCCTCCAGTTCGAGATTGCCGGTCATGAGGACGATCGGTAGCCGTGGCGATCGCCGATGGACCGCTGCGGCAAGCTCGCGCCCCGACATGATGGGCATGGACAGATCAGTCAGCAGGATCGCCGGCGGCGGGGTGAGCGATGCGAATTGCTCCAACAGCTCTGACGGGGATTGGTAGCGCGTGACCTGATAGCCCAAGCGTTCAATGAGACGCGTCGTGGCCAGCAGGATCGCCGGTTCATCGTCGACGACCACGATATGCGCTGCGGCGGCATCTGGTATCGCCGCCACTGCCGGTGGTAGCGGGCTCATGACGGTCGCTGGCCCCGGTACCGTGGGCAGCAGCACCGTGATGTGCGTTCCCGCACCTGGCGCGCTCTCGGCGCGCACGATACCACCCAATGCCGTGATCGTCGCGTGTACGGTGGCGAGGCCGAGGCCAGTGCCTTGTCCGGGGCGCTTGGTGGTGAAGAACGGTTCGAAGATACGTGCGAGTGTCTCGCCGCTCATACCGACACCGGTATCGCTTACGGTAAGTACGGCCACGCGATCGACGCCGGAAAGCGCCGTTTCGTTGCCGACGTCGCGCAGCGCATGCTCGGAGACCCTCACCGTGATCAGCCCGCCGTCTGGCATGGCCTGTAACGCGTTGGTCACCACGTTGAGCAGCACCTGCTGCAGTTCACCAGGCTCGGCCCGGATATGCACCGCGTCCTGCACGGTGGTGCGCAGCTCGACGGATGGTGGTAACACGGCTCGGATAAGACGCTCGCTTTCGAGGGCGAGCGCGCCCAGCTCCACGATCTCCCGATTTCCCTGTGCCGGGCGCGTAAAGCTGAGGATACGCCGTACAAGCGTGCGTGCGCGGCTCGTACTCAGCAGGATGTCGTCGAGCAGCGGCCGTACGGCGTGATTGTCAGGCAAGAGGCGGCGCGCTTCTTCGGCATCGCTGAGAACAGGCTGCAGCAGATTGTTGAAGTCGTGGGCGATACCGCCGGTGAGTGTGCCCAGGGCGGCCAAGCGTTCCCGGCGATCCGCCTCGAGTTCTGCCGCCTGACGGGCATTCGCTTCGCGTCCGAGGCCATCAAAGAGATAGCCAGCTGCAATCGCGAGGAGCGCGGCCAGCAGCAGCACGGAGGACGAACTCACCCACCACATGACAAGCGCTTCGGGCATTGCGGCCGTCCACGGCATGATGTTGGACGGAATGATCAGCCCGAGTGCCGTGAGCAAGCACGCAAGCACCCCAACCGACCACACACCGGCCCGCACCCCCAGCAAGACACTGGCAAAGATGGGGAAGCTCAGCATCCACGGAAATCCCGCGGCGGTGAAGCCGAAGTTGAACAAAAAGAAGGTGCCGAGTAGGGCGGGGACCACCACGAGCGCGCCGGCGCGAAGCGCATAGGGCAGCCGATTGCCCACTGTGAGCAGAATGAGCGCCCCGTACACCGCGCTGTCGACAACAATCACACTGGTCACGCCACGGATGATCGCGGCGCTGACCCCCACGACGTACGCGAAGAAGCCGAGCACACACGCGCCGAGCAGCATGGCGGCGAGGATTCGTCGTCGCCACGCGTCGATAGGTGTGCCCACCGGGGGGGCAATCCAGGCAAGTGTCCCGCGGAGTCGCTCAGCCGCGGCGGACATGTTAGCGGGCGCTGTTGAGATTGTAGCGCATGATGCCGGCGTGTGGCCCCGAGAGGTCGCGTTCGAGCGTGTACACGTCGCCACGTGGCCCCGGCGCGGCGTCGAGATGCGCACCGAGCGCCTCGCGATCGTGCGGCGTGAGCGTCAGCGAAAGTGCCGCGCACGTTGCGGGCAGATGGCCGGTATGGCGCGCGCCAACGATGACGCCGGCGACACCGGGTGCATCGAGCGTGGCACGAATGGCGACCGCGCCGATGGTGGTGGCGTGCACGTTCGCGATGGTGTGCATGGTGTGCAGCAGCGCCTGAAACGCGTCCCAGCCACCGAACTCGTCGATGATGAGCTTGTACTTGACCAGCGAGCGATTCTCGAGTGGTGACAGGGGTTCGGCCACGCCCAGCCAGCGTTCGTGAAAGAACCCGCCAGCGAGTGCACCGTAGCAGAGGAACCCGATGTCATGCGCGGCGCAGAGTGACGCCATGGCGCCCAGCGGTCGACGGTCGAGCAACGAGAGTTGCACCTGATGCGACGCGATCGGGATGCCCGCCTCGAGCATGGCGCGCACACGCGGCACATCGAAGTTGGTGAGGCCGACCTGTCGGATTTTTCCGGCGGCGCGCAGGTCATTGAGGTAGCCGGCCGCTTCGAGCCATCCCGGCACGGCGTAGTCCCACCAGTGCAGCTGCACCAGATCGAGGGTGTCCACGCTCAGCCGTTGCCGCGAGCGATCGATGAGGGCGTGTATCTGCGCGCGCGTCAGCGTGGGGAGCGCGTCGCGGTCGGGGACGCACTTGGTGTGCACCCGGACGGTGGGGGCATCGGAGCCGCGCGTGGTGCGCCACGCGCGGAGAAAGTCGCCGATGAGTTCTTCAACGCCGGTATAAATGTCGGCGCAGTCGAAGGTGGTGATGCCGGCGTCGGCGAAGGCCATCATGTCGCGCAGCGCGGCGTCGCGCGCCACCTGCCCGTGTCCGCCGGCGAGCTGCCACCCGCCTTTGATGAGGCGGGAGATCTCGTAGCCGGGCGCCAGTGTGTATCGCGGCACGGTTACCGGGGAGGAGGGCCGCTCACCCATGGCGGTCCGGATCGGCCGGAAGCGGAACGAGCGTGACGTCGCCATGCCGGAAGGTCGTGCTGCCGATGCGCGTGATGCGGAAGCGAGCTCCGCAGTGCGGGTCTGGGCAGGCGACCTCAGCGTCGGTGGTCATCCAGTCATTCGGATGGGTAGGTCGCTGTTTGGCAGGGAGCAGCGGCAGCAGCGCTGCCAGCGGATAGAGCGGAAACGTCTGGCCCGGGGGGAACGCGAGGTTCTCGCCGCGCAGCGTAAACGAGTCTCCCTCGCGGTGGTTGCACACCATGGGGCGGTCGGTGGCGACCACCTCGACCCGGAGGTCAAAGAGCGTGAAGGCGTCATTCCGTGGACTGGTCATGTAAAAAGGTTACCACCCCACGCCGAGAGGCGATACAGTACGTCATGACCCGTCTCGTGACCATGTGCTTCGTGGCGATTGCCGGCGTGACCGGCTGGTGGCTTTTTCGCGGCGTGCCCGAACCGGTCACGCGGGCCATGGATGACGCGCTGTACGAGCCGTGCCCTTCCCGGTATGCCGCTGCCCGCACGGGTCGGGACTCGGCGCTGGTGGACGGCTACATTCTCAAACCGCGCAGCCGGTTTTCGAAGGCCATTACCTGCGGCAGTGAGCGGGCCCGGCACCGGCCGCCGGCGGCCCGGTAGCGCTCACCGGCGCCGCTCGTCCCCGAATTCGTGCGCCAGAGCTAGCGTTCGGGGGGACTACTGCGTTGAATCACTGGACATGCTGTTTTCCGTACGGCCGGTGTCCACTTCCGTGCAGGGGCGCCATGCCCCGGACCCTGACGCTTCCGTATGCCTCATTCGACTACTCAATTCCGCTCCCGTGTCGCCATCACCGGCGCGCGACTCGCGGCGTCGCTGTTCACGGTTTCGCTGCTGGCCGGCTGTGCCAGCGCCAATGGCCGTGTGTCTGCCGACCCGCGCTTTCAGACCGGTGACGCCGGTGCGATCGCCCGCGCGCGCGCCGACAGTGTGCGCTACCCGTATGTGAAGGCGGACATCGACTTCATGACGGGGATGATCCATCACCACGCGCAAGCCATTTACATCTCGCGCTGGGCGGTCTCGCATGGGGCCGACGCCGCAGTGCAGCGGCTGACGGCGCGCATCATCAACGCGCAGACCGACGAAATCGCCATCATGCAGTCGTGGCTCAAGGATCGGCTGCAGCCGGTGCCCGTCGTGGATACGGCGGGGACGGTGACCATGCCGGCTGCTGCCGGTGGGCACGATATGCACGCCATGATGGGGCATGACATGTCGGCGATGGGCGGCATGATGATGCCCGGCATGCTCAGCGATGCCCAGCTCAAGGAGCTCGATGCGGCGCGCGGCGCCGATTTCGACCGGCTGTTTCTGACGTTCATGATCCTGCACCATCGCGGTGCGGTGACCATGGTGAAGGATCTGTTTACCCACGACGGGGCCGGTCAGGACGAGACCGTCTTCAAGTTTGCCAACGATGTCGAAGTGGACCAGAGCACCGAGATCAAGCGCATGTTCACCATGATGCTCGAGCGCGGCTGGATCCCCCCGCAGTGATGTTTTCCCTCTCCACCATCCTCCCGGACCACATGCATTCCCCATCTTCACGCCTCGCGACGGTCGCCTTGGCCGGTGTGCTGGCGACGCTCGCCGCCTGCCGCCCGGCCAAGAAGCCGGAGACGGCTCCGAACCCGGCGGCCGATCCGCGGAACAACCTCAAGGCCGGTCTCTTCGACGCCGGCGAGTTCACATCGAACATCAAGGTGGTCGGCAAGGCGGTTTCGCCAAACGGCTTCCTCGGCATCACCAATTCCGACCTCGCGTTCACGGGCAACTACGTCATTCAGGGCAACTACAACGGCCCGGTGGTGTGGGACATCAGCAACCCGTCGAGCCCCAAGCTTGTCGTGGCGTACGAGTGCCCGGCGTCGCAGAACGACGTGTCGGTGTACAAGAACCTGATGTTCATGTCGGCCGAAGCGCAGAACGGCCGCATCGACTGCAAACCCGGTGGCGTACGCGAAGCGGTGAGCAAGGAGCGCATGCGCGGCGTGCGCGTGTTCGACATCAGCAACATCAAGGAGCCCAAGCTCGTCGCGAACGTGCAGACGTGCCGTGGGTCGCATACGCACACGGTGCTCGAAGACCCGAAGGACCGGACCAACGTATACATCTACGTGTCCGGTTCGTCAGGTATCCGCGCGGGTACGGAGCTCGCCGGTTGCGAAGGTGATCTCGCCGCCGCCGATCCGAACTCGTCGCGCCTGCGCATCGAAATCATCAAGGTGCCGCTGGCCGATCCGAGCAAGGCGGCGGTCGTAGGCCGTGCCAACATCTTCACCGGCCTCGAAGCCCCGCCGAGCCATGGCTTGTCCGATGCCGACAAGGCCGCGGCGTCGGCGCAGCTCGCGGCGCAGCGTGCCGCGGGTGCGTTCATCGCCAAGAACCCGCAGTCGGGTGCCGACGCGGTCGCGCCGCCGCAGCTCGTGCGTCGTATGCTCGACGACGCGGCCAAGGCGCGTGGCGCCACGGCGGTGACGACGGCCGACAGTGCGACGGTGCGCAGCGGTCTGCAGGCCGCGTGGAACCAGATGTACGCCAACGCCGCCGGCGCGCCGGCTGGTGGTGGTCGTCGTGGTCCCGAAGGCTCGCAGTGCCATGACATCACCGTGTACCCGTCGCTTGGCCTGGCCGGCGGCGCCTGCGAAGGCCATGGTCTGCTGCTCGACATCAGCAACCCAGTGAACCCGGTGCGTCTCGATGCCGCAGCGGACTCGAACTTCGCCTACTGGCACTCGGCCACGTTCAACAACGATGGCACGTCGATGCTGTTCAGCGATGAGTGGGGCGGTGGCAGCTCGCCCAAGTGCCGCGCCGGCGACAAGGCCGAGTGGGGCGCGAACGCGATCTTCGATATCGTGAACGAGGGCGGCAAGAAGAAGCTCAAGTTCCGCAGCTACTACAAGATTCCCACGTACCAGACGTCGAACGAAAACTGCGTGGCGCACAACGGCTCGCTGATCCCGATTCCGGGACGTGACGTCATGGTGCAGTCGTGGTACCAGGGTGGTATCTCGGTGTTCGATTGGACGGACACGCAGAACCCGAAGGAAATTGCCAGCTTCGACCGCGGCCCGGTGGACGGCTCGCGCATGGCGATGGGTGGTTCGTGGTCGGTGTACTGGTACAACGGCAACATCGTGAGCTCCGAAATCGCGCGCGGCATGGACGTGGCGCAGCTGACGCCGAGCCAGTACATCTCGCAGAACGAGATCGACGCGGCGAACACGGTGAAGTGGGACCAGCTCAACGCGCAGGGCCAGCCCAAGATCGTGTGGCCGCCCAGCTTTCCGTTGGCCAAGGCGTTCACCGACCAGTTGGAGCGGAAGGGGTGCGCGGCGTCGTCGGTGACGGCGCTCCGGACCCAGATCGCGGCGGCCGAAAAGGCGAGTGGTATGGCGCGTAACACGGCGCTCGACGCCGCGGTGACGGCGGCCGAAGGCGCTCGCGGCTGCGACAGCCAGAAGACGGACCTGCTGAAGAAGGCGCTGCAGGACCTCCGCGCCCCCGCGATGTAAGTCGCGGTCGTTTACAAGACAAAGCCGGCGGGCCTCTCGGGGTGCGCCGGCTTTGCTTTTGGTGCCGATGCAGGACATTACTGCCACACATTCATGCGACAGAATAGCTTTCATTGGTCGCCAGCCGAATTTGCTCATTTGTGTCCCTTCAGTGATCTTTTACTGTCTTGCTAGTGACTTCTTGCTGAACTGTCCGATGCGCCGTGCGAGCTCCGCGCGCGAAGAAACGCCCAGCTTCATGAACACCCGTTCGGTGTGCCGACGGACGGTGTGCACCGAAATGCCGAGCCTTTCGGCGATGAACGGCGAAGGCTTGCCCGTGGCGACGAGTCCCGCGATCTGGCGTTCACGCCCGGTCAGCCGTCGGTCGTCATACCACTGTTCTGCGTGCGGGACGGCGTTTGGCTCGGCCTGATCGGTGCTCGAGGGCTCCGCCAAAACCACGATGAATTGGAGATCGCCGGTACTGCTCCGAAGCGGGAGGGCGGTCATATCGACCGGCATACCATCCGCGAGGTGAAGCGCGAACTCGCTCGGGGTCCCCAGCATGGGGGCGGTCCGGGCGTGATCTCTGGCCAGCTTGGAGAGGGCATCGACGATGTGGCTGTTGTCGTCGTGGAGTACGCGGCGCGCTTCGGGGGAGCGGGTGAGTACCTGCCCCTCGCGATTGAAGTGGAGAAAGGGGACGCGACAGGTGAGCAGCGAATCGATGAGGGTGCGCATGACAGGAGCTGGAAGGAGGCAGGCGGATGAGCGCCGAGCGTCATTGAACGCCCCATCATCGGTTTTGCCGATCAATTTCCAGTCGTTGATCAATCAACTCGGGCGGAATTGACCGGACTCATTCATATTTCAGTGGTGATCCAACGGATCAGTACGCCCAACAACGATGGATTCGGTCAGATTGTCTGATAGGTCGGCTGCAACACATCTCGCGCTTCGATTGATTGGTGGGGTGCAACTGGTGGCCGACGAGGCGCCGGTCACCGGGCGCGCCGCGCAGCGTCGACGGATGGCGCTCCTGGCGTATCTGGCCCGGAGTCCGGAACGTCGCGCGCACCGCGACCGGCTCATGGGCTTACTCTGGACCGATCATGCGCCGGACGCTGCGCGGCGGTTGCTCAACGAGTCCATCTATGTCATTCGGCGCGAGCTTGGTCCCGACGTGCTGCGGACGGAAGGCGACACGGTCCGCCTCGACGCCGCAGTGGTGTGCGACGCCGATCTGTTCGATCGGGCAGTGGTTGCCGGCGATCTGGCGGGAGCGGTAGGGCTGTATGCCGGTCCGCTGTTCGGTTCGTGGTCGGTGGGAGATGCGCCCGAGTTCGAACAGTGGGCGGAAACGGAGCGGGCGCAGTTCGGTCGGCGCTTCGCCGACGTGGCCCCGCGGGCGGCGGCGCAGGCATCCGGGCGCGGCGATTGGATGCAGGCCGCCGCGATCTTCGCGCGATTGGCGACCGAAGATCCGGACAGCGTGATTGCCGCCGAGGGGGAGGCGCGCGCGTTAGCGATGGCGGGAGAACCGCTGCAGGCGTGTCGGCGACTCGACCAGTTTGCGGAGCGGTGGGCGGTGGAGTTTGGTGGCACGCCGCCGGCCACGGTGACGGCGCTGCGGACGGCCCTTGTCTCGGGCGCCGTGGGGGCACCGGTGGCGGCACGCCGCGTTGCCGCGAGCGCTGCTATGGTAGGCGCGGCGGGAGCGAGTCCCATTCCGACGAGCGCCGCTGCGGAGCATGCCGTGGCAGTGAGCCCGGTGGCGGCACGCGCTGCCGAGCGACGGAAACGGTGGTGGTGGATACCGCTCCCGCTCGCGCTGGTTGCGGTGGCGATCGTCTGGGTCTCCACGCGGCAGAACAACGAGCCGGTGGTTGGTCGCGCATCGCGCGTGGCGATCATGTCGCGCGCGCTGGCCTCACGCGACACCGGTCTGGCGTACCTGCGCGAAGCGATCACCGAAGGCGTCACCAATCAGCTGAGCGTCAACCGCTTCTCGATGGCGACGTCAAGCGAAGTCCGCGCGATGGAGTCGGGACGATTGTCGCTCGACTCGCTCGTGTCGCTCAAGCAGCTTGGCACCTTGGTGGAGTTTGCCTTCGAAGCGCGGCCGTCGCGAGTGCGGGTCACGGCTCGGCTCATCGATGCCCTGTCCCGTGAGGTGCTGTCGAGCAGTGTCTTCGAACGCCCCTTGGACGATGCGTTGTCGATCGAAACGGATCTGACGCGTTTCGTAGTGGATGCCCTGCGGCAGCGCTTACGTCAGTCGGTGGCCATTCGTGATCCCATCGAAGGGCAGCGCGATGCGACGGCGCGTAAACTGCTCATTACGGCCGTCCGCTCGCGGCTCGATGCGAGTGAGGTACTGCAAAACGGGTTCGCGCTCGACCTCGAGGCCGCACGCAACATGCTGCTGGCCGCCGATTCGTTGTTACAGCGCGCGGCGCTGCTCGAGCCCACGTGGGACGCTGTGCTGTTGGAGCGCGCGCGCATTATGCGCGAGCGGGTACGGACGGAGCCTGAGTCGCTGCAGCGCGCGTTGCTCGACAGTGCCGTGGCGATGACCGGCGCGGTACTGGCGCGGCGTCCGGAGGAAGCGGAGGCGTTCGAACTGCGGGGGATGTTGCGGATGCGCACGGCGCTCGCACTTAGCGATGGGGCGCGTGATACCATTGCCCTGCGCGATGCCGACACCGACTTGCGTCGTGCGCTCGCGTTGGAACCCCAGCGTGCCGAAGGATGGCTGGCGTTGAGCACCGTGCAGAATCTGCGTGGTCAGGCCGCCTCGTCGCTGATTTCCGCGCAGCGTGCGGTGGAGCATGATGCCTTCTTGATCAATGGACAGCGAGCGTACTTCGAGCTGTTCGCCGGCGCGCTGACCAGCGCCAAAGTGGACGAGGCGCTCCAGTGGTGTCGGCGTGGCCGCCTGGCGTACCCGCGTGACGTGACGTTCTACGTCTGCGAACTGACGGCGATGCGCGAGCGGCCGGCACAGCCGACTGATGTGGTGTCGGCGTGGCGGCTCGTGGCCCGCGTGGACTCCTTGAGTCAGTTGGCAGAACGTCGCACGACGGCCGACTACAAACCGGCGTACAGTGTCGTCGTCGCCGCGGGGATCTCGGCACGTGCCGGCAACGCCGCGATGGCGCGCGATGCCGTGCAACGTGCCCGCCGCCTGATCGGTAGTGATCCTTCGCTGCGGCTCGACCTCACGTTCGACGAGGCGTGGGTGGAACTGATGCTCGGCGACCGGCGCCGCGCGGTATCGCTGTTGCGACAGGTCGTTGCCGCGCGGCCGCCGATGGCCCGCATCATCACGACGGCGCCGCTCTTTCGCGACATCGCGGACGACGTACTGCCGTCGACTAGGGCTGCCGTGCCGCCCACGCGCTGAACGGTTCCCAGTCTTCGTCGAGGAAGCTCTCGGTGTCGGTGCGGCTGCCGAGCACATACAGCCCGTTGGTAGACGGGGCGTCTGGTATCAGCGGCGGAAGCGTGGGGTCTTCATTTCTGATCTCGACATCGCGCGTGGGGTAGGCATGCGCGATGGCAATGACATCGTCGTTGCTGATCGCATTGCGCAGCTTCTGCATCTGCGCGTCGGAATAGAAGCGGACGTAGTACGGAATGAGGAACTTGTGGCAGGCGGCCTCACCCCAGAAGACGCAGTCGAACACATCGGTGTCCACCTTGATCTTCTTCGGTTTCCTGGGGTGGCGGAGTGTGACCTTGGTCGGTTTCTGCTTCTTGTGCCCAACGGTGTGCACATGAATCGCGCCGGGAATCTGCTCGGCGCCGAGGTTCTCTCGCGCGACGAGTTTATGGCCTTCGATGACGACAATGAGGTCTTTGTCGCGCATACCGTCGACGGCTTCGGCGAGACGGCGCAGGTCGTTTGCGGTGAACGTTGCGATCGGGATGCTTTCGGACACGGTACGGCTGCTCCGTTCAGGGATGGTAAGGGCCACTCGGCGCACCAAATAATAGCACCTGCTGCTGAGATTGCCGTCCACCGAATTCCCTAGGCCAAGTTACCAATGTTCGAACCACGCCGGTCGTGCAATGCGTTGTGGAATTCAATACCGCCGCCGCCCCACGGCGGCTCCTCCGTTGCACGGCGGTGCGTGCCACGCGGGGTGGCGCAGGTTCCTGTTGCGCGATGGCTCCCTGCAGGCACTGAAGGAACGCTGCCGGAGCAAAGCGTTCGTCCTTCCGCGAGCGGCATGGTGTGTCTCGAACTTCTGCGCGCGCCTTCGTGACCCGTTCCGTGCACGCGGTGATCGAGCGAAGTGCGCCTGGGATTACGCGAGCAGAACGAGGCGTGGTCGCTCGTCGTTCATGGGCTGTTGTGTGCTGCCCGTGTGCAGTGCTTCGCAGAGCAACTGCAGGCTGACCGCCATCGCCCCGGCATCACGCAACTGCTTGGGTGAGCGATTGGTGTAGCGCGTGATCTGCTTGCGCAGTGCACCGACCGTGGGATATCCCAGCAGTCTGGCAATGCTCACAAAGGTACGGCCACGCTCTTCAATGTAGAGGGCCGCGATCAGCAGGCGCGCCCAGCCGGCGATGATCTGAGGCGAGGGGAGCCGACGGGTTTCGCAGAATTTTCGCAGCGTCCGCTCATGCATTTGCATGAGGGCGGCGAGCTTGCTGGCCGGGAGATGCTCGTGCGCGTATCGCAGCGAGCGCTTCATCATGGTGGTGAGATCGTCGGGGAACGCGCTTTCCTGCCGTGCGAACGCTTCCTCGATGAGCTTCCACACGCGCATGGCGGTCGCGTCGCTGTAGGTCTTCGACAACGCGGCGCGGATCTCGTCGGCGCGCAATCCCTCGTTGGCGTCGAGCAGATCGCTGACACCGAGCTGTGACAGGCGAAGCGCGGCCTGCATGCTCGACACGCCCGCCACGGCGACGGCGATGACGGGGACATTGGGGAAGCGCTCGCGGAGCGCAATGTATTCGCTCCAGAACGGATCGAAGCGGTCGCGCAAAACGGGAACAATGAGGCAGAGCGACGTCGACGCGCGCAACTGCGTCTGCACGTCAGCCCCCGTCTGAACGGCGACCAATCGTGAATCACGACCGACCGCGTTGCGCACCTGCGCCACCAATGCCTCCGGCAACGACCACGCAATGAGCGCGGCCGGCAGCGGCAAGCGGAGGAGGGGCGAGAGCGGCATGATGTCGACGTTCGAACGGTCAGGTCAGCGCGGCGAGCCGGGCGAGCGCCGGATGTCTGTCGGCCTCGGTCCAGCCGGCAGTTACCGTCGAGGGAGTCGCCAGCCCCTGCAACAACTCGTCCACGCGGAACTGGTAATCAAAGTAGCCGTGCGTCTGCGCGAGCTCCTGCGCTTCCAACAGTACTTCCCGTGCACCGGGCGCGCTGCTTTCGCGCCGCAGGCATTCCGCGTGTGCCACCAGCGCGTACACCCGCTCACGGGGCGCAAGGGGCTTGGCGAACAGCGCGGAGAGCGCCGCTCGACTTTCTTCAATGTCGTGCGCGGTGAGGCGCATGGTTGCCGACTCGTCCCGCAGCAGGCACGCCGTGATCGCGCGCGCCAACCCGATGATGGCGCCGGCCTGCACCCGGAGGGGCGCCCCCGTCTGCAAGGCTTCGTGCTGCGCATTGCGGAATCCTGCAATGGCAGCGGGCACGTCGCCGACTTCGAGCGCGGTTTCGGCCATCGTCACCACGAGCTCCGCCCGGAATGCGTTGGCGTGTCCGAGGAGATCGTACGCGTGCCAACTGTCGAGTAGCGCCTCGAGGGCGCGGCCGCGTTTGCGGTACGCGATCGCGCGCATCTGATAGATAGCGGTGTTGTGCGCAGGGGCGAGACGTGCCGGTGGGTCGGCCAGAAGCGCCGTGCACCGCTCTTCCGCCAACGGAAAATTGCCTCGGGCGAGCGCGATGTTGATCAGGCCGAGCGCCGCGGCAATGCGCGCGTCGCGCCAGGGCTGCGCTTCGACGAGTGTGACCCCCTCGGCATAGCAGTACTCGGCGTCGTCCAGGAGACCGCCTAGACGCGACATGCGCCCGCGACGGCACCAGCAGATGGCGAGGACTTCGCGTTGCCACGGATCGTCCGTGGTCGGCGCCGCTGCCGCATGCTCTCCGCAATGCATCGCGATGGCATTGACGATAATCCGCGCCAGCACCGGTTCGCCGAGGAACTCGGCGAGCGCCGACAGCTGCAGCCACTCGTGGGCGGGGTGCTCCACCGGGAGGTGGACCAACGGAGACGGTGGTCGTCGGAGCGCGTCGTTAAGCGGCGCGAGCGCGCTGGCCGAGGGGGGCGTGAGCTCGACCTGGCGCTCGAGCGACGCGGTGAGAAAAGCGATGGCGGTGAGCTGCTGCGTCCGCTCGCTTTCGGGGGCCGCGGACAATCTGTCGGCGGCGATGGACAACCATTCACTGGCACTGGCGGCGCCAAACGGCGGCAACGTGTTGGGAGACATGTTTGGATGCTACGGCGCCTCGGAGTCGGTGAGTAGAGGTGACTCTGGTCAAAGCGGACGCCAGCGGCCCCAAGTGGAGGGCCGCTGACGTCCGCTTAGTGCCGGATCAGTGCTCTCATCTGTGCAGTGCATTCCCACAGCTTGAATCGTGTGGGGTGTGCTGGCGTCGAGGCAACGCCACATTGATTGGAATGTGCGGTATTGCTTGTCGTGAGTGGCCGGCCCCGCGACTAGGCGGTGCCGGCACTCGCGGCAATGCAACGCCTCACCTAGTGGCTCGTAGTTGATTTACGTGTAGCAGGCATGCGACGGGTGACGTCGCGGTACCGCCACACAAAGGGCTGACAGGTTTTGTTATGGAGCGTGATGTAGCGCAGCAGCGTGCGGGTGAGATCGGTCGTCGATTTGAAGATGCCGCGGGCGATGCAGTCCCGCTCGATGCGTGCGAACCAGCTCTCCACCTGATTGAGCCAGCTGCTGTACGTCGGGGTGTAGTGCATCGTCACGCGGGGGTGCGCGGCGAGCCAGTCCTGTACCGCCTGGGTCTTATGCGCGGAGAGGTTATCGACGACGAAGTGGACGGCTTTGCCGCGCGGCGCCGATCGGGTGACGGTGTCGAGGAAGTCCACGAACTCCACGCTGGTGTGGCGGACGGCGACCTTCCCCTGCACGTGGCCGGTGCCCACGTTCAGCGCGGCGTACAGCGAGCGGGTCCCGTGCCGCACGTACTCGAACCCGTGCGCTTCCGCTCGCCCCGGCCGCAGCGGCAAGACTGGATCGGTGCGATCCAACGCCTGAATCGCGGTCTTCTCGTCGACGCAGAACACCACGGCGTTGGTCGGCGGGGCGATGTACAGGCCAATGATGTCCGCCGCCTTCGTCTCGAAATCCGGATCGGGGCTGCCCTTGTATCGCTCCAGGCGATGCGGCTTGAGGCCGTGCCGCTTCCACACGGTGGTCACGGTCGTATGCGCCACGCCCAGCTTCGCCGCGAGCCGCCGGCTCGACCAGTGGGTCAACGGCGACGGTGGTGCGGTCTGCAACGTGTGGCGGACGATCTTGGCTTCGAGGGCCGCGCTCATCCCGTGCCCCCGTCCCGCGCGGGGGGCGTCGGCCAGCGCCAAGACCCCGCCCTCGACGAAGCGACGCTTCCACAGCGCGATGAACCGGTCGGTGCAGGCGAACCGGGCGCCAATCGTCGCATAGCTGTCGCCCTCGGCGAGCGCGAGCACGACCCGCACGCGCTTGGCAATCGCCTGACTCAGCGTCGTCTGCCGCAGCATCTGCTCGAGGGTGCGGCGATCTTCCGGGGCGAGCACGAGATCCATCGTCGGGGTAAACATACCGCCCGATACTGCAACTTCCGTGCTATCCACATTTCAACTACGGCCCACTAGAGGCGTGCTCAGCCATATGGGCAGCAGTCGAGGCCGCTGGCGTCCACTTCCTGCCGATTCAGCACTCTGCGGCGCTCCTTCGGGGGATGCACCATGGGGGACACCCTTCTTGAGGAGTCCCCCCGATGTTCCGTAACTCGCGCCGCCTTGTTGCCTCCGTCGTCGTTCCCGTTGTGGTCGCCACGCTTGGCGCCTGTGCATCGCCCACCGCACCCGAGTTCGAAGGCTCGGCGCCGCCGAAGCGGAACGTCGTGGTGTGCGTAGCCGCCGGACCGAACGGTACGCCGGTGTTTTCGGAGCCCGTGAACGGCGAGTGCCCGGCCGGCTTTGACCTGCATCCATGGTGGTAACGGTTGGCGCGGTGATAGCATTCGCGTATGTCACCGCACAACAATCCCCACGAGCCGGATGAGTCACCGGACGCTGGCGTCTCTCATCCTGCGCTCTCCACGTTTGGCGACGCGTGGTTCCGCTTCGCCGGCAAGCTTGCCGAATCACTCGCGGTGCTGGGTGACGAGCAGTATCTGATCCTGTCGGTGCCCGGCTCGTCGCGGTTCATCCAATTCGGTGGTGGCCAGCCGTTCCTCGCGGAAACCGTATCCAACGCGTTTCTCGAGCAGCATGAGCGACTGACGCGGGGCGATGAGGTGCTGCTGGCGAAGCTTGGCTGGCAGCGCCCCACCTACAGTGCCGAAGACCTCGAGTCGTTGCCCGACGACCTGGTGGGCTCTCCCAACTGGTTCGTCACCGTGGAAGACGAGTCCGTGCCGTTCGATGCCCTCGCGTCGCTCGCGGTGCGTACTGCGGTCGAAGCATTTGGCGTGTCGGCGCCAAGTGCGCTGCGCTACCGCGCGTTTCACGCGGAGGGCGTCCCCATTCTGCTGCCGGGCTTGGAGCTCGCTCCGGAAGAAGAAGAGGACGATTTGCTGCGTGACATGTCGGTCGCCCCGGGGGAATCACTGGCCGAACAGGTGTTCGAAGCGTGCGCGTTTCTCCCCGGTGCCGAGGTCGAGCCGATCGACGACCTGGTGGCCGCCGTGGATATCGAAGGATTGCGACTGATGGTGGTCGTGGAGCCCGAGTTGGGTATCGCGCGCCTGCTGTGCAATCTGTTTCCGGTCAATCCCGACACGGATGATGTGACCGAAACGCTGAACGCGCTCAATGCCGACCGGCTCGCGTTCGGCTATGTGTATCTCAAGGATCACGACGTCCGCTACGGCGCGGACGTCGTGATCGAGCCGTTCTTCCCGGAATTGCTTCCAGCATCGATCAGGCTGGCGGCGGCGAGTATCGGCGCGATGATGGACGCGGACGATGAGGCGTCGTCGGAGGAGCGCTGAATACACAACGGCCGTGAACGAGACCCCCCTCCGAGTCTGTCCACGGCCGCTGTGGCCCCACCCCCTCATTGGAATGGTGTTACCCTATCGGGTTTCCCGGGTTCCGCAGGGTTCATGGCGCGTGTGCGGGAGATCACCGAGCGCTATTGGGGGGCAAAACGGCCTGTAGCGTCAGCTGGCTGTCATCTCGAAATGCTGTTTTGCGACGTTTTGCGTCATTTGTGACGTTTTTTGCGCCGATCGGCGCGTTGGCGCTATTGACGAGCATCGCATACTAAAGCGGATCATTGTTCCGATCGTCTCCGCTTTCGTCTGCACCGTCCGGTGAGCCATTCAGAATCTTCTGCCGAACCGCTCGAGTCGTTTCCGCCCACCTCGCCGTGTGTGAAGGTGTGCCAGCTCGATCTGCACGTGCGGTGCTACGGATGTGGGCGAACGCGGAACGAGGTGGCCCGGTGGTCTACCATGACGCTCGATGAGCGTCGCGCCGTCAACCGTCGCCTTGGCTTTCGTGGCCACGACGAACGGCGCTAATCACTTCTCCCAATTCCAGTGGTGGTGGGCAATGGCGCTCGCAGATCGGCTTGAAATCATCGTGTACGGCCCCCGTCGCAACATGGATACGCTGGGGAGCAAGATCAGTCGTCGTGAACGGGTGCTGGGCTGCTTTCTGGGTGGCGCCGTCGGCGACGCGCTCGGTGCGCCGCTCGAGTTCCGCAACACCAAAGACATCTTCGAACTCTTCGGGCCGAAGGGGCTTCGTGACTTCATCCCGTGGCACGCCGAACCTGGTGCGATCACCGATGACACGCAGCTGTTGCTGTTCACCGCCGAGGCGTTGCTGCGCACGCGTGTGATGGCGCACGGCTACAAGACGTACTACCCGCCCACGATCATCCGGAACGCGTACCGCCGCTGGCTCATGACGCAGCGCCACATCGGCCCGGCGCCCGATCATCTCGACACCGCGCGCGGATGGTTGCTCGATGTCCCGGGACTCTGGGCGGAGCGCTCGCCGGACAAGGTCAGTCTGGTCTCGCTCAAGAAAAAAGTGCTCGGCACTCCCGAAGAAGCGATCAACGACGGCAAAGGATTCGGCGCCATCGCGCGCGTCGCGCCAGCCGGCATGTTCATGCAGGACGATGCCTTCCGCCTTGGGGCCGAAGTCGCCGCGATCACGCACGGCGGATACACCGCTACCTGTTCGGCCGGCTACTTCGCCGTCATCATTTTCCATCTGATGCACGGGACGACCATTCGCGAGGGCATCGAAGCGGCCATCCGTCGGTCTGCGCCCATTCTGGGGCAAGGCGAAACGATGCGCACCGTCCAGTACGCCGTGCGCCGCGCCGACGAAGTGCGCTTTGCCGGCATTGATCCCTCGTGGCGAGATGTCGAGGAGTTTGGCGAAGGGAAGCTCGCGCACGAAGCACTCGCGATCTCCGTGTTCTGCGCGATGAGTCATCCGGAGCCGTCGCGAGAGTCATTCGAAAAGGCGGTCGCGCTGGCGGTGAATCACAACGGCAACAGCGATACACTCGGCGCGCTCACCGGCCAACTGCTCGGCGCGATGCACGGACCCGACATCATTCCGCCGCGATGGCTCGAGCAGCTCGAATTGCGCGACGTCATTACGCAAATGGCAGAAGACGTCGCGCTCGAACATGTCGAAGGGCCGGAGTGGAAGAAGCGGTATCCGCCGCTGTAGCGAGACGCAGTATTCAGACTGTTGGAATGCGTGCGACGAACGGTGTCAAATCGTGCGGCGACGTATTGCTGGGACGGGGTCCGGTAGGGATGTTCATTGCAGAGCCTCTCGTCTGTCCATCTTCATAATGCGTACGCGCGTTGAAACGCCTGCGCATGCTTCCATCGCTCCATGTCCGATATCGCCGCCTCCGCTTCCGTACCGCCCGTAGTTCCGTCGGGAAGCCCGACTACTCCGGGGGCGCTTTCGGATGGATCCTTCGTGGACTTTGCGCAACTCGTGGAGACGCTTGATGTCGCCGTCGTGGTGCAGGACCCCCGGCGTCGCATCATCTATGCGAACCCGAAGGCGACGACGTTGCTTGGACTGTCGGCAACGGAAATCACCACGCGCACAACGAATGATGCGCGGCTTGATGTGATTGGCGAAGACGGTAGCCCAGTACCTGAAGATGCCCATCCTGGGCCGACGGCGTTGCGGACGGGGCGTCCGGTGTCGGGGGTCGTGCTCGGCGTACGTCGCGATGGAGCCTCCGAGCGGGTCTGGTTGCTGGTGCATGCCGTGCCGAAGGTCGCTGCCGATGGGACCGTGGAGCGTGTGGTCATCTCGCTCAGCGATGTCAGTGTTTCGCACCGGTCGATCCGCGAGCACGAAGCGATGTACCAGTCTGTCTTCCGGTCGAAGTCGGAAGGGTTGGTGGTACACAACATGGACGGCAGCATCAGAGAGGCGAACGCCGCCGCCGAACGCATATTGGGCCTGTCGATCGAGCAGATGCGCGGCCGTCTTCCGCTCGATCCGCGATGGCGTCTCGTCCGACCGGATCATTCGCCTGCGGGCCGTGATTTCATTCCGTCGGAGATTACCACGAGAACGGGAGCGCCATCACAGGCCGTTATCGGCGTGCACCGTCCAACGGGCGAACTCGCCTGGCTCGACGTCCATGCCGATCCGCTGCGGGAGCTGGGTGAGCCCCAGATGTCCGGGGTGGTCGCGACGTTTGCTGACATTACCGTTGAGCGCAATGCCACGATGGCCCTGGAGGCCAGTCGATCGCAGCTGCAACGTGTACTGGATGCCGTTCCGGGGGTGGTCTTCACCTTCCGCTATTCCGACAACGGACGGGTGGAGTTCACCTACGCGGCTGGTCGCATTCGCGAAGTCACCGGTTTGGATGCTGACGCCGTTCGTGGTACGCCTTCCCTGTTGGTGAGTGGTATCGCGGCGGACGCGCTCGCGGAGGTCCGGGCGTTGGTCGCGCGCGCCGCGAGTGACCGGGCGCCGTATGAGCATGTGGTCAAGCTGAATACGCCGGCGGGCGAGGTGCGCTGGGTACGCACCGTTGGCATTCCTGCCGAGTCGGCTGACGGTCTGGTGTATACGGCGTTCAGCCTTGACGTCACCCGCGAACAGCAGATGGAGGACGCGTTGCGTCGCAGTCAGCGGCGTGAAGCGCTTGGCGATATGGCGGCCGGGATGGCGCACAATTTCAACAACATGCTGGCGGTCATTCTGCCCAACGTGCAGCTCGCGCGCGAGCAGGCGCACGGTGAGGTGGTGCAGCACCTGTCCGATGCGGAGCGTGCGGCCGTCAGCGCTGGCGATCTCGTGAAACGTATGCTGGCGCTCGGGCACGCCGACGTGCGTCCTGGGATGCAGGTGGACCTCGTGCCGTTGCTGCGTGACGCGCTGCACATGTGCCGACGGACGTTCGACAAGTCGATCATGATCACCGACGAGATCACGGTGGCCGATGCGCATGTGCGTGGCGCGTCGAGCGCGGTGCAGCAGATCCTCATCAACATGCTCCTCAATGCCCGCGACGCGCTGCACGGGGTGAGTAGTCCAACCCTCCGGGTGGCACTCGCGGGTGGTGATCAGGCGAGCGTCGTGCTCACGATTGCCGACAACGGGGCCGGCATGTCGGCCGAAACACTGCGCCGCATCGGCGAACCGTTCTTTACCACCAAAGGGCCGGGCAGTGGCACGGGGCTCGGACTCGCGAGTGCCTTCCACGCGATCCATGACGCGGGAGGGTCGTGGTGCGTGGAGTCCCTGCCTGGGCACGGGACGACGTTCGTCATCACGTTCCCTCGCGTGGCGGCGGTGCGGACGGTGCCTTCTCCGTCCACGTCGATGCCCAAGCCCATTCTCACGGGGGCGGTCCTCATCATCGATGACGAGGCGATGGTGCGCAGTGTCCTCGCGCGACAGATGAGCAAGGCCGGCATGCGGAGCGTGCCTGTCTCCGGTGCGAAGGAAGCCCTCGCCCTGTTGCGCGCAGGCACCGTTGCAGATCTCCGTCTCATTTTGCTCGATCTTTCCATGCCGGACATGTCTGGTGACGCGGCACTGCCATTGCTTCGTGAAGCGGCGCCTCACGTACCGGTCATCGCCTTGAGCGGACATATTCCTGAATCGTTCGAATTGCCGGGGGCGGCGGCAGTCCTGCAGAAGCCCGCTGGTCAGCGCGAACTGGTTGCCGCAGTTGCGCAGGCGCTTGCCTGACAGGGGTTGAACTGCTCCCTCGGCTGCCTCCGTGCGAGCAGTTCACCCGCCTGTCGGGCCGAGCAACGGGCAGTTGACAGCACCGCGCAGGGAGCGCATGTAGCGTCTCGTGGATAACGTGACGCATGGACTCGCGGGGTTGCTCATTGCCGATGTGGCAGAGCAATCCCTGACACGACGCGGGCTGTCGGTGGGAACACGACTGCGCCGTGCGCTGAGCGTGCTGGGGATTGTGGCGGCGGAGTTTCCCGACAGCGATCTCATTTATTCGGGCCGCGTGCTCAACATGGGGTCGCTGGGCTATCTGCTGCACCATCGTGGACACACGCACACGATCGTATGGGCGGTGGTGAGCGCGGTGCTGCTCTGGCTGGTTGCCCGCTGGTGGGTGCAGCGTACTAGCGAGCCGCTCACGCGCTCAGCCTCGACGACCTTGCTGGTGGTGGCGCTGGTGGGGACGCTGTCGCATCTGCTGCTCGACTTTACCAACAGCTACGGCGTGCATCCGTTCTGGCCCTTCGACGGGCGCTGGTACTACGGCGACGCGGTGTTCATCGTGGAGCCGTGGCTGTGGCTGGTGGCAATTCCGCCGCTCTGGTGGAACCGGCCGCGCGGGATTGGTCGGTGGCTGTTGCCGTTTTTGCTGGTGGTGATCGTCGCGGCGACCGTGTTGCTGGGGCAGGTGGCGCGTGACGTGTCGGTGGTGCTGGTGGTGTTTGCGCTGCTGTGGAGTGTGGGGCAGCGATTGCTGTCCGCCACGGGACGCACTGTGTCCGGGGTAGCGGCGTGGGTGTTGGTCACGGTGGGGTTCTTTGTGGCGTCGTCGAAGGCCGAGGCGCGGGTGCGCGAGGCGGTGGTGGCGAGTGCTGCCGCCGGTGAGCGGGTGTACGATGTGTCGCTCAACCCGGGGCCGGGCGATTGGGGGTGCTGGTCGGCGGTGGTGGTCACGGGCACGGACACGACGTACCGGGTGACGACGGCTGTGGTGGCCCCCTTCAGTGGGGTGCGTTCGGTGGCGATCTGTCGCACGGCGTATCAGGACGGCCGGTTGGGGACCGATGTGTTGGGCGACCTGCCGGAGCGCGCGGTGGTGCCGTTTGTGGCCACGACGCAGGTGGTGTGGCGGTCCACGTGGCGGGCGTCCCGCCTGGCGCTGGCGGCGCTGTACGCGACCTGCGAGGGGTATGCGGCGCTGCACTTCATGCGCGTGCCGCTTTTTATTGCGAACGGGAGCGGGTTGTCACTGGATGACGCCCGTTTTGGCCTCGGGGGCGGGTTCAGCCATATGGAGGTCCCGCAGCCAGGGTGCTCACGGGAGCGGTACTGGATCCCAGGGTGGGTGCCGCCGCGGGGGGATGTGCTGGCGGGAGAGGAAAGAGTCGGCGAACAGACAAAAGAGAACTGACAACTGAAAGCTCGAACTGACAACTGAAAACTCCGTGAGGGCTGCGGGAAGTTTTCGGTGTTGAGTTCGAGTTTTCGGTTGTCAGTCGGCGTTTTCAGTAATCAGTTTCGACTGCTACCCTACCTGCCGGCACACGGCGACTGGCCCGGGTTTGTAATCGGTCGGCGCGGCGAAGACGCCGAACTCCTGCACGCGCGCGGGCTCGGTGGGCGCGAGGGTGATCCGCACGCGCAGCGCCCCAGTCGCACACGAGATCTTCCACTCCCCGCGTAGCGCATTTTCCGCCCACATGGGGCCATCGGCGCGGCAGTTGCCGCCGGCATTCTGCACCAGCTTGGCGATCGCCGCGGCACGCCGCGGGGCGCTTTCGTCGAGATAGAGGTTCATCGCCGCCATGCTATCGGCGAGTGGCTGCGTCCATGCGTTGGTGATGAGCCGCGTCACCTTGTCCTGCATGGCGGCGAGCACTGGCGACGGCTCGATGGCGCGGGGTGAGAGTCCGCCACTCTTGGCCAACACCTCGTAGGCGGCGTCGATGGGCGCGCCCCAGCTGGTGTAGGTGAGGTTGCCGAGGGCGATGATGCCGACGCCGTACTCGGGGAGCCAGCGCATCTGCGAGCCGAAGCCGGGGAGTCCGCCGCTGTGGGCGACGATGTGGTTGAAGAGACAATTCTGCGACACACGGAGGCCGTAGGCATAGCCGCCGCCGTTCATGGTGAGTGTGCCGTTGGCGAGTCGCGCGGCACTGCCGGGGGCGAAGCGCCACACCTGCTGCATTTCGCGCAGCGACGAGCGCTTGAGCACCGGCGATTCTGCGCCGTCGCGCGGCGGCCATGCGCTGAGCATGAGCCCTACCCAGCGACTGAGGTCGGCGCTCGACGTGAGCATGCCACCCATGGCACCGAAGGACCCGTCGGGGAGTTGCGCCTCTTCGAGCCACGCACCGTCCTGCAGGCGATATCCGTGCGCCAGGCGCGATGCCGGAACGTCACGGGCTTCGAGCGTGGTGCTCGTCATGCCCAGCGGACGCAGCACCTTCTGCTGGATGTACCGGGCGTAGGGCATCCCGCTCACGTTCACCACGATGCGACCGAGAATGGCAAAGCCGAAGTTGCTGTACTCGTAGGCTACGCCGGGCGTGTTCGAGAACGGAATGCCACGTTCGATCATGCGCGACAGGTCGTCATCGCTGGCCGACAGCTGCTGGTCGCCCCACGGGTTGTCCTCCGGAAATCCGGCGGCGTGGGACAGCAGATGCCGCACCGTGATGCGCGGGGCGTCGCTGGTGGCGTAGCGCAGTGTTTTGAGCTGCGGGACGTACTGCTCCGCGGGGGTGTCGAGCGACAGCTTGCCGGCGTCGCGCAGCTGCAGAATGGCGAGCGCGGTGAAGCTCTTCGTCATGCTGGCAATGCGGAACACGCTGCTGGTGTCCACACGCGCCTTGTTGGGTACGTCACGCAGACCATGGGCGGCCACGTGCAGGAGCTTGCCGTCGACGACGATGCCGTACGCAATGCCGGGCACGCGCGAGCGCTCCATGAAGCTGCGCATGACGCTGTCGACGGCGGGGATGGCGCGCGTGAGTTTGCCCAGGCGATCGGCGTCGCGGAAGGTCGGGACCGGGGCGATACTCGATTGCGCGGCGGCGAAGGTCGGCGCGAGGGTCAGACCGAGGGTCAGACCGAGGGTCAGACCGAGGGTCAGACCGAGGGGCAGACCGAGGGCGGCGACAGCCGCGCGGGGGAGCGGGCGAGTAGGCATGAGGAGGAAGTGCACTCTGGGCGTCCGTTCGTCAATGAACGGCGGGGATGGGGGCGGATTGGCTACGTCCGGTTCGGCACGGCCGAGCCAGGGATGGCGCAGATTGGCGGATCCACGCGGATGGAGATCCGCGTACGTCTGTGGACTCCGTTCAATCCGTGGCCTGGCGCTGCGGTAGCCCCGAGGCCGCAAACTCCGCATGATTCGGAGCGTGCGCCGTCGCCGATTGGGGTTGAATACAGGGCATCGTCTTGTATTCCTTGTGCCGAGCTCATGATGCCCCGAAGGAGTGCTCAGTCATCCGCATCAGCAACCACACGGTCGAATCCGTTGCCGAAAGCCCCGTCGCCCGACATGGTCGCCCGCATGCAGCGTGTTGCCGCGTACATAGCGGCGCACGCCGGCGCGTCGCTGCCGCTGGCGGTGCTGGCCAAGGAGGCGGCCATGAGCCCGCACCACTTTCAGCGCACGTTCACGGCGGTGCTGGGGGTGAGCCCCAAGCAATACCAGTCGGCGCGTCGGCTGGCGCAGTTCAAGGGGCAGCTGCGTGAGGGGGACACGGTGCTGTCGGCGACCTTCGCTGCCGGCTACGGGTCGACGAGTCGCGTGTACGAGCAGGTGACCGGCGGCCTCGGGATGACGCCGTCGGCGTACCGTGCGGGTGGCGCGGGAGAAATGATCGTCTACGCGGTGCGAGACACGGCCATTGGCGCGCTGCTGATGGCGGCCACGGCGCGCGGCGTCTGTCTGGTGGAGTTCGGCGATGACCGCGATCTGCTGGTGGCGCGTCTCCACGATGAGTTTCCGCGGGCGAGTCTCGTGCCGTCGGGAGAGTCGGCGCGCGAGCCGCTCGACGCGTGGATGGACGCGCTCGACGCACATGTGGTGCAGGGGGCTCCTCGTCCGGCGTTGCCGCTCGATCTTCGCGGCACCGCGTTTCAGATCAAGGTGTGGCGCTTTCTGCTGAGCGTGAAGCCGGGGCAGGTGGTGAGCTACGGGGAGCTCGCCAAGGGCATTGGACATGCGGATGCCGTGCGGGCCGTTGGAACGGCGTGCGGCGCGAACAGAGTGGCGGTGCTCATTCCTTGTCATCGCGCGCTGCGCGCAGACGGGTCATTGGGCGGCTATCGCTGGGGACTGGATCGTAAGCGCGTGTTGCTGGACAACGAACAGCGGGGAGGGTGACCTGGCCTCCCGGCATCTGATCGCCCCACTTCACATTGATCTTGGTGTCGGGATTGCTGAGTTCTCGGCGGCGTTGTCGTACCAGGCGGTGGAGACGCGTTGGGCACCGGCCGGCGTCTTTTTGAGGTCGCCCGGCTTGGCACCGCCGTCGATCCAGCGCAGAATCGTGTGCTTGTCGAACTCCGACAGTCGCCGGAGCGCGAGTTAAGATTGCTGGATCCTGTTCGTCGTCCGGGCACGCCCCCCTCTCCGGAATCCCGCCGTGTCGCATCGATACCTGCTCCGCCTTCGCTCTACCGTGCTGCTGTGTGGTGCCGTCGTGGCGGCGCTGGCCTCGTCGCCCTCGCTTTCTGGTGCGCAGCCGTCGCTGGTCATTCTGGTGCGCCACGGCGAGAAGCAGCCGGCGCCGCTCGATGATCCGTCGCTGAGCGAAGCGGGGGTGGCGCGCGCCAAGGCGCTGGACGCGGCGTTGGCGCACAGCACGCCTAGCACCATCGTTGTGAGCACGCGCAAGCGTACAGTAGAGACGGCGGCGGTGGTCCAGGCGCGCACCGGCGTGGCGCCGACGGTCATCGCGCTCGACGGGCAGCATGTGCGCACCGTCGCGGCCGCCGTGATGCAGGCCAAAGGCGTCGTGCTGGTGGTGGGGCATTCGAACACCATCTCCGCCATCGTGAATGCTCTCGCGGGGACCAAACTTCCCGATATCTGCGACGCGAGCTACGCCACGATGTTCGTGGTGACGCCGGCCGTGGGGGGGAGCGCCGCCCAGGTGGTGCAGTCATCGTACGGAGCGCCGGATGCCGTCGGCGCGGCGTCCTGCGGCGGCATGGTCCCGAAGTAACGGGGCATTTTGCACCGACTGCCACGGCCTGACGCGTCTTGTCCCAATCGTTTTGCGAATCCCGTCGGATGGCGCCACGCTTCCGTCTTCGCGTACCGCCCCCCTTTTGCCCTAGCGCGTGATCCACTCCCGTTCGACTGCTCCCAACCGCCCGACGTCGGTATCATCGACGTGGTCCCCGACGCCGAATACCGGCGACGAGGGGGGAGCGCGTGTGTCGGCGCGCCGCTGGTCGTGGATGCTGCTCGCGGGCGGGAGCGTGCTGGGCGTGGCGGCACTCGTGTGGCAAATGGAGCGGGAGCACGTGGCCCAGGACGTCCCGGGGGTGGTGCAGCTGTCCGTCCCCGCCGGCGCCATGCCGCGGACGTTGCCGCTTGCCGACGGCTCGCGGGTGATGCTCGCCCCCGGCAGCTCGGTGACCAGTCACGGGGTGTTTGGTGCCGGCTCGCGTGAACTTACGCTGCGGGGGGAAGCGATCTTTACCGTCTCGCCCGGCAGTGCTCCGTTCGTGGTGCACACGGAAGGAGCGCGCATCGAGGACGTGAGCACCGCCTTTCTGGTGCGCGCCCTCCCCGGGAGCCCCGCCAGTGGGTCGGTGCCGCGTACCATCGTGACGGTGACGGAGGGCGCGGTGCTGGTGCGCGCGGGGCGTTTTTCCGCCACGCTCACCGAGGGGCACGGGCTGCTGCTCGATCGCGACGGCGGGCACACCGAGCTGGGTACGACCGCCGCCATGGGGAGTGTCGCCTGGTTGGGTGGCGCGCTGCTCTTCAACGACGAGCCGATGCCGTCGGCGGTCGAGCGGCTGCAGCGGTGGACGGGCTTTCGTATCGTGCTCGACTCGTCGCTGATGTCGTCGCGACTGTCTACGGCCATCGAAGGGGAGACGCCGTCGGGGATGCTGCAGCAGGTCGCGCGGGTCCTGCACGCGCGCGCGGTCGATCGCGGCGATCATTGGGAGCTGCGTCCGGCGTCCTGAGCGGCGCCGCAATCACACGAAGCCCCGCAGGCCCTTACTTTTGATGATGCTCACACTCGGCATCGTCACCATCTCCGACCGCGCCTCCACCGGCGTGTACGAGGACCAGTCCGGCCCCGCCATTCGCGAGGTGTATACGCGCTGGTTGGCGACGCCATGGACGGAGGCGTATCGCCTCGTGCCCGACGAACAGCCGGCCATCGAAGCCGCGTTGCGGGAGCTCGCCGACGCGCTGCGCTGTCCGCTCATCGTCACCACGGGTGGCACCGGGCCGGCACCGCGCGACGTGACGCCGGAAGCCACGGTCGCGGTGTGCGATCGCCTGCTGCCGGGGTTCTCCGAGCAAATGCGGGCCGAGAGTGTGAAAACCGTCCCAACGGCGATTCTGTCGCGGCAGGTGGTGGGGACGCGTGGCGCGTCACTCATCATCAACCTGCCCGGCAAGCCCAAGGCGATCGAAGAGTGTTTGCGCGCCGTGTGGGCGGCGGTGCCGTACTGCGTGGAGCTCATTGGTGGCCCGACGCTGTCGATGACCGACGCGGCCCCACGCCATCATCGTCCGTCCTGACCCTCGCGGGTCTTCACACCAGTCTGCGTGTTATGAGCCTCGCCCCTGAACTGCTCAAGATTCTCGTTTGCCCCAAGAGCAAGGCGCCCCTCGAGTATCATGCCGGTCCGCCGGAAGTGCTCGTGTGCCGCGAAAGCCGGCTCGTGTACAAGGTGCAGGACGGCATTCCCGTCATGCTCATCGAAGAGGCCGAACCGCTCGATGAAGCGGTGTATCCGCCGCGAGCGTAACCATGTCGACTGGCGACGCACGCGCAGCGAAGTCGGACTGGCAGGGCGCCACGCGTGTGGTGCGCGCCGGTCTCCCCGACAAGACGGCCGGCACGCCATACCTGCCGGGGCCGGTATTTGCCGCGCCGTATCATACGCCCGGTGATCCCTCGCAGTCGCCGTATACGTATGGTCGCTTTCACAACCCGTCGTGGAATCAGTACGAAGCCGCGCTTGCCGAACTCGAAGGCGGGAGCTGTCTGCTCTTTCCGAGCGGCATGGCCGCCACCGCGGCGGTGCTCGCGACGATGGTGCCGCCGGGCAGTACGGTCATCATGCCGCAGGAGTGCTACTACACCACGCGCGTGATTGCGTCGCAGCCATTCGACGGCGCGTGGTTTGCGGCGCAGAACATCAAGGTGGTCATGGCCCCTACAGCGGGCGACGGACTGCTGCGTGCGCTCGAGGCCGAAGCGGCGAACGGGGTGGCGATGCTCTGGTTGGAGACACCCACCAATCCCGGGCTCGACGTGTGCGACATTGCGCTGCTCGCGCGCAAGGCGCACGAGATCGGCGCGCTGGTGGCCGTCGACAACACCACGGCCACGCCACTGTTGCAGCAACCGCTCGCGCTTGGTGCCGACCTGTGCATCGTGTCGGACACCAAGGCCATGACGGGACACGCCGATCTCGTGCTCGGTCATGTTGCCGCGCGCCATCCGCAGCATGTTGAAGCGCTGCGCCTTTGGCGTACGCGCATGGGCGTCATCCCCGGCCCCATGGAAGCGTGGTTGGCGCACCGTTCCCTCGGCACGCTGCACGTACGGCTCATGCAGCAGTGCCGTTCGGCGATGGCGGTGGCTGAGTTCCTGAGCGGGTGTCCGCAGGTGCGTGGTGTGCGGTATCCAGGGCTGCCGACCGACCCGTCGCACGCCATTGCTTCAACACAGATGAAGGCGTTCGGCTGTGTGGTGAGCTTCGAACTCCCGTCGGCCGATGCGGCCGCGCGGTTCTTTGCGCATTCGCAGCTGGTGTACGAAGCGACGAGCTTTGGCGGGTTGCACACCAGCGCCGAGCGTCGTGCGCGTTGGGGTGGTGATGCGGTGTCGGAAGGGTTCATTCGCATGAGCGTGGGCCTCGAAGATGTGCACGATCTCATTGCCGATCTGACGGCGGCCCTCGCGGCGGTGTGATGCGTTTCCGGATGCGTGATGACGCGTTCGTCACTCTCATTTACGAGCTTCAGCATGACTGACGGGTTTTCGCGTCGCGGATTTCTTGCGTCGTCCACGCTGGCGGCTGCGGGTGTGGCCCTTGGAGCACGCGATGCGCACGGCGCCGAGCACGGTGCTGCGCAGGGATCTCACGTTGCCGATGACGCCGTCGATCAGGCCCGTGCCTTCGCGCACAGTGAAGCGACGGTGTCGGAGCTGACGGCGCAGATGGCGAAGGGGACGCTCACGTCGCGCGCGCTGACGGCGGCGTATCTGGCGCGCATTGCGGCGATCGATGCGGCAGGTGTGCAGCTGCGCAGTGTGATCGAGGTGAATCCCGATGCGCTCGCGATTGCGGCCGAGCGTGATGCGGAACGTCGTGCGGGGAAAGTTCGTGGGGTGTTGCACGGTATTCCCGTGCTCGTGAAGGACAACCTCGACACGGCCGACAAGATGCAGACCACCGCGGGCTCACGCGCGCTGGTGGGGAAGCCGGCGCCGCGCGACTCGACGGTGGTGGCGAAGTTGCGCGAGGCGGGGGCGGTGTTGCTGGGGAAGACGAACCTGAGCGAGTGGGCCAACTTCCGGAGCACGCGTTCGACGAGCGGGTGGAGCGGACGCGGTGGCCAGACGAAGCATCCGTACGTGCTCGATCGGAATCCGTGCGGTTCGAGCTCCGGCACCGGCACCGCGATCTCGGCGAATCTTGCCGCAGTCGGCATTGGGACGGAGACCGATGGCTCGATCATCTGCCCGAGCTCCATTTGCGGGCTTGTGGGGCTCAAGCCCACGGTGGGGCTCGTGAGTCGCGCGGGCATCATTCCCATTTCGGCGACGCAGGATACGGCCGGGCCCATGACGCGCACGGTCACCGACGCCGCCATCGTGCTGACGGCCATTCGCGGACGCGACGAGCGGGATGCGGCGACAACCGCGCGTGATCTGCCCACCGACGATTACCTGCAGGCGCTGCGGCGCGACGCGCTGCAAGGCGCGCGTCTTGGTGTGGCGCGCAACATGGCCGGCTTTCATCCCGCGGTGGACGACGCGTTCGATGCGGCCATTGCCGAGCTGAAAAAAGCGGGGGCAGAGATCATCGATCCGTGCAACGTGCCGACGGTGGGGAAGTACGATGCCGCCGAGCTGGAGGTGCTGCTGTACGAGTTCAAGGATGGGCTCAATGCCTATCTCGCGTCGCGCGGCGATACGGTGCAGTACCGCACGCTCGACGAGCTCATGGCGTACAACCGTGCGCATGCGGCGCAGGAGATGCCGTGGTTTGCGCAGGAGCTGTTCGAGCAGGCGCAGGCCAAGGGAACGCTTTCCGATGCCGCATACAAGGAGGCGCTGCAGAAGTGTCGTACGCTCTCGCGTGACGAAGGATTGGATGCGCTCTTTGCGACACACCGGCTAAGTGCGGTGATTGCGCCGTCGAACGGGCCGTCGTGGACGACCGATTGGGTGAACGGCGATCGCTATAGCGGCGGCAATTCGAGTGTCGCCGCGGTGGCCGGCTATCCGTCGCTGACGGTACCGATGGCCTTTACGGCGGGGTTGCCGTTGGGGCTGTCGTTCATTGGCACAGCATATACCGAGCGTACGTTATTGGGATTGGGCTATGCGTTCGAGCAGCGTACGAAGGCGCGCCGCGCACCCGGTTTTCAGCGTTCCATTTCGTAACTCCGAGCGATGACTGAGTCTTCTGCAGGAAAGCCCCCGCTGGCGGCACTGGGCAGTCTGGCCTTTGCCGTGGTGCTTGGTGGGCTGTCGTGGTACTGGTTTGGCCGGGCGGCCGACCTTGGGGTCAAGCGGCTCGAGCGTCTCGACGCCATGCGCGCGTACTGCGCCGGGTTTTACGCGCAAGCCATCGATCGTAACGACACGATGCGCGTGGATCGCGCGCCGATTACCGATACGATTGACGCGGGGTCGAAGGATGCGTTTGATCGTTGCGGCGATTTCCGTGGTCCGAGTGTCCCCAACGAACTGCCGAACGCGCGTGAACTGAACGGTCAGGAAATGCCGCGCGGATTGCGCTGAGCGTTTCCATTTCTCCTGCATCTCCTGGCATGAAAAAGGTTCTGATCGGTGTGGCGGTCGTGCTCGCCGTGGCGCTGGTGTCGTTCTTCACCGTCGTGCCGATGGTGGTGGACATGCGGATGAACACGGTCGTGCGCACACAGATTCCGGCAGTCTCGCCTGCGGGTTCGGCGTTGCACCGTCGCATATTCATTGCCGACCTGCATGCAGACGAACTGCTGTGGGGGCGTGACCTGCTCACGCGTGTCGAGCGTGGACATGTGGACCTGCCGCGCCTGCAAGAGGGCAAGGTCGCGCTCCAGGTGTTCAGCGTGGTGACGAAGACGCCACGGGACATGAACTACGACCAGAACACGGGCGAGACGGACAACATTGCGCTGCTGTCGCTGGCGCAGCGCTGGCCGGCGGCGACCCGCACGAGTTTGCGGGCGCGTGCGGTGTATCAGGCGGAGAAGTTGCAGGATGCGGTGCTGCGTGCGGGCGGTGCCATCACGCTCATCACGACGCGCGATACGCTCATGGCCTTTGCGCGCCGTCGTGGCGGTGATCCGATGCAGGTGGGCGCGGTGCTTGCCATTGAAGGGTTGCATGCACTCGACGGACAGCTCGAAAGCGTGGACGTGCTCTTCAACAACGGGTTTCGCATGATGGGGCTCACGCACTTCTTCGACAACGAAGTCGCGGGGAGCGCGCACGGGGTGACGCACGGTGGACTCACGCCGCTCGGCCGTCAGGTGGTGCAGCGCATGGAGCAGCTGGGCATCGCCGTCGACCTCGCGCATTCGTCGGCGCAAACCATGAACGAGGTGTTGGCGATGGCGTCGCGGCCGGTGGTGGTGTCCCATACGGGTGTCGCGGCGGTGTGTCCAGGGCCGCGCAATCTCACCGACGCGCAGCTGCGCGCCATTGCCGCCAACGGGGGACTGGTCGGCATTGGCTATTGGGACGGGGCCGTGTGCCAGCCGACCATCGAGAACATCGTGAAAGCCATCCGACACGCGGTGCAGGTCATGGGAGTACGACATGTGGCGCTGGGCTCTGACTTCGATGGCGCCACGAAAACGCCGTGGGATACGCGCGGCGTCATCGTCATTACGGACGCACTGCTGAGGTCGGGAATGAGCGAGGACGACGTGGCGAAGATCATGGGGGCGAACACGTTTGACTATCTCATGCGTACGTTGCCGCCGATCACACCGCCCGACAGCGTGGTGCGTCCATGAACCGCGCATGGATGTGGCTGGTAATGGCCGGACTGCTCGAAGTGGCGTGGGCCATCGGGCTCAAGGCGTCCGACGGGTTCCGTAAGCCCGGTGTCTCTGCGCTGACGGTGGCGGCGATGATTGCCAGCTTCTACGGGCTCGCGCAGGCGCTCAAGGTGCTTCCTGTGGGGACCGGCTATGCCGTCTGGACGGGCATCGGTGCGGTGGGGACGGCGATTGCGGGTGTGGTGCTCTTTGGCGAGTCACGCGAGCTCGGACGTGTGCTGTCGGTGTTGTTGATCGTGGCGGGCATTGTGGGGCTCAAGATCAGTTCGCGGTGAGACGTGAGCGGTGAGATGTGAGGAACGGCTTGCCACGGATTGGACGGATGGGGCGGGAACGACACGGATTCGTTCTTTGCGTTTGATCTGTGTGAATCCAGAAAAATCCGTTTCATCGGTGTAGAGCTGTTCTCTCTCTATAGTCGATAGGGTGTCAGTTGTTTGTGACGATTGGTAGTGTCAACTAGCTGTTGCGTGTGACTCCGGATAATTGCGCGCTGCAACAAACCCTCATGCGTGTGTGTTCTTACGGTCATGCCACAGTTCGTAGCGATCGTCCCCGTGCTGCGCGTGTCCGACGTCGCGCGTAGCATTGCGTGGTACCGCGACAATCTCGGGTTCACGCCAGATCCGTTTCCTGCCGAGCCGCCGTTTGAGTTCTGCATTCTCCGTCGCGACAGCACGGAGCTGATGCTGCGAAAATCGGCGGGGGCGGTGTCGCGGGTGCGCGACTCGTACGAGTGGGATGTGTACATCCGTCTCGAAGGCGAAGAGCTGACGCAGCTGCTCGATCACGCGCGGCGACGGACGCCGTTGGTGCGCGGGCCGGAACTCATGGCGTACGGTCAGGTCGAATTCGAGCTCGAGGATCCCGACGGTTATCGCGTGTGCGTGGCGGAAGCGCTCGCAGACACGCGGGGCTTTCCGCGCGCGGTGACCTGAAGGGGCGTACCGGTGGGTACGCTCTGGGTTACGGCGCAGGGCGCGAGCCTGATGTCGCCAGCGTGAACAGTGCGAGTACCGCGATGTTTACCAGCAACGCCAGCACGCCGATGTTGATATCGGTGATGTGGCTGGTCACCGAGGGCAGGATCGTGGCAAGGGTGACGTCGGCCATGGTGGTGTAGGCCACCACGCCAAGGCCGGCAATCATGCCGGCGGCCGCGCCCATCGCATTCGTACGATGCGGCCACAGCAGCGTGAGCAGGACGGCCGGAAAGAGCTGCGTGACGATCGCGTACGCGAAGAGCAGCAGCGTGACAATCGTTTGGCCGCCGCGATAGACGAAGAACAGCGCGAGGGCCGCCACGAACGGCACCATGAGTTGCGCGATGCGTACTTCACCGCGCGCATCGGTCCCTGTGCTGCTGGTAATGAGTCGCGACAGAATCGTCGCGGTCGACATGAGAATGAGCGAGCCTGGTACCAGCGCCGTGAGCAATCCCGCCGCCCCGACGAGCCCCATGACCCATGGGCCGTAGCTCAGTCGCGTGACGCGCAGCAGCGCGAGATCGGCGTCGGGGCCCTTGAGTCCCGGCACTGCGGTAATGGCGGCAAAGCCAATGAAGAACACGAAGAGCAAGATGATCTGGTACAACGGCATGAGGATGGCGTTACGCCGGAACGCCGCGTCGCTGCGCGCGGCGAAGACGGAGCCAAACGTGTGTGGCCACATGTAGAAGCCGAACACGGTCATGAGGATGGTGCTCGTGTACCAGGTACCGGAGAGCCCGCGCTCGGGAAACACGAAGAACTCGGGCTGCTTCGCGATGAGCGTGTCGAACATGGGGCCGATGCCCCCGTGCAGCGTGTACGGCAGCGCAATGCCGAGTCCGACCACGGTGCAGAGGACGAGGATATCCTTGAATGCCGCCGTGTACGCGGACCCGCGCACGCCGGCGAGCACGACATACACAATGAGGGCGGCGGTGCCAAGGAGAATGGCGAGGTCGGCGTGGATGAGCCCGTACGACGACTCGCTCACCAGAATGCCGAGCCCCTTGAGCTGCAGCACCAGATAGGGGATGAGCGCACAGGTGCCGACAATGGCGACGACGCGTCCGAGCCACGGGCTGTCGTATGCGCGGGCGAAGTAGTCTGGTTGGGTGATGACCTGCCACGACACGCCGCGTCGCCAGATGGCTGGGAGCAGCCAGTAGGATGCCGCGTACGCGACCGATGCG
Source organism: Gemmatimonas sp. (assembly GCA_023910675.1). GTDB lineage: Bacteria > Gemmatimonadota > Gemmatimonadetes > Gemmatimonadales > Gemmatimonadaceae > Gemmatimonas. Next base: position 95,060 of record JAAVWC010000016.1, read on the forward strand.
TAGCCGATGATGTAGTACGCTGGCGCGCCGCGCGCGTACGCCCATCCGCTGCCACCGAGAAAGGTGAACGTGGTGTAGATCTCGCCGGCGAGGAGCATGAAGATGAGGACGGACCCGAACCCGCGGCTGGCCACACTCCATTGCTCGAGGCTCTGCGCGCCGCGTCCCCGTATCGAGAGGACAAAGGCGATCACCAGCGTGAGCGCCATGAGGCCAAGGGCAATCGTTGCCTCGCCGAACTCAACGGCTGTCGTCACTCGTCAGCGCTCGTCTCACGAGAGTCGACGAACCAGAGGACCAGCGACGTACAGAGGACCCACCCCGATATCCACGCCAACAGGAACGGCATGCCGAAGATGCGCGGCTCGATGCGATTGGCGAACCATGGCGCGCCGAGAATGGCGACCATGGGGACCAGTACGAGCCAACGATGCATTCGTCGCGGCGCGCTCACGAATCAGGCGTTCGGGGTGAGCAGGTCGAGCGTGGCCGCTGTGAGATAGCGGAGCCCGACATCGAGCGACCGTTCGTCGATCTGAAAGCGCGGATGATGATGCGGAAAGATGATCCCCGCCGCTTCGTTGCCGGCGCCGACGAAGGCGAACACGCCCGGTGCGCGCTGCTGATACGCTGAAAAATCTTCGCCGCCCATAGTGGGACGCATTTCGATGAGCGTGTCGTTGCCAAAGGTGCGCCGCACGACGTCGGTGAGCCGCGCTGAGAGCGCCGGGTCGTTCACCACCGGCCGATAGCCTTGCAAGTAGCGGAACTCGTAGCTGGCACCGAACGCTTCGGCGATGCCCTTGATGACCCGTTCCATCTGCGCCGGTATCGAGGTGCGCAGTGAGGCGTCGAAGGTGCGCACCGTGCCCGAGAGGTAGGCACTATTGGGAATGACGTTGAACGCGGTGCCCGCGATGAACTGCGTGACTGACAGGACCACCGGGTCGAGTGGGTCGACGGTCCGCGACACCACCTGTTGCAGCGCTGTCACGATCTGCGCGCCGATGGCGATGGGGTCGACACATTCGTGCGGCATGGCGGCGTGTCCACCCTTGCCGACGATCGTGCACTGGAAATTGTCGGGGGCGGCCATCGCGGGGCCGCTCAGAATGCCGATGCGCCCGACCGGCATGGGCGCCCAGAGATGCAGCCCGATGACCCGCGCGACGCCGTCCATGACGCCGTGCTGCACCAGCTCTTCGGCGCCGCCGGGAGAGAGCTCTTCGGCGTGCTGAAACACAAAGCGCACCGTGCCCGGGAGCGTATCGACATGGGCAGCGAGGAGCGTGGCGAGTCCGAGGACAATCGCGGTGTGCCCATCGTGTCCGCACGCATGCATGGCGCCGTCGCGCGTACTGCGGAAGGCGACGTCGACTTCTTCGTGAATGGGCAGGCCGTCGATATCGGCGCGCACCGCGATGGTGTGGCCTGGGAGCGCCCCGCGCAGTTCGGCGACCACGCTCGTGCGCGTGGGGCGCGACAGCGTGAGTCCCGGGATGGCGGACAGCGTGTCGAAGATGAACTGCGACGTTTCGACTTCGTGGAAGGCGACTTCGGGGCGCTGGTGCAGCTGCCGTCGCCACTGGATGACCTGCGGGGCGAGCGCCGCGGCGGCCTCGAGGGGAGCAAGCGTCCCGCCGGCGAGCGCCGACGAAGCGAATGGTGTGGGGGTGCCCGGGAGCGTCGTCTGAACGAGGGTCATACCGTGCATCGGGGCAAAAGTGTAACCGGGGGGCCGCAGCCCGCGTACATTGGAGTATGCCTCTGACCCAGCCTCCCACGCCACCCGCCGCGCCCGCCCCGTCTACGCCGGGTTCGCGGCCGTCAGCTATCGACGTCGGAACGGGCGTTCCAATCGCGGTGCCGCGGCCGGTGACACAAGCCGAGGTCGACGCGCTCAAGGAAAAGCGGTCCGAACTCTCGCGCCAATTGACCAGCGTCAGCGATCGCCGCAAGGATGTGGTGCGCGATCTGGGCCGGGCGTCCGACGAAAGCAAAGCGGGGCTGCAAAAGCGCCTCGATGTACTCGACGAGCGGATTGTGCAGCTCGAAAAGGATATCGCGGCGAACGGCCAGGCGCTGGCCAGTGCGCCGGGAGATCTGGCGCTGGGTGAGCGGGCGGCGCCGCAGGTGCGCGTTGGGCCGTTCACGTCAGGGCAGCTGACGGCCATTTCCCTTGTCGGTACGCTGGCGGTGCTCATGCCGTTGGCGATCGCGGCCTCGCGCGCCCTGTTACTGCGGGCGCGTCAGCCGCGCATTACGCCGGAGATTCTCGAAGCCACCCGGCGCATGGAGCGCATGGAGCAGGCGATCGACACGGTGGCGATCGAAGTGGAGCGTATTAGCGAAGGGCAGCGGTTCGTGACGCAGCTGATGGCGGGGAAGCCGAAGGAGCTCGTGTTGGTCGAGGGGAAACGGGAAGAGTAGGGGCTGAGTTCTATGCCGGCAGATCGTCGGCGACGCGGTCGGCCAGGAGTTGTGGTTGGCCAAGCATGGGAGTTGGCGGGGTGCGCTGGCCGGCACCGCGCAGGCGTTCGTAGTTGAGTCGGAAGAGCTCGACGACGGCAGGAACGTCGTGCTCGCTGCGCAACCGGAAGCTGATCCACCCGGAGTGCGGGAGCGTGTGATGCGCCTGCGCGCGACCGGCGGCGACGAGATCGCGTCGCAGGCGGACACTGACCAGCAGATCGGCGACCCCGCTGAGATGTACATGCCCGATTTCGCGTTTGCCGACGCGGAACTCCACACCGCCGAAGCGATGCGGAAGGACTACCATATCGCTCCAGTGCCTGAGCAGCTCGGCGAGTCTGGCGCCGTAATCGGGAGTGCCCATTGATCTTTCCGCGCAGGGTGTGGACCGACAGTTCCACGGGTACTAGAAGAGCATGCAGCCGGAATGTGGTGGCGGCAAGCAGGGTGGCTCATCTCGTCGTATTGCGACGTGCGAATTGGAACAGGGCCGTTCGCTGTTCAACAGTCGAGTGAATTCGAGCCGGGAATCCCCAGTGTCTTCCAATGGCGCCGCCGACCCGAACGTCGCGTGGCTGCTCGTCGACTCCAGCGAATGCGCCCAGGCAATGCGGTTCACCATTTCCGGTGCACGCATGCTCGCGACTAACGGTGCGTGCCCGGGGGAAACAAACGAAATCCCAATTGTGGTGCTCCACGTATAGCGTCCATCCCCGCGTGGGCGGGGGAAACGCTCGATGCGCAGCGGGCCGCGTATCCGTGCCGGGTCCATCCCCGCGTGGGCGGGGGAAACCGCGTAGAGTCTGTCACTGCACGCGCAAACGCGGGTCCATCCCCGCGTGGGCGGGGGAAACAGGAGCCGGACGCCGAGCTCGAGACGGCGCGCAGGTCCATCCCCGCGTGGGCGGGGGAAACATCCCGAAGAAATCGGCCAACCACTGCATATGGGGTCCATCCCCGCGTGGGCGGGGGAAACGGCGGCTCCCCGAGCCGTCAGGCGCTCAGGAAGGGTCCATCCCCGCGTGGGCGGGGGAAACACATGGGCCCACACTAATCCCGACGCGAGCGGGGGTCCATCCCCGCGTGGGCGGGGGAAACGGGCCCGCGCACTACTTTAGCGACAGCGACACGGGTCCATCCCCGCGTGGGCGGGGGAAACTGATTCGAGAACGAGCCGTCGACGAGGGCGGCGGGTCCATCCCCGCGTGGGCGGGGGAAACGCCATCGCGTCCATGATGAGGTCCAACTTCGTGGGTCCATCCCCGCGTGGGCGGGGGAAACGGCCCAAAGCGATACACGCCGCGCGCGGTGGCGGGTCCATCCCCGCGTGGGCGGGGGAAACACCGTCACGACCTGTGCCACCGCAATGCTCACGGGTCCATCCCCGCGTGGGCGGGGGAAACACGCTGTCAACGCCCACAACGTGGCACCAAGCGGGTCCATCCCCGCGTGGGCGGGGGAAACCAAGCGGTGACCGTCGAAGCGCACGCGACGACGGGTCCATCCCCGCGTGGGCGGGGGAAACGACCTGCTTGCGAAGCTGGATCAGTCCGAGCCGGGTCCATCCCCGCGTGGGCGGGGGAAACATCTGCCCCTGGGCGGTGCCATGCTGCCAGCGGGGTCCATCCCCGCGTGGGCGGGGGAAACTACGAGGCGGGGCTGGTGGCCGCACGGCGCGAGGGTCCATCCCCGCGTGGGCGGGGGAAACCGTGCGACATGTGGGAAAAAACGCTGTCGGTGAGGTCCATCCCCGCGTGGGCGGGGGAAACACCGTGCGCGGACTCTCTCTGCAAGCAACCGCGGGTCCATCCCCGCGTGGGCGGGGGAAACGCTCGGCGCTGGCCGAAGCACTTCCCGCCAGCGGGTCCATCCCCGCGTGGGCGGGGGAAACGGAATTCGGGCGGTGATGCGGTGTTCGACGGCAGGTCCATCCCCGCGTGGGCGGGGGAAACACGCGCCGCTCGACAGCCAACCGCAGGAAGCGGGGTCCATCCCCGCGTGGGCGGGGGAAACGCCGGAGGCCGACGAAGCGGACTCGGCTACCAAGGTCCATCCCCGCGTGGGCGGGGGAAACTGCGACTCGGCGCGGACACTCTGCGCCGCAACAGGTCCATCCCCGCGTGGGCGGGGGAAACTGGTTTGCGCTCGACGTCGTGCGGTCCGAACTGGGTCCATCCCCGCGTGGGCGGGGGAAACGAGGAACTTCACCGGAATCTCCACTGGACGTAGGGTCCATCCCCGCGTGGGCGGGGGAAACTTTGCCAAGATCGCGAAGGCGACCGAACTGCCGGGTCCATCCCCGCGTGGGCGGGGGAAACAGATGTACGAGAACGGGGCAACGTGCTCGCAGAGGTCCATCCCCGCGTGGGCGGGGGAAACATCTCCGGCCCAAAGCGATACACGCCGCGCGCGGGTCCATCCCCGCGTGGGCGGGGGAAACATCTTTGTGCGCGATCAGGATGCGCGCGACGCAGGTCCATCCCCGCGTGGGCGGGGGAAACGCTTCGATCTCGCGCCGGAGTCCGGCGAGCGTGGGTCCATCCCCGCGTGGGCGGGGGAAACGTCACGGCATTGTTGCCGAGGTAGTACAGAACGGGTCCATCCCCGCGTGGGCGGGGGAAACGACGCCGCGCCGATGCCTTCAGGACAAACGGTGGGTCCATCCCCGCGTGGGCGGGGGAAACTCGGTCAACTCCCACGCTTCTGAAAAGGCTTGGGGTCCATCCCCGCGTGGGCGGGGGAAACTCTAGTCTAATAAATGGTTGTGAAATAGCGAGATAGGGTCATTTCACGTCGAGCACGTCTGAGCCGACGGGCGTCAGGCCGTCGGCTCAGACGTGCTCGACGTGAATCGAGCTAAGTGGAGCCCTTCGACGTCCACCAATTCGATGGCAGGCAGGCCGAGTGAGCGCACCGCAAGTCCGCTGGGTTCGCGCCGATCGGCATACACCATCAGCACCGACCCTCCAGGCACATCGTCCCACCAAACACTCAAGACCGACCAAACGCGCTCCCGAACCCCCGCGTTCATGTTGGCAGCAACGTACGTGCCGGGTGCGACTTCGGAGAGCACGCTCGCGAGAAATCCCCGGTAGCGGGATGTCACGTCACGTGTCTGCACCACCGTCAGTGCCTGTACGCGAGGCATCGGTGTCTGTCTCCCTGTCTGCCTGCAGTGTTTCGAGTGCCGGCCGCTTTTGCGCCGGTTCGGCGAACAACGCCTTGATCGCATCGATCATCCCGGGAATCACCTGCTCCCGGCGCAGCGTCTCGCCGGTATGTCTCCGACACACGCGCTCGATGTTTTCGTTCGGACGTTCCCGCAGCTTCTGTACGCTTCTGAACGCACACGGAAGGGTGACCTTATCACGAAACAAATCTGCCACATCGAGCACAAAGCTCTGGGCCGAGTCCTCGTGAATGAAGCCCAACTGCGGAATGGTAGCCGTAGCGGTCACGGCAATAGCGGCCGCCGCCTCTACCGCACTGGCGGCATGGTTGATCGCCTGATTGATCGGGTCCGCTGAATCAGGATTGGCCCGATCATATCGGCGGCCCTTCCATTCCACATCAAATCGTCGGGCGAGATCGGCGTACAGGCTTTTCACCCGCGCTCCCTCCAAGCCACGCAGGACATCGAGGTCACGGTCAGGGAAAATCTCGCCAAGGCGGCGCGCATACATGCGGCGAGCCACCAACAAGCGTCCACGTCGCGTGTCAGACCACAACGTCACTTGGCGTCGCGCCCATTCCGAGGTATCCGGCATGAGTGGTGGTGCTGTGTACTGTCGAACACCGTCTACCCCGACCGCCGCCAGCAGCGTACCATGGCGCGCAAGTAGGCGGAGTGCATCGTGCGTGACTGAGGATCCCGGTCCAAGCAGAATCATGGAAATTGCCTGATGCGGAATGGAGTAGTCGCCGCGGCCAAGCGACGAGCTCCCGCCGGCACGAAACAGAAGACAGCCATCTTCTACCGCCAGCTCGCCCCGATCGAGATGAAGTAAGCCATGACGGTCCGCATGGGGTATTCGTGCGAGCTCGAGGCCCAAACGACCGTGCAACATCTTCAGTGAGGGCGGAGCAGGATCATTCCAAAACCAAAGGCGCGGTGTCGACCCAGTCCTCGTTCCATCAGACTGGCAAACGACGCAGCATCGGTGACCCTTAGTGTTCCCGTGAACGTGGCATCCGGCCCCAGCGTTGATCTACGCTGAGAGTGTTCCTCTCGGCGACTCCGTGCGAGCAGCGTAGTCATTCGGAGCACTTGTATATGCGCATTACACAACGCAGCCCCGTTTCGAGCCAAGGCAGTCTCTAGCCAGTGCGAATAGCACGTGGCCCGATCGATTTCACCGCTTGGGTCGAATGCGTCACGTTCCTTCGCGCGCTGACCATCGCGGCCGGCGCCGGTGCGAATGGTTGGACGAACGCGAACCTGAAAGCCATAGCTCCGCTCTTCTGAATAAGTGGCTGGCATGGCCTTCGACGCGGCGTCGTCAATCCGTAGTACATCGAGAAATACCGGATCGGCAAACGCCGCCGCATGCGAGCGCAGCGTATCGAGGCTATGGATGGAATATCCGAGAAGTCTCCCTTGCTGCCCTCCCTGAGGCGTGCGAGGAGCCAACCAGATAAAGGGCTTAGGAGCAAAAGCACCGAACGTCGCCGCAAGTACTGCGTGCCAGGCATATCCGGTGTCATCGCCAGCTGGCAACAGTCGTTCCCGCGCTGCGAAACGGGAGAAACGGGGGATGTCGGGCGAGAACGACAGCATATGCAGTGTCATGACCCCGCCGCACAGTCGTGGAAAGGCAAGTAGCCGATCAGTGCGTTACCGAGACCCATGTGCGGTCCTGTCTGCCAATTCCGAAGATCAGCGGTTTGCACGTGCTTGAGCGGGGCAGGGACTGATTCATCGGCCGGTAAGCGCACCAGTAATCGTTCGGGCGGTTGGTGGCGCAGCTGTCCGGCGGCCCATGGGATCATGCGCAATGCATCAAGCAGCGAATCAGCCTCAGTGACCCCTCCCAACATCGGTCGCGTTGGGAGACATGGCTTTCGCCCGACGAAGAGCGGACGCGCCGGGCGATCGAGGGCCTTGGCGAGATCATCCACAGTGGGCATTTCGTTCGATGGATACAGCTCGCAGACGATGGTTAGGCGAACGTCAGAGTCGTAGTCTCGCAAACGGATATGCGGGCTGTTGTAAGTCGCCGCACCACCATCACGGCCAACGACGCGATGGGTCGTCCACCACTCATCGCTCTTGGTCAGCTGTGCCGTCTGCATATCAGTCAACCGTGGCCCCCGCGCATCAATCCGACACGCGAATCGGAGTCGCTCTTGCAGACTGGCTAGAGCTGGACCATCCGTGCGGTCAACTCCCAATGCGTTGGCAAGCAGACCCGTTATCGCCGACGTGCTCGGCACCTCGCTAATGCGCCCGATGCTATCGACCATCACGTCTC
>JAAVWC010000017.1 GCA_023910675.1 Gemmatimonas sp.
AATACCGCAAGATTTTCCGGCGGCTTTTCCTTCGTGGTGAGCACCGTGTACATCACCGCACTAAAGAACGCGAAGGCACCCACATAGAACGACAGTCGTACGGTCGTGGGAATCGTGCCGGGCGCACTGGCGGCCACACCGAACCAGTTCGTCAGCATCCACGGCATCGCCGACGCGATCACTGCACCGAGGCCGATGAACAGCGACTGCATGGCGAACCCGCGTGTGCGCTCATTGGCCGGCAACAGGTCGGCCACGAAGGCACGGAACGGCTCCATCGATACGTTGATCGACGCGTCGAGAATCCAGAGCAGGCCGGCCGCCATCCATAGCGCGCTGCTGTTCGGCATGGCGATCAACGCCAGGGAACTGAGCACGGCCCCGATCATGAAGAATGGGCGGCGCCGTCCCCACCGCGGCGACCACGTGCGGTCACTCAGATGGCCGATGATCGGCTGCACGATGAGCCCCGTGAGCGGAGCCGCCAGCCAGAGCATGGGGATCTCGTCGGGCTTGGCCCCAAGGTATTCGTAGATGGCGCTCATGTTCGCCATCTGCAGTCCCCAGCCGAACTGAATGCCCAGGAACCCGAAACTCATGTTCCAGATGGCCCAGAAGTTGGTCGGGGCACTGCTCGTGCGCGCCGCCGAAACGGCGGCGGACCCTGCGGCAGTAGCGCTCATCGTTCGTAGGTAGTCGTGAGCGCATGCAGCCGCTCGGTGAGTTGTGGCGCGAGCTGCGCCCACGTGAAGCGGAACCCCCAATTCCCAGCCTGTCGACCCGGCAAATTCATGCGCGCATCACTGCCAACGCCCAGCACATCCTGAAGCGGAATGAGCACCGTGTTCGCCACCGACGCCAGCGTGGCCCTGATCAGCACCCAGTGCATCTCCGTGCCGTCGGTGTCGAGATAGCGACGCGCAAAATCCTTCTCGCGTGCCACCGCATCAGCGGCGCGGGTGGAGTCACCTTCGCCGGTCGACTGCCACCATCCCATCGTGGTATCGTTGTCGTGCGTGCCGGTATAGACCACCAGGTCGCGGTCGTAGCGGTGCGGAATGAAATTCGAATCCTGTCCGTCGAAGGCAAACTGGAGAATCGCCATGCCCGGATAGTGAAACTGCTCGCGCAGTGCCTCGACCTCCGGGGTGATGAGCCCAAGATTCTCCGCCACGATGGGCATGGGGCCGAGCGCGTTGGTGAGCGCTTCAAAGAGGGAGGCGCCCGGTCCCTTCACCCAGCGGCCATGCACGGCCGTCGGCGCATCGCCGGCAATCTCCCAATACGCTTCGAAGCCACGAAAGTGATCGAGGCGCACCAAATCGAACTGCTGCAGACTTGCCCGCATACGCGCAATCCACCACGCATAGCCGTCGTGCTGCATGCGTTCCCAGTCATAGAGCGGGTTGCCCCACAGCTGACCGGTTTCGCTGAAGTAATCAGGGGGCACGCCGGCCTGCACTTTGAGCGTGCCGTCGGAGTGCAGCAGAAACTGCGAGGGATTGGCCCACACATCGGCGGAGTCGTGCGCGACGTAAATGGGTACGTCGCCCATGAGCTTGATGCCGCGCGACCGGCACGCGTGCCGCAGTTGCGCATATTGCTCGTAGAATACGAACTGCTGCTTGTACAGCCGCTCGATATCGGCGGCCAGCCGAACGCGCCACGCGTCGAGCCCCGCCGCATCGCGTTGCGCGGCACCCGCCTCCCACTGCGGCCATGCGACCCCGCCATGCGCCTGCTTGAGCGCCATGAACAGCGCGTAGTCGGGAAGCCAATGCTGCTGCTCCGACACGAACCGTTGCATCGCACTGTCAAACGGCACCGTGTCGAGCCATGCCGCAAGCGCCGCGTGCTTGGCCGGGATGACCGCGCCGAAGTCGACCACCTGATCGTTGCCGCCGCTCGTCGGCGCGCCGTCGAAGCCCGGCACGTGAATGAGCAGCGGGTTGCCGGCGAACGCCGAGAAGCATTGATACGGCGAGTCACCGTAGCCGGTGGGACCCAGTGGCAGCACCTGCCAGATCTTCATGCCGGCATCGGCGAGCCACTGCACGAACCGGTGCGCATCGGGACCGAAGTCGCCAATGCCACCGGCGCTCGGAAGTGATGTAGGGTGCAGCAGGACACCGGCGGCGCGAGGGAACAACATGCGGGTGGTGATAGAGGGAAACAGAGCGCTGGGGCGCGTGTGACGGTGAAAACCAGCTGTCGCTACTGGCGGGGATACGTCATTGCGGAAGGCGAGCCCACACATACTGCACGGCGAGATCGGTCGTGCTCCACAACTGGACATCACCACCGCTGCCATACCGCACGGCCTGCGGACGTCCATTGGGGAACTCGTAGCTCCACAACTCGCTGCGAAAGCCCGACGCCGAAACGGCATCGCGGACGCGCAAGGCGGCGTTGCGTAGCAGCTCCGCGCCCGCCGCATCCTGCGTCATCAACGGCAAATGACCGGCCACCCCGAGCAGAAAGAGATTCACTTCGCGCCCCCATACGACGCGGGGGCCGTGATACGCATCATCGGCAAACGCCTTCCATACCGCCGGTGCCGCATACGCATCGTTCGCCACTACGGCACCGACCGCCGGCACCAACAGTCCCTCCGGATAGTCACGGGCAAAGAGGGAGACATCGCGCAGCAGGGCAGCACGTCCGCGCCCGCTCACCCGCGCGGTCTTCATCAGCCCGTCGAGAAAAATTCGCGTGGCTGGATCGCTGTTGGCGACACCGATGCGCTCTCCCGCAGCATCCAGCGCGACCGCCAGGAATTCGATACCGTCACCACTGGGCGGGAAGGCGCGCCAGTAGGTACGGTCGGCGTCCGGCAGTGCACGCACGCGAGCAGCCACGCGAGCCTGCACCTCCGCCGGCGTCAGTCGGACGACAAACTCCCCGAGAGCGCCCTGCCACGTCCGAATGGCGGCAGTGAGTGTCGCACTGTCGCGTACATAGCGCGATAGCGTCGCGCTCCGCTGCAGCGCCGGCATGCGCGCGGTCTCCGTGACCGACACCACACCGAGCGTGCGCAATGCGCGCACAATGCGTTGCGTCGCTTGCAGTGCGTGGGGGATATACACGCCATTCACATCCATCGCGAACTTGCCGTTCGCGTATCCGGCGCCGCTGTCGCGCCAGCTCTGCGAAAACCAGCGCGGCGCGCCGTCGAAGGCGTCCGCGGTCGCATCACGTGGCGCGAAGGCCACGAAGTTCGCCGTGACGGGATTGGCCGCGTACGGCGCACTGCGGTCGGCGACCACCGCGAGCACCGACAGCAGCAGCGATCGCCGCGTCTGCGCACCCTCACGACCCAGCAACCAGCGGCGCTTCCGCTCGGCGCTCACCCGTGGGTCGTCGAGATACCGCGCGGCCATGATGGGGAGCTGGTACTCATCGTCCACCATATGGTAGTTCTCGCGCGTCGCGCGCCCGGCGCGCAGGCGCGCGATCGCCGCACGGCGCAGTGAGTCTGCGCGCACCGCGGGTACGCTGTCGGTGCGGCGCAGCAAAGCGACCGCTTCTGCCGCGGACTCGCGCAGCGCCTGACCGCCAAGTGCTTCCTCGTGGCTCACCTCACCACTCGCCGACAGCTTCCGCAGCGCGGCGGCGAGGACGAACTCGCTCATCTCGGGCCGCCAGATCGGCTGCATCATGAGCGCCGAGACCAGCATGTCACGCCCGAAGTAGGTGGCGTACGTCGGGAGTCCGGCCATGAGCTTCTCGCGCGACGACAGCAGCTCGACACCCGTGATCTGCCGTTCGATCCACCGGGCGCGAGTCGCGTCCCCGTGTTGTTGCACGTCGCGCGCCCACGCCAGAAAATCGTCGGTGAAGATTTCCGCGCGCGTGAGCGGCGACAGCGTTCGCCCGGTACTGCTGATGGTCACGCGCATTCGCAGGGGCGTATCGGAGGATGCGCGGAGCACCCAGTGGCGCGCGTCCGCGGACGCGAGGGTCGTCCCGGACAGCGGGGTCACCGTGAGACGCAATGTGTCTCGGCCATCGAGCGACAGCTGCTCGATCGTCGCGCCCGCCGACGGTCCCGTGACGCGGACGTCGACCATGCGCAGCATGACCCGCTGCTCCAGCGCCGCCAGCGATCGTGCGCCGAGCGCGGTCAGGGCGGCGCGTTGCACCGTGGGCGATTGCCTGGCGAGCGTCGCGGTCAGTGCCACGAACTCGGCCAACGCATAGGGCGCCTCACTGAAGGCGCGGGTGTGCTCCTTGAAGTACTGCACGTCGCGTTCGATGCGCATGGAGCCGAGCACGAAGCGGCCGAGGTGCACCTCGGCGTCGCGGCTCTGCAGCTCGTAGCTCAGATACGAGGTGCGAGCACGTCGCCAGACGCGCGCGTCGGTGCCATCCCATTGCAGGTCGGCGGGGCGGTTGTCGGCGCGGCGGGCCGAGAAGCCAATGCTTTCGTTTTCGCCATTGGCGAGGAGGTGTACGGTCCGTCCCTCGCGCCGGTCGAGGTAAATCTGGAGGGTGTTGTTGGTCGCGTCGCGAAAGAACCGGGTGCTGTAGCCGGCATACGCGACGCTGTCGTCCAGTCCTTTCTCGGGAAACGTGAGGACGGGGGGCGAGGGCTGGCCGGCGGCTGCGACTTGGGCAACCAGGACGAACGCGAGAAAGCTCACGAGCAGCTCGTGCGGGGCACGGAGGAGAAGTACTTGATCCGAAACGACTTGGGCGGGCGCCGGGGAGATCGGCGGGCGTCGGGACGGGGAGGGGCGGTCGGGGAGAACGGGAGCGTCGGCGGCGTCGCAGCGGCGTGTAACGCGTGAAACAACCGATAGTCGGAAACTCGCAATGGGAGCGCGTGGGCGCCAGCGCCGTTGAAAAACTCGGCGAAAAACGCCCTGAATCAAAAAAGAGTCTTGACAGTTCCCGCTCACACTTGTTTCATAGCGTTACACATCCCTTCCTACACGCGACTCACCCCCTTCCGGGTCGCGGGTCTTGCTCGACAAACCCGTCGTCGACTGGTCGTGCCCTTGGTGCGATTGGTTATCGGCGGACGAACCTCCCTCGGTTCACCCCACCCGCTGCGACCACCCTCCTTGTTCTATAGATGTAGTCCGGACCGACGGTCCGAATTGTATCTGACCAATGAGACCCACCAGGTCGCAGTCTTTACAGCCCCATGGAGGCATCAGTTTATGGCGGTAGGCGTCCGTTGGTTGGCCGCGGCAGCAGCGGGTACGCTGCTCTCGGCGAGCCAGGTCAGTGCCCAGCAAACGGGCAGAGTCTCTGGCCGCGTGGTTGACTCCGCGACTGCCGGTGTGCTCGCAAATGCATCGGTCCAAGTCGTCGGGACACAGGTCGGCACCTACACGCGTAACGATGGCGGCTTCCTGCTGCCAGCCGTTCCGGCCGGCCAGCAGCGGCTTCGCGTGTCGCGCATCGGCTATTCGGCTAAGGAGGTCACGGTCACCGTGACGGCCAACGGCCAGGCCAGTGTGGAAGTCGCGCTGAACGCGATTGCCGCGCAGTTGACCGGGGTGGTCACGACCGGGTACGGCCAGCAGCGAAAGGAAGCGATCACGGGCGCTGTCGCGACCATCAAGGGTGCTGATGCCAACGTCGGCGTGATCCCCAATGCGACCGGTCTGCTCACGGGTCGTGTCGCCGGTGTGAACGTGGTGGCCAACAACGGTGAGCCGGGCGCTGGCGCCCAGATTCGTATTCGTGGTGGCACGTCCATTTCGGCCTCCAACGAGCCGCTGTACGTCATCGACGGCGTGCCCATTCAAAATGATCAGACGGAAGCCTCGGGCATCGGTATCGGCGGTGGCGCGGCGCTGGCGCGTAATCCGCTCAACATGCTCAACCCGAGCGACATCGCGAACATCACGGTCCTCAAGGACGCCTCGGCGACGGCCATTTACGGCTCTCGCGGCGCCAACGGCGTGGTGCTCATCGAAACGCGCCGCGGCGCGGCCGGTGTCTCGCAGGTCGAATACGAAACGTTCGTCGCCGCCGCGTCACCGTCGAACACGCTCGACGTGCTCTCGGGCAACGAATACCGCTCGTTCGTGCAGGGGCTCGTCACCTCGGGCAAGCTCGCCCAGTCGGCGCTGACCAACCTCGGCACCTCCAACACCGATTGGGAGAAGGAGCTCATGCGCTCCAGCTCCACCGTCAACCACAACCTCTCGTTCACGGGTGGTACGAACACGACGCAGTATCGCGCGTCGCTCAACTACCTCGATCAGAACGGCGTGGTGGTGTCGAACGGTTTCCGTCGCTTCCAGGGGCGCTTCAACGCGAACCACAGCGCGATCGACGGCAAGCTCCGCCTGAACTTCAACATGACGGCGTCCAAGGTGGACAACGACTACCTCCCGTTCGAAAACACGGGTGGCTTTGAAGGCGGCGTCTTCACCAACATGGTGATCTTCAACCCGACGCGTCCCATTACGACGACGACGAACGGCATCTCGTCGTTCTACGAAATCGGCCCGGGCCGTCAGTCGGTGCGCAACCCCGTCGCCATCGCCGAACAGGTGGCCGACGTCGCCACCACCAACCGTACGCTCGGGAACATCCAGGCGTCGTACAGCCTGACCGACTACCTCACGGCCTCCGTGAACGTCGGCACCGACCGCACGAGCGGTGTCCGCAAGACGTATCTGCCGCGTGCCAGTGCCGTCGGCGCCGAGTGGAACGGTCGTGCGCGTCAGGTGAACCGTGCACTCAGCAACAACACGTTGCAGTCGCTCCTCACCTTCGCGCCGCGTCTCTCCGAGTCGCAGGAAATCGAAGTGGTGGGCGGCTACGAATACACCGACTTCGACAACGGCGAGTTCGGTGCCGAAGGCCGCAACTACCTGACCGATGCGTTCAGCTTCAACAACCTCGGTGGCGGTGGCACGCTGGTGGCGCCCTTCTCGTTCCGCGAGCAGAGCCGCCTGGTCTCCTTCTTCGGTAAGGCCAATTACAGCTTCAAGGACCGCTACTTCCTCACCGGCGTGATTCGCCGCGACGGTTCGTCGCGTTTCGGTGCCGGCAACAAGTGGGCCGTCTTCCCGGCCTTCTCGGCTGGCTGGAAGATCAGCGACGAAAGCTGGATGCAGGGCAAGGGCTTCTCGAACCTGCGTCTGCGCGCCGGCTACGGCTTGCAGGGTAACCAGGCCGTGTCGCCGTACGCCTCGCTCATCCTCCTCGAGCCCAACGACGGCGCGCGCTATCCGTTCGGCGACAACATCGTTACCGGTGTCGTGCCCACGCGGAACGAAAACCCGCTCCTCAAGTGGGAGCAGACGGCGCAGTACAACGTCGCGGCCGAATTCGGCTTCAAGGACAACAAGTATACCGGTACGCTCGAGTACTACCGCAAGAACACCAGCGACCTGCTCCTCACGGTCGCCGTGCCGCAGCCGGCGCTCGTGCCGACGCGTCTCGAGAATGTCGGCAGCCTGCACAACACCGGTATCGAATTCAGCTTCGACGCCAACCTGCTCGACAAGAAGGATCGCTCGTTCAGCACTGGCATCGTGGCCTCGATCGAACGCAACACGGTGGATGACCTCGGTGGCCGTTCGTTCATCACGACGTCGAGCGTCTCCGGTCAGGGTCAGTCGGGTAACACGGCGCAGCGCATCATCCCCGGCCAGCCGCTCGGCACGTTCTGGGGCCCGACGTTCGTGAACGTGAATGCCGAAGGCAAGCAGGTGTTCAAGAACTACGACGTCACGCGCACCAACGGCGTGATCACGAGCCGCACGGAAAGCGGCACGACGACGTCGCCCGACGCCGACGACTTCGGCATCATCGGCGATGCCAACCCGGCCTTCAGCCTCGGCTGGCGCGGCAACCTGCGCTGGAACAAGTTCGACATGAGCTACCTGTGGCGCGGTGAGTTCGGCCGCGATGTCTTCAACAACACGGCGCTCGTGTACTCCACGCAGTCGGCGGTCCTCCAGGGGCGCAACTTCCTCCGTAGCGCCCTCGACCAGAAGGACGCGCTGACCGAGCCCGCCGTCTACTCGTCGCGCTGGATCGAAGACGGCTCGTTCTTCCGCCTCCAGAACGTGACGGTTGGCTACACGTTCAAGATCCCGGGAACCAAGGCGAACACGGCGCGCTTCTTCGTGTCGGGCGACAACCTGCTCCTCTTCACGCCGTACTCGGGATACGATCCTGAGGTGTTCGTCGATGCCGGCCTCGCGTCGCGCGGCGTCGATTATCTCGTTTACCCGCGTGCCCGGACGTTCACGTCGGGACTCCGCGTCCAGTTCTGATCACTCCGGACGAAACCGAACCGACCATGCGAAATTCACACAAGACCCGCTTCGCGTCGCTCTGGCGCGCCGGTCGCATCAGCGCCGCGTTGCTCGCGGCGCCCGCGACGGTATTTACGGTGCAGGGTTGCACCGACCTTGAAGAGTCCCCGACCAGCGCCATCACCCCCAATAACTTCTTCAAGAACAGCGACGAAGTCATTGGCGGGGTGGCCTCCGTGTACGCCGCGCTCCGCGGCACCATGTGGGGCTACTACAACCTGAGTCAGGTCTCGTCGGACGAAAACGTCGTCCCCACGCGCGGCTCCGACTGGTTCGACAACGGCCGCTGGCTCGATCTGTATCGCCACACCTGGACGCCCACGTCCGGTTCCGGGCTCGAAGACATTTCGGGTGTGTGGAACGACCTGTTTGGCGGCGTGGCTCGTGCCAACGTCGTGCTGCAGGCGCTCGAGACGACCGAAGTGCCCGACAAGGCCGTCGTGCAGGCGGAAATGAAGGCGCTTCGCGCGTTCTACTACTACCTGCTCATGGACTTCTTCGGCGGCGTGCCCATCGTCACGACCACCGAAGTCAAGCCGCGTGAGCAGGCCACCCGCGCCCAGCTGTTTGCCTTCGTCGAGAAGGAACTCACCGATGCGCGCGCTGCGCTCCCCGATGCATGGCCGGCCGCCAACTACGGCCGCATGACGAAGGGTTCGGTCGACGCCATCCTCGCCAACATGTACGTCAACGCGCAGGTGTTCACGGGGACCGTCACTCCCACGGGCCTTACCCGTGGCGCCGCCAAGTGGACCGAAGCGGCAGCCGCAGCGGACCGCGTGCTCAACTCGGGACGCTACAGCCTTTCGGCCAACTGGCGTGCGAACTTCACGGCGACGAACGAAAACTCGCCGGAAAACATCTTCGTCATCCGTCACAGCACCAAGGTGCCGGGTATCGGCCTGACGTTCGTGATGCGTGGTCTGCACTACAACTCGTTCAGCGCCTCGCCGTGGAACGGGTTCGCCACCATCGCCACCACGTACAACTCGTTCGACGATGCCGACGACCGCAAGAAGGTCTTCCTGGTCGGTCCGCAGGTCGACTTGCTTACGGGGGCGCCGATCAAGGACCGCGCGGGCAACCCGCTGGTCTTTACGCCGGAAATCCGCGACGTCTCGCAGGCCGGTGAAGGCGAAGGTGCCCGCATCTACAAATACCCCGTCGACCCAGCCTTCAACGGCGGTGACAACGGCAACGACTACGTGTACTTCCGTCTCGCCGAAATGATGATGGTCAAGGCCGAGGCCCTGAACGAACTGGGGCAAACGCCGGCTGCTGTGGCGCTCGTGAACCAGGTGCGTGCCCGCGCCTTCACCCCCGCCAAGCCGCTGGCCACCTCGCTGTCGCAGGCGGAACTCCGCGACGCCATCTTCAACGAGCGTCTGTTCGAGTTCGTCGGCGAAGCCAAGCGTCGTCAGGACATGATCCGTGCCGGCACGTACACCAACGCCCGTTTGTTCAAGCAGGCGTCGGCGCCGTTCCGCATCCTCATGCCCATCCCGCAGAACCAGATCGAAACCAACCCCCTGCTCAAGCAGAACCCCGGCTACTAAGCTGGTGGGGTAGGTTCACGGTAGTTGTCACGGCCTGCGTTCGCGATCGAACGCAGGCCGTGGCATTCGCGGTAGATATCCCCTCGAGATGTGAAACACTTTTTTCCGCGCCTGCTTCCGGCGCTCCCGCTCCTGGCCCTCACGGCATGCGCTGAGTCCACCGCGCACCGTGCCGACGCCCCCGCGGTCGGTTCCACGTTGTTCACGCAGATGCCCTCCGACTACACCGGCATCCGGTTCACCAACCGCGTCGTGGACTCGCAGGAGCGCAACGTCTTCACCTACCGCAACTTCTACAACGGCGGCGGTGTCGCGATTGGCGACCTCAACGGCGACCAGCGCCCGGAAGTCATCCTTACGTCCAATCAGGATGGCCCCTCGCTGTACCTGAACCAGGGGCAGTTCCGTTTTCGCGACATCACCAAGGACGCCGGCTTTCGCGATCAGCAGCCCTGGACCACCGGCGTCACGCTCGCCGACGTCAACGGCGACGGGAAACTGGACATCTACGTGAGTCACGCCGGCGACGGCGAGCCAGCGACCCGCGCCAATACCCTCTGGATCAATCAGGGCAACGGGGCCGACTCGGTGCCGACCTTCAAGGAAATGGCGCGCCAATACGGCATCGCCGATGAAGGTTGGTCCACGCACGCCGCGTTCTTCGACTACGATCGCGACGGGGATCTCGATCTCTTCGTCATCAACAACTCGCCGCGTCCGGTCAACAGCTTCGGCCTGCGCAACACGCGCGCCGAGCGTCATCCGTACGGCGGGCACCATTTCTATCGCAACGACGGGGAGCGCTTCACCGAAGTCAGCGAAGCCACCGGGTTGTTCAGCGCCGAAATTGCCTTCGGACTGGGTATCGGCGTCGGCGACGTAAATCGCGACGGCTGGCCCGACGTCTACGTCTCGAATGACTTCTTCGAGCGCGATTATCTCTACCTCAATCAAAAAAACGGCACGTTCAAGGAAGTGCTCGATCAAGTCATGCCGGTGTCGAGCTACTTCTCCATGGGCATGGACATCGGCGACGTGGACAACGATGGCTGGCCCGACCTGTACACCACCGACATGATGCCGGAAGACGAATTCCGCATCAAGACGACGGCGATGTACGAAGGGTGGGACGTGTACATGGCCAAGGTGCGTGATGGATACCATCACCAGCTCATGCGCAACATGCTGCAGCGCAACAACGGCGACGGCACCTTCAGCGACGTGGGCTATCTCACGCGCACCGCCGAAACCGACTGGAGCTGGAGTGCGCTCATTGCGGATCTCGATCTCGATGGCCGCAAGGATGTGTACGTGACGAATGGCCTCGCGCGCGATGTGACGTCGCAGGACTACGTCGCATTTCTTGCCGATCGTACCACGATGCAACGCGAGGCCAGCGGACCGCGCGTTGATTTCATGCGTCTCATCAACGCCATGAGTTCCACGCCCATCCCCGACTACGCATTCCGTAACGACGGGAACTGGGCCTTCAGCAATCAGGCGAAGTCATGGGGCCTCGATACCCCCAATATTTCGAGCGGCGCGGCCTACGGGGATCTCGACGGCGACGGCGTGCTCGATCTCGTCGTGAACAACGTGAACGCCGAGAGCTTCGTGTATCGCAACAATGCACGGACGCTCCTCAAGACCCGGCACTGGCTGCAGCTGCGGCTCACGGGCGAGGGGCGCAACAGCCACGCCGTGGGCGCGCGCGCGACGCTCTTCGCGGCGGGCGATCGCTACCTGCAGGAGCTGTATCCGGCGCGCGGCTTCCAGTCGAGCGTCGACTACGCGCTGTCGTTCGGGCTGGGCGAGCACGCCCGTGTCGATTCGCTCGTGGTGGAGTGGCCCAACGGGACACGCACGGTACAGGCGAATATCGCCGCTGATACGACCATCACCATCGCGCAGACAGCCAATGCGCCGACGGCCGCACCGTTTGTCGCGCCTGCCGTAACGCCGCTGCTCGTCAACACGACCGCGGCGTCGGGACTCGCCTTCGCGCACGCCGAGAACGACTACGTTGACTTCGACCGCGAACGGCTCATCCCGCACATGCTCTCCACCGACGGGCCGGCGATGGCCGTTGGTGATGTCAATGGCGACGGTCTCGACGACGTGTACCTGGGGGGCGCGAAAGAGCAGGCGGGAAAGCTCTTCGTACAATCGGCGGCGGGCACGTTCGCGCCGCTGACCAACGCCGCGTTCGATCTCGATGCGGCGTCGGAAGATGTCCACGCACTCTTCTTCGACGCCGATCGCGACGGAGATCGCGACCTGTACGTCGTGAGCGGCGGCAATGAATTCAGCGAAGACAGTCCGGCGCTGCAAGATCGGCTCTATCTCAACGACGGACGTGGACGCTTCACGCGCGCGGCGAACGCCCTGCCGGCCACGCTCACCAGTGGGAGTGTGGTAACCGCAGGCGATATCGATGCCGACGGCGATCTCGATCTCTTCGTGGGTGCCCGCAGTATCCCGTGGCGTTACGGAATCGACCCCAGCAGTCAATTGCTGCTGAACGATGGCCGCGGTCACTTCACCGATGTCGTGGCGAATGCGCCCGGGCTCAAGACCATCGGCATGGTCACCGACGCGCTCTGGCACGACATCGACGGCGATCGCAAGCTCGACCTCATCGTCGTCGGCGAATGGATGCCCGTGGTGGTGTACCGAAACCGTGGTGCCGGAAAGTTCGAACGCCTCATGGCGAAGGGACTCGAGAAGAGCGACGGCTGGTGGACCCGCATTATGGCCGCCGACCTCGATGGCGACGGGCGCAGCGAGTTCGTGCTTGGCAACTTCGGCCGCAATATCCGGCTGCACGCCAGCGCCGACGAGCCGCTCACCATGATCGTGAAGGACTTCGACAAGAATGATTTCGTCGAACAGGTCATAGGTATGTACAACGGCGGCAAGCAGTATCCGCTGGTGCTGCGCGATGACCTCATCAAAGCGGTGCCGCCTTGGAAGGCACGCTTTCTCAACTTCAAGGATTACGCGCTCAAGACGCTCGACGATGTGGTGCCCATCGCCGAGCGCAGCGATGCGGTGGTGAAGCAGGCGTATCGTTTCGAAAGCGCCATTCTGCGGCGTGGCCCCGATGGCGCCTTTGCGTTCGAGCCGCTGCCGCTGGAGGCGCAGATGGCGCCGGTGTTCGGGTTGGCCATTCGTGATGTCAACGGCGACGATCGCCAGGACATTCTGCTCGCCGGCAACTTCGATGGCGTGAAGCCGGAGTTCGGACGTATGGCCGCCAGCGATGGCCTCGTGCTGCTTGGTGGTGACAAGGGTACGTTCACCGCGCTGCGACCGGCGGAGAGCGGATTCCGCGTACCAGGACAAACGCGTGGTATTGCTACGGTCCGTACCAAGCGCGGAGTCCAGGTGATCGTCGCCCGCAACAACGCTGCTCCTCTCGTTTTTTCCATGGGTCGCCCATGAGTAACGCTACGGTACGGTCATTCACGCGCGCCGTGCGCGGTATGCGCCTGGTGCGTACGAGCTGTGTCCTGCTGCTGGTGGCCGCCGGCTGTCAGTCGAAGCCAAGCGCATCGCCGGAATCGCTCAACTCGGCGGAGCCACTGCACGAAGCCATGGGGCAGCTCACGAGCACCATGGTGTACGACATCTTCAGTCCGCCGCAGGCGAGCCGGGTGTACAGCTATGCGAGCATCGCTGGCTACGAGGCGCTGCGACAGAGCGACACCAGCTGGCGTTCGCTGGCCGTCCAGGTGCGCAGTATGCCCGCGGTTCCAGCGCCCGATCGCAGCAAGGAATATTCCTACGCCCTCGCCGGTGTGCGGGCGATGCTCACCGTGAGTCATCAGCTGACCTTCTCGCGCGAGCGCATGGACTCCGTGCGCACCGCCATATCGCAGCGCTACGAGTCGTCGCTGCCCGCCGATGTGTATGCGCGCAGCATTGCCTATGGGGACACCGTCGCGCGTCACGTACTGGCGTGGGCGAGCAAAGACAAGTTCAAGGAGTCGCGCGGACTCCCGAAGTTCAGCGTGACCCGGCAACCCGGACGATGGATTCCCACACCGCCAGCGTACATGGACGCGGTCGAGCCGAACTGGGGAACCGTGCTGCCGTTCGCCATGGACTCGGCGACCCAGTTCCGCCCGCCGGTACCCTTTGCGTTCGACTCTACCAAGGGCACGCCCTTCTACGCGCAGGCGCTCGAAGTGTACGACACCGGTCGCAATCTCACCGGAGAGCAGCGCGCCATTGCCGCCTTCTGGGATTGCAACCCGTACGTCATGAACGTGCAGGGCCACACCATGTTCGCCACCAAGAAGATCACGCCGGGCGGCCACTGGATGGGCATTGCCGGTATCGCCGCGCGCAAGGCCAACGCCACGGCACTGCAGACGGCCGATACTTACGTGCGCACGGCGATCGCGCTCGCCGACGGCTTCATTGCCGCGTGGGAAGAGAAGTTCCGGTCGGGCGTCATCCGCCCGGAAACCGTCATCAATGCGTACATCGACGAGAAATGGGCGCCACTGCTCCAGACGCCGCCATTCCCGGAGTATCCTAGCGGACATAGCGTGATTTCGACGTCGGCCGCGCAGGTCCTCACGGCCATCTACGGTCAGAACTTCGCTTTCGCCGATTCGTCCGAAGTGCCGTACGGCATGCCGGTGCGTTCGTTTGCCAGCTTTGACGCTGCCGCAAACGAGGCCGCCATCAGCCGCCTGTACGGCGGCATTCACTATCGTCAGGCGATCGAAGAAGGACAGCGCCAGGGCAAGCAGGTTGGGCTCAATGTGGTGGCGCGTGTCATCACGAAGCCCGGGACGACTGTCGCCGGCCGGTGAAGCTTTGGCGCGTAGGACCTCGTGTCTACGGGGCCGTGCTGCTGGCGTTCACGTGCATAGCCATCGGCTGTACGGAGAAGGCCCCATCTGGTGACGCGGTGGCCACAGCTGCACCGTCGCCCGGTCCGCGCGCGTTCGAGTTGCTGCCGGCATCACGTACCGGCATCAACTTCGAAAACCGCCTGCCGGAATCGCCGGAGTTCAGCATTCTGAATTACCTCTACTACTACAACGGCGGTGGTGTCGCCGTTGGCGATGTAGACGGTGACGGGAAGCCCGACGTGTACGTGTCGTCCAACCTCGACGGCAACAAGCTGTACCGCAATCGCGGCGACTTCCGCTTCGAAGACATCACCGACAAGGCCGGTGTGAGCGGACCGCCGGGATGGAAGACGGGCGTCTCCATGGCCGATGTGAATGGCGACGGCGCGCTCGACATCTACGTGTCGGCGGTGAACTACCTCACCATGCACGGCCGGAACGCGCTGTATATCAACAATGGCACCGGCGAATTCACGGACAGCACCGACGCGTACGGACTCGCCTTTTCCGGCTTCTCCACGCAGGCGCTCTTCTTCGACTACGATCGCGACGGCGACCTCGACCTCTATCTGCTCAATCACTCGGCGCACACCGAGCGGCAGATTGGTGTTGCGGCCCGTCGCGATGTGCGGCACCCTACGGCCGGCGACCGCCTCTATCGCAACGACGGCGCCCGCTTCACCGATGTGAGTGCTGCCGCCGGTATCTTCGGTGGCGTGGAAGGGTACGGCCTCGGCGTCGTCGCCAGTGACGTGAACAGCGACGGCTGCATGGATCTGTATGTGGCCAATGATTTTCAGGAGAACGACTTTCTGTACCTGAACGACTGCCGCGGCCACTTCACCGAAGTCGGCACGTCGTCGTTCAGTCACACGACGCGCTTCTCCATGGGTGCCGACGCCGCCGACATGAACGATGATGGGCGTCCCGACCTCATGACGGTCGACATGCTCCCCGAGCAGGAATCCATCTTCAAGACGTCGGCCAGCTACGAAGGATGGAATCTCTTCGATATGCGGTTGCGCGCCGGCTACTCGGTGCAATACCCGCGCAATGCGCTGCAGCTCAACCGCGGCGATGGATCGTTCGCCGAGATCGGATTGCTCGCCGGTGTGGCGGCGAGTGACTGGAGCTGGGGGCCGCTCTTCGCGGACCTCGACAACGACGGGCGCAAGGATCTGTTCATCACGAACGGCATTTACCGTCGTCCGAACGATCTCGACTACATCAATTACATCGGGAACGAAGCAGCACAGGCGGCACTCGCGCGCGGTGTCACGCGGGCGGAGAATCAGGAGCTGCTCAAGCGGATGCCGCAGATTCCGCTCCCCAATCATGCCTATCGCAACGAGGGGGGACTTCGGTTCACCAACATGGCCGAAGCGTGGGGGTTGGGCGACAAGGGCTTCTCGAATGGGTCGGTGTACGCCGATCTCGACGATGATGGCGCACTCGACCTGGTCGTGAATCGCATCAATGCTCCGCTGGCCGTCTACCGCAGTCGCATGCGGGAGCTACCCAACGCCGGTCATTACCTGCAGGTCAAACTTGTCGGCAATACGCGGAACACCGACGGAATTGGCACGAAAGTCATTGCCGTGACCGGGACGCATCGCCAACTGCTGGAGCAGCAGCCGGTGCGTGGCTTCCAGTCGAGCGTCGACCGGCGGCTGCATTTCGGATTCGGCACACAGACGACCGCCGACTCGCTCATCGTTATCTGGCCCGATGCCCGCTATCAGGTCTTGACCGGTGTGGCGCTCGATCGCGCCATCACGGTGCATCAGGACAGCGCTACGGGCACGTGGCAGTATCCGCGCGCCACGGTTCCCACGGTACTCGATGTGGCCCCGCTGCTGCGGGCGGCGCGTGTGCACGTCGAGAACGATTTCCTCGACTACAATCGCGAGCCGCTCATGCCCCACGTGGTGTCGGCGGAAGGGCCGGCGCTGGCGGTGGGCGATGTGAATGGCGACGGCCTCGACGACGTATACGTTGGCGGCGCCAAGTGGCAGCGTGGTTCGTTGCTCGTGCAGCAGCCCAATGGACAGTTCCGGGAGTCGAGCGTCGCGACATTGGCCGCCGACAGTGTGGCCGAAGATGTCGACGCATTGTTCTTCGACGCCGATAATGATCGCGATCTCGACTTGTACGTCGTGAGTGCCGGCAACGAGTTCTGGCGCGAGTTCGACGCACTCGATGACCGGCTCTATCTCAACGATGGTCGCGGTAGCTTTACGCGTTCAACGACGGCGCTTCCGGCGGGTTTCCGCGAAAACGGGAGTGTCGTCACGGCGGGTGACTTCGACGGCGACGGCGATCAGGATCTTTTTGTCGGGACTCGCGTCGTTGCCCGCGAATACGGTCGCACCCCGCAAAGTCACTTGCTGCAGAATGACGGATTCGGGGCGCTTTACCGACGTCACCGACGCGATGGCCAAGGGATTGAGCGAGGCCGGTCTGGTCACCGATGCCAAGTGGCTCGATGTCGATGGCGACAAGGCGCTGGATCTGGTGGTCGTCGGTGAGTGGATGCCGGTGCGCGTCTGGTACAATGCCAAGGGGCGCCTCGAAGAGCGCGCCGCCGTGTCGGGCTTTGTCGGCACGGAGGGGTGGTGGAACAGTGTGACCGTTGCCGATCTCAACCACGACGGCGCTCCCGATCTGGTGCTTGGCAATGTGGGGCTGAACACCCTCCTCAAGGCCAGTGCCAACGAACCGGTGCAGATGTACGTGCATGACTTCACCGGCACCGGCAGCACCAAGCAGATCATCACCCGCTACGTCGGTGGCACGTCGTATCCCCTCGCTGGCCGCGATGAACTGGTGAAGCTCATGCCCGCCATTCGTGCCAAATACCCGTCGTTTGCGTCCTTCGGGGCTAGTCGACTCGAGGACATTTTCGACAAGGGCGGAGATCGCCAAGGCCGCGCGCCGCGACACACATCGGTTCGAGAGTGCGGTGGCGATGAACGATGGTCGTGGACACTTCACGGTGACCACGCTGCCTGTCGAGGCGCAATTCTCGATCGTGTTCGCGTCGCTCGTCTTCGACGCGAATGGGGACACGCACCCGGATATTCTGCTCGCCGGCAATCAGTACGGTGTGCCGCCGGTGCTCGGTCGCTACGACGCCTCGCGTGGGACGTTGCTGCTTGGCGACGGTCGAGGCGGCTTTCGTGCCGCCGACCCCTCGCAGGCTATTCCGCTCGACGGACAGATCCGGGGGCTCGCGTTCGTCATCCGCGGCACGAAAGCCCCTCTGCTGGCAGTCGCACGGAACAATGCGACGTTGCAACTTCTGTCGTCCGCTCGATTCACTCCTCTCACGCCATCCAGATGACCCAGCTGACCACCATCGACTATGTCGTGATGGCCATCTACTTCGTCGTCGTCCTCGGCATTGGCTGGGTACTGCGGCGCAAGATGCGCACCTCGACGGATTTTTTCCTGTCAGGTCGGTCGCTCCCTCCCTGGGTGACCGGTCTCGCGTTCCTGTCGGCGAACCTGGGTGCGCAGGAAGTGATCGGCATGGGGGCGTCGGGTGCCAAGTATGGCATTGCCACGGCGCACTTCTACTGGATTGGCGCCATTCCGGCCATGGTGTTCGTGGGCATCTTCATGATGCCGTTCTACTACGGCTCGAAGGCACGTTCGGTCCCCGAGTATCTCAAGCTCCGCTTCGACGAAAAGACGCGCACCTTCAACGCGTTGGGCTTCGCGGCGATGACGGTGTTTTCGAGCGGCGTCTCCATGTACGCCATGGGCAAATTGCTCAACCTGCTCCTGGGTTGGGACTTCGACACCAGCATCCTGGTGTCGGCGGTCATCGTGCTCGCGTACGTGACGCTCGGTGGCCTCACGAGCGCGATCTACAACGAAGTGCTGCAGTTCTTCATGATCGTGTTCGGATTCGCGCCGCTGGTGTGGGTGGGGCTCAGGCAGGTGGGCGGATGGGACGGGCTCACCGGCAAGCTTGCGGCGGCCGCCACGCAGCGCGGATTGCCGGAGTACGCCTACACGAACGTGTGGCAGGGAATGGGGTCGGCAACGACCAACTCCATCGGTATCGAGTGGTTCGGCATGGTGATGGGCCTCGGCTTCGTGTTGTCGTTCGGCTACTGGTGCACCGACTTTCTGGTGGTGCAGCGCGCGATGGCCGCGGACAGCATGACCGCCGCACGGCGTACCCCGCTCATTGCCGCCGTGCCCAAAATGCTCTTCCCGTTCCTCGTGATCGTGCCCGGCATGATTGCGTTGGCCATGGGTGACAACATCATTCCGGCCAAGCTCACCGCGGCGGGGATGCCGCTACTCGACACCAATGGCAACGTGGTGCTCGACTACGACCTGGCCACGCCCATGATGTTGGTGAAGCTCTTCCCCACTGGCATGCTGGGGTTGGGCCTCACGGCACTGATCGCGTCGTTCATGTCGGGCATGGCCGGCAACGTCACCGCGTTCAATACCGTGTGGACGTACGACATCTATCAGGCGCACATCAAGAAGACCGGTACCGACGAACACTATCTGTGGATGGGGCGTGTCGCGACGGTGGGCGGTATCGCGCTGTCGGTAGCCGCCGCATATGTCGCGGGTGCCTTCAACAACATCATGGAGTTCCTGCAGCTCGTCTTCGCCTTCGTGAACGCGCCGCTCTTTGCGACGTTCGCGCTGGGGATGTTCTGGAAGCGCAGCACGGGACACGGTGCGTTCTGGGGCCTCGTAGCGGGCACGGTCGCCCCGGCCATTCACCACGGCATTTCGCTGGCCAACGGCGCGGAAATTGGCGTAAAGGGCGGCTTCTTCGGGGTGCTGCTCAACTACCCCAGCGAAATGGCGCAGACCTTCTGGACCGCCATTGCGGCGTTCACGACCTGCTTCGTCGTCACGATCGTGGTGAGTTTCGCGACCGCGCCACGTCGCGAAACAGAACTCGAGGGGCTGGTGTTCTCGCTCACGCCCAAGCCGAAAGATGATGCCCGTGTGTGGTACGAGAAGCCCAGTGTGTTTGCCGTCGTCGTCATGGTGGCGATGATCGGCTTGAATGTCACCTTCTTCTGACCCGGGACAACGACGATGAGTGGTGGAGCCTCTATGGATCTTCGTTTGCCGATCGGCGGACTGTTCCTGGCGTTGGGCGCGATTCTGGGCGTGTACGGCCTCATCACCAACGGCGACACGGCCATGTACGAGCGCAGCGGTGGCCTCAACATCAACCTGGTGTGGGGCGGGGTGATGTTGGTGTTTGGCAGCATCTTCTACGGGCTGGCGCAGCGCGCCGCCCGTCGCTGACCTGCGCCGGCGTTAGCGTTCGTGCGCCGGTCCACGCCGCAGGCGGAATTCGCGGTCGATCAGCCAGTGCGCCTGATCGGCCTGCGGCGCGATGAGTCGATGCTCGATGCCCAGCACGGTATCGATGAACGGCTCCCAGATGTCGCGGTTGCGCGCCATGCGACGCTCGTGCGTGTCCGTGTGCGTGGCTTCGAGAAAGACGCGCACATCGAGGCCGTCGAGCATGAGCACGTAGGTGCCTTCGACGATGAGAACCTGCGTACCGGCAAAGGTGCGCGTTTCCGCATCGAACCGGTTCTCCGGATAGTTCACCAGCGGTGCCGTCACCGTACCGCCGATACGAAACGCCGCGATGTGTTCGCCGATGCGTGCCAGCTGGACCTCCTGCGGGCCAACCGTGCCGATGTCGCGCACGCGTGCTTCGTGATTGGTGCGCGGCGGACGGACGAAGTAGTTGTCCTGATTGATGAACGCCGTCGGCACACCACGCGCATTCAGCATCGTCGACAGCTGCATGGCCGCAGTGCTCTTGCCGCTCCCCGATTCACCGGCCACGCCGATGACGAGCGGCGCCCCCTGCAGCCGGCCCTCTTCGTCCAGCCCGTCGATCAGTGCAGCCACCGCGCTCCCGCTCAGCGTGTCCATGGCAACTCCGGTGTGTCGAGCCGCTGTGCGACATCCATGAGCACAAAACCGGTAGCGGTGTACGCCATGCCGGTCGTGCCCAGCGCGAGCCCGGTCTCTCCGTGGAAGTACTCCTCGAAGGCGAAGTCCGTGAGCGTCGCCAGATGAGCCGCCGTGAGGTCGTACAGACGCTGCGCGTCGGCGTGGCGGCCATGCCGCGCGAACGCGATGCCAAGCCACCCGAGCCACACGGGCCAAATGCCGCCATTGTGGTACTCGTGCGGGCGATTGCGAAAGTCGTGCAGATGATAGCCGGCGAGCGCGGGCCACTCGTCGTCGCCTTCCTGAATGACGGGCGAGAACGCGGGCGGCAGGGTGGCGTGCGCGAGGTACGTATCGCGCAGCGCATCAAGCACGGCGTCGGATCGCGACGGAATCAAGTTCGCCGCCGCGAGCAGGGCGCACGCGGCAAGATCGACATGTTCGTCGGTGCGCACCGGAGAAATCGCGGCCACGGGAAACCGTCGTGTGCCACCGTAGCGCCACGCGCCGGACGGCCAGAACCGTTCGTCGATCGTCGCTGCAATGTGCGACGACTTCTCCAGCCAGTCAGCTCGATTCGCCACGCGGGCGAGAACCACCAGCGCCATGGCACGCAGCACCTGATCGTACAGGATGTAGCCGTCGAACGGATACTCGTCCGCCCAGTTTCCGCCGGCAGGGACATACAACAGATGGCGTCCGTTGTATTCGATGCCATTCAGCAACGCCACGGTACGCTCCACGGACACCGCGAAATCGTCGTAGGTCGCGTACCCGGTGCTGCACACAACTCCCACCGCGTACAGGTACCAGGTGGCCGAGTCGAAGCGCGGCGCGAGCGTGCCAAAACTCACGTGATAGGTCCCGGCTGCGTCGCGCCGGAAGTTCGACGCGATCTGTCCTTCCGGGCCCTGGAGGTCGCGCAGCTGTTCGAGGGTGCGCAACAACCCGGTCGTGATCGTGGCGTCGTGCACCGCGACACCAGCCAATCCCGCCATGATCGCATCGCGTGCGAAAATGGCCGCATAGTTCGCTACGCTGCTGCGTGAGGCGCGGATGCCAATCGGCGTCGCGAGCTCATGCAGCAGCGAGATGGATTCGTTGAACGGAAGTTCGTCCTTCATGGAGAATCGATGGCCAGTACAGTGACTGCGGTGCCGACGTCGGCGCCTCTCACCAGCGCCCCAACGCGTCCACATCTGTCGTTCATGTCCATCGTGAACATGAACGTTGGCTTCTTCGGAATCCAGTACAGCTTTGGGCTGCAGCAGAGCAACATGAGCCCGATCTACCGGTATCTGGGGGCGGACGAGGCCAGTCTGCCGCTGCTGTATCTGGCAGGGCCGGTCACGGGACTCATCGTGCAGCCCATCATCGGGGCCATGAGCGACCGGACGCTGAGTCCCCGCGGACGACGCACCCCCTACTTCCTGATCGGGGCGCTCCTCTGCTCCATCTCGCTGCTCGCGATGCCCTTCAGTCGGTCGCTCTGGATGGCGGCCGGAATCCTGTGGATCCTCGACGCGGCGAACAACATCACCATGGAGCCGTACCGGGCGTACGTGTCGGACCGGCTCGACGATGCCCAGACGTCGCTGGGGTTCCTCACACAAAGTGCCTTTACGGGACTGGGGCAAACCCTCTCGTACATCACGCCGTCGCTGCTCGTTTTCCTCGGCATGAACCGCGATGCCGTGAACGACCGCGGGATTCCCAACATCACCATGCTGGCGTTCCTCATGGGGGCCATCTTCTCCATCAGCTCCATCCTGTGGTCGCTGCGCAGGGTCCCCGAGTTGCCTCTCACCGCCACTGAACGGCGCCAGATCGAAGCCATGCCTCGTGGAATCGGGCACACGTTGCGCGAGATTTTCGAGGCGTTCCGCGACATGCCCACCACCATGCGGCAGATGGCGGTCATGAAGTTCTTCCAGTGGTACGCCATGTTCTGCTACTGGATTTACATCGCGCCGGCACTCGCGCTCACGCTGTTCGGCACCAAAGACGCGACATCGGCCGGCTTCCGCGAGGCCGGACTCGTGACGGGGCAGGTGGGTGCCTTCTACAACTTCATCGCCTTCGTCTCGGCGTTTGCCATGGTGCCGATCACGCGGCGTATCGGTGCCAAGTGGATGCACGTCATCGCCCTCGTGGCGGCGTCGGTATCGATGATGGCCATTCCGGCGATCACCAGCCGCACGCTGCTCTTCGTCCCCATGCTTGGCATTGGACTCGCCTGGGGCAGCATGATGGGGAATCCCTACGTGATGCTGTCGGATTCCATCCCCAAGCATCGTGTTGGGGTGTACATGGGGGTGTTCAACATGTTCATCGTCATCCCCATGCTCATCCAGAATCTCACACTGCCACTCTTCTACGATTCGCTGCTGGGGAGTAACCCCGCCACCGTCATCCGTCTCGCGGGGGCCATGCTGGGATGCGCGGCGGTGGCGTGCGCCTTCGTCACGGTCAAGAAGCCGGGGACGGCTGCATCATGACCACGCGGCGCGGCGCGCTGGCGCCCCTCACCATGGTGATGCTCGCGGCATGCTCGACCGCCGAGCCGCCGCGGACGACCACCGCGGGCGCCGATAGTGCAACGCGTGCACTCGCCGTGACGCCATACGATCCCGCCCGCGATCTGGGCGGGTTGTTCGTCGATGCCCAAATGATGAACGTCTATCCTGATTCGAAAACGCTCGTGGATGCCACGCCCAAACGCGATCCGCAGGCCATTGCCAACGCGTACAACGTGGAAAAGGGAAATCGGAACTTCTCCCTGAAGAAATTCATGGCGCGCGAGTTTACGGCACCCGGTGCACCAGATGTTGCGGCCTCCGCGGCAAAGAAGCGCACCATGGAAGAGCACATCGACGATTTGTGGCCCGTGCTCACACGTCAGGCCGATGTCAGTGATCCCCGTTCGTCGCTGTTGCCGCTGCCCAAGCCGTACATCGTGCCCGGCGGGCGGTTCCGCGAGGTGTACTACTGGGACTCGTACTTCACCATGCTCGGACTGGTCGAAAGCGGGCGGACCGCGCAGATGGGGCAGATGCTCGACAACTTCGCGCATCTCATTCGCACGGTGGGGCATATCCCCAACGGCAATCGCAGCTACTATCTGAGTCGCAGTCAGCCGCCGTACTTTGCGGCCATGGTCGGTCGATACGCGGCGGCAGCAGACAGCTCGGCCGCCACGGCATATCTCGGTGCGATCGAGGCAGAGCATCGCTTCTGGATGGCTGGAGCCGATACACTCACGCCGGGCAACGCGCACCGGCGTGTGGTGCGTCTTGCCGATGGGAGCGTCCTCAATCGCTACTGGGACGATCGCCCCGAACCGCGTCCCGAATCGTTCAAGGAAGATTTCACCATCGCGCAGTCGCTCCCCGAGCAATCGCGCGAAGCGTTCTATCGGAACGTGCGCGCCGCGGCAGAGAGCGGGTGGGATTTTTCGAGCCGATGGATGCGCAATGCCAAGTCGTTGGCTTCACTCGAGACAACCGACCTCGCGCCCGTCGATCTCAACAGCCTGATGTACCACGCCGAACGCACGATTGCGGCACTTCGCCGTCGCCGTGACCAGCGCGGCGACGCCACGGTGGCAAAGCAATTCGAGGCGATGGCAGCAGCGCGGAAGGCGGCCATGCAAGCGCACATGTGGGATGCTGCGAGCGGCTTCTTCTACGACGTACGCTGGCGCAGCAACGAGCGCGTCACCGACCGTCCCTCCATGGCCGCAGCGGCGCCGCTGTACTTTGGCATCGCCACGGCCGAACAGGGCGCGCAGGTCGCGGCCCGTCTGCAGAAAGACTTTCTCAAGCCCGGTGGATTCACCACCACCCTCATTAAATCAGGGCAGCAATGGGACGCGCCCAATGGCTGGCCGCCGTTGCAATGGCTTGCCATCGAAGGCGTGCGCAGATACGGGCACACCGCGCTCGCCGACTCCGCGTCGCAGCGTTGGCTCGCGCTCAATCGCAAAGTGTACGATGCCACTGGCAAGCTCACCGAGAAGTACGATGTGTGGGATCTGTCCAAGCCCGCCGGTGGTGGCGAGTACCCCACGCAGGACGGTTTCGGCTGGACCAACGGTGTCGCCCTCACGCTGTCTCGCGCGACGCGCGCTCCGCGCTGAGCATCGGTCCGGGCACCACGCACCATTCAAAACATCCGACGCAAAGCCGAAGCGCGAGTCGCTGTCTCCAAGAGCGTTAACGACTTCGGGAATTGTCAGCGGGTTCGGTGATGCTCCCTGCACACCTCCAACAGGAGACAGTGCATGGACGCAGCGTTGCAAATCGATCACCAGGCGATCGACGTACCTTAATCCCCCAATGGCGAGCCCGGTATCGTCGTCCGGGCCATACTCTCCGTCAGCGGCACCGCGCCGTCGGGCCATACACGCGCGCCCTTGGCGTTATCGTTCGTGCTCGATCGCAGTGGCTCCATGGCGTTCGACAAAATCGAAGCCGCCAAAATGGCAACGTCGCGCGCGCTCGAACGTTTACACCCGGACGACGTGGTCTCGGTGGTCACCTTCGATCACATCGTCGAGTGTCTTGCCGCTCCGGCACGTCGTGCACAGCAGGCTGGTCTCATGGCCAGCCTTCAGGAGATCGACGCGCGTGGCGGCACCAATCTCAGTGGTGGATGGTTGCGTGGCCGACAGGACATGCAGGCCGCGCAGGGGATGATTAGTGATCTCGCGGGCTCGTCACGTCGGATTCTGCGGCTGACCGATGGACACGCGAACGCCGGCATCACCGAGCCCGCAACGCTCATCGAGCTCGCGCGGTTGGCACGTGCGCAAGGCATCACGACCACCACCATCGGCATCGGCGAAGGCTATGACGACGCCCTCCTGCGCGCGATGGCCGACGCCGGTGGCGGTAGCACGTGGTACATCGAACATCCCGATCAGTCGCACGATGTCCTGGCGGCCGAGATCGGCGATCTCCTCTCCGTGTCCGCGCAGGGCGTAACGGTTTCCCTCGACTTGCATGAGGCCGTACAGATCTTCGTCACGCACTCGGACTGGCCGACGCATCTCTCAGCGGCAGGACGCGTGCATTTCGATCTGGGCGATCTCTACGCGGCCGAACCCAAGCCACTCCTGGTCGAGCTGTTCGTACCCGCGCACCAGCTCGAAACCCTCAGCGCCACGAGCACACCGCTCGCTACGCTCACGGTGCAGGGAAACGTCATCACCGCGTCGGGCTGTGTGGAATTTCGCACGGTGCACCTGCCCATCGCGTCGACGCTCGAGGGGCAGCAGTTGGTGGTACCGGAAATCGAACACGCGGTACTCCTCGCGCGGACCGCCAAGGCGCGCGAAGCCGCCGCACGCTACCAGCGCGAGGGCGATGCAGGCTCGGCTGAGCGAGTCATGCGCGAGGCGACGAGTGTGTTGGAAAGCAGTCCACTCGCGTCCGACATGAAGTACTCCATCGGCGGACCGCCCGGACGCGTAGTGCGTTTTGTAGTCTGGATTAGCGGTCCAATGTCCTTTCTTGAGTCTCGGCCCAATCCGATGAATGTTTTCGCATCTCCCTGTCCGCTGGGGGATCCCAATCCCTTCATCGGAGAGTCCCGCATGCGACGTGTTTGGAGCCGGTCGGTAGTTCGCGCAGTTATGACAGGAGTTGTCGGTCTCGCAGTACTGACCGGTGGCGCGTCCGCAGCGGTGGCGCAAGCCACCGGTACGCTGGAAGGGAAAGTCACCGTCAGTGGCAGCGGTGAAGCGTTGCAAGGGGCGTCCGTCGGCGTGGTTGGCACACAAGACGGTTCCATTACCCGCGCCGACGGCACGTTCCGCTTTTCGCTCCGTGCCGGCACGTACGAGTTGCGCGTCCGCATGCTCGGCTACGCCGGAAAAACTGCGAGCATAACGGTGAGCGCAGGCGGGCGGGTCACCCAGAAGTTTGTGCTCGACAAGTCGAGCACGCAGCTCGAAGCCGTGGCCGTGACCGGCTCACGCGGCGGCGCGCGAACCGTCGTCAGCAGCCCCGTGCCTGTTGACGTCATCAACAGTTCAGAGCTCCGGTCGACGGGGCGGGTGGAGACCGCGCAAATGCTGCAAGCCGCGGCGCCATCGCTCAACGGCGGTCGATCTCAATGCGATTCCAGCATCGATGATCGATCGCATTGAAATTCTGCGTGATGGTGCCGCGGCGCAGTACGGCTCCGATGCCATCGCCGGCGTCATCAACATCATTCTGAAGGGCGCGTCCGCCGGTGGGGCGTCGGTGCAAGCCGGCCAGTTCAATACCGACGTCGAGGGACTTGGCAAGCGCAATGACGGCGGCAATATCGCCGCCAGCGCCGACCAAGGGTACTCGTGGGGCAACGGCAGCTATGTGCACGCTGGTATCGAGTGGCGGAACCGCGCCATGACCAACCGTGCCTTCAACGATCCACGCCTGCAGTATCTCGCCGGTGACCCCCGCGAATCGACGGCGCGACGCGATACGCATTGGTCCGGAGATGCTGCCACGGCCGACGTCGTCGGCATGATCAACGCCTCGCAGAACATCAGCGAGAACCTGCAGCTCAATGGCTTCGGATCCTTCGGCCGGCGTGATGGTCGCTCGACGGGCTTCTTCCGTCGCCCGCTGCAAAACACGCAGGTGGTGGCGAGGATCCACCCGAACGGGTTCCTCCCCAACATCGAAAGCAACATCGATGACTTCTCCTTCGGTGTCGGTGCCAAGGGCACAGCCAAGGGATGGGACTGGGACCTCAGCCAGGTCTACGGCAACAACGCGTTCCAGTTCATCGTGTCCAACTCGAACAACGCATCGCTGGGCCTCAATAGCCCGACGTTGTTCGATGCCGGGACGCTCGGCTTCGGCCAGGCGCTCACTAATTTCGACGTGACGCGCGAAGTCCGTGTGGGCGGCAAGCCGGTGCGTCTGTCGAGCGGCGCCGAACTTCGGTGGGAGAGCTACTCCATCAAGGCGGGCGAAGAGGCGTCCTATCTGAACGGTCGCGTGCCCGTTCTCGACGCCAACGGGACGCCCATTCGCAACGCGGCCGGCAACACCACGATTGCACTCGTCGGATCACAGGTGTTCCCTGGCTTCTCGCCGGCCGATGCCACCGACCAGTCGCGGACTGCGACGGCGGCGTATTTGGACGTCGAAAGTGACTTGACCAAGAAGTGGCTGGTGGGCGCTGCGGCACGCTTCGAGAACTTCAGCGATTTCGGTTCGCAGGCGACGGGAAAGATCACTACGCGATTTGCGCCCACTGAGAAGTTCGCCATTCGCGGCGCCGCATCGACGGGCTTCCGGGCGCCGTCGCTGCAGCAGAGCTTCTTCACCTCGACGGCGACCACGTTCGTCAACGGGCTGCCCGTGAACATCAAGACGCTCCCCGTCGCCAGTCGCGAAGCGCGGCTGCTTGGAGCGCGTGAACTCAAGCCCGAGAACTCGGTCAATCTCAGCGCCGGTATCACGCTGCAGCCGAGCAAGAATCTCACCGTGACCGCCGACTACTACGATATCGCGATCACCGATCGTATCGTGCTGTCGGAGAACTTCATTGGTACCGGTATCGTGAATTTCTTTGCGCAGAACGGCTTCACGGGCCTTGGAGGCGGCCGCTACTTCACGAACGCCATCAACACCAAAACCAATGGTCTCGACGTCGTGGCCAACTACGGTCTCGATTTGAAGGCCAATGGCGTGATGCGCTTTACCGCGGGCTACAACCAGAACAAGACCCGCGTGACCAAGGTGGTGGTCAACACGCCGGCGCAGCTCGGAAATCTCAACGAAACCCTGTTCGGACGCGCCGAGCGCGGACGCATCGAGGTTGGTCAGCCGCGCAACAATCTGGTGCTCAGTGGCAGCTACGAGCGCGGAAAGCTCGGCCTCAATCTCCGCGGACAGCGTTTCGGTGAGGTGACCGGTCGTCAGCAGCTTGCCACGGGAACAGCGCTGCAAGTCCCCGACGTCGAACTCGGCGCGAAGTTCATCACCGACGTGAGCGCGTCATACAAGCTGCTCAAGCGTGCCACCCTCTCGGTTGGCGCTGACAACGTGTTCGATGTCTATCCGGACGCGATCACCGACCTCGGCAACGTGGCCACGAACTACAGCGGCCAGGGCACCTTCGGCGTGTTCCGCTATTCCGGCCTCTCGCCGTTCGGCTTCAACGGCCGCTTCCTGTTCGCGCGAGTGGCGTACTCGCTGTAAAGCCGCAGTTCCCCCGCCCCTGCCGTCTGTGTGGCTGCCGTCTGCGTGCTCGGCGTGATCCCGCGGCACCGCGCCGAGACGGCAGACGGCAGGAGCCCAGACCGCAGGCGCGGGGGAACGGCGGAGACTCCTGTGCCCCTGCGGTCTGTGTGGCTGCCGTCTGCGTACTCGGCGTGATCCCGCCGCACCGCGCCGAGACGGCGGACGGCAGGAGCCCAGACGGCAGGCGCGGGGGAACGGCGGAGACTCCTGTGCCCCTGCTGTCTGTGTGGCTGCCGTCTGCGTTCTCGGCGTGATCCCGCGGCATCGCGCCGAGACGGCGGACGGCAGGAGCCCAGACCGCAGGCGCGGGGGAACGGCGGAGACTCCTGTGCCCCTGCCGTCTGTGTGGCTGCCGTCTGCGTACTCGGCGCGATCCCGCGGCACCGCGCCGAGACGGCAGACGGCAGGAGCCCAGACCGCAGGGGCGGGGGAACGGCGGAGACTCCTGCGCCCCTGCCGTCTGTGTGGCTGCCGTCTGCATTCTCGGCGTGAACCCGCCGGCATCGCGCCGAGACGGCGGACGGCAGGAGCCCAGACCGCAGGCGCGGGGGAACGGCGGAGACTCCTGCGCCCCTGCCGTCTGTGTGGCTGCCGTCTGCATTCTCGGCGTGAACCCGCCGCATCGCGCCGAGACGGCGGACGGCAGGAGCCCAGACCGCAGGCGCGGGGGAACGGCGGAGACTCCTGTGCCCCTGCCGTCTGTGTGGCTGCCGTCTGCGTTCTCGGCGCGAATTCGCGGCATCGCGCCGAGACGGCGGACGGCAGGAGCCCAGACGGCAGGCGCGGGGGAACGGCTTCCTGTTCAGCGCCCCGACAGAAGGAATTTCACCAATACCAAATCGCTCGGCGCCAGCGGCAATTGCAGCAGCGACGTCGCGCTTCCCCAATGCAGTGCATCGTGCTCCAGGCACTCGGGCGCTCCATCGATCGTGGTTGGTACGAAGACAATCAGAAACCGTGATGCCGCATCGGCGATTTCGAGTAACGGCTCACCCACGTGCAGGACGCGCACCCCAAGCTCTTCGCGCAACTCGCGACGCGTGGCCTCGAGATCATTCTCCCCCGGCTCGCATTTGCCACCGGGAAACTCCCAGAGGCCACCGTGCTGCTTGTGGGCTGGACGCAGACAGACCAGCCACTCCCGTCCCGTGTCGCTACGCCGGCCTACCACCGCCGCGACCACGCGTATGCGTTTGGTCATGAGCAAGCCAGTCGCGCAGGTTACGACGCGGGTGTCGGCGCCTTGCGAGGCGCGTATCGCTCGAGGTCACGCCCCATGAGCAGCGTGGCCAGCACCACCGTCGCGCTGATCCAGAACGGGCTCTGCTTGCCGAACGTGTCGAACGCCACGCCGAGCACGATGGGGAACACCACGCGCGTGATGCCACCGAATGTCTGCTGCACACCCATGTACAATCCGCGTTCCGCGCTGCTCACGACGCGTGACAACATGGCCGTCACGCACGGGAAGGTGAAGGCGGTGCCCAGCGGCAACATGCCTACGGAAAGCGCGAGTAGCGGGAGGTTGGGCGACACCGACAACCCTATCAGTCCTGCCGCCAGGAACAGCAGCCCCGCGCGACTGAGGCGTGGTTCGCCTATCCGGTCGACAAGCTTGCCGAGCATCAACGCGCGCACCAGCACGCTGAGTACGCCGATGTACATGAAGAAATAGCCGATGGTCGCTTCGGTCACGCCAAAGCGGTACGCGAGGAAGAGCGCAAGAATGGCGGTCGTTCCCTGAAAGGCACCAATGGCCAACGCGTATATCAGAATGAGGCGCGACGCCGCGTCGCTGGGATGACTCACCACGCGCATGACCGCTTCACGCGATCCCTTGGGCTTGGCCTTGCCGGTTTCTCCACCCGGCTTGCGGATTTCGGTGAGATAGCGCGACGCGAAGATCATGTTCACGACGCACAGCCCCGCCGCCACGAGTCCCGGCGTGTTCTTGCTGAACAGCTGCACCCAGCTGCCGATGACCGGCCCCAGTGCCACACCGGCATTCGTGGCCGCCGAAAGCCACCCGAGGCTCTTCGCGCGGTCTTCTGGGCGCGTGGCGTCGGCGACATATGCCTGAATGACACTCACCGTACCGCCGCCAGCGCCTTGTACGATGCGCGACAGAAAGAGCAGCCACAGGCTGTCCGCGTAGGCGAAGACCACGTACGCCACCGCGCTGGCCCCCAGTCCGACCATGAGCGCCGGACGGCGCCCGTACTTGTCGCTGAAACGTCCCCATATCGGCGCGCTGATGAGTTGCGCCACGCTGAACGAACTCACGAGCAGCCCAACCACCGCGCCACCGGCGCCGAGCGTTTTCGCGTAGAAAGGCAGGAGCGGCAGAATCATCAACAGCCCCAGCATGTCGATGAACGCGGTCACCATGAGCACGACGAGCTTACCGAAGGCGGATTTCCCGTCGTCCGTTGGATGCTCGTCGGTGTGGTGCGATGGCGCGCTGCTGATGCTCACGAGATAGGGTTATTCGGTCTTTCCAAGCGCGGCTGGCGCAACACTGCGTCCCACCACACCTGCGAGGGCAACGATCGTGAGCACGTACGGGATCATCTCCACGAACTGACTCGGTACCAGCTGTGCGCCCTGCAGCTGAATCTGCAACGTCTCGGCTCCGGCGAACAGCAGGCACGCGACACCTACGCGCACTGGCTCCCAGCGGCCGAAGATGACAGCGGCCAACGCAATGAAGCCACGCCCCGCGGTCATGCCATCGGTGAACTGATGCTGATCGAGGGCCAGGTAGGCGCCACCCAGGCTGGCCAACGCGCCGCCAATGTAGAGCCCCTTGAGGCGCAACGCGTTCACTGGCACGCCGAGTGTCGCGGCCGCTTCGGGCTTTTCCCCGACCGCGCGCGCGCGCAGCCCGAACGGCGTGCGGTACAGCACCCACCCCAGCGTCGGCAGCGCCGCCAGGCCAATCCACACGACCGGATTGAGGAAGCTCGACAACATCGCGTTGCCGACCCCTTCACCGCCAAACCCCGGTACGCGCGGCGAGTTGCTGGAGCTGTCGAATACCAGCCGAAGGAAGTACCGAGTGCTTGCGGCGACGATGAGGTTGATCGCTACACCCACCACCACCTGATTCGCCTTGAAGCGAATCGTCGCCACGGCGATCACACTCGTCATGATCGCACCGGCCGCCAGCGCGCCCAGCAGACCGGCCCATGCGCTATTGCCGTAGTAACTCCCCAGTGCCGCACCAAATGCGCCGGAGAGCATGAGTCCCTCGAGGCCGAGCGCAATCACGCCAACACGCTCCGACATGACCCCACCGGCTGCGGCGAGCAAATAGGGCACAGCAATACGAATGGTTTGCAGGATGAATGCGATGAGCATCATACCGGCGCCCCCTGCGCATTGCCCGTCTTCGTGCGCGACGCGGTCACGCTTGCTGCGGCGGCGCGCAGCTGCTTCTGTACTTCGGGGACGGCAGTCGCGACCGATAGAATCACGGCCGCCGTGAGAATGTCGGTCAGCTGCTTGGGCACGATCGCATTTACCGCGAGCCCACCCTGCGACAACGTGCCGAAGAGCAACGCCGCCGCCAGAATGCCGAACGGGTGGTTGCGGCCCACGAGCGCCACGGCAATGCCCAGGAAGCCGGCGCCACCGGCAAAGCCTTCTTCGTAGTAGCCCTTGTAGCCGAGGACGAAGTTCACGCCGCCGAGCCCCGCCAACGCCCCGGAAATGGCCATGGACACCAGCAGGACACGCGGCACCTTCACACCGGCGTATTCCGCCGCTTCGGGCTGCAGGCCCACCGCGCGGAGTTCATAGCCACCGCGCGTACGAAACAGATACCACCACGCCGCGACGGCGGCCGCGATGGCAAAGAGCACGGTGAAGTTCACGGCGCTGCCTCGAAACATCGCAAAGGCGTCGGCCAGTCGCGGCACATTGCCCACCGTGATATCCGGCGTGCGCAGCGTTTCTGGCAAGTGCAGCTTGGCCGACACGATCCAGTTGAGCAGGGCAAGCACGATGAAGTTGAGCATGATCGTCACGATCACCTCACTCGCTCCGAAGCGGGCGCGCAGTGCGCCGGGGAGTGCGCCCACGAGTGCGCCCACGAGCATCGCCGCTACGACGCAGAGCGGCACGGCCAGCAGCGCGGGTACCGACGACGGCAGCAGTAGCCCCAACAGCGCGGCGCCGAAGCCGCCAGCCGCCAGCTGCCCTTCGGCACCGACATTGAACAGCCCTGCACGCCCTGCTAGCGCGAAGGCCAGCCCGGTGCAGGTGAGTGTCGTGGCTTTGTAGAGCACCTGCCCGATGCCGTACGCGTTGCCCCACGTTCCCTTGACCAGCAGCGTCCACACCGCCGCGGGCGATTCGCCAAACGACAGAATGAGCAGGTCGCCCAGCACTGCCGCGAGCGCGAGCGCCACCAGCGGCGGCAACAGCGCGTCCAGCCAGCGGGTGCGATGCATCGATGGCAGACTCATGGTCGCACTCATGCCGCAGCTCCCGTCATGAACGGTCCGAGCAGTTCCGCCGAGCACTCGGCCGCCGGCAAGACGGTCACAAACCGGCCGCCATACATGACCGCAATGCGATCGGAGAGCGCGAGCACTTCGGGTAAATCGGCACTGACCAGCAGAATGCCTTTGCCTGCGTTGCGCGCCGCACGCAGCTGTTCGTGGATGAACTCGATGGCACCAACGTCGACGCCGCGCGTGGGCTGTGCCGCAAGGAGTACACTGAACGGACGCCCCATTTCCCGCGCAATTACGATCTTTTGCTGATTGCCGCCGGACAGGGCACGCGCCGGCAGCGATGCGATGGGCGGACGGATGTCGAAGCGTTGCACCTGCTCGTTCGCGTTGGCCGCGATGCGCGCGAGATCGAGCCCCGCGCGCGAGGAGAAGTGGTGTTGGCGCCCGAGAATGAGGTTGTCGGCAATCGAATAGTCGAGCACGAGGCCACGACGGTGCCGGTCTTCGGGAATGTGCGACAGCCCCCGGTCGGCGCGTTCACGTACGGAGAGTGTCGTGAAATCCTGTGCCGCCACCTCGATACGCCCCTGCTGGACGGCACGCAGGCCGGCGATCGCCTCGAGCAATTCAGTCTGCCCGTTCCCTTCGACGCCAGCAATGCCCACGATCTCGCCCGGCATGATCTCGAACGAGACATCGTTCACCGCGACCGTACCACGATCGGAGCGTGCGCGCAGCCCCTGAACGCGCAACACCGGCGTGCCCCCCGCTGCAGTTGCCGGAGCGCGCGTCGCCTCACGCGCACCACCGACGGCATCGAGATGCAGATTCACGTCGCGCCCCACCATGGCGCGCGCGATCTCCCGCGGCGTCACGCCCTGCGTGGGAAACTGCGAGACGGTCGTGCCCGCGCGCATCACGGTGATGTTGTCCGAAATCGCGATGACTTCGTCGAGCTTGTGCGTGATGAGTACGACCGTTCCGCCGTCATCGCGCAGCGTGCGCAACACCGTCCACAGCTCCTGCACTTCCGGCGGCGACAATACGGCGGTGGGCTCGTCGAGGATGAGCACCTTCGCGCCGCGATAGAGCGCCTTGAGAATCTCGACGCGCTGGGCTTCGCCAACACTCAGGTCGGCAATGCGCGCGCGCGGATCGACGTGAAGCCCGCTCGTGCGGCCAAGGGACTCGACTTCCGTTACGGCACGGTGCAGGTCGATCGTCATGCCGTCGGTGGGCTCTGACCCCAGCACCACATTCTCGGCGACGGTCAACGTTGGGACGAGCATGAAGTGCTGGTGCACCATGCCCACGCCCGCCGCGATGGCCTCCTGCGTCGTCCATCCCTGCACGTCACGGCCGAAGACCTCGACGGTGCCGGCATCGGGGGCATACAGGCCCGCCAGCACCCGCATGAGTGTGCTCTTGCCGGCACCGTTCTCGCCAACGAGCGCGTGAATTTCGCCGCGCTGTACTTCGAGGGTGGCGTCCCGGTTGGCGACGACGGCGCCGAATGTTTTCACGACGCCCCGCAGGCGAATGGCCGGCGATGTCGTCGACGCAGGCGCCTGGCTCATTGCTTGGCCCCGCGCGTCGACGGCACCACGATGCGACCGGCGATGATCTCGGCGGTGAGCGCGTCGAGTCGGGCTCGCACGTCGGGCGGAATGAGCGTGCGGTTGTTGTCGTCGTAGATGTACCCCACGCCGTTCTCCGCGAGACCGAACTGCTGAATGCCACCGGTGAATAGATTGTCTTTCACCGACTTCACTGCGGCCACCACCGACGCATCGATCCCCTTCACCATGCTCGTGAGCACATAGCCCGGCGCTTCGTTGTATTGATCGGCATCCACGCCGATGGCAAGCTTGCCGGTCGTGCGCGCCGCTTCGAAGACGCCCAGTCCCGTCGAGCCGGAGGCGTGGAAAATGACATTCACGCCCTGATTGTACATCGAGAGCGCCATCTCCTTGCCACGCCCCGGATTGCGAAACGCTTCGGGGGTGACGCCGGCGTAGTTCACGATGACCTCGCAGTCGGGGCACACGTGCGTCACCCCCGCGCGATACCCAGCCTCAAACTTGTGAATGAGCGCGATATCCATGCCGCCCACGAAGCCCACCTTCTTGCTCTTCCCCACCAGCGCGGCGAGGGCGCCCACCAGAAACGACCCTTCTTCTTCGCGGAACTTGAGCGCGCGCAAATTGCTCGGCAGCGGCAGTGGGTTTCCCACGGAGTCGAGCGGGACCGACATATCGACGTCGGCAAAGCGCACGTTGGGATATTCCTTCGCCAGCGCGAGCACATCATCGGTGAAGATGAAGCCCACCCCGATCACGAGGTCCATCCCTTCGGCCGCGAGCAACCGGAGGCCGGCTTCACGATCGGAGCCTTCACCCGGCTCGATGTAGGTGACGCGCGCGCCAAGTTCTTTCTGCGCACGTTCGCCCCCCAGATAGGCGCCGTCGTTGAACGACTTGTCACCGCGTCCGCCGACATCGAAAACGATGCCGACGTCGAGGCCTTCGGAGGTGTCTGCGACCGTGGCCCCGGAGGGGCGGACCGTCAGCAGGGCGAGATGGGCGAGGACGAGCGCCCCGATCAAGGAGAGGGTGCGGCGCATGGCCACGAAGGTTCGCCGTCTGGCCCTCTCACCGGAAGGGCTTGCGGGCTGGGGAAATGCGATGGGCGCCCGGCTCCCCGCAGCCGCCCGGTAACACAAAGGGCCACGGAGATCCCGTGGCCCTTTGCTCCATCCGACAGCCGCCCATTACTTGATGGGCTTGTACCGGTAGGCGTAGATCCCCGGCGCGGACGCCTTGAGTTCGACGTTCTTGCGATCACCCTTCTTGAGGGCGCCCGATGGCGCCGTC
The DNA here is from genome assembly GCA_023910675.1 of Gemmatimonas sp. Lineage (GTDB taxonomy): Bacteria > Gemmatimonadota > Gemmatimonadetes > Gemmatimonadales > Gemmatimonadaceae > Gemmatimonas. The sequence goes on from JAAVWC010000017.1 coordinate 36,253, forward strand.
GCCGTCCCAACCACCGTGCCCGCCTGGTCGAGGAACTCGGCCGTCACCGTGTACGACCCCGTCGGCGCAATCTGCTCGAGCGCGAGCGTCAGCGTCGCCTCGCTGGCGCCACGCGAGAAGCCCGCCACCTCGACCTTGACCGGCAACGCCTCGGCGAGCGTCTGGTACTTCACCAGCGAATCCGTCCACGCCTTCTTCTCGGCGGGGAGCTTCACATTCTTCGCAAGCCCCTGCGACGCGTAGGCGAACATCATCCAGCCATCGTAGTTGTTGGGGTCGAGCGCCACCAACTTCGCGCTCGGGCCGAACATGTCCTTGAAACGGTCCTTCGCGTACAGTGAGGCGGCCACGTTGCGCAGCCCGTCGCGGCTGTTCGGATTCCGCTCGACGGAGGCTTCGAACAGCTTGAGCGCGTCGTCCGTGCGGTTGGCACGGGTCGCCACGACGCCGCCGACGGCCAGCACGATGTCGCTGTGCTTGCTGGGGTTGGCGATCATGTCGGCGTACACCGAGGGCAGGTTGGCCGTGTCCTTGGCCAGTGTGAGCGCTTCCGCCCAGTTGTTGAAGTGGTTGGCCACATCCGGGCTGTCCGGCGTGGCGGCAATGAGCGCCTTGAAGTAACCGGCCGCCTCGCGCGCCTGCGCCTGCTGGTCTGCGCCCTGTGCCGCAGACGCCAGTTCGAGCGACGTCATGGCCATGTAGTACATCGAGCCGTTCTTGAGCTCACGGTACGACGTGTCCGCGCCCGAACGATCGACGACGTGCTTCCAATGCATCATCGCGCCCTTCTTGTCGTTCCGCTGATTCGCCACATTGGCGAGCACGTAATGCGCGTACGGGCCGTCGCTCATCAGCATCGAGCGCTTGGCGTAATACTCGGCCGAATCGAGCTTGCCCGCGCTCGACGCCGAGAGGGCCGCCTGCGTCTGCGCCAGCCACAGCTCGTTCTGCCGCTGCGCCTTGATGTCGGCTTCACACGCGGGCGCGGCGGCGACGATCGCCTTGTAGGCGGCGTCGATCGCGATCACGAGGTCGATCGGGTCGGTCGGAGCGCTCACGAAGCCCAGCGTGCTGCGAACCGGAGCCGCCGGGATGCCGGGCTCGATCGCCCACATCTTGAGCACTTCGCTGAGCATGAACTGGTAGCCCGTGGCGTTCTTCGCATAACGCTCCGGCTTCGTATCCAGCTCCTTGATCATCTGCGTGAGCAGCTTCTTGCGCTGCTCGGGGGCGGTCGCCGCCTTGGCCTGCTGGAAGCTGAGCGACTGAAGCGCCAGCTCCTTGGGCTGATTCACGTCGATCGTACAGGTGGCCGACACACCGCCGGGCTGAGCGGTAAGCGTCGCGGGAAGTGCGCCGGTGAACGACACAGCCGCCACGGCACCTGCCATGAACGTCAAACGCATGACGTCTCCTAAAAGCGAAAAGATGCTGAGAGAAAGTGGCCGGAGCTCTGGCCAGGGGTTCAGTTGGGGACCCGATGTCCTTTACTTGAAACTACTATGACCAAACGGATCCGCACCCGGTTCCTGGTGATTGGCAGCGGAGTGGCTGGTTTGCACACGGCGTGGCGGGCCTCGGCCCACGGCCCCGTGACCGTGCTCACCAAGCGCACGCTGTTCGACTCTGCCACGGCATACGCACAGGGCGGCATCGCCGCTGCGCTCGGGGCCGGGGATAGCCCCGAACTGCATCGGGAGGACACCTTGGCCGCCGGGGCCGCCCTGTGTGATCGTGAGGCGGTCCAGGTGCTGGTCGAGGAGGGACCGGCCCGTGTGCGGGAGCTGCAGGCCGCCGGCGCCCGTTTCGATCTCGACCCGGACGGCGATTTCAAGCTGGGGAAAGAGGCCGCCCACTCCCGCCACCGCATTGTCCACGCCCACGGCGACCAGACGGGGGCGGAGGTGGCTCGGACGCTCGTCGCCAAGGTTCGGGAATCGTCGGCCATCACGGTACACGAGACCGCCCGCGTCCTCGATCTGCTCTTGGTAGAGGACGAATCCGGGGTGCAGTGCGCTGGGGTACGGGTCTCCATCGCAGGCATGCCCGTGGAAATCGTCGCCGACGCCACGGTGCTCGCCACGGGCGGCTGCGGGCAGATTTTCCGCTATACGACCAATCCGCAGGTCGCCACCGGTGACGGCTTTGCCATGGCACACCGAGCGGGTGCCCGGCTGGCGGACATGGAGTTCGTGCAGTTCCACCCGACCGCCCTCGACACCCCGGAAAACCCGCTGGCGCTCATTTCCGAGGCGGTGCGTGGCGAAGGGGCTATCCTGCTCAATGGGCGTGGCCAGCGGTTCATGCCAAGCCGTCACAAGCTCGCCGAATTGGCCCCGCGCGATGTGGTGGCCCGGGAAATCTTCCGGGAGCAGCAGGCGCACGGACGGGTCTTTCTCGACGCGACCAAATTGGGGGAGGAGTTCCTGACCCGATTCCCGGGGATCACGGTGCTTTGCCGTGCTCGCGGCATCGACCCCCGCTTCGAGCCCATCCCCGTCACGCCGGCCGCGCACTACATGATGGGCGGGGTCATGACAGACCTGGCGGGTCGCTCCAGTGTCCCCCGACTGTACGCGGTGGGGGAAGTGGCGCGGACCGGGGTGCATGGTGCCAACCGCCTGGCGTCGAACTCCCTCCTCGAGGGGCTCGTGTTTGCCGAGCGGGTCGCCCGCGATATGGTGCAGACCCCGGAAGAGCTCGCCGAGCCGGAGCTTGCTCCCTGGGATGTCCCGCCGCTCGCCGACCGCGGCGCCGCACAGGTGGCCGCCGACGAAATCCGGCAGATCATGTGGGATCACGCCAGCATCGCCCGCACCGCTCCGGGACTCCGGCGCTGCCTCAACGCCCTCCAGCGGGTGGGTGAGCGGCTTCCGCCTGGTGCCACCGAAGAGCGCAACCTGCTTACGACCGCCACCCTCGTGGCCGAAGCATCCCTCCTGCGCAAGGAGTCGCGGGGAGGGCACTTCCGGAGCGATTTTCCAAAGACCCGCCGGAAATGGCAGGGGCGCCACATCACCTGGTGAGTGCCGGGCACGTGACCCCGCGCCGTCTGCCGATCCTGCGACACTTTGCTTCCTGCATTCTCTCCCAGCATGACCGTCCTCGAAGCTCACTACGATCCCGCGCTCGCGGCTGAAATCCGCGCCCTCGCCAAGGCGAAAAACGCGGTCATTCTCGCGCACAACTACGAGCGTCCCGAAATTCAGGACGTGGCCGACTATGTGGGCGACTCGCTCGGACTCTCGCGCGAAGCGGCCAAGACCGAAGCCGATGTCATCGTCTTCTGCGGCGTGCACTTCATGGCGGAAACCGCCGCGATCCTGTCGCCACAGAAAACCGTGCTGCTTCCCGATCTCGCCGCCGGTTGCTCGCTGGCCAGCACCATCGATGCGGACCAACTGCGCGCATGGAAGGCCGAGCATCCGGGCGCGGTGGTCGTCGCCTACGTCAACACGACCGCCGCAGTGAAAGCGGAGAGCGATTACTGCTGCACCTCGGGTAATGCCGTCGAAGTGATCAACGCGATTCCCGCCGACCAAGAGATTCTGTTCCTCCCCGACATGTTCCTCGGCGCGCATGTCCGCCGCGAAACCAAGCGGGAGAACATTCACGTGTGGATGGGCGAGTGTCATGTGCATGCGGGCATCGATCCCGAGCATATCACACGGACACGCGCGCAGCACCCCGGCGCGGAGTTCCTCATTCACCCCGAGTGCGGCTGCGCCACGTCGGTGGTGGAGGCGATGAGTGCCGGCGCGGTCGACAAGGAGAACGCGCACATTCTCTCCACCGAGGGGATGATCAAGCGTCCGTCGCAGACCACGCAGGACACGTTCATCGTGGCCACCGAGATCGGGATTCTGCACCGGTTGCGCCGTGAGAATCCCACCAAGCACTTCATTGCGGCCAATGACCGCGCGCAGTGCTCGTACATGAAGGTCACGACGCTCCCCAAGGTGCGCGATGCGCTGCAGTATATGCAGCACCGCATTACCGTCCCCGAGGAAATGGCCGCGCGTGCGCGGACGGCGATCGCGCGCATGGTGAGCATCGGCGGAAATGCCGGCGTCAGCCCCTTCGGCCCAGAGGCCCCTGGCGAATGAGCTCTTTCCACCCGCCGCTCCGCCCGACGCCGCCAACGTCGCACATGGCCGTGGCCCCGCGGACGATTACCCCGCTCGATACACGCGCGGTAACTGTGTCACCGCTCGCGTTTCCACTCAGTGCCGATGAAACGGCCGCGCGCGTGCGGGTGGCATTGCAGGAAGACGAAGCGTTCAACGACATCTCCACGCTCGCGACGGTGGTCAGCACGCGCCACGTGCGCTGCTCGATCGTCGCGCGACGTGACGGGGTGATCGCCGGCATTCCGCTGGCGGTCGACGCGTTCCGTCAGCTCGATGCCAACGTCACCATTCGCATCGAAGCCGAAGACGGCACGCGCGTGAAAGCCGGTGACACGGTCATGGCGCTCACGGGACACGCGCGCGGCATGTTGTCCGCTGAGCGCACCGCGCTGAACTATCTGCAGCATCTCTCGGGAATCGCGACGTTGACGTACCGCTTCACCGACGCGGTGAAGGGCACGGGGGCGCTGATTCTGGACACCCGCAAAACCACGCCGGGGTGGCGCTCGCTCGAGAAGTACGCGGTGCGTGCCGGTGGAGGCACCAACCACCGCCTCGATCTGCGCAGCGGGGTGCTCATCAAGGACAATCACCTCGCGGCCATTGGGGGCGACATGGCGATGGCCGTCGCCCGTGCGCGTGCGCTCGCGCTGACCGGCACGCCCGTGCAGGTCGAATGCGATACGATCGCGCAGGTCGACGCCGCCGTTGCCGCCGGTGCCGATTGGGTCCTGCTCGACAACATGTCGCTCGATCAGCTGCGTGAGGCGGTCTCGCGCTGCCGTGGGCGTGTCGTCACGGAGGCCTCGGGTGGTGTCTCGCTCGATACCGTCCGCGCCATTGCCGAAACGGGTGTCGATCGCATTTCCATCGGAGCGCTGACGCACTCTGCGCCGGCGCTCGACCTCGCTCTCGACTTCGACGGCTTGTGAAACGGACGGAGTCTCCTGCCATGCCTGTCAAACTCCCTCCGCCAACCGAACGCGCGTCCCGTATTCTGCTCGAAGGGATCGTCGATTATGCCGGACTCTTTCCGCCGGCTTCCCTCGACATTCCGAAGGCGGTGCGCAACTTCGCGCATTACCGCGCCGGCGGGTCGGGCTGGATGTTGGGGCGGTTTATCTGCCCGGCCTCACGGCTCGATGCTTTCTCCGCCAGTGCAGATCCGCTACTGCCGCGCGACGCCGGCGCCATCCCGTGGCGGTTGTCGGTCACGGGTACCGGTGATGTCGAGGCCGATCTCGCGGCCATCGCAGCCTTCAACGAGCGACATCGGGTTTGCTTCGAAGAATGCGGGGCCAAGGTCGACGCCTACGAGGTGAAGGTCACATCGGTTCAGGAAATCGTCTCGCTGCACGAGCAGCTGCCGGCGTCCCTCGCGGTGTACTTCGAAGTGCCGCTCGACGCGACCGTCGATGTGCTGGTGCAGGCCATCGCGAGTACGGGGCGCCGCGCCAAGATGCGCACCGGCGGCACGGTGGCCGACGCCTTCCCGCCCGCCGCCGCGATCGTGCGCTTCCTGCGTGCCCTCGTGACGCACGACGTGGTTGCCAAAGCCACCGCAGGATTGCATCACCCGTTGTGCGGTGCGTACCGGCTCACATACGAACCCGACGCGGCGACGGCACGCATGTTCGGCATGCTCAACGTACTGCTCGCGGCTGCCGTGATCGCCAAGGGCGGCAGCGATGAAGACGCGCTCCTGCTCCTCAACGAATCCAACGCCGCATCCATCGAATTCAATGACATCCATGTGGCCTGGCATGGTCCGTACGGGATCATCACGATCAGTCGCGCGCTGCTGCAACAGGTGCGCGAACGCATGCTGGTGAGCATCGGCTCCTGCTCCTTCACCGAACCCGTCGACGAAAACCGTGCAATGGGCTGGATCTGACGTGCCTCTCACCGCCAACAGCATGAACGCCTCCGCTCCAACTCGCAGCTGGGTGACCAGCGCCAATGGGCACCCTGATTTCTCGCTGCAGAATGTGCCGTTCGGCGTGTTCCGCCGGGCCCACAGCACCGAAGCGCCGCGGGTTGGCGTGGCCATCGGCGACGACATTCTCGACCTCGCCGCCTGTCAGGCGGCCGGCCTGTTTGATGGAGGCGATCCCGAGATACGCGATGTCCTTCAGCGCGCCGCCCGCGCCTGCGCCTCACCCTCGCTCAATGCACTGATGGCGCTCGGGAGTGCGGCGCGTCGCGCGTTGCGCACCGCCGTGCTCGAACTGCTGCGCGACGGCGCGTCGGCCCATGGTCGTCAGACGGCGCAGTATGCGCTCGTATCGCAGCGCGACGCGGAGCTGTTTCTGCCGGTGCAGGTGGGCGACTACACCGACTTCTATGCGTCGGTGCACCACGCCACCAACGTGGGCGCCATGTTTCGTCCCGACAATCCGCTGCTCCCCAACTACAAGTGGGTGCCCATTGGGTATCACGGACGCGCGTCGAGTATCGTGCCGTCGGGGACCGCAGTGCGGCGGCCATCGGGGCAACGGAAAGGGCCCAATGACGCCGAGCCCTCGGTGGGGCCCTCGCGCTCACTCGATTACGAGTTGGAGCTCGGCGCGTTCGTCGGGACCGGCAATGCACTGGGCGACACGATCGCCATCGCGGATGCCGAAGCGCATCTGTGGGGACTCTGTCTGCTGAACGATTGGTCGGCACGCGACATCCAGGCCTGGGAGTATCAACCGCTCGGCCCGTTTCTCGCCAAGAACTTTGCGAGTACGATCAGTCCGTGGGTGGTCACACTGGAAGCGCTCGAGCCGTTCCGTGCGCCGCTGGCACCGCGCGCCGAGGGTGATCCCGCTCCACTGCCCTATCTCACGGCGGCATCCGATCGTGCGCAGGGCGGCTTTGCTCTCACCGTGGAAGTCTGGTTACGAACGCCGCGCATGCGCGAGGCCAACGAACCGGCGGTGAGAATTTCGCAGGGGAGTGCGCTCGATCTGTACTGGAGTTTTGCCCAGATGCTCACACACCACGCGAGCACTGGCTGCAACCTGCGTTCGGGCGATCTGTTGGGGAGCGGCACGATCTCGGGCGCGTCGGTTGACAGTCGTGGTTGTCTGCTCGAGTTGACGTCGCGAGGGGCCGAGCCCATTACGCTGCCCAATGGAGAGACCCGCGGCTTTCTGGCCGATGGCGACGAGGTCATCATGACGGCGTATGCCGAGCGTGACGGCGTGGGACGAATTGGCTTCGGGCATTGCTCGGGGCAGATTCTCGCCAGTGTGACGGGTTGAGGAACCCCCGCTACGCGCTGGTTCTTTGTTCCGCATGATGTCAGATCTATTGTTCGCGCGATCGCAGATGGCGATGTCGCTGGCGTTCCACATCGTCTTTGCCGTGGTCGGCATCGGCATGCCAGCGCTCATGGTCATTGCGGAGTGGCGCTGGCTCAAGACGCGTGATCCGGTGTTACTGGAGTTGGCCAAGCGATGGGCGAAGGGGACAGCCATTCTCTTTGCCGTCGGTGCCGTGTCGGGCACGGTGCTCAGCTTCGAACTTGGATTGCTGTGGCCCACGTTCATGGAGCATGCCGGTGCCGTCATCGGCATGCCGTTCTCGCTCGAAGGGTTTGCGTTCTTCACGGAAGCCATCTTTCTTGGCATATACCTGTATGCGTGGAAGCGCATTCCGCCGCGCGCGCACTTGGCGGCGGGCGTGGTCGTGGCGGTCAGTGGCGCGCTGAGCGGCGCCTTCGTGGTGTGCGCGAATGCGTGGATGAACGCCCCCGCCGGGTTCGACATGGTGAATGGGCAAGTGACCAACGTCGATCCGTTCGCGGCGATGTTCAATGCGGCGGCGCCATCGCAGATCGTGCACATGACGCTTGCCGCCTTTGCGGCGACGGGTTTCGCAGTGGCCGGCGTACACGCGTTGGCGCTCTGGCGTGGCACGCTGCATCGCGCCTTCCATCGTGCGGCGCTGCAGATCGCGCTCATGATCGGCTTGCCCGCAGCGGTGGTGCAACCACTCAGCGGTGACTGGAGTGCGCGCGACGTCGCTGAACGTCAGCCGGTGAAGCTGGCCGCGATGGAAGGGCACCTGCGCACGGGCCCCGCGGCGTTCGTCATTGGTGGATGGCCCAACGAAGCCACGCTCGAGCACCGCGGCGCCATCGAAATTCCCGGCGCCATCTCATTACTGTTGCACGGTGATCCCAACGCGGTCGTACCGGGCGTGGAGAGTGTACCGGCCGAGGATCGTCCGCCGCTGGGCATCGTGCACTTGGCGTTTCAGATCATGGTCGGCTGCGGCTCCATCATGGCGGCGCTCGCACTGTTCGGTGCGTTTCGCTGGTGGCAGCGCAAGCGCGGACGGGGCGTGGCGCTCCCCGACGACCGGCGGTTTCTGCTCGCGATCATGCTTGCGTCGCCGCTCGGGTTCATTGCGCTCGAGGCCGGATGGACGGTGACCGAAGTCGGACGTCAGCCATGGATCGTGCAAGGCGTGTTGCGGACCGCCGAAGCGGTAACGCCGATGCCGGGCCTCGGCGTCACGTTCACCTTGTTCACCGCGTTGTACATCGGCTTGGCCATCACCGTGCTCTTCCTGCTCTGGCGTCAGATCCTCAAGACGGGGGTAACCCCCGCACCACTGGGGCTGACCAATGAACTGCCGATTGCGTTGCGCGTGACCGGCGCGCATCAGGGCCCGAGCACCAACGCGCCGTGAGTCCCACGGATATCACGTGGACGCTGCCGCACATCGTGGCGGGAGTCATGGTGCTGTCGCTGAATGCGTACGTGCTGCTCGGCGGCGCGGATTTTGGCGGTGGCGTGTGGGATCTCGTTGCTCGCGGGCAGCGCCGCGATGAACAGCGCGCGCTCATTGCCAACGCCATCGGACCCATCTGGGAAGCCAACCACGTCTGGCTCATTCTCGTGGTGGTGTTGCTCTTCACCTGCTTCCCCAAGGCGTTCGCGCACCTCTCCACCGAGTTGCACGTTCCCATCACGATCATGCTGGTGGGAATCGTCTTGCGAGGGTCCGCGTTCACCTTTCGCACCTACGACAGCAAGCAGGACACCGTGCAGCGCCGCTGGGGACGCATCTTTTCCATGGCCAGCTTGCTCACGCCGATCATTCTTGGGGTGTGCCTCGGGACCGTGGCCAGTGGTGCGGTCCCCATGCGCACGGCGCAGGAGGCCGCGGCGCTGACCTTCATGCAGCGCTTCATCAACCCGTGGTGCGCGTCGCCCTTCCCGTGGGCGGTCGGGCTGCTCACGCTCATGCTCTTCGCCTTTCTGGCGGCGAGCTATTTGACCGTCGAAGCCCCCGACGACGCGCTCCGCGATCTCTTTCGCCGCCGCGCCCAGCAGGCGCAACTCGCGCTGCTGTTGACCGCCGCCGCCACCCTGCTCGTGGCGCGCGTGGAAAATCCGCTCCTCTTCAGTGGGCTTACCCGCGGCACCACCGCATTGGCCATGCATGGCGTGACCGCGTTGGCCGCAGCGCTGTCGCTCTGGGCATTGGGGACTCGTCGCTTTCAGGTGGCACGGTTGGCGGCCGCGGCACAGGCCAGCTTCATCCTGTGGGGATGGGCCTGGACGCAATTCCCCTGGATTCTCCCCCCGGATCGCACCATTACGTCCCTCGCGGCGCCGCACGTCACGCTCCAGCTCACCGTCGGAGCGCTCGCCATCGGGACCGCCATTCTGCTGCCCAGCTTCGTGTACCTGTTCCGGATCTTCAAGAGCGGCGAAACCGCGTTCGGAAACGAGCAGGTCTAGCCCGCGAGGGCTTTCCGGAACTTGGGTCCACGTCGTAATTTTCCGCTATGCGTCCTGACCTCATCCGCGTGGTTCTCGTCGACGACCATCAGATCGTCCGCTCCGGTCTGAAAGCCGTACTGTCGACCGCCAAGGACATCACCGTCGTTGGCGAGGGTGGGTCCGGCAAGGATGCCCTCGTGCTGGCCGAACGGCTCGATCCGCACGTGATCGTGATGGACCTCTCCATGCCCGACATGGATGGGCTCACGGCCACCCGTGAGCTGCAGAAGGCCAACGCCGCGCGTGTGCAGCGCTCCGACGAACCGCCAACGCGTCGTGTGTTGGTGCTCACCATGCACACCGAAGATGAGCATCTGGTCGCGCTTCTCGAAGCGGGCGCGGGCGGGTACCTGCTCAAGTCGGTCGCCGATCGCGAACTGGTCGACGCGGTGCGCACCGTGGCCGCCGGTGATGTGTACGTGCAGCCCACCGCCGCCCGCGCACTCGCGCGCGGCCTCGCCAAGCGCGACGGCAACGCCGAAGAGCGCACGCGCTTCGAGAAGCTCACCGATCGCGAACAGGTCGTGCTGAAAATGGTCGCCGAGGGCTATACGGCGCCGGAAATCGGTGAGCATCTCACCATATCGCCCAAGACGGTCGACACGTACAAGCAGCGCATTGGCGAGAAGCTCGGCCTCACGCACCGCACCGACTACGTGAAGTTCGCGCTCAAGCTCGGTCTGCTCAAACACGAAGTCTGACGGCTTACCGCGTGGGTTCCACGGCGCGCGCCTGTTCATCGCGCGTCAGGCTCCACGAAGGCAGCGGCGGTACGGCCACATCGAGCAAGGCATCGCTCGAGGCGTAGCCATGTTCGGCACGGACACGCTGCGCAATGGAACGGCGAAGCGCATCAATCTGCTCGCCCGCGTCGCTGTCGAGCTCCACACGCAGCGCGCGGAAGCGGCGTCCGCTCTGCACGCAGAAGAGCTCCGTGAGCGCAATCTCGCGCACACAGGCATCCGCCCCACGCTCCTCGATGAGCGTCTGCGTGCGTGAGATGGTCGTGGCGCGCGCATAGAGTTCGATCGCCATGTCGGCTAGGCGCTCCACCACCAGCTGTCGCTGCAGAATCTCTTTCTTGTGCGTCGTAACGGCCTGCTGCGTGGCCTTGGCGAGCTCTGCCACGTGCTTCTCGACGTACGTCGCATGCGTCTTGAGCAGCGGATGCAGCGTCATCTGAAAACGCTCGCGCTTGCCGAACGCACTGGCCACACGATCGGCCGCAAAACTGGAGACGAGCACCCAGTTCTGAATCGGGTTCTTGAGCGCGCCGGCAATTTCCTTGAGCGCTTCGGCGGGACCTTGAATCCCGTTCAGCCCAACGAACAGGCGCAGGATTTCATTGGCCCCTTCGAAAATGCGATTGATGCGCGCATCGCGCAGGTACCGCTCGTACGGCCACGGCTTCACGAACCCGCGACCACCGGCCAGCTGTACCAGTTCGTCGGAGCATCGCCATACCAATTCGCTCGCAAACACCTTGATGCACGCGGCTTCGAGTGAGGCATCGACGTGGTCCGTGTCGAGCGCCGCGGCGAGTGCGCCGACCATGGCGTCTGCGGCGTAGGTCTCGCTCGCCATGGTGGCCATCTTGCGCTGCGTGATCTCGAAGCTCGCCAGCCTGTCGCCGAACTGGGTGCGGGCTTCCGCGTAGCGCGTAAACTCCCCCAGTAACTTCTTGCACGCTGACGTGCACCCCGACGCGAGCGAGAGGCGTCCCGCGTTGAGTGCATTCACGGCCACGCGAAAGCCTTTCCCGACTTCGCCGAGCACATGGTCGTCGGGGACGAAGAGATTCTCGAACACCAACTCGGCTTGCGTCGACGCGCGAATGCCCAGCTTGCGAATCGTGCCATCCACACGGAATCCGGGCATGTCGGGACGCACGAGGAACGCCGTGGGACGCATGACCGTCTCGCCGTTCCGCTGCACCGGCGTCTGCGCGAACGTCGCGATCACGCCCGCGCGCTGTCCATTGCCGATCCAGTGCTTCCGACCATTCACGACCCAGCCCGTATTGTCCGCACTGCGTTCGACGCGCGTGACGATATGCTGTGCGTCGGAACCGGTTTCCGGCTCCGTCAACGCGTAGGCGGCGAGCGTTTCACCGCGCGCCAGTCCCGGCAGATAGCGCGCCTTCTGCACATCGTTGCCTGCGATCACGATGGCTTTGCTGCCAAGACCACAGTGCACGCCAATGAGCACACCGAGCGACGCATCGATGGACGCGACCGCACCGAAGACGCGGGCGTACGCACTCGCCGACAGGCCGAGTCCCCCGTACGTCTTGGGAATGGTCAACGCGAGCAGGCCTGCCTTGGCGAATGCCTGCACCACCGCCTCGTCGATGCTCTCCTGCTCGTCAAAGCGCGTCGGATCGATCAGCCCTGAGGCGACCATGGCATTGACCGCATCCACGAGGCGCTGCACGGTGCGCGCTTCATCAGGATCGCGCGCATCGAGCGTGGCCGGATACGGAAAGAGCAACGACTCGTTGATGTCCCCCGCGAACAGCTCACGCAGGAACGACGGCTTGGCAGGAACAGCGACGGACGACATGACGGGATGCTCGGAATGGCTGGACGCCGGGGGGAAACGTCGAGGAGTCCCCATCGTGAGACGGGGACTCCTCAATTTATCACACGGGGATCAGCGCTTGAGAGCCGCAGGCGGTGGCGATGTGGCTCCCACCGTCGGCGCCGTGACGGTCACCGTGACCGTACTGACCTTGCCTTGCGCCTGACCCGTCGCGCTGTTGAGTGCCTGCAGCGTGATCGTAGCGGTACCCACCTGCAGGCCCGTCACAGCCACCTGCGCCGTCGAGGTCGTGGACGGCACGTTGGCCACGTCGGGCCTACTGCTGCGGACGTCCACGGCCCTGTTGCGAAGAATGGTGCCCGCCGCGTCGCGCAGCTCGATGGCGAACGGCAGCGTGCTGCCGCGCGCGATCGAGAACGTCGCCGACACGATGATCGAGTCGACCGGGATCTGCTGGATGATGATGGAGGCTTGGCTCGCCCGGTTTTCAGCGGTCGCCGAGATCACGACGGTGCCTGCCGAGATCGTCGTGACGAGTCCGTCGCTGTTCACGGTAGCGCGTGCCGGATCGCTCGTGAGCCATTCCACCGGGCGATCCGTCACGTCGACGCCGGCCGAGTCGGTGACCGTCGCGCGGAGCTGGACTGTCCGCCCTTCGGTGACGGTCGCCTGCAACGGGGTTACCGCAACGGTCGCCACCGGGACGCGCGTCACCGAGAGCGTCACTGTATCGCTCACGCCTTCCGAGCTGGCGATGATGCGGGCGGTGCCGAGGGTGAGCCCGGTGACGATGCCAACCTGCGAGACCTGAACCACCGTGGGGGTATTGGTGCTCCAGGTGACAATGCGGCCCGTGGGAATCTGCACGTTCGCAGAGTCGAGCAGCAGCAGGCCGAAGGACCGCGGGACACCGAGGCGGAGCGAGCCCACGCGCGGCGAAATGATGACCTTGTCGATGCGGGGATCCACGGCTTCGACGGTCGCCGTGCAACGGATCTGCGGATTCTCGATGGGTGAGGCGGTGATCGTCGCCCGTCCTGCCCGTCGGGTCGTCACAAATCCCGAATTCGATACGATCGCGACGGTTTCGTTGTCGCTCGTCCAGCTGATGGCACGGCCGAGCGTCGGCAGCGGGTTGTTGGCGGTATCCCGCAACGCCAGCACCGGCTGCGCGCTCTGCCCAACCGTCACCTTGCTGTTCAACGGGGTCAGGCTGCACGCGCCAATGGGGATCTCTGTCACGAGGATGCCGGCGCTCCCGACCGTCTGGTCCGACTCTGCCGTAATGACCACCGGTCCTCCCGCAGCAATCGCCGTGAGCGAACCGTTCTGGTCGACCGATACAATGGAGGAGTTGCTCGAGCTCCAGCGGAACGTCCGCCCCGTGATGATGACGTTCTGGTTGTTGCGCGCGACGGCTACCAGCTGGCGGGTATTGGTGCGGCGCAGCGTGAGCGTGTTCGGCGTGACGGTCACCGACGCCGCCTGTTCCGGTGTGACGGTGACCGGGACCGACGCACTCTTGCCGTCGGCGGTGGCGGAGACCGTGGCGTTCCCTACCCCCACGGCGATCACACTGCCTTCCGTGGTGACGGTGACGACTGCCGAGTTACTCGACGAGAAATTCACCTTCTTGCTGCGGATCGAGTTGCCGTCGCAGTTGAAGGCCGTGCCGACGATCGTGGCGGCGCTGTTCACCGGCAGCGTCAGTGACGCCGGCGCCGCACTCACCGTGCAGGCGGTGGGCGGCTTGAGATCGAGGCACGCCGTCGTGGCACCGAGCACGGCCACAAGCAGTGCGGCGCTCACCCGACGGGCTCCCAACGCAGGGGAGAAAGACACAATGCGGTCTGCGGCCAACATGCAGCTCCGTCCTGGAAACAAAGAGTGAAGTGCGGCCGACCCATGCGGGTCAGCCGGGTGGTACCAACTAGAGGACGCCTCCCCGTCGGCAGCCGTAACCGTTACGCCACGGGCACGTCGGGGCTCAAGGCATGCTCCTTCAAGCTGACGGGGCGTTCGCCTGCGGGCAAGCACGGACACAACAGCGGCTGCAAGACTCCGGCCGGGACAACGAGGCTCATGCGGCTCACCCTCCTCGCTTCTCCGATCTGCGTGGGAGAATCGAGACGGAGAGGCCGAGATGGCGAGAGGCCAGCCCGGATAGGCGGTGAGAGTCGAGTAACGCAGCAGCGAGAGGCGAGGTCTGGCCTCTCGCTGCTGCGTTACTCGACTCTCACTCCTATCAAAGGCTCGGCTCTCGACTCTCAACTTCTCAACTTCTCAGTCTTGAGTCTGGAGACTGAGATCTCGAGCGCCGAGCGCCGAGCGCCGGCCGAGCGCCGAGCGCCGCTTCAACTCGTGCTCTCCCCCATGCAACTTACGCACGTCATGGAAAACGCTGCGCCTTCTCTCCCCCGGCAGGAACGGACCACGCAGTGGCTGCTGGTCGCCGGCTGGATCGTTGGAGCCGCACTGCTCCGGTTGCTCCTGTCGGCGTTCGTCCCGTTGCTCCCCGACGAGACCTATTACTGGGAATGGACGCGCCGGCTCGAAGGGGGCTATTTCGATCATCCGCCGGGCATCGCCCTCCTCATCACGCTGGGCGTCGAGCTCTTCGGCAACACGCTCGCGGGTGTCCGGGCTGGGCCGGCCATCGCCGCGCTGGTCACGCATGGGGCCGCAGGTGATCTGCGCGTGGCAACTCGCCGGGCGAGGCGCGCCGGGCGCTACCGCCGCCCGTCGGGCCGCGATGCTCATGGCGCTGCTCCCCATTGCCACCCTCGGCCTCGTACTCGCCACCCCCGACGCCGCGCTCTTCGCCACGGCCATGGTCGCCCTATTGGCCGTCGAACGGGCGCTGGCGCATCCCGTCCGGTCACTCGCGAGCTTCGCCTGGTGGGTGGTCGCCGGCGTCGCGCTCGGCGGCGCGTTCTTGTCCAAATACACCGCGGTCCTATTGCCCATGGGGCTCGTGGTCGCGTGCCTCGTGCACCCCGCGCTTCGCCGGCGCTATCTCGATGCCGGTCCGTGGGTGGCCAGCGCCATCGCCCTTACGCTTTTTGCCCCAGTGGTGGTCTGGAACGCCCTCAATAACTGGATCTCGTTCCGCTTTCAGCTTGGGCATGGGTTCAATGCCGCCGCCCGCGGCAACCCGCTCTCGCGTGAACTCGAAATGATCGGCGGCCAGATCGGGCTGGCATCACCGATTCTCTTCGGATTGCTGGCGATGGTCGTATGGTGGGCCCTGCGCGACGGCTGGGCCGCGCGCCATACGGCGCAGCCCACCGACACCAGCGTGCGCCGCTTCGCCTTCGCGGTCATCTCCGTGGCGCCACTGGCGTTCTTTGCCGTGAGTGCCTGGCGCCGTCCCGTCGAAGCCAACTGGTCCGCCATGATTTACCCCGGCGCCATGATGCTGCTCGCCACCAGCGAGCAGTCCACCGTGCGCAGGGTGTGGTGGCGACGTGGCCTGGCGTTCGCTGCGGTGCTGCTGGCCATCGTTGGCGTCCAGGCGTTCACGCCCGTGCTGCCCGTGGCGCCGCGCAAAGACCCCATCGCCCGCGCCCACGGATGGACGACGCTCGCTGCCGCCATGCAGACCGCCCGCCAAGACCCGTTTCTCGACGGGACGGTGGACCGGTGGGTGGCGGCCGATCGCTATCAGGATGCCTCCGAGTTGGCATTCCATCTTCCCGATCAGCCGATGGTGTTTGCCCTCAACCTTGGTGGTCGCACGAACCAGTATGACCTGTGGCCCAACGCCTGGCAGAAAGTGCGCCCGGGCGATGGACTCGTCGTGGCCTTCGATGCCGACGCCAAGGGCGATTCGCTCGCGCGCGTGGTCGGCTCGTGGTTCACGGAGACAAAACAGGGCGCGCTCGTCGTGCTCCGTCGTCAGAGCGGCGAAGTCGGCACACGCCGTGTGTGGTTGTATCGCATTGCGCGTGATGTTCCGCGCGCGAGCCCCACGCACCCGCCTCAGTCGTGAACGGCACGCCGACACTCGCCACCGTCACGGCGGTCGCCATCGGTGGCGCCGCCGGAAGTGTGCTGCGCTATCTCGCCACGCTCCTCATGACACCAGCCACTGCGGCCTTTCCTCTGGCGACGCTGCTCATCAACGTGGCGGGATCCTTCCTGCTTGGCCTGCTCAGCAGACTCTTCGACGCCCCCGACAGCAATCAACTATTACGCCTCGCGCTCACCACGGGGCTGTGTGGTGGCTTCACCACCTTCTCCACCTTCAGCGCCGAAACCCTCCTGTTGTTGCAGCAGGGACGCACCGGTCGCGCCGTCGCCTACATCGCGCTTTCGCTCACACTCGGTCTCGGCGCTGCGGCGCTCGGCCTCACTGTCGGTCGCAAATAGCCCTCACCCACCGCCTCTCTCATGTCCCGAATTCCGGATGATCTCGCGCAGTATTGCGATGCGCACGACGCACGCGCGCTCGACGAACTCTTCGACTTCCTGCGCATTCCTTCGGTCTCGGCACGTTCGGAGCACAAAGCCGACTGCGCGGCGGCCGCACAGTTCGTCGCCGACGCGCTCACCCGCATCGGCTTCGACGCCACGCTCGAAGCCACGCCGGGACATCCCATTGTCGTCGGTGAGTGGCGCAAGGCACCAGCGGGCGCGCCGACGCTGCTCATCTACGGCCACTACGACGTGCAGCCCGCCGAGCCGCTGGAGTTGTGGACCTCACCGGCGTTCGAGCCCACGCTCCGCGGCGGCCGCATTTACGCGCGCGGCTCCGTCGACGACAAGGGGCAGCTCTACCTGCACATCAAGGCGCTCGAAGCGCATCTCGCGGCACGCGGGACGCTGCCGGTCAACGTCATCGTGCTCGCCGAAGGCGAAGAAGAAGTCGGCAGTGTGAACCTCGAGCTGTTCCTCGATCGCGAGAAGGCACGTCTGGCGTGCGACGCCGTCGTCATTTCCGACAGCACCATGTTCGCGCCCGGTATTCCCAGCATTCTTTCGTCGCTGCGCGGCATGGCGTATCTCGAAATCAACGTGCGCGGCGCCAACGGTGACTTGCACAGCGGCATGTACGGTGGTGCCGTCGTGAATCCCGCTATGGCCTTGGCGCGCATTCTCGCCACCATGCACGACGATACCGGGCGCATCGCCATTCCCGGCTTCTACGACGACGTACGCCCATTCCCCGAACATGTGCGCGCGCAGATGCGCACGCTGCCGTTCAGCGATGACGCCCTGATGCACGAAGTCGGCGTCACGGGATTGGGCGGAGAACCCGGCTATACGACGCTCGAGCGCCTCTGGACGCGCCCCACGTGCGAAGTGAATGGGTTACTCAGCGGCTACACCGGCGAAGGCGCAAAAACCGTCCTCCCCGCCGTCTCCATGGCGAAGGTGAGCTTCCGTCTCGTGCCCGACCAGGAACCCGAGAAGATCGCCGAGCTGGTGCAGGATCACGTCGATCGCGTCGCGCCCCCTGGTGTCACGGTCATGGTGGAGCATCTGCATGGCGGCAAACCGTGGCGCGCCGACTTGCAGGGGCCGATCATCGACGCCGGTAAAGCAGCACTCGAAGCCGCATTCGGACGCGAGCCCGTGATTACCGGCGAAGGCGGCAGCATTCCCGTGGTCGGCGACTTCGAGCGCATTCTCGGCGCGCCCGTCCTCCTCATGGGCTTCGGCCTTCCCGGCGAAAACGCGCACGCCCCCAACGAGTGGATCAGCCACGAGAATTACCAGCTCGGCATCCGCGCCGCAGCGGTGTTGTACGAAGAATTCGGCGTGCGCGCCACGAAGCACGGCGCTTAAGCCGAACCCGCTGCCCAAACACAAAACCCGGAACTGATCAGTTCCGGGTTTTGTGTTTGGGTAATGTGGTGAAGGTCGAACGCGCTTACTTGACGTCGACCACCTTCACGCCGGCCGTGGACGCACTCGCGCTCACATAGCCAATGGCGCCCGGGTTCGCCTTCACATACGCGATCACATCATCGTCGCTCGCCTTGGCGGCCGGCGGCACGTCCTTGCCCGAGAAGATCTGCTGCTGCCAGTACGTCTCGACCGCAGGCACCGGACGGTTGAGCACCGCCTTGCTGAACGCGGCGCGCACCGGGCTCGACTTGGCGAGATCGACCGGCTGGGCGGCCGTGCCGTTGGGAAACTTGGACGACTGCTTGAGGAACAGCTTTGCGGCCACATCGGCCGTCAGCCCCGACGTGCTATTCGCACCGTTCACGATCACCTTGAAATCCTGCGCCATGGCCGGGGCGGCAGTGGCCACGAGAGCCACCAGCGAGAGCGCCATCATCTTCAACGAAGTCTTCATGTTAAGGATCCTCAGAACGACGTCGCGACAGACGCGATCCAGTAGTTGGTGGCACGAGACGGGTTGATGCGGACGGTATTGCCTTCGACCGTCGTGGGAGCCACAAAGGCATCGTACGTGTACCCGTTCCGCCAACGATGCTCAAACTTGAAGACGGTTCCGGCGGCACCAAAGAGGTTGACGGCAGCGCCAGTCTCGCGCACGGAGGGAATGTCCGTGTTGAGGCGGGTGTCCGTGAAGAAAACGCGCTGCGTCTGCCGAATATGCTCACCCGCAAGGTGAATGCGCGGGTGCAACTTCGCGACTGCTTGGACATACCGACTCTTCAGATCTGCGCCCGGAGATTCACCCGATTCCCGGAAGTGTTCAGCGCGCAACACACCAAAGCTGCGATCGATCTGCCCAGAGTACGCCACAAAGTTCCGGAACCCGGTTTGCGTGGGCGTCCGGCGCTCGTACTTGTTGGCAAAGACGCCAAGGCGGACGCCACCAGGGGCATCGAGATAACCCTGTGCGCCAATCATGTTGTGCGCCCGCGACGACCGAACCGTGAGCTCCGTGGATGTCGCGCGGACCGACCGGTTCTCACTGGCGCCGAAGTGCGCGTGACCTTCCACCGCGAACCCCTTCGCCAGATCACGACGGCCGGTGACCAGCACACCGTCCACGGCGTCAAAAGCGTCGCCGCTGATCTCGAACGGCTGACGGAAGAACGGCAAGACGGTACCGATGTATCGGACTTCGTTCGTCAAGCCGCGGGGCAACGGCGTCCGCCCCACTTTGGTCGTAATCGCGCCCGCCCGATGCTGCCAGTAGGCCATCTGCGTCGTGACGTCATTCAAGACGCCAGCCAAGGGCGACGAGCCCAGTCGGCGATTGAGCAACTGCACCACAAAGGCATCATTCGGCGCCATCTGATAGCGGAACTGCAACGTCATGACGCGATAGTCCACCGTGCCTTCTTTGGGAATGCCCAGCACGGGAAGATCGTTGCTCTTGCCGTACCCGGCATTGAGCGACGCGTGAATCGTCAGGCGTTCTTCGAGCGACTGCGCCGACAGCACGCGCGCTCCGGATAGTAAGGCACCTGCGGCGATGACGCTCAGAATGCAGCGACGAGAAAAAGAAGTGTACAAGGAATCTCCAGCAGGCCGGTGTATAAGGTTGGTACCTCGCGATAACCGATTCGCAGAGTTCTGGGCCGAACGACGCCCCCTCAGCGATTGCTCTGGGTTTCGGCATCTTCACGGAGTTTCTGTAGTGACAATCACGACTGGTTTATCACAGCCATGTAACGGCATTGAAGAAATCTCGCGGTCCTATTGCAAAAAGCGACGGACATCCTGTGTGATGCCCGCTGCTTGGTGATTCGGAGGCGCGACTACTTGACGTCGACCACCTTCACGCCGGCTGTGGACGCAGTCGCGCTCACCTAGCCAATGGCGCCCGGGTTCCCCTTCACATACGCGATCACATCATCGTCGCTCACCTTGGCACGATCGGCCGGCTGGGCCGCCGTGCCGTTAGGGAACTTGGGCGACTGCTTGAGGAACAGCTTCGCGGCCACCACGGCCGACAGATCCGCCGTGCTGTTCGCGCTGTTCACGATCACCGGGAAATCCTGCGCCATGGCCGGCACGGCGGTGGCCACAATGGCCACCAGCGCGAGCGTTACGCTCTTGAAGATTCGCGTCATGGCGTGATCCTCAGAACGTGAACGCGACGGACGCCAACGCGAAGTACGTCTGCGCCTTGGGCGCGAGGTGCGCTACCAGCGGCGGCACCGTGGGCGGAATCACCGACGGAAAGTGCTGATGCCCGTCGCCGTCGGCAACCGCGCGATCCTTGTCAGAAATCTAGTGGCCGAACTGCAGCGCAATGATGCGATAGTCCGACGTACCATCCCGCGCGCCGGCGAAGGCCGGGGCGAGGAGAATGGTCAGCCCCGAGAGACCGCAGACCATATGTCGAGAAGACAATTCAAACTCTCTTCGAATAACAAAACTGCAGCCGGGCGTCGCAGGCGACGACGCCCGGCGGAGACGTCAAAACGAGCCGAGCACGTCGTCAGACGCGTCATTCATCGTCGAACGGGATGAGCGCGGTCGCACTCACCGGGAAGACATCGTCACTCTTGGCCGCGGCCCCCGCTGTTGCACGGCTGACAGACTTTGCCTTCGCCGGTACGCGCTTCCCACGAGATGCGGCCGGCGCCGCACTCGGTGCAGTCACCGCACGACGCGTCGGCGTCTGGTGGTGGTGGTGCTGCTGCTGCTGACGGGGCGCCGCGTGACCGCGGTCACCCACATCGAACTGCGACGCCAATTCCTGCATTTCCGACGCTTGCGCTGACAATTCTGCCGCCGCGCTCGCCGACTCTTCCGCATTCGCAGCGGTCCGCTGCGTCAGGCTACTGATCTGCGACATGGCGGACGTGACTTCGGCGAGCTCACGCTCCTGCTCCACCGCACCTTCGGCAATGTTGTTCATAATGGTCGTCGCACGCTGCACGCCCGTCCGGATTTCCTCGAGGCGACGCTTCACGCTTTCGTTGAGCTGCACGCCCGTCTCCGCCTTCGCCACCGACTCCTCGATGAGCGTGGCGGTATTGCGCGACGCTTCCGACGCCCGGATGGCGAGGCTGCGCACTTCGTCGGCGACCACCGCGAAGCCCTTGCCTGCATCACCGGCACGCGCCGCTTCGACGGCCGCGTTGAGCGCCAGCAGGTTCGTCTGGAACGCGATCTCGTCGATCGTCTTCACGATCTTGGCCGTCGAGTCGGCGGAGCGCTTGATCTCGGCCACCGCATCGGCCAGCGCCGTCATGCGTTCCACGCCCTGCTCGGTCGTCTGCGTCGCCTTGTCCATGGCGGCGCGGGCTTCGGCGGCATCGGCCGCGTTGGCCTTCGTGCGCTCCTCGACCACCGTGATGCGATTCGACACCTGATCGATGGCGCCGGCCTGATCGGCGGCACCGCTCGCCAGTTCCTGGCTGCCGTCACCGATTTCACGCGCCGCCGAGTTCACCTGGCTGATGGCCGTCGTAAGCGAGGCGAACACTTCGGCGATGTTTTCGAGCGCGAGGTTGAGCGATTCCTTGATCGCCGCATGCTCGCCCGCATAGTTGCCACGCACCCGCGCCGAGAGATCCTTGGCCGCGACGCGCGCCAGCACGTCCTTCGCTTCCGTGATCGGCTCGATGACCGCGTCGAGCATCACGTTGGTGCCCGTGATGAGCTCCGCGTACGCACCGCGGAACTGCTCCGGGTTGCCGCGCTTGGAAAGATCGCCGTACTTCGCCGCTTCGATCACGGTGGCGATTTCGCCCGTCACGCCCTGCAGTGTTGCGGTGGCGCCGTTGATGCTGCGCGACAGGACGTCGTGTTCGCTGCGCACTTCGACCTTGGCGGAAAGATCGCCGTTGGCGAGGCGGTCGGCCGCATGTGCGACGCCGCCGATGTACGCGATCATTCCGCGAAACGCTTCAGCGAGCTCGCCGATTTCGTCCTTGCTTTCGATGTCGACCTGCAGGTCAATCTTGCCGCGCGCAATGTCACGCCCGGTATCGGACAGCTGGCGCATGGCGCTGATCACGCTCGTGAGCGTTCC
This sequence comes from Gemmatimonas sp., assembly GCA_023910675.1. Classification (GTDB taxonomy): domain Bacteria; phylum Gemmatimonadota; class Gemmatimonadetes; order Gemmatimonadales; family Gemmatimonadaceae; genus Gemmatimonas. The sequence continues at coordinate 58,623 of JAAVWC010000017.1, forward strand.
CCAGGCGAGCACACCGAGCGCGGCCAATGCCACGACGAGCACGCCGGTGGTGACCGCCAACGTTGTACTCTGCACCTTGTCGGCGCTCGCATTGGAGTCGGCAACGCCCTTCTGTCGGGCGTTGATCTGATCCGTCAGCGACTTGGACAAGGCGGCGTACTTCTCCTTCATGGCGGTCATGCCGCCCATGAGATCTTCCGTGGAGCCCGTGATCATGCCGATGCTCGTGCTCTTCGCCTGTTCCGTATACGCCTTGAACAAGGCGATGGTGGCCTGTTCTTCCGTACGATTCACCGTCGGATTCGACGACAGTGAGTCGCCCGTCGCGGTAAAGGCCTTGACGATCGTGTCCGCCTGTGAGACGGCGGCGGTGTCGCTCGCACCCACCGCGTCAAGAAGCGCCCGCTGATAGCTCTCGAGCAGGGCGAACTGCGCCCGCGTAAGATCGAGCGCCGGCGAGCGCCCCTTGCGGATGGAAACCACCTCGGCCTGTGCATAATGGGTAATGCCGAGCGTGGTCAGAAAACCCACCGCAGCGACAACGGGGAGAGCCAGAATCTTGGCTCGCAGAGACAGAGAACGGAACATGGAATGGTCGGAAAGAGAACAGCGAATCACGCGAATTGGGCTTAGTCGCCCGCGAGAGCCACATGAGGTGGTATCGGGCTCCGCGCATTGATCTTTAGGAATGCGTCATTATCGTCACATTTCCGGCACGACGTGTCACAGCTGTTGCGCGTCGAACGGGCTGTTCAGAGCCCGTCCTTGCGGTGCAACAGCTGCGTGACCACGCGATCCATGTCCGAAATCCTGTGGCCGGACTGCGGTAAACATGTTCCGTCTTGGGAAGACAGCCGGGCGTCGCAGGCGACGACGCCCGGCGGAGACGTCAAAACGAGCCGAGCACGTCGTCAGACGCGTCATCATCGTCGAACGGGATGAGCGCGGTCGCACTCACCGGGAAGACATCGTCACTCTTGGCCGCGGCCCCCGCTGTTGCACGGCTGACAGACTTTGCCTTCGCCGGTACGCGCTTCCCACGAGATGCGGCCGGCGCCGCACTCGGTGCAGTCACCGCACGACGCGTCGGCGTCTGGTGGTGGTGGTGCTGCTGCTGCTGACGGGGCGCCGCGTGACCGCGGTCACCCACATCGAACTGCGACGCCAATTCCTGCATTTCCGACGCTTGCGCTGACAATTCTGCCGCCGCGCTCGCCGACTCTTCCGCATTCGCAGCGGTCCGCTGCGTCAGGCTACTGATCTGCGACATGGCGGACGTGACTTCGGCGAGCTCACGCTCCTGCTCCACCGCACCTTCGGCAATGTTGTTCATGATGGTCGTCGCACGCTGCACGCCCGTCCGGATTTCCTCGAGGCGACGCTTCACGCTTTCGTTGAGCTGCACGCCCGTCTCCGCCTTCGCCACCGACTCCTCGATGAGCGTGGCGGTATTGCGCGACGCTTCCGACGCCCGGATGGCGAGGCTGCGCACTTCGTCGGCGACCACCGCGAAGCCCTTGCCTGCATCACCGGCACGCGCCGCTTCGACGGCCGCGTTGAGCGCCAGCAGGTTCGTCTGGAACGCGATCTCGTCGATCGTCTTCACGATCTTGGCCGTCGAGTCGGCGGAGCGCTTGATCTCGGCCACCGCATCGGCCAGCGCCGTCATGCGTTCCACGCCCTGCTCGGTCGTCTGCGTCGCCTTGTCCATGGCGGCGCGGGCTTCGGCGGCATCGGCCGCGTTGGCCTTCGTGCGCTCCTCGACCACCGTGATGCGATTCGACACCTGATCGATGGCGCCGGCCTGATCGGCGGCACCGCTCGCCAGTTCCTGGCTGCCGTCACCGATTTCACGCGCCGCCGAGTTCACCTGGCTGATGGCCGTCGTAAGCGAGGCGAACACTTCGGCGATGTTTTCGAGCGCGAGGTTGAGCGATTCCTTGATCGCCGCATGCTCGCCCGCATAGTTGCCACGCACCCGCGCCGAGAGATCCTTGGCCGCGACGCGCGCCAGCACGTCCTTCGCTTCCGTGATCGGCTCGATGACCGCGTCGAGCATCACGTTGGTGCCCGTGATGAGCTCCGCGTACGCACCGCGGAACTGCTCCGGGTTGCCGCGCTTGGAAAGATCGCCGTACTTCGCCGCTTCGATCACGGTGGCGATTTCGCCCGTCACGCCCTGCAGTGTTGCGGTGGCGCCGTTGATGCTGCGCGACAGGACGTCGTGTTCGCTGCGCACTTCGACCTTGGCGGAAAGATCGCCGTTGGCGAGGCGGTCGGCCGCATGTGCGACGCCGCCGATGTACGCGATCATTCCGCGAAACGCTTCAGCGAGCTCGCCGATTTCGTCCTTGCTCTCGATGTCGACCTGCAGGTCAATCTTGCCGCGCGCAATGTCACGCCCGGTATCGGACAGCTGGCGCATGGCGCTGATCACGCTCGTGAGCGTTCCCCAGGCGAGCACACCGAGCGCGGCCAATGCCACGACGAGCACGCCGGTGGTGACCGCCAGCGTTGTGCTCTGCACCTTGTCGGCGCTCGCAAACGCATCGGCAATGCCCCTCTGGCGGGCGGCAATCTGCTCGCTCAGTGACTTGGACAAACCAGCATACTTTTCTTTGACGCCCGTCATGCCGCCCATGAGATCTTCCATGGAGCCCGAGATCATACCGGCACTCATGTTTTTGGCCTGCTTCGCGTACGCCACGAAGGCGGCGACCGTCGCCTTGGCTGAGTCGGCGTTCTCCACCGGGTTGGCAGCCAGCGAGTCGCCCTTGGCGGTAAACGCCTTGACAAGGGTGTCGGCCAGCGAAATAGCGGCTGTATCGCTCGCCCCCACGGCGTCACGCAGCGCGCGATGATAGCTCTCGAGCAGCGCAAACTGCGACTGGGTGAGTGCAAGCGCCGGTGAGTGCTCCGTGCGAATGGAGACAAGTTCGGCTTGAGCACGACGGCCCAGAACCACGCTCGTGCCGAGGGTGGTCAGAAACCCGACCGCGGCGACAACGGGCAGAGCCAAAATCTTGGCTCGCAGAGACAGAGTACGGAACATAGAGATCGGCAAGGGACTGCGAATTACGCGATTTGGACTTCGTCGCCCAATAGTGCCACACGGAGAGGTATCGGACGCCGCCCGGCGATCTTTAGGAATTCGGCGTCATCGTCACACTCCCGGCACATGCGTCACGCCGGAGACTCATTCATGGGCGGCTCCGGAATCCAGCAAAGAAAACGCGGGGCCTGAAACCTGTTTCAGGCCCCGCGTCTGAATCACAGTTGTTGCGTGTCGAACGGGCGGTTCAGAGCCCGTCGAGGAGCGAGTCGTTGTTCGCCGTCGCCGCAATGCGCTTGATGAGCCATTCCATCCCCGCCTGCGGCGGCAACTGATGGAGGCCGCGGCGCAACAGGTGCACCTTGTCGAGCTGGTCGGGGCGATAGAGCTTTTCTTCTCGCCGCGTACCACTGGTGGCAATGTCGAACGCGGGGAAGATGCGGCGATCGGCGAGCGAGCGATCGAGCTTGATCTCGCAATTGCCGGTGCCCTTGAACTCTTCAAAGATCACGTCGTCCATGCGCGAGCCGGTTTCGACGAGGGCCGTGGCGATGATCGTGAGCGAGCCACCGCCGTGCTGCTCGGCGATCATGCGCGCCGAGCCGAAGAACGCCTTGGGCTTCTGCATGGCTGTGGCATCGAGGCCGCCGGACATGGTGCGCCCGGTGCCGCGATCGACGGTATTGTGGGCACGGGCCAGTCGCGTGATGGAATCGAGGACGATGACGACATCCTTGCCCTGTTCGACCAGGCGCCGCGCCCGTTCGAGCGTCATTTCTGCGACTTCCACATGGCGTTTGGGCGGCATGTCGAAGCTGGAGGCGACGACCTCGCCGTAGCCCCACGTGATCATCTCGCTGACTTCTTCGGGACGCTCGTCCACGAGGAGGACGAGGAGCGCCGCCTCGGGGTGGTTGATGGCCACGCCTTCGACGATGGCCTGGAGCAGCGTCGTCTTGCCGGCACGCGCCGGTGCGACGATCAGGGCACGCTGGCCATAGCCAATGGGGGCGATGAGGTCGATGGCGCGGCGCGTGAGTTCAGGACCCGTCTTGGCCGGCTTGCCGGTTTCGAGGGTGAGCTTCCGGTCGGGGTAGCTCGCGGTGAGTGTATTGAAGTCGGGGCGCTTTTCGAGCACCACCGGCGAGCCATCGTTGAGCTGCTGGACGTCGACGACGACGTTGCGGCCGCGATGATCGCGTCCGTACGTCACGTCGAGCTTATCGCCACGCCGGAGCTGGTGCAGGCGCACCAACGCCGGCGGAATGAACGGGTCGGTTGGGTCGGGGAGGTAGCTGTTCACGGGGCGGCGCAGGAAGCCGCCGTCGCGCGAGGCATCAAACCAGCCTGTCATCGTGCCTTCGACCGCGACCGGCGTCTGCGGCGCCCGATCGAAGCCTACGTCGGGGCGTTCGGCGCCTGCGGATACCGGACCGCCACCACCGCCGGCACCACCACCACCGCCCCCAGCGCCGCGACGGAATCGATTCCGTCCTCGGCGACCGTTGCGGCGCTCATTGTCGAAGCCGCCCTGACGATCCGGGCGTTCCGGACGGTCGGGGCGCTCCGGCCGTTCCAAGCCAAAGTCGGCAGCGGGGCGGGGCGGGCGCTCCTGTGCGTCCGGACGGTCGCCCGCAAACGGGGCGCCACCCGGGCGTTCCCCACGTTCCCGGTTGCGATGACGACCACGGCGGCGACCGCCGCGCTCACGACGGTTATCGAAGGGGCGCTCCGGACGGTCGGGACGCTCCGAGCGCTCGCCGCGCGGTTCGCGAGGCGGTTCGGCGCGCTCCGGCCCGTCGGTGCGGTCGAACGCGCGGTCGTAGGGATTCGGCTCGCGCTTCTCGGAGTTCGCGCGCTCTGCCGGATCGTAGACCGGCGGTGCATACGAGCGGAACTCCGCCACCGGCCGCTCGGTGCGCGGCTCCGGACGGGGCGTGGGTTCGCTGCGCGGTTCGGCGCGCGGTTCGTTACGCGCCTCCGTGCGTGGCTCGGGGGCGGACTCGGCGCGACCGTCGGCGGCCTCGGCGCCGGCCTGGCGCCGGCCGGCGCCTCGGGCCGGCCGGCGCTCGCGGACTTCGGCGCGCGGGGCATCGGTGACCGGCGGCGGAGCCGCCGGAGGCGCCGCGTTTTCCGCAGCATCCGCCTTCGGTGTCCGCGGGGACCGCGGGCGACGCGGCTTCGCGCCGTCGTCGCTGCCGGCGGCCTCCGCCGCCGGCGCGGGAGCCACGCGCTTCGTGCGCTTGACCGGCGCATCGAGGTACGGATTGTCATCCCCAGCGATCTCGGGGGTCGGACGCGTCGTGCGCGGCCGGCGGACTGGACGTTTCGGTTCGGTCATTCGACTACTGCGAGTGGTACGGAGTGCTCATGTCCGATCGGACCGAGCACGGCTCCCGCCTGCGCCACAAATGGCAACGCAGGACAAGACCTGGAGCGAACGAACCCTGGGAAGGGTCGTACAGCGCGGAAAGCGCAGAATGATGCGGGCTGCTGGGGGACGGAAAGGTGCCGTCTCACTCCCGAACCCGCGCTGGCGCGAATCCGGTACCGCTGGGGGGAACGCACGGAGGTCATGCCTCCGGTCTCTCGAAGGGGCCGTTGGATCGGCTTCACCGCAGCGCGCCATTGCAAGGCGCGGCCGCATCGGAAAATCCTTCGAGTTCCTGTGAGTATTACGAGGAAATGCCAATCGCGCAACCCTTTGCCCCCCGGAAGAGTTCACCAGATACGGGAATGTTGCCCACCCGGCCTCACCTCTTCTTCTCTGCACGTTTCCGGCCGCCCATTCCCACCCCATCTAGTTTTGTGCCATGATTGCCCCTCCCCTCGATCTCCCGGCCGCGCTCGCCGCCGCCGTCGCCGCCTACGAAGCCTCCGGCAACATCGGCGGGCTCATGGAGCGCCTCCACCATCTCCGGGACGGCGCCACCCCCGACGCCCTCGTGGCCGCCGCCGAACCCTGGTTGCACATGCCCGAGGTGGCCGGCCCCCTCTACGAAAAGATCGTCGAGGATCAGCCCAACAACGCCCGCGCCCTCGTCATTCTCGCCAACGCCTACTGGCTCTCCGGACGCGGCCCCGAAGTCGTCGGCGATATCGCCACCCGTGCCCTCTCCGCCGACCCGGAAAACCGGGGCGCGTGGCACATGTGGGCGCTCACCGAAGGCAATCAGCGCGATCGCACCATCCGCTGGCTCCAGGTCACGCAGCGCTTCCCCGAGGACATGCTCGCCAAGGCGGCCCTCGCCGACAACGCCGCCTCCCTCGCCTCCGCCGAACACGATCGCGAAGCGCTCGCCATGGCCATCACAGCCTACGAAGAGCTATGGAACAACTCCCCCACCGAGCAGCAGCGCGCCGCGCTCGAAACCGCGCTCCACACGCTCCGCAACTATCAGTTCTGACCACCGGATGACCAACAGCACCGCCGGCGGACCGCCGCACGATCACTCCAGCGACACCCTCAGCGAGAGCAGCACCACCGGCAGCGAAAGCGCCGCCCTCGCCGAGTTCCGCCAGTTCCGGGAGCGGATGAACACACGCATCCTCGGCGAAAACAACCTGGTCATCAATCGCTTCTTCAATCTCGACGGGCGCGCCTACGAAGTCGGCGCGCTCTCCGTCAAAACGAAAGAGTTGCTGGGGCTCGTGGCCTCACTCGTGCTGCGCTGCGATGACTGCATCACCTACCACATCGTGCGCTGCGCCGAAGAAGGGGTCACGCGCGACGAAGTGTTCGAAACGCTCAGCATCGGACTCATCGTGGGCGGCAGCATCGTCATTCCGCATATGCGCCGCGCCGTCGACCGGTGGGACGACTGCGAAAAAATGCGCGCCGCGACCTGACCGCGACCTGACCGCGACCTGACCGCTACTTCACCGATGCCGCGACGGAGGGCTTCGCCATCGTCTTCGAATTGCCGTCGGAGACGTAGCGGGCCCACTTCCCCGTCGCCTTGTCCATCTCGTTGAGCGTGGTGGTGAGATTGGTGCCACCCTTGCAGCGGCACCCGCGGCAACGCCTTGGCATTGAACTGCGGGTCGAACGGACTGCGCGCCGGCCCGCCCGCCACTTCGAAGACCGCTTCGTGCGCGTACGTCACCGTGCGCTTCCCCTTCTTGTCGTACCACGCGCCCTTGAGCGTCAACGCGCGATTCTTCGGCCAGAGGCCATACGGCAGCGCCATCCCGCGCACCTTGTAGCCCGGCATCGCGCTGTCAATCGCCATCGCCCCGCGCGCGAACTGCTCCTGCACCACCGCGTCGGAGTATCTGCTCAGCTTCGCATGCCAGAGCGTGTGGTTGCACAGCTCGAACCCCTGCTGCACGAGATACTGCACCTTCTTGAAACGCCACTCGGTCTTTTGTCCGTCGATGCCCTTGTCGCCAAAAAAGGCGTGACCGGCCTCGGCCGCCGGGAGCATGCAGAACAACCCCTTGGCCTTCCAGTCGGGATGGCGCTTGATGAAGTCCATCAGAATCCCCACCGCACTCGTGGGGTCCACCACGAGCTGTCCGCCCCGCTCCACATAGCGGAACTGGCTCGGGGACGCGTCGTCGAAGGTGAACAGCACCGGCGTCTTGCCGGCGGGCACATCGAGCGTCTTGTCGAGCACCTCCGACAGGTTCACCGGGACATAGCCACGACGGTGCAGCTCGGTCAGCTCCGCCTTGAACCGGTCGCGCGACACCTTATACGACCCATCCTTCTCCACCACCTGGTGCCACTCGACAATCGGGAAGCGCCCGAGCTCGTTGGGCTCACGCGGACCACTCGTCGTCGGAACCGTCTTGGCGGCCGCGGCCCCCGTGGGCGGCTGACTGGCACTTTCCCTCCCTTCGGATCGTACGATGGGGAGCGCCGCGACGGGCCAGGCCAACGTCGCCGCCAGTCCGACAACCGAAAACAGCCCCCACGGTGTCGTGCTGAAGGTGGTCCGGACGGTGCCGCGACGTACGAAGGTGGTCTGCCTGGCCATGTGGCGGTGATCGACAGCGGGAGAAAGGCACAACGATGAACGGACAACCTAACGAGTTCGCGACGCCGTCTGCGACGGCCAACGTGACGCAGCGCACAAGGTGGTGGCGCCTGCGACGCCCGCAACTCGGCAAAGTCTTGCGGAATGCAACCGCCCTCGCCATTGTCGGCGCGCTCACGACCACGACGTGGTGGCTCAGCTGTGGCTGGCAGTCGTGCCCCACCCCGCAGCAGCTGCAGGCGTGGCGCCCCACCGAAGGCGGGGCGCTGCTTGCGCGAGACAGCGCCTTCGTGAGCGCGCTCTCCCCCGTGCGCCGCGTGAATGTGCCGCTCGCGCGCGTGCCCCGTCGCGTGACCTCGGCGTTCATTGCCGTCGAAGACCGCCGGTTTTTCGAGCATCATGGCGTCGACTGGTACGGCGTGGCGCGTGCCGTGGTGAGCAATGTGCGCGCGGGGGGTGTGCGCGAAGGGGCAAGCACCATCACCATGCAGCTCGCCCGCAATGTGTTCCTGGGAAATCGTGCCGCCGAACGCAGCTTCGGTCGCAAATTCCTCGAATGGCGTTACGCCACGCTGCTCGAGCAGGCCCTCACCAAAGACGACATTCTCGAACGGTATCTCAACGCCATCTACCTCGGCAACGGCGTGTATGGTGTCGAAGCGACCAGTCGCGATCTCTTTGGCAAAGGCATCGCCGACGTGACGCTCGCCGAAGCCGCCATGCTGGCCGGACTGCCCAAGGCGCCATCCGGCTATTCGCCACGCAACAGCCGCAAGCGCGCGCTCGCGCGGCGCGCGGTCGTGTTCGATGTGCTCGAGCGTGAGCGTGTTGCCACCGCCGAGGACGTCGAAGTGGCACGGCGCGCGCCGCTCAAGGTGTCGAAGAAGGAGTTCATCCCGTCGCGTCCCGTCGATTCGTGGGCCGTCGAAGCGGTGCGGGTGATCCTCGATTCACTGCGCACCGCCGGGGTCATTCCGCGCGCGCTCAACGACGGACAACTGCGCGTGTGGACCACCATCGATCGCAGTGCACAGCTCAGCGCCGAACGCGAAATCGCCGCCGGAACCGACGCGATCGACGATGAACGTCGATGGAGCGGCTTTGACGTGCGCGGTACCGCCCGCACGCAGGGCGCGCTCGTCGCGCTCGATCCCGCCAACGGGGCCATCCGCGCCATTGTGGGTGGGCGTCGCGTTGAACGGAAAGGGTTCAACCGCGCACTGCGGGCACAGCGGCAACCCGGCAGTACGTTCAAACCGTTCGTCTATGCTGCGGCGATGCAGCACGGCTTTACCCCCGCCAGCATGGTCGACGACGAACCCGTCGAAATCGAGACGGGCAATGACACCTGGCGCCCGTCCAACTATGGCGACGCGTACGCCGGACGCATCACGCTGCGCGATGCGCTCAATCGCTCGGCCAACGCTGCCACGGTGCGCGTCAGCCGCGATGTGGGTGTGGCCCGCATTGCCGCGCTCGCGCATGCGCAGGGCATCGCCAGTGATCTCCCCATCGTCCCCGCGCTGGCGCTCGGCGCAGCCTCGGTGACGCCCATGGAGCTCACCGCCGCCTACGCCGCGTTCGCCAACGGCGGCACGCGTGTCATTCCGTATCTCATCGACAAAGTCGAAGACCCGTTCGGTCGCGTACTCTGGCAGCCGCGACAGGTGCGTGGTCAGCGGGTACTGCCCGCGTCCGACGCGTTTCTCGTGACCTCACTGCTGCAAAGCGTCGTCGATCGCGGCACCGGGCGTCCCGTCCGTGACGGCGGTATTCGTGGTCCCGTGGCCGGCAAGACCGGCACGACCAACGACGGCGCCGACGTGTGGTTCGTGGGCTACACGCCCACGCTCGTCGCGAGCGTCTGGTTCGGCGCCGACACGCCGCAGCCACTCGGCTGGAATGCGAGCGGGGGCCGGTTGGCCGCACCGGTGTGGGCGCGCTTCCTCCGCAACGGCTGGCACAGCCCCGACCAGGACAGCGCGTGGGTCATGCCCGTCGGCATTGAGACCAAACAAATCGATATCGGTACTGGCACGCTGGCCAGCGACTGGTGCGGCCCGTCGCGACGCGAGTTCTTCAAGAGCGGCACGGTGCCCACCAAGTCGTGCGAGAACGAAGCGACGTGGGCCATGCGCGACGCCATCCCTCCCGATTGGCACGAGGGCGACGACGAGGCGATCAGTGGCAACGACATCAGCGCGGCCGTCGAGCAGGTGCTCGAAGCCACACAAGCCGGCGAACGCGTGCGTGCGGTCTCGTCACGCGTGATGCGTGAAATCCGTCAGGCCGTCGATCGCGAACGCCGCGCCGCTGAGCGCGCCAGGGGGAGCGTCCCACCAGCGCCGCCAGCGCCGCCAGCACCGCCAGCACCGTCAGCACCGCCCACACCGCCGCCGCGCTAAGCCGCAGTTCCTGCGCTCCCGCCGTCTGTGTGGCTGCCGTCTGCCGCCTCGGCGCGATCTGCCGACATCGCGCCGAGACGGCAGGCGGCAGCCACACAGAGCGCAGGCGCGCAGCACCACCTCTAACCCAGCAGCCCCAGCCAGCTACCCGCTCCGCCGGTATACCCCGGAAACATCGCTGCGCCATCCTTCGCCCCGAGATGTCTCGCGGCAATCTCTGAAAACACCGCGCGGAAGTCCGTCGTGAGTGCGAGATCGCGCCCTTCGTACAACTGCTCCGGCGCGAGCCCGGGCCAACGGCCGAACACCTTTCGCGATGCCCCACGGTTGCCGCCAATGACGAACATCGCGCCGGCATGACCGTGGTCGGTGCCGCCCGTGCCGTTTTGCCGCACCGTGCGCCCGAACTCCGAACAGGTGAGAATCACGACGTCGTCCATGCGATCGCCCAGGTCGGCGACCAGCGCGCCAATGCTGTCGCTGAAGTCGCGTAGCCGGTTGGCCAACTGTCCCTGTGCGCCGCCCTGATTCACGTGCGTATCCCAGCCGCCGACGTCGGCGAACGCCACCTCGAGACCCACGCCCGCTTTCACGAGCTGCGCGATTTGCAACAGCCGTTGTCCAAACGGTGAGCGCGGATACTGCACGCCCGCTGCGGGCCGGTATTGCAACGGGTTGGCCGCTTTCAGCACGCGCAGCGCCTCGAACATGTCACTGCCACTGCCGTGCACCAGATCGGCCTTGCCCGTCCGGTACAGCGCCTCGATGCGCGCGTCGGCCGCGCCACCATTAGAGCGAATGGAGAACTCCTCGATGGAGTTCATCGCCACCACCGGCGACGCGCCCTCGAGAATGCGCGGGGTCTGCGCCGCCATCGCCACCGCACGAAACGGCGAGTGCATCGCCTCCAGAGTGCACGACGCGCACGTCCCCTTCACCGCGAGATAGCGATTGAGCCATCCGTCGGTGGTGCCCTTCTTGTCTGGCGTGCCGGTTTCCATGTAGTCCTGCGCATCGAAGTGCGAGCGCGTCGCACTGGGACTGCCGACGGCATGAATCGGAGCCAGCAGTCCGCGATCCCACAACGGTTTGAAGCGTTGCAGGGCAGGGTGGAGCCCGAAATAGCCATCGAGATCGATGGCACCCGTGGTTCCGTTGCCGCGCGCCGGCGTCGCGATGGCCAGCTGCGGACGCGCGTTGTAGTAACCGGCATCGCCAAATGGCACCAGCACGTTGAGGGCATCGGCCGCGCCACGCTGAAAGAGCACAATGAGCGTCTTGCCCTTGGCGGCCTTCGGCAGCTCCATCGCGAGCGCCGTGCGTCGCAGAAAGCTTGGCGACAGCCCCAGCGTCAGCAGCGACAGCGCGCCACCCTTGAGAAAAATCCGACGGTTCATGAGCGGTCTCCGTGGGCGTCAGCGACGCTGGAATTCGGGGGCGCCAAGTGCAAGCCCCACAATGAGGGCCAGCCCCGTGGGTGCCGCGGTGGCGCGACGCTGACGCGGCGCCATCACCTTCGCACTGTCATCGTCATCAACGACGAGCGTGTCGGCCGCGGCGGCGCGTGCCGCCAGGAACGGGTTGGTACCAGTGAGCAAGACCTGCCGCGTATCATTCGACACGGCGCCACCAAGCAGTTCGCGCACCACCCCATCCACCTGACCGGTCAGATCCAGCGACGACAGCGTGCTGAACGCGGACCACTGCGTCAGTCGTACGCCAGGCATACGGCCGCTCGCCACGGTGAGTCCGAAGTTGATACGGTTGAGAATCGCGCCCGTGTTCATCCACGCGTCGCCCGTTTCGGGATAGCCGTTGGGCGCCTGATGCCCAAAAATCGGTTGACCCAATCGGCTCACCACCTGCGCCGTCCGCGGAGTGGCATCGGCCGGGACCTGTAACGCGCGCATCGCGCTGGTCACGAGTTCGAACGGACTCTTCACCTTGCTGCGGTACGCGTCGGCGCTGAAGAACTCGGGGCTGGTGACGATCGTGCGCACCGTTTCGCGGATATCACCATTGGTGCGCTGAAAGGTGGCCGCGGCGCGGGCCACGACCGCCGGTGGCGGCGTGTCGCTCACGAATCGACGCGCCAGCTTGGTGGCAATGAACGTCGCCGTCTTCGGGTGCGAGGCCAGGAGATCGAGCACCGCCTCGCCTTCCTCTTCGCCGCGACCCGCAGGAAACGCCTTCCCGAGAATGGTCTTTGCGCCGGCATCATGTACCTGCGGCCGGAACTGGTAGCCACCACCCTGTGCCCCGCGCGCCAGTGTCCAGCCTGTGAGCGCCCGTGCCACCTCGACGACATCCTGCTGCGTGTATCCGCCGTCCACGCCGAGCGTGTGCAGTTCCATCAATTCGCGCGCGTAATTCTCGTTCAACCCACGACGACGCTGTGCGAGCTGCTGCAGCGCCGGATGCTGCGCCATGCGCTCCATTACCCGCTGCCGCGCGACCTCCGCGCGTCGTTGCGCCGCGCGATTGCTCACGCCCGCGCGCGCGCCGTTGGCGGCCCCGCGCGACGGCCGCAGCGTAGGCCGCCCGCTGTCGGCGACACTCTGCCAATTGTCGAGGTAGGAGAGCATCGCCGGGCTCTTGGCCACGGCGCCGAGCAACTCGCGGAAGTTGCCGAGGGCGTGCTGACGAATGGTGCGGTCGTAATCGTTCAGGAAGTAGCGCGTGCGGTCCTTCCCGGCGAACACATTGAAGTGGTTCTCCCAGAAGTCGACGAGCACCTCTTCCAGCTGCCGTTCACTCACGACGGCGCGCGCCACTCGGCTCGACGCCAGCGCGCCAAGAAACTGCGCCGACCGGCGCGTCTGTTGACGCAGCTTCGCGGAATCCTCCGCCGTCATGACGCCGTTGGCGCGCCGCGCCGCCGCCGCGAGCGCGACGTTCGCTGGCGGATACTCCGCGAGCAGCTGGTCGGCGCTCATCGCGACCGTGGTGTAGGAGCGCACCAATGCCGTCGTCGCGCTGTCGGCAATGCGCTCGGGGGTCAGCTGACGCGCAATCCAGGCGTCGACGCCCATGCGACGCACCGCTTCGACATCCCCGGGGCGGGGACCGAAGGCGAGGCGGTTGAGCACCTGCTGCACCTGCTGGTCTGCGGTCTGCTCGCGCGGGGCCCGCGCGTCGGCGGTCTGCCGTTCCGGGGCGTTCGCCGACGAGCTGCCGGCGTCGCGGCCGGTGGCGCCACTTCCAGACGACGCGCACCCGGACGCCGCGAGGAGCACCGCCGTGGTCGCCCACGTCAGGGCGCGGCTACGGCGTGGAATACGGTACTGCGGCACGTTGCCGACAGACTCAGCTGCCATGGGCGAACTCTCCACTGGGGTCACCCGTTTGGACGCCGGAGGGACGGCCTCGTTAATCCCGGGCACCGCTGTTCCTGCGCGCCTGCGGTCTGTGTGGCTGCCGTCTGCGAGACTCGGCGGGAATTGCGCCGAGACGGCGGACGGCAGGAGCCCAGACGGCAGGGGCGGGGGAAAGCGGCGGTTCCTGCGCGCCTGCGGTCTGTGTGGCTGCCGTCTGCGAGACTCGGCGGGATGCGGCGGGATGCGGCGGGATTGCGCCGAGACGGCGGACGGCAGGAGCCCAGACGGCAGGGGCGGGGGAAAGCGGCGGTTCCTGCGCGCCTGCGGTCTGTGTGGCTGCCGTCTGCGCCACTCGGCGCGATGCGGCGGCATCACGCCGAGACGGCGGACGGCAGGAGCCCAGACGGCAGGGGCGGGGGAAAGCGGCGGTTCCTGCGCGCCTGCGGTCTGTGTGGCTGCCGTCTGCGCCACTCGGCGCGATGCGGCGGGATTGCGCCGAGACGGCGGACGGCAGGAGCCCAGACGGCAGGGGCGGGGGAAAGCGGCGGTTCCTGCGCGCCTGCAGTCTGTGTGGCTGCTGTCTGCGAGACTCGGCGCGATGCGGCGGGATGCGGCGGGATTGCGCCGAGACGGCGGACGGCAGGAGCCCAGACGGCAGGGGCGGGGGAACAGCGGCGGTTCCTGCGCGCCTGCGGTCTGTGTGGCTGCTGTCTGCGAGACTCGGCGCGATGCGGCGGGATTGCGCCGAGACGGCGGACGGCAGGAGCTCAGACGGCAGGGGCGGGGGGACGGCGGCTGTTCCTGCGTCCCTGCGGTCTGTGTGGCTGCTGTCTGCGCCACTCGGCGCGATGCGGCGGGATTGCGCCGAGACGGCGGACGGCAGGAGCCCAGACGGCAGGGGCGGGGGAACGGCGGCTGTTCCTGCGCGCCTGCAGTCTGTGTGGCTGCTGTCTGCCATTCTCGGCGCGATGCCGCGCAATCACGCCGAGACGGCGGACGGCAGGAGCCCAGACGGCAGGGGCGGGGGAACGGCGGCTGTTCCTGCGTCCCTGCGGTCTGTGTGGCTGCTGTCTGCGAGACTCGGCGCGATGCGGCGGGATTGCGCCGAGACGGCGGACGGCAGGAGCCCAGACGGCAGGGGCGGGGGAACGGCGGCTGTTCCTGCGCGCCTGCAGTCTGTGTGGCTGCTGTCTGCGCCACTCGGCGCGATGCGGCGGGATTGCGCCGAGACGGCGGACGGCAGGAGCCCAGACGGCAGGGGCGGGGGAACGGCGGCTGTTCCTGCGTCCCTGCGGTCTGTGTGGCTGCTGTCTGCGAGACTCGGCGCGATGCGGCGGTATTGCGCCGAGACGGCGGACGGCAGGAGCCCAGACGGCAGGGGCGGGGGAACGGCGGCGGTTCCTGCGCGCCTGCGGTCTGTGTGGCTGCTGTCTGCGAGACTCGGCGCGATCCCGCCGCATCGCGCCGAGACAGCGGACGGCAGGAACCCAGACCGCAGGCGCGCAGAAATGAAGCGGCCCCGCCGCCAGTCATGACACACGATATCTTACGCCATGCCCTCCATTGTGACGCCCGGTCGTTTTGCGCGACTGCTCGATGCCGCCTTCGCGACCGGAACCCTCACCACGATTGCCACGGGTGGCGCGTTGTTGGGGCGCGGATGGCGCGAGGGTGAAGCCGGGCGCGTCTTCCGGCTCGCTGGCCGTGGGCTCCTCGAGCGCGCCGGTGTCACATCGGCGGCGGCGCCGCTTACCTCGGTCGCGCTCGGGTACGTCCACCACCTGATCATCGCGACCGCCTGGGGCGTGCTCCTGGCGTTGCCTGTACTGGCGCTCCGCGGGCCCGTCCGGCTCTTCGCCGCTGTGGTGGCGGCGTTCGGCTATGTGGTCTGCGCCGCCTACCTGCTCCCGCCCGCCCTGCGCATTGGCTACGCAGTGACGTCAAACATACCCAGCGCGGTTCCTATTGGGGTCGCGCTCGCCTTGGCGCTGCTGGGTGGCATCTGGCTCGACGACACCGAGGGGCACGACTGAACGGATTGCCCGCCGCAACCGATACTCGTTGTGACGCCCTCGCGACACAACGGTACAGCACGTCACGGTTGGCACCCGTTATGCTCACGAAGCGTTGCTCCTCTGCCGGTGAAACGTCCTCCGTACGTCGTCGGCGAAACGTACCGAGCCGGTGCCGCCGGCCCTTTTTCCCTCAACCGCAGGAGGTAGACCATGGACGTCCTCGTTCGTATCGAGGCGCGTCCGAGCGATTCGCCGGTTCTCGCGCACGTGAACTCGATTCCCGTGCTTCCGTTCGGAACTCGCTCGCGCCGTGAAGTCGTGACGCTGTATGGGCAGGCCGATGCTCAGTCGCTCGCGCTGGCACTGGCCGCCACGTTCGAAAGTGAGCGGATCGAAGCATCCGCGTTGGGTGTCGTGCGCCATCTCGGCGTGTGGCCGGACCGTGGGGCCGTTGGTGACTCGGCCTGGCGCGATGGCACGACGGGACGCCTCGTCACGCAAGACCTCGACATTCCCTTGCTCACCCTCGAAGCCCGGGCCTCCGAACTCCTCGGCGCCTGCGGTACCACCATTCGTCGCGTGGCTGCTGGGCTCGCCATGGACGACTGGCCCGAAGGCACCGAGCGCGCGTTGACCTTTTCGTTGGCCAGCGGGACCAGCAGCGGCGGCACGCTCGTGGATGACGACGGCGTAGAAAACTGGCTCGACTCGCTCCGACAGGCGGATGCGTATGCGTACGACGAAGCGGAGGCCGACTGAATCCTCGTCTCTTGTCTGAACTGTTGGTAGAAAGCGGGCGGATCACTTCATGTGAGACGCCCGCTTTGTATTTCCCGTCAGGCTTCTCCCACTCGGCGTCCGGTTGAGCGTGCTTGCTCCCTCCCGGTCCGCGCCGCACCGTCCCAGTGGCCAGTCCACTACCACGGACGGGCCCACGGCTCCATTTCCCGGAGCCGCGACTGTCCAAAACAGTCAGGAGGGACGATGCGCGATTATGACAGCGCCGGCATCAGAAACATCGCCGTGGTCGGCCACGGCGCGAGCGGCAAAACCAGTCTTGTCG
Organism: Gemmatimonas sp.; assembly: GCA_023910675.1. Lineage (GTDB taxonomy): Bacteria > Gemmatimonadota > Gemmatimonadetes > Gemmatimonadales > Gemmatimonadaceae > Gemmatimonas. Next base: position 75,457 of record JAAVWC010000017.1, read on the forward strand.
ATGCCCTCTGCTTCGCCGCCGGTTCCGGCAAACGACACGGCAGCACGAAAGACGGCACCGCCCTCACCGATCATCTCCCCGAAGAGATCGAGCGCGGCTACAGCATCAGCCTCGGGTGCGCGTTCGCCGAATGGCAGGAGAGCAAGATCAATTTCATCGACACGCCAAGCTCCCTCGACTTCCAGGGCGACGCCATTGCCGGGTTGGCGGCCGCCGACGGCGCGCTCTGTGTCATTGGCGCGGCGAGCGGCGTCGAAGTCGGCACCGAGCGCATGTTCCGCGCAGCCGTCGCGCGTCAGGACCCGGTGCTCTTCGTCGTCAGCATGATGGACAAGGAGCACGCCGACTTCAATCGCGTCTACCAGCAGATCAAGGACCGGCTCACCAGCAAAGTCATTCCTGTCGAAATCCCCTGCGGTGAAGGTGCCAACTTCCAAGGCGTGATCAACCTCTTCACGCAGCGCGCCTACATGTACACGACGGGTGTGAAGGGTGAGTATGTCGAGCAGGATATCCCCGCCGAGTGCCGGGCGCAGTTCGAGACGTATCGTCGGGAGCTCATTGAAGCGATCAGCGCCACCAACGATACGCTCCTCGAGCGCTATCTGGACGGGCAGGAGATCGACCGTGACACCGCCATTCACGGTATGAAGGACGCCATGGCCCGCCGCGATCTCTTCCCGCTCTTCTGCGTCTCCAGCGACAACATGATCGGCGTGCGCGCGCTGCTCACCGAGCTCGTGCAGCTCATGCCCAACGCGTATGAGATGGAGGAAATTCACGCGCTCACCGGCGCCGAGGGGCACAACACGGTCCAGCTGCACGCGCGCGACGACGGACCGTTCGCGGCGCTGGTCTTCAAGACGCTCAACGAGCCGCACGTGGGCGAGGTGACGTACTTCAGAGTGCTCTCCGGAAAGGTGGACACGGGGCAGGATGTCTTCAACGCGACACGCGACAGCGTCGAAAAGCTCGGGCACCTTTCGGTCCCGTTCGGCAAGGAACGGATCGAGGTCACCACGCTCCACGCTGGCGACATTGGCTGTGTGGCCAAGCTCCGGAACACGCACACCAACGATACGCTCTCCACGCGCGAGCATCCCGTGCGTCTGCCCGGCATCACGTATCCGGAAACCGTGGTGCACTTCGCTGTCCGGGCCACCATTCGCGGCGAAGAAGACAAGCTGCAACAGGGGCTCCACCGGTTGCACGACGAAGACCCCACACTCACGGTGCACTACCATCCGGAGACGCACGAAACGATCGTGGGCGGCATGGGCGAGCGGCATCTCGACGTGGCCATGTCGGTGCTGCGGCGAAAATTCGGCGTGAATGCCGAGTTGGCGAAGCCGCGCATCGCCTACCGCGAAACCATCACGGCGCGCGCGGAAGGCCAAGGGCGCCACAAGAAACAGAGTGGCGGTCGCGGGCAGTTTGGCGACTGCTGGATTCGCATGGGCCCCATGCCGCGCGGTGAAGGCTACTTGTTCGACGACAAGATCGTGGGCGGTGCCATCCCGTCCAAGTACGTCCCGGCCGTCGATCGCGGCGTACAGGAAGCGGCCGCGCGCGGCGTCCTGGCCGGTTTCCCGCTGGTCGACTTCCGCGTCGAGGTCTACGACGGCTCCACGCACTCCGTCGACTCGAACGAAATGTCCTTCAGGATGGCGGGCATTCAGGCGTTCAAGTCCGTCGCCGGAAAGTGTCGGCCGGTCATTCTCGAGCCACTCGATCTGCTCGAGATCACCGTCCCCGACGCGTTCCTTGGTGACGTTCTTGGCGACCTGTCTGGACGCCGCAGGGCCATCCTGGGCACCGAGAGTGACGGGCGGCAGTCCACCATCCGTGCGGTCGTGCCGCAGGCGGAGCTGCATCTGTACGCCACCCAGCTGTTCTCGCTCACGCACGGCTACGGCATGCTCACGCGGCGCTTCAGTGGCTACGAGCAGATGCCGCACGAGAGCGCACAGCGGGTCATTGCGGAGCACGTGCGGGAGTTGGAGGCGGCGGACGTCTGACGGTCTGGCCGCCGAACAGCGGTTGAACAGCGGTTGAACAGCGGGTGGTTGGTCCGGCGGTCTACTGCCCGACAGATCGAGCCCTCAGGAGATAGAACGCAAGGGCACAGGAGAAGGCACGGTGCCGTTCACCCAGACCGCGACTGCAGTTTCCACGTGGACCAAACCGTGCGTTTCCCTGTACACTTGCGTTCTTTACCCTGAGGGCTCGATCCGTTGGCCGGTTAACCGCCGGACCAGCCCCCGTCGTTCAACCGCCCCTACTCAGTACACGTTCGCCCACGACCGCTGTCTCGTCCGCGTGGGCGTCGCCAGCGCCGACAGCGCGTTACCGCGAATGCGTGAGTCCACGCCGTCCGCGTTGCGGCGGTGACGGTGGGCGATCCCTGAATGTCCACGCGACCGAAGGACATGAATAGTCCCGCCGGTTGAATGGACGGTGCCCTCACGGTGACCAGCATGCTCACTTGGCGTTGCGCCTCCACCAGACCATTGTCGATGCCGGCACGCCCAACCGACACCACATTGTCGGTGCGTGCCGTGAGCCGCTGAATGCTTACGCTGGCGCTGTCACCGCGGGCCACACCGACGGTGCTCGATTCGAGGGCGCCAGTCGCGAGCGCATTGCGCGACTGCGTCCAATTGGCCAACTGCGTGTTCAACCCAAACGGAGCCACCGCGCGCGCTGCTGAATCTGTCCGGCGCGCGACGAGCGTGCCTCGCGGAACGAGGCCATCATGGTGGCCGACGACAACACCGCCAGCACGACCATCGCGGAGAGGAGGGGCAGCAGCGCCGAGCCGCGACGTGGGCGTGGGGGGCACGGCCGCTGCCTGCCGTCGTGTGCGTGAAGGTCGCATGATCATCGCCGGTTCCTCATGGCGAAACTCCGCGTCACCGAATCCCGCACCAGCGGGGTATTCGGATCGGATCCGCCGTGGCCCTGTGCGCGCAGTAGTGAGATCGATGCGCGCGATGCGCAGATTGCTCGATTCGAGCGCCAGTGCGCTTCCGGTACTGTCGAAGTAGGGCAGGGCGAAACCACCGGCGCCCGATATACCAGGGGCCATGAACGGCCCGCCCACGATCACGCTGGGAATACACGTGTCGTTCTGCCGTTCCGTGCGTTGCAGATACCAGCGGTTCGATGGCTGTTGCGCCAGCTGGTAGCGCGCCGAGCGCGTAAACCGGAGGGCGGATCGGTTGGTCATCGAATCGGGCAACGCCAGCGTGACCGTGAATCGCTAGCGGATCTTGCCGACGTCGCGCAGCGAGTCGGCGTATGGCATCGAGGGGCAGAGCGCGCTGCTGGCCGACACCGCGGCAATGCGGTGGGTCGACCAGAAATCGCCCTTCACGCCGCTCGAATCGTGACGCAGAGCAATGAGCGTGTCGCCGGCATCGGGGGTGACCACCCAATTGGAGGTGATGCAGCGCGCCGTCTTGAGCGGCGGTACGTCTACCGACGTCGACGACGAGCGCGCGCAGACGAACGACGTCCCCAGGGGGCTGCGGAACGCGAGCGACGACGCGGAGAAGGCAGAGATGTCGCCCGACGATGCGGCAACGCCCCGCAACTCCGTCGGCAGTGTCAGCTGTAACTCGACCTGGCGCGTCGCCCCGCTTCCCGACACTATCGATTGTTCGTGAATGCCCTGAGTGACATTCTGCCCGGTCGGCGTCGCCGACAGCACGGCGCAGGGGAGACTCTGCAAGGAATCGAGACGTCGCTGCGCAATACTGGCGGCGATCATCTATCGCTGACCGGCGCCCATCTGCTGCGACGCGCTGGTGGACGACCTCAAGAGCCCCATGACGGCGACGGTCATGCGCACTGCCGCGATGAGGACTCCCACCGGCGATGTGCCGCGCCGGCCCCGACGCACCGCGTGCGCCGGAACGAGGCACCGACTCACAGCACGCACCCCTTGATCATCACCGCGGCCGCACGGGGTATTCCGCGCGCCAATCGCTGGTAGGCGGTGGACGCCACCGAACCCGACCTCTGGAGACGTCGGGTTTCGTGATGACCGTGCTCTCCCAGCGATATCGACGCTGCTTTCCCGCGTCTTGAACCACTAACGGTTCATGCGCCGGCCGTCCCGCCCACTTACACCTTGTGGTACGTAATGCGTGCCGCCTCGCGGCGGTCTTCGGCCACGTAGATCTCGAAATCGCTGAAGAACGCCGGTGCCTCCGCCTGCAACACGCGGAGCACCATCACCGCCGCCCGGCGGATTTCGAGTTCCGCCGCTTCACTCGAGCGGAGCTCCAGCATGGTGCGCCACGCGCGCGCATTGCCGGTGACGACGATCTTGGTTTCGGTGCTGTTGGGGAGCACCCCACGCGCCGCTTCGCGCGCCATCTTGCGGCGATGCACCTTGTCGTCCACCCACGAGTAACGCGCCATGAGTGAATCGACGAGCGCGATGTAGCTGTCGAGCGCCGACGCGACCTGCGCCGTCCACGCCTCTTCGAGCGGCGCCTCGCCGATCATGGCGGGGGGCATCACGAACTGCGCGTCGCTTTCGTCGACGTAGCGCTGCGAGAGTTGCGAGTACGCAAAGCCGGCGCGGTGACGCACGAGTTCGTGCGTGAGCGAGCGGCTCACGCCTTCGAGGAGCAGCGAATAACTCGCGTGCTCGAGCACACTGCCGTGGCCCTGCTTCTTGATATTCTCCAAATACTCGCGCGTAGAGCGTCCCGCCGGGTTGCGCTGACTCATGTAGCACAGACGTCCCGCAAATTCCGATAAGCGCTCGCCGTCGGTGGAGTCGCCAATCCATTGCACCGGCACGTGCGCCGGTTCGACGAACTGAGGACGTGCGAGCACCGTGACTTTGGGTTCGCGCAAAACGGCGGCAGCGGAAAGCGGCATCGGCAGAGGAGTGCAGAGGAGTGCAGAGGAGTGCAGAGGAGTGCAGAGGAGAGGTCATCGGCAGCGGCGAGTGCCTCGCGGCACGGCAGCCCCGCTATAGTTTAACCGGACCCGAGGCCGGTGCTTGCCTCGTCTTGAATATTCCTTTCGCGGCCGCCCAATGTCCTCCCAGCGCCCCAGCACGCGCTCCAGTCAGCAGGAAGTCCAACAGGTCCGTCCGTTCCGCTCGCGCGCGCAGGAGGCCACAATCGCCCTCATGCGGACGGCGTCCGTGCTGTCGCGTCGCTACGCACGACTCGTCGAACCCCATGGCGTCAGTCTCGCCCAGTACACCGTGCTCCGCATTTTGCGCGGCGCCGGACCGGAAGGGCTGCCCACGCTCGCCATCCGCGATCGCATGATCGACGAAGGCTCGACGGTCACGCGCCTGCTGGACAAGCTCGAACGGGCGGGGCTCGTGACTCGCGACCGGAGTCGCCCCGATCGCCGGCAGGTGCTCTGTCGCCTTACTCCTGCTGGGGATCAGCTACTGGCCACACTCGACCCGGTCATGGACGACACCGACATCGCGACCATGTCGGTGTTGAACGACGAGGCGCTCGCGCAGTTCATCGAGCTGCTCGCGACGGTGAGGACGGGGCAGGCGTAGAGAAAGGAAGACGGGCGACGCGATTTCTTTATTTCGCGGGTGGTTCCGCCGGCGACCCTTCCCCCAACCGAAACCGGCTCCAGTCGCGTGTCCGCTCGATCTCGGCCAGCACCGTCGCCGCCTCAGGGGGGAGCGCCGGTGCCTCGGGGTCGTGGCGCAGCAGGTCGAAGGGCACGTCGCCGTCGCGCGCGACCTTGCACCCGGGGTTGAGCACCCCGCTCGGGTCGGCGGCGTCCTTGATGTGCGCAAAGGCCGCCAGCGCGTCCGGCCCCCATACCCGCGTCAACAGCGGGGCGCGCAGTCGGCCGTCCCCATGTTCGCCGGCTAGCGTGCCTCCCAGCTGCGCGGTGAGTTCGCAGACACTGTCGAGAATGCCGTGCACGCGGTCCCGCCAGCCGGCGGCGGTCGTGTCGACCAGGGGGTTCACATGCGCGTGCGCGTCGCCGGCGTGCCCGAAAATCACCCCCAGCGTTTCGAACCGGTCGAGGGTGGCGCGCACGCCGCGGACATATGCCGGGAACTGCTCGGGCGGGACGCAGCCGTCCTCGATGAACTGCATGCTCCGGAGCCGCGGCGCGAGCTGCGACAGAATGGGGCTGGCGGCGTGGCGGAGCGCCCAGAGCGCGTGGGCCGCTTCCTTCTCCATCGCAGTATGTATCTGCATCGCGCCATTTTCACGCCATGAACGCGTGAGTGCATCGAGAAATCCGGCACAATCGTTTTGGCCGTCACCTTCCACCTCGGCGATCAGAACCGCCTCGGCGTGCTGCGGCACCCCGGTGGGACCGCCGCGCGCGGCCACCTCGAGGAAGGTGCGGTCGAGCAACTCGCACGCCGTCGCCCCCGCGCCCGCGGCCAGCCCGGCGCAGACCGTCGCCGCCTCCAGCGTCGAGAACGTGGCCAAGACCGTCGCTGTTGCCCCTGCGACCGGGGTCAGCGCCAACTCCACCTCGGTGAACAGCGCCAGCGTCCCCTCGCTGCCGACGAGCAGATCGACCAGGTGACCAGTGGGGGCCAGGGCCGGGGCGATACCATAACCCGACGACTCCTTCCGCACCCCCGGGTGCACCAGCGCTGCCCGCGGTACCCCGCGCTCGATCTCGGCCAGCGCCTGCACCAGCCGCCGCACCGCAGGCAGATGAGCGGGTAGCGGGCGTTCGCGATGGACCCACGCGTCGGTGCCGTCATCGAAAACGCATCGCACTCCCAGCACCCACGGGCGCGTGGCCCCAAAGCGCAGCGTGCGCACTCCCGCCGCATTCGCCCCTACCATGCCGCCAATGGTGCAGAAGGCGCCGCTCGACGGGTCGACGGGAAAGCGCAACCCCGCGGTCCGCGCGGCGCTATCGATGGCTCCGCGAAGCGCCCCAGCGCCGACGGTAATGCGCCGCGCCTCGCGGTTCACGGTGCCGATCGGCGTGAGACGCGAGAGATCCACCACCACGCCGGGCCCGACGGCCCCCGCGGCCATGCTGCTCCCCGACCCGCGGGGAATCAGCGCCGCGCCCGTGCGCTTGGCCCAACGCGCGAGGGCGGGGACGTCGTCGGCATCGGCGGGCACCGCCACGGCGGCCGGCAAACAGCGGGCGATCCCGGCCCCCTCGGCGTAGAGGGCGCGCGCCATCAGGTCCGTGCGGAAGAGCCCACGGAAGTGGTCGGGGCGGTCGACGTCGTGCGCAGGCAGAGTCACGCGGGGAAGCTCCATGCGGCGCACTCTCGGTGCAAGGGTCGGGGGGTCGTGGTCGGGGCCCATGGGTCTGGGGGGGGTCTTGGCACAGCCACCACAGTCGGGGCACATCCACGACAGTCGGGGCACTGCCACCACAGTCGGGGTCTACCAACAGTCGACGTCTCCGTCGGGTCGGGCGCTACGCTGCGCTGGCGCGTCGGGGTCGGGGGTCGGGGTTAAAGTGTCGGGGCTGCCCCGACCCTGACCCCGACATTTGTGCCCCGACCCCCGACGCGCCAGCGCAGCGTAGCGCCCGACCCGACCGGGACCCCGACCGCCGGTAGACCCCGACTGTGGTGGCAGTACCCCGACTGTCGTAGCAGTACCCCGACTGTAGTGGCCGTACCCCGACCACCCCCCGCAACCCCGACCCCGACCAAGCCAACAAAAAAGCAGCCAGTCCGAACTCGGTGACGCCGCCCCCTCGACATCGTATCTTGAACACCATGACGCTCCCCGCCCCAGTCAACGACGCCCTCCGCCGCCGCGACGCCGCGCGCTTCTGCGAGGCCATTCTGCCCGCAGTCTCGCGCACCTTCGCGCTCGGCATCAAGGTGCTCCCCGGAGCGCTGGGACAGGCGGTACTCGACGCGTATCTGCTCTGCCGCATCGCCGACACCGTCGAAGACGCTCCCGGCATCGACCCGCACGTAAAGGCGGCGCTCTTCGACGACTTCCTCGCCGCCTTCGACGACGCCGAGGCGCTCGCGCGCTTCAACGCCGGCGTGCAAGCGCTCACCGGCGATCTCGCGCACCTCACGCTCACGCAGAACACGCCGCTCGTCATCGAACACTTCACGCGTCTGCCCACCAACACGCAGATGCTCGTGCGCAAATGGGTCGCCGAAATGGCCATCGGCATGCGCAAGTTCGTGCTGCTCTACCCCAACGGCATTCGCATTCAGACCGTCGACGAGTACAAGGAGTACTGCTACTACGTCGCCGGGACGGTGGGGTACATGCTCACCGATTTGTGGCACGAGCATTCGCCGAGCATCGGCTCGCGCCGCTACGAAATCCTGCGCGAACGATGCCGCGCGTTTGCCGAAGCGCTGCAGACGGTGAACATCCTCAAAGACGTCGCCGTCGACGCCGAAAAGGAAAACTCGGTGTACGTCCCCGAAGAACTGCTGCGCGCACACGGTAGCTCACAGAGCAGCATTCTCGCGCCCGAGCTCATGCTCAAGAACCGCGAAGCGCTCACGCAGCTCATCAAACTTGCGTGGCACGATCTCGAAGAGGCGCTCATCTATCTGCTCGACATCCCGCGTCGCGCCGTGAGCATTCGCCTGTTCTGCATTCTGCCGCTGTTGCTGGCGTACGCCACATTGCGCGATCTCGTGCAGAGCAACGCCATGCTCACGCCAGGTGGCAGCGTGAAGATCACGCGCCGCGAAGTGAAGAGCCTCCTCATGACCGGCAGCATGCTCGTCATGAGCAACGCCGGCGTGCGCTGGCTCGTCGCACGCGTGCGGCGCCGGAGCTTCGAGCTCGCGTTCGCCGGCTAAATCGACCCCGACCCCTTCAGCATCCGGTCCAGCAAACTCGGCGCCGCCTCCAGCCGCCCCTGCTGCGCCTCGTCCAGCAGATACTCGAGACGCTGCTGCACACGCCCCACCATGCCGCGAAACTGCTTCGACAGCGCGCGCCACGAGAACCACGTCACGCCCGCCGACAACGTGGCCATCAGCGCCAGCGATACTACCGCCACCTGCGGCACCGCGAGCGACAGAACCACCAGCGGGATGGCCGCAACGAACATGATCAACAGCATGCCGGCAGCCGTGCCCAACGTCGCGTTGCGTACCGATTTGCGCGCGCCATGCACCACCGCGTCGAAACGCAGCACCGACCGCGTGTCGTCGATTTGGGTCGCGCTGATCACCAGCTGATCGAGTCGCACCAAATCGAATCGACGTCCGCCTGAGCCAAGCGACCGGAAGAAGTTGCCCAGCGGATCACGACGCGGTTCCCACACCATGCGCTCCGGCGTGCGACGCACCGCCACCATGAACTCGTTGCGTGGCAGAAACGCTTCGAGGTTGCGCAGCAGCTGTTCGGGTGTGCCCTGCATGGTGCGTTGCGCACTCACCACCGACGGCCCCAGCGACGACAGCGCGCCGCCCGCCTCCTCCGGCGTCAGCGAAATCTGCGCACGCTCCTCGGCGATGGCCTGACGCACATGCTGCACGTCGAGCCCCACTTCCTTGGCGATCTCCACCAGCCGCGCTTCGCTGATGCTTTCGCCGGGTTCGGTGGTGCTCGTGTTCTGCAGCTCGGACGCGCGCGCCAGCACACGTTCGAGCGCCGTACGTGGGAGGTCGCTCATATTCCGCTCAGGACGATATCGATTTGCCGCGACAGCGCATCGCGAATGATGCCCGGCAGCGAAAAGCTGCGCTCGAACGATGCCGCCAGGGCGCCCTCGACGCGCTGGCCCGACTGCGCGAGATAGTAGCGCTGATACGGCGCGAGTAGTTCCGGCGCGAGTTTGGCCAGCAGCATTGCCCCCGCCTGCACCTGCGCACTCGACACATACTTGTCGGCCACGCCGCTCCGCTGCTCGGCCGGCGTCGTGTTGTCACTCACGACAGGACCCACCAGCGCCCCCGTCGCTTCGTGCGCGAACACCAGCACCACCTGCACCGCATCGGCCGGGCGCGCGGGATATGTCACCGCCACCATCGTGCGCCCCGTGTAGCCGGGCCCCGTGCGTCCTTCGCCGCCAATGGGCAGCGACAACACCATGTCGCCCTGCCGCTGCGAGCTGTTGCTCAGAAAGCGCTCGAACTTGTCGCGATACCCCTTCTGCCACAGGCTATCGACCGCCGTAATGGTCGCCGCGCGTTCGCGCAGTTGGCGCTGATGCTCCGGCAGAAAGAAACGCATGCCTTCGTCCTGTACCGCCGTGAGGAACAGTCGCAGCCACTCACGGTCGGTCGCCGAGCCGAACACCGATGCGAACTGCTGCATGCGGATCGCCGCTTCACGCGACGGGGCACGGCGCACGTCGCCAGCCAGCTGCAGGAACTGCTCGGCGCTCCCGCGCAACTCTTCCCAGTTCGCAAAGCCGAACGGCAGAAACTGTGCGCCGAGATAGCCGCTGCGCCGCAGTCCCTTGATGAGCGTTTCGCGATTGCCATCGAGCGCCGTCAGCAGATTCCGCTGATTCTTGATGACGGTGATCGAGTCGCGATAGCCGCGACGATACAGCGGCACCGCCGACGAATCGTCGCTCAGCATGGCGAACGAATGCAGCCACAGATCGACGTGCGGCACGGTACGCACAGGCCAGCGTAACGCCGGTTGCGCCGCAGGCTGCTCCACCCCCACCGGGGTCACGGTAGCAGCGGGCGCGGCCGCCGTTTGCATCGAGCCCGTCGCACACCCCGACAACAGCCCCGCGCCAAGCACAAAAACAAGACGGAATACCATCCCTTCAATACACACAGGGACCGGTATGGGATTCAAGCGGGCAAAAACCGCCGTTCCCCGCCCCTGC
>JAAVWC010000018.1 GCA_023910675.1 Gemmatimonas sp.
GAGCCGTGTTTGCGCGTCGGCGATGGCGGACACAGCGACCAAGCTGAGTGACACCGCGAGCGAAACACGCCGGGCACGGGGAAAACGAAAGCGAGACATCATGGGGCCGTTGGTCTCAAGGCACTCAGGTAGAAATCGAGCATTTCGTGGAGCACGTGCTCGTCGGAACCGGGCGTGGCGTGCAGGTCCGGCATCGCGGCCCAGTTGGCGTGCGACATCCAGATCGCGGAGTACATGCGTGCGGCCGCCATGGCGTCAAGCGGTCGGAACTCCCCGCGGGCGATGCCGCGCTCGATGATGGCGGCCACGAGGCGCCGTCCGCGGGCAATGACTTCGTCGGCATAGAAGGTGACGAGATCGGGGAACTGGCGCAGTTCCGCCATGACCAGGCGGTTCAGGGTGTGAACGCGTTCGGTGCGCAGGAACGCCCACCAGCCGGCGCCGAGTTGTCGCAGGAGCGATTCCGCCGTGTCCTCGGGGCCCCAGCCGTCGCGCCGCGCCTCGGCGCTCGAAATGGCATCGACGATCGTGCTGCGCACCATCTCCCGAAAGAGCGCTTCCTTGTTGGGGAAGTAGAGGTAGATGGTGCCCTTGGCGACGCCGGCGCGTTTGGCGATGTCGTCGAGCCGCGCGCCGGCGAGGCCGCGTTCACCGAACTCGTGAAACGCGGCGTCGAGAATCTGCTGGGGGCGCGCCTCTGGATCCCGCCGGCGCGCGAGCGTTTCGGTACTGACTGGCTGGTCAGTCATAATTGAATCGTACCACATCGTTCACAAAACACAACGGACCCGGCGATCAGCCGAGCCCGGGGTGCTGAATCAACTGCCGTTCCAGAAAGCGGAAGGCTAGCCGACCGTCGGTGCCACGACGGTGATCGACGCCTTCTTCCCTTCTTCCTTGTGGTGTTCGGCGAACCGCGCGTTGGTCCAGAGCACGATCCCGTACAGGATCGCGCCAATCAGGATCGCGCCACCGATGAGACCGGTAAACGCGGGACCGATGTCCGGGTTCGTATCGTGCTTGTGGCCAGCCATGGTAGGGACGGGGAGTGTGGTGGCGAACAGCTTACTCGGCGTCGGCCACGCGGACCGAAACCATGTGATCATTCTGCGCGATGGACGGCAACAGATCCAGCCCTTCGGTGATCTGCCCGAACACCGTGTGCACGCCGTTCAGGTGACGTGTGTTGGACTCGCTCAGCACCATGAAGAACTGGCTGCCGCCCGTGTCCTTGCCCGCGTGCGCCATGGAGAGCGCGCCCACCTTGTGCTTGTGCGGGTTGCCCGCAGTTTCGCACTTGATGCGCCACCCCGGACCACCCGTGCCGACGGGGCCCTTGCCGTCCTTCGTATGCGGGCAACCGCCCTGCACCACAAAGTCGGCAATCACGCGGTGAAACTTGACGCCGTCATAGAAGCCGCTGTTCGCGAGCTTCTCGAAGTTCTCAACCGTAATGGGCGCCTCGCCGGGGAACAGCTCGGCGACGACGGTGCCCTTGTTCGTTTCGAAAGTGGCCAGCTTGGTCACGGAATGTCTCTCAGGAAAAGGTCCAACCGGAAACTAGTGGGGGGACATCGGTGGGCGGGAGGGCAGAAATCTTAGCGTCCTCTCGGCTGGCGCATTGGGCAAGTGACCTATGGCCGATTCGCGTCTTCCGCATAGACTGGCCTCGGTCCCTCCTGTTCCCTCCAGGCCCGTCCTTCATGTCCGAATCTCCCGCTCCCTCGCGCCGCGATCTGTTGCGCGCGGGGCTCGGTGCGCTCGGGGCGACGACCCTCGCCCCGCTCGCCGCCAATGCCCAGCCGCCCCGCCAGCCCAACGTCGGGCGTATCGGTGGCCTCATCAACCAGTTGGGGCAGCAGTCCCAGTGGAAGAGTCCCGAGCTCCGGCTCGTGCGTCGCATTACGCTGGGGCTCAACGAAGCCGAAGTCGCCCGCGTGCGGCAGCTCGGTTACGACGCGTATCTCGAGGAGCAGCTCAACGCGGCGACGCTGCCCGACCCCGACATGGCGACGCGCCTGCAGAACCCGTTGTACACGCAGGTGCTGGGGTTCACGCCACGGCAGCTGTATGAGCAATGGGACCGCGGCACCATGTACTTCGACTCGCAGCTGCCGTATACGCTCCTCAACAGCGAGCGCGCAGTGTTCTCGCGGCGGCAGCTGCACGAGCGGATGTTCGAGTTCTTTGCCGACCACCTGCACGTGCCGTCGTGGGAGCGCGGCGTCCCTCCCATTCACTACGAGCGCGTTATTCGTCCGAATGTGCTGGGGCATTTCGGCACGCTGACGCGCGCGGGCATGCGCAGCGTCGCGATGCTCATTTATCTCGACCAGGCGTGGAGCACGCGCTTCGGTATCAACGAGAACTACGCGCGTGAGCTGATGGAGTTGCACACCGTCGGGTGGGACGGTGGTTATACCCAAGAAGATGTTGTGGGGCTCGCCCGCATTCTCACGGGCTGGAGCATCAACGAGAGCTACGAGTTCGATTACAAGGCCAACAATCACGACTTTGGCGCCAAGAGCGCCTTCGGCCTGTCCTTTCCGGCGCGGCCGCAGGCGTTCAGCGGCACCTCAGGCATGGATGAGGGCATCGCGTACGGCGAAATGCTCATTCGGCATCCCAACACCAAGCGCTTCCTGGCCACCAAGCTGCTGCGCTGGTTCGTGCGCCCAGACCCCAGCGAAGCGCAGATTCAGGCCGTGATCAACGCGTACGGCGCCGAGGGGGACATTAAGGCGATGCTGCGGGTGGTACTCTCCCGCGAGAATCTCTTGCGCGCGCCAGCAAAGCTGAAGCGGCCGTTTCACTACGCCATCTCCACCTTGCGAGCCATTCAGGCCACGGTGCGGCCGTTCAATGACATCCGTCGCGACTATCTCGCTCTGGTGTATCCTGCCTCCGGTATGCGCCAGCCGTTCCTCAACTGGCCCACGCCTGACGGGTACCCCGATCGCGCCGAGTTCTGGGCCGGGCTGATCGTGGAACGCTGGAACGAAGTGCAGCACACCCTCGTGAGCGAACTCGATGGGCCGGGCCGCGCGGTCATCAACCTCTCGCTCTTCAGTGCCGACGGCACCGTTGACGGCATCGTGCGCGCCATCAACACGCGCATCTTCGGCGGCGAAATGTCTGCGGCGCTCGAAACAGAAATCCGCGCGGTGTTCCGCGCTGGCGTGAACAACACGCGTGTGCTGAACGCCGTCCGGCTCGCCATCAGCGCGCCGGAATTCCACTTCTACTGACCGCTCCCATGCATCATCCACAGCAGTATCACGGCACGGGTGGCGGCTGCGAAGAGTACCGCACGCTCGATCGTCGTCGATTCATCGGCATGTCGTCCATGGGCGCCATGGCGACCGCGCTCCCCGGCTGGTTCCCCGACGTCCGCATGGCGCAATCGCAGGATTCGGCGCGCGACATCGTGGTGTCGGTCTTCATGCGTGGTGGCGCCGACGGGCTCACGCTCGTCGCCCCCTTTGCCGATCCCACCTACTACGCGGTGCGCCCCACCATTGCGGTGCCGCGTCCCGATTCCAACTCGCCCAACCGCGGCACGGCGCTCAACGACTTCTTCATGCTCCCCCCGGGCATGTCGGCGCTCATGCCGGTGTATCGCGCGGGACAGCTGGCCATCGTGCAGGCCGCCGGCCAGCGCTTTACCAACTCACGCTCGCACTTCGAAGCCGAACGGTATCTCGAGCAGGGCAAGCCCGACGACTACAGCCTTGAAACCGGGTGGCTGGCGCGCCATCTGGCGAGTTCGAATCCGCTCGACCCGTCGGCGCCCATGCGCGGCGTCTCACTAACCAACGGGCTCCCGCGAACCATGCAGGGGGCACCGCGCACGTTGCCCATGCCGCAGCCGAACAACTTCAACATCAACACCCCCAACGAACTCGCACTGCAGCGACTGTTCAGCGGCGCGTGGTCACCCATGCGCAACGCGGCACTCGACGGGCTCGCGACGGTGAACGTCATGCGCGGTCTCGACTTTCCCGGCTATCAGCCGTCGAATGGGGCGCGCTACGAAGACAACAACATCGCCAACGCGCTGCGCTCCGTCGCGGTCATGATCCGTGGCGAAATCGGCCTCGAAGCCGCGCACGTGGATTACGGCGGCTGGGACACGCACAACCAGCAGGGCAGTGTGGGCGGCGTCATGGCGAGTCTCATGACGGAGTTCTCGCGTGCGCTCGCCGCGTTCTGGCAGGACATCATGCAGGGGCCGCAGGCGGTGCGTGTCACGCTCGTGGTGGCGACAGAGTTCGGCCGTAACGTGCGCGAGAACGGCAGCATGGGCACCGACCACGGCCGCGCGGGTGTCATGTTCGCGATGGGGCCCTCGGTGCTCGGTGGACGCGTGGTCGGCGACTGGCCCGGCATTGCGCGCGAACAGCTCGAAGACGGTCAGGATCTGCGCGTCACCACCGATACGCGCGACATCCTCGCGGAGCTTGTGCAGAAGCGGCTCAGCAATCCCAATCAATCGCTGATCTTCCCCAACTACGTGCCCCGGTTCCGCGGAGTCTTTCGATGAGTGCTGTATCGAGTGCTATCTCGAGTGCGGTCTCGACTGTGCTGGCGTCGCGCGTGCGCGCCGTGTTGTTGACAGGTGCGGTGTGTCTGTTGCAGGCGTGCGCCGGCGCCGAAGGGCCCGCCGGTCCGCAGGGACCTGCCGGCCCCGCGGGCCCACAGGGGCCAACGGGGCCGCAAGGTCCTGCCGGTACCAACGGCGCGCAGGGCCCCGCCGGCCCCGCCGGCCCGCAGGGGCCCGTCGGTCCAGCTGGCGTCGTGAACCGAGTGGAGTCGTCGGGGGTGTTCGACGCGTCCGGCACCTTTGCGCTCCCGCTCCCCGCCGCGGCCACCGCCAGCGGACGCTTGCCCTTCGTGGCCTGCTGGATCTCCACCGACAACAACACCTGGCTGTCGGTCAGTCAGGTCCCCGCCAGCAATGGTGATGTGTACTGCGGCATCACCACGGTGGGCACGACGCGCTCCATCACCATCGTCAACGGCGTGGCGGGGTGGCGGTACTATCTCCTCGCCATGTGGTGAGGCAGCGCGTGTCTGCACTTTTTCCCAACCGTTCGCGCGCCGTTGTGGCCTCAGTCGCCGGGCTCATGCTCGGCGCCTGCAAGCCCCCCGAAGCGCCACCGCGCAGTACCGACGCCACTGTCAACGTGTCGGTTCCCGACGTCCGGACCCTCACGCCACGCATCGACGCCACGTCGGCCGAAGTGCTCGTGGGACAAACGCGCGGCGGTGCGTTCACGAGCTTTGGTCGAGTGTCGGTGACGTCCGCACAATTCGGCCAACGCGTGTCGGTGCCGGTCAAGCTCACCTGCGGCACGGAGATGGGATGTACCGTCAACGCGCGGCTGCGACTGCTCGCCGACGGCACGCCCTTCGATTCGTCTGATGCGTCGTCGTTTGCCATCACGGGTGGCGAGTCGCGTGAAACGGGGGGCTTTGCCTTCCGCCCCGTGCGCCGGTTGGTCGCGGCCGAAACGCTCGCCGTTGCCGTCATCAACAGCACGCGCCAGCTCGTCGTGCGCGTGCTCGACGATGCCGACCACGTGTTGCCGCGTCGTGCGGTCACGTGGGAGTCTGGTGATCGCACGGTGGCGACCGTCGATTCGCTGGGGCGCGTCACCGCGCTGCGGGGCGGACGCACGGCGGTCACCGCATCGATCGGCGCGGCACGAGCCTCGGTGAATGTCGCGGTGAATGCGGTGCAGTCGTTCACGGTGACGGCGAGTGCCGCGCGTGTGGTGGCGACCGTGCCGGTGCAGCTCACGGCGCAGCTGGCGGTGGGCCCGGGCGTCAGCAATCGGGTGCGCTATCGCAGCAGCGATACGACCGTGGCCACTGTGAGCGATGCCGGTGCCGTGCGCACACTGCGCGCGGGCACGGTGACGATGACCGCCATCGCCGAGGCCGATACACTCGAGCGTCGTACGGTGTCGATTATCGTCGATCCGTTCCGCGCGGCGAGTACGTATACCGGCGTGTCGGTGCTGTCGCGCGGCGACGTGCCGGGCAATCTGGGTGGCATTTGGGGCGAGCGGTTCGAAAACCTCTTTGCGGCCGGGTGCGCGGGGCTGATGCGCTGGAACGGGTCGTCGTGGCGACTCGAGCAGACGCTGCCGTTCTGTGCGAATGGTGTCGCCGGCACCGACGAGAACAACGTGATCGTCGTGGGTCAGCAGATCTGGCGTTGGAACGGCACGGTGTGGGCCCGTGAGACGGTCACCTATACGGGTGAGCTCCTCGGCGCCGTTGCGGTCGAAGGCGTGGTGTACGCCGTTGGCACTGGCGGGCAGATCCTTCGACGCACGACGTCGGGGTGGAGCGCGATGACGAGCCCGACGTCGCGCACCTTGCGCGGTGTGCACGGCGTATTCGGCAGCAATGTGTGGGCGGTTGGTGATGCGGGCGTGATGCTCCGCTTCAACGGCACCGCGTGGCAGATCATGAACGAAGCCGACGGGCAGTTCCTCGATTGCCGAGCGGTACATGTGCGCGGCCCTACCGACGTCATGGCCACCTGCAACGAGCGCAACTGGGGGTGGAGCATTCAGCGCTGGAACGGCACGAACTGGACGCGCATGAACACGCCGCAGCGAGAGTTCATGACCGATATCGCGGAAACGAACGGGATCGTGTACGCCGTCGGATCGCAGCGAACCGTGTACCGGTTGGTTGGCAACGACTGGGTGCAGGATGCCGAACGACTCGGCGATCAGTTCGTCACCGGGATCTATGCCGATGCTCATGGCATCATCGCGGTGGGCAACGAAGGCTTCACCATGCGCCGCACCAGCACGGGGTGGACCATCCTCTCGGGATATCCGCTCTACGACGCCATGTGGGCCAGCGGTCCCGACCTCATTGTCGCCGCCGGCACGCGCGGGGCGATCGACCTGTTCGACGGCACCCGCTGGACGTCGTCACGCCCACAGGGTGAGAACAACGGCATCCGCGACGTGTGGGGCGCCTCGCGCGACGCGATCTTTGCCGTCGGGCCGCAGGCGACGATGCTGCGCTACGATGGCGCGCGCTGGCAAACGCAGGCGGTGCCAACGACGGCGTGGATCAACGGCGTATGGGGACTGCGTCGCGACAGCGTCTGGGCCGTGACTGGCAACGGCGAAATTCTCTTCTACGACGGCCAGCAGTGGGCGCTCAAGTTCCGCACCGGGCGCAACCTGCTCGACATCCATGGTCGCGATGTCAACAACATCGTCGCCGTGGGCGATGAGGGACGCATCTGGCGCTTTGATGGCCGCACGTGGCAGCGTGAAGAGTCAGGCACTGACGCGTCGTTGAATGCCGTGTTCGTCGGGCAGACACGCACGTTCGCCGTCTCGGGCAACCAGATATTCAGTAGCCGCGATGGCGAGTGGCAACCCGCGGTCGTGATTGCCGACAGTAACTTCAACTGGCTGACCGGTACCGGCGACTCCGACGTGTATGTCGGTGGCTGCGGCGCGCAAACCCGTCGCTTCGACGGCACGACGTGGGTAGCCGAGGTGCCGACGAACTTCTCGCAATGCACCTTCAGCGGGTTCGCGCTCCCAGGCGGTGGACTGATCATCGGCGGCGCGCAGCGCGACATCATCAGCGGCACGGGCCCCACCGGCGCCACACCGGGACGGTAGAAAAACCGCCGTTCCCCCGCCCCTGCCGTCTGTGTGGCTGCCGTCTGCCCTCTCGGCGCGATGCTGCGGGATCACGCCGAGACCGCAGACGGCAGAAACTACAGACAGCAGGCGCGCAGGAACGCCAGCTGTGCTCCGCCCCTGCCGTCTGTGTGGCTGCCGTCTGCCCTCTCGGCGCGATGCTGCGGGATCACGCCGAGACCGCAGACGGCAGAAACTACAGACAGCAGGCGCGCAGCAACGCCAGCTGTGCTCCGCCCCTGCCGTCTGTGTGGCTGCCGTCTGCCCTCTCGGCGCGATGCTGCGGGATCACGCCGAGACCGCAGACGGCAGAAACTACAGACAGCAGGCGCGCAGGAACGCCAGCTGTGCTCCGCCCCTGCCGTCTGTGTGGCTGCCGTCTGCCCTCTCGGCGCGATGCTGCGGGATCACGCCGAGACCGCAGACGGCAGAAACTACAGACAGCAGGCGCGCAGGAACGCCAGCTGTGCTCCGCCCCTGCCGTCTGTGTGGCTGCCGTCTGCCGTCTCGCCGCGATGCTGCGGGATCACGCCGAGACCGCAGACGGCAGAAACTACAGACAGCAGGCGCGCAGGAACGCCAGCTGTGCTCCGCCCCTGCCGTCTGTGTGGCTGCCATCTGCCGTCTCGCCGCGATGCTGCGGGATCACGCCGAGACCGCAGACGGCAGAAACTACAGACAGCAGGCGCGCAGGAACCGCGGACGCTCAGTTCGCTCCGAAGCGCCTGAGGATCACCGGCACGGTCCGCGCCAGGATCGTCATGTCGTTGCGCAGGGTCCGCTCGTTGAGATACATGAGGTCGTAGCCCACCTTGCGGCGTACGTCGTCGGCATTGGCGTCGTACGCCTGTGACACCTGCGCGAGGCCCGTGATGCCGGGACGCACGCGGTGGCGCCGCGTGTAGCCGTGCACCTCTTTCTTGAGCTCCAGCACGATGCTCGGCCGCTCCGGCCGCGGCCCCACCAGGTTCATGTCGCCGCGCAGCACGTTGTAGAACTGCGGCAGTTCGTCAATGCGTGTGGTGCGCAAAAACTTCCCCACCGGCGTAATGCGGGGGTCGTTCCTCGTGGCCCACACCGCACTGCCGTTCGCTTCGGCGTCGACCACCATGGTGCGCAACTTGTAAATGCTGAACGGGCGACCGCCGCAGTCACTCGCACGACGACAGAGCGCCATGTCGCTACGTGAACGCCGGTCGAGTCCCACGCGCACCTGCTGGTAAATGACCGGCCCTCGCGAGGTGAGGCGTACCGCGAGCATCGCCAACAGCAACACTGGCAGCGACAGCACCATGAGCAGTGCCGCCATCAGCACGTTCACGCCGCGCAACAGGCCGGGGTTGACCCCCTCCTCACGTACAGACTCACACTCATCATCGTCAGGCGTTTCCCATATACGCAGCATCGCTTCCCCTTCGCTGGCAGAACAGAATGGCGGTAACATGAAGTGGTAATGGGCATGTTCCATACCACGTACTGCATGACGCGCGAAACCAAACGCCGCGAGCTACTCGGCGCCGGCGCTCGGGCACACGTCGTTCACCACGCACCGCCCACAGTCGGGCTTGCGTGCAAAGCAGGTGCGGCGCCCGTGCCAGATCAACAAATGGCTGAGCAGGGCCCAATCCTGCTGCGGAAAGAGCGGCATCAGTTCCTTCTCGATGCGAATGGGATCGGGCTCACGCGTCAGACCAAAGCGACGCGCGAGACGCTGCACATGCGTGTCCACCACCATGCCTTCGTTGATGTCGAACGCATTCCCCAGAATCACATTCGCCGTCTTGCGACCCACACCGGGCAGCGGCACCAGCTCGGCAATCGTGCGCGGTACCTCGCCGTCGTGCTGGTCCACCAAGCGGTTGGCCATTCCCACCAAGCTCTTCGCTTTCGCGCGAAAGAAACCGGTGGTGCGCACGATCTCCTCGACCTCTTCCACCTTGGCCACGCTGAGCGCCTCAGCGGTGGGGTACGCCTTGAACAGCGCTGGGGTGACCATGTTCACACGCACGTCGGTACACTGCGCCGACAGAATGGTCGCGCAGAGCAACTCGAAGGCATTGGAGTGATCGAGCTCGCAATGCGCATCGGGATACTCGACCTTGAGCCGATCGAGCACCACCTGCGCAATCTCGCGCTTCGCCGCCTTCGTCTTGGGACTCTTGGCCACCGGCGCGGCGCGCTGTGAGGGTTTGAGGCCGTAGGTCTTGGTGGTTTTGCGTGCCATGAATCATCCTTGGTGATAACCGCCGTTCCCCCGCTCCTGCCGTCCAAAACCCTGCCGTCTGCGTTCTCGGCGCGAACCCGCGGTATCACGCCGAGACTCGGAGACGGCAGCCACACAGACAGCAGGAGCGCAGGTTCATACAACGCGTAACCGCGCCGGCAGCGGCGCGCGCTGGCTGCGCCGCGCTGACGCGAATGCCATGACCTCGTCGGCGCTACGCGTGTTGAGCACGTTGGCGGCCGACAGCCAACCTTTGCGCGCAATGGCGACGCCGAGCTCGAGGTTGTCGAAGCCTTGCGGCGAATGCGCGTCGGGGCCGATGCTCACCATCGTCCCTGTTTCGGCGGCAATGCGGCAGGCGCGCCAGTCGATGTCGAGGCGGTGCGGGTCGGCGTTGAGCTCGATCGCCACGCCCACCCGCGCCGCCTTCTGCATGATGGGCTCAAGGTTGATCGCGTACGGCTCACGGGTGAGCAGCAGGCGACCGGTCGGGTGTCCCAGAATGGTGAGATGGGGATCGTCGAGCGCCTTGAGCACGCGGTTCGTCATCTGCTCGGCGTTCATGCCGTAGCGCGTGTGCACCGAGCCGATCACGAAATCGAAGTGATCGAGGAACGCCGCGTCGTAGTCCACGCGTCCGCAGGGGAGGATATCCGCTTCGATGCCCTTGAGCACGCGCACATCCACCCCCTCGTCGCGGAACATGGCGTTGAGCGCATCGATTTCGGCGTGCTGCTCAAGAATGCGGTCGCGCGACAGGCCACCCGCATACGTGTTGGACTGCGAGTGATCGCTTACGCCCACGTAGTGCAGTCCGCGCGCGTACGCCGCACGCGCCATCTGTTCGATGGTGGCGGCGCCGTCGCTGTATTGCGAATGACAATGCAGCGCACCGCGCAGATCCTGCTCTTGCACCAGCAACGGCATCGCGCCGCGCGCGGCGGCTTCCACTTCGCCAGCGGCCTCGCGCTGCTCGGGCGTGACGAACGCCATGCCGAGCTGCTGGTACAGCGCCGCTTCGGTGCCAATGGACACTGCGGCGCCATCGGCATCGCGCAGCTCGTCATTGGTGAGCGTGAAGCCCATGCTCGACGCGCGCTCGGTAACCTGCTTCACGTGCGCCGCGCTGCCGGTGGCGCGCCAGAGCGCCAAGGCAAACTGCTCGGGGCGCACGCAGGCGAGATCGACGCGCACACCATTGTCGAGGCGCAGCGCCAGCGATCGCCCACCACCGCCAAACACTTCCTTGACGCCGCGTAGCTGCGCGAGCGATGCCGCGACCACGCTCGGTGATCCGCGCACCGCCGCCACGAGATCGACATCACGCACGATCTCCATGCGGCGGCGAATGCTTCCGGCAACTTCGATGTGCAGTACGTCGGGGTGCACACGCAGTGCATCGGCAATGCGTTCCGCTTCGGCGCGCGCATGTTGCCAGAGCACGTAGGCCCCCGTCGCGCGCAAGTCGGCGAGCCCCTTGAGCACCTTGTCGGCCGTACGCGCGCCGAACTTGGGGAGCGCCGCCAGCCGACCGTCCTGCGCCGCCTCCTCGAGTTCGAGGAGCGAGTCGATGTGCAGGTTGTCGTGAATGGAGCGAATGCGCGCAGGCCCGAGGCCGGGCACGCGCAGCATCTCCATGAGGCCCTCGGGGGTCTCCTCCTGCAGGCGCTCGAGCATCGCCGAGCTGTTGCTCTCCGCGAGATCACGCAGGACCTCGAGCGCTGCCGGGGCGACGGCGTCGCCGACCGCCAACTCACGACGCAGGGCATCAGCGAGTTCCCGCTCCCCCAGCGACGCCGTCGTCCGCGCGGCGTTCTGCATGGCCTTCACGGAAAACTTGTCCTCGTCGTGGAGCTCGAGGAGGACGGCGATCTGATTCAGAGCGTGAGCGGCGGAGCGGCAATCCATGGAACAAATCTAACCGCGGGTTCTTCTCACTGAGAACTCAGAACTCAGAACTCAGACCTCCGAGCTCAGAACTGAGTTCTGGATAGGTGTGAGAATTGAGTAACGCAGAAGCGAGAAGCCAGGCCCTGCGGTGGCGGTTTCCCGAACCGCGGGTCCTCGCCTCTCGAGTCTGCGTTACTGGAATCTCACACCTATCCAGAGCTGAGCTCTGAGATCTGAGCTCTCAGATCCAGAACTCAGCTCTGAGAACTCAGCTCTGAGTAGTCCGAAATGAGGGGCCGTCAGCTCTCCACTCCCGCCAAGTGCTTCATTATGCGGTACTAGTTCCAGCATCTGGTGCTCCGTCACCTCCATCTTCCGGGGTGTCCTGGTTCAGCGTGAATGTGACGGGTGGGTGGTACTACAATGGAATCGTGGGTGTGTGATGACTCGAGATTACGCTGCCGCAGCGTGATGCGCGAGGGCGCGAGTAGCGCGGGCGGCTTCGAGGCGTGCATCGCGTGTCGCCCAGATCTGCGCGGACCGGCCCGCCAAGCGGTCGGCTGGCGTGATGTACCCGATCGCGCTGTGCAGTCGCTGCTCGTTGTAGTGCGTGACGAAGGCGGTAACGTGACGCCGCGCGTCCTCGATCGACGACGGCGCCGCCGGGCGAATCGTGGTGACCTTGAGCGTCTGGTTCCAGCGTTCCAGTTTGCCGTTCGACTGCGGATAGTACGGGGCGGTGCGGACGTGCGTCATGCCGGCGAGCCGGATGAAATCGCGGAAGTCGCGGGCGATGAACTGTGGCCCGTTATCCGAGATGATCCGCGGCTGCGCGTCCGGAAACGTTTCTTTGGCGCGTTGCACGATGGTGGTGACGTCGCGCGTCGTCATCGACTCGCGCAGTTCCCAGTGCACCAAGTAGCGCGACCAGCCATCGAGGATCGCGCAGAGATAGTAGAACGTGCCGGCGATGTTGACGTACGTGAAATCGATGTGCCAGTGGGCGTGCGCGTGCGTCGGCTGATCGAAGCCCGTGCCCTTCTTGGAGGGCGTGCGGGTCCAGCGATCCAGCCGCCCTGCACTCTTCAAGACGCGATACACGGAGGACGGACTGACCGCGACCTCGCCGTGATCGAGCAGCATGTACGACAGCCGGCGATACCCTTCGAGCGGATAGCGGTCATGAAACTGCAGGATGCCATCGCGCTCCGCTGGGGTCAGCCAATGCTCGCGCGGCACCGGCCCGTGCGGCGTGGGCACCGCCCCGTACGAGGCCGTCCAGCGCGCATATTTGGCGCGCGCAATGCCGAGCCGCTCCAGCATCGAGCGGACCGGCAAGTCCGTGCGCGTGCTCAGTGACGTGACGCAATCCACGACCTCGTCGCGCCGATCGGGCGGGACCCAGCGCCCGGTCATGGGGCCCCACGCTTTTTTTTCATGTCGAGATACTCTTCCGAGACTTCGGCGATGATGCGGTCCTTCTTGGCAATCGTGGCTTCGAGCTCGGCGATGCGCGCGCGATCGGCCTGGGCCGTCTGCGTCTCGCCGCGCTGCGTGCGTCCATCCTGCAACGCGGCGGCCAAGTGCTCCAACGCCTGCCGCTGCCACAGGTACAGCAAGCTGGGCGCAATCTGGTACTCGTCACACAGGTCCGAGACCGGGACCTTATCGCCGAGATGCCGACGCAGGATTGTGGCCTTCTGCTCAGGCGTGAAGACCCGACGCGAGCGCTGGACAGCTTCCTTTGAGGGACTCATGACAACCTCCGTTGCTCCATAGTGTGGAGCGGGTGGTGTCACATTTCAACTGGAGCAGGACACGGGGGCACCGCGCTCGTGTCCACCTGGTTCACGTAGCGCACGTCGGCCAGCAGCCCAAGCGTGATTTGGCGCAGACCAAAGGAACCATGCGTTACGCGCGGTGCTGAAGAAACCGGTCGATCGCGCGGAAGAGTTGGGTGGGGCTTTCGACGTACGGTACGTGTCCACAGTCTTCGAGGACGACCATCTCTCCACCAAGTGCTTCGGCAGCGGCTTCGGCGGAGGCCAGGGGGATGGGGTCTTGTCTACCATGAACGACGAGCGTTGGCACGCGGACGGCATGTAGCGACTCGGTGAGATCGTATTGTCCCAGCGATTGCCACACCGACTGCTGCACCTTCCCCGTCACCCGGAAGGGCGTGAGCGCGGCGGCCCGCGTAGGGTCGGCGAAATAGCCAGCGACGCTCAGTTCGAACGAGCGTTGGCGATAGGCCGCCATATCCGTTTCGCGCAGCCCCGAGGCCGCCAGTTCGTAACGCAGCTGCTGCACCACCGCGCTTCGTCCCCGTTCGGCCAACGACTGTTCGAACTCGTCGCGCCAGCCCCGCGTAATGGGCGCCGGCGACACGAGCACCAACCGCGCCGGAGGCACGAGCGAAGGGTCGACGGTGCTCTGGACGGCGTACAACATGGCCAGTAACGCGCCCCACGAGTACCCCACGATGGTAGGCCCCGTCACAGTGGGCGGAACCATGCCCAGTTCACGCACGACGCACCCGAGATCGTCCACCTGTGTGCGCCACGTAATGGGCTCGGGACTGTCGGTTTTGGACTGGCCGCCGCCGCGCTGATCGTAGCTGAACACGTGGTGCGACGCCGCCAGCGCGAGCATCTGCGGATACAGGTAATCGTGATGCGCCCCCGGCCCACCGTGCAACAGCAACAGCCGCGGCGCCGAGGCCGGGCCGTCTTCGCGGAGGTACAGCGGAAAGGGGGTGGTCGTCGTGAAGGGCATGCGGGTGCGGGATAGGAGATGGGGCAAGTTAGTGGATTGGATGTCAGGAGGTCCGACTCTTGGCGGCGAGCGAGTAGATTGCCCGTATGCCACCGCTCGGGTACCGCCGCCTTACTCCGTCGTCGTCTGCCGCCGAGTCGGGTGTGCAGCGGGCCGTGGCTGATCGCCGGGCCGCCCGCGGCTCGCTCCGCTCGCTGGCGTTGCTCGTGGACCGCCTGGCCACCCTCGGCGTCGATGGCGAGGGCGCGCTCACCAATCCCGACGCCGCCGTCGCGGTGCGTGATGCGTTGCGCCAGTTCACGGGGCGCATTCGCGAAGCGCCCATGGAGTGTCGCGTGGTCGAAGTGCAGTTCATCCTGGCTGGTGAGCCCGTCGACCGCGCACTCACTCGCGACGATCCGCTCATCGGGACGCTGCTCGTTCGCTGTATGTCGCTGGGCATCGGCGCCATCACCGTGCGTCAGGGTGCCGCTCCCGGCGAACTGCTCACGTTGGCATCACTGTTGGCCCAGGCGCGTACTGGCGGTGCCACCGCACCCACCAACGACACACCGACATCGCTCAGCGCCATCAACGAACAGCAGGCCTCGCGCGAACTGCTGCGGTCGTGGAGCGTACAGGTCATGCCGGCGCAGCTGCCTGCTGGCCTCCGCTCGGCGACTCCACTCTCGGTACAGGCGGTGGCGCCGCGTGAGGCAGACGATCGATTCGCCGACACCGCATTCACCGACGATGTCGTGTACGGCACCACCGACGACCGCGAAACTGTCGCCAGCAGTGCCGCGCAGGCGTTCGGCAAACTCGCCGCCGCGCACGATGACCTCGCCGCGACGAAAGCGGCCGATGTGCTCATCGCGGTGCTCGACACTGCCGAGTTTCGAGGCGAAGCGCGTGTGCTGGCGGGAACGGCCACGGCCGTGATGATCCACATGCACACCGTCAGCACCGGGGCCGGACGCCTCGCCGTCGAGCGCGTCCTGCGGCGGTTGCAGCATCGCAGCAGTCTCGAACTGCTCGCCACGCGCATCCCGCATGTCCCCGACCGGACGCTGCTCCTCGAACTGCTCTCGCGCGCTGGCGAAATGATCGTCGATATTCTCGTCAAGCAGCTCATGGAAGCGACGGACGCGGTCGCACGACGCGCGTACTTCGACAGTATCGTAGGCCTCGATCTGGGTGGCACGCTGCTCTTCGAACAGCTGCGCGACCCACGCTGGTACGTGGTGCGCAATGCCGCCGCGCTGCTGGGGGAACTGGGGGTCGAACAGTCGGACAGCACGCTGTTGCCGCTGCTGCAACACGACGACGAGCGTATTCGCGTCGCTACCGCCCGCGCACTCGTGCGGCTGGGTACGGCAAAGGCGATTAACGGCCTGCACGCCGCTATCGACGACAGCAACGCCGAAGTGCGACGCATCGCCGCCGTGAGCTACGGCCTCACCACCAGCGCGGCGGGGGCCGTGCGCCCGCACGCCGCGCGATTGGCCATGGCCCTCGACAAGGAAACCGACGAAGACGTCGCCCTCGAGATGCTCGCCTCACTCGGCAAACTCGGCAGCGCCGACGCCGTGCAACGCCTCCTGCGCATCGCCATGCCGCAGCAGGCGCAGACGGGCGACACGCCCGAGAAACCCCGCGAGGCCTGGCTCCGAATCGCCGCCCTCGAGGCCTTGGTCCGCGCGAGAGGACAAGCGGTCATGCCGCATGTGCAGAGCCTTACGCATGATACTGATACCGAGGTGGCCCAGGCGGCTTTTCGGCTCTCTGAGCGCTGAGATCTGAGAACTCAGGTCTAGAGCCGAGAGCTCAGAACTCAGCTCTGGATAGGTGTGAGAGTTCAGCAACGCAGCAGTGAGAAGCGAGGACCCGCGGTTGGGGAAACCGCCACCGCAGGTCCTGGCTTCTCGCCTCCGCGTTCCTCGACTCTCACGCCTATCCGGAACTGAGTTCTGAGTTCTGAGTTCGCAGCTCTCAGAACTCAGATCTCACCGAGCCGTAAAGTCCGTTTGAGCCGTAACTCTCCGGCACGTCTCCGCGATCAGTTCCGCCGCCCGGTCCAGGTCCTCCAGCGACACCATCTCGTTGGGCGAGTGCATGTAGCGGTTGGGGATACTCACGAGCGCGGTCGCGACGCCGTTGCGCGCGAGATGCATGGCGTCGGCGTCGGTGCTCGTAAAACGTCCCGCCGCGTGAATGCTGTACGGAATCTCGAGCGACGCGGCGGTGTCGGCGATAAGGCGGTACACCACCGGCGAGACGACGGAGCCGCGCGTGAGCACCGGGCCGCCGCCGACGGTGTGTTCGCCGATCTCTTCTTTCTTCATGCCCGGGTGATCGGTCGCGAAGGTCACGTCGACGGCAATCGCCATGGTCGCGTCGAGCGACTGCGCGGCCACGCGCGCGCCGCCGCCGGAGTAGCCGATCTCTTCCTGCGCGGTGGCCGCAGCCACGACGCGCGCGGCGCCGGGCTTGGCGGCGTACCGACGCAGCGCTTCGAGCACCACGAACGCGCCGATCCGGTCGTCGATGCTGCGTGACACGATGCGGCCGTTGGGCATGAGCAGCGTCTGCGAATCGATGACGCCCGCGTCGCCCACTTCGAGCTGTTCGCGCGCTTCGGCTTTGTTCTTCACGCCGATGTCGACCCAGAGGTCGGTGATCTTGGAGGCCTTTTCACGCTCGTCGGGCTTCATGAGGTGAATGGGCTTCTTGCCGATCACGCCCATCACGTCGCCGTTGCGCCCAAGGAACCGGATGCGCTGGGCCACGAGCACCTGCGGATCCCACCCGCCGATCGGCTCAAAGTAGATGTAGCCGTTGTCGTCGATGTGGGTGATGATGATCCCGATTTCGTCGATGTGACCGGCGAGCAGGATCGTGGGCCCCGTGCCGTCGCCTTCGACGGTCGCGAGCGAGTTTCCGACCACGTCGGCACGGATATGTGCCGCAAAGGTGGCCGCTTCGGTGCGCCAGACGCGCGCCGGCGCGCCTTCGAAGCCCGACGGACCGGGGGTATCGAGCAGGCGCTTGAGGAAGGCGATCGAGGATTCGGAGAGCATCCGGCAAATATAGGTGCTATTCTGAAGCCATGACCCTCCTGCTCCTCGCCATCGGACTCGGCGCCGGCATCATGTCAGGCGTCTTCGGCATCGGCGGCGGCATCATCATCGTGCCGGCGCTCGTCTATCTCGCCAAAATGTCCCCGCAGCAGGCCGCGGGCACCTCGCTCGCCGCCCTCGTCCTCCCGCTCGGCGCTGCCGTGGGCGCCTTCACGTACTACCGCGCCGGACAACTGCAGCTGCGCGACGCCCTCTTCATTGCCCTCGGCATGGCCGTGGGCGCCTTCGGGGGCAGCTGGATTGCCACGCACATCGACGGCGACATGCTCCGCAAAGGGTTTGCGGTGCTGATGGTCGCGATGGCGGTCAAGATGTGGGTGGGGTGAACCGCTAGCCGACCCGCTGCGCGTGCCAAGGTTCAATCGCACTGAACAGCGCCGGCGCAAATATGCACGCCATGGCTTCGATGCCCTCCACCACGCGCGGCCCCGGTCGTGACGTCAGCCCGTTGGCGTCCATGGCCCAGACTTGCTTGCCGGCCATCCAGCGCCAGGCCTCGAGCGACGCGCAGCGCTTCGCTTCCGCCACGGCGGCGGCAAGCGAGTAGCCGCACGGTGCGAAGATGATGATGTCGGGATCGCTCGCCCGCAGCGCCTGCATGTCCACCGGCGACGAGTGCATGCCCGGCACGCCCAGCACGTCGAGGCCGCCCGCGCGCTGGATTTGCTCGGGGCCCCAGTGGCCCGCCACGTACAGCGGCTCGGTCCACTCCACGAGCGCCACACGCGGCCGCGGGGCCTTGGCGGCCTTGAGCGTCTCGTGCACATGCTTCACACGATCGTGCAGCCCCGCGAGCAGTTCGTCGGCATCGTCGTTCATATCCACGGCGTCGGCCACGGCGCGGATGTCGGCGTAGATGCCCTCGAGCGTCTCCCCCTTGAGCGTCACCACGATCGGTGGCGGCACGATCTTCGCCGCGAGCGCCCGCACATCGGTTTCGCTCACCGCGCACACGTCGCACAGCGCCTGCGTGAGAATCACCGTGGGGTGCAGCGCCATAATGCGCGTTTCGTCGAGCGTAAACAGCGCGACCCCCTGCGCGGTATGCTCGCGCACCGCAGCATCAATGGCCGCCGGATTGTGCGTCTCGGGGATCGCACTCTTCGTGACGCGCGCGCGCGAGCCCACGATGTCGGGGTAGTCGCATTCGTGCGTGATGCCGACGAGGTGGTCGGTGGCGCCGAGGAGGGCGACGATTTCCGTCGCAGCAGGGAGGAGGGAGACGATGCGCATGCGCCAGTATGCAGCCGCGCACGGCGATGCGGAACTCACGCGGCTTGAAAAACGGTTGGCTGGTCCGTCGGTCAACCAGCTACGGCTCTAGCCCTCAGGACAAAGAACGCAAGGACAAAGGAAAAAGCGCGGTGCCGTCCACCCGAACAACGATCCCGTTGTTCATGGCCGAGCGAACCGCGCTTCATCCTGTGCTCTTGCGTTCTTTACCCTGAGGGCTAGATCCGTCGGCCAGTAAACCGACGGACCAGCCACCCGTTTTCACCTCAGACCGCTTTCAGGCCCGACGACCGCGTCCCTACTTCCCATACACCCGCCGCCCTCCCAGGTACGTCGCCAGCACTTCCGTCTTGAGCACCAGCTCCACCGGCACCCGCATGATGTCCTGATCGAGCAGCACGAAGTCCGCGTACTTGCCCGGGGTAATGCTCCCCATGTCCTGCTCCTGAAAGCCCGCGTACGCCGCCCACAGCGTCATGCTGCGCAGGGCGTCCTCGCGTGACATGCGTTCAGGCGGGGAGCCAGCCGCCGGTGGGCCAGTCGCGCGCGTCCTGCCGCGCGATGCTCGCGTGGAAGGAGATGAGCGGGTTCACCTCTTCCACCGGAAAGTCACTCCCGTTGGGGATGATCACTCCGGTCTGCAGCAGCGACTGCCACGCGTACTGCGCCGTAGAGCCGGGTGGGGCCAAGGCGTTTGCCAATCCAGTACATGTCACTCGTCTGGTGACTGGCCTGCATGCTGGGAATGACGCCCAGCTGCGCAAAGCGCGGGATATCGTCCTGATGCAGAATCTGCGCGTGCTCGACGCGAAAGCGATGGTTGGCCGCGGGCACCTTGTCGAGCGCCTTCTGGTACGCGTCGAGCACCACACGGTTGCCACGATCACCGATGGCGTGCGTGTTGATCTGGAAGCCGGCCTTGAGCCCCGCTTCGGCGACCTTCCTGAATGTGCCCCGGCGCCGACAGCAACAGCCCGTTGTTGTTCGGGTCGTCGCTGTAGGGTTCGAGTAGCGCCGCGCCGCGCGAGCCCATGGCGCCGTCGGCATAGAGCTTCACGGCGCGCACCCAGAGCTGTCCGTCGTACAACGCCGAGCGCGGGCCCATACCGAAGTAGTGCGTGAGCGCGGCGGCGTTGTCCCCAATCATGACATACAGGCGCAGGTTGAGCTCCTTCTTCTGCGCCATGTCTTCGTACAAGTCGATCATGGCCCGCGACGCGCCGGCGTCGTGCATGCCCACGAGTCCCCAGCGGTGCATGACCTTGACGGCGTCCTTGTGCATGGCGCGCCACTCATCAATGGACGGGTCGGGCACCTTGCTGCTCACGATCGACTCGGCGTTGTCCACGAGCACGCCCGTGGGCACCCCCTTGGCATCGCGCACGATCTTGCCGCCGCTCGGCTCCTTCGTGGTCGCGGTCAGCCCCGCCATGCGCATCGCAGCCGCGTTGGCCAGCTGCGCGTGCCCGTCGATGCGCTCGAGGAGCACCGGATGATCGGGCGTTGCCGCCGATAGCGCGTCGTGGGTGGGGAAGGTGGTGTTGCCCCACGCGTTCTGATCCCATCCGCGCCCGACAATCCACGATCCCTTCGGGGTGCTCTTGGCGCGCTCGACGACGCGCGCGATAACCTCGTCGTAGCTCTTGGTGCCAACCAGGTCGACGCTGCGCAGTTTCTTGGCGAGCCCATTGAAGTGCCCGTGCGCGTCGACCATCCCGGGGATGATCGTGCGCCCCTGGCCGTCGAGCGTTTGCGTATTCGGCCCCTTGAGCGTGGCCGCTTCGCGCGCGGAGCCGGTGAAGACAATGCGGCCCCCGCGGACCGCGAAGGCCTCGACGAGAGGCCGCGCGTCGTCGGCGGTGTAGATGCGCGCGTTGGTGACGATGAGGTCGGCGGGCTGCGCGGAGGCCTGCGCGGCGAGGAGCGTCAGCGCGAAGAGCGGGGGCAGAATGCGTGTCATGCGGGAATAAACCCCGCGGAATCACTCGGCGTAACCGTCGGCTAGGGCCCCAGCGTTCCAATTGGAATCATCTGCACGCCATCTGGCCGCACGTACGCCTATCCCGAGGCCGTAACCACGGCAAGGAATGCGGGTGCTCCTGCACGGTCGGTGTCCACCTTCTGGCGAAATCGCAGGAGCGACGCGGCGGCATCGATGGCTCCTGACCCAAGCTCGACCTCCAGAGCTGCCCAGCGCCCGTTAGCGCTCTCGAGGACGACATCGACCTCGAGCCCCGTGTTATCGCGGTCGTGCAGCACCTGCGTGTCATACGCCTGCCCAAATACGCGCAGGTCGCGCACCACGAGCGATTCGAATAGCGTGCCGAACAGGACGGGAGCCTTGAACAAGTGCTCCGGCGATGCGCGCAACGCGGCGACCGCGAGCGATGGATCGACAAAATGCCGCTTGCTGGCATTCCGTACGCGAGTTCGGCTGCGCAGATGCGGAGCCCAGGCTGGCTGCTCTTCGATAACCAGCAAGCGCTCCAGCGCGGTGAGATAATCAGAGAGCGTGTCTCGGTGCACCGCGCCCGTGGCTCCATCGAGATCGGCGGCGATCGTACTCGTCGACGCCTCGGTGGAAACGTGGTGTGCATAGGCTCGCAGGACTCTGGCCACGCGCGCCGGGTCGCGGCTCACGCTGTCAACGCGCTGGTGTGCCGGGTCACGTCGTCCGCTGGGAAGGCGGAGCCGGTGAGAATGAACTGCCCCGAAACGCGGCGGGCGTCAACGGCCCGCCGCACCTGGTTCCAGAGCGACGGCACGAGTTCCCACTCGTCGACCAGCCGTGGAACCTCGCCCGCCAGCAGCAGACCAGGATCGATATCGCCGACGGCGCGCGCTGACGAGTCCAGGTCGAGCAACACCTCAAAAGGCAAGTCTCTTAACCAGCAAAAGGCAAGCAAAACAATCCCAATAATGCAAGTCGAAGAAACTTGGTTCTTGGCAAGATCTGGAGGAAAGATCCGATCTCAAGAAGAACGCCCCAACCGCAGTAGCCACTGCGGTTGGGGCGTTTGACCGCCGTTGGTCCGGTAGGGTTCAGCTACGCGCGTTACTCCGTGAAGTTCTCGTTGCCCGTCGGGTTGAAGGCCGTCGGGTCCATCATCTCCCCCAGCGTGCCGTTGCTGCCAGCTCACCACGGACGGGGAGGTTGCCGTTCACCGGCGCCTGCGCGCAGGCCGGAGACGAGCGCGCGCCGTCAAGGCGAGCGCGAGCGGGGCGATACTGAGGCGACGAGTCATAGTGCGCCGGGGCTGAAGCCATTCGGATACGGGAGCAGGCGTTGACTGAATCAATCGTGGTGCCCGCTGCCCCCCTGCTGTGCTCGCTCTGCAAGTCGTTCATGTTTTATGTGTTGAGCAACCCGTTGCCATTTGTGAAGCAGGCGAGCTTGTCGATAAATGTGGCAAAGGCACGATGGGCGCTGTTGCGTTACCACAGGTGTGCCTGAACGCAAAAACGCCCCGCTCTCTTTATGAGAGCGGGGCGTTTTCAAATCGCAGGGCCTTACTTGGCGGGCGGGAGAATCACGGCGTCGATGACGTGGATCACGCCGTTCGAAGCGAGGATGTCCGTCTTGACGATGTGCGCCTGGTTGATCATCGGCGAGCCGCCCATCACGGTGATCTTCGCGTCCGACCCTTCAACCGTCTTGGCGCTCTTGCCCGCGAGCTTCAGCGCGTCGGCGGCCATGACCTTCCCGGCAACCACATGGTACAGCAGCACGGCCTTGAGCTTGTTCTTGTCGGCGGCGAGCGCCTGGAGCGTCGCGGCCGGGACCTTGGCGAAGGCTTCGTCCGTCGGCGCGAACACCGTGAACGGGCCCGGGCCCTTGAGCGTCTCGACGAGACCGGCATCGCCGAGGAGCTTGGCGAGGGTCTTGAACGAACCCGCGGCAACCGCGACTTCGACGATGTTCTTGTCCTGCGCCTGAGCCGCAGTCGGGGCAGCGAAGGCCATTACGGCGGCAACGGCGAGCAGGGAAAGCTTGCGCATCGGGAAAAGCTCCAGTGTAGACGAGTTCCGGTCGGTTTAGGACCGATCGGTCCTAATACGGGCTTGAACACCGCCGTGTGGTACCCGGTTCCGTCTTCTTGGATCTGTGACAGTCCTAGTAGGCCGGTCCGAACTCTCAAGGCTACAAAACGGGAAGCCAATGCCAATCCGCCCCCAGTCCCCCAAAATCGCCGCCATGGTGTAACTCGCACCATGCCCCAACGTGCTCCCCGCGTCGCGCTCGCCGTTCGCATCCTCGTGGTCTCCTACGCGCTCTTCACCGCGCTCGCTTCCGGCCTCCTCCTCACCACCGCCGACGCAAGCCCGCTGGGCATGCTCCTCGCCTTCGCGCCCCGCTGGTGGCTGCTCTGCCCCTGGGCGCTGCTCGTCCCGCTCGCCTTCCTGGCCGACTGGCGCACCGCCGTCACCGCCGCCGTCGGTACGCTCGTCACCCTCTTCGGCGCCGCGCAGTTCGAGCTTCCGGCGCGCCCGCCCGCCAACACCTCATCGCGCGCGCTCAGAATCGTCACATACAACACCGATCTTCGCGACGCGGTCGCGGAGCGTATCCGACAGGACCTGCAACGCTGGGACGCCGACGTCGTGCTGTTGCAGGACTGCAAAACCATCGTCGCCGATAGCCTCCGCGCCGTCGCCGCCACCAGCCTCACCACGCTCACCGTACACGTGCAGGGCAGGCACTGCCTCGTGTCCAAGTGGCCCGTGCGCAGCATGGCCGACGTCAGCGAACTCGTCGATCCCCGCTCGACGCAGCACACCGCGCTCCGCTGGGGCGACAGCGGCGTACGCTACACACTCAGCACGTTCATGGGCGACCTCGTCGTCTATTCGGTGCACCTCCCCAGCCCCCGCGACGCACTCGGCACCGTGCGATGGCTCGAGACCACCGATCGCCAGCGCATAAGCGACGCCCTGCAGCAATCCATCACCGCACGCGCCAACGCCAGCGCTGTCATCGCGAGACTGGTGCAGCAGGAGACCCGACCCGTGATCATCGCCGGCGACTTCAATTTGCCCTACGGCAGCGCCATTCTGCGACGGGACTGGAGCCAATACACCAATGCCTTCGGGCGAGCGGGCGCGGGCCTGGGCTATACCATGCAAGCGGGCGTATTCCCCGTCCGCATTGACCACGTGTTCAGTTCGCCCGCGCTGGTGCCTGTTGAGGCCCGGGTGCTAGGGGGGTACCCGAGCGAACACCAACCTCTCTTGGTCGATTTGGTGAGATCTGAGTTCTGAGAACTCAGATCGAGAGGCTCAGATCTCAGAGCTGAGCCCTGGATAGGTGTGAGAGTTCAGCAACGCAGACGCGAGAAGCGAGGACCCGCGGTTTGGGAAACCGCCACCGCAGGTCCTCGCCTCTCACCCCTGCGTTCCTCGACTCTCACGCCTATCCGGGCTGGCGTCTCGACTCTCGACCTCTCACCGCGAGCGCTGAGTTCTCAGTACTCAGATCTCAAAAAATCGCGCGGGTAATGACGGACTCCAGTATCCCCAGGCCGAAGTACGCCACGAGCACCGAGATGTCGATCATGCCGATGGTCGGGATCACATTCCGCAGCGGCGCCAAAAACCACTCGGTGAGCACGTAGCTCCACCGCCACCACTTGCTGTACGGCCCCCCGCCTACCCAGCTCGACACCACCCGCGCAAACAGCGCGACGCGCAGAATGCTGAAGGTCCACTTCACGGCCAGCATGAGCAGCCCGGTGCCGCTCTGCGAGGCGAAGGCCATCATCGCGATCTGGTCGCGCAGAAACTGAATGCCCGAAATGAGCAGCAGCCCGCCCAGCACCACTGCGGCCAGCGACCACCACGGCGCGGCGTAGGGCGTGCCCCCCGCGCGGAGCAGCTTACGCTCCATAGGCGCCACCAGCACCGGGTCCACACGCTCGCGAATGAATCGCGCCCCACCAGAGAAGGGCGAAATGCGGCGCGTCCGCACCGCCCATGACGCTACCGCGCCAATGCCCGCCAGCACGCCCGTGCCGAAGACAACGGGGCGCAGCACGTACAGTAGCGTGTTGAGGGCGTTCGCGAGGGCTTCGAGCATATCAGAAGTATGTCACACCCGCCGCGATAGCCAACCCCCTACGGCCGTCCAATACTCTCGTAGCGAAACCCCTGCGCCCTCACCACCTCTGGCCTGTACACATTCCGCAAATCCACAAATACCCGGTCCGCCATCAGCCCCCCCATCCGCTCGAGGTCCAACCCGCGAAACTCGTTCCACTCCGTAATGAGCGCCACCGCGTGCGCCCCCTGCGCGGCCGCATACGGCTCGTCGCACCATTCCACCCCCGGCAGCAACGGGCCGGCCTCGTGCATCGCCGCCGGGTCGAACGCCTTCACATGCGCCCCCGCATCCTGCAGCGCCGGTATGATCGACAGGCTTGGCGCGTCGCGCATATCGTCGGTGTTGGGCTTGAAGGCCACACCCAGCACCGCAATGGTCTTGCCCCGCACGTTGCCGCCACACGCATTCATGATGCGCCCCGCCATCGCGCCCTTGCGGCGGTCGTTGATCTGCACGACGGTCTCCACGAGCCGCACCGGGCTGCCGACATCTTGCGCCGTGCGCGCAAGGGCGAGCGTGTCCTTGGGAAAGCAGCTGCCGCCGTAGCCCGGCCCCGCGTGCAAGAACTTTTTCCCAATGCGCCCGTCGAGCCCCATGCCGCGCGCCACATCCTGCACGTTCGCGCCAAGCTTTTCGCAGAGGTCGGCCACCTCGTTGATGAACGTGATCTTGGTGGCCAAAAACGCATTGGCCGCGTACTTGGTGAGCTCTGCCGTTTCGAGGCTCGTGATCACCATGGGCGTTTCACTCAGGAAGAGCGGGCGGTACAGCTCACGCAGCACCGCTTCGGCGCGCGGCGTTTCGCAGCCAATGACCACACGGTCGGGGCGCATGAAGTCGCCAATGGCCGAACCTTCGCGCAAGAATTCCGGGTTCGAGGCCACGTCGAAATCGGCCTCGGGGTTGGTGTCGCGAATGCGCTGCGCCACCCGGCGGCCCGTGCCCACAGGGACGGTGCTCTTGGTGACAATGACGGTGTATCCGCGAAGCGCCTGCGCAACGTCCACCGTCGCGGCTTCAACAAATCGGAGATCGGCGTGCCCATCGCCACGACGGCTTGGGGTGCCAACCGCCAGGAACACCGCATCGGCCGTCGCGACCGCACTCTTGATATCCGTCGTGAAGCGCAGTCGCCCGCTCTGAACACCTCTCGCTACCAGATCCTCAAGCCCAGGCTCATAAATGGGCATGTGACCTTGAAGGATGCGCTCGATCTTCCCCTGATCCATATCCACGCAGGTAACCGAAGATCCAAACTCGGCAAAACAGGCGCCGGATACGAGGCCGACATAACCGGTGCCAATCATCGCGATATGCATGGAGTACTGGGAGCAGCAGAGAGGAAAGAATTGAACAACAGCAGGCAGTCCATGCTGTTGCGCCGGTCAGTCGACAAACAATGACGCCGTTAACGATACCTATGGTTTCAGCTGACGGACAGCCGCACGGGCAGTGGAAGCGATACTCCACGACACCACGTATCCCACGGCCGCTCCCCCTGCGAGGATGAACATGTCCGTGTTACTCGCCGGGGCGAGTCCGAACGCCACCGGTAGCAGAGACAGCAGTCCACCGACTGACGCGCTTCCCGCCACGGCAATCCAAAGACTGCCGCAGCGTGCATACAGCCAGCCAAGCGGAAGTGTGAGGGCGAGCAACCAGCACGCCGAGATCCCCCACGCGAATGGCGAGTCGGTGCCGACGAGTGGCTGGATAAGCGCCCATCCCAACAGCGGCGTAAAGGCAAGCGAATCGGCGCCCGCGTACGCGCCCATGGTCCGCAGTCGCACAACGGACGTCGTGACATCAGCGGTAACGACCAACGGTCGCGCGTCGTCAACAGGTGCGCCCCCCAAAGGCCTGAGGCACACGAACGGCTGGCATGGTGAGCCCCCATGTTGATGCGCGGCCGCAGCACCGTGAGCTCCACGTCGTTGCCATGTTTGGCCAACTGCAGCCACGCCGAACTGTCGTTGGGCAAATGCACGAACAGCAGTGGAATCTGCCCGTAGAGCGGGTCGGTGCCGCGCACCGTAACGCCTGCCGTCATTGGAAACTGTTCGAACGCCAACTGCTGAATGATCGGCCCGCTCCAACCGCGCTTTATGCGCGTGGTGCCTACGAACGCCGAGTCGGTCGTGCCCTCATACCATCCGTGCCCGGGCACATGACCAAACGCACTCGGCGTAACGCTCGCGCTCACCGTACGCATCGCCTCGAGCCTCGTAACCGGCGTGAGCATATACCCACTCCACGCCACCACCGCACAGACCACCGCGCTCCACCCCAGCGCCACCACACGCAGCTGCACACGCGACGCCACTCGCTGCCATCGCCACGCAAAAACCAGCAGCGCACCCAGCACGCCGCCAACGGTATTGCTCATGACATCCGCCAACGCCGGCGACCGTCCCGGCGGCAGCCCCACCGATTGCAGCGCCTCAACGCCCAACGTAAACAGCAGCGACACCACCGCCACGCGCCACACAGTCCAGCGTCGCAACTCCAGCGCCACGCCAAAGGGCACGAACATCGCCACGTTGCTGATGACATCGGTGAGCCACAAGCTCCCGCAGCGCACACACCACGCCGGCGGAATCTGCTCCGCCGCCATCCCCCCAAACGGCAACAGCGTGGCCGCAATAATCAGCGCCACGCTGCCAACGAGGGCTGCCCCTCGCACCCTACTCAAAACTCAGAGACCGCCGAGCTCGTACCCAACCCGAACCAGCCCCCTCACTTGAGCACCGCCTTCGCAATCGTCTGCAACTGCATATTCGACGTCCCTTCGTAAATGGTCCCAATCTTCGCATCCCGATAAAACTTCTCCACCGGATACTCCCGCGTATATCCATACCCACCAAACAACTCAACGCAAAGCGAAGTCACCCGCTCGCACATCTGCGACGCATACAGCTTCGCCATCGCCCCTTCGCGCGCAATATCCCGCCCCGCGTCTTTCAAACGCGCCGCGTTATACACCATGAGCCGCGCCGCCTCGAGCTCCGTCGCCGCCTGCGCCACCTGAAACTGAATGCCCTGAAACTCCGACAAGGCTTCCCAAACTGCTTGCGCTCCTTGAGGTACGCCGTCGCCGCATTCAACGCGCCCTGCGCCACCCCCAGCATCTGCGCGCCAATGCCAATACGCCCTTCGTTGAGCGTCTCGATGGCGATCTTGTACCCCGTGCCCACGTCGCCAAGCACGTTCGCGTCGCTCACGAACACATTTTCGAAATGCAGGTTCGTGGTGCTCGACGCGCGAATGCCCAGCTTGTCTTCCTTCTTGCCCACCGTAAAGCCGCCGTCGCCGCGCTCCACGATGAAGGCCGTAATGCCCTTGTAGCCCATGTCGGGGCGCGTGTTCGCGAACACCACGAACAATTCGCTTCGCCGCCATTGGTGATCCACGCCTTCGACCCGTTCAGCGTCCAGCCCCCTCCGCCCGTTCGGCGCGCGTCGCCAGTCCAAACGCATCCGACCCCGAGCCCGGCTCCGAGAGCGCGTAGGCACCAATGGTGTCGGTCGTCATGCGCGGCAGAATGCGCGCGCGCTGCTCGGCGTTACCATAGCGGTGCAGCGGATAATTCACGAGCGTGTTCTGTACATCCACCTGAATGGCGGCGCTCGCGTCCACCTTGCTCAGCTCTTCCACAGCCAGCGTGACCATCATGAGCGACCCGCCGGCGCCACCGTATTCGTCGGGGAGCTCGATGCCCATGAGCCCCAGCTCGAAGAACTTGGCCGTGAGCGCCGAGTCCACTTTGCCCGCGTCTTCCATGGCGCGCACACGCGGCGCCACTTCGGCGGCAGCCAGGTCGGCAACGGCACTGCGAAAGAGTTCCTCTTCTTCCGAGAGAATGGTAAGCGGCGGACGGGAGAGGTCGGTCACAGGGGTGGTCATCGCTGGGCCATCGGGAAAGTGAGCGCCATGAAGGCTCTCGTGGTTGGGTACCTAGTGATTTAAGACGACGCACGCACCGAGAGAAGCCTCGCCCTATCCAACGATCCCACCGATGAGACGGCTCTTGCCGGAGAGGCCATACTGAATGGCGCCTTTCCCCTTCCGCGGGTGAGCGAAAACATAGCCCGCCCCCACCAGGTCCGAGAGCACTTGCGACACACCGCCCTGCGAGAGCGACCAGAGGGACATGAGCTCCTTCTGGGTGACGACCGCCGCCGGATCATGGCGAAGCCACTGCTCGAGCGGCCCGACACGCGGTTTGTCCAACTCGCTGTGCATGAGGGCGTAGTAGCGAGCCTGGAGTGCTTCCGCGAGCTCGGCGAGCGCGACCGGCGGGACACTGGACGGTGAGGCTGCTGATGCGATGGGGTGCCTTAGCCCGATGCACTCTTCTGCGCCGTCGTCGAGCGCTTTGAGAAGGCCGCGCAAGTCACCCTGAAATGCCTCGAAAAGGCGGTCGATAGCGGCCGGTTCCACGGGCGGAGACGCGGCGCGTTTGCGATCGAGGCGCCAATGGTGATAGCGCACGCGCAAGAGCTCGTGCACCTCCGGTAAATCGAGCGGTTGCAGGTGCACCGGTGTCCGGAAAACGTTGCGGATCTGCGGATACTTATTCACCACGTCGTGTACCGCGTCGGTCGTGCCGACCAGGATGACGTGCAGCCCTTCTTGCATGAGCAAATTGTCCCGGAGGCTCAGCAGGACGTCCGCCGCCACGGCGAGGTCACCGGTGGTGAGATTTTCAAGATTGTTCAGATGCAGGAGCAATCCGCGCACCTCCCCCGCCTCGCGAATCATCGTCAACAGGTCACGGAGCACGCGTGGGCCGTCGATCAGGATGCCCTTCGGGGCGGTCAGTGTCACCCCTTTGGCGAAGCTGCTGCCGAATCCGAACAGGCTCAGTCCACCACCGCCAGTGGGCAGCCTGGCCGCGCGAACCATCTGCTGAGCGGCTTGCATGGCCGGGTTGCCACCGCTCATGGGGCGGTTTGCCAGGATCGTCTCGTAGACCGCGCCAAGTACCCGGCCGAAAAACGTCTCTGGCGTATCCCCGGTCATGAAGGGGACGAGGGTTTCGGTGGCGAAGTAGTGGTCCGCGACCGCTTGCACCTTCAACATCTGGACGAGCGTGGTCTTACCAACACCGGACACGCCGCCAAGCGCCTGTCTGGTACCGTCCCTGCCGTGAAGATACCGACGGAGGCTGTCGAGTTCCGCTTGCCGTCCCACGAATAGATCGAGCGAGCGGTGATCGTGCTTCTGGACGAGGGTGTCCTGGAAGAACGGTGATCCGCGCAGATTGTAGACGTTCCAAACGGTGGGAAGCGCCGGAATGCTCATGATACTCGCGCACTCGGGTTTCAGACTAATAAAGACAAAATATTAGTGAAACGCTAATAGTAGTCAAGTATTCTCGCTTTGGCAGCTTTTGCAAATATCACCGCGTTCGGCCCGCTTTACCTGCGCGAACATCTGCAATGCATGGCGAGCTGCCCCGTGCCATGAAAGGCCGAGTCCGGCACAGGGGTTGCCCCGTAGGCTGAGTGTGACGGAAACGCCCGTCACGTGACGACTCTCGACTCACCCTCGCCACATCCATGTCAAACCGTTTGCCCGCAGCTACTTACGTAGCAGAATACGCAGCAGAGCCCGTGCGCCGTTGGCGCGTGGCTCGCGCCGCGCTCGTGGCATGCGCTTTGGGGGTGTTGCAGGCGTGCAGCGGTGCCGATGCAACGTCGCCCATTCTCTCCACCGTCACGCCCGTTCCGGCGCCGGTGGCGACGGTCGCCAAGGTCACCCGCGTGCTCGCCGACACGGCCGATGCCGGCACCGTGCTGGCGCTCGAAGGCGAGCAGCTCTCGGCGGCCTCGGGGCAGCTCAAGGCCACCTTGGATGGCGTCGAGCTCACCGTACAGGCCGTTTCGTCCACGCGCGTGGAGCTGGTGGTCCCCGCCGGCGCGTTCTCCTGTGCCGCGCCCCGCATGGTGCCGCTGCGCGTCACGCTGCCGGCCTCCAGCTTCGACGCCACGGTCGCATTGCGTGTGGCGCAGCGCGTTTCGCTGGCAGTTGGCCAGTCCGTGTCGTTGCTGAGCACGCAGGCCACCCGCTGCGTGGAGCTGGCCGCCACCGGCAACGCCCGCTACATGGTTGCCGTGGTGAACAACACGCAGGCGGTCTCCGAGGCCGCGAGCTTCGAGCTCCGCGGCGTGGGCACGGGCGCGCTGGCTGGCGTGGCCAGTCAGGTCACCTCGCCTACGCTAAGCCTGCAGGGGCTGCGCGCCTCGGTCGTGAGTGGCCAGGCCACGCAGGAAACCGGCACCCACGGCGCGCTGCTGCAACAGGAAGTCGCGCATGCCGCCGCCGGTGGCAATGCCGTGGCCGCGTGGCAGCGCTCGGCCATGCGCAGCACGGTGGGCGCAAATGCGCTGCGCTCGGCCTTTGTGAGTGCCGCGTTGCAGGTGGGCGACATCACGACTGTTACCGCGATTGCCGGCAGCTGCGCTGCGGGCCGCGCGGTACGCGCCCGGGTGGTGTACGCCGGCACGAAGGCGCTGGTGCTCGAAGACGTGACCGCCCCGCGCGCCGGCAGCATGGATCCGCAGTACCGCGAGCTGGGCGCTGAGTTCGACAAGGTGGTGTATCCGTTGCTCGCCGAGCAGGTGGGCGACCCGCTGGCCATGAACAACACCATGGCAGGCGACGGGCGTGTGACCATGCTGTTTACGCGCTTCGTGAACGACTCACTCCCCGGTACGGCTGGGTATGTGAGCGCCTGCAATTTCTATCCGCGCAGCACCTTTGCGGCGAGCAATCAGGACGAGCTGTTTTACGCGCGCGTCGCCGGCGCCAGCGAAACCCCCGAAGAATGGCGCCGCGCCATGCGCGCGACGGTGGTGCACGAAGCCAAGCACCTGGCCAGCTTTGCCGAACGGTTGTCGCGCGGCACCACGTTCGAGGAGCCGTGGCTCGAGGAAGCCACCGCGCGCGTGGCCGAAGAGCTATATGCCCGTAGCTTTGGCGGTGGCAGCTTCCGGGAAAGTGTGAGTTTTGCGGCGAGTGTGGGGTGCGAGCTCACGCAGTGCGACGACCGCCCGCTCATCATGTGGAAGCACTTCAGCGGCCTGCACACGTGGCTGCGCAGCGTGGAGCAGCAGCCCGCCGGGCAGATCATGGCGGGCAACGGTGCCGC
This sequence comes from Gemmatimonas sp., assembly GCA_023910675.1. Lineage (GTDB taxonomy): Bacteria > Gemmatimonadota > Gemmatimonadetes > Gemmatimonadales > Gemmatimonadaceae > Gemmatimonas. The sequence goes on from JAAVWC010000018.1 coordinate 32,180, forward strand.
GCTCACCGCCTCGGCGGCCAACGCCGGCTACAGCAGCGGCTGGGCGCTCGTGCGCTTTGTGCTCGATTCATACGCTTCCAGCGAGCGTACCGCGTTGCGCGACCTGGTGGCCGGGCGGAGCGGGGTAGGCATGGCAGCGCTCAGCAAAGTGGCGCAGCAGCCCGAGGCGTCGCTCATGGCTTCGTGGGCGCTGTCGCTAGGGGTGCAGGGTGACGTCGATGCGGCGGGCGCGTTTGCTACCGCCTCGTGGCAGTGGCGCGCTATCATTGGCGGCATGGCCAGCATGTTTCCCGGTGCGTTCAGTGCGCAGCCGCTCCCCATTGTGCGGGTGTCGTTTGGCAGCTTTGCGCTGCCCAAGCGTGCGCTGTCGGGCACGGCGAGCTATACGGCGCTCGAGGGCTCGGCCAACGGGGCGAGCCAGATTGTGGAGCTGCGTGCCACTGGCAACGGGAGCGCGTCCGCTGGTCAGCCGGTGTCGCTGACGCTGGCCGTTTCGCGTACGCGTTGAGCGACACGCGGTGAGAGTCAGGCGGTGAGCTCGTTTACGCAATGGCTGGCGCGCTGGCGCCGGCGGCAGTTCATCGTGCGTGCGCTCAAGGGGGCGGCACGGTCATGGGCGCTACGCCGGTACCTCGAACGCCCCGAGGTCCGTGCCGGTCGTGTACAGTGTGCCGTATTGGGTGAGAACGGGCGCGTGGTGTTCGTCTGCCACGGCAACATCATGCGCAGTGCGTACGCCGCGCAGGTGGCCAGACAGCAGTACCCGCACCTGGCACATCGGGTGGCCGATGGTGGCACGCACGCCAAGCAGGGGCGCCCGCCGCAGGACTCCGCGTTGCGCGTAAGCCGCGAGCTGCAGGCGCCGCTCGACGGGCACGAAGCCACGCCCATGGCGATGCTGGCGCTCTCGCCGCATGACATCGTGGTATGCATGGACGCCATGAACGAGGCGAATGTACTGGCGGCGTATCCCGCGCTGGCCAGCCGAGTGTTCCGCGTGGGAGACATTGCGTCCGCGGGAATGATCGGTGTGGCCAACCAATCGTCACAGCAAGAGGTATCGCACGATGACCGCGAGGTGCGTGACCCCTACGGAGAGGGCGACGACAGCACGCGCGACGCCTTTGCGCGCATAGCCAGACTGGTGGACCATTGGATGGTACAAGCGGGGGCGCGGAACGCGATGTAAGGCAGTCGAAGTAATGCGCTGGTGTACATGTTGTGGAGCGTCGATAGGCCCTTGGGGGTCCTTTTCGTTACGCCTGTGGAAGGAGCATCACAATGAGTGGAACAGTGCGTGAGGCGAGTCACAGGACGGTGTGTTTTTGCCGTTGCTCCCTCGGAAAGGCGGCGTCAGACTGATGAGCAATCGATGAGTGAGGGCAGGCAAGCCCCTCCGTCGGGCTCGTGAGCGAAAAAGGCTACCCCCTGTGAAAGCGGGGGCGCGCAAAGCTCCGGGGCTATCGCGACCACGAGGCAGTGGTTGTCATGCCGGCCGAGCCGCCGAACCACTGTAGTAGACGGAGGCTTTACAGATGTTCCCCCTCAAGCGGTACGCATTCGCCTTACCCCTGTGTGCGCTCGCTGCCTGTGGCAGTGACCGCAGTGTGAACCCCGTGGTCGACAAGGTGGACGCGGTCAACGACGCCGGCATCACGTCGGCTGGCGTAGTGGCGAGCTACACGCTCGAAGTTGGCCAGCGGGTGACCATCAAACCCCGCACGACCACCCGCACCAGCCGATTGCGCTGGAGTTCGAACAACGCTGACGTGGCCAGTGTAAATTCTACGGGTACCGTGACGGCGAACTCCACCGGTACGGCCACGGTGACCGTGAGTGGCGGTTGGGTGGCGGAGAACTACACCGTCGTGGTGACCGCGCCTGCGCCACCGCCGGCGCCGACCGTGACGGCGTTTACGTTGCAGCCCGCGGCCGGCGTCAGCCTTCTTCCGGGGCAGACGCAGCAGTTCGCGCCTGCGGCGACGTGGAGCGACGGGCAGCAGTACCCGCTTTCGGTCACGTATTCGGCAACGGGAGGCACCATCAGCAGCACCGGATTGTTCACGGCCGGGAGTACGGCGGGCCGTTTCAGTGTGATCGCGACATGTGTGTGCGGGCTCGTGGCCACCTCGACGGTAGACGTGGCACAGCTCACAACGTTGCGCATCAGCCCGAAAACGGTGACGCTCGCTGCGGGTGCCACGCAGCAGTTCGCGACGACGGCCTTGTGGAGCACGGGCGCCACGACGCTTCCGCCGATCAGCTACAGTGCGAGCCTCGGGACTGTCTCGCAGTCCGGTCTGTATACGGCGCCGAGCACGGCCGGTACGTACCGGGTGATTGTGGCCCATGCCAATGGCAGCGCGCGCGATACTGCGGTGGTCACGGTCGGAGGCGGAACGGGCACTGGTGGTGGCGGTACGACGACCACGCAGGCGGGTGCGATGTTCTTCTCGGATAACTTCGACAATGGCCAGCGTAACAGTGCAAACGGCTTTCGCTGGTTAGGCGCGACGGAGCCTACGATTAGCACCGAGCGTGCCTTCTCCGGCTCGTACGCGATGCGCTTCCAGTTCAACGGTTCAGCTCCGGGTGGACAAGCGTGGTCGGAAGAGCGCTTTGATATGGGGCGCTATCTTTCTGAGCTGGGAATGGAGTACATGCTTTACGTACCTGCCAACTACAAGCATCGGATAAACTCCAACAACAAATTCCTAATTCTCTGGCGTGATGTCTACGGCGGTACCTCCGGTACCTTGGAGGTGAGTGCGGAGACATGGCGCATCAGCGACACGGAGTCAAGAATTCAGTTTGGTTCCACGTGGACAAATTACAACTGGACAGGAAACACGGGTACGTCGGGGACAGTGATTGGTCCGAACTCTGCGATGAAGCCCGGTCAGTGGAACCGAATTCGCTTCTACGTAAAGGCTGCGACCTATAGGAGTGCCTTCATCGAGAATTCCGGTGCGGCAGACGGGGTGATGAAGATGTGGGTCAACAACGAGCTTGTATACAGCAAGACCAACGGTGACTTCAACAATTTCGATCGCAACGTCGTAGGGACCACCCTCAGAAACGGCTACTTGATGGGCTATCAGAACAGCGGTTTCGACCAGCTGACGGTATTCTTCATCGACGATGTCAAGTTCTTTCAGGGTAACCCTGGCTGGTAGGCTCAAGCGCAAGCGCTTACAGCCGAAGTACATTAATCGCGGGGCAACGCTCAAGGGCGTTGCCCCGCAGCGCTATTGACAGTCAGTTTGGGGTAGAATTAGCTCAGCTGCATTGTTCCGAAGCGGACCCGCCGCTCAAGGTCGAACAGCGGCCATCTGCCTCACGTCCCTTAAAGAAGATATGGCTCGCGTCCAAACTGCCAGCGTATCCGTTGAACACCCGCGGGCATTTCAGCTCCCTGTTACCATCGCCGGGATATGGAAAGCATTTTGGGTTGAGCCGTGGTCGTTCAAGTTTACCTGCATTTATATCTTCTTCGACTACGTGAGGCCGCAGGAAGTTTATCCAGCGCTCCAGATCCTCCCTTGGGCGCAGCTTACTCTCGCAGGTGCGTGCGCGAGTTTCATTCTCGAAGGGCGAAGAATCGTCTCGAAAACATTTGCAAACTGGTTGCTCGCCACTTTTGGTTTGGTCGTGCTGCTCAGTTCGATGCTGGCATTCTCTCCGGATGATTCATTCGACAAAATCAACATTGTAGTTAGCTGGTTGGTTCTGTTTTTTCTGATGGCAAATACCGCCACAGACCAAAGAAAATTTCACTTGATGATTGTACTGTTCCTGGTTTGGAGTACAAAGATGAGCCAGCACGGTGCTCGTGCCTTCCTGACTGGCAGCGGCTCAGCTGGTGGCGCACCGGGCTATTTCCAGAACACGGGCGAGTTTGCATTGCAAATGTGTATCTATGTTCCGTTAGCCATTTACTTCATCTTTGGACTAAGGCCTCTACTAAGCAAGCAGAAGGTCCTAATTCTGTCGTTGCTGCCGGTTGCCGGTGTCCTCGGCATTATCAACTCTGGCTCGCGAGGAGGCTTCCTCGGTCTCGCGGCTGTCGGACTTTGGATGCTTTTGCGCAGTAAGCATAAGCTCCGCGGATTTGCGTCATTAATTGTGCTCGTGCCAATACTGTGGATTCTCACTCCAGAGTATCAAAAGGAGCGATTCCGTACTGCGGGCGACGATGAGACTTCAGTCTCTCGCCTTGTCTATTGGAAACGCGGTGTTGAAATGGCCAACAAGCATCCGGTTTTGGGAGTAGGATACGAGAACTGGGTGCCTTACTCAGTCGCATTCTATCCGCCCAAGAGTGGTGAGCTTGTCAAATGGATAGCTCCAGGAGTGTACGCGATCGAAGTATCCCACAACATTTTCATCGAGGTATTGTCTCAGCTTGGCTACACGGGGCTCCTCCTCTATTCATCAATACTGACCTATATCTGGGTTCTCAACCGCCGTACGCGGCTACTGTTGAAACAGCTCGGTGAGAACGGGCGGTTCCTCCGGGAAATCAGTTACGGTCTAGATGCTGGGGTAATCGGGTTCATCGTCGCTGGCTTCTTCATGGCGGTCGCGTTCTATCCATTTACTTGGGTGCAACTCGGATTGGCAGGAGCGCTTCATTCTGCGGCGCTCCGAACGATTGCTTTGACAGCTGGAAACGCTCAAATCGCGGCGCCGCTTCGGACTCCCAAGCCCCGTTCTGGATGGAGGAGCCGAAGGTTAGCAATAGGTGGAGTGCGGAATTGATCCGGCCTCCATATCGCTGACACGCCAGCGTTCTGGTGGTTTCATTGCAACATGACGCATCCCGATCTCCGGACCCTGAAGCCGGCGGCGCGAGCCGAGAAGTGGCGGATCGCCGTGGCCATTCGTGAAGAAGGCCTGCGCTTCAGTGACATCGGTCGCGCGTTGGTGGACGTCTCGAAGTGCTGGGATCGGTACCAGGACGGCGGCGCCAACACCCTGGCGACCCCGAAAAGCGGGCCCGCGGTCGGGGCGCATCGGTGTCTCACCGCCAAGCAACAACAGTCAGCGCAGCGCGCGATTGCGGATACGACACCCTATCAGTTGAAGCTGTCGTTCGCCTCGTGGAACCGCGCCGCCGCCGTACACTGCATTGAACGGAACTATGGGTTCACCCTGCCAGTGCGGACGATGGGGCTCGATCTCGCTCGCTGGGGCGTCGCGGCGTACTCCATCGCAGCGCGGCGCCATACCAAGAATCCGCGGATCAAGCGGCTGGCCGCCGCCAGAGGGGCGGAGATTTACTTGGGCGATGAAACGAGCCTGAGTGCGAGTGATCCGCGGGGCCGCGGCTTCGCGCCAAGAGGAAAGACGTTCGTGTGCCCGATCCTTCCGCCGCGAAGGTCATTCAGCTACCTCTCCGCGATCTACAAAACCGGCCTGCTCCGCGTTATGACGCTCAAGATGGCGGTCGACGCGCCGATGCGCATCACGTTCTTTAAGCGCCTATGCAAGGACGCGGAGCGCACGGTCGTGCTAATCCTCGGTGATCTCATCGTGCACAAGGCGACGGGCGTGCACGCTTGGATCGCAGCGAACGCGGAGCTGATCGCGATTCAATACCTGCCGCCGCACGCACCATAGCTCAAGCCCGACGAGTATCTGAACGGGGACCTTCAGGTGTAGGTCGCGCAGCGTGCGGCGGCTCTCGTTCGGGCCGAGTTGGAGAAGACGACCACGCGACGACTGCGTTCACTGCAGCGCCGTCCCGAGTGCATCAAGAGAATATTCCATCATCCGCGGGTGCAATACGCGGCGTGATGTCAACTAACCGCTGGCCCAAGCAATACCAAATCGATACCTTGCGAAGGCATCCGTAAGAGTTAATCGGGCTTGCGCGTATGTGATGCGCTGTTCGGTCAACGCACGAACACCAGCACTATCGAATGCACCCGCCAAAATGCCAGCGCTTCGTATGAGCGCTCATGCATAGACGCCTGAACATCTTTAGGGAAAGTCTGAACAGGTAGGAATCGCGGGCAGTGTGGATAAACTCAGCGTCAGCGGGCGCCGACAGGCGCTCGACTGACCGCGTGCACGGCTCGTCGCGCCCCATTCACGGGGCGACATCGGCCTTTTTCGGCCGATGTCGGCGCACGCGCCGACACTACGTGCCCTGCGGCCGTAATCGATGCCGCAGCCGGAAGAGGTTGGCGAGGGTACAAAGGGCGTAGACGCGCGCCGTATTCTTGGCGAGCCCCCGGGAGCGCACCGTCGTAAAGCCCCACAGCCGCTTGATGGTGTGAAACGGATGCTCGACCATGGCGCGCACGCGCGACCGGGTGCGATTGATCGCATCCCAGTAGTCGGTCCGCTTGCCGCTCTTGTTGACGAGGTACCGGCCGCCGCTGAGCTCCCACTGCAGTTTGTCTTCGGCTTTGTAGTACGCCTTGTCGCCGTGCAGCGTCGTCTCCTGGCCGTGGAGCAAGTGGGGTAACTGGGTGATATCGGCCGTGGCCGCGTCGGTCGTGGTGATCGTGTGGATCACGCCGCGCCGGTCGGTGCCCACGTGCACCTTCATGCCGAAGTACCACTGGTTGCCCTTCTTCGTCTGCCGCATCTCGGGATCGCGGGTCTTCGTGGCATTCTTCGTCGAGCTGGGCGCGCCAATGATGGTGGCATCGACGATGGTACCGGCCTTCAGCAAGAGCTTCCGCCCCTCAAGCAGCGCCTTCACCGCGTCGAACATCCGCGCGGTGAGCTGATGCGCCTCCAGCAGGTGGCGGAATTTGCAGATCGTGGTCTCGTCGGGCACCGTGTCGTGCAGCAGATCGATACGGGCGAAGCGGCGCATCGACTCCGAGTCGTAGAGCATGTCTTCCGCCTGCGGATCCGACAGATTGAACCACTGCTGGAGGAAGTAAATCCGGAGCATGGTCGCCATCGGCAGGGGGCGTCGGCCACGTCCCGCTTTCGGATAGTGCGGCTCGACCAGCGCCTCGAGCGTCGCCCACGGAATCACCTGGTCCATCTCGGTGAGGAACTGCTCGCGGCGGGTCGTCCGTCGCTTGTTCGAGAGGATCGCATCCGCAAACGTGCGCGGCTCGGTCATCCGGTAGCTCCGACAGAAGGGAAAATCGCGCGCGCCAATATTGCGATTTTCCCTCCGCGGCGCACTACTTAATCAGAGATTCCTTAGCGATCATGATGGGGCACGCATCATCCGCGAAAAAATACCGTCAACGGCTCGCCCCCCCCTGTAGGCGTCCACTTAGCGGAAACGTTCGCCACAGGTAACTCGTCCACAAGCAGCGCGACGAGCTAACGGATACAGCCCAATACTGTTTGTGAACTGTGCTAACGCGGTTGGTGGCTGGTATCTTGGCTCAACGTTTCCCATTGCGGGAATGTGCGGTTAGGATACCGTTGGTTTTCGGCGACATTCATCGAGGACTATTGGAGTCCTCCAAAGCTGGCAGGAACTTTGCACAAAGAAAGGGAAGTGGTTACCCCAAATGCCTTCCCGTTACTGGACGCCCTTCGTCGGCTCCTTACGCCGGCGCAGTGGCGTCGTTACGGGTTGCTGCAAGTCTACTTCGTCCTAACCGGCATCGTGCAGGTAGCTGGCGTGGGTTCCATCGCGCCTTTCGTTGCCCTCGTCGCCGATCCAACTCTGGTACAGCGAAACCGCTTGATGGGCTTCGTTTACCATGCCGTGGGATTCGCGAGCGATACCGAAATGCTGATAGCAATGGCGATCTTTACCATGCTACTCGTCGCATTTTCGAATGCGGCGGCAGCGGGGGCTACGTGGTTGATCATGCGCTTTTCCTTGGCGATCGGTATAGAGATTCGCCGTGAGCTTTACGCCTCGTATCTCCTGCGCGACTTTGCTCAGCTGTCTTCCGCTAACTCGGCAGACCTTACTGCAAAAGTCACTCAGGGCGCAAATAGGGTTGTTTATAATGTGATTCAGCCCCTGCTGAACTTGGTGAGTCAGGCTATGGTGGTGCTTGCAGTCGTGATCATCCTTGTCTGGTATCGACCTGTCGCAGCGCTCGCTGTCTCGGCATTGGTAGGGGTCGGATACATCTTGCTTTTCAGAGCCGTGCGGTCCCGCCTTTCGAGGCAAGGCGCACTCGCTTGGGCTTCTATCCAAGCGAACCAGCGTCACCTCGCCGAAAGTTTCGGCGGCCTAAAGGAAATCCGACTCGCTGGCCTAACTTCAGAGTATCAGGAAAGGTTTCTCACTCAGGTCCGTCGCGGGGCGAAGGCAGAGGCGCTGGCGGTTCTATTGGCCGATACGCCACGCTTCGTACTGGAGACGTTGACCGTTTGGGTGCTTTTGGGCGTAGCAATCGGCATGTTGGGGCAAGGAGTACCCTCGCGCGACATTGTTGGTGTACTGTCCCTCTTCGCCATGGCGGGCTACAGACTTCTTCCCGCAGCCCAGAACGTCTTTAAGTACGCTGCAACGATTCGCGCGAGTTCTGAGAGCGCTTTCTCGATTCTGCCTGACGTTTTGGAGGGTCGACGTCTACTCAATGATCAGCGAGGCGACACACGATCAGAGAAGAGTGCGTCAGCTGGGTTGATTGAGTTCAAGGATGTCTGGTTTCAGTATCCGGGCGGGAAAGAGCCCGTACTGCGCGGGATCTCGGTCGCGATTCAACCAAATACCCTCACCGTAATCGTCGGGTCATCAGGATCTGGCAAGAGCACGATGGCCGACCTGCTACTAGGGTTGCTGCGCCCAGATATGGGTGATGTCACTCTCGCCGGTGCATCGATCAGTACCTTAGGTGCATCATGGCAGCGCCAGCTGGGTTACGTAGCGCAGAGTATCTACTTGAAGGACGACACCATCGCGGCAAACATTGCTTTTGGCGAGGTGTCCCCTGACTCTAGTCGACTCAGGAAAGCTGCCCGACTTGCCGGTCTAGAGGAGGTTGTGGATTCGCTTCCGCTAAAGTTCGAATCAATGATAGGCGAGGGAGGCAGTCGGCTAAGTGGAGGACAGCGTCAAAGGATCGGCATAGCGCGTGCGCTATACCGTCAAGTTGGGGTGCTTGTTCTTGATGAAGCAACTTCGGCGCTAGACGGATCCACAGAACATGACGTGCTTGAGTCGCTTCTGGCGTTGACTTCGACCATGACGATTGTCATGGTTGCACATAGGGTCTCAACGATCCGTGCGGCCGACAGAATTGTTCTTGTCTCCCAAGGGCGAGTAGCGGAGGAAGGGACGTTCGACGATATGATGCGAAAGAGTGAAGACTTTAGGAAACTGGTGCGCCTATCCGAGCGCAACAGTTCGCAATCTGGAGTTGACCAGATTTCTTGGAAACCCGACTCGCCCTAACTTCTGGGCGGAGGTGGCACATGAGATCGAATAAGGCAGAAGGCCGACGTAAGCGTCGGGTATTCAGCGACGCGTTCAAAGCCGAGGCCGTGTGGTTGATTCACGAGGCACGCGCGGGAGTGCGAGCCTCGGCGCGGATCTGACGTGAGTGTCATCACCAATGTGAAATTGCTCAGAAGTATGGAGTGGAGTGACCCCTCTTCGTTGGACAGTCAGGGGGTCGAGATTTGACCGGATGAAAGGGTGAGGGCGTAGTCGGCCTCGAAGGCGTTCGGTGACCGATAGTTTAAGGCAGAGTGCTGCCGATTGTTGTTGTAAATCACTTCCAGGAAGTGCGGAAGGTGCGTGATGATGTCCGCCATGGTGCGGTATCCGCGCGGGTAGATCTCTTCGTGCTTCAGGGTCTTCATAAAGCTCTCAACGTGGGCATTGTCATAGGGATTCCCGGCCCGTGACATGGAGCCCAGCAGGCCCGCCTCGACAAGCCGCTCGCGGTAGCGCTTGGACGAATATTGCGATCCTCTGTCGGAGTGATGAACGCAGTCCGGCGGCGGATTCCGGCTCTCGATGGCGGCGTCCAGTGCGGCCAAGGGTAGTCGCGCATCGAGCGTAGGGCCGATGGCGTAGCCGATCACCTTGCGGGAGAACACGTCCAGCACGACGGCAAGGAACACGAAGGTCCGTTCCAGCCGCACGTAGGTGATGTCGGAAACCCACAGTTGATTCGGTCCCGTCGGGACGATCTCTGCGCGGAGATTCGGATACCAGGAACCGGACACCGCATCCGGCTCCGCGACGACCCACGGTCGGCGGCGAGCCGACGGGGGCAGCAACATCGCCTGCATGACGCGCTGGACGCGCTTGTGATTGGCGCGATGGGGACCGGACCGAAGCGCTCGAGTGATCCGACGATAGCCATACCCTGGGAAGTCGCGCTGCACCTGCGCGATGGCCGCGCGGAGGTCGGCATCGGCATCGCTCGCGTGCGCGTCGGCCTCGCGTGGCCGTCGGTAGTAGGTACTGCGGGGCAGACCGATCATGCGACATCCTCGTCCGGCGCTGACGCCACCGGCCCGGAGATGATCAACGACCGCCCGCTGCTCGTTGCGGGGGCGGCGATGAGCCCCCTTTTTAGCAGGTCGAGCTCCATGGTGAGCTGACCCACTTTGCGCTCGAGGGCTGCGATGTGCTGCGCGGTCTCGACCGACTCTTCCTCGCGCTGTAGATCGAGCGACAGCTCGCCAGCGTGGTACTTCTTGAGCCAGTAGTGCACGAGAGAGTGATCGACGCCGGCCTTGGTGGCCAGCCCCTTCAGGCTGCCCTCGCCAGCGAGGTACGCCTCTACGACCCCGAGTTTGAACTCGGTGCTGAACCGTCGGTACGTCTTGCCGCGCATAAAACCTCCGAGGGGCTGCCTCGAAGGTCAAACCCTGACCCACCATCTGTCCAGTCGGTGGGGGTCACTCCATAAAAGTGTGCAATTCTTATTGGTGTTGACAGTGAGCTCGAGATCCGGCCGGAGCAGCTGCGTTCGTGGGATCGCGGCCACGCGCGCGACCGGCGAGACGCTGGATCAGGAGAATCGCCGCTTGCGGCGGGAGCCGGTGACGCTGCAGTAGAAGCAGGCGTTTCCGAAAGAAGCGACGGTATGCATCGTGAATGAGTCGCGATGAGTTGCGCCGTGATCGCCCGCCATCTCGGCGAGTTTTCCGTGCGACTCACGTGCCGCGGCGGATCTCGACATCCCGGCCGACCCACGAAAAGGGCACGGTGTACTGGCGCCCCTCGAAGCTCACTAAACAGTCGCGGGTCACGCGACGCACTACTACGCAATCGAAGAGCTCCTGCAGCGGCGTCAGCGGACGTAGCAGGGCCTGCACTTGGCTACCACGTCTCGGCGATCAAAGACCCGTTGATGGGGCAGCTGCGGGTTGCGTGCCACTCGCCGCTGCGCTCATCGAGCGCGGCTTGCCAGGCTGGCAGATGCAGCCCTGGAAACAGAAACAGATAGACGAACTCCACCCGCGTCGTGAGGACATTCCGGTCGGTTTGCCTTTATCAGTACCACGCGCCGGACGACGCGGATCCACCGCAAAACCACATAGCGTGGCAAACGTCGCAAAGGCCGGATTGATCACCGCCGTCGGGCCCGCGCCGCAGGCGACGGCCCTTCTGAGATTATCTACCCGCACCCACAAGGGCGCTCCGCCGTAGCGTGTGAAGATGCCGACGTCGCCCGACCGCCGCGCGAGCTGCGTCATGCCGGGACTCACCCACACAAAACGCACTCGTAGATACGAGGGCGTGCCAATCAAGCCGCGCAGCCCCACGGCCACACCCCCAATCCGTGCCGTGACGACGAACCAATTGTGTACCGCCTGCACCCTCAGTGGTGTTTCGAAGCGTCGCGCGGCCTGCACCGGCGGCGCGAGAACTGCCGTTTCAACTGTCGCCGTACTGACTGACAGCTCCCGCGAAACCCAAACTCCCGTCGCAGAAAACCATACACCACCGACGTTTCGATGCGGGTCGTGGCCAGCTCGCCGACGCGGGGGATCGGAAGAGCGCGTAAGCACACCCACGACGCGCTACTCCCAGCCGTCCACCACCGACCGCCGATCCTGCGCCCATCGGGCGCGTCCCCGCCAAGGGATAAGTGGTACCGCGGTGTCGCTCAATCGACGCCTAGCTGTCGGGCCACCTGCCGCACTGGGACGTCCCAGTCTCCGCTCTCTCGCGCCACGATTAGCTGCTCCCGCCGCGGCCGTGCCATTGTCTCCTCCATGACGGGGGCGTCGGGCAGCCCGGGCACAAAGCGGGGCCGCGGATGGCGGCCCGATAAGTGGCGACTACGGGAATTTGCTTGTACATCACAGCGGGATTTTTGGTGACCTTCTACGAACAGATATGGCCTGTCCTTCCTACAGGCCGGTGTCCGCGAGCTTACGCGAAGCGGAAAAAACTTCGTCGATCACGTACGGCGGACGGCGCCTAACCTCGTCCAAGGCTCGCCAGAGGTACTCCCCTAGTACACCGAGCATCATCATCTGAAGGCCCGATGTGAAAGCGACTAGTGGGGCGTAGTTGAAATGTGGATAGCACGAGAATTGCAGCCGGATGGCGTATGTTTACTCCTGCCATGCATCTCGTGCTTACCCCCGATGACCGTCGCACGCTCGAGCAGCTCCTGCGACAGACGACGCTGAGCCAAGCCATCGCCAAGCGGGTGCGCGTGGTGCTGGCGCTGGCCGACGGGGACACCTACGCCACCATCGCGGCGCGCGCGGGGTGTACGGATCGCTTTATCGCGATCTGGAAGCGCCGCTTCCTCGAGGGCGGCGTCCTCGCCATGGCCGACGCGCCGCGCGCGGGCCGCGGGCATGGCATGAGCGCGGCGCTGGAGGCGAAGATCGTGCGGCTGACCCTGCAGACGAAGCCCCCCGCGCCCCTCACCCATTGGTCGAGCCGGCGGCTCGCGGCCAAGCTCGGCGTGGCGCACACGACCGTCACGAAGGTGTGGAAGCTGCACGGCCTTAAGCCGCATCGCTTGGAACGATACAAGGGCAGTCCCGATCCGGAATTCGAGACGAAAGCGGCGGACATTATTGGCCTGTACATCGCGCCGCCCACGAATGCGGTGGTGTTCTGCGTCGATGAGAAGACCGCCATCCACGCGCTGAATCGCACGGATCCGGTGTTGCCGCTGCGCCCCGGGCGGGCCGAGACCCACGGGTTCGAGTACGTCCGGCACGGGACGCGCTCCCTCTACGCGGCGCTCGACGTGGGCACCGGGCACGTGCAGGGCAAGGTCGCCGTGCGGCACACCAGCGCGGAATTCGTCGACTTCCTCGACACGGTCACCCGCTCCGCGCCGCGCGGGAAGGCCGTCCACTTTGTCGTCGACAACCTGTCCGCGCACAAGACCCAGGCGGTGAAAGACTGGCTCGCGGCGCATCCGCGCGTCACGATGCACGACACCCCGACCTATAGTAGCTGGCTCAATCAGGTGGAGCGTTGGTTCGCGCGCATCGAACGCGACTGCATTGCACGCGGCATCTTCACCTCGACGACGGATCTCACGCGCAAGCTCCTTCGGTACATCAAGCTCCACAACGAAACCTGCCAGCCGTTTGAGTGGCGGTACCGCGACGTCACCCGTCGCATGCCTGCTACACGAAAATCAACTACGCCCCACTAGTGCCGCCATACTCGGCCATCCGCGAACATCAGTACCGTGCCGCAGCCGGTCGTAAATGATGATCAGCCCGTAGGTGAATGCGATGAGCGCAAACACGAGCCCAGTCAGCGAAACGGCGCGAACCGGCACGTATGAGAAGGCAACGAACGAGTCGATCACTAGCTTGATCTTCTTGGAAAGCGTCCACCGGGATTTCCCCGCGCGACGGGCACGCCGCACGTAGGGTATGGCCACGTGTGGGAAACCCAGCCAAAAGATCAACGTCATCAAATTCGTGTTCTTTTCGCTAACCCGGCACACTTCGTTTACTACTTGCCGGTCAATAAGGAAGAAATCAAACCCGCCTGAGGGATAATCTCGGATGGCGAACCGCCGTATCAATGCGTAATACGAATTCGCGAACAGCTTCTGCCCAAACGACTCTTCTCGGTCGGCTCGTACAGCGAAGACGGCCTTCTGTCCCTGCTCCCACATTCTAAGCATTTCGAGGAACAGTTCCGGTGGATCCTGAAGATCCGCCGCGATCATTCCGACGCACTCGCCGCTGGCAACGCTCATGGCCGCCTGGATCGCTGCCATAGAACCAAAATTTCTGGTCAGTTTGACGACCGTGATCTTGTCCGGATGGCGCCCTTGGAACTCGCGCAGCACGGCCAGTGAGTCGTCGCCCGAGCCGTCGTCAACGAAGACCAGCTCCAGCTGATGCCCAGACATCCGCTCCTCGAGCGCCAGCAACTCTGGTATGGTTGTAGGCAAATTCAGCGCGTTGTAATAAACGGGCACGACGATCGAAACGGTTCTCACGGCCTGTGTGACCCAAGACTAGTTGCGGAAGACGTGGCAAACTCCGTTACGGCGGCGATGACCTGATCGACTTGGACGCTGTTCAAATGGGGGCCTATCGGAAGGCTGAGGGAGTGATCTGCCATTTCTTCGGCGATCGGAAAAGCGCCACGTTTCAATCCCAAATGCGCATACGCCCCAGAAAGGTGCGGCGGCGTGGGGTAGTGAATCAACGTACCGATTCCCTGCTGAGTGAGGTGCAACTGTAGCCCGTCGCGGTTTTCGTGGCGAACCACGTAAAGGTGCCATACGGGATCGGCCCACTCAGGTACGTACGGCAGCACGAGCCCGGGGAGCCCTGCGAACGCATCGCTGTAACGGTGTGCAATTGCTCTACGACGTTCGTTCCACGCGTCTAGAAGCGGTAGTTTCGCTCGCAGCATCGCTGAGTGCAGCTCATCGAGGCGCGAATTCACTCCGGCAACTTCATTCACATATTTGCGGCGAGACCCATAGTTCCGCAGTATACGTACGCGATCTGCAATTTCCACGTCACTGGTTGTCACCGCTCCGGCATCCCCGAAGAGGTACAATCAAAAAGTGTGGAAATGAACGGCAGACGGTGGCACCTTTTCAGGTAACCCAGTCACCCCCGGGAGAATCCCGGCAACAAAAAGGAGCCACCGCCCGTGATGAAGATCGACATTCCTGCGACCGCGTCAAGCCCGACTTGGTCGACGCTGGAAACGTGTATTCGTGAGCAAGTGCAAACCTGCCTGCAGCGCGTGTTGGACGACGAGGTCGACGCGCTGCTCGGCCGCGGCCGTCATGAGCGGCGGGCGGCGGATACCGTCGTCGGCTATCGCAATGGCCACGGGCAGCCCCGACAGGTGGCGTTGATGAACGGCACGATCTCGATTCGTCGTCCCCGCGTGCGTGGGCTCGACGCGCGCTTTGAGAGTCGGATCCTGCCGTTGTTTCAGCGCCGCACGCCGGAGATCGCGACGCTGTTGCCGGAGCGGTATTTGCACGGCCTGTCCAGCGGCGACTTCACGCGGGCGCTGCGCGGGCTGCTGGGCGATGGCGCGCCGCTGAGTGCGAGCCGTGTGCAACGCCTGACCGAAGACTGGCAGCGCGACTACGCGCCGTGGCGCACGCAGGACTTGTCCGCGCTCGAGCCCGTGTACGTCTGGGCCGACGGGATCTACGTGAAGGCCGGCCTGGAGTCGACGAAGGCCGCGCTGTTGGTGCTGATCGCCGCGCTCGCGGACGGGACCAAGGTGGTCCTCGCCGTCGAGAGCGGTCACCGCGAGTCGAGTGAGAGCTGGGCGGAGATCTTGCGCGATCTCACGGCGCGCGGCCTGCCGGCCCCCGCCTGCGTGATTGGCGATGGCGCGTTGGGCCTGTGGAACGCGGTGGGCCAGGTATGGCCAGACGCGGCGGAGCAACGCTGCTGGAATCACCAGCTCCGCAACGTGGTCGACGCGGCCCCGCTCAAACACCAGCCGGACGTGCAGGGCGCGGTACAGCGCATCGCCGCCGCCGAATCCGTTGCCGACGCGGAGCAGGAGCGGCAGCGCTTCCACCGCGCCTATCGGCTCCGCTTCCCGAAAGCGTGCGAGCGTCTGGATCGCGACTGGGCGCGGATGCTCACGTACTACCAGTTTCCGAAAGAGCATTGGCGCCATCTGCGCACGACGAACGTCGTCGAGTCCCCCTTCGCGGCGGTGCGGCTCCGCACGAGCGCGGCCAAGCGTTTCAAGAAAGTGGAGCGCGCCACGGCGATCATCTGGCGGCTGCTGCGCGTCGCCGAGAAGCGCTTTCGCAAGCTGAACGCGCCGGAGCAGTGCCGCGATGTGTATCGTGGCGTCCGCTACGCCGATGGCATCGAAATCCCCGCTATGTCACCCACCCAGAAAGCCGCCGCCTGACGCGCATTTACACACTTCTTGACGAGACCTCTCCCCGAACGCTCCAAGGTTCTTGCCAGGGTAAAAACTCCACCCCGCAGCGTCACCAATCGCGCCAACACGTCGATCGCCAATGCGCGCGCCATGCGCTTGAGCCGCGTCTTCAATCACACGTATCCCGAACTGACGCGCTAACCTGACAATTGCGTCCATGTTCGCCGCTTGCCCATACAAGTGCACCGCCATGATCGCTTTAGTCCGGGCGGTAATAGCAGCTTCGATCCGTGACGGATCCAAATTCGCGGTTCGCGGATCGGGCTCTACGGGCACCGGCGTCGCGCCGACCTCAGTGACTGCAAGCCATGATGCGATGTATGTGCTGGAGGGGACAATCACCTCGTCACCTGGACCGATATCCATCGCCCGCAGAATCAATACGAGCGCGTCAAGACCATTACCTACGCCGACGCAATGCGCAGCATCGCAGTACGCTGCCCATTGCTCCTCAAACGAGTTACACTCGTTACCAACGATATACCAGCCAGATGCCATTACGCGCTGGTAAGCGTCGTCGAGTGCGGATTTGCACTCCACGTAAGTGGCTCCGATATCGAGAAATGGGACCGACGGTGCGTTCATGATTGTGCTCGAATCTCAGAGATGAACTGGTCGTACTCGCGGATATAGTCGTCGTCGTCGTAGCGATCAGATGCCAAGACAAGCAGTACCGCGTCAGAGGAGTACGCGTACTGGCTGGCCCATACCATTGGCGGAACGTGCAGGCCGAGACCGGGTGTATCGAGCAAGAGTTCCCCCCTCGTCGTACCATTGTCCACCATGACCGTGCAACGGCCTGCTACGCAAACAAGGAATTGGTGCAGCTCGCGGTGGGCGTGCTCTCCGCGCACCTCCTTGTTCGGAACGCCGTAGACGACGAAGTAGCGCTTTACCGCAAAGGGAAGGTGCTCCTCGTACTGCGCGAACGAAAGACTCCCGCGCCGATCGTGAACTATCGGAAGCCTATGCAGCGTCACGCCCGGAACGCCGATCTCGTTCGTAACGGGGACGGGGGAGTCCGCAGTCGAGTCCTTGGCGAGTGTGTCTCCGGATGAGACGTAACCACTAATGCGCGCTGGGTTCCCCATCACGATTGCGTGCGGCGGTACGTCCTTCGTCACAACCGCGCCTGCGCCGACCATCGCCCCTGTTCCAATGGTCACACCGGGGAGAATCGTCGCGTTGGCGCCAATCGACGCCCCCTCACGCACTAGGGAAAGTCTGAACAGGTAGGAATCGCGGGCAGTGTGGATAAACTCAGCGTCAGCGGGCGCCGACAGGCGCTCGACTGACCGCGTGCACGGCTCGTCGCGCCCCATTCACGGGTCGACATCGGCCTTTTTCGGCCGATGTCGGCGCGCGCGCCGACACTACGTGCCCTGCGGCCGTAGTCGGTGCCGCAGCCGGAAGAGGTTGGCGAGGGTACAGAGGGCGTACACGCGCGCCTTGTTCTTGGCGAGCCCCCGGTAGCGCACCGTCGTAAAGCCCCACAGCCGCTTGATGGTGTGAAACGGATGCTCGACCATGGCGCGCACGCGCGACCGGGTGCGATTGATCGCATCCCAGTAGTCGGTCCGCTTGCCGCTCTTGTTGACGAGGTACCGGCCGCCGCTGAGCTCCCACTGCAGTTTGTCTTCGGCTTTGTAGTACGCCTTGTCGCCGTGCAGCGTCGTCTCCTGGCCGTGGAGCAAGTGGGGTAACTGGGTGATATCGGCCGTGGCCGCGTCGGTCGTGGTGATCGTGTGGATCACGCCGCGCCGGTCGGTGCCCACGTGCACCTTCATGCCGAAGTACCACTGGTTGCCCTTCTTCGTCTGCCGCATCTCGGGATCGCGGGTCTTCGTGGCATGCTTCGTCGAGCTGGGCGCGCCAATGATGGTGGCATCGACGATGGTACCGGCCTTCAGCAAGAGCTTCCGCCCCTCAAGCAGCGCCTTCACCGCGTCGAACATCCGCGCGGTGAGCTGATGCGCCTCCAGCAGGTGGCGGAATTTGCAGATCGTGGTCTCGTCGGGCACCGTGTCGTGCAGCAGATCGATACGGGCGAAGCGGCGCATCGACTCCGAGTCGTAGAGCATGTCTTCCGCCTGCGGATCCGACAGATTGAACCACTGCTGGAGAAAGTAAATCCGGAGCATGGTCGCCATCGGCAGGGGGCGTCGGCCACGTCCCGCTTTCGGATAGTGCGGCTCGACCAGCGCCTCGAGCGTCGCCCACGGAATCACCTGGTCCATCTCGGTGAGGAACTGCTCGCGGCGGGTCGTCCGTCGCTTGTTCGAGAGGATCGCATCCGCAAACGTGCGCTGCTCGGTCATCCGGTAGCTCCGACAGAAGGGAAAATCGCGCGCGCCAATATTGCGATTTTCCCTCCGCGGCGCACTACTTAATCAGAGATTCCCTAGCGTGCGTGGAAAATCGTTCGGATACTGACGGCTGCGCGGAAAGCGATCGTTGGTAAAGGTGGCATTTGGCCCCACGAAGACGTCGTTCTCAAGCCGAATGCCGTCCCAGAGTTGCACCCCGCACTTCACGGTCACCCTGTCGCCGACGACCACGTCGTTCTCCACGAACACGCCGTCGCAAATGTTGCAGTCCTGTCCAATCACCGCTCCTGGCAACACGTGCGCGAAAGCCCACACGCGTGTGCCTGCTCCAATGCTGAGCGACTCCACGAGCGCCGTTGGGTGCTGAAAGTGGGCGGCACTTCCCGAAGAAGTCACATATCCCCCCGTGTGGTGCGTAGAGAGGCAGATGATGCTTTCTCGGCGAGGAGGGTACGCAGGTAGGCCCCATAGCTGGACTTCCCCAGCACTTCGACGAGGGATTGCAATTGCGCCGAGTCAATGTACCCCGCTCGATACGCAATTTCTTCCGGACACGCGATCTTGAGCCCTTGTATTCGCTCGACGGTCTCGATGAATCCCGACGCTTCGTGCAACGATTCGTGGGTTCCGGTATCGAACCATCCGTAACCACGGCCGAGTAGCTCCATATTGAGCTGACCACGTTCCAAATAGTGACGGTTCACATCGGTAATCTCGTACTCGCCTCGCGAGGAGGGACGCAAGTCCCGAGCAATGTCGACCACCTGATTGTCGTAAAAGTACAAGCCGATGACGGCGTAGTTGGACCGCGGTGTCGTGGGCTTCTCTTCAAGACCTACTACGCGCCCCTGTTCGTCAATCTCGGCGACGCCATAGCGCTCTGGATCCGGGACACGGTATCCGAAGACAGTGGCGCCTTCACCTCGAGATGCACTGCGTAGTACAGCGCTGAGACCGCCACCGTACAAGATGTTGTCCCCGAGGACCAGGGCAACCGGATCTTTCCCGACGAAATCACGGCCGATAACAAATGCCTGTGCGAGTCCGTCCGGACTCGCCTGTTCGGCGTACGAAAAGGAAAGCCCCCAGAGCGATCCGTCACCAAGTAACTCGCGGAAACGTGGTAGATCATGCGGCGTGGAGATAATCAGTATCTCGCGGATCCCTGCCAGCATGAGCGTCGACAGAGGATAGTAAATCATGGGCTTATCGAAGACGGGTAGAAGCTGCTTGCTCGTCACCCGTGTGACTGGATACAGCCGAGTTCCTGACCCACCCGCAAGAATGATCCCCTTCATTTGCCTTCCTCGATTGGAGTGGCGAGTCCGAGCCGCTCACCACGGTAGACTCCTGATCGTACGCGCTCCCACCACCCGCGATTCTCAAGGTACCACTTCACCGTCTTGGTCAGTCCCGACTCGAAGGTCTCGGTAGGCTGCCAGCCGAGCTGTTGCCGCGCCTTTGAAGCGTTGACTGCATAGCGCAGATCGTGCCCCGGCCGGTCCGCCACAAACGTTATGAGCTCCTTGTACGAGCGCCCGTTCGCAGCAGGCGCGAGCTCGTCGAGCAGGCGGCAGATCGTTTGGACGACGTCGATGTTCTGACGTTCCTCGTTGCCGCCAATTACTAAGAGAACAGTAAGTTAGCGGACACCTGGGAACGTTTTGACGAGGGTGCGCGTATCTACGGTATGACACGACGCGACGGTCGCACCTTGGATCACACGACGCTCGAAGAGATGCGGCGGCTCGCGGTCGAACGCATGCGGGCCGGCGAACGGCCGGCGGCGGTGGCCGCGTCGTTTGGATTACAGCGGTCGTGGGCCTACAAGATTCAGGCGGCCGTGCGCGGGCGCGGGCGTGGCCTTAAAGGGCTCTTCGTGACTTCGTGTGGGTAGATCTGGGCTGATTTCCGTGGCTTCGGCGGTGTTTCCCGAGGGAAACGGGTGCTTGCGACGAGCGCGACCGGCCTGGAAGTTCGCAGATGACCAAGTTGCGGCAGACCTCCGAGGAGTTGCGGGATGCGTATCGATACCCCGGCTTCGTGCCGAGTCGTACCATCGAGCGGCTGGTGGACGATCCCTCCGCCATTGTGCTGGCGCTCCAGCGGCGCGAAAAAAAACGGCCTGCGGCGTATGTGGATGGGTGGCGCGGCGTTGGTACGATCGGCGGCAGCGACTGGTCCGGGATCTGCCCTGCGGCGATCTGCGGGTGCTGTTGGCCGTGGATGTCCGGCGGGTCCGCTGTGCGGCGTGTGGTGGCGTGAAGCAGGAGCGGCTGCCGTGGCTCGCCGAGAACCCGCACTACACGCGGCGGTTCGCACGGTACGTGGGGAAGCTCTGTCGTGGGTCGTCGCTCACCGAAGTGGCCGCCGACCTGCGGCTCGACTGGCATGCGGTGAAGGCCATGGACATGGCCTATATGCAGGAGCAGCTCGAGCGCGCCGGGCCGCCCGCGCCCCGAGTCATCGGTATCGACGAGATCTCCATTCGCAAAGGCCATGTTTACCGGATCATCGTCAGTGACCTGGAGGTCGGACGGCCCATCTGGTTCGGGGGCGTGGATCGGTCGGATGCGAGCATGGCCCAGTTCTACACCGAGCTCGGCCCCACCCGGTGTCAGGCGGTCGAGGTCGCGGTCATGGACATGTGGCGGGCCTTCCGCACCGCGACAGAGCGGCACGCGCCGCAGGCCGCCATTCTCTACGACAAGTTCCATGTCCTCCGCCAGTTGGGCGAGGCGATGGACCAGGTCCGGAAGGCCGAGTACAAACGGTTGACGGATCGCGACGAGCGCCAGTTCATCAAGGGCCAGAAATACGTGCTGCTCTCCCATCGGGCCAATCTCAGCCCCGAAAAGCGACGCGCTCTCACCACCTTGCTCGCAGCGAACAAGCGGTTGCACACGGCCTACGTGTTGAAGGAGCAGTTCGGCCAACTCTGGGAGTATCGCCGTGTCGCATGGGCGCGGAAGTTCTTCGAGACGTGGCGCCGCGCCCTCCGCTGGCAGCGGCTCGCCCCGTTTGAGCAGTTTGCCGCGCTGATCGAACGCCACTGGGACGGCATCGCCGCGTACTGCGAACCTGACAACAAAGTGGCGCTCGGCTTCGTCGAGGGCCTCAACAATAAGGTGCGGGTGATTCAGCGCCGCTGCTACGGCATCCGCGACGAGCAGTACCTCCGCCTCAAGGTCCTTACCTGTACACTCCCGCCGCTTCCACGGGAAGAAAACGGGTGAGAATCACCCACACGATTCCCCGAAGAGCCCCTTAAAGTATTGCGCGCGCGGCCGGCGACCGGACGGCCACGCACGTTGACGCCAACGCAGGAACGGCAGGTGTTCCGATGGGTGCACGGGAAATCCCCGCTGCAGTACGGCTTCGATTTCGGACTATGGACGCGACAGGTCGTGCAGTCGCTGATCGCGGAGCGCTTTGGTGTGTCGCTCTCGCTCGCCTCCATCGGGACGCTGCTCGCGCGGCTCGACCTGACGGTGCCAAAGCCCTTGCAGCGCGCCTACCAGCGCGATCCGGTGGCCATCGCGACCTGGCAGCGCGAGCGGTACCCGGCCCTCGTGCAACAGGCGAAGCGCGAGGGCGCCGAGATCGCGTTCTGGGACGAATCCGGCTTTCGGGCGGACACGGTGCACGGCACGACGTGGAGTGCCCGCGGCGAAACGCCGGTAGTGCGCGTCCCCGGGCAACGCCAGCGCATCAGCGCGGCATCCGCGGTCACCGTGAAAGGCGCATTTTGGTTTGTCACATACCACGGCGGCCTGACGGGCGCGCTGTTCGTCACGCTGCTGAAGCGATTGATGCGCGGGCGTCGACGTCCCTTGCATCTCGTCTTGGATGGATTGCCGGCGCACAAGACCAACGCGGTCAAGACCTATGTGGCGTCGACGAACGGGAAGCTGACCTTGCACGTGTTGCCGGGCTACGCGCCAGAGCTGAATCCGGACGAACTGGTGTGGAGTCATGCAAAGCGCACGGGGACTGCGCGTCGGCCCTTGCAAAAAGGCGAGGCGCTTGAGGCACGGGTCCACGAACAACTCGCCAGTATGCAGAAGAACAAGGCGCTCATCCGCTCGTTTTTCAGACACCCAAGTGTCTCCTATATTTCTGACTCCTGAGTAGTGAGGTAATCCCTCGGGAAGCACGGTCGCCAAAAGTGTGGGGGATTACCGCACCAAGTCCACAGCTCACTCCGGCAGGGAACGAACACTGCGGAGGTCCTTGAGAATTGATTCCGCAACTCTAGTCCAGGTAAAGAACGACAGTGCGCGCTTTCTCCCCTCGAGTCCGAACTGAAGTGCCAGTGACGGCTCCGTGATCAGACGGTTCAACGCATCGGCGATTGCGTCAACATCACCGTCCGGGACAAGAATGCCGGTCGTGCCATCCTCGATGATCTCAGGCATGGCCCAGTTGCGAACGCCGATGCATGGGATACTTGCTAGCATCGCCTCTACGAATGCGATGCCGAACGGCTCATAGCGAGAGGGCAGGCAGAAGATCGACGATTCACGATAGAGCTGGAGAAGACGGGAGGACTGAGCAGGATCATTGGGATCGAGAGACCCATGCATAGTCACTCCATCGCCAGATGCTGAACTCACTGGCGCTCCAACAACGTGCAGTTCGGCGTTGGGGTGCCGCTTCCGGGTTCGCTCGAACGCCTTTAACAGGAGACCCAATCCCTTTCTTTTGTGCTGCCGCCCTACAAAAAGAATCTTTGGGGAAACCGGATATTCCAGTCTTGCTGGTAGCCGCTCCAGCTGGCTCCGATTAGCGCCAGCATAGACCACGTGGACACGTTCTGATGGAACACCAAAGTCGTTCACAAAAGATCGCGCCAGGTAGCCACTCATCGTCCAGAACCGATCGACGTGAGAATAGACCACCTTTTCACGCTCAATCAATCTTTGTTGTGTCGATGAAGGCAGAAGGCTGATATCGGAAAATTCACCGGCTCGACGTGCCATAGCCGCATTGCCGTCAGCGAGCAGGACGTGCAATCCCTTGTGGCGAAGGTTGCCGAGATCAAATGATGCGCCAAGCTGGATGACTACATCTGCCTTCGGGTCCAGTTGCTTATTAACGGTGGATCGTGCTACTGCGCTACGTAGTCTGAAAGCAGCGTCGCCAAGGATAAACTGCTGGCGCCAGCTTTCTCTGCTTGGCCGTAGCGATACTAACGCCGTGAAATAGCGCGCGAGCCCACGAACCTCGACGTCGATTACGTCGACTCGATGTCCCATCGCGCGTAGCTCATTTACCAAACTCACGGCAGAGCCCGACCAGCAATCCGTGGTGTTCGCGTCCCCTTCTGCTACGAATGCGAAGTGTAGGCTGGATTCTGACATGCTGTCCGAGTTGAGTGCAAACTGTGTGGCCGATGCGAACTGGCGTCCCCTCCCGCGCCTTCCTTTGTCCCATTGGTCCTTGGAAGAACTTCGGAATTTACCACATTTTCACCTGCGCGGTCTTCGGATAGCCAAGGCCTCCGGTCGGTTTCTCCGGCTGCCACATCTCGGTAAATCCGCGGTACGCTTTATTGGACCGTCTGCGTCTGCTAGATTATAGGTTTCAAAGTACTCGCCCGACTAGCCTCCGCAGTTTCACGAGTGAAGAGCTGACAAACTGCCACATGAGTAGCAAAGGACCGAAGTCGACGCGAAGTCTACTCTGCGTAGTGCCGTATCCCGCAAATACGGGGTTCGCATGGAATTACATCGAAGGATTGTATGCTGGAGTCTCCGACCTGCTTTCGCAGGAGGGAGTTTCGACCTTCGTAGCGTATCCAACAATCAAGTCGCCGCCGATACCGCTTGAAGGGAGTTCGGCAACACCCGTATTGCTCGATGCCAGTCTTGGAACAATTCGCTCAATTGTATCAACCATGGCGGCTATACGGCGGCTAAAGATAGATACCCTCTACTTCACCGATTTCGGCATGTGGCATTGGGCGCTGCCGTTGCTTCGTCTGTCAGGTGCTACGTGGATTGTCGCTCACGACCATACTTCAGGGCATCGTGACATTCCGACTGGTGTGAGGCGAGCCCTCAAGTGGATCAAGGCGCGGATACCTGGCATGACGGCTGATCGCATCTTAACAGTCAGCGAGTTCGTCGCTCGCAGGCAGCGCGATGTCTCGATGGCGCCACCGAGTCGGGTGTTCACTGTACTAAACGGGCTGTCGCTACCGAAAACTGACGGCGAGTTTCACGAGCAGCTGTTGCCCTCGGCGTACGACGGACGTCCAATCGTCACTTGTGTGTGTCGTGCGGCGCCGGAGAAGGGTGTTGATGTCCTGTTTCGGGCCTTCGATTCTCTCCACAAAGACTGGCCGGATGCACACCCACGTCCAGTTCTGGTGTATGTCGGAGACGGACCGGCGCTGCCGCAATTGGAGGTGCTTCGCAAGTCTTTGTCGAGCGCCGGCGACATTCATCTGACGGGCTATAGAAGCGATGTCCACGCGTTCCTTCGTATGGCGACCGTGTGTGTGGTGCCATCCCTTTGGGAAGATGCGTGTCCACTTGGCGTGCTAGAACCTATGGCCTGGGGGAAGCCGGTAGTCGCATCAGCCGTTGGAGGTGTTCCCGAGGAAATCAATAGCCCAGATGTTGGGGTACTCGTGCCGAAGGGCGATGAACGCGCGTTGGCCGGTGCATTGCACGACCTGCTAATCGACCCTGCCCGACGAGACCAAATCGGCCGCGCAGCTCGTTCGCGCATCGCCAATGACCTCAGTCGAACACAGCATTTAGCTACCATTGCTTCTCATGTGAGGCGAGTGGCCCCCCACGAGACTTAGCATGCCGGCGCTAGAGAATCGACGGAACGAAGTGCTAAAGAAGCGTGTGCTCGCGCTTCGTAACCTGCTCCGCATCCTCATTCTGCCCGGTCTCGGTCAGAGGCTGATCTCGCACACAAGCGTGCAGTCCGGGGGCTTCCCTCGCAGCGCGCTGTCTGAAATCGACGCTCGGAGCGAAGGAGTTCTGCGAACTGGGTTATGTCGGGCTTGACCTGGACGAAGCTACGTTGAACTTCAAATAGGGCAGCTGCTCCCTTTCGAAGCCGCTGTGTTTTCTTGTTCGAATCGGATTAAGCGAGCTTGTGCCATCATCAGCTGATCTTTCACACTTTCTTCTTGTATCTCAAAGCTCTAACCATCTAGGCCCCATGAACCATACCGTCGCCACGAACACTCACGTCGATATCTGGAAGCGGCGGCGGGTAGCTCTATTGGTGAAGCTAGTTCCGAAGAAACTTGGATCCATGGAAGAGTGGCTGGTACAGCTTGTTGAGGTTCTTGCAAGCCGATATCAACTAAGTGTTGCAACCTATGGGCCGTGTCACCCGGAAATCACCGATCGATTTGAGGGTGTGGGCGCGAGTTGGCACGAACTCTCGTCAATTGAAAGGAGTTTTGGTAAAGCAAGGGAGTGGATTTCGCAGCACGGAGAGGTTGCTCATTTCAGTCTTTTTGCACCTCGATCGATAGCTGTAGTTGCAGCTCAAACTCTACCGAGCGTCAGAAAGATTTTCCAGGATTGCCATTCTTCACCGCTGGAGTCGGGAGTACCGTCATTTCTCTCGCGAATGGCCGATTACGCAACCCTCTCCGGCTTTAGCCGTGTCATCGGGGTCTCTCAGTTTGTCGCCGATCGAGTTGAAAGACGCTTTGGAATCTCTGCTCCAAAGCTTGAGGTGGTCTACAACGGTGTCGATATCCGGAAGTTCCACAACGAGGTGCCATCATCAAGCGCCCGCGATATCCTATGCGTCGCAGCGCTCATAAAAGACAAGGGCGTCGGTAACCTTATTCAAGCATTTGCTCGCATTAACCAAACAGAACATTCCCTTCGAATCTGCGGGGACGGACCCCTCAGGCCCTCACTTGAATCCCTTGTTCGGGAGTTGGGAATATCTGAGAGGGTACAGTTTATGGGAATGCGGAATGATGTCTCGTCGTTGCTAGCCGATAGTGCAATTGCCGTGCATCCAGCAATATGGGGAGAAGCGTTCGGGCTCACCATTGTGGAGGCGATGGCCGCAGCACGGCCGGTTGTGGCGAGCAATGTTGGCGCCGTGCCAGAACTGATTCATGACGGAACTACGGGCTCCTTGGTAGAAGCCGGGAACGTTGATGTCTTGGCCTCATCGCTGACAACGCTTCTCCAAAATCCCGGACTTAGAGACATGCTGGGTCGGAATGCACGAGCAGAAGTCGAAGCTAGGTTTTCGATGGATAAATGGGTGACGCGCCACGTTCAAATCATTGACGAGTTGCTGGCATGAATGCTCGTCACCCTCATCCTTCTAATGACTTATCCCACGAGGCGCGCGGCCGACGTCGCGGGTGAGTCGGCGGTCCGTGGAAAGGGACAGGTCACTAAGGATTGCAACGCATTGCCGTCGGCGCACCATCTATCAGGGCGCTATGGCTGGCTCTCTCCAATACTCCCTGGCGACCACGCCGGCACCGGCGGCGCGGCGGAGAAGTAGGCGCGCGGGAACCTGACGTATTGCGGCGACACCCCGGTGTGACCTAAACAGGCATCGCCCCGTCCATAGAGACGGCACCCGCGGAAAGCCTCGACCGTTCGTGCCAACTACAAGTTGGACGTTTACGGATCCGCCGACGGCAGCAAAGAACTTCGGAGCAGCCTCCGCCCAACGGGCTAGGTCGCCGCAAGCGTTCCGACTCTTTGGTGATTGGTCGTCTTCGCCGTAGGGCTCTTTGGGGCTCCGAACAGTGACGCCAATGCCAAGCTAGATTTCCGTCCGAACGGGCACGGCAGAGCCCTCCAGTCTGGCGTTTGCCAGTTTTCATGGCTCAGAGCCCCTAAGAATTCATGGTACGAGCAAGTCTGAAGGCCATGCCCGCTTCGCAAGCAGAGCTTCGACGCGTTCAGGGAACGCCCCCCGGGGTAGAGCCTACCGTAGTGAGGCAGCGGCTCGCGCTCGTCGACGCGCTACGCGGAATCGCAGCCCTTGCGGTCGTGTTGTTTCATGTGCCTAATGAATTTCGCCGCGCCGCGGGTATTCCAGCATGGATGGACTGGATCTTTCAGCACGGTGGTTACGGTGTGACGGTATTCTTCGTGCTCAGCGGCTTTGTAATTACGATGAGCATGCGAAACGGGCCGTGGACTCTCCGCTACTTGGTCGGATTTGTTGCCCGGCGATCCGTACGGCTTGATCCGCCTTACTGGACAGCGATAGCTCTGGAAGTCCTCTTGGGATACGTGGGAATGAGGTGGCTTTCAGCGAAGGAGTATCCTCTGCCTGGCGTTCGCGATATAGTTGCTCACCTCACGTATACTCAGGGGATCCTCGGTCTCCCTCAGATATCAGATGTTTTTTGGACGCTTTGCTTTGAGATCCAGTTTTACGTCGGGCTTGTAGCTACGCTGGTCATCGCGACTAGCGTTTGGATGGGCAAGCTCGCGCCCTCACGTTACGTGCTGGGTTTTGTGTTCATGGCTCTATTGTCTCTTTCAGTTCTCGTCCGCAACGAATGGATCCTTGACCTAGCTCCGGGAACTGGCCTTATCAGGGTCGAAGAATTTCTTGTAGGTGTGTTGTGCTTCTTGTGGGCTTCCAACCGTGTTAGTACGAACGTAACGGCCGGTGTGCTCGTTGCTACAGCTTCTGCGAGAATAGTGGGAGGCGGAGCCGCTGACGTTGCGGTTACATGGGCGGCATTCGCCCTCTGCGCCATCTCGTACAAGCGGCCTTCACTGGATCGTTTTGGGCGGTTCAAAGTACTTCAGTTCCTCGGAGGCATCTCGTACAGCTTGTACTTGTTTCACGCGAGTATAGTCGGCCGAGCGTCTTCGCTTCTGGTTTCCCGAATGGGAGCAGAAGTCGGACAGGCAACGATGCTGTTGGCGCTCGTCGTCGTAGTGCTCGCCACTGTTGCGTTTGCTTGGGTCATGTGCATTCTGGTAGAGCGTCCCGCCTTGCACCTGAGCAAAAGGGTAACCTTTGGACTGAGACCGCGTCTCTCCAATGAGTCGTAACCGTCATCGGGATCGCGTTAGAACTGGCGGAGGAGTGTTTTTAGTGACTTTGATGCTCGGTTCGCAAAGGTTCTCAGCTTCCAGAACACACATATCCACTTCGACTCCATTGAGCACTTTATTGCCAGACAGAGAAGAGCGACCTCTTTGGGTGGCCCTAGCCTGCATCTTCACGGTGCACTTATGGTTTACCTCGCAGTGGTATGCGTTGGGATTATTCACCTTCGATGATGGATTCTTCGACGCGGACACGCTCAACAATCTGAGCGCGTTGGCCCATGGGTGGGCGCGCCGTTCTCTTGTACATCCTCACCTCTCGAGTCTTTTTTCGATCCCGATCAGAGCTCTAGACTATGCCGAGCGCCTTGCGTACGGCGGGATAGACCCGAAGAAGTTTCGTGAGCTTCTGTCGCTCTCGATCACGCCACTCGCGTCCGTCACGGCCGCGTGGGCTCTCTACCGTGCCAGTAAAGTGCTCACTGCGAGCAGTCGCCTCAGTGTCGGTGTCGCAATTCTGTATGCAACATCTTTTTCGGCAATGGTGTTTGGTTCAATTCCCGAGGCCTTCGCGATAAGCAATGCGCTCATCGCCCTGCTGCTCTGTTATTCAGTGCAGACGGCTGAAAGGGGCGTGGAGGGTCGGAAAAGCGTGTGGGCGGCTTTAGGATTCCTGATCGTATCAATCACGGTAACGAACGTTGTCACCTATTACATTGTACGCCTGCTGCATCTCCGGTATACTGGCCAACGCACGTGGAAAGAAGCAATTCGGCGGAGTTCGATTGAGACGCTCGCTATTGCCGTTACAGCAGTCGGAAGCGGGTATATCGCAATTCAACTATTGGGCTATCAGGCAGAAGCTGCCGGCGCTAGCGTTGGAAACTATGTGAATAGTTTCGTCTCGCTCGCTCCGAGAGACATCGTACGAAACCTTTCTAACTTCGGCCTCTCGATTCCCCAGTCGTTCGTCGGCATTGGGATCATGCAGCATCCGCTGAAGTACTGCGGTGATCTCGCGAATTGTCAGGCAGTTTTCTTCTCCGACCAGACACCCTCGCCAACGAGAATTGCGCTCGGAACTTGCACCCTAGCTATCACCACTATCGTGGGATGGCAGCAGCTCAGGTCTGGCAAAAACTTCCAGTTGACCCTCGCCTGTCTCGCGATCTTGGCCTTCAATCTTTGTTTACACTCAGTATTCGGCACAGAGATGTTTCTGTTCACCCAACACTGGATAAGTCCTTTGGTACTGCTCTTGACGCCGCTCCTAGCGCGTGTTCCAAAGGCACTTGTCGTCGTCGTTTTGGCCCAGGTCCTCATTAACGCGCCCGTTCTGGATCGAATCGCGTCTAGGATCTCTTCGGTAGTGGTACAGTGATGCGTAAGGGCGAGGGAGGCTGGACGACTGATCTACGAGTGGCGCAGCTTATCGAGTCCGACGGACCGGGAGGTGCTGAGTCGGTGGTGCTGGCGCTCGCTGATGGGCTTCGTCGGCGCGGTGCCGAAGTCTTTCCCGTCGGTTTTTCTGGTGGTGAGGGCTGGCTGAGTGGGCGTTTACGCTTGGCTGGCCATGCAGTCTTTCAGCCCAAAATCAGCAGAACAGCACCCATTGATCTAACCCTGCTCTGGGCCATGGTTCGATGGGTGACTAGAAACAAGATTGACATACTGCACGCCCATGAGTTGACCATGGGAGTATACGCCGGAGCCGTAGGTGCTCTGACGCGAGTTCCCCACATCGTCACCATGCATGGCGGAACATACTACGCCTCAGCACCTCGCCGAGCGCGGGCACTTCGGTGGTCCGCAACTCGCGCGTCTTCGCTCGTAGGAGTAGCTGAATCAACGTGCGAGCACCTTGCTTCGAATCTGCACATTTCTCGATCAACGATCGAGCTCGTGCCGAATGGAGTGGAGCATCGGCCGGGTAGTAGAGAGAAGGGTCGACTGTCACTGGGAATAGGATCGAGCACCAAGCTCCTTCTGGCCGTCGGTAACCTGTATGCGGTCAAGGGGCATGCGTCTCTTGTCGCGGCCGCAAAGCTACTCGCCCAGCGTCAGGATCTGCCACCTTGGACTATTGCCATCGCCGGGAGGGGCGATGAGGAACAGTCACTGAGAAGCCAGATTGCGGCGGCGGACTTGACTAGCCGCGTTCAGTTGCTGGGATTGCGAAGTGATATCCCGGATCTCTTAGCGGCTGCGGATGCGTGGGTCATGCCATCGCTTTCGGAAGGACTACCCATGGCGTTGTTGGAAGCGATGATGGCCGGCTGCCCGACGCTTTGCACGTCCGTCGGAGGAATACCCGATCTTATAGAGTCCGGCGTATCGGGGTGGCTGGTGAAGCCGAATGAGCCGGAGGCGCTGGCGAAGGCAATGGCGACCATATTGAGCAACGCAGACACTGCAGCGCAGGTGGGAGAAAGGGGGCGCTCGCTAGCCGTTGGCCGCTATGGGGTCGAGCTCATGATCGACCGATACCTTGCCCTGTACGAGAAATCCAGGTAAGAGGGTTGGTCTTGGCCAGAACAGCAGCAAGATCAAGAGTTAGGCGTACGCTACTCTTTGCCTTGCGGACTGTTCCCGAGCGGGAGCGCATTGCGTCTGCCCACAGCGAGAACGCCTCTCCCAATCGCCTTCTTTGGAGCAGTGAGCTCGCCGCCTCAAACTTTGCACGGCCAATTCGATGCTCCAGAATTTCCATGTAGCTGTTTGCGTTCGGATCTTTACGTACACATTCGAGCGCCTTCAGCTTGTCCAGTGTCATCATTGAGACGTCGCTGGTGGCATTTCGCCCGTGCCGGCGCACGTCTGCTACAATTTCATTAGAAAAGGCTGCTTTCCCGCGCAAGTACGCGCGGAGAACAAAGTCTGCGTCTTGGCAACGAACCAGAGAACGGTCGAAGCGTAGCCCCTTTATGAAGTCAGCACGAAACAGCATCGTGAGCATGAATGCAGGAAAATCGCCAAATGATACGAGCGACGCGAACGCATTGCCTTCGATAACTCGTCCTGCCCCCGAGCGCGACGGATAGGTCCGCAAGCTTTGCAGCTCCGGGAAGAACGTGAATTGATGCGGCAATTCCTCGCCAGTATCGTTCAAGAAGCGAACGAAGTTGGCAAAGCAGCAGACGATGTCATCCTCGCTCGTCAACAATTGCAGTTGCTGCTCCAACATGCTGGGGCGCCATCTATCGTCGGCGTCTAGAAACGCGATGTAGCTTCCGGTCGCAACATCCAACCCGAAATTGCGGGCACTCGAGACGCCACTGTTCGGGTGCCAGTGGTATTGAACTCTCGGATCTGCGATCGACCGCACAACAGACTCTGTGTTATCGACGCTGCCGTCATCAACTACAATTATCTCGTCAGCTCGGACCGTCTGAGAAAGCACAGACTGTACAGCCTCCGCGATGTACGCCCCGTTATTAAATGCAGGGATTATGACCGATATACCAGGCATAATTACTCAGGAGTCAGAAATATAGGAGACACTTGGGTGTCTGAAAAACGAGCGGATGAGCGCCTTGTTCTTCTGCATACTGGCGAGTTGTTCGTGGACCCGTGCCTCAAGCGCCTCGCCTTTTTGCAAGGGCCGACGCGCAGTCCCCGTGCGCTTTGCATGACTCCACACCAGTTCGTCCGGATTCAGCTCTGGCGCGTAGCCCGGCAACACGTGCAAGGTCAGCTTCCCGTTCGTCGACGCCACATAGGTCTTGACCGCGTTGGTCTTGTGCGCCGGCAATCCATCCAAGACGAGATGCAAGGGACGTCGACGCCCGCGCATCAATCGCTTCAGCAGCGTGACGAACAGCGCGCCCGTCAGGCCGCCGTGGTATGTGACAAACCAAAATGCGCCTTTCACGGTGACCGCGGATGCCGCGCTGATGCGCTGGCGTTGCCCGGGGACGCGCACTACCGGCGTTTCGCCGCGGGCACTCCACGTCGTGCCGTGCACCGTGTCCGCCCGAAAGCCGGATTCGTCCCAGAACGCGATCTCGGCGCCCTCGCGCTTCGCCTGTTGCACGAGGGCCGGGTACCGCTCGCGCTGCCAGGTCGCGATGGCCACCGGATCGCGCTGGTAGGCGCGCTGCAAGGGCTTTGGCACCGTCAGGTCGAGCCGCGCGAGCAGCGTCCCGATGGAGGCGAGCGAGAGCGACACACCAAAGCGCTCCGCGATCAGCGACTGCACGACCTGTCGCGTCCATAGTCCGAAATCGAAGCCGTACTGCAGCGGGGATTTCCCGTGCACCCATCGGAACACCTGCCGTTCCTGCGTTGGCGTCAACGTGCGTGGCCGTCCGGTCGCCGGCCGCGCGCGCAATACTTTAAGGCCACGCCCGCGCCCGCGCCCGGCCGCCTGAATCTTGTAGGCCCACGACCGCTGTAATCCAAACGACGCGGCCACCGCCGCCGGCCGTTCGCCGGCCCGCATGCGTTCGACCGCGAGCCGCCGCATCTCTTCGAGCGTCGTGTGATCCAAGGTGCGACCGTCGCGTCGTGTCATACCGTAGATACGCGCACCCTCGTCAAAACGTTCCCAGGTGTCCGCTAACTTACTGTTCTCTGAGTAATGGTTTCGGTGGTCGCGGTTGAGGCGATTATCTGACGTTTCACGCACGTGTGAGTTGATCCCACCTCTGACGTTCGCCACGCGGCTCGAGAGGTCTCGTCAAGAAGTGTGTAAATGCGCGTCAGGCGGCGGCTTTCTGGGTGGGTGACATAGCGGGGATTTCGATGCCATCGGCGTAGCGGACGCCACGATACACATCGCGGCACTGCTCCGGCGCGTTCAGCTTGCGAAAGCGCTTCTCGGCGACGCGCAGCAGCCGCCAGATGATCGCCGTGGCGCGCTCCACTTTCTTGAAACGCTTGGCCGCGCTCGTGCGGAGCCGCACCGCCGCGAAGGGGGACTCGACGACGTTCGTCGTGCGCAGATGGCGCCAATGCTCTTTCGGAAACTGGTAGTACGTGAGCATCCGCGCCCAGTCGCGATCCAGACGCTCGCACGCTTTCGGGAAGCGGAGCCGATAGGCGCGGTGGAAGCGCTGCCGCTCCTGCTCCGCGTCGGCAACGGATTCGGCGGCGGCGATGCGCTGTACCGCGCCCTGCACGTCCGGCTGGTGTTTGAGCGGGGCCGCGTCGACCACGTTGCGGAGCTGGTGATTCCAGCAGCGTTGCTCCGCCGCGTCTGGCCATACCTGGCCCACCGCGTTCCACAGGCCCAACGCGCCATCGCCAATCACGCAGGCGGGGGCCGGCAGGCCGCGCGCCGTGAGATCGCGCAAGATCTCCGCCCAGCTCTCACTCGACTCGCGGTGACCGCTCTCGACGGCGAGGACCACCTTGGTCCCGTCCGCGAGCGCGGCGATCAGCACCAACAGCGCGGCCTTCGTCGACTCCAGGCCGGCCTTCACGTAGATCCCGTCGGCCCAGACGTACACGGGCTCGAGCGCGGACAAGTCCTGCGTGCGCCACGGCACGTAGTCGCGCTGCCAGTCTTCGGTCAGGCGTTGCACACGGCTCGCACTCAGCGGCGCGCCATCGCCCAGCAGCCCGCGCAGCGCCCGCGTGAAGTCGCCGCTGGACAGGCCGTGCAAATACCGCTCCGGCAACAGCTTCGCGATCTCCGGCGTGCGGCGCTGAAACAACGGCAGGATCCGACTCTCAAAGCGCGCGTCGAGCCCACGCACGCGGGGACGACGAATCGAGATCGTGCCGTTCATCAACGCCACCTGTCGTGGCTGCCCATGGCCATTGCGATAGCCGACGACGGTATCCGCCGCCCGCCGCTCATGACGGCCGCGGCCGAGCAGCGCGTCGACCTCGTCGTCCAACACGCGCTGCAGGCAGGTTTGCACTTGCTCACGAATACACGTTTCCAGCGTCGACCAAGTCGGGCTTGACGCGGTCGCAGGAATGTCGATCTTCATCACGGGCGGTGGCTCCTTTTTGTTGCCGGGATTCTCCCGGGGGTGACTGGGTTACCTGAAAAGGTGCCACCGTCTGCCGTTCATTTCCACACTTTTTGATTGTACCTCCGGCTCGACGAGCGGAACGAGTCGGGATGGAGAAGTGCCAACACACAATGTTCGCTCAAAGAATCCCTGCTAGTCTAAGTCGGAATCCTGCAGTGCTCAACCCGCTCGCCACATTGAGCCGGGGCAGCGGGAGGTCGGTCGAGAATTCGGATTCGCACCACCCGCCTTCGACGCGTAGAGTCAGACGAATTCCAGCGTCGCGTGCGACCAGCTCCGTTTCTTCTCCAAACAGGCCGTATGGATGAGCGAGCGCTGGTACGACCCGCCCACCGAAATGCTCGTTGAGCCACGCCAATGGTGCATGAATCTCGTGCTCGAGTTCACCGCGAGAGATTCGTGAGAGGTTGGGATGTGACCAGGTGTGGGGAGCGAACGACACACCAAACAGTTCCGAGGCCCTATACAAGTCGACAACAGCTGACCCGCGTGCAAAGGCGGGGACCTCTGAAATGGTTAGCTTGTTCTCGGATGCCCACTTCATCACGTCTTCGTGCTTCCCCGAAAGCTTCTCGAGCGCAGTCTGTCGGATTCCCGGTGCCAAAACGCCAGTGATCGGATTGGCGAGATGATCCCACCAGAACGACTTATGATCCAGAAAACCAGGCGATACAAACACCGTCGAAGGCATCCGACGCCGAGCAAGCTCTGGTAGTGCCCACGTAACGGCACCGACGTACGCATCGTCGAAGGTGATTACCACCCTCGGTCGTGTTGATGCCGTGCCTCCCTTTTCACATAGGGACATGAGTGGTACAACATCACAATGACGTTCGAGAAGATCCAACTGCCTGACAAACTCCTCGAAAGGTAGGTGCATCGAGACATCGCCCGTTGGATGCGAGTCCGATGGCACAATATTGTGATAAGCCAAAATCAGAACGCGGCCGCGCCGACGACTTATTGCCTCAGAGTTTGCAAGCAGGAAGGAGAGCGCCGGCTCTCCCAAACGCTTCAGTGTTTTTCTCACGGAATGAGCCGCACTACCATGGGCCCAAGCAATGTCGCAACAGAGATAGGAAGCTTACGCCAAACTCGCGGCCCCATAGAGTATCTCGCATCATCCGGCGAGGGCGTCTTGTTCGCCGACTGCGAACTCTGATACCACCACAGCGGGACGTCCTTTGCTCCCCACTGACGCTTGAAACGATGTGTGCCACTGTCCGGCGAACAGCGCCCGAAGTTAAAGCGAGCCACGCCTTGTTGCTGTAGGCGCTCCATGAATGAGAAATACAACCCCATGTTCGGTGAAAGGCGACTATGCGAACGCAACGATGACGCCCACGTGATCTCGAATTCGTTGTCCCAATGAAAACCACAGCCCGCCGCTACAGGTTCGCCCTTGATCCATGCGCACGCGAAGAGCGCGCTGTCTGGGAAAGTCTCCGCGATGGTACGAAAAAGTGACAGCGGTTGCGTCGGTGTCCCCAAGTCGCGCATATGCTCGGAGAACACGGCGAAGAACGGCTCGACCTGGTCCGCGCCGAATTTCACTTCCATGCCTTCCTTGAACGGTCGGCGAACTTGGCTGCGAACCTTGGCGTCGAAGCTCTTCATCAACGCCTCGCTGCCGGAACCCGGTAAGTCGAGTACCACCGTTACCTTCCGGTGCGAAACGGCCATGTCCAAAGGCAATGCGACATAACTGCGAAGCTCCAGCAGATCGACACGCCGGGTGTCGCTATACTCGATGGCCCACTGCGCGAGCGCACGAACCGCCTCCGCGCTTCCGAGCGGCCCGCCGTAACTCACGAACGGCATCGAACACACAAAGTCGCCAAACAGCCTGCTGCGCACGCGCACCAGCGGGAGAACGCCGCACAGGGTCCCGTCTGCGTTCCGTGCAGTCAGGTATAGCGTCTCGTGTTTCCAGACTGTGCGCACGACCGATTGCCACGCGCAGAGATGGAAATGCGTCCATCCAACCTGACGTTGGACGAACGCGTCCCATTCAGCGGCAATGGCACTCGCGTCAACCTGCTCGACCCTGATGCTCATGTCCGCCCCGCAATCCCAGTGTTCATCATGTCGGCAAATGATGTAAAACGCCATCGCGACAGCAAATTCCGAAGCCGCGGTTCCGTTGCGCGCAGGTTCCGGTAGTGCCGAATCCGCGTGGTGAGCCCAACCGGAAGTCGTGGTTGTTCGGCGTCAATTTCCCATGGGTGGATGTAGAACACCGCTGGCTGGCAACCTTCAAGCACCGCCGACAAGCCCATGTGAATGACCTTTTCCGGGAATTGTCGAAACCAGCCTCCACCGGCAACAGGAATCTGCATACCGAGTAACGGCCACACGGCGGGTGGATACTCTGCTAGCGACTCACCAGACGACAGTCTGAGAAAGTGCGGCGTGCGCTCACCTACGGCAGTCCCATAGCCCGGCCGTGCAATGGGGAACCGGCTGGAATCGTAGCGGTGGCCCTCCGAATACAACACGTCCAGTGCCCAGGGCACCGCGTCCGTGAGGGAAAACGACGGCGCACGGTACCCATTCACCACGACACCGGCAGTATCCTCGAGCGTACCTTTCGCTCGGCGAATATCCTCCCGGAATTGTACTTCGCTGATGGTCGTGATCCGCTGATGCCAATAGCCATGAGAGGCAATCTCATGACCCTGGCCAACGATGCGTTGGACCAATGAAGGAAAGCGCTCTGCGACCCAGCCCAGCGTGAAGAACGTTCCCCGGGTTCCCGTGTCGGCGCACACTTGCAAGAGCCGGTCCGTGTTACGCTCGACGCGCGAAGGAAGGGCATCCCACTGGTCGCGTGACACGTGGCCGTCAAACGCGCTGACTTGGAACCAGTCTTCAACGTCGACGGTGAAGACTGGGACGGCGCGCCCATATCCCTCTGGACGAACGCTCGTCCCCGAAATCATCGCCATACCCGGGTCACTTGCGGATGCTATCCTTGCGCGCCCGCGGGAACTTGTCAGAGAGCGTATCGGTGTACTGGCGCTCGCCTTCGCCCACGTAAATCTGACGCGGACGCGCGATCTTCTGCTCCTTGTCCAGAATCATCTCTTCCCACTGCGCCATCCAGCCGGACACACGGGCCACGGCAAAGAGCACCGTGAAGAAGTCCGTGGGGAACGCCATGGAGCGGTAGATGAGCCCGGTGTAGAAGTCGACGTTGGGGTACAGCTTGCGCGCAATGAAGTAGTCGTCGCTCAGGGCAATGCGCTCGAGCTCGAGCGCAATCTCGAGGTCCTTGTCCATGCCCACCTGCGCGAACACTTCGTCGGCCAGCTTCTTCACAATACGGGCCCGCGGGTCGTAGCTCTTGTACACGCGATGGCCAAACCCCATGAGGCGCTGCTCGCCCTTGCCGCTCTTTACCGCCTCAATGAACGCAGGAATGTTCTTCTTGTCGCCAATGTCGCTGATCATGCGCAACACCGCTTCGTTGGCGCCGCCGTGCAACGGGCCAAAGAGCGCCGCAATGCCACCGGCAACGGCCGAGAACGGGTCGACACCACTCGAGCCAATGGCGCGCACCGCGCTCGTGCTGCAGTTCTGCTCGTGGTCGGCGTGTAGAATGAAAAGCACTTCGAGTGCCTTCACGAATACCGGGTTGGCTTCGTACTTGGGCTCCGACATGCGCGCCACCATGGAGAGGAAATTCTCCGTGTAGCTGAGATCGTTGTCGGGGTAGATGAAGGGCAACCCCTTCACGTGCCGGTACGCAAATGCCGCAATGGTCGGCAGCTTCGCCATGAGGCGAATCATGCTGATGTAGCGCTGGTGCGGGTCGTGAATGTCGCGCGCCTGCGGATAAAAGCTCGACAGTGCCGCCGTGGCGCTGCAAAGCATGTTCATGGGGTGCGCGTCGTACCGGAAGCCTTCGAGGAACTTGCGGATGTTCTCGTGCACGTACGTGTGGAACGTGATGTCGTGCACCCACGTGTCGTACTGCTTCTGGTCGGGCAGGTTACCGTGGCGCAGCAGGTACGCTACCTCAAGGAAGGTGGCGTTTTCGGCCAGCTGCTCGATGGGATAGCCGCGGTAGCGCAGAATGCCCTTGTCGCCGTCAATGAACGTGATGGCGCTGCGGCACGATGCGGTGTTCATGAACGCGGGGTCGTAGCTCAGCGTCCCGAATTCACCGGCTTCGCGCTTGACCTGCTTGATGTCCGACGCGCGAATGTACGTGTCCCCTTCTGGGCCCTCCGTACGAATGGGCGCGCTGTACGACGTACCGGTGCGGTTGTCGCGGATTTCGAGGGCATCGGGCGCGGTCGCGCCATTCGCCGGTAGGGCTGCAGTGGTGGGCTGGCTCATCGGAGGCTGACTACTCCAGGCAACGCTGGGGAGATTGACAAAACGGCGAGGACACGCGGAGTGCGCATCCAGAGTGTGCGTGCTGAAAAACTAAGGCCGTGCAAGCCACCGTGCGGCAGTGGTCTCAACGGCACCTACGGCTGAGCCGCCAACGTAAGCACAAAGGCCAGCGTCGCCCCCGGCCGCCCTTCTTCACTCACGTCTTCCAAACGGCTGTCCATGGCCGCCAGCATCTGCTGGCACATGGCAATGCCGAGCCCCGCGCTCGATAGCAGCGGGTCGGTGGACAGCTGCTCTGCCCGCAACAGCTGCGCCTTGACCGCCGCCGGCAAGCCGTGCCCCGTATCGGCCACTTCAAAACGGAGCCGGTCGTTGCCCACGTCGCTCGCCGACACCGTAACCGAACCGTTCAACGTGAACTTGAGGGCGTTCGTCACGAGGTTGAGGAGCACACGGTGCAAGGCACCCGGGTAGCCCACGCGGCGGTCCGCCGCCGGCCCGCTCCAGCGCAGCACCAACTGCTTCTCTTCGGCAATGGGGTGCACCAAGGCCCGCACCCCTTTCCATACCTCGGCCACACTGAACGGCACGGCGGCGCCCTGTGCCACATCGTGCGCCGTCCCACGCGCCATATCGAGCGCGTCGTTGGTGAGCGACGCCACACCGAAGGCCGCCGAGTAGAGAAGGCCGAGCTGCTTTTCCTGCTGCGGCGTGACCGGGCCCGCGTGTCCACTGCGCAGGCGCTCGATGAGCATGAGCATGGATGACAGCGGCGAGCGCAGGTCGTGCGTGATTCCCACGAGCAACTGCAGCGCATCGGGAATCACCTGCGGCGCCGCCGCGACGCCGTCGGCGGGGCTGTCGACGAGCACACGCGCTCCCTCGGCCACCAATGCCGCAATGGCCTCGGGGCTGACGTCGGGGGCAATCTGGGTACTGCTCAGCGTGCTGCTCAGCGCGCTACTGGTAGTAACAACCGGGGAGTTGGTCATCGTAGTCAACAGATCAGTCGGCGACGCCCGAGAGGACGTCGCGCTTGAAGCCGTGCTTCTCCATGAGACGATAGAGGGTGGTACGGTCAATACCCGCCAGTCGCGCCGCCTTGGACATGTTGCCACCGGCGCGCATGGTAAGCCGCGCCAGATACTCCTTTTCGAAGTGCGCGATGAGGTTGTCTTTGGCGAGGTGGAACGCCTCGTTCATGATCCCCGCCGGGAGCCCTGTTTGTGCGGCCTGTTCGGCCACGGCGTCGTCGTATACCGGGATATCATCGGGGGTGATATTGCGCCCCCCGTCGACAATGACCGCCAAATGCTCGATGACGTTTTGCAGTTCGCGCACATTGCCGCGCCACGGCCGTGACTGCAGAAACGCCATCGTTTCCGGCTCGAAGGTGGGCGCCGGCGCGCCGGCTCGCGCGGTGCCGTTCCCACGAACGCTTGAGGAAAAACTCGGCGAGCAGCGGAATGTCTTCGAG
The DNA here is from genome assembly GCA_023910675.1 of Gemmatimonas sp. Classification (GTDB taxonomy): domain Bacteria; phylum Gemmatimonadota; class Gemmatimonadetes; order Gemmatimonadales; family Gemmatimonadaceae; genus Gemmatimonas. Next base: position 72,625 of record JAAVWC010000018.1, read on the forward strand.
ACGCTTGCGCAGCGGCGGCAGCTTGATGGGTACCACGCGCAGTCTATAGAACAGGTCCTCGCGCAGCAGTCCCTGCTGTACGCTCTCCTGCGGGTCGCGGTTGGTGGCCGAAATGAAGCGCACGTCCACCACGGCGTCCTGCGTTTCGCTGCCCAGTCGGCGTACCACGCCATCCTGCAACACAGCGCAGCAGTTTGGCCTGCAGCGGCATCGTCATTTCGGTGAGTTCGTCTAAAAACAGCGTGCCGCCGTTGGCGACCTCCAGCAGTCCGGCCTTGTCGCGATCGGCGCCGGTAAAGGCGCCCTTGCGATAGCCGAACATTTCCGACTCGAGCAGGTTGTCGGGCATGGCCGCGCAGTTCACGGGCACCAGCTTGCGCTGCGTGCGCCGGCTGTGTTTGTGGATGAACTGCGCGATCATTTCCTTGCCGGTGCCGCTTTCGCCGCTGATCATGACCGAGGCGTCGGTCGCGGCCACCTTCTGGGCGAGCTCCACCGCCTTGCGGAACGACGGGGACACACCCAACAGCGCCATCTCCTCGCCGCTACCGCTCTGCGTCATGAGCGCCGAGGGCTTGATGATTTCCCGGTTCTCGCGGGTGGCAGCGCTGGCGTGCGCCGCTCGGCCCACCAATACCTGCAGGTGGCTGGCCGAGAAGGGCTTGGGGAGGTAGTCCCAAGCACCGGCGCGGAGCGCCTCGATGCTGGACTGGACCGTGGGATTGCCGGTCATAATGACCACAATGACGTCTTTGTGCGCTTCGACGGTCGCCTTGAGCACCTCCATCCCGGAGATGGTGTTCATGAAGAGGTCGACGAGCACGAGGTCGAAGCGCCGGCGGCGGACCAGTTCGAGCGCTTCTTCGCCGCGGCCTGTCTGCGTGACGTTGTGCCCGTCCATTTGCAGGACGGAGACGCATCCCTCGCGGAGGGTGCGGTCGTCATCCACGACCAGAATGCGCATCCCTGTGCCCTTGTCGGGGACGGTTGCGACACCAGCGTCGGCGAAGAATGGATCGGTCATTGCGTGTGCGGCGGAAGAACGTCTGCGAGGAAACGAGCCGTCGGTCTGAGCCACGGCTTTCGCAGCGCGCGGCAAACGAGGGCAATATGGTGCACCGCTGCGACAGGAGCTGCTGCGGCAGTACCATGTTGCTTGGTGTTGTTGCATTTTGGCATAGATCTGGCAGAGGTCGGCATAGTTGTCGAGATACCGTGGCACAGGTCTCCCGTCAAGGGATTTCCGTTGCCTCATGCCTACAGTCGTCGTGTCGTGACTGCAACACTACCAAAAAGGTCACGAGTTTGTTGCTTCAGCGCTGCGATACTTGTGCGGTTACGCATCACCGTGTTGCCTACGAGATTAGTAGGCCGTCCTTAGCCAGACATTACGCCTGTTCCCCACTCCGTTATTTCTCAATGTCCGGACAGCAGATTCAGCCAGTAGCCTCACGCGACGTCGCGCTCGAACCGTACCGGGAAGGTGCGCCGCCCAGTGATTGGGGTGGGGGCGGGCAAGAGGCGGCGCCGGAGCCGAAGGGGCCGAGCCTTGGCCGGTATCTGGCGGCGGTCAACCGGTTCAAGTGGCTCATTCTCGTCATCACGGCGTTGGGTGCGGCGGGTGGCGTGTTTGCCACGCGCTTTATTACGCCGGAGTACGAGGTTCAGGCGACGATTCTGCTGGAGCAGGGGACGGGGGTTAATGGAACAGCCAGTGGTCCCATACAGGGAGAGCAACTGCTCAAGGCCTCCGGATGGCAGGATCTGCTGCGATCGTACACCATTGCCGATCCTGTCGTGACGGAGCTCGCCCTGTTCGTCACGCCTGCGGCTGATGCCGATAGCTTGCTGTTTCGGGGGTTTCGCGTTGATCAGAGCCGACTGCGGGCGGGCGAGTATCTATTGAAGCTTGCTGGGGGGCGCTATACCCTTACCTCCAAGGCGGGGCTCGATTTCGACTCGGGCGTCGTCGGCGATTCTATCGGGCGTCCCGTTGGATTCTCGTGGCAGCCCGCTCCGGCGCAGCTCACCGACCGCAAGGAAATCGCGTTCAGTGTGCAAACACCTCGCGAAGCGTCCATCGCCCTGATCAAACGCTTAGGGCTGAAGTTGGAGAGTGGCTCCAACTTTTTATTCCTGAGCCTAACCGGTCCGAGCGCCGGACGTTTGGCTACCACGCTCAATGCATGGGTGGAACAGTTCGTGGCGGTCGCCACGGCGCTGAAGAAGAAGAATGTCGCCTCGGTGGCGGGCATTCTCGAGGGGCAGCTCGACTACACGGCGCGAGCGCTGCAGGATGCGGAAAGTGCGCTGGAGAGCTTCCGCGTGCGCACCGTGACGGAGCCCAGCGAGCGGCAGACGGTGCAACCGGGGATCGAGATGACCACCAGCCCGGTGTTCGCGAATTTTTTTCGCGACAAGGTCCTAGCGGACAGCTATCAGCGTGATCGCGAAGCGCTTGAGCGTATCCTTGCCGAATCCAAGCAGGGAAGCGTGATTACGCGAGAGGCGGTGCTCTCGGTGCCCATGGTTAACGCTGATCCCGCTGCAGAAGACTTGCGGAAGTTTCTCGGCGAGCAGGCTGAGCGTGAGTTCAGCTTGCGCAGGTTACGCGAGAGCTACACAGACGAATTTCAGAAGGTGAAGGACGAGCAGGCCGCCCTTAGTGCGCTGCGCAGCCAGTCGGTGCCGATGGCACTGGACGCGTACATCAATCAGCTAAAGCTCCGCGAGCGGAACCTGACGGCCACGATCGACCGCAGTAGTAAGGATTTGCGCGGCATTCCGTCGCGCACCATCGAGGAGCAGCGGCTCAAGCGGCAAGTGGAGATGAGCGCCGCGCTGTACCAGAGTCTCAGCTTGAAGACAGCTGAGGCGAAACTTGCCGACGCCGCGACGGTGCCCGACGTCCGAATTCTCGATCCGGCGGTGGTGCCCTCGAAGCAGACGCGCAATACGAAGCCGGTCATCATTCTGGGAGCTACCGGTGCGGCGCTGGGGTTTGCGCTGTTCCTCGCCATCGTGCTCGATCAGCTCGACAAGCGCTACCGTTACCCTGAGCAGGTTACCGACGATCTTGGCTTGTTTGTGTTGGGGGTGGTGCCCCTCATCGACAGCAAGGGGCGCAAGCGCAGCAGCGGACAGGCGGCGCAGGTGATAGAGGCGTTCCGCACGATCCGCATGAACGTACGTTACGCGGCCGACCCCAACCGTCCGTTTACCATCACCATCACCAGCCCAGGCCCGGCAGACGGCAAAAGCCTCATTTCGTCGAACCTGGCCTTGAGCTTTGCCGAGTCCGGTGCGCGCACCCTGCTCATCGACGGCGATATCCGTCGTGGCGAGTTGGCCAAGACGTTCAAGATTCCGGCCAAGCCCGGCTTGGTGGAGTATCTGGACGGTACGGCGCTCATTGCCGAGGTGCTGCATCCCACTGATGCGCACTCCAATCTCACATTATTGCCGGGTGGCGCTCGCCGCCGACGCGCTCCGGAACTCCTGGCCACCCCGCGACTGAATCAGCTCATCAACCAGATGGGTGCCGAATACGACGTGGTCATTGTGGATTCGCCGCCACTCGGGGCTGGCTTCGATGCGTATGCGCTGGCAACGGCGACTGGGAACATGGCGCTCGTGATGCGCGCCGGAGTGACCGATCGCAAGATGGCCGCCGCCAAGATGGCCGTGGTCGATTCCTTGCCGGTTCGTGTCATGGGCGCGCTACTGAACAGTATCGCGATGACCGGCGCATACCAGTACTATTCGAATTATCAGGACTACGTGGCCACGGACGAAGAGCCCATTGGCAGAATCTCCGATGGATCGGGCCGCGACACGAATGCCGCGTTCCCCGGAGCGCGGTCATGATCGATGCCGTTCCTACTTCTTTGATTCGCAGACACGTGAAGGGACGGGTCACATCATGGGCGGCGGCCGGCGCGTTCGTGCTGTCCTGCGTGTTTTCGCTACCGGTGACGGCGCAGCAGGCGCCCGTGGCGGGTGCACAGCGTGCGACGCGTGCGGAGCTCACGCAGCGTGTCACAGCGCTCGAACAGCCGGGAGCATCGCGCCCCGCCTCGCCGGCGCGTGCGGGGGAGTTGGCCGCCATTCGTGACCGTCTCGAGCACGGTGACTTCAAGCCCGGCGACCGCTTCATCCTCACGTTGCGACAGGACAGTGTGCGGTCGGACACGCTGGTCGTGCGAGACAGCCTGCGAGTGGCCGTGTTGAATCTCCCCGAGTTTTCGGTAGACGGGCTGTTGCGGTCGGAACTCGAAGACGCATTGAATGCGCACGTGACACGTTTTCTGCGGAATACGGTGGTGCGTACCACCCTTCTCGTACGCGTGTCCGTCATCGGCGCAGTCCAGCGCCCGGGCTTCTACTACGCCCTGCCAGACGGTCCGATCAATGATCTCCTCACGTCCGCCGGCGGGCCGGCGCCCGAGGCCAATCTTCAGAAGATTACCGTCACTCGCCTTGGGAAAGAGATTGTGGGGGGCAAGGCATCGAAAAACCTCCTCGAAGGCGGGAAGACGCTCGAGCAGTTGGATGTACAGAGCGGTGATACCGTTCGCCTGCCGCTCAAACGGAAGTTCAACTGGCAGATCATCATCCAGCTCTTCTTCATCATCTCGACTCTCTTCTTCGCCGTCATCCAGTTTGCGCAGTGGTACTATGGCCGAGACGATCAATGAGCAGGTCATGCGATCAGAACGTCTGACACCAGCGCCGTTCAAGGTCAGGAACGCCGTGAGCAGAGATCGCATCGCCCTCGGCGCCGCGCGCGCGGAGGCCGCAATGACCAAGCGCCCGGAATCCGACGAGGACTTCGGACCGCGTTCGCGGTCCGAGTGGGCCTGCATGCTGTTCAACGTGACGATGGCCACGCTCATGCTCATTGTCGCGTCGCCGGTCATGCTGCTGACGGCACTGCTCATTCGTATGACCTCACGAGGCCCCATTGTCTACACGCAGGTGCGTGTAGGACTCGACCGTCGGTGGGCTCGCACGCACTCCATCAATGAGCGTCGACGCGAAAATCTCGGCGGTGTGCCGTTCGTGATCTACAAATTCCGCTCCATGCGCGTCGATGCCGAAAAAGACGGACAGGCCGTGTGGGCAACTCAGGGAGACGACCGCACGACGGCAATTGGCAAGATCATTCGCAAGTCGCGCATTGACGAGCTGCCGCAGTTGTTCAACGTGTTGCGCGGGGACATGAACATCGTTGGGCCGCGACCGGAACGCCCGAGCATCTTTGTGCGGTTGCGGGAACAGGTTGACGGCTATCCGCTACGCCAGCGGGTGAAGCCAGGAATTACCGGACTGGCGCAGATTTCCAATCCGTACGATGCCTCGCTCGATGACGTGCGCCGCAAAGTGTATTTCGACATCGAGTACATGCGGACGCAGTCGCTGTGGACGGATTTCGTGATCATGGCCAAAACCATACCCGTCATGTTGTTCCGCATCGGGGGATGGTAGTACTCCCCGGCACAAAGCGCACTGCTTCTGTACGCTGCATCGACACTGCCAAAGTAGACAGCGAGTGGCGAATCGGCGGTCAGATCTGGAGCCGAGTGTATGGCCTCACTAGGGACACGCGGGCCTTCGTCTCCCCGGAGTGGATGTCATCCTGGCTCCGCGTTCATGGCGACGCACTGGGAACTCGACAGCTGGTATTCACCGTCGAGGCAGGCGAAGTAGGAACGTGCTTGATAACGAGAAGTGTTCGAAACCGCTTAGGATTTCGGTGGACGCGCCTGCATTTGAACTCTGATGGAGAGGCAGAATCCGACAGCGTAGTAGTCGAGCATAATCGCGTTCTCGCCGTTCCAGGCAACGAGAAGCTCGCTGTTGAAGCGCTGTCCGATTGGATTGAGCGGCAATCGATCGATGAGTTTGTGGTGGCTGGTGCGTCTGAAGATGAACGCTCCCGCCTTCTGGACAGTTTTCGTTGCTGGATTCCCGAAGTTGAACAACGTTCCGCACCATTCGTAGATCTGGCTGAACTTCGTGCGAAAGGCGAAAGCCATCTAGAAGCCGTCAGCTCGAATACCCGCGCCCAACTGCGAAGAAGCAAACGTGCATACGAAATGCTGGGGGAGCTACAGGTGAGGGTCGCACAAACGGTAGAAGAAGCGCTCGAGTTTTTCCAGGAGCTGATCGTTCTGCACGAGAAGCGATGGGAGAAGCGCGGGTTCGCCGGCGCATTTGCATCTGCGGCAAGAAAATCGTTTCATCTCGACTTCATCCGGTCTGCCTTTGATGAAGGGCGCGTTCACCTGCTTCGAGTTGTGTGCGGTAGCGATACCGTTGGCATTCTGTACAATTTTCAGGCCAACGGCTATGTCAGCTTCTATCAGTCGGGATTTGACTACCCTGCAGACCGCCGTCTAAAACCCGGACTGCTTACTCACCATATGGCGATTGAGCACTACAGAACCAATAACTTTCTGGAGTATGACTTTCTCGCTTCGGAAAAGGGGGAGTTTCAGTACAAGCGTTCCCTGTCGACTGGTGAGCGTCCGCTGTTCTGGGTTTCATTCTCCAGGCCGGGTACGAAGCATCGGTTCCTTCGCTGTCTCCGCTGGTTCCGCGAAACGCGTCGCCTCGTGTTTGGGAGCCCCGCGGTAGCGCAGATGACTGCCGAGGTCTGATACATTGAAAAGCGTTCGCTCCCAGTTTCGGAGAGCCGCGGTGGACGCGATGAGTTCGCCGTGGTTTGTGCGGTTGCTGAATTCACTCGGCCGAAGCGGCTGCATTATCATCGTGATGCATCGATTTGCCTCCGAGCACGGGGTGCATAGCGGGCATGATCCAGCAGCGCTGCGTCTCCTTCTATCAACACTTCGAAATCTCGGGGTGTCGCTCATCGACGTCGATCAAGCCGTCCGCTTGTACGATGATGCAAGCACATCACATTCCCCCAAGGGCTTGTCCGTCGCATTCACGGTCGACGACGGGTATGCGGATCTGATTGAATTCGGTGCGCCCGTTTTTGCGGAGTTCGATTGCCCGGTTTCGGGTTTCGTCGTTCCGCAAGCGGTGGAACGGATCGACTGGTTCTGGTGGGACAAACTCGATTGGGTGTTTCGGCACAGCGATTGCAGAGAGGTCGTGCTCGAAACTTCGCAGGGAAGAAGTACGGTGAAGTGGAGCGACGAAACTTCACGGCTTTCGGCCAAGGCTCTCGTGGAGGCGACGCTAAAGCAATTGGCCGATGAGTCCATGGCGTCCGTGCTTGAGCGCATCGCACAAGCGGCTCAAGTTGCCATACCTTCGGCTGCCCCCGAAGAGTATAGAGTACTGAGCTGGGAGGAATTGCGATCTGCGGAGGGGAGGGGATTGCGATTCGGAGCGCATTCCGAAACGCATCCGATTCTCAGTCGTTGTTCGAACGAGAAATCGGATCATGAGATCATTGGTTCCGTCGACGCAGTTAGAACACATTTGCAGGATCCTGTGCAGCTGTTCTGTTACCCGAATGGTACCAATGACG